>CBINON010000004.1:0-238553 GCA_966252325.1 uncultured bacterium | reverse complement strand
CGTCTCCAGCGCCTTCTTGTAATAATCGATGGCCCGGTCATACTCACGCTTGTTGTGGTAGGCGCTGCCCATGTTGTTGAGGGCCATGCCCGGCGTGTCGAAGCCGGGCGTCTCCAGCGCCTTCTGGTAACACTCGATGGCCCGGTCATAATCACGCTTGTTGGCGTAGGCGCTGCCCATGTTGTGGAGGGCATCGCCAGGCGTGTCGAAGCCGGGCGTCTCCAGCGCCTTCTGGTAACACTCGATGGCCCGGTCATACTCACGCTTGCCAACGTAGGCGCTGCCCATGTTGTAGAGGGCTTTGCCCGGCGTGTCGTAGCCGGGCGTCTCCAGCGCCTTCTGGTGGCACTCGATGGCATCGTCCCAGCGTTTGAGATTACCGAGCAGTAGGCCTTTGATATTCCAGACATGCCCAAGCAATATGGGTGGCAGATCTTTTTCGGCTGATTCCAACAGGGAGAGGGCACCTTGATTGTCCTGTTCGTTCCAAACCACTGGCAACGCCACCAGAAGTTCCTGCGCTCCGGGAATCTTCTCTTTGGCGGCAAACTTCACGATTGCTTTGTGCGCGGGAGTCTCAGCCGAGGCACGTTTGCCGCTCTTGCTATGCTCTCTCCGGGCTTCCCGGAACAGTTCTTTGAATTTCAGAAGAACGTCTTCCTGAGACTTGGCTTTTTTGGGGCTGCTCATGACGCACCTTACACAAACTCTAGTGATTCCAATAGGATTTCACAGACTCGTCGTGGCCACTCCCTCGAAGGCACTGGGGAATGGGGTCGATGGGCAACTGCCTGACAAATCGCACCACAGCCGGCTGCACCCAGACCACGCTTCTTGTGAGGCGGTTCGGCCTTGCCTCGCGTTCTGGAATCTGTGGGGTTCGGTGTCCCGTGCCATCTAGGGAGGCCACCTGACTGCTCGCTGAAGCGCTGGAGTACCTTTGGGGCTCAACTTTCCGGCAGCTGCGGCCTTGAGCGGTGGCCCGGACTCGCCATGATGGAGGGCTCAACCCTTTTCACCTCATGCGACTTCAAGACCAGGTCATCCTCATCACCGGCAGCACCACGGGCATTGGCGAGCACATGGCGCGCCGGTTCATCCAGGAGGGCGCGCGCGTCATCCTGCACGGGCGCGATGCCGCCCGCGGCGAGGCGCTGCGCCAGGAGCTCGGCGCCGACAAGGCGGCCTTCTGCCAGGGCAGCCTTGAGGACGCCGCCTACCCCGAACAGCTCGCGGCCGACGCCCTGGCCGCCTTTGGCCGGGTCGATGCCCTGGTCAACAACGCCGCGCTGACGATTCGCGGCCGCATCGACACGACCGACGCGGCCTTCTTCGACCGCATGATGGCGGTGAACGCCCGCGCGCCGATGCTGCTGATCCGCGCGCTGCTGCCGGAGCTGAAGAAAAACACCGGTGTCGTGCTCAACATCGGCTCGGTGCTCGCCCACTGCGGCCAGGCCAACATGCTCGCCTACTCGATGTCGAAGGGCGCGCTCATGACGATGACCCGCAACCTGGCCGATTCGCTCGGCCTCGACCGCGTGCGCGTCAACCAGCTCAACGTCGGCTGGACGCTCTCCGACAACGAGTACCAGGTCAAACTCGGCGACGGCCTCGGCGAAGGCTGGCCGGAGCGCCTGCCGGCCTCGGTCGTGCCGATGGGCCGCCTGCTCATGCCCGAGGACATCGCCGCCGCCGCCGTTTACTGGGTGGGCCGCGAGAGCTACCCGGTCACCGGCACGGTCGCGGAACTCGAGCAGTACCCGATCATTGGTCGGTATGTGAATGCCGAGGGCGATGAGAAGAAATGAGGCCTTCTCCGAAGCATTGGCGAAGGACGAACGAATGACGAAGGAGAACTGAGAACAAGGAACCGAGAACCGCGTACCCCTAGACCATGAAACTGATCCGCTTTGGCAACCCTGGACAAGAAAAACCCGGCCTGATCCTCGAGGACGGCCGTCGCATCGACGCGAGCGCGTTTGGCAGCGACTACGATGAGGTGTTTTTTGGCGGCGACGGCTTGCAGCGCCTGGCCGCCTGGGCCCAGGCCAACGCGGCGTCGGCGCCGACGGTCGATCCGAGCGTGCGTCTCGGTCCCTGCGTGGCCCGCCCGAGCAAGATCATCTGCATCGGCCTGAACTACGTCGATCACGCCAAGGAGAGCGGCATGCCGATTCCGGCAGAGCCCATCGTGTTTTTCAAGGCCACCTCGGCGCTTTGCGGCCCGAACGATCCGGTCGTCATCCCGAAGAACTCGAAGAAGACCGACTGGGAGGTCGAGCTGGCCTTCGTGATCGGCCAAAAGGCGAGCTACGTCAGCGAGGACGAGGCCCTGAACCACGTCGCCGGCTACTGCGTGCACAACGACTACAGCGAGCGCGAATGGCAGCTCGAGCGCGGCGGCCAGTGGGTCAAGGGCAAGAGCTGCGACACCTTTGCGCCGCTCGGGCCCTTCCTGGCGACCCGTGACGAGGTCGCGGATCCGCAGAACCTGAACCTCTGGCTCAAGCTCAACGGCAAGACGATCCAGAACAGCAGCACCGCGCAGATGATCTTCGGCGTGAAAACGCTGGTGAGCTACCTCAGCCAGTTCATGAGCCTGCTGCCCGGCGACATCATCACCACCGGCACGCCTCCCGGCGTCGGCCTCGGCTTCAAGCCCGAGCCCGTCTTCATGAAACCCGGTGACGTCATTGAGCTGGGTGTCGAGGGTCTCGGTGTGCAGGGCCAGACGGCGGTGGCCTGGGGCGGGACGGTCTGAAGTGGGGAGTAGAGAGTAGCGGCCAACTCGCGTTGGCCGCTACGGGGGCGCGCAGGCGCTTGACGGCCGCCACAGGGGGTGGGATAATCCCACCATGAAAGTCGCCACCATTGATGCCAAGCGGCGCATCGTCCTGCCGGGTGCCTTGCCCGGGGAGGCCTATGCCGTGGTGCGGGAAGCAGCGGGGCACTATGAACTCACCCAGGTCATCCCGGCGTCGAAACGGCCTAAGCCCAGTGCCGCCAAGCTTGAGGCCTTGATGAAGGCGGCGGCGCTGACGCCGAAAATGCGTTGGGAGGAACTCCGACAGCAGACCCGCGAACCGTGATTCTGCTCGACACGAATGTCTGGATCGATGCCTTTGCGCCGGGCGCGCCCCATCATGCCTGGGCGGCCGAGTTGGTCCGGCAGGGATTGCTGGGGGAGGGGATTGCGATCAACCCGGTGATTCTCGCGGAACTGTGTGTCGGCGACTGCCAGCCCGACACGGTGTGGGAGCGTCTGGATCAGTTGGGGGTGACCCTGCTCGACCTGCCGGCGCGAACGAGCTGGCGTTGCGCCAAGGCCTATGGCGAATACTTGGAGAACCGTCGCCAAACCGACGCTCCCACGGCCCCGAAAACGCCGTTGCCGGATTTCTTCATCGGAGCTCATGCCTCGTTCCTCGATCTGCCCCTGGCCACGGCGGACGCCCAACGTTACCGGACCTACTTTCCGGAAGTCCGACTGCTGACGCCGCCGTGAGGGCGGGTTGAAAGGGCTGTCACAAAGCAGCGCGATGCTTCAGACGAATGTCTGGAGAGGTATAGATTTACTCGGTTAGTGCGATTGTCGGAAATCAATAAATTATAGGCGAAGATTCTGGATCAATGAGGTAACCTTGTCTCAAAACCAATTTAACTTATCTCTTTCGATTATCCACACCTGCGAGGTGAGTGTCGTTGATTGGTGGGCGTGCTTGCGCTTTTAAGGCGATAAGGAGTTTAGTCGCGACGAGTTATGACGTTCTTGTTGTCAGCGCGAATTTCTGCGGCTCCTCGGAAAGGCTTTCGCGGAATTAAACCCTATCAATTTTGGTGGCATGGGAAATCAAAACAAGCTATCCTTCTCGAAGGCATTGTGGCCTGTAGAGTGATGTTACGCGATCCCTATGAGCGGCAGCAAATTCATCTTCGAAAATCTGTCCGCCATTGACATATATCCTCAGCGCTCCTCGGCAGGCAACGCCGGATTTCGCGCTCCTCAGCCCCAGGGCTCCCGAGCCGTCAAAGACGGCTCTTTCGGATAATACTCGCCGCCGGTCACAACAGACTGTCAACTGGGAGCAAATGACTTTGGCTCCTACTGAATTCATTAGCCTGAGATAGCCAGGACGCGGGTGATGGTGCTGGTTCTTAGTGCCTACGGAAATATAATTCATACCCGGTCCGACCTGAACTGCTGCATGGCGCATTTCCTTCATGCGATCAGTTTTCGCGTCTTGCATTCGTCGTCTGACCGCTTTTGTTGGATAGTCGGAAGGCCCGCCGTGATGAGGTCCCATAAGGAAGTTGGGCTGCTTTGCAGTCAAGACTTCGGCAGTGCTGCGTAGCTCAAGGTCGCCAGGCCAAGTGATCAGGTTATTTTCACCATGCTCCAGAATAATCACTCCTGACGAATCGTTAGGACCGGCTGCCAGAATGGCCTCAGAAAACGATGGGTGGACTACTCTGAGTCGATAGCCATTCCCTGCCCATAGTGTCTGTCCTTTCGCCACCTGATGAATCGAATAACACCCCAGCTTCTCACCTTCTAGCGCGGCCCGAAAAATTTTCTGAAAACGCGGATCAGATTTAGGACGATCCAACAGCATCCACACTGATCGAATTCTCGTTTTGAATTCCGTCACTAAGGCTGCCAAAGAACCGGCGTGATCGGAGTCGTTGTGAGTGAGCACTAAGGCTTCGATGATCATGCCACTGCGATGACCCTCTCGTAGCCACTCCACTAAGGGGCTCCCCCTGGGGCCAGTGTCAATCACAATCAGGTTGCCATTTGGGAGCGTGATTACTGAGCAGTCTCCCTGACCGACATTCCAAAAATCCACTTTGAGTTCGTATTCTGTCATGCAGCCTCAGCGGATTGCAGCAACATCACGTTCTCAATGCGGATAGCCATATTGTCCCTCCCCAACTTAACCCATGCACTGAACTCATCTCCCTTTCGCAGGTTCATCAGTGGTCGTGCAACTGCTCCTTCCAGGTTTTCTTTAGTCCCATCGTGCCACTCTACCCGCACCAGATTTGGTTGGCGGGAAATGACCACGCCTTCTGAGTATAGCGGTCGTGCACGCTCGATGCAGAATGACTGATAATCCACACGGTCGAGTATCGAAACCCAATCAGCCTGCTCCTCCAAGTTAAGTTGTCCTCTGTCTGCTTTGCTGAAAAGCTCCAGAAACCTGCGGGCCATAGCCTTCGGAATCTCCTCCGCCGTAGCGGCTGCGATGCGTACCCCCCATCCGAGCACCTCACATTCAAGCGTGTCACGTTCTACGCGGATTTCAGGGTGCTCCAAGAGTCGCAACAACAGTTGTCCTGGCTCGATCTGCAGTAGGCTGCGTTTCAGTACAAATGTCTGAATTAGTTCACCTGCGGGCTCTTCCAACACGCGCAAACGTTTGGGTGCACGATGCACCGTAGACTCGGCGGCATCCACGGAAGGTGGTGGTGGGCAGTCAGGAGCGGGGACGATCATGTTGCAGCACGGGTTCGAAACTCTGTCTAGCTTCCGCAGTAAATACGGCCTCGAACCGGGCCAGTATACGCTCGTGTTCCCAATCCAGCAAATTCAAAAGATTCTCGGTGGTAACGGACTCCCCGACTAGACTCGTTTGCGCCACCAGATCCAGCTTCATTGCCGGCCCTCCATCAGGATCGATTCCTCCGCTAAGCTCGATTCTTAAGCTTGAGTCTTTACGGTCGCCAAGTTGGAGATTCGCTGTGCACTGGTATGGCGGTAGGATGCATTCATGGTCGCCTGGAATGTTGGTGAATACCGAAATCACCCGATTCAGTAACAAGTGATTCCCATCGCTGAAAAATTGCGGCACGGTGGCACGGTTAAGCACGTTGACATAATGCAGCGTGAGAAGGCGCGGTTTCTTGACCTCAAAATGGTTTAGCCACATGGGTAGCCAGTGCGCAAACTCCTCTCGCAGATGCTGATAACGTCTTTCATGGCCAGCTCCTGGAGTGGAGTGCATGTTCATCGTGAACTGGCCCGCCGGACAACGGATGCTCCAGTCAAATCCCTCACGGGAGGACTTCCGTGAGAAGCGCGGCGTGATGCGCAGTTCTGGGCGTGTGGAACTCAGCAACGGTATTCCCTCTTTCTCATCCACCAACAGCAGCCACTCTTTCAGAGGCTCATAAACTGGAAACTCTGGCTTTACTAGACTCTGCCAGTCATCAAGCCGTGCTTCGAAAACCTCTTCAGGAATCTCCGCGTAAACGCTTGCCACCCTCTCAATTATTGGGGGCTTGCGGTAAAAGGCGGGGCTGGACGACACGGATGGCAGAGGGGAGTGATTTCTATAGTCAGTAGGCTCGTATTTCTGCCGGCGTCAAGCGCCAGCATCAGAAGCTGCTGTATGCGGGTTTTTTGCCGAGGAAGCGTCGCGCAGGGTAAACACGTGTTTGCCGCTACGCCTACGGGGGTGGTCACTGGCCGAGTTGGTGGTCGGCGACCTTGAGGTCTTTGCGGTAGCCCTTGAAGCCGTAGGCGGTGGGGGTGTAGCCCTCGGGCAGGGCGAGGTCGGGCTGGGCCGGGGCCTCGAGGCCGAGGCCCCAGTAGAGGGCGTTGACGACGAGGCGGCGCAGGCCCTCGTTGGTGAGGTCGGTGGCGGCACCCATGGTGGTGCAGAAGACCTTGTTTTCCGTGCCGGCGTCGTTCTTCACCACGCGCGTCCAGGCGATCGGCATCATCGGGTCGTTGATGCCCTGTTCGACTTTGTCCTTGGTGGCCTTGCGGGTGGCGAGCGGCGGCGAATCGGGGGTCATGCCGGCGAGCACCTGGCCGCGCAGCAGCACGGTGGCGTCGGCGGGCGGCGCAGCCTCATAGACGTCGGTCGTGCCGAAGACGTCCTTCACCCCCTTGAGGATGGCGTGGCTGGCGTTGGCGGTTTCGATGACACCGCGGGTCGCCTCAAACTTGTGCCGGCCCCAGTGGCTGACCCAGGTCTCGCCGAGCACCTTTTTGCCCCAGCCGCCGTCCTTGTTCCAGTTCCAGGACGCGAAGGCGCTCTCGGCCGGAATGCCGGCGAAGGCGTGGGTGCTGGTGCGCAGGGCGATGATCGGCACGCCGCGCTTCACGGCGGCGTCAAACTTCGCGAGGGTCGCCTCGTCCCAGCGACGGAAGCGCAGCAGCATGACGATGGCATCGGCGCGGTCGAGCGCCTCCGGCGTGGTCAGGCTGTCGCCCTTGTCGGGGTTGATGGTACCGTCGGCCTCGGCCGAGAAGCAGACCGTGCATTTGAACCCCTGGCGCTGGAGGATGCGGCCGAGCGCCGGCAGGGCTTCCTCGCTGCGGTATTCTTCATCGCCGGCGAGCAGGACGACGTGTTTGCCGGCGCCCGGTTTGGCCTCGGCCGCGGCGGGCGGCGTGCAGGCAGCAAAGGGCAGGGCGGCGAGGAGGGGGAGGAGTTGGCGGCGGTTCATGGTCGTGGAGAGTGGCAGGTGGGGTTGGGAAGGGGTCAGCGGCAGGGAAGCCTCACTTCACGCTGAGCACGCCCCACATGATGAGGGCGTGGCCGGGGAAGGTGCAGACGAATTCGTATTCGCCGGGCTGGGACGGGGCGCGCAGCTTGAGGGTTTCCTTCTGGCCGGGCTCGAGCAGCTTGGTGGCGGCGAGGACCTGCTTTTCGAAGGCGGCCGGCAGGTAGGCGCGGCCCTGCTTGTCGAGCTTGTCGGGCGTCATCGTCATGGCGGCGTTGCCGATCTCCATGTGCTTGCCGGGAGGCACGATGACGAAGTTGTGCGGCATGACGTCGTCGTTCTCGAAGACGACCTCGAAGGGTTTGCCGGCCTTGACCTCGATGCGGGTGGTGTCGAAGCGCAGCTGCTCATGCACGGTGTGCACGATGAACACGTCGACGCTGACGCCGCGCAGGTCTTCGAGCGCCTTGGCGGCCTCGCCCGCGGGCAGCAGGGCGGCCATTTCCTTGGCGGCGGCGATGACCTCGACGTAATCGAGCTTGGTGCGGTCGCCGGCGGGCACGGTTTTGGCGTGGGCGAGCACCGCCTCGACCACCGGCTTGGCTTGGGCCTTGTCCCAGGTCGGGCGCGGGAACTTCAGCAGGGCGCGGGCGGCGGCACTGCGTTCCCTGCCTTCGACGAGGTGGCGGGCGGCAAGCTGGAAGTTGGCGGCGGCATGATCCGCGCCGGTCATCGGCAGCGCGGCGAGCACGGCGCGCAGGCTGCCGCCGGAGGTCTTGCCGTCGGCGAGCAGGGCGGTCAGGCGCGGCTGGAACTTGGCGCGCAGGGCGGCCTCGCTGGCGGGGATCAGGGCGATCGATTCGATCAGGAAGCTGCGTTCACCGGCGGCGGCGGTGTCGGCCCACAGGTTGTCCGGGGTCTTGTCGCCGACGATGTAGGCGGCGTAGCAGGCGCGCTTCACCGGCGGCTGCTTCGCCTGGCGGGCGAGTTCCTTGATGATGAGGCCGTGGCGGGCGATCATGCCCGACGACTGCGCCAGCAGCAGTTTGCCGAGATCATCGGCGCTGGCGTTGAGGCGGCCGCCGGCGGCTTCGACACGCTTGAGCATGTCGACCAGCACGACGGGCGCATCGTTGCCGGTGCTCTTGGCGAGTTCCTCGAGCGCCTTGGCGCGGACGTCGGCGGCGAGACGCGGGCGCGTCAGTTTTTCGATCAGCACCGGCTCCAGATCCGGCAGGCCCTTCAAATCGGCGTCGGTCGTCTTGGCGATGAACTCGGCGAGCGCGGCCGGATCCTTGGGCAGGACCTTGGTCTTGAGCACCGACTGCAGGCCCTTGCGGCATTCGCCGAAGACGTGGTTGATGTAGTCGTCGGCCGGGTGCTTGAGCGCGTCGTAGGCGATCTCCAGCGCCTTGGCCGCGTCGGCGGTGGGCTGGTAGAAGCTGAGGGCGCGCACGGCGTGCATGCGCACGCGCATGTCGGTGTCGTTGACCGCCGTCTTCAGCAGGTCGAGGGCGCCCGGCACGCGGTCGCGCCAGTAGCAGAGCACGCGGGTGGCGGCGGCGCGGGCGCGTGGTTCGGGCGAGGCGAGCACCTGCTTGAGCAGGTCGACATCGACGACATCGACCCACTGGTGGGTCCACAGCGCCTCGAGGCGGTGGTGTTCGTATTCCGGGTCGTTCTTGTCGAGCTTGGCGGCCCAGGCCTTGGCGGCGGCGGCGACCTTCGCCGGCTCGTGCTTGGCGAGTTCGATCTTGGCGCGCTGGCGGACATTGTCCTCCCACTCCTTGAGCAGCTCGAGCAGGTTCTCGATGCTCTCGCCGTGGATCTTCTTCGGCTGCAGCAGCGGCCGGCCCTCATAGGTCAGCTTGTAGATGCGGCCGTGCTGCTGGTCGCGGTTCGGGTCGCGCAGGTGGTGCTGCATGTGGCCGATGATGGCGTTCGACCAATCGCAGAAGTACAGCCCGCCGTCGGGGCCGACGCTGACCGCGCTCGGACGGAAGGTCGGGTACACGGCGGGGTCGGCCTTGACGAGTTCGAACTCGGTTTCGCCCTTCATGCCGGCGCCGTCCTGGGTGAGCGGCACGCGCCAGATGCCCTGGAAGCTGATGACGTTGGTGTTGAGGAAGTTGTTCTGCCAGTCCTCCGGAAAGTGGCGGCTGGAGATGATGTGGTTGCCCGGGCTGGGGCGCGCCGGACGCTTCCAGAATTCCTTCAGCTTGGCGCTGCCGCCGCCCTCGCGGGGCAGGTAGCAGGACGAGGCTTCGGCGAAGGTGTTGACGTTGCCGGTGGCGTCCGTGAAGTAGGCATTGCCCCAGCGATCCCAGATCTTGCCGTGCGGGTTGACCGTGGCGTCGGTGGTGAAGCGCTCGAGCTCGCGGCGGTTCGGGTCAAAGCGGTAGATGCAGCCGTTGGTGTTGCGGACGACGCCGTAGAGCGTCTCAACCTGGGTGCGGTGGAAGACGCCGTCGCTCGGGTACAGCGCGCCGCCGCAGTCGTAGCTGAGCGCGTTGGTCTCGTGGTGCGAGTCGGCCGCGCACAAGCCCATGAGCAGGATCGTGCGCTTGTCGCCCTTGCCGTCGCCGTCGGTGTCCTCGATGAAGACCAGGTTGGGCGACTGCATGACAATGACGCCGTCCTTGTAGAAATTGAAGCCGGTCGGGCAGTTCAGGTCATCGACGAACTCGGTCATCTTGTCGGCGCTGCCGTCGCCATTGGTGTCCTCAAAGATGAGCAGGCTGTCGCCCTTGGTGCTGGTCGGCGTGCGCTCCGGGTAGTTGCGCCAGGCGGCGACCCAGAGGCGGCCGCGGGTGTCCCAGGCCATCTGCACCGGATTGACGAGTTCCGGGAACTGCTTTTCATCGGCAAACAGGGTCAGCTTCAGGCCGGCTTCGGTCTGGATGTCCTTCATCGCCTCCCTGGCGTCGGGGAAGGCAACCAGGCCCTCGGGCGTGAACTTCATGCCGGTCATCGGCACCTTGTTGAACTCCTTGCCCTCCTTCGGGTCGGGCATGTTGGTCGGCACCTTGGCCACCGGCGGCAGGTTGTCGTCCTTGACGACGAGGTCGCCGCCCTTGGCGACCGCCCACACGCGCTTGTCGCGGTTCGCGGTCTTGACGTCGCGTTGCGCCATCTCCTGCATCATCACCTGGAAGTTGGAGATGTAAGGGGCTTCGGGGTTTTTCTCGTTCTGCTTGAAGCCGCCGACGCCGGACGTGTAGGCGAGGCCGGAGCGGCCGCCATAGACGTTGTAGCCGTCAACCGTGCGGTAGCGCTGGTGCCACTCCCAGTTTTTCTCGCGGATGGCGGCCCGCAGTTTTTCGTTGGCCGCCGGCGCCTGGGCGCCGGTCAACGCGCGGAAGGCGGCTTCGGCGATGGCCTTGTCGCCTTCGCTGGTCGTGTACAAGCCGTCGAGCGTGGCGCCTGCGGGCAGGCCCTGGGCGGTCGGCGCGTAGAGGTCGACGAAGGCGGCGCCCTTGGCGGCGGCGACCTCGGCCATGGCGGCGGTGTAGTTCTGCAGGTTCGTGTTGCGGTCCTCGACCGGCGGCAGGCTGGGGTTGGCCGTTTTCTGCAGGGCGAAGGGCGAGAACAACACGATGCGCGGCGCGCCCTTGCCGCTGTAGTTCTTCGCCTTCGTCTCGTCGAGGAACTTGGCCAGGTTCTGCTTGAAGGTCTCCAGGCCCTCGTAGCCCTTGAACGACTCGTTGAAGCCGTAGAAGGCGAAGATGACGTCGGCCTTCACCTTCGTCAGCCATTCGTCGCGCGTGCCGAAGTCGTCGATGCGGTGCCACGTGTGGACCTCGTCGCCGGCGAAGGCCAGGTTGCGGAAGGTCAGATCCTTGTCGGCATTCGCCTGGGTGAGCAGGGTCTCCAGCCAGCCGAAGTGCTGGGCGCGGTCGGGCAGGGCGTTGCCGAGGATGGCGACGGAGTCACCGGCCTTGAATTCAACCTGGGCGGCGAGCGGGGCGGCCAGGGCAAGGCAGGGCAGCACGAGGGAACGGAGGAGGGCTTTCATGTCGGGCAGGGCGGGGAATACGGCGGTTGGGGGCACGATTTTCCCGGAAGCTGCCCGCGGGAGCGAGCGAAACCGGACATAAACCGACTGTTTTAGCCGTCTACTGATCCAAACCACGGATTTTTTAGGCGGGAATGGCATAGGGATTGCCAAAAAACTGCCTTTATGCAGAATCGAAAAATGAAATTCGCTCCCGTTCTTCTGGCCACCCTCTTGCCGTTTGCCGCTTGGGCGGCGGATTCCGCCAATTTCCGCGTGCCGCTGGCCGCCACGCCGCTCGACAGCGACGCCAGCGGAATCATTTCCGGGAGTTTCAAGCCGAAGAAGACCAGCTTCGCGGTGGCGGCGGTCAAGCTGGCACCTTCCCAGTCCTATCGGCTGGTCATCGCGGGCCGGGTGGTGGGTGAGGCGGTCAGCAGCAAGGCGGGGGCTTGGGGCCTCAAGTTCGAGGCACCGGACAAAAAAAAGACCCTGCGTCTCGACTTCGATCCGCGTGGCGCCGTGGTGGAGATCCGGAATGCCGAGGAGGGTGTTGTGCTCGAGGGAGTTTTTTCCGGGGCCGGCGAAAAGCAGAAATCGAATGTCAACGAGTCGGTCGAATTGGAGCCTGCCGAGGCGGAGTCTACCCTCAAGGCATCGGCGCGCTACTCGCTGAGTTCCTCGGGCATCGCCCAGTTCAAGGTCAGCCTGGCCAAGCTGGGATCGACCCTGCCGGTGGAACTGCGCCTCGACGGTCAGCCCATCGCCCAAAACCTGGCGGTCGAGCGCAACGGCTCGCTCAAGGTGACCTTTCGTTCGCCGACCAAGACCAACACCCTGCCACTCGACTTTGATCCGCGCGGTGGCCTGCTGGACGTGATTCAGGATGGGGCGGTCATCGCCACCGCCGAGGTCCGCGCCAAGGCTTACGGGGCAAATCTGGCCGATCGGGTGAGCTTCCGCCTGCCGATTCCCTCCGCCCAGACGCCGGCCGAGGGCCGCGCGGTCGCCAAGTGGACGGTCGACGAGCGCGCCCGGCGCAAGTTCTCGGTGGAGATCGAGGATGTGGAGGAAGGCGACTACGAACTGAGCGTGGGCGGCGTCGTGCGCGGTGTGTTCAGCGCCGTGGACGGCGAGGATGGCGTCGAGGGCGAGATTGAATTTGAGAACGATGACGACGACGACAGCCTGCAACTCGATTTCGACCCGGTCGGCGCCCAGGTGGAAATCCGTCTGGAAGGCACGCTTTGGTTTGCCGGGGCCTTCAATCCCGAGGCCGCAAGCGGTGCCCCTGCCGCCGAGCCGGAGAGCCGGTTGGAGGAGGACCTGGCCGGCACGGGCGCGATGCCCGGCGCCAGCGGCCGCGCGCGCTATGCGGTGGATGACAAGGGTCGCCACCGTTTCTCGGTGGAGATCGAGAGCGTGCCCGAGGGCAGTTATGTGCTGCGTGTCGCCGGCGTCCAACGGGCGCTGCTCAAGGCGGCGATCGAGGAGGGCGATGATGCCGTCGCCGAGGTCGAGTTTCGCAATCCGCCGGAACGCGGCAAGATCGCGCTCGACTTCGATCCGCGCGGCCAGCTGCTGGAGATCCTCGATGCGACGGGCCTTCTGCTGTTCAGCCACATCCTCGGCGAGGGTTCCGCGCAGCCGCCTGGTGCGGAGCCGGTTTATATCGCCCTCGCCCTGCTCGCCGCCGCCGACGTCGAGGGCGGCGTGCTGGCGGTCTTCAAGCGCGAGGCCGACGGCGATGCCAAATTCAAGCTCAAGACCCGCGGTCTGGCAGTGGGTGAGTACGCGGTCGATGTCGGTGGCGTCGAGCGAGGCACCCTGAGCGTCGTGGCCGATGGCGACGACACCGAGGGGGAACTCGAGTTTGAGACCGATCCCGATGACGGCGAACGGCTGCTCGACTTCACCGTCGAAGGTCAGGAAGTCGCCGTGCGCAGCGGGGAAACCGTGCTGTTCTCGCGCATCCTGCAGGCACCGTGAAGCCGCGGCAGCGCGATAGAAGTGCGCGGCTTGCGCCGCTACCCTTGGCATCATGCGCCTGCTCCCCGTCGCCCTCTTCCTGCTCGCCTCCACCCTGCCGCTCGCCGCGGAAAACTGGCCGCAGTGGCGCGGGCCGCGCCTCGATGGCTGCTCGCTCGACCACGGTTTCCCTCTGGCGGCAAACGCCGAAAGCCTGACCTGGAAGACCGAGCTGCCGGGCAGTGGCCACGCCTCGCCGATCGTCTGGGGCGACCGCCTGTTCACGGTCGCCGCCGACGCGGAGACGCAGCAGCGCCTGCTGCTCTGCCTTGACCGCGCCAGCGGCAAGTTGCTCTGGCAGGCCGATGTGCTGAAATCGCCGATGGAGGGCAAGCACCGCCTCAACAGCCATGCCTCCAGTACGCCGGCCACGGATGGCGAGCGCGTGTACACCGCCTTCCTCGACGGCGACACCGCAGTCGTCAGCGCCCATGACTTCAACGGCAAGCCGGTCTGGCAGGTGCGTCCGGGCGTCTTTGCCAGCAAGCACGGGTTCTCGTCGTCGCCGGTGCTGTTCGAGGACAAGGTCATCGTCAACTGCGACCACGACGGCCCGGGGTACATCGTCGCCCTCGCGCGCACCGACGGCCGCGAGCTGTGGCGCATTGAGCGTCCCAACCAGACCCGCAGCTACTGCGCGCCGCTGATCCGCGAGATCGCGGGGCGGCCGCAGATGGTGCTGTCCGGCAGCAAGTGCGTCACCAGCTACGACCCGCGCACGGGCGCCCTGCTGTGGATGATGGACGGGCCGACCGAGCAGTTTGTCGCCTCGCCGGTCGTCGACGCCAAGTCCGGGCTGGTCCTGCTCACCGGCGGCTTTCCCGAGCATCACATCCTCGCCCTGCGTCCGGACGGCGTTGGCGACATCGGCGCCAGTCACGTGGTCTGGCGCACCAACAAGGGCGTCGCCTACGTGCCCTCGCCGATCTGTGAAAACGGCTGGTTCCTGGTCGTGTCCGACTCCGGCATCGCGCACTGCTTCGACGCCGCCACCGGCGCCATCGCCTGGGAAGAGCGGATGAAGGAGCATCACGCCTCGCTGGTCAGCGCCGAGGGCCGGGTCTATTTCGTCAACGACTTCGGCACCGTCCGCACGGTGCGCCCGGGCAAGACTTACGAGCTGCTGGCCGAGAGTGCGCTGGGCGAAAAGGTCATGGCCTCGCCGGCGCTCAGCGAGGGACAGCTGTTCCTGCGCGGCGACAAGACCCTGTTCTGCTTCGGTCGCCGTGTCCAGGCCGCGGCGGCGCGCTGAGGCTGGGTCTCAGGCGCTGGCGCCATCACCCAGGCCGGAGCCGAGCGTGCGGCCACCGGTGACACCCCACAGCGTTTTCACCGCCAGCGCCGCGGCGCGGACGTGGTGAACGCGGAAGATTTGGGCGCCGCGCAGCACGCCGGCGGTCAGGCAGGCGATCGTGCCCGGGTCGCGCTGGGTGGCGTCGGGCAGGTCGAGCACCTGGCCGATGACCGTCTTGCGCGAGACCGGCAGCAGGATCGGTCGCCCGAAACGGTGCAGGCGCTCGAGGTGGCGGTAGATGGCCAGGTTGTCGTCGCGCTGCTTGGCGAAGTCGATGCCCGGATCGAGGATGAGCCGCGTTTCATCCAGCCCGGCCTCGCGGCACAGGGCGATCTTTTCCTCGAAGAAACACCCGAGGGTGTCGAGGACCGAGTCGTAGCCGACATGGGTGTGTGGCACCTTCGGCTGGCCGACGCTGTGCATGATGAGCAGCGAGGCGCCGTGCTCGGCGCACAGGCGGGCGTTGGTCGCGTCGGGCAGGGCGCCGATGTCGTTGATCAGGTCGCCTCCGTGCGGCAGCACGGCCGCGACGACGGCGGGTCGCCAGGTGTTGATCGAGAGCAGCGGCGGCCAGACCTGCTCCGCGTCCCAGGGCGGGGCGGGAAACGAGGCGACCAGCTCCGGCCAGGCGTCGAGGAAGGGCCGCAGCCGGCGCACCTCCTCCTCCTCGGAGATCGGGCCGCGGTTGGTGCGCGCGCTTTCGGCGCCGATGTCGATGACATCCGCGCCGTCGCGCAGCATGCGCGCCGCCTGCGCCAACGCCTGCGCGGGATCGAGCGTGCCGTCGCCGCAGAACGAGTCGTCGTTGAGGTTGACGATGCCCATCACCAGCGGCCGGCGCGGGAACTCAAGGCGGTGATGGCGAGCCTGCCAGAGCATGGATCAGCGGGGGGGCCAGGTTTCCGGCAGGTCGACGATCCGCCGTTGGCGTTTTTCGAAGCGCAGGGTCTGGCGATAGCCGACCGAGCGCACGAGCTGCAGCGCCTGGTCGAAGTCGGCGCCGACATCGCCCGGGCAGTGGGCGTCGGAATTGATGACGATGGGGATGCCGGCGCTGGAGGCCATGTCGAGCATCTCGCGCGCCGGGTAAATCTCGCGGACGTCCTTGCGCAGGCCGGCGGTGCTGACCTCGAGCACGCCGCCGGTGTCGACGAGCGCCTGGATGACCGGCTCGTAGTAGGGCCGCAGGTCGCCGGCCGGACGCAGGCCAAAGCGCTTGGCGAGGTCGGGATGGGCGTAGAAATCGAAGAGCCCGGTGCGGATCATCCGCTCGTAGAGCCGCCAGTAGGCGGCCCACATTGCCTCGATGTCGGAGGCGCTGCTCCAGCGGGCGAGGTATTGCGGGTCGTCGACCGCGATGCCGTCATGGATGTAGTGAACGCTGCCGATCAGGTAGTCCCAATCCGCCATCGCCGCGGTTTTCTCGATCCAGTCTTCCCTGCCCTGCAGGTAGTCGCACTCCAGCGCCAGCCGGATCGGGAAGTCTGGAAGCGCGGCGCGGGCCTCGTCGACGAGCTCAAAGTAGCGCGGCAGGTCACCCAGATCCATGCGCCAGTTGTCGAAGGGCTCGGGCATCGGGTTGTGATCCGACAGCCCGATCTCGGCGAGGCCGAGGGCCTGTGCCTGGCGGGCGTAATCGACCGGATCGCCCTCGGCATGGTGGCAGAGCGGCGTGTGGGTGTGGTAATCCGTGAGCACAGCCGTTCATGCCCCGACTTCGGCCGCGGCGCAAGCGCAGGGACGGGACTTGCCAAGGCCCGGGGAGCTCGGATCTCAAATCTCCGATTGCAAATTTCTGAGTTCCCCGGGCGCCTGTGACCGGGCGCGATCGAATTGCACCGCCCCAGGCTGATAAGATATTTACTCACGAAATTTCCTTGTTGATGCATGCTGATTTGCGGGCATGACTGGGGCATGAGTCATCGCATCCAGGATTTGCCGATGGACGATCGGCCGCGCGAGCGGCTGCTGCGGCTGGGGCCGGGGGCGCTGACCGATGCGGAGTTGCTGGCCCTGTTCATCAACACGGGGGTGCGTGGCGAGAACGCCATCCAGGTGGCGCAGCGTCTGTTGCGCGAGGCCGGGTCGCTGCGCCAACTCGCCCGGGTGGCCGCGCCGGAGCTGGCGCAGGCGCGGGCGCTCGGTCCGGCCAAGGCCGCCAATCTGGCCGCCGCCTTTGAGCTGGGCCGCCGCGCCGAGCGCGAGTGGGTCAAGGAGACCCCCCTGAACAGCCCGGAACTGGTCTACCGCCACGTCGCCGCGGAGATGCAGACCCTGGCTCATGAGACGGTGCGCGTACTGCTGCTCAACACCCGACTGCACCTCATGCGCGAGGAACGGGTCTTCACCGGCACCGTCAATGAAACGGTCGCCCACCCGCGCGAGATCCTGCAGCCGGTCATCGTCCACAAGGCCTACGGTTTCACGGTCGTCCACAACCACCCCTCGGGCGATCCCTCGCCGAGCGAGGCCGACCGCCGGCTGACCCGCCGCCTGCGCGAGGCCGCCGAGGTGCTCGGTCTGGTCTTTCTGGACCACCTCATCATCGGCCTGCCGGCCGAGGGGCGCGGCCAGCCCTACTTCAGCTTCAAGGAATGCGGCCTGCTGTGAGCTGGCGACCCGCCGGCCCGCTTGCTTTTCCGTCGTCGCAGCGGATGGTCGGGCCATGCTGCTGATCATCGACAACTACGACTCCTTCACGTACAATCTCGTCCAGTACTTCGGCGAGATGGGTGCGCAGATGGAGATCCGCCGGAACGACCAGGTGACCCTGGACGAGATCCGGCAGTTGCGACCGGACCACATCTGCGTGTCGCCCGGCCCGTGCACACCCAAGGAGGCGGGCATCAGCTGCGATGTCATCCGCACCTTCGGCCCGAGCATCCCGCTGCTCGGCGTCTGCCTCGGCCACCAGAGCATCGGCCATGTCTTCGGCGGCGAGGTGGTGCGCGCCGGCCGTCTCATGCACGGCAAGACCTCGATGATCCATCACACCGGTGCCTCGGTGTTCAGGGGCCTGCCCGACCCCTTTGAGGCGACCCGCTACCACTCGCTGCTGGTCAAGCGCGACACCCTGCCCGACTGCCTGGAGATCACCGCGGTGGCCGTCGATGACGAAAGCGAAATCATGGGCCTGCGCCACAAGGAGTTCCCCATCCACGGCGTGCAGTTCCATCCCGAGTCCATCCTCACCCAGCAGGGCAAGCAGCTGCTGCAGAACTTCCTCGATCTCTGATTCGCGACGGTTTTCGTTCACAACCCTGATCCAGTCCGGGGTCACTGCCCCCGGCTCCAACGCCGCCCGCTTTTCCGTCCCATGTCGCCCGCCCTACTCCGCTACTGCCCCGATCTCTATCACTACCAGCGCCGCCAGACACGCGTCTGCCAAGTCGGGCCGGTCGGCATCGGCGGCGACAACCCGGTGCGGGTGCAGTCGATGCTGACCAGCGACACCCGCGACACGGAGTCCTGCGTGCGCGAGGCGCTGGAGCTGGCGGCCGCCGGCTGTGAGCTCGTCCGCGTCACCGCGCAGACGCGGGTGATCGCGGAAAATCTGCGGAACATCCGCGACGGCCTGCGCGGCGCCGGCTGCCAGGTGCCGCTGGTGGCCGACATCCATTTCAAGCCCGATGCCGCCCTGGAGGCGGTGAAGTGGGTGGAAAAGGTGCGCGTCAATCCGGGCAACTACGCCGACAAGAAGAAGTTCGCGGTGAAAGAGTACACCGACGCGGAGTACGCCGCCGAAGTGGCCTACATGGAGGCGCAGTTCGTGCCGCTCGTCGAGGAGTGCAAGCGCCTCGGCCGCGCCATGCGCATCGGCACCAACCACGGCTCGCTGAGCGACCGCATCATGAACCGCTGGGGCGACACCCCGCTGGGCATGGTGGAGAGCGCGCTGGAGTTTGCCCGCATCGCCCGCGCCCGCGATTTCCACAACTTTTTGTTCAGCATGAAGGCCAGCAACCCGAAGGTCATGATCGAGGCCTACCGGCTGCTGGTCGCCCGGCTCGAGGAACTGGGTGGCGACTGGAATTACCCGATCCATCTCGGCGTCACCGAGGCCGGCGACGGCGAGGACGGCCGCATCAAGAGCGCCATCGGCATTGGCTCGCTGCTGGCCGACGGCATTGGCGACACCATCCGCGTCTCGCTGACCGAGGATGCGATTCATGAGATCCCGGTGGCGCGCGCATTGGTTGCCTCGGTCACGGAGGCCATGCAGGCCTGTGCCGGCACGAAGGTGGTGGCGCCGGGGGCAACCGGTTACGACGCCTTCAGCTATCGCCGCCGCGCCTCGCAGAAGCTCGTCCTTCAGGGTGTCGAGGTCGGCGGCGGCGCCACGGTGGCGGTGTTCGCCCCGCAGGCACACTGGGAGGCGCTGGCGCACAAGCTCGACAAGCTCGGCGATTACAAGCCCGAGATCGTTTGGGAGACCAGCGGCGCGCTCGAGCTCGACCCGCGCGATGATGCCGCGCTGGCCGCGGTCAATGCGGGCGCGGGGGTCCGCCTGGTGACCGTGGCTGACGGCACGCCGCTGCACCCCATCCATGCCTACCGCCTGCTGGCGGCGAAGCTTGACGAGCGCCATCCGATTCTTCTGAAAGATCGCTTCGCGCCGGCGACCGGCGAGGGTGAGTTCACCGCCAACCTGCTCGCTGCGGCGACGCCGCTTGGCTCGCTGCTCTGCGATGGCATCGGCGATGCCGTGCTGGTGCGCAGCGAACCGGCACCGGGGCAGTCGCTGCGGCTGGCCTACAACATCCTGCAGGCCGCCGGCGTGCGCATCTTCAAGACCGACTACGTCGCCTGCCCGAGCTGCGGCCGGACGCTGTTCAACCTGCAGCAGACGACCCAGAAAATCCGCGCGGCCACCGGCCACCTTAAGGGCGTCCGCATCGCCGTCATGGGCTGCATCGTCAACGGACCCGGCGAGATGGCCGATGCCGACTTCGGCTACGTCGGCGGCGCGCCCGGCAAGATCAATTTGTACGTCGGCAAGACCGCCGTGAAGTTCAACATCCCCGAGGAGGAGGCCGTGGAGCGACTGGTCGATCTGATCAAGGAGCACGGCCGCTGGTTCGAGGCGGCTTGACGGGCGGCCTGTAGGGCGGGGCAATGACCCGCGGTGTTGGCTGTAGCGCGGGGCGATGATCGCGGGGAGAACGCGGTCGCTGCCCGCGGCGACAGAGAGAGAAAAATCCCTCCTCGCTCCGGCCCGAAGCCTGCGCTATGAACCTGCATGCGTTCCCTCAAGGTTGAACCCTGTCCCGATCCGGCGCCGCCGCCGGGGGTGACGCTGCTGCCGGACGGAGCCTGTTTTGTGGTGCACTCCCGCCATGCCACGGCGGTGGAACTCTGCCTGTTCGATCCCGCCGATCCGGCGCGCGAGATCGCCCGCCATGCGATGAACCGCGGCGAGCGCGACCTCTGGCGCCTGCAGCTGCGCGGCGCCCGGCCCGGCCTGGTCTATGGCTACCGCGCGCACGGCCCCTGGCTGCCGGAGAACGCCCTGCGCTACAATCCCAACAAGTTGCTGCTCGATCCCTACGCGCGTGCGGTGGTCGGCCCGCCGCACGGCCACTCGGCGCAGCTCGGTCCCGAGGGACCGGTGGCGGGCAACGGCGCGCTCGACAGTGCCCCGTTCACCCCCAAGGCCGTTCTCATCGACGAGTCCTTCGAATGGGGCGACGACCGCC
This sequence comes from uncultured bacterium, assembly GCA_966252325.1. Lineage (GTDB taxonomy): Bacteria > Verrucomicrobiota > Verrucomicrobiia > Verrucomicrobiales > Verrucomicrobiaceae > Prosthecobacter. The sequence goes on along the minus strand of CBINON010000004.1, from coordinate 218,083 downwards.
CGCCGCGCGTGCCGTGGCGCGACACGGTGATCTACGAACTGCATGTCAAGGGTTTCACCCAGCGGCACCCGCAGGTGCCGGAGCCGCTGCGCGGCACCTATGCCGGGCTCGCGCATCCGCAAGTGATCGACTACCTGCGCGGGCTCGGTGTCACCAGCCTGCAACTGCTGCCGGTGCACCAGCACCTCGACGACCAGTTCCTGCTCGAGAAGGGGCTGACGAACTACTGGGGCTACAACACGATCGGCTTTTTCGCGCCCCATCAGGAGTATGCCGCGGCGACCGAGCCCGGAGGCTGTGTGCGCGAGTTCAAGGCCATGGTCAAGGCCCTGCATGCCGCCGGTCTGGAGGTGATCCTCGACGTCGTTTACAACCACACCGCCGAGGGTGACGAACGCGGCCCGACCCTGCTCTTCCGCGGCCTCGACGACCGCCTCTACTACCGCCACAGCTTTGGCGAAAGCGGTGCGACCTATGTCAACGTCACCGGCTGCGGCAATGCCGTCAACACGGCGAGTCCGCCGGCCCTGCGCCTCATCCTCGACAGCCTGCGCTACTGGGTCACCGAGATGCATGTCGACGGCTTCCGCTTCGACCTGGCGGTGACGGTCGGCCGCGACGACGATCACGCCTTTGATGCCAACAGCCAGTTCCTGGCCGCGCTTGCCCAGGATCCGGTGCTGGCCAGGGTCAAGCTGATCGCCGAGCCCTGGGACATCCTGCGCATGGACAGCTATCAGGTCGGCGGTTTTCCCGAGCCCTGGCGCGAGTTGAACGGTCGCTACCGCGACACCGTGCGGCGTTTCTGGAAGAACGAACCGGGCTCGACCGCCGAGTTCGCCAAGCGCCTGTGCGGCAGCCAGGATCTCTACGGCTGGAGCCAGCGGCCGGCACTCACCAGCGTCAATTTCCTCACCTCGCACGACGGCTTCACCCTGCTCGATCTGGTCAGCTACGAGCGCAAGCACAACGAGGCGAACGGCGAGGACAACCGCGATGGCGACGATGCCAACCATAGCACGAACTGCGGGACGGAGGGGCCGACCGATGATGCCGAGGTGCTGGCCCGGCGCGCGCGCCTGCGCCGCAGCCTGATGGCAACCCTGATGACTTCCGTCGGCGTGCCCTTCCTGACGGCCGGCGACGAGCGCGGCCGCAGCCAGGGCGGCAACAACAACGCCTACTGCCAGGACAATGCGCTGAGCTGGATCGACTGGTCGGTCTGCGACGAGGCCATGCTCGCCTGCACGCGGCGGCTGATCGCGTTGCGGCGGGAAGTGCCGGCCCTGCGGCGAACCGAGTTTTTCAGCGGCCTGCCCGCGACCGAAGGCGGGCCGCCGGACGTGCTCTGGCTGCGCGGCGACGGCCATCTGCTCTGCCACGAGCGCTGGCACGAGCCGGGGCGCAGTCATTTCGGCGCCCTGCTGGGCGAGGGAATGTTGCTGCTGTTCAACCGCGCCGGCGAGGCCATCGATTTCCTGCTGCCGGGCGATCGCGCCTGCGTCTGGGAGATCGTGTTCGACAGCGCCCACGACGGCCATGCGGCGCCGCCGCGGCATCCGGCGCACTACCACGGCAGCCGCTCCTACGCGCTGACCGCGAACAGCTTTGCCTGCCTGCGCCTGACCGCCGGCAGAGTGGCCACCGAGGGCCTGGCCTGCGCCTGACCCGCGCTGGGATCGCGTGCCGACCCCGTCAGGCGATCAGTTCCTTGACGACGCTGCAGTCGCTGACGCCGGTGAGCTTGAAGTCGAGACCGGCGTAGCGGTAGGTGAAGCGCTCGTGGTCGAAGCCAAGCAGGCGCAGCAGGGTGGCGTGGAAGTCATGCACGTGCACCGGCTTTTCGACAGCCTGGAAGCCAAACTCGTCGGTGGCGCCGTGGGTGTAACCGCCGCGCGCCCCGCCGCCGGCGAGCCAGCAGGTGAAGCCGTAGTGGTTGTGGTCGCGGCCGCGCTGCTTGCCGGCGTTGGCGCCGGGAGTGGGCAGCTCGACCGAAGGCGTGCGCCCGAACTCGCCGCCCCAGATCATGAGGGTGTCGTCAAACAGGCCGCGCTGCTTCATGTCGTGCATGAAGGCGGCGATGCCGCGGTCAACGTCCTTGGCGAGGCGCTGGTGGTCGAGGATCTCGTCGTGACTGTCCCAAGGCTGACCCGCGCCGGTCCAGAGCTGGATGAAGCGCACGCCGCGCTCGAGCAGGCGGCGGGCGATCAGGGTCTGGCGGCCGAAGTCGCTGTCGCCATAGGCCTGGCGCACGTACTCGGGCTCCTTGCTGATGTCGAAGGCGTCCGAGGCCTCCATCTGCATGCGGTAGGCGAGTTCGTAGCTTTGGATCCGGGCGTCGAGCTGCTGGTCGTTCTCGCGCTGCTTGAGGTGCTGCTCGTTGAGGGCAAAGAGCAGGTCGAGCTGGCGGCGCTGCTGGCGCAGGTCGAGCGAGCTGTTCTTGATGAACTCGACGAGCTTGTCGACCTCGGAGTTCTCGGTGTTGATGTAGGTGCCCTGGTAGATGCTCGGCAGGAAGGCCGACTGCCAGTTCTTCGTGCGCCGGGTCGGCATGCCTTTCGGGCACATCGAGATGTAGCCGGGCAGGTTCTGGTTTTCCGAGCCGAGGCCGTAGGTGACCCAGGAACCGAAGCTGGGGCGATGCAGACGGCTTTCACCGCAGTTCATCAGGCCGAGCGAGGGCTCATGGTTGGGCACGTCGGCCTGCATCGAGCGGATGACGCAGAGGTCGTCGGCGAAGGCGGCGGTGCGCGCGAAGAGGTCGCTCACCTCCAGGCCGCACTGGCCGTACTTCCTGAAGGCGAAGGGCGACTTCATGCCAGCGCCGGTGGGGCGCTCGGTCTTCAGCAGGTTCGGCAGCGGCTTGCCGTCGTACTTGTCGAGCATCGGTTTCGGGTCGAAGGTGTCAACCTGCGACGGACCGCCGTTCATGAAGAAGTGGATGACCCGCTTGGCCTTCGGTTCGAAGTGCGGCTGGCGGGCGGCGAAGGGGCTGGCCGGGGCGGCCTGCGCGCCGCCGGCGCCGATCAGGTCGCCGAGGGCGAGCGCGCCAAAGCCCATGCCCACCCGGCCGAGCAACTGGCGGCGGGTGAGGAAGCGGTGTTCGAGGCGGAAAGCGTGGGAATCCATGACGTTGGGGGTCGGGAAAGATACGCGCTTCCAGCCAAAACTCGATCAAAATCGGCCGGCGGGGCATGCCTGCCCCGGTGTTGCCGCACCGAATTTCCGTGGGCAAGACCCATTTTTCGCTGGGAATCCGCCGCAGTTCCGCCTACGCTCCGTTGCATTCCGGCAGTCTAACGTCTAAAGTTTGACTGTCTGCGGCACGGTCAACGTCCCGCAACCTCAGCAACCAACAACATCCACACACCCTATGGCCACCAAGAAAGCCACGAAGAAGGCCGCCCCGAAAAAGGCGGCGGCCGTCAAGAAGCCCGCTGCCAAGAAGGCGGCTCCGAAAGCCAAGCGCAAGGCCAACCCGGCCCTGATGAAGCCCGTGCAGCCTGATGCCGTCCTTGCCGCCATCGTCGGCAGCAAACCCGCTCCCCGCGGCCAGATCACCAAGAAGCTCTGGGACTACATCAAGAAGAACGGCCTGCAGGATGCCAAGAACAAGCGCCAGATCAACGCGGACGACGCGCTGAAGGCGGTGTTCGGCGGCAAGAAGTCGGTGACCATGTTCGAGATGACCAAGCTCGTCTCGGCGCACATCACCGCCTGAGGATCGCGCACACCCTCCTGAACAACTCGCGAGAGGCTTCCGGCAACCCCGGAAGCCTCTTTGCTTTGGGCGCGCGGCGCGTTGCCTAACGAAAGGTTTGACGGAAACAGGGGCGCCGCGACCCGCCGGGGTACGGCGGCGGGTTGCGGCGCGCCGGAGGGGCGCGCGGCTCAGTCGACGAACTGGAACTCGTTCGACATCAGCAGCACCTGGGCAAGCTGGGCCAGCGGGGTCTGCGGTTTCTCGCGGTTGAGCGGCCAGCCGGCCGGCCCGCAGAAGTCGCTGTCGGCCTTGGTCAGCAGCACGGCCTGGCCGGTCACCGGATCGACGCGCTCCAGGCGCGGCACCCAGGAGTAGCTGTCGCTGTCGGTGCTGCCGTCGACGCATTCGACGACGAAGCTGAGCACCTCGCCCTCCTGCACGCGCAGTTCGGCGTTCAGGTCGGCGCTGCCGGCCGGCGGCACGAGCTGCTCCTTCACCGCGCCGGCGCGGTTGGACAGGATCCAGGCGCGCACGCCGTTGCCGCGCTCGCTCGAACGCTTGAGCGTGCCGGCGATGCGGATCGTTTCCGCGGCGGGCGCGGTCCACTGCAGCACGGTCGCCGCATCGCGGCCGGGGTGACCGCCGCCGGGACCGACATAGAGGTGGCCGTGCTGCTTGTCCGGATAGGTGGTCCCGGGCAGCCAGCGCAGGGTCTTGCCCTCCTGCTTGAAGTGCGGCAGCGGCGCGTAACCGGCGAGCGCGACCCTGCCGGCGGCGTCCTTCTCGACGCGGCCGGAGCCGTAGCTCCAGACGAAGGCGAAGCGGCGATTGGCAAGGGCGTCGGCCTCCGAGCAGAAGCGCTGGGCCAGTTCGACCTCGGCCGGCGACGGCTGGCGGTGCAGGACACGGCGATAGAGGGTTTCGATCGATTTCGAATCGACGCTGCTGCCCTCAACCGGCGTGGCGGCGGCGAGCGACTGCGAGCGCTGGCGCAGGAAGGGGCTGTTCATCAGGAACAGCGCCTGCTGCGGCACCACCGTGTTGTAGCGCATCGGGCTGTGGCTGTCCGGATTGGCGAAGTCGAACATCGCCGGCACCGTGGCCTGGTCGTAGCGGTCGACGAGCAGGTACAGACTGCGGCGCTGGTCGGCGGCCTTGTCGGTCAGGTTGATGGCTCGGCCGCCGACGCGACCGGCATCGAGTTCGCCGGCGACCTGCAGCATGGCGTCGCGCATCGCCTCGTAATCGAGGCGCTGGCGGTTCTGGCGGCTGAGGAGGGTGTTGTCGGCGTCCTTGAGCGCCTTCTCTGGCGTCACCTGGCTGCTCTGCTGCCAGGTGCGGCTGGTGAGGATGCGACGGTGCAGTTTCTTCAGGCTCCAGCCCTCGGCCATGAAGGTGGCGGCGAGGTGGTCGAGCACGTCCTGCTGGACGGGGGTGTCGGTCTGCACGCCGAAGTCGCTGGGCTGATCGACCAGGGGCTTGCCGAAGTGCTGGGCCCAGACGCGGTTGACGATGACGCGGGCGGTGAGCGGGTTGTCCTTGCTGGCGATCTTGCGCGCCAGCTCCAGGCGGCCGCTGCCCTCGGTGAACTTCTCGCCACCAAACATGGTCAGCCAGCCGCGCGGCGAGACCTCGCCCTGGCGGCTGGGGTTGCCGCGGATGAAAATGCGCACGTCGGCCGGCTTGTCGCGGTCGACCATGACCATGGCGCGCGGCGGCGCCCCAGGGTGATCGGTCTCGAGCTTGACCCGCTCGTTGGCGAACTTGACGACGTCCGTCTGGTCGCGGCGGGTGAAGAACTCGTTCATGCGCTCGACTGGCAGGGCCATCGGGCTGGGCTCGCTCTGCAGGATGGCGCGCACCTGCTGCCAGTCGGCATTGTCCGGCTCCTGGCCGGCCAGGCAGGTGTTGAAGATGTCGGCGTAGAGCTTGGCGACCTCGCCGAAGTCCTTCGGCGCCGGGCGCTTGGCGAGTTCGTTGCGCGGCACGCCACCGAGGCCGGCCTCCGGCTTGACGAGCTTGGCGACCACGGCCGGGGCCTTGGCGGCGAATTCCGCCTCGGGCAGGGCGGCGAATTCCTTCCAGGCGAGCATCACCGGGTGCGGCTTGGCGGCCAGGGCATGGCGCTTGACGAACTCGCCCCACTTGTCGGCCACCTTGTCGCGCAGCTTCAGCTGGCCGGCGCGGCCGCGGCGGGCGGTGGTGTCCTGGATGGATTCCGACTCACGGACGAAGGCCAGGTAATCGACCAGCCGGGCCGGCTCGCGGATCTCGGCGTGGACCTTCTTCTTGAAGTCGAGCTCCTTGGCGGCGATAGCGGCGACCTTGGCCTGGTAATCCTTGGCGTCCGCCTCGTTGGCGGCGCGACCGATGATCGGCAGGGCGTCGGCGGCCGGCTCGATGCTGCTGTTGAAGACCGAGTACAGCGCGTAGTAATCCTTGCTCGGGATCGGGTCGTACTTGTGGTCGTGGCAGCGCGCGCAGCCGACCGTCAGGCCGAGCATGCCGCGGGTGACGACGTCGATGCGGTCGTCGGTCTGCAGGTCCTTGTTGCTGATGAAGCGGTCGCCGATGTTGAGGAAGGCGAGCGCCGCCAGCGACGGATGCGCCGGTTCGCCGGGATGCAGCTTGTCGGCGGCGAGCTGGTGCATCAGGAACTGGTCGTACGGCAGGTCGCGGTTGAGCGATTCAACCACCCAGTCGCGGTAGGTGTAGGCGTAGGGATAGCGGTTGCTCTTGCCGGCCACCTGGTAGCCGTCGGTGTCGGCGTAGCGGACGACGTCGAGCCAGTGGCGCGCCCAGCGCTCGCCGTAGGCGGGCGAGTTGAGCAGGCGCTCGGTGAGGGCGGCGACGGCGCCCGCCCGGTCCTTGGCCGCGGCCTGTTCGAAGGCGCGGATGTCCTCGAAGCTCGGCTGCAGGCCGGTGAGGGTGACGAAGAGACGGCGGCAGAGCGCGGCGGCCTCGGCCGGTGGCGCGAAGTCGAGGCCGGCGGCCTTGAGCTTGGCGCCGACGAAGGCGTCGATCGGATGGCGCGCCGGGCTGCCGGCGGGCGGCGTGGGCGCCTTCACCGGCTGGAAGGACCAGTGCTGCAGCGGATCCTTGGCGGGACCGTGGGCGATCGCCTTTTCCTCGGGCCAGGGCAGGCCCATCTGCACCCACTTCTCCAGCGCGGCGATCTGCTCCGGCTTGAGCTTGTCGCCCTTCTTTGGCATCGCCTCGACGCCGGGGGCGTGCTGGATCGCCTTGATGAGCTTGGAGGCGGCCGGGTTGCCGGGTTCGACGACCTTGCCGTAGTCGCTGCCGCGCAGCAGGGCGCTGCGCAGGTCGACCCGCAGGCCGTTCTCATGCTTGTGATCGCCGTGGCAGTCGTAGCAGTTTTCCGCCAGCACCGGGCGGATCTGCTTTTCGAAAAACTCGATCTGCTCCGCCGGAAAGGGGTCGGCGGCAGGGGACGCGGCGACGGCGAGGCCGCCACCCAGGAGGATCTGGAGGAAACGAGGATTCATCGGGGGGACGATGGGGTGGGCAGACGCCCTCTGGGGGAGGTTACGCGCCCCGTACCCGCCATGTTGCACCCGGCGGGGCCGCTTCTCAAGGGCGGATCGGGTCTGGCTGGGGGGCATCCCTGTAGCGCGGGGCAGTGACCCGCGGGGGGATTGTCGCCGGGGGCAGTGACCCGGTGATGGGAACGCGGTCCATGCCCGTGTCGACAGAAGGGGGCCGTGCCCCGGCAGCCCAGCGGGTCATTGCCCCGCCCTACAGGGTCAGGGCGGCGGGTTGAGCTGGGCGTCGGCGGCGCCGCGGTGGGCGCGCAGGAAGGTTTCCGGATCGACCCGGTTCAGCGGGGTGTCGGCGTAGCCCTGGCCCGGGTTGACGTAGGGGCCCTCGCGGATTTCGAAGTGCAGATGGGCCAGGTACCGGCCGTCGGCGGTGCCGACGCTTCCCAGGCGTTCGCCGCGGCGGACATCCTTGCCGGGCGGCACGGCGAAGTCCTGCAGGTGGGCGTAGACGCTCTGGACGATGCGGTGGCCGCGCGGATCGGCCGGATCGGGCAGGCGGTGGGCGACGATGAGCATGCGGCCCCAGCCCTCGCCGGGTTCGCCGGCGTAGACGACGCGGCCATCGGCGACGGCGAACACCGGGTCGCCGAGGTCGGAATTGCCGCCGCCGATGCCGTTCAGGTCGGCGCCGAGGTGGCGGGCGACCCGGAAGCCGCGGGCATTGTAGGTGAGGCCGCCGTGTTCCGTGCCGAGCGGGTGGTCAAAGCGCAGCGCCAGCGGCAGGGAAACGATCTCGGCGGCGCCCAGGCGCAGGAAGGCCGGGTCGAGCGCCGCGCTGCGCCGCGGCGAAAACCACTCGCGCAGGCCGATCTCCGTCCAGATCACCCAGCCGCAGGCGGCGAGGACGAACCAGGTCAGGAGGCGGAGGAGGAAACGCATGCGGGGGCCGTCATGGTGGCGGTAGGCGGCCGCTTTGCAAGGCGGACCGGCGATGGGGGAAAGGAACCGCAGATTTCGCAGATGGACGCAGAGGGGGAACGGCGGAGGTGAGGTTGCTCGGAGAGCCTCACCGACTTCGGGCGTGACTTAGGTCGTTTGGCGCGACAAGATGCGGGCATGCGGTGGTGCCTTCTCTTCTTCCTTCTGGCCGGCTCCGCGCGGGCCGCGCCGGATGAGGCGGGCTTTGTCGAATTGCTGACGCCGGCCAAGGCCTCCGAGTGGCAGCAATGCGGCCAGGGCGGCTTGAGCCAAGACCGCGGCGTCTGGACCACGCAGAACGAAGTCACGGCCGCCGGTCCGCGAGGCGGTGTGCATTGGTATGCCGCCAAGACCTTTGCGAACTTTGTGCTGCGCTTCGAGTTTCGCGCCGATCGCCCCGGGGCGGACTCCGGCGTCTTTGTGCGCATCCCGGGACCGGTGAAGAACGACGATCCCTGGAGTTTGCCGAAGCGCAGTCATGAGGTTCACCTTTCCGGCGGTGGCACCAAGATGCCCAGTGGCAGCATCATGAGTTTTCAGGAGGCCAGTGGGGTTCGGCAGAAGGCGCCCGGCCAGTGGAACCAGATGGAAATGGTCGCCGACGGCCCGGAACTGCGGATCACCCTCAACGGCAAACCGGTCAACACCTTCCGAAGCGCCTTCGCCGGTGCCGGCTACATCGGCATCCAAAACCACTACACCGGGCCGATGCAGTTCCGGAATTTCCGGATCAAGGAATTGCCCTGATCGACTCCGGTGATTGCGGAAGTCGGTTTGTTCAGGCCCGTTCCTGCCACAGCGCTCGGGCTTCTCCTCTCCTTGGGAGTGCTGATGATTTCCTTTCTGGGGCTTGTGATTGTCCGTCTTTTTGGCTGACTCAGGTCGCCTTCCTCGGGCGCAGCATCTGAATTGGCTTCGCCGGCAGGTCGACCCAGTTCATGCACGGTCGCCCTCGCGTTCCAAGTGAGTGTTGATGCCCTTGAGGCAGCCGCGCAACTGACGGGCGGAGCGCACCGGGATGAGTTCGATGCGGTCGCGATGTTGCAGCATGCGGAACTTCTCGCCGGTGCGCAGCCCCATGGCCTCGCGAATTTTCTGTGGAATGACGACTTGGAACTTCGGCGAAAGGGTCACGGTTTCCATGGGGTAGAAGATAGATCCTCGATCGGATTGTCTTCACTCCACCCGCACCGCGGCGCAGACCATTTCCAAAATGCGGTTGAGCGACGAGGCGCCGGCGCCCTCCTGGAAGGCGCTGCCGGGGAAGGGTTCCCAGCTGTCGCGGTCGCGGTTGGGCTCGGGCTGCGGCAGGCGGGTGAGGGCGGGATCGTACTGGCCGGTCTTGCCGCCGAGCTTGTAGATCACCAGGTCGAGCGAGGGCACGACGTAGAGGCAGAAGCCGCCGGCGCCGCTTTTCCAGAAGGCGTCCCTGGGCGCGCCGGCGACATGGCCGTCGGCATTGTGCTCCCACTGCAGGCTGAAGGGGGTGTGCGGGTTGTAGGGCGACCAGGTGCGGCACTTCTCAATGTAGTCGGCGGGCACGAGCTGGCGGTCGCCCCAGACGCCGTTGCGGGCGAGGCAGTAGCCGAAGCGCAGGACATCGGTGGCGTGCAGGGCCGTGCTGCCGGCGCCGTTGGCATGGGGCAGAACGATGTCGCCGCGGTAGAGGCAGTAGTTCCAGGCGCCCCAGCCCTGGGGTTGGGCGAGGCGCTGGTCGATGAAGTCCTTGAGCTCGATGCCGCTGACCCGGCGCAGGACGATGCTGGCGATGTGCGGCGAGGGCGAGGAGTAGGAGTAACCGGCGCCGGGATCGCACCAGAGCGGCACGCGCAGCGAGGAGGTGTCGAGGTCGCGCAGGTTCTGGCCGGGCACGGGCTTGAGCGACTTTGGTTTGGGATCCCCGCGGACGTAGCCGGTGGGCGACTGGCCCTCGCCCCAGTAGCCGGCGGTCATGCAGAGCAGTTGGCCGAGGGTGATGTCGGCCTTGCGCGGGTCGTCGAGCGGGAAGGCCTCGGGCAGCAGTTCCGGGGTGAAGACCTTCGTGTCGAGACCGGCGGGCAGGCGGTCCTTGAATTCCTCGAGCAGGATGCCGCAGGCGATGCTGCAGAAGGCCTTGCCGGTCGAGGCCATGTCCGGGTTGGCGTTGCGGCTGGCGCGACCGAAGTAGCGTTCGTAGCAGAGCCAGCCGCGGCGCAGGACGAGCAGGCCGCCGTGGGCCGTGCTGCGCTCGGTGAGCGTGTAGGCGTTCTCCAGCTTGGCGAGGTCGAGCCCGCCCTGGTCCCGGCAGGCGGCGCGGTCCTTCGCCTCGCGCCAGCCGCCGTCGCGGTCGGGCGGCGGGAAGTAGGGCTCGGCGGCGGACAGACAGGACGCGGCGAGGACCAGAACAGCGGCGAGGTGACGGAACATGCCCGCACCATGAACGGCGGCGCCGGCGCGCGCGAGTGCGTTTTCAGGGGTTCGCTCGGGCAATTCCAACGGGCTCAGATGGCCAGGGCGTTTTCGGCGTCGCCGAAGCGGTCGATGTGCACGCCCATGCGGTCCATGAGGGCCAGGTGCAGGCGGCAGAGCTTGCGGTTGGGATCCTGGCTGAGGTCGAGGAAGCGGCCGCCGCGGATGGTGCCGCCGCCGCCACCGGCGAGCACGACCGGCAGCTGGCGCGAGTCGTGGGCGTTGCCGTCGAACAGGCTGGAGGTGAGCAGGATCATGCTGTTTTCCAGCAGGGTGCGCTCGCCCTCGTCGGTGGCGTGCATCTTGGCCAGGAACTCGCCCCAGAGCTTCACCTGGTGCTGGTTGACGCGCTGGTACTGGTCGAGGCGCACCTCGTCGCCGGCATGGTGGGAGAGTTCATGGATGCCGGCGCTGATGCCGTCCAGGCTGGGGAAGCGCATGTTCGACAGGTCGTTGTTCATCATGAAGGTGGCGACGCGCGTGCGGTCCATCTGGAAGGCGAGCAGCAGGATGTCGAACATCAGGCGCAGGTGCTCCTCCGAGCTGGCCGGGATGCCGGCGGCCGGGCGGCCGAGGGTCGGCGTCTTGATCGCCGGCTGCCAGCCGTTGCCGCCGGTTTCCGCCTGGCTGATCTTCTCGGCCAGGGCGACGCGTTTTTCGATCTCGCGCACGGAGGTCAGGTACTCGTCGAGCTTCTGGCTGTCGCGCCGGCTCAGGCGCGGGCGCAGGGTCTGTGCGTCCTCGCGCACGAGGTCGAGGATGCTCTTGTCGCGGGCGCGCTTGCTGCCGTCGTCGAAGAGCTGGTCGAAGGCCTGCTGCGGGAAGATCTCCTTGGGCGCGGGCGTGGTCGGCGTGCTCCAGGAGATGTAGGCGGAGTAGATCGAGGTGAAGCCGGAGTCGGTGCTGTAGCTCGGCCGCTCGGTGCCGAGCACGACGCAGGGCACCGGCGTGTGGCGACCGGTGTAGGCGGCCACCAGCTGGTCCATCGTGGTACCGACCTCGACGTCCGTGGTGGTCTTTTTCACCTTCAGGCCGGACAACACGTTCATCTTCGGGTAGTGCCCGCCCTCGCCCTCGACGGTGGTCGGATTCCACAGGCCCTTGAAGACGGTGACGTGCGCCTTGAGTGCCTCCAGCGGCGACAGCGTTTTCAGGAACTCCATGCCCTTCGGCCCCTGGACGGCGCCCCAGTGGTGCGGGTTGACGCCGTTGCCGGTGAAGCAGGCGGCCAGCCGGCGCGGCGCCGTGTTGGTTTTCAGGGATTCGGCGCCGAAGGAGCAGACCGATTCAAACCAGGGCAGACCGAGGGCGATGCCGGTGCCGCGCAGGAAGTGACGACGGGAGAGATTCATGGCAGGGAAAAGTGGGGTGAAAATCAGGGATTGCCGGCGACGGCGGGTTCGTTGCGGCGGTTGAGAAACTGGCGGCTGGAGACGATCTCGACGACGGCGGCCGACACCCGCCCGCCGTTCTGTTGCAGGGCGGCCTGCATTTGGGCAAGCAGGGCGCGGTCGCTGGGCAGTGTCTGGCGGCCAAGCGCGTAGCCGAGCAGCTTGCGGCAGAACTGCGCAGTGAACTGCGCCTGGTTCTTTTGCAGGTAGTCGCGCAGGCCGGCGATGCCCTGGAACTTCGTGCCGTCCTTGAGCTCGCCGGTGTCGTCGATCTTGCCGCCGGTCTCGTCCGTGGTGCGGAAGCGGCCGATCGGATCAAAGCTCTCGAGGGCGAAGCCGAGCGGGTCGATGCGGTCGTGGCAGACGGCGCAGGCCTGGTCGGTGCGGTGCACCATCAGGGCCTCGCGCAGGGAGGCCGGCTTGACGGCGCCCTCGGGCAGCTGCGGCACGTTCGGTGGCGGCGGCGGCGAGGAAAAGCCGAGCACCACCTGATAGAGGTAGTCGCCACGCACGACCGGGCTGGTGCGGTGCGGCCGCGAGGTCTTGGTGAGCATGGCGCCCATGCCGAGCAGGCCGCCGCGGTGGTGCTGGGCGACCTTCACCTCGCGGAAGTCCTCGCCCTTGACCCCGGGCACGCCGTAGAAGGCGGCCAGGCGCTCGTTGAGGAAGGAGTAGTCGGCGCCGAGGATGTCGGCGACCGGCCGGTCCTCGCGGATCAGGCGCGTGAAGAATTCCACGGCCTCGCGCTGCATGTCGCGGCGCAGCTCGGGAGTGAACTCCGGATACTTCTTCTCGTCGACCGTGCTCTGGGCGTCGAAGCCGTTGAACTTGAGCCACTGGCCGGCGAATTCCTCGGCCAGGGCCCGGGCCTTCGGATCGCGCACCAGGCGCTGCGCCTGCCCGGCCAGCACCCCGGGCTTGAGCAGGCTGCCGTCGTCGGCAGCGCGGCGAAGCCCGGCATCGGGCATGGAGGCCCAGAGGAAGTAACTCAGCCGCGAGGCGAGTTCGTGCGCTCCGAGCGGCACATCGCCGGCCTTGACCTCCGCCAGCGGCAGGGTTTCGGCCTTGAACAGAAAGTGGGGCGAGACCAGCACGCGCACCAGCACCTCGCGGGCGGCGGATTCGCGGTCGAGTTCCTGCTGGCGGCCGGCGGCGTACAGCGCGTCGAGCTTTTTCACCTCCTCCGCGGTCAGCGGCCGTCGCCACGCCATGGTGGCAAACGCGTGCAGGTGGGCGAGCAGGGCGCCGTCGTAGTCGGCCGCCTGCGGCGCGCTGAGCTTCGGATTCGCCACCAGCGCCCAGTCCTTCTTCATCGCCGTCAGGAGGTGGCGATCCTGCGCGCCCAGTAGTTCGGCAAGCTGCTCATCGTCGTAGTAATACACGCCCAGTCCGGGCGAGCTGCGGTGCATGTTCTCGGCCACGATCTCGAGCCGGCGCTCAAACATGTCCGCAAACGCCTGCTTCATCGAGTTGAACTCCCCCATCGTTTTTTGGGCGGCCTGGGTTCCCCGCTTCCAGATGGTGAGCACACCGGACATGACCTGGGTCACATCACGCGGCGTGTCGGAGGTCAGCGTCCACTGGATGGTGGCGTGTTCCACCTCCGGATTCTGCATGTCCAGGCGCGTGTCGACCTTCAGCCAGTGCGCGCCCTCCGGCAGGGGCAGTGTGAAAACGACCGGCGCGGCGAGGGCGAGCACCTGCGGTTCAATCGTGCGGCCCGGCAGCGGGTGCCGGCCGTAGGCGGTCCGGACTTTTTCCAGCTCGGCGATGCGGGTCTGGAGGGCGGCGAGGTTGGGCGGCGGCGGATTCGCGGCGGCCTGGCGGCGTGTCTGCTCGAGGGTCTGGTTGAGCCAGTCGAAGTAGCTGAGCTTCTGCTTGCCGACGCTGACCTCGATGTGGGGCACGAGCGCGATGTCGCCGCGGTTGCCGTCGCCCGTGTCACCGAAGCAGAGGTGGGCGCGGGTCTTGCCGGCGACTGACGCCTGCATGGGATACGGGCGGATGCCGTCGGCGTCCTGCTGCCAGCGCTGGGGGCCTTCGCCCGGGCGTTTGGCATTGTTCCAAGACTGCCGGTCCGTCGCGATGATCTGAATGCGCTCGAAGGCGGTCTTTTCATCGCCCGGCAGGGCACGCCACGGCACCCGGGTCAGGTCGAGGAATCGCGACTTCGGCTCCGTGTTGTTCAGGTGCTTCCACCAGTTGGCGAGGAAGTAGATGTTGAGGTCCATCTCCTTGGCGAGCTGCTCGAGCGGCACGCTCTGATGCCGGTGCTTCCAGCACGCAAACATGTAGTCGCCCTCGCGAAGCGGTTCGTCGTCCTTGGGCAAATGGGGTGCGGCTTTCTGCTGAAGCCACACATAGAGCCCCTGCTGCGCGTGCGCCTTGACCTGCTCCGGCCCGCGCAGGCCGATGCGCTGCGGATGAAACACGATGCCCGTGCCCGGCATGACCGTGGCGTGCTCGGCGAGCTTGCGCGCCGCGCCGATGTACTTGTCCAGGGCCGCCGGGCTCAGGAACAGCACGTCGCCGGTGTTGGTGAAGCCCTCGCCGCCGCCGCCGTCGGTCTGGAACTCGCGGGCCAGGCCGTAGTCGCGGCCGGTGAGATCGCGCACGGTCCGGTCGTACTCCGCGTTGGTCAGTCGGCGCAAGGTCACCGGGCCGGGATCGCCGGAGTTGGCCTGGGCGAGGGCGTCCAGCGAGTGCTCGACCCAGCCGGTGATCGCGCTCTTCTCCGCGTCCGTCAGCGGCTTGGATTTGCGCGGCGGCATGTCGCCGCTGTCGATGCTGTCCTTCACCTGGGTCCAGACCTCGAACTCGTTGGCGACGTCGGGGTTGCCGGCCAGCGCCTTCAGATCGACGTCACCCTTGGTCTTCTCGCCGCCGTGGCAGGAATAGCATTTGGCGGCCAGGTAGGGTTCCACCGTCTTCCAATCGGGGGCGGCGGGAAGCGGGGCAATGGCGGCGGCCAGGCCGAAAACGGTCCAGAAGCGGGGGGACGGGGGCATGCGGAACTTGGGGTGGGACGGGGGCGGTCTTACTCGGACCGATCGTTGGGGGCGGATTTGGCCGGCGACAACTCGCGTGGCGGGGCCACGCCGAGGTTCGGCACTTCCGCACGTTTCTGGCTGAAAATCCAGGCGACAATCGCCCAGCGCTGCTCCGGGGTGAGCAGGGTTTCAAAGCTGATCATGGGCGTGCCGTTCATGCCGGTGGCCAGCAGTCGGTACAGATCCTCGGGGCGGCTGCCACAGCGCAGGTGCGGCTCGCGCAAATCGGCCGGTTTGACCGGCTGCTTCCAAACGTCGCGCAGCGCCGCCGCCGCGGGGCCGCGGCCATCGGCTTCGGGGCCATGGCAGGTGGCGCAGTGCTGCAGGAACAGCCCGTGTCCCGCGGCGGCCTGTTCCGCTTTGCGTGACTCGTCCTCGAACCACTCCGGCGGTGCTGGCAGCTGCATGGGTTCGGCGTAGTTCTCCGGCTTGCGCCAGCGGCGCGAGAAGGACTGCACGTAGGCGATGACGGCCTGCAGGTCGTCCTCGGGAAGGTGCTTGAACATGCCCATGCCGGTGCCTGCCAGCCCGTAGCGGATGGTGTGGCGGAGATCGTCCACGGTGGGCAGGGTGCCGAACGGGGTGGTGCGGAATTTGAACAGCCCTTCCCGGAATGAGCGCGGCCGAGGCTGCAGGCTTGGGCTCATCTCGCCGCCGCCATCTCCGCGCACGCCGTGGCAGACCATGCAGTTGCGTTCGTAGACGAATTTGCCTTGCATGTAGACGTTGAAGTCGGGCAGGCCCAGGGTGTCGGCCGCGCGCGCCCCGGCCGCCAAGCTGAGGCAGCCGGCGAGGAGGGCTCGGAAAGGGATCGGCATGGGCAAGCGGCAAACAAGCGCCGGGACTGGCCCGTCGCCAACCCTTGGCAGCGGCATGCTGCGCCTTTTTTGCGCCGCTCGCCGTGCCGGCTCAATCGCGCGAGCCGGGGGTGATCTTCCGTTCGCCCATGACAGTGGCAATGGCCTGCATGTCGACCGGCTCGACTGGCACGCAGGCCTTCAGCTTGAGGTGGGATTTCGTTGCTGAACTCACTTGGTAAGTCTGTTCATGCACCCGGGGCGACGGACCGGAGGCATTGCCAAGTGTTGAGAGCAGCAAGAATGCAAATCCGGGGATCTTCATGCATCCAACTGTCCTGGGCAGCCCCAAGATCAAGCGCTGTCCATCGGCGCCGCGGGCGCCTCGCGGTCGAAGCCCGCGACTACAGTTGGAGGCGGTCCAGGAAGGCCTGAACTTCGCGGGTGGCTTCGTCGCCCGGAAGGCCGAGGTCGTCGTTGAGTTGGACGTGGTCGGTGCCGCGAGCACCGAAGCGGCGGACGGCGACACCGGCCTGCTGGAGGCCCTGTTCGAGGCGGACCGCCTGGGCGCTGGTGTCGGGGTGATCGGCGACGTGCAGGATCAGAAACGGCGGGATGCCCCTGCCGGCGTCGAGGTGGCTGACGGCCGAGAAGGCCCGGTGGTTATCCGGGGTGTGCATGAACTTCTCGCGGTGCCCGAACTTTGGCTGCGGCAGGCCGTGCACGCGCCGGCGCGTCTCGGCCGTTTCGATGATGGCCGGGATGTCGTAGGTGTCGCCATCGACCGGCAGGCAGCCGATCAGGGCGTTGAACGCCACGCCCTCGGCCTGCAGCCAATGCGGGTCGGTGCAGAGCAGGGCCGCGAGCTGGGCACCGGCGGAGTGGCCGCCGACGAGGATCTTCTGCGGGTCGCCGCCATACTCGGCGATGTGGCGGTGCACCCAGCCGAGCGCCTTGGCGACATCGCCCACCAGCGTCTCCATGTCGACCTCGGGCAGCAGGCGGTAATTCGTCGAGACGAAGACGCAGCCGCGCCCGGTGAACAGCCGCGGTTTGTCCTGCACACTGGACTTGTCGCCGGCCTGCCAGCCGCCGCCATGGATCCAGAACACCACCGGGCGCTTGCCGTCGCCGCCGGGCGTGTAGACATCGAGCTTGTGGCGGGCATGGCCGTTGTCGACGTAGGGCAGGTCGCGGCGAATCTCCTGGGCGTGAGCCAGGGCGGCGAGCAGGAAGAAGGCGGCGGCGAAACAGGCTTTCATGCCGGTAAAGCGCTGCGGGCCGGTCGCTTCCTTCCGGATTTGTCGCGGCGGCCGCGGTTTTCCAGAGGCGGAGTGTCCGCGCTCCCTTCGAGCCCTTCGTGAGATTCGGGGTTTCAAAAGCCGGCTGATGAACCGCTGATCAGACGCTGATGCCGGAGGTTCCCTCTCTGCGTCGGCTGCCTTGTCTCTGCGGTGCCAAAGGCTTGGGGAGTAACGCCGCAGAGGTGGAAGCTCATGGATGAAAGCCCGCTCCCGGGCCCGTAGTCCTGCCCTGTCGCCCGCCATGAAATCGCTCGCCACCGCCCTCCTCCTCATCGGCCTCGTCAGCCTTGCCACCGCGGCACCGCTGTCGCTCACCCTGCAGACCCGTTCACCGCTTGGCCGGCCGACCCGCACGCCGGCGGTCTGGCCGGCCGAACGCACGGCGGTCATCGTCTGCGACATGTGGGACCTGCACCACTGTCGCAACGCCGTCGTCCGCGCCAACGAGATGGCGCCGCGGATGAACGCCTTCCTGGAGAAGGCGCGCGCGGCCGGCACCCTCATCATCCACGCGCCGAGCAGCTGCATGAAGGCCTACGAAGGCACGCCGGCGCGCCAGCGCGCTCTTTCCGCCCCACCCGCAGCGACGCTGCCGGAGAAGATCGACGAGTGGTGCCGGCAGATTCCGTCGGAGGAACTGGCGGTGTATCCGATCGACCAGAGCGACGGCGGCGAGGACGACGATCCCGCCGAGCACGCCGCCTGGGCGAAGGAGCTTGCGGCCAAGGGCCTGAACCCGCGCCAGCCCTGGACCCGGCAGATGGAGGCGCTGCGCATCGATCCCGAGCGCGACGCCGTCAGCGACCGCGGCTCGGAGATCTGGAACCTGCTCGAGGCGCGCGGCATCGACCGCGTGCTGCTGCTCGGCGTGCACACCAACATGTGCGTCGCCGGCCGCCCGTTCGGGCTGCGCCAGATGGCGAAGAACGGCAAGCAGGTCGCCCTCGTCCGCGACCTCACCGACACGATGTACAACCCGCAGCGCTGGCCCTTTGTGAGCCATGACGAGGGCACCGAGCGCTTCCTTGCCCATGTCGAAAAACGCATCTGCCCGACGATCACCTCCGACCAGCTTCTCGGCGGCAAGCCCTTCGCTTTCAGCGACGCCACCGCCGGGCCTAAGCGCCTGCGCATCCTGCTGCTCGGCGACAGCACAACCGAGGCAAGCATCCCGAAAAAGCTGTCGCCCGAGGAGCCGCAGTTCGAGGACATGCTGCGCATCCGCCTCGCCTGCGAGGCCGGCCTGCCGCCCACCGACGTCCTCAACCTCGGTCTGAGCGGCGAGTTCATTCGTCGCCTGCTCGACTCGGGTCGCTACGATCGCGACGTCGCCTCGCAACCCGATGCCGACATCATCTTCATCCGCTACGGCCTCAACGACCGCGCCCGCCGCGAGAACTTCGTCGCCAACTTCCCGAAGGATTTCCAGGAGTTGATCGAGCGCCTGCGCCGCGATCATCCGCAGGCCCTGCTGATTCCGACGACGGTCATTCCCTATGGCGACGCCGCCGGCAACCTGGAGATCAACGCCCTGGTGCGCCAGGTGGCGGAAGCGGCGAAGCTGCCGCTCTTCGACCTCTACCCGGACTACCTGGCCGCCCTCAAGCAGGGTCCGGACATGCTGAACTACCGTCGCTACCCGCTGGCCAAGATCCCCGAGCCGCTGCGCGCCCTGGCGACGCCCTGGGTGCAGCCGGAGACCGAGCCGAAGGTGGTCGTGCCCGATCACCGGCTCGACGCCTGGTTCGGCCACCTGCCCGGCTGGCTCGGCGACCGCCATCCCAACCTCGCCGGCTACCACGTCATCGCCGAGGCGACCGCGCGCTGGCTGGCGCCGGTGCTGCGCGAGCGGGCGGAGAAGTGAACTTAACCGCCCTCCCTGCTCAGCGACCCAACCCCTGCAGCAGGGCAAGCGCGCGGGATTCAAAGATCTGCTGCCACTCCGGCGCCACCAGCACATCGCAATCCTCCTGGGCGTAGCCCGTGTTGCGCCGCTGGGCGGCGGTGGCGGTGTAGAACAGGTAGCCGTTGGTATAACCGGAAACGTGGGCATTCGGATCACCGGCCGCACGCTTGACGTTGAGGCCGATCTCGACGGTGAGTTCCGAGGGAAAGCTGACGAGCTTGAAGTCGCCGACGCGCAGGCCGCCGAGTTCCGCCTCCAGCGGCGCCGCGCCGGCGGCTTCGGTCTCGGCGAGATGCTTCTTCAGCAAACTGCGGTTGGCGTTGAGGCGGGCGAGCTGCTCCATGACCGCGACATTGTGCAGGTAGGCCTCGACGGCCGCGCGGTTGTCGGCATCGAGCTGGCGCAGCGGTTCCGGGTCGCGCAAGTAGGCGGCGCCGTGGTGCGAGGGGGTGTCGGGCCAGAGGCGCTGCTGGAGCAGCAGCGGCAGGAAGGCCTTGAAGTTGAGGGTGCTCGAGCGCAGCGAACCGACCAGCCGCTGCTGCTCGGCCTCGAGGCGGGTGAGGCGGGCGGCGAAATCGGCCGCGCGCGGCAGGGCAACGCTTTCCCGTCGCACCCGCAGTTCGGCCTGCGGCTGCGTCTCGATGCCGCGCAGGGCGGCGAGCACGCTGGAGCCGAGCAGGGCGCCGAGCGGCTCGGCATCGGCCGCCCGGCTGGGCTCCTTGTAGTGGCGCGGATTGAGGTCGCCGCCGCAGCCCTGCAGGAAGAAGGCCGTGGCACCGGTGGCCTGCTCGATGACCTTGGAGGCAAAGCCGGGGAAGTCGGCGCTGCTGCCCTTCGACGGCGGGTTCTGGATCGGGTGACAGGCGAAGTGATAGACCACCGCCAGCGGCGTGCCGTCGAGGCGGTCGAGGCGGAGCAGCCCGACCTGCGGATCGATCGGCCCGACCGAGGCCACGTCCTCGTCGCGCGGCATCGCGTAGGCACGGCGCATGTCGGCCTGGGTGCCGTCCTTGAGGAGCATGCGGCGGTTTTCGCTGATGCGGCTCTCGCTGGCGTTGCCGGCACCGGCGCGCACGGGTTCGAGCCGGCCGGCGGCCTGCTGGACCGCCTGCACGACGAGCTGCTGCAGGTCGGTGCGGATGACCCCGTGGCAGTGGCTGGCGTTGACGAGCAGGTGTTCCGGCGGCAGGCCGAGCTCGCGCTGCAGATCAGCGCGTACGTTGGCGAGGAAGCCGTTGCCGATCCGGCCGATGCCGCCGATGGCGACCGCGTCCACGGTCACCATCACCGCGGTCGTGTCGCCGCGCCGGAGCACCAGGGCCTTGGCGAAGCAGGGATCGTTGACCGGCACCGTGCGATCGCTGATGTCGACCACGGCCGTGCCGGCGAGCAGATCCTCGGCGGCCGCGCGTGGCAGCGGGGTGACGAGCAGGCAGAGGGCGGTGAGGGCGGCTTTCATGACGGATGGAATCTCAGGGGGCGCTGCGCAGTTGGTAGAGCGCGCCGCGCGGCGGCAGGACAAAGCGGAGTGGGCTGCCGGACTCGGGAGCGATCTCGTCGCCGCCCTCGCGGACCAGCACCGGGCGCGGGCCACCGGCCGGCGGGGTCACTTCCAGGGTGAGCGGCTGCGCGTACAGCGCCGGGTCGGTGCCGACCTCGACCTGGAAGGTCCGGTGACCGCCTTCCGACTTCTGCAGGTTCAGGCGCGCCGAAGCCAGCGCCGTTTGATACTGATGGATCTCGCTCATGCCGGCGATCCAGAGCTTGTCCTGGCGCTGGCGAACGAGGTCGAGCGCGGCGCGGAAGTTCGCTTCGCTGGCGGCGAGGCCCTGGCCGATGGAGTGGTAATGGACACGGCACCAGAGCCCGCGCTCGAGGTGGCGGTCGAGCGCCGCGCGCAGGGCCTCGACGCGACCGCCATAGACATCATCCATGCCGAGCGAACCGCTGGAGGCGTCGAAAAGCTGATGGCGGTCGAGGTAATGGCGCAGCGTGCGGGTCGTCTGCCAGCGCGTGCCGCCGCCGAGGTTGAGCGCCAGCAGCGGGCTGGCACCGGTCTGCAGACGGCGGATCGCCGCGGCGGCGGTGCCAATCTCGACGTCCATGTCCTCGTCGTCGCGCGCGCCGCGATGGTGGGCCGAGTGATTGGCCAGCTCGATCGCGCCCGACTTGACCGCCGCCGCCCACTCGGCCTCGCGGATCTCGAAAGAGAAATTCTGCCGGCTGCCCGGCACCTTCGGCCCGGGATTGACCATGAAGGTGCCCTTGAAACCGTACTCGCGCAGGATCGGGATCACCGTGTCGAGGTGGCTCGGGTGCGAGTCATCGAAGCGCAGGCTGAGCGCCGCCTGTCGCCCCTGCGGCCAGGGCGCGAGGCGCACGCGCAAGCCGCCGTCCTCGAAGCTGCGCTCGCGTTCCGAGCTGGGTCGCGGCCGTCCGCCCGGCGGCTCCACCGCCTGCACGACGCAGGCGTCGACCCCCGCTGGCAGGGCGATGCGCAGCTTCTCCCATTCGATGCCCGAGCGCTCGACGAGCAGGGCCTTGCCGGTGGCGTCGCGGACCTCGACGTCGTTGGCCGGCCAGACCCGCGGACCACTCGCGGGCAACTGCACGCGCAGGGTCAGGGGTTCGCTGCCGCCCTGGCGCTCCACCTGCAGGCGCAGTTGCAGCGGGCCGGCAAGCGTGGCGCGCAGGGTCGCCGTGGACGGCTCATGCGCGACCTGGACCCCGCCGAGGTCGGGCGACTGGGCGACCAGGCAGGTGCTGCCGAGGACAGGAATCGCAAGCAGGACAAGAGCACGGCAACGGGAAGTCATGCCCCATATCTACAACCGCTGCAGACCATTCTTGTCACGGCCCGGCGTTCAGCGCGCGCACAAGGTCGAGCAGGCCAGCGCGGATCTTCGGTTCGGCCTCGATCTCCAGGAAGCTGGAGCGGGCCGGCCAGGTTTCGTAACCGCCCAGCGCGTGCTGTTCCGGGGGCGGCAGATAGCCGCCGTAACCGTTGGCCAGTTCGATGAGGAAGGTCGCCTCGGGACTGCCGCTTTTCACGGCCAGCCCGGTTTCGGCAAACACCTCGCAGGGGGCGGCGACGATCGTCAGTCCGCCGATGCGGAAAGCCTGCAGTGCGATCGGCACACGCTCCGGGTAGTCGGCAAGCCCCAGGGTCTCGCGGGCATAGATGACCGGTCGCGAAGGCTTGGCCGCCTTCGCCTCCGGACTGGCGAGCACGGACCGCGCCCAGTCGAGCTGCGTGGCGTCTGGCTTGCGCACCGCCAGCGGCAGCTCCACGAGCTGGGCGGCGAGGCCGAGGTCGTCGCGATGCCCGGCCTTGCCGATGATCTCCGCCGCCGCCGCGGCGAGGGCGTCGGCCACCTCGTGCATGCGCTCGTAGCCGCGCGCGCCCGGTGTTTGCGCACGCAGATCGACGCCGTTGACGTCGCCGCTGGTGCCGTTCGAGAGCATGCCGACGAAGGGCGGATCCTGATCCGCGGCGCCGAGCCGGGCGCGGATCAACTCGGCGAACACGCCGAAGTAATCGGCGCTGACGTGGCCGGTCGGCACGCCGCCGATGTAATGCAGGCCGTAGTTGGCGAGGACGCAGAGCGGGCGGCCGTCGGCGTGCTGCACCGACAGGACAAAGAACTCCGGATCGACCGGACCGGCCGGTTTTTCCGCCTCGTTGCGGGCCGGCCCGAACTGCACGCGTTCGCCGCGCCGGCCAAAGGGATTGGCGCGCTGGCTGTCGGTCTTGACGAACCAGCGGCGGTTGAAGACAAACTCCGGCTTGGCGACGCTGCCCCAGGCGAGTTTGGCGGGTGCCAGCTGGTTGGCGGCGCGGCGGACGCCATCGGCGATGCGACGGGCCAGGAAGCGGTGGTAGGCGTCGTTGGCGGGACCAAAACCGACGTTCAGGGCGCGCGGCGCGCTGTGGGTGTGGGTCGCGGCAATGAGCACGTTCGCCGGCGGCAGACCGAGGCTCGGCTCAAGCAGCGCCTTGGCTTCGGCGACGATTTCCGGCGCGATCATGGTGAGATCGCAGATCACGAAAGCGAGACGGGTGCGGCCGTCGTCGAGCACGAGGCAGCGCGCGTGCAGTTCATCGTGCACGTGCCTGGCCGGACCGATCTTCATGATCGTGCCGTCGAGCACGACCCCCATGTCGGGTGTGATGTTGCTGGTGGCCGCGCCGGCGCGCAGGGCGGCGGCAGCCGCGGGCGCGAGGGTGACGAGCAGGAGGGCGGCAAAAAGGCACTTCATGGCGGTTCAACGTTGGGGTTTCGGCACAGCCGGCACGTCGCGACTCATCGCCTCGTGGGCGGCGAGCAGGCGGCGGACGACCTCGGGATGCGCGGCGGCGACATCGCGCTGCTCGCCCGGGTCGTTGGCGAGATCAAAGAGCTGCATCGCTGCCGCCGCCACCCCGGTCGTCAGGCCCGGCATGGACTCCAGATTGTACTGCTCGTAGGGGGCCAGCAGGGTGACCCCGTCCGGCGCGCGCGGGTCCGGCCAGCGACCGTCCGGGCCGGCCTTGAAGCGCATGCCACCGGCAGGCAGCACATGCAGCTTCCAACGGGCATCGCGCACGCTGCCGAGGCGCGGCCCCTGGTGGCCGAAGATGAACGCATGCGGTGAAGCGGCCGCGCCGCGCAGCAACGGCAGCAGGTCGCGACCGTCGAGCACGCGCGCGTCCGGCAAGGCCGCGCCGGTGGCCTTCACGGCGGTGGCAAACAGGTCCATGGTGATGCCGAGGCCGTCGCTCACCCGCCCGGCGGGAATTTGCCCGGGCCAACGGGCGATCATCGGCACGCGGTAACCGCCCTCCCACTGCGTCGATTTCATGCCGCGCAGGCCGCCGGTGCTGCCGCCGAACCAGGGGCCGTTGTCGCTGGTGAACACGACCAGGGTGTGATCGGCCACCCCGGCCTGCGCGAGCGCGTCAAGCACGCGCCCGACCGCGGCATCGAGCTCGAGCATGACGTCGCCATACAGGCCGGCACCGCTGCGCCGGTAGTGCGCCTCCGAGGCGGCCAGCGGCTTGTGCGGCATGGGATCGGCGTAAAGCAAAAAGAAGGGCTGGCCGGCGCTGCGCCGGATGAAGTCGGCCGCCCGCTTCGAAAGTCGCTCCGTGAGCGTGGCCTGCACGACCGGATACTCGACGACTTGGTCGCCCTCGAGCAAATGCGCGGGGCGCATGTCGTTCGAGTAGGGGATGCCGAGGTATTCATCAAAACCGCGGTCGGTGGGCAAAGAACCCGGGTGATGGCCGAGGTGCCACTTGCCGAAGAGGGCGGTCGCGTAGCCCGCGGTCTTGAGCACCTGGGCGAGCGTCACTTCGCCGGCAGGCAGGGCCACGGCATCGGCCGCGGGGGTCGCATCGGGCGCCGGGTTGGCGGTCATGCCGCAGCGGAAGGGGTAGCGCCCCGTGAGCAGGGCGGCGCGGGTCGGCGCGCAGAAGGGCGCGGGCGTATTGAACTGGGTCAGGCGCACGCCTTCGCTCGCCAGGCGATCGATCCGCGGCGTGCGGAACTTGGGATGCCCATAGCAACCGAGGTCGCCGTAGCCGAGGTCATCGGCGAGGATGAAGACGATGTTGGGCGGCTGGGCGAGCGCAGGCGACAGCAGCAGGGCGAGAACGGCGAGCAGACGAAGCATGCCCAGACAACGACGGAGGCGGGGCGCTTATCGCAGACGTGGGGCGAACGTCAGGCTGCCGCCGTGGCCGGCGGACGCAGGGCCAGGCCGAGGGCGAACAGGCCGGCGGAGGCGGAGGCCGTCCACCACCACGGCAGTGGGCACTGCAGGCCGAGGCCGATCCAGATCGGCGACGCCACCAGGAAGGCGAGGCTGAGCAGGCGCACGAGCGGCTGGTAGCGCTCGGGGTCGCGGGCGACAAAGCCGAGCACGAGGCCGAGCAGGACCGAGGCAGTGGCGGCATCGGCCGTCATGAAGATCGAGAGCGGATCGAGGCGCGGCTGGCCATAGCCGACGAACCAGGAAAATTTTTCCAGGGCCTGCCCCGGCAGCAAGACACCGGGCAGGCCGGTGAACATGACGAGGGCGGCGAGGCGCAGGGCGAGGGTTTGGCGTGCATGGGCGGGATGGGCTTTCACGGGCGTTTGGCGGGGCGTTGGGGGTTGGAGAGCCATTGGAAGAGCAGGACGATGAGCAGCAGCAGGGTCAGCATGCTCCAGGAGCCGTAGCGACGGCTCAGGCCGTAGGCTTCGAGCGTGGCGTAGACGGCCCAGACGCCACCGCAGAGCGCGGCCAGAAAGGGCACGGCCCAGGGGTTGGCAAAATTGAGGGTCCAGCCGAGGCCGGCGATGCGCTTGGGCACGGCGATGCGCGGATCCTCGCGGCAGAAGTAGATGAACCAAAGGTGCCAGTTTTTGGGGTCGTCGGTGAAGCGGGAGAGATCGTTTTTGCCGGGCGCGACGGCTTCGCCCGCCGCCTGCACCCGGGTGCGGAATTCCGCCGCGGTGGCAAAGCGCAGCTCGGGGGTCTTTTCCAGGGCGCGCAGGACAATCTCGTCGATGCGCACATCGACCTGCACCCGTCGCGACGGCGGTTCCACCGACCCGCGCGGACGTTCGCCGGTGAGCATTTCGTAGAGCACGACGCCGAGCGAATAGAGGTCGGAACGGGGATCGCTGCGGCCATCGGCCTGTTCCGGCGCGGCGTAGTCGGGCGTGCCAAAGGGCAGCGAGCCGCCGGCCACGGCCGGGCCTTCGCCCGGCCCAAACTCAGCCGCGTGATGCAGCATCTTGGCGATGCCAAAGTCGGCGATCTTCACCGTGCCGGCCTTGTCGAGCAGGAGGTTCTCCGGCTTGATGTCGCGATGGACGATGCCGCGGTTGTGGGCGCACTGCAGGGCGTCGCACAGCGGCGGAATCAGGTCGAGCGCCTGTGCCGGGGTCAGCCGCCCGCCCTGCAGCACCTGGCGCAGGTTGAGGCCGTCGACAAACTCCATCAGCAGGTAATAAAAGCCGCCGGCGCAACCGAAATCGTACACCCCGACGATGTTCGGATGGTTCAACGCGGCGAGCGCGTGCGCCTCGGTTTCGAAGCGGGCGGCAAAGGCGGGATCGTCGGCGCGTTCCGGGGCCAGCAGCTTGAGGGCGACGAGGCGGTTGAGGGATTTCTGCCGCGCCTTGTACACCACACCCATGCCGCCGCGGCCGAGGCATTCGAGAATGTCGAGCTGTGGAAAATGCGGGGCGAGCGCCTCGGGCGACAGGGCAACCGGCACCGGCCCCTCCTGCGGCAGGGTGTCGACCGTGAAGTTGAGGGCGCCGAGGCGACGGGCGCTCAGCCCTTCCACCAGGGGGTCATCGGGAGGCGCGGGATCAGAGGGGGTCATGCAAGGGAGATAAGCGGCCGGCCGCGGTTGTGGCGAAAGAGGCGCGAAAAAAGTTCAGCCGGCCCCGAGGGCGGCCACCACCGCGCGCAACTCATCGTCGATCTCGGCCGGATCCTCGACGGTGGCGGCGACCTCCTCGCGAAAGAGGTCGCGGAACTGCTTGCGCAACCGGTGCACGGCGCTGCGCGCGGAGGCCGGGGTCAGACCGAGCGCGGCACCCAGGGCCTCGTAATCGAGTTCGCCGCGTTCGGCGGTGAGGCAGGGCTTGAGCTGCTCGTACTCGGTGAGCTTGCCCGCCGCGGCGTGCCCGTCGCGCAGCCGGCGCATGACGGCCTCGAGCAGGGTCAGCGCCCACTGCCGGTCGAACAGGGCCTCGCCTGGCAGGGCCGACGGGTCGGCCAGCGGCAGGCGTTCCAGCTCCTGGGGATCGAGGGCGAAGACCGCGCCGCCGCCGCGCTTCTGCGCGCGCTGATGATCCCATTCGTTGGCCAGAAACCGCTGCAGGGCCATGAGCAGGAAGGAGCGGAAGCGGCCGCGGGCGGGATCGGCGGCGTCGAGCCAGTGCTTTTCCAGCAAGCGGGCAAAAAAGGCCTGGGTGAGGTCCTGGGCATCGTGCGGCGCATGGCCGCGCTGGCGGACATAAGCGTACAGGGGTGGCCAGTACTGGCGGCAGAGCGCCTCCAGCGAGGCGGCGGCCGGCGCGGCGCCGCGCGCCTGCAGCACCATCGACCAGTGCGTGGTCAGGAACGCGCCGCGACGGGTGACGGAAGACTCGGACATGCAGCCCTATCCTAAGCGCACCGGCACGACTGTGGCAAAAAATCGCGCGCCAGGCCGGTCACCGCGCCAGCGTCCAGGCCACCGCGTTGACCAGCAACCGTCGTGCATCGGCGATCTGCAGATCCTCCGGTGCGCCCAGGCTGGTGTAGAAGACGCGGGCACGCTTCGGGCCATGGGTGCGCGTCCAGGCGACCGGTTGCGGCGGTGAAGCCGCGCCGGCACCGGCCGTGCCGATGAGCAGCGGCACGGCGTCGCCGGCGAGCGGCAGCACGCGGTAGAGCGACTGATGGCCGCGCAGTCGGGCAGGATCGACGCCGGCGAGCAGCGGGCTGTCGGCCGCGCCCGGCGCAGTGGCGACCGTGTAGGGCAGGCCCTTGGTTTCGTAGCCGGTGTTTTCACCGCCGAGCACCTCGCGGGTGAACTCGGGCCAGATCGTCAGGCCGGGATCGACGACGTCCTTCGGGCGCGGGATGAAGGCGTGGTTGGCGGTGCGGATGCCGAGCAGCGGCCGACCGGCGTTCAGGTGCGCGCGCACGGCGGCCATCTGTTCCTCCGGCAGGAAGCGCCGGCGCGAGAACAGAATGAGCAGGTCGGCGTCGCGCAGTCCCTCGACGAGACCGGCGAAGTGGTGCTTCACCGGTTTGTCGCCCTCAACCAGGGTCACGCGGTGGCCGAGCGGCCGCAGTTCGCGCTCGGCGAACGCGCGCATCGAGTTGACCGCGTCGTAGTTGTCCGGTTCCTCGACCGCCATGATGACGACGTCGGCGGCGGGAAGGCTGACGGTGAAGCCAAGAACGAAGGCAAGCGCGAGGAGCAGGCGTGGCAGCATGGGATCAGCAACAAGGGTGAGCGCGAGAACACAGCGCGGAGAGACCGTCAGCCAAACAGCGCCTGCACCGGCCGGCCGCGGTCGGTGATCGGCACGGGGCGGTCGCCGTCGTAGAGTTCCTTGGCCGGGTCGATGCCGAGGTCGGCCAGCACGGTGGCGAACAGGTCCGGCACCGAGACCGGGTTTTCGACCGGGGTCTTCGACAGGTCATCGGTGACGCCGTAGGCGCCGCAGTGCTTCAGGCCGCCGCCGGCGAGCACGACGCTGAAGGCGCTGCCCTGGTGGCCGCGACCGCCGCCGCCGTCGAAGTCGGAGGGCCGGCCGAACTCGGTGTTGACGACAATGAGCGTCTTGTCGAGCAGGCCGTGCGCCTGCAGGTCGGTGATGAGCGTGCTCATCGCCTGGTCGAGATCCTGGATGAGCACGTGCTGCTTGAGCTGGCCCTGGTTGTGGGTGTCCCAGCCGGTGCCGTTGACGAAGTTGAGGTTGTGCGAGACCTCGATGAAGCGCACGCCGCGCTGGATGAGGCGGCGCGCCAGCAGGCAGCGCTGGCCGAACTCGCTGCCGTAGGCGCTGCGCAGCTCGCCCTTCTCGGACTTCAGGTCGAAGACCTCCATGAACTTCGGCCCGGCGAGCTGCAGGCTCTCGGCCAGCGTGCTGTCGTACTGCTCGAGGATCGGACTGCCGCGCAGTTCCTTGGCGCTCGTGCGCATCGTCGCCAGCAATTGCTCGCGCCGGCTCTGGCGCGGATCGAGCACATGCTCGGGCCGCTTCAGGCCGGCCGGCCCCGCCTCGGTGTCGAGCAGGTAGAGAAAGCCGGCCTTGGCGCCGAGGAAACCCGGGCCGCGCGAGAAGTTGGGGTAGCCGATGAGCACATAGGCGGGCACGCCCTCGGCCGCCGCGCCGCGTTCGTGGGCGATGATTGAGCCGAGCGAGGGATACACCGTCGTGCCGCTGACGTTGCGACCCGTGTGCATGCGGTTCGAGGCCGCGGCATGCTCGTCGATGACATCGTGGTTGACCGTGCGCACGGCGGTGATGTGCTCCATCAGCTTCGCGCAGCGCGACAGGTGTTCGCAGACCTTCACGCCGGGCACGCGGGTGTCGATGCTCGGGTAGTAGCTGCCCGCCTTCTTCGCCTTGGCATCGCCGAGCGCCTTCGGATCCCAGGTGTCGACCTGCGCCGCGCCGCCGCCGAGCCAGATGTGGATGACATGCTCGGCCTTGCCCTTGGGGAAATGCGCCACGTGCCCCGCCTCCTTGGCGAGCAGCGCGGGATCGAGGTGCGCGGCCGCACCGGCGGCAGCGAGCTTGAGAAGGGAACGACGTTTCATGGGGACAGTGGCCGGAGGAGCGGCCGTCCGTACTACGGCGCGACACGCTGAAACCTGTCTGTCAGCAGCACATCCTCACGGAGGGTGAACGACCGCGCCGGCAGCGGCGCGCTCCCGCGTCGCCACCAGACGCAGCACAGCATCGAGGACACCCTCCAGATCTTTGCCGAGATCCTCGGCCAGAAAGCGTGCCACAAGATAGCCGTGGCTTTGCAACAAGAGATCCTTCCTGCGATCTCGCCGGTAAGCGCTGGCGTCCAGCAGATGCTGATGGCCGTCGAGTTCGACAACCAGCTTGAGCTTTTCGCAAAGGAAATCGACTTCCATCCCGCCGTGATCCTCGAAGGGGATGGGCAGTCGTGCGTTCAGCCGAAAGCGACCGGTAAGCGTGGGCAACGTCTCGAAACGCCGAAACAAAAATGCCTCGCTGGCACTGCGCGCTCGTCCAACGCCCTCCGCATCCGCAGCCGGCGGACATGTGGCATGAACGAAAAGCTGGGCCAAGGGCGCGTCCACTCCATCACGGATCAGTCGCCGCACACTTGCGGCATAATCCTGCTTCCACTGCGGATCGACCGGAAGCGGCACCTCCTGCGGCCAGCCAGGCAGGGCACTAGCAGGCAGCAAAATCGTGTACCCGATGGTTTCATAACCCGCGCAACGCTTGTCGAACATGCGGGCGAGCATCGGCACGTCCAGATCGGCGTAGTCGTAAACTTGCACCACCCTTTTCCCGTCGTGCAGACGGTGCAACCGGCCAGCGTACTGCGCAATGGTGCCACGCCAGGACACCGGCATCGTAAGAAAAAGAGTGTCGAGTCGTGCATCATCGAACCCTTCTCCGATGAAGCGTCCGGTCGCGACCACGACACGACCTTCAACCATGGGGATGCCCTTCGAGGCATCTGCCGAACCTCCCGAATCCGCGTCCTGATGAACAAGTCCAGCAGGCGCTGCTTCGGCGCATTCACCAGAAGGCGGGGAATGGCTCTGTGTCATCTTCAACTGCTCCAGAGCCGCCGCGAGAGCCTTCTTTCCCATGCCGCCTTGCAGCGTGATGACATCTGACACGCCGGCCTTGCGTAAACCTGACGCCAACTGCTCCAGATGCTCGGTGCGCTCCGTCAGCACGAGGGGCGTTCGCCCGCTGCGCACGGCGAGCACAACCTCGGCGATGACTTGCGCGTTGCGCCGCTCGCTGCGCATCGCTGCCTGGCACAACCGCTGGAACTCCAGCCTCTTGTCCTCCTCCGGTTCCCCTTCAGGCACGAAGCCGGTGGGACGCACCAGCACCTCATGGGTGAAGGGTCTTGCCGCTGCCTGCAAACGGGCATCCACGCGATGCCGCACCGGCCCGCACTGCATGAAGATGATGGGGTGATGACCATCCTTTCTTGCCACGGTGGCAGACAGCCCCGTGACAAACCGCGCCTTCAAGCGCCGGGCCACCTCTTCAAAACTGTGCGCCGAAAGATGATGGCATTCATCGACAATCACCTGTCCATAACCCGCCACCTCATCCTTGACCACTCCCTTGCGCACCAGGCTCTGAAGCAACGCCACATCCACCCGCCCGGTCAGTTTCTTTTTACCGGCACCCCAGCGGCCAATCTCGCCGGGTGACAGACCGAGGAAGTGCTGCAACCGCTCCACCCACTGCTCCATGAGCTGCTGGCGATGCACCAGAATCAGCGTATTGACCTCGCGTTTTGCCATCAGCCAGGCGGCGAGCACGGTTTTGCCAAAAGCCGTGGTGGCCGACAACACGCCATAATCGTGCGCCAGCATCGCCGTCCCAGCCTTGAGTTGTTCGGGTCGCAGCACTCCCTGAAAGTGGACCTTGATGGGATGACCGGCGAAACGTTCGTCGCGAAGTTCCCAGCGAATTTTGAGCGCCTTCAACAAATCCAGCACCTCCTCCAAACAACCTCGTGGCAAGCCGAGGTGTTCGGCATGATCCTCTGCACAGGAAATGATTCGTGGCTTGTCCCATACTGGCAGACGCATCGCCTGCGCCTTGTAGAACTCGGGATTCTGAAACGCCGCCAGACGAATCAAGGCATTGCGCAGGGACGGCGGCAGGCCGGTCTTGGGCAGATAAACCTGATCTGCCAGCACGAGGTCGAGGCTGGCCGGCATGTCTCCCGTCGGCAACTCTTCCCTGCGTCGCGAGGGCCTCAGCTTCCAGGGTTCAGCCTCATTCTCCTCCTCAGGCAAACCCATCTTCACTCCAATCACCCTGCCGCGCCCCTCCGCCTCGCGCACGAGGCTCTCCACCTGCGCCGTCTTCATTCTCTCAACTCCCGACAAGAACAGCCACTGGTCTTCAAAAACCTCAAGCTGATCATCCACGAACACGCTGTTGCCCTGCTCGCGGGCCGTCTTTTGCAGCGGCAGTGCGATCAAGTTGCCGAAACCGCCGCGCGGCAGTGTGTCCTGATTGGGAAAGAACCGGTCATACGATTTCAACCCCGCCTCGGGCCGGCACTCCATCGTTTCGGTGAGCACATGGGCACCGAGCTTGCGCGCCAGCGTGGCAGAAATAGCCTTCTCAAAAAAGATCCACACATGGCCGCCGTTGCCGCTGCGCGAGCGTTCCAACACGGCGGGCACACCAAGCCTGCGACAGGTCGCCAGGTAAGCCAGGGCGTCCGTATGCCAGCTATCTCCATCCCAATCCACCGCGAGAAAAAAGCAGCGTTCGTCCAGCAGCATCGGGTACACCCCGGCGACAAAGGGTCTGCCCCTCTCATCGACGCCCGACAAATGCCGTCGAATCACCTCATCGGTCACGGGCAGCCATTTTTGATGGGGACAGTCCGAGCACTTGATCCGCGGTTTTTCGCACACGCCCCTGACCCACTCGTTCCCGCACACCGGCGAGTAGCCGGCCCTGCCGGTCTTCGCTGACTCAAACCGCAGCGGCCACACTTCCTGTCGCCCGCGGAAGAGCGAGCGAAACAGCGCGATCTTCACCGCCGCGCTGGATGGGTTCGTGACGGGCATGGTGGGAATGGCTACAGGGGATGCAACAGTCGCCCAAGGTCAGCAAGGGGCTTGAGGGTGAATCCAGCCGGTGCCTCACGGCAGCAGCGGAAGGCTCGATCCCCTCCATCTTGCAAACGATGTTTCATGCCGCGAAGTGCCGAATCTCACGGGCATCGAAGACTTCGAAGCGCACCCTTGGATGCTTCCGGCTGAGGGCGGTGCGCTGCCATTGCGCCTGGAGATGCCCGAGGACTTGCCGGCGCTCCGCGGCACTCAGCTTGCGCCACTTGACTTCGGCCACCAGCAGTCCGTTGGCATCCTCGGGATCGGGAGCCACAATGTCGAATTCCAGGTCCTTTTCCCAATGCCGGCCGGCACCGGGGACACGGGCTCGACAGGTGTCTTCAAACACGCCTGCGGCGTGATCATGCAGCAGTTTCTGCTTCTGTTCCGTCGTGTAGGTCGGCCAGCGGCTCTGATGCGGGGAATGGACGTGAAACCAGAAGCGCAGGGCCGGGTCGGTGATGCGATAGAGGACCTTTTTGGTCGTGCGCACGCTCTCCCCGTAAGGCAATTCACGCTCCAGCACCGAGGCGTCGAGCAGTTGTTGCAGCAGGCGCGAGAGATTGGTCTGGGCGGTGCCCAGTCGCGACGCGATCTCCGAGGGCCGGGAGGCCCCCCGCCCCACCGCCTCGAGCACGGCAAGGGCGCCCGCACCCGTCACCCCCTCGTCGCGCAGGATGCGCTGTGGCTCCTGCTCCATGTAGGGGGCGAAATCAAAAAACAAGGCTTCAGCCAGGGCGATGGCATCGCCGCCCGGCTCAACGAACTCCCAATACTTCGGAATACCGCCAACCAGGGCGAATTGCTCGAAGGATGCCATCGACGCGGGCTGTTGGCCGCAGGCCTGGCAAAAGGCGCCGTAGTCCATCGGTTTGACCTGCAACAGCTTGTGCGCACGGCCGTACAGCGGCGCCGCGCGATGGAGGAAAAGGTCGTGCATCATGCGCATGCTCGACCCGGCGAGAATGAGCAGGCATCCCTTCGGCAAGGACTGGTCCAGCCAGCGCTGAAGCTGGCTGGGCAGCGAGGCCTCCTCGGCCGTGAGGTAGGGGAACTCGTCAATGCATAAAATCCAGGGGCGCTTTTGCAGCGAGAGCAGTTCCATCAACTCCGGCCAAGTCCTCGGTGTCAGGCGCGTCTCCAGACGATCCTGGATGTCGTCGAAAACCTGGCGGATCTGCAGTTCGGACGGCCCCTCAATGGCCTGGCTGTACAGACCGCCATGGTCTGCCAACCATTGCCGCAGCAGCCGACTCTTGCCCACGCGCCGGCGGCCAAAGACGATCAGCAGCCCCCCCTTGCGGGCGGCCGCAGACAGCTCGGCCTGCTCTTTGGCGCGATTGACGAAGTCCAGGGTCATGCAGGGGGAAAATGCACAGCCAATGCATGAAGGCAAACATTATGTTTATCATGCATTATGTTTATGTTTCATGTTTTACGCGCTGTGCTGGCACCACAGCCAGAGTCGTGCCCGGGGTACAGGAGGTGCGGCAGCAGGAACTCCGGCAGATGGGATCGCCGAAAGGGAGGTCCTGCATCGTCGCCACCCGGACGTGTTGTGCTTCGCAAGGTTGCCCATCCCACGACGCCGCCCCCCGCGTCTACGACACGCTTGAGCAAACCCTATGCCGAACGACCGCAGCACTTCTTGAACTTTTGACCCGAGCCGCAGGGACAAGGATCATTGCGGCCGACCTTGGGGC
This sequence comes from uncultured bacterium, assembly GCA_966252325.1. GTDB lineage: Bacteria > Verrucomicrobiota > Verrucomicrobiia > Verrucomicrobiales > Verrucomicrobiaceae > Prosthecobacter. Next base: position 183,949 of record CBINON010000004.1, on the reverse strand, counting down.
CGGCAGAAACTTTGGCCATCCTCGCGGATGACAGGGACGATTTCGCAGCCACGGGCTTCTGCCAGACGGCCCAGTGGCGCGTTTGCTCGATCGTGTCGAGGATTCTGCCTGTGCGCCGCTGCCAGTCGGGGTCGCCCCCGTTGCGGACATTGCGCAGCAGGGCCTTGTAGCCGTAATAGCTGGGGTCCAGCAAGCCGTCGGCAATGGCCTGCTCGATCAGCGGCGCGGTAGCGGCCAAGCCGAGGTCGGCGCAAAAGGCCGTCCAAGCGTCCCAGACCAGCGAGGCCTCCCGCTCCAGTTGATTCGCCAGCACCTCGGATGCGCAGGCTTCCAGCCATTCGCGGGTCACCACGTTTTCCGCCAACAGGCAGAGCAAGGCTTCAGGCACTGAAGCCCCGCGCACCATCTCATTGACCTGGCGATTCTCCACCAGCGACAGCAGTGGTGCGGGGTCGCCGTCATAAACACCGGCGAGGATCGTACCCATGTCATCCGCGAGCGTGTCGCCAAACAGAGCTTCCACCTCATCGGCCGGCAGGGCGAGCAGCCTGCAGAGTGGCTTGAACGCTGTCGCAACCCGGAACTGCGCCAGCAGGAAACAGGCAAAGGTCGGCGATTTCCAACGATCCGCTTCCAGATAATGCTGTGGCTGGCGAGCCGCGTCGGCCAGGACTTCCAGCAGGGCGGGAATCATTTCGTCGCGCCGCTCGATCATCTCCTGAAGGATGCCTTCCGGAAAGGGATGGAGCGGGGCCTCGGCGAGTTGGCGAAGCAGGTCCTGGGGGGTGGCGCTCATGAGCCCGACCTTGCCGTCAAACGGCCTGCTCGACAAGGGCGTGGGCAGGATTCGATGAGCCTCACGGCAGGTGCACGAACTCGGGGGAATTGAGCACGGCCCAGAGCAGGTCTTCCAGGCGCTCGCGCCATTCGGGGCGCAGGGCGGTGGTGGGCGGCTCGCCTTCGCGGGCGCGCTTTTCCAGCTCGATCTTGATGCTGTTGGCACCGGCGGAGAGGTGGTTCGACCAGGCGACATACTTCAGCGGCGGCCGCTTCACCGGCGGCGGGCGCTGGGCCTCGGGCAGGATGCGGTCGCGGAAGCCGGGGCCGAGCAGTTCGACGAAGCGCGCGCGCTCGGCCGCGGTCGGCGGCCGCGTGAGCAGGCGCAGGAACACCTGGTCAATGAGTTCCGCCTCGCTCCGCTTGGCGTCGAGCGCGAGTGCGGTGAGGCCGCTCTGGTCGTCGAGGGTGGTCACCCAGCGGCCGAGCGAGCCGTTGGCGAGGATGGCCGGCTGGCGCACGTTCGGATCGGTCTCGCGCACGCTTTTCGGCTCCTGCCGGCTCGGTCGCCAGCCGAAGTTTTCCAGCACGTCCACAATGGCCTGGGCCTTGGGGATGGCGAGGCTGGGGCGGTCACGCTCGTTCGACAGCGAGGTGAACTCCCAGGCGCGGCGCGGGTGGCCGAGGCTGATCATGGCGCTCTCCGACTGGGTGCCGTCGTTGTCCATGGTGAGTTCCTCGGAATCGAGGTCCTTGCCAACGGCGGCGAAGAGCGAGTCGACGATCTGTTCGGCGGTCATGCGCCGCGGCAGGGGCGCGGCGAAGTCGGGCTGGGCGCCCTTGGCCAGCGGCCGGGCCTGGCGCTGGTAGGCCTCGGAGTTGAGGATGCGGCGCTGCAGGTGGCGGAAGTCGTAGCCGTGGGCAACGAAATCGCGCGCCAGCCAGGCGAGCAGCTCGGGATGGGTCGGCTTCGACGCCTCCCAGTCGTCGACCGGCTCGACGAAGCCGCGGCCGAGCAGCTGTTTCCAGACACGGTTGACGAGGACCTGGGCGAAGCGCTCGTTGTGCGGCGAGGTGATCAGGGCGGCGAGCCGGGCGCGGCTGTCATCGGCGGGCTCCGGCGTCGCGGCGCGGGCCGCGGGCAGCAGCGTCTTCTCAAAGAGCTTCGGCCAAGCCGGCGCCACGGTTTCACCGGGCTTGAGGGTGATCTCGATGAGCGGCTCGCGGCCGGCAAAGGTGCTCATCGGCACCGACGAGGTTTCCGGCAGGGTGATCGGCTTGCGCTCGAGCATGGCGGCCATCTCGAAGAGGTCGCGCTGCTTCGACTGGTGGTAGGGCGAGTCGTGGCAGCGGGCGCAGGTCATTTCCTGGCCGAGGAAGGCGGTGCTGAGGATGTGCGCCTTGGCGGCCATGGGCACATCGTTTTCCGCGGCCAGCGAGAAACCGGCCGGGCCGCCGGCCAGCACGCCGCCCTCCATGCGCACCAGCTCGGTGACAAAGCGATCCATGGGCAGGTTGTCGCTGAGCGCCTCGTGAATCCAGAAGCGGAAGGGGCCGGAGTTGTTGAGGCTGGGCTTGAGGATGTTCGGGTTTTCCGCCAGCACATCCTGCCAGTAGGCCGTCCAATGATCGGCAAAACGCGGGTCGGCGAGCAGGCGGTCGATGGCGCGGGCGCGGCGCTGCGGGGAGTCCTCGGCCAGGAAGGCGGTGATTTCCTCGGCACTGGGTACAACCCCGACCGTGTCGAGGGTGACCCGGCGCAGGAAGGCCAGATCGTCGGTGAGCGGTGCCGGCTCGATCTTCTGTCCGGCCGCCGCGTAGGAGGCGCCCTGGGCGATCCAGTCGCTCAGCAATTTCCGCTGTGCCTCGGGCAGCGGATCCCCCTTGGGCGGCATGAGGTCGTCGCCGGCCTGCGGATGGATGACGGCGAGAAGGCGGCTTTGCTGGGGCTTGCCGGGCACGATGGCCGGTTCGCCGGAATCGCCGCCCTGCTGGGCGGCGGCGAGGCTGTTGAGGCGCAGGCCGCCCTTGGCCTTCTCCTCGTGGCAGCGGTAGCAGTTTTCCGCGAGGATGGGCTGGATCTGCGTGGCGAAATCGATGCCGCCGGCGGCACCGGCACCCGCCGCGTTTGTCTTCGCCCACTCGGCCGCCAGCAGGGCGTCGATGCCTGCCGCCGCGGGTGCCGGCTGGGCGCTGACCACTGCCTTGGCCTCGGCATGGCGATGCGCCCAGTAGGCGTCCTGCTTGGCGCGCAGGGCGAGGCGGCGGCGCTGGTCGAGCTGGCTGTAGTGGGCCTGGCGTTCCTTGCGATAGTCGTTCCAACCGGCATCGGTGAGCGGCACCACGCGCGGGGAGGGCGACAGCAGCGCGAATGAGCCGTCGGCCCGGCGCAGGCTGAGACTGGTTTCGCCGAAGGTGGGGCGCACCCGGCCGTTGCCGGCGAGCATTTCCAGCACAAAGACCTGCGGCTTGCCTTCGCTGGTGATCTCGAGGCGTTGCTCGCGGTCACCCGGTCCGAGCAGGCGCAGCGCGGCCGCACCCTCGGCCTCGGCGTGCTCGACCTCGTTGTGGGCGCCGCCGCCGGTGTGACCGAAGGCGACCTCGGCGGCGACCCTGCCGTCGATCCACAGGCGGCCCTGGCCGCGCACGCGCAGCAGCAGCTCGTGTTTGCCGGCGGGCAGGGTCAGCTGCGCCATGGCGCGCAGCAGGTGGGGATTGCTGCGCGCGGCGCGCACGCCGGTCTCCGTGTACTTCTGGGCGATCTGGAAGAAGCCGAAGGCATCGTCCTCGTAGACATCCGTGGGCGGCGGAAACTGCCGCGGCCACTTGGCGCCCTTGCCGATGTTTTCGACGATCTCGACGCGCACCTTGTCCCCGGGCAGGCCGGCCTCGGGCAGAACCGGCACGTAGGGTTCGACCGGATAACGCGCCGCGATGACTTTTTCCGGCAGGGCCGCGCGATAGAGCCGCACCTCGTCGAGCCAGCCGTCGAAGCTGACGCTGGCCTGGCGGTTCATCGAGGTGCCGAGCCAGATTTCGTCGTCATCGACCACCGGCGCCTGCTTCGTCGCGCCGCCCATGTTCCAGGCGCCGGGCACGGCCTCGCCGTCGAGGTAGCCGCGCACCGACTCCGGCTTGCCAAACTGGTAGGTGAAGGCGACGTGATGCCAGCCACTGTTGGCGGCGACGCCGGCCGTGGTGGTCCAGCGGTGCCAGTCGCCGGCATGCTTGCCGTCGGCGCGGCTGCGGAAGAGGAAGCTCAGGCGCAGCAGGCCGCCACTGTCCCAGAGGCGCAGGCCCCAGTTCTGGTTGTTCGCCTGCTGGCCGCGGTTGCCGGTGCGGCCCTTGCCGAGGAGGTAAACGTTGCCGCCCTTCGGGGCCGAGGCGGGATTGACCCAGGCCTCGATCGTGATCGTGTCGCCGTTGTTGAAGTCGAAGGGGCTGTTCGCGCCCGGATCCTGCACCCGGATGAAGCCGCCCTTGGCGGCGTCGAGCCGCACCGCCATGTTGCCTTCGGCCAGGTGCTTGAACTGGGCACGTGGGGGGCCGTCCTGCTGAAACAGCACACCGCCCTCGGCGCGGCCAAGATCGGGGCCGGCGCCGTCAAAGGTCCACTGCGCCACCGGTTCGATGGCACTGAGGACGGAGGTGAGCGCCAGGGCGCAGGTCGGAAGGGCGAACAGATTCATGGCAGGCGAAAGGAAGATACGGGCCGCAACCGGTGGTTCTTCTGCAACCGGAGCAGGGTTGGCCGATTCGCGCTTGGCTGGTGTTTCCCAGGATTTTCTGGAAACCTGGTGCCGGCTGCTGCCATTCTTCGGGAAAGGAATCCAACGTGCCACCTGACGACAACCTTGAGAACGCGATTCGGCGCACCCGCGCCGGGGATCCGGAGGCGTTCGGCTTGGTGGTGCGCCGCTTCGAGCATCCGTTGCGCGCCTGGCTGGCGGCATTGGCCCCGCCGGGAGTCGATGTGGATGACATCGCCCAGCGCAGCTTCATCGCCGCCTACCGAAAGCTTGCGGAGTACAGATCGGACACGAACTTTTCCGCATGGCTCTTCACCATCGCACAGTTCCAACTGCGCACGGAAACCACCCGTCTGCGGCGTGTGGCCGACTATCACACCCGTTATGCGCCCGACCTGCTCTGTCGCGAACTTCAGCGCCGCCTTGAAGATCCGCCGGAGGTGATCCAGGAAAGGATGGAGCACCTGCAAGCCTGCCTGGACCGCATCGACGGACAACGCCGGCGTTTTCTCGCCTGGCGATATGACGAGGAAATGCCGCTGGAGGAAATGTCAGGCCGCAGCGGTCTCTCGGTAGCCGCCATCAAGAAGCTGCTGTGGAAGTTGCGCCGGCACCTGCACGAATGCGTCCTGACCCGAATGGATGAAGCGAAAGGGAGCACGCCATGAAAGACCCCAGGGAAGAACGCTTCCACGACCTTTGGTCCGACTATCTGGAGGGCGAGCTGGATGAGTCCGCTGTCGCAGAACTGCATCGGCTGATGACGGAGGACGCCGGTCTGCTGAAATTGGCAACGGACACCTATCAAACCCATCGCCTGCTCGGCGTGCTGTCCCGCGAGGGCAGTCCGGAGTCCTTCGTCCAGGACACACTGCACCGCCTGAGGCAGGCAGACGGGGACTTTGCCGATCATGTCATGGCCCGTCTGCGCCCGGCAACCGGCCCGGCGTCTGGCCGATCTCTGGTTTCCCGTCTGCTGCAATATGGCGGCTGGGCCATCGCCGCGGGCTTGATGGCGATGCTGTTTCTTTGGGAGAGCGGGAATGACCCGGCGGCACCCCCCGCCCACCGGGTGAGCTTCTCCAAACTGGCACGAGCCAACTTCTTCAGCGAACTGACGCCGCAGGTTCATTCGACGCCGGAATTGAACCGTGATTATTCCCTGGTCTCGGGTTCAGTGGAGCTGACGTTTCCGCAGGGCGCGAGCGTCATCCTTGAAGCGCCCGCCGTTTTCCGGGTGGTGTCCGAGGACCGGCTTGCTTTGGACGTCGGCAGTTGCTCGGTTCATGCGCCGCCCGGCGCGGAGGGTTTCCGTGTGGACACCCCCAACAGCCAGGTGGTGGACCGCGGCACGCGCTTTTTCGTGCATGTCTCCGAGTCAAGTGAAACCGAAGTGCAGGTGGTGGAAGGTGCGGCCGACATTTATCCCAGCGACGGAACCGCCCCGGAGACCCTGCGGCTGGTGGATGGTGACGCGCGCCGGATCGGCCACGGCGGCACGACCCCGCTGGCCTTTTCTCCCGAGGGATATCGCCGGGGGCTTCCGGACCGGGTGATCTCCTACACGGCAAAACCCGGCCGGGATGGGCGGGCGCAAACGCTCACCGGCATCACGGTCCAACGTGGCGGCACCGAACACCGGTACACCGCCGCGGAGTTGATTCGCACCGAACTGCTGACGTTTCGTGTCGGCCCTGAGCCGCATCCCATCGGACACCTTGTCGCGCACGAACACCTGCCAGCGCGCCGGGCGGACCTTCTGGAGGATCTGGACCTCAACACCGGCATCATCAATCCCGGCGGCAGCGCCGAACCTCTTGCCGGCCCTTTCGATCCGGCACTGACCCCGGGGTTTGCCATGCGCTTCCGCCAACCGGTGACCAATGCCCCCGGTCCTGATGTGGTTCTCTTCGAGATTCAGAACGCCGTCAAGATGCCGCAGGGCGACGCCTTTCACGTCGGTCCGCTCCGCTGGCAAGACCGGCTGCGCTGCAGGACCATCACGCAGTTCGACCTGATGCTGACATCGTCCGCCGCCCTGCCGGTGTCCGAGCGCCACCTCTTTTTGACCCAGGCCCCGATCCTCGCCCTCGGGGATCTCGAAGCGGCTCCCACTCTCTCAAGCCCCTCCAAGCTGCGGTTTTCCGCACTCGCCGTCGCCATCGATCTTTCTGACCTCGGCTATGCCGCGGGCGACCAAGTCGATGGCCTTTTTTTCCAGGATGCCATGGACGACGCGAATCATTTCGACCCCATGCTCATCATCGGCCTGCCCGCGCCCTAACCCCTCCATCGCCACAGAATCCACTCCCTCGCCGCACGCGCCGCCTGCCGCGAACCGTTGAACTTTTCCCCGCCCCTCTGGATGACAACCCCCACAAGGACCGCCCACCCGAAGAAAGAACCGCTTGTCTGGCCGCCCGCGCTGACCTACCCGCGCGTCAACACGGCGCCCGTTTATGAGATCGTGGCCAACTGGCCGGAGCGGCCCGCCGGGCTCGCCTGGGAGGCGGTTTCGGGCTGCTGGGTCGATGAGCAGGACCGGGTCTGGCTGCACACCCGCGCGACGCCGTCGGTGCAGGTGTTCTCCGCGGAGGGCGCCTATCTGTTCGGCTGGGCGGGCAGCCAGCCGGGTGGGGCGCACCACATGAAAATGGATCGCGAGGGCCACGTCTGGCTCGCCGATCTGGGCTCGCACACGGTCAGGCAGTACACCCGCGACGGCACCCTGCTGCTGACACTTGGCACGCCCGGCGAACCCGGTCGGGACCACGCCCATCTGCATGCGCCGACTGACATGGCCTTCGCTTCCAATGGCGACATCTTTGTCAGTGACGGCTACGGCAATGCCCGCATCCTGCACTACGACCGCGACGGCCGTTTCGTGAAGTCCTGGGGCGGGATCGGCAGCGGCCCGGGTGAATTCAGCCTGCCGCATGCCATCGCCATCGACTCGCGCGACCGTCTGTACATCGCCGATCGCAACAATGTCCGCATTCAAGTGTACAGCATCGATGGCCACCTGCTCGATTCCTGGCCCAATGCCATTGTGCCCTGGGGGTTCTGGATCACCGGCGACGATGACCTGTGGGTCTGCGGTTCAACGCCCATGCACTGGACGCACGACCCCGATTACCCCGGTTTTCCGCTCGGCTGTCCACCCAAGGACCAGGTGGTGATGCGCTTCCGTTCCGACGGCCGGCTGCTGCAGAGCTGGTCGGCCCCCAAGGGCAGGGATGGCGAGGAGCAGCCCGGGGATCTGAACTGGCTGCACTGCCTCGCCTTCGATTCCCGCGGCAACCTGTACTGCGGCGACATCGAAGGCCGCCGCCTGCAGAAATTTCAGCTCAAAACGTCATGACCGCCCCCCTTCCCCCCGGCATCCGCTGCACCGTTCGACGCTCGCGACCCTTCGCCACAGCCGGCGCCTTGGCCCTCGCCCTCGCCGGCCAGGCCGCTCCAGTGGCGCAATGGGATTTCAGTTCCGAGGAGGCCTCGCCCTGGGTGGCCAAGGGCGACATCATCCGCGATCAGCCCGGTCCGCGACCGCCGGCATTTCCCGATCTCGATCCCGGCAACACGGCGGTGCAACTCAAGGGCGGCGGCGCGCGCTTCGAAATCCAGGATCCCGGCCCGCAGAGCGTTTACGACTTCGCCCAGGGCGACGCGATCACGATCGAGGCCTGGATCAAGGTCGAGTCCCTGCGCGAGGGTCAGCCGGCCTATGTCATCGGCAAGGGTCGCACACTCTCCCCGCGCTTTGGCAAGGACAACCAGAACTGGTCGCTGCGCGTTGTCGGCGCCAAGGGCGGACGGGCGCACCTGAGCTTTCTCTTCACCAGCACGGCGGGTGCGGGTGTCTTCCACTGGCATCGCTGGACCTCCGAGGCCGCCTTCCACATCGCCAGCGGCTGGCATCACATCGCGCTCACCTATCAGTTCGGCCAGCCGGAGAGCGTGCGCGGCTGGATCGATGGCGTGCCGTCAGGTGGGCGCTGGGATGCCGACGGGCCGACGCGGGATGCGCCGGTGGTGGATGATGACGACGTCTGGATCGGCTCGTCGATGAATGGCAGCGCGGGCAACAGCTTCACCGGCCTGCTCGACCGAATCGCGCTGCACCGCCAGCGGCTGTCGGACGCGGAGATCGCCGGACGTTTCCGCAGCAAGACCGGCCCGCAGGTCCTCGCCCCGGCCAAGCCGGAGATGCCGGCCCTGGGGCCGATCGAACCGGGCGCGGTGCTGGTGCAGTTCAGCGAGGGCCTGCCCGCCTACGAGCGCTGGCCCGAACCGGAGGAGTTACCTGCGGAGACCGAGCGCTGGCAAAGCCACGTCTTCCTGCTGCCGCGGGTGCCGAGGCGCTACGATGACTGGGGCATCCGCTCGGACTGGCGGGCGCCCCTGCTGCTGCGGATGGCGGCGGACGTGCGCCTGCCCGAGGGCACGCGCCGTTTTCTGCTGCGCGCCCGCGCCCTGGCCCGACTGTGGGTGGATGGCCAGCTGGTGGCCGAGACCCGGCCCGCCGATGGCAGCACGCCGAACGGTCATGAACCGGTGACCCCGCTGGCGAAACCGCCACGGCCGGGACTGCGGGTCAAGGACTACCACCACCAGGAGGTGTTTGGCACCGTCAAGCTGCCGGCGCGCAACCAGCCCTCGCGCGTGGTGCTGGAAGTCGTGGTCGGCGGCAAGAACCAGCGCACCGAGACCGGCGAAATCGTCGTGGCCATCGAGTCCGCGGACGGCCGCTCCTTCGACATTCTGCGCGCCGGCGACGCCCCCGGCCTGCCGCTGACCGACACCGCCGTCGAACCCGTGCTGGCCGAACTGGAGCAGGCGCTGGCGGTACGCGACGACCACAACCGCCGCGCCGCCGCCCGTGCGCGCGATGGCTTCTGGCAAAAACGGCACGCGCTGGCCCGTGCCTGGGTGCAGGCAAACCCGCCGCCCGCCCCGCCCGGCAAGGGGCATCCGGTCGACGCCTTTCTCGGGGCCAAGATCGCCGCCGCGAAAACGGCCCAGGCCGACGCGACCAACGACTCGGGCACGTTTCAGCAGCAGATCCTGCCCATCCTCCAGGAAGCCTGCTTCCGCTGCCATGGCGAGAAGGACAAGGGCGGCCTGCGCCTGGACAGCCGCGCCGCCGCACTGCGCGGGGGCGACTCGGAAATGCCCGCCCTCGTGCCCGGCGATCCGGCCGCCAGCGAGCTGATCGTGCGCTTGCGCACCGAGGACGAAGATTTGGTGATGCCGCCTTCGGGCGATCCGTTGAAGCCGGAGCAGATCGCCCAACTGGAAGCCTGGATCCGCGATGGAGCCCTCTGGCCCGAAGCACCGGTGAGCGCGGAAAAACTGACCCCGACCGCCCTCGTCAGCGACGAGGTTTTCCTGCGCCGGGTCAGCCTCGACCTCATCGGCCAGCCGCCCACGGCGGCAGAGGCGCGCGCCTTCCTGGAGGATGACGCGCCCGACAAGCGCCACCGGCTCATCGACCGCCTGCTGGCCGACGAGCGCTGGGCGGAGCACCAGATGAGCGACTGGCTGGACCTGCTGGCGGAGAACCCCACCCTCATCAATGCCTCACTCAACAGCACCGGCCCCTTCCGCGGCTTCCTGCTCGACGCCCTGCGCGACGGCAAGGGGTTCGACCGCATGGTCAGCGAACTCATGATGATGCGCGGCGATGTCGGTCAGGGCGGCAGCGCGGGTTTTGCCCTGGCCGGCGAAAACGACGCGCCGATGGCCGCCAAGGGACACATCATCGCCTCCAGCTTTCTGGGCATCGAGATGCAGTGCGCGCGCTGCCATGACTCGCCCTATCACAGCACCACCCAGCGGGATTTGTATGCGCTCTCGGCCATGCTCGCGCGCAAGACCGTCACCGTGCCCGCCACCAGTCGCGTGCCCGCCGGCTTCTTCGAGAAGAAGGGCCGCGAATCCCTCATCAAGGTCACGCTCAAGCCCGATGAACCCGTGCCGCCGGAATGGCCGTTCGCGGCCGCCACGGGGGCGCAGGACGGCGCGGTCATCGACCGGCTTTTGGAGGATCCGAAGGACGCGCGCGAACGTCTCGCCGCCCTCGTCACCGCGCCGGAAAACCGCCGCTTTGCCCGCGTCTACGTGAACCGGCTGTGGAAACGCTTCATGGGCGCGGGCTTCGTCGAACCCGCCCACGACTGGGAGGGTCGCGAGGTCAGTCACCCGGAACTGCTGGACTGGCTCGCCAGCGAGTTTGTCGCGCACGGTTATGACCTGCGGCACCTGATGCGGCTCATCGTCACCTCCACCGCCTATCAGCGCGCGGCCACCGGCGAGAATCTGGCCGCCCTGCCCGCCCGCGAGCGCTTCTTCAGCGCGCCGGCCCGCCGCCGTCTGAGTGCCGAACAGATTGTCGACTCCCTGCATGCCGCGGCCGGCAGGGCGATCGATTCCGAGGAAATCACCTTTGTGCACGACGGCCGGCACACGCTGGCGCGCCGGCAGACGCTCGGCGTGCCCCGCCGCGCCTGGATGTTTGCCAGCCTGAACAACGAGCGCGACCGCCCCAGCCTCGCCCTGCCGCGCGCGCAGACGGTCGTCGACGTTTTGGAAGCCTTCGGCTGGAATGGTTCACGCCAGATGCCCATCTTCGAACGCTCGACCGACCCGAATCTGCTGCAGCCGGGCATCCTCGCCAACGGCACGCTCGTGCAGTCCCTGGCACGCGCCTCCTGGCGCAGCGAACTGGCGGACCTGGCCGTTGCGGCCGCGTCGCCCGAAGCACTGCTGGAAGACCTGTTCCTGCGCTTCCTCACCCGCCGGCCGCGTCCCGCGGAACGCACGGCCTTCCTGCCAGCACTGCGCGAAGGCTTTGCCGCCCGGCTCGTGCCCGCCACCGAACAGGTCCGACCCAAACTCCCCGCGCCCCTGCCGCTGGTCACCTGGCTGAACCACGTCAGCCCCGAGGCCAACGCCATCCAGGTCGAGGTGGAAAAACAGGTCCAGCAGGGCCCGCCAGCCGATCCGCGCCTGCGCGTCGCCTGGCGGGAAGTGTACGAAGACCTCGTCTGGAGCCTCATCAACGACCGGGAGTTCGTCTGGATTCCCTGAACCCGCCCATGCCATGCCTTTCCACGCCGCCATGAACCGCCGCCGCTTCCTCGAAACCGCCGCCGCCTTGGCCGGCGGCAGCGCCCTGTCCCGTTCCCTGCACGCTGAGGCGGCCCCGCCGCTGCTGCGCGGCGGTGCCGAGCACGTCATCTCCATCTGGCTGGGGGGCGGCATGGCCCAGGTCGACACTTTCGACCCCAAACGCCGCGGCGATCCGGTCGCCAAAAAGGCCGGCTCTTACTACCCGTCCATCGACACCGCCGTGCCCGGCGTGCGCCTGTGCGAACACCTGAAGCATCTGGCGCCGCTGATGGAGCGCGTCACAGCCGTGCGCACCGTTCATCACGATGTCATCGACGAGCACGCCGCCGCCACCAACCGCATGCACACCGGCCGCCCGATCAGCGGCACGATCCGCTATCCCTCCATCGGTTCCATCATCGCCCACCAGCGCGGCTCCGCCTCCGACGAGGCCCCGCCCTATGTGCTGATCGGCTACCCCAACGTCACGCGCGGCCCCGGCTTCCTCGGCGCGCAGGCCGGTTACTTGTATCTGACCGACACCAGTCGGGGCCCGGCCGGCCTGTCGCTGCCGCCCGGCATCAGCCCCGCCCGCCAGCAGCGGCGCCACCGCTTCCTGGCCGCCCTGCAGGCCGGGGCACCCGCCACCGATGACCCCAAGCTGGCCAGCTATGACGCCGCCATCGAACAGAGCCTGAAGTTCAGCGGCCCGTCCTTCAACCGCGTCTTCCAACTCGACGAGGAAGCCGGTTCCCTGCGCCAGCGCTACGGCGGCGAGTTCGGCCAGCGCTGCCTGCTGGCGCGTCGCCTCGTTGAACGGGGCGTGCGCTTCGTCGAGGTCTCGCACAACCTCAACTTCCTCAACGGCACCGGCTGGGACACCCACAACGAAGGCCAGCTCAAGCAGCATGAGTTGATCCAGGAACTCGACAGCGCCGTCGCCGCGCTCATCACCGACCTCGAGGCGCGCCGCCTGCTCGACAAGACCCTCATCGTGATCACCACCGAGTTTGGCCGCCCGCCCGAATTCGACGGCGGGGGCGGCCGCGGCCATCAGGGCAGCGCCTTCTCCTGCGTGCTCGCCGGCGGCGGCCTGCGCCACCACGGCGCCTGGGGGGAAACCGATGAGATCTCGAAGAAGATCGTCGCCCACCCGGTCAGCGTCCCCGACTTTTTCGCCACGCTCTGCGCCGCCGTCGCGGTCGACTACCGCGCCAACCTCCACGACGGCGACCGCCCCGTGCCGATCACCGACCAGGGCCAGCCGATCGCGGCCTTGTTTGGCTGATGGCCCGGGCTGCCGCGAACGGCAACCAGGGGTGACGACTCAGGCGGACGGAGTGGAGAGATCGCCCTCACAGGGCACGCTTGCGGTAGACCTGGCGGTCGAGCACGCGACCGTCGTCGAGGGCCTTCAGTTCCGACGTCAGGGTGCCGGCCTCGCGATCGAGGGTCAGCAGCTGGTAGCTGGCCGACTTGTCGGAGAAGGCGGCCTGCGGATCGTGGCCGAAGCTGCCGTTGCCGCGCACCGAGCTGTTCGTGTAGGTCATGCCATCGACGACGCTGCGCTCGGCATGGTAGCACTCGCCGGAGATGGCCAGCGTGCCTTTTTCGAGAAGCCGCTTCCAGCCGCCCTCGGCGTGGCGACGCACGGTCATGCTGGTTTCGCCGTAGATCGTGATCACAAAACCGGCCTTGGTGTCGTTCATCGTCTGCTCGAACCACTGGAACTGCTCGGAGTCCTTGCCGAAGGCGTTGCAGGCCTGGTTCGGCTTGCCGAAGTCGCCGGTGTGGCTCATGTCGACGCTGATGAAGCGCAGGTCGAAGTCCGGGATGTCCCAGGCCCAGAGCCACTCCTTGCCGGGCAGGGCGAAGAACTTGCGGTACCCGGTGGCGGCGATGTCGTAGCCCGGCTCCTCGAGGCTGAGGCCATTCGGGCGAATCTTGCGGTCGAGGTTGCCGAGCGACACCATCAGCGGCGTGCTGCGGAAGAGGTCGGCCTGGGTGTCGATCGCCGTGCTGTGCGATGTTGTCGCCTCCTTGTCCGCCTGGGTGGCAAACTGGTATTGCATGGCGGTGTCGCCCGCGGAGAGCAGCAGGTGCGGGTCGTCCTTGCGAATGGCGTCGAGGTTCAGCTTTGCATCCGCGCGCAGGTTGGCGAAGACGGCGATGCGCAGCACCTTCGAGGGATAGCCCTTGAAGCGGTGGATCTCCGAAACCTGATCGCCACTCTTCACCCGGTAATGATACACAACGTCCTGCTGCGGGATCGGGATCTCGACGTGGTGCAGCGTGCGGCTGCCGTCGATCTTGACCGTTTCCCCGAGCTGCGGCGAGGTGCCGAATTCGACGATGGAATCGCCCGGATTCGTGGTTTCCCAGGACAGGACGATTTTGCGGTTGTCCGGCGACTGATGGGTCATCCAAACGCGCTCAACCTTGGCGGAGGCGGTGAACGCAAGCAGGGCAAGGGTGGTGGCGGTGAGCAGTCCGGTTTTCATGGTCGGCGACGGGTTGGCAGGGCCTATACGTCCCGGGTCGCCTTATTTTTGTTTCGGAATTTCGCGAGGCGCCAGCACCGCCCGGTAAAAGGCCCAGAGATCGTCGCCGAGGGCGTCGAGCAGCCGATTCGGGTCATGCGGGATGCCGGGCAACTGGCGGTAGCTGTGGGGGATTTGCAGGGCATCAAGATGCTGCTTGAAGTCGCGGTTGAAGCGCAGGGTTTCATCGCGGTCACCGATGACCTGGCGGATGGCCAAACCCGTGCGCAGTTGTTCGGCGTTCTGCTCAGCAGTGCGCCAAGGGCTCTGGGCCTGGTAATGGGCCATGTCGCCGCCAAACACGGTGCCGAGCACTTGGTCGCGCCCCCTGGGGCCGGCGCGCGGGGCCTCGGTGAAATCGAGCTGCAGCGGTCCGGCGCCGAACAGCGACACCGCGGCGAAGAGCTGCGGGCGCTTGAAGCCGAGTCGCGCGGCGCCGTAGCCGCCCATGCTGAAGCCTTCGAGCAGGCGGCCCTCGCGTTGGGCCTGCGTGCGGAAGCGGCGGTCGATGTGCGGGATCAGCTCCTCGAAAAACAGTGTCTCCAGTTTAACCGAGCCGTCCTTCCAGTCGCACCACATGCCCATCGGCAGGCCATTGGGAAAGACCATCAGCAGGGGCGGGATCCGGCCGGTCTGCATGGCGGCGTCGTAGCGCCGCGCCAGTTGTGCGACCGCGCCCGGGGAACTGCCGCCGCTGCCGTGCAGCCAGTAAAGTACGGGGAAGCGTCGCTCCGGCTCCACCTCGTAGGCTGCCGGCGTGAATACATAACAGCTCACCGGTTGGCCGACCGTCCGGCTGTCGAACACGACCCGCTGCAGCCGCGGGGCGTTGATCTCCGGCAGCACCCAGACAGACGACTGCGCCCGGGCCAGGGACAGCAGCGACAACAGCACCAGCAGAAACCGTTTCATCCGCCGATTGCAACCCGTCGCGCGACCAGGAGTCGCTCGGAAAAACGCCACCGCGCCGGCGCGCTCATCGCCGCTGGCGGGCCAGCGCGCGGCGGGCGGAATCGGCGGTGATGACGACCGCGCCGCCCATCATGATGAAATCCTTCAGCACGAGCCGTCCGGCGGCGGACAGGTAGGGGAAGCCGTGGTGGGCGTCGCCCAGCGCCGGCACCCAGGTCTCGGGCGTGGTGATGAGGAAGGACAGCGTGCCGATCGACATGAGGAAGACGAGCAGGCCGCCGGCCAGGCCGAGCAGCGGGTTGACGCGGTCCAGCAGCAGCAGCAGGCCCATGCCGCAGAGCAGCGCGCCGAGGCCGTAGGCGAAGCCATAGGTGTTGTTGGCCTGATGCCATTCGCGATTGCCTGGGATCAACTCGCCCTCGCGGTTGCGATGCTCCTTGTACTGCTCCGGATGGTTGTAAAAGAAGCTCATCAGCGGCGAGTTGGCGACGAAGTGGGTGATGCCGTCGGCCTCATAGGGAAAGGCCTTGAGCCCGCCGATCCAGAGCAGGATCACGGCGATGGCAACCCGCAGCAGGCGGATGCCAAAACGATCAAACCGGGCGAGAAAGTCGAGGGCGGCGTTCATCCCCCACCCTTCTCCGTTCAGTGCCACCCCGGCAAAGGCGAACAGGCGGACGAACCCCGCCGAGGATGGGACAAATTCACTCCAGCAGGACGATGCCGACGCGATCGCGGTAGTCGGTCGGGGTGATGCCGGCGTGTTTCTTGAACCAGCGGCCGAAGTAGCCGAAGTCGGCAAAGCCAAGCTGGAAGGCAATTTCCTTGACGCTGAGCGGGGTGAAATGCAGCAGGCGCTTGGCCTCCAGCAGGCCGCGCTCGACGATCAGTTCCGTCGGCGTTTTCAGCAGGTGGCGTGCGGTCAGCTTCGCCAGCGCATTGCCGCTGAGCTGCAGGGCGGCGGCGTATTCGGAGGGTTTGTGCCACTCGCGAAAATGCGTTTCGATCAACTGGCGCAGGCGCAGCAGCATCGGCTGCGCCGCGGCGGGCCATTCGGCTTCGGCTGACTCGATCTCGCGCCGTTTGAGGCGGGTGGCGATGATCAGCAGGATCTTCAAATGCGCGACCGCCATGTCCTGCCAGCCGGGCTCGCCGGCATGGCGGAAATCCGCCTCCAGCAGATCCAGGTAGCGCGCCACCTGCTGATGGCCCTCGGCATCAAGCGCCACATACGGTACCGAGTAGACATTGTTGAAGAGGACGCCGTTGCAGGAGACCTCGACCTTGTGGCGCTCGATGCAGTAGAAATCGCCGTGAAACCGCAGCCTGCGGCCGCGAAAAGGTTCGCCATCCGGCAACAGCTCCAGATCCTGAAAGGGCGTGGCGAAAATCAGTGCCGGGGCGCGGACCGGATGGCAAACCCGGCCGTTGCGACAGAGGCAGCGGCCTTCCGCCAGCCAGAGGATGCTGTAAAGCGGCACGCGCGGCCAGCGGGTCGAGGGGTCGAGCGCGTCGAGCTGCAGCAGCGGCGGCTCGCCGGGAGTCTTCTGGAAGCGAAATTCAGGCATCGGTCATTCCGGCTGCAGGCAGGCCAACGGCGTCCTGCGCGTCCAGCCCAGCGGAATAACGCCGGACGGTCAAGCGTTGGAAGCGCCTTTTTGGCTGGAACCCGCGTGGCCTGGACACGGAACAAGATCCTATGAACGAAGCCGAATCCACAGCGCCGTTTGTGCCTGGCCGTCCGCCCTTCTCCCACCAGCAAGCGCTCATGAAGGCCGATCTTCCTGATACCCGGACGCATGGAACTGGCCGAGGAACCGATCCCGGCCGTGGGGCCAAACGACGCCCTGGTCCGCATCACCGGGACGACGATCTGCGGCACCAATGTGCAGCTTCCTCAGTAGGAGGTGCCGAGAATCTCATTCGAAACGGCGTTGATGCGCTCGATCACTTCATCCGCCTCCTCCCGGGTCACCCCCATGTCGAGCAGGGTGTCCAGCATGTGGCCGGTGAACTGGGCGAAATGCTGTCGCGTGATGCCGCGCCCATGATGCGCATGGGCCAGCGGCCGCCCGGAGTACGGAATCGGGCCTCCGGTGGCCATGACGAAGAACTCACGCTGCATCGCGTGCAGTTTCTCCAAGGCGGTGTGTCTGAAGAACGGCGCCAGGCCGGGGTCAGCCAGCACCCGGACGTAGAAGGCGGGAATGAGCGCGGCAATCATGTCTTCGCCACCGAGCCGTTCATAAAGGGAGGATGTGGGAGTGCTCATGCCACGGCTTGAAGCAGAAAACAGACCGGCTTTGCAGTTGTGATGCATGGCTCTCGGACCAGACGCCGTGAACGCCCGCGCGAGCGTGGCAGCCACGAGAAAGACTCACAAATGCCGTACACCATGGCACTATTCGTGCCATTGAGGGGCCATGACCCTCCTCCGGCAACTGCACGAGAACTCCCCCGTGGCTCACGACCTGCTGGTGCTCAGCATCGTCATCCTGGGCGGCATCGGCTTGGGCAACATTCGTGTCGCCGGCGTGAAACTGGGCGTGGCGGGTGTGTTGTTCACAGGCCTGACAGCCGCGCATTTTGGCCTGCAGCCGGCCGTTGAAGTGACACACTTTTTGAAGGATTTTGGCCTCGTACTCTTCGTCTTCGCGCTCGGCATGCAGATGGGGCCGGGGTTTTTCGCCTCGCTGCGGCACCAGGGACGTCTTCTGAACGGCTACGCCTTCGCCCTCGTTCTGGGCGGTGCCTTGGTCGCCGTTATGGGCGGCTGGATGCTCGGCATGTCGCCCCCGGCGATTGCCGGTCTCTTTGCCGGGGCCAGCACGAACACCCCCGCGCTTGGCGCCGCCCAGCAGGCCCTGGTTTCCGCCCATGCCGACCCCGCCCATGTGGCGCTGCCCGCCCTGTCCTATGCGGCAACGTACCCGCTGGCCATCGTGGGCATCATTGTATCCCTGATCCTCCTGCGCGTGTTCTTCAACATCGATGTGGCTGCCGAGGCGGAGCAATTCCGGAAGGAGCAGGGCGCGGGAATCGATGCCCTGCAGCGCATGAACATCCGCGTGGAGAACCCGAACCTCGACGGCATCGCCATCGCCGACGTGCCGGGTGTTCACGAGACTGGCGTGGTCATTTCGCGCCATCGTCCGGCCGAAGCCAACGAAGTGCGTGCTGCCACGCCGGAAACACGGCTGCACCCCGGGGATGTGATCCTGGCCGTGGGCACGCAGGCACATCTGGAGCAGTTCCGCCTCGTCATCGGCAGTTTGAGCGCTGAAAACCTTATGAAGGCGCCTGGCAGCATCACCTACCGGCGCGTGGTGCTGACCAACAAGCGCATGCTCGGCAAAACCGTGCGTGAACTCGGCCTCGAACACCTGCACAACGTCACGGTCACCCGTGTGAGCCGCGGCGATCTCATCTTCACCGCGCTGCCGGACCTGAAGCTGCAATTTGGCGACATGCTCCAGCTCGTCGGCGATGAGGAGTCCCTCAACACGGCCACGAACGCGCTTGGCAACGCCGTCCACATGCTGCAGGAAACGAAATTCGCCGCCATCTTCGCCGGCATCCTGTTTGGTGTGCTGCTGGGCTTGTGTCCGTTTCACATTCTGGGCCTGCCCGCGCCGGTGCGCCTCGGCCTCGCCGGCGGTCCACTCATCATGGCCATCCTGCTCAGCCACCTGGGCCGTCTCGGTCCCATGGTCATGCACATGCCCATCAACGCCAACCGCGCCCTGCGCGAACTGGGCATCATCCTCTTCCTCGCCAATGTCGGCCTGCTTTCGGGAGAACAGTTCGCCGCGACGGTGTTCTCCGTGCAGGGCCTGCAATGGATGCTGCTCGGCAGCCTGGTCACCCTGCTGCCGCTGCTCGTCATCGGCTCCTTGGCCTATCGATGGCACCGCCTGAACTTCATGTCCCTCTGCGGCCTGCTTTCCGGTGGCATGACCGACCCTCCCGCCCTCGCCTTTGCCACCAGCATGGCGCGGTGTGACTCGCCAGCCGTCGCCTACGCGGCGGTGTATCCGCTCACGATGCTTCTGCGGATCGTTGCGGCGCAAATCATCGCGCAAATGGGTTAACGACGCATTCCAGCGCTTGCCAGTCTCACCCTTTGCGGTTCATGCGGCCATTTTTGGCAAAGCTCGGTTCGGGATGCGGCGATTCCATGCCTGGCACAAGCTGTGCTTGGAGGTCGGCGAACCCCGCCTCCCCGGCCATGATCGAATACGCTCTCGAAAAATTTCCCCTCCGCCGGTCGCTGGAAGCCGGCGTGCCGTGCCTCATGCGCCCCCTGGAGAAGGGCGACCAGGACAGCTTTGTGAAATTTCTCCACGAGGTGCCCGAGGTGGAGCGCATGTTCATCAAGCAACCTCTGACCCATCCGGCCCTGCGCCAGGACTGGTTCAGCACGCTTGATCCTGAAACGCGTCTGACGGTTTTAGCGCTTGCCGATGGGCAGATCATCGGTCTGGCCACCCTGGAGCAGCGACAGGGCGGGTGGAAGCGTCACATTGGCATGGTCCATTTGCTGACGCATCCGGGGTACAGGGGCGTTGGCCTGGCCGCCATGCTCATCCGCGAGATCATTGAGGTGGCGAGACACTGCGGCCTTCGTCATCTCCAGGCGGAGTTCAATGCCGCACGAAGCGTGGCCATCCAGGCCTTTGCCGAATGCGGCTTCGTCGAATTCGTTCGCCTGCCGGACTACGTGATGGACATGCAGGCCGCGACGCATGCCTACGTGCTCATGGGCCTGAGCCTCGGAACCGACCTCGAGAACGCAGGCGCGGGGGATTGAAGTCCAGGGTGTGCCAGGTGTGATGCGCAGCTCCCGGCGTACATCAAGTGGAGGAATCCCTTCAGCTGGGTGCTGTGGGGTGGCAGAGGAAACGCGCGTTCGGCGCGGTGTCATCATGGCCGAGGTCATTCATGCCATCGGCTGTGGTGGGCAGGCTGTCTTGGAATGATCGGAAACGGCCTCACGGCTCCGCCACCACCTCATAGCGGAGGCGGAAAAAGCCAGACGCCTCCACGACAATCGGGGCAGGAATGGAGAAGACCAGATCCGGGCCGGAGATTGCCGCCGCCGCACGCGCCAGCGGCTGCCAGCCAGCAGGATCCAGCGAGACGTTGTGTTCCAGGGTGACCCAGACGCCGGGGGGCAGGCTGGCTCCGCCGGCCAGCACCAGGCTCAGCGCACCGCCCGACTCACGCCGCACCTGGAGCACAGGCGCGGGCAAGTCGGCCAGGTCGGGCCGATTTCGATGCGCGTATTCTTCGAGATTGGAAACACCGTCGCCGTCGGGATCCGCATCCGCGGCGCGCAAGTCCGCCGGGATCTGCGGAAAGCCCGTGATCCAAGCGGCAAAGGACGGCCAGACCTCCGCATACAGCACGCGCAGCACGGGCCGTGTCGCCGCGTTGGCGGCCTCCCGGGCGGCATACTTGAAGACCGTGGCGCTGTTGGTCTGGCTGACGATGGCGTGGCGCAGCGACATCTGGCCGTCGCCCGCCGCCTCGGCGGCCGTACGCGCGGTGAGGTCGAGCCGCTGGAGGTAGTCGGGGGCGAGCGCCCAGGATTGCAGCAGTGCCACCACCGCCGGCCGGGTGTTCCAGGTGACGCCCGTTTCGGTCCAGCTGTCATCGGCCACGAAGTGGGTCTGCGCGGTCGCGGCGGTGTCCGGCTCGCTGGCGTGCAGCCTCAGTTCCGCC
The DNA here is from genome assembly GCA_966252325.1 of uncultured bacterium. Classification (GTDB taxonomy): domain Bacteria; phylum Verrucomicrobiota; class Verrucomicrobiia; order Verrucomicrobiales; family Verrucomicrobiaceae; genus Prosthecobacter. The sequence goes on along the minus strand of CBINON010000004.1, from coordinate 163,137 downwards.
TCGCGCACACTGCGCCCGGCCAGGCTGGCGAGGTTGAAGCGCATGAAGATCTCGCGGTTCACGGAGCTGCTGGCACCGACGTTTTTCATCCACAGGACGCTGGTGTTGTAGTTGACGTCCGGCGTGCCGAACTGCACATGCGCGTCTGCCGCCGCGGGCAGCTCCGTTTCCACCGTGCCTGCGGGCAGCACACGCACCACGGCCTGCGCGCTGGCCGCCCAGTCCTCCTCCAGGCTGCCGTGGCGGCTCACCGTCAGTGCCAGCGTGTGCGTTCCCGGCTGAAGAAAGGCCGCATCCACGGCGAATCCGCCCGCGCTTTGCAGATCGGCCCCTCCGGGACCGCCGCTGCGAGCCCAAGTGAAGGTCGCATCGGGCGGCACCGTGGCCGTGTCGCCAAACCAGACCTGCGGCGTCACCACGGCAGCGTTTTGCGGGAACAGCACCCGGCTCTCCGCCAGGGCGTCCACCGAGGGCAGGCCGAGCCTGCGGCGGCGCTGCTCGAGGAACAGGGAAATGGGCGTGAGCGTGTCCCCAAGCGCCACCCCTTCCACATGGTCCACGGGATTCGTCTTGGCCGTCGACGTGCCGTCGGTCTTCACCGCCGTCAGCGTGCCGCGCGTGCCGATCACATAGCCGTAGCGGCTCTGCTGGGAGTGCACGACGTGACTGGCCGCCGTGCCCCTGCCCTCCGTGTTCCAGAAAACGGTGTGGGCGGCGGTGAGATTGTGCAGCACACCGGAGCCAAAGGGCCGGTAGCGGGCCTCGAACCAGCTGCCATCCGCCGTGCAGGCATCCACCAGGTTCGAATGGCTGAAATACTGGTGGTGGTCGCTGCCCTTGCCGGAGGTGTTTTGCTGGCCCGTGTTCCCGGTCTGCTTGCCCGTTGTCTTGTCCAGGCAGGCGTGCAGCACATTCCCGCTGCTGGCCATGTGCGAAAAGACAAACCCGTGACGACAGAACTCGGCCGTGGATTCCCGCACCAGGCAGTCGGCGCTGTTTTGCAGCCGGTACATGTAGCCCGCACCGCCGCCACCGCCATACTGCGGCCGGCGAAAGTAGCAGCCTTTCACGGTCACGCGGGAGCATTCGCTGAGCAGGATGCCGTTGTTCAGAAGGTGGGCCGTGGTCGTGTTGCCCGCCGGCTCGTAGGTGTGCACGCTTTTGATCCAGCCGTCGCGCACACGGCTCATGCGGATGGCGTAGCTGTTGTGCACGTCGTACGCGGAGGTGCCTGCAGTCGTGTAATCCTCCTCGCCCCAGCCGGAGGTGCCCGGGTGCTGCACATTGCCGATGGAGAACCCCTCCAGGCCCGTTTCCGTGATCAGCGTCGTCTTTTTGTAAACCCGCGCATTGTCCCGCAGCTTCAGCGTGTAGCGGGTGGGAATGTCGAGCGTGATGACGTTGTTCACCGCATCCAGCGCGGCGATCTGGCGCAGGTACATCAGTCGGCCAAAGCTGCCTGCAGGCAAACCGACCCAGCCGTCCTCGAGATGTTCCGCGGCCCAGTCATCCCCCGGATCGGCGCGCACCACGATGGCATCGCCCACGGCGAAGCCGGCCACGCTTGCCACCGGAATCTGCGTCACCGGGCCGGGCAGATCGGCGGTGACGTTCGTCGAGGGTGTCTGCACACTGGTCCAGGCCGCGCCGGAGGGACCGGTGACAAGAAGGATGTTCTTGTCCCGCATCAGGGTCTGCGTGTTCAGCAGAAACGTCTGCCCCGTGCCCGCGCCGCGCAAGACCACGCCGCTGGCGGCGATTTGCAGGCAGTGGTTGTTCGTCCCCTGCGGGCTGATGCGGTACGTGCCCGCCGGCAACCAGACGATGCCGCCACCAGCGGAAGCCGCCGCGTTGAGGGCGGTTTGAATCGCCACCGTGCTGTCCACCGTCCCCGTCGGATCCGCACCGTAACCGGTGACCGCATTGTAGGTCAGCCCCGGCGGCGTCACCGGCAACGGCACCTCCCCGCGCCGGTAGCCCGCGAAGGAAAAATCCTGGACGATCTTGTCGGTCTCAAACGACAGCGCCGGAGTCGCCTGCCAGCCCGCGCTGTACAGCGGGCTTTCCCAAGCATTGGCTGGCAACGCGGCCCAAACCAGAAGGGCGAAAGCAGGCAGGATCAGCCGCAGGTGCAATGACATCAGTGGCGGCTCATACCAGAGCGCCGCCAGCCCGGCAAGCCCAATCCCCTGCCGCCGTCCGTGCACGGCAAGGGCACCCCCTCTGGCCCGGACCGGGGGCTCGCTGCTTGCCCCGGCGAGCGGCCGAAACGCGGCTCACTTCACCTGCCGCGCTTCATCCGGCGCCTGGTAGCGGAAATGGAAGCGCGCGTTCGGCGCAGTGTCACCCTGGTCGAGGTAATCGAGCGGATCGGCCTCCGTGCGAATGCCGTCGGTCCACTTGAAGTCCAGGCGCAGGGGTTGGTCAGCGGGAAGCCCGACCGCGGATCGCTCGACGGCGAGATGCAGTTGGAGGCTGCCCACTTGCAGCTTTGCCGTGCCGGCAGATTCCCAGGCGTGGCCGTTCCAGCGCTCCACATGGGCCGAATCCGGCGCGCCACGGCCTGGCTGAACGCGGAAGTCGTGACCGTGACGGCCGGTCTTCGCATTCTGGTCGGTGTCGAGCCACAGGATCATCCAATCGGCATCCGTGGCGGGCGTCAGGGCCTCGCGGGTGGTGATGTGGAAATAAAGATGCGTGGCATCGTGAGCGACCTGCGCGGTGTCGAGGTCGTTGCGACCGGTCAGGTTCGTGTAGCGGCCCGCTCCGGGGACACCCTCGTGGTCGCGATGCGTCGTGTCATGCAGGTCGTCGAGATAGGCGGGCTGCACCCCGGTCCACTGGGCGAAATCGCCGGGAATGGCGATCGTTTGGATCGGCGAGGCAGAGGGCCCCGGGCGCGCTCCCTTGTAGCGGCGGATGTTGGCGACCAGCTGCCAGTAGGTGCTGTCACCGTAGCCGCCGCGCATGGGTTCGATGTCGCGGTTGAACTCCGGGTCGTACAGATCGACAAAGAAGGTCTCGCCAGGCGGCAGCACGCGCCCCTGAAAGCTCATGCTGCCATCGGAGAGAAAGCGCTGGGCGACCCACTCATTCCAGCCGGTGACAAAGAGGAACTCAGGGTTCTGCGGCAGGGCGTGGCGCCATTGCTCGTCGAAGTAGAGTCCCTCGCCCGGGCGGCACTCAGTCGGCGCGGGCTGGCGACTGCCGTGAAAGCTGCGGCCGATGTGGTTGGTGACGTGCTGGCTGACGCCGACCGGCACACACTCGGCCTTGTTGGGGGCTTCGTGCCAGCCGGGCAGCTGTGGCGCAAAGTCCAGCCAGGGCCACTTGTCCCGGCCGTCGCCGAACCAGGCATGCCCGCGTGTCCAGGCCCAGGAGGTGCGGATCGTGAAGAAGGCCTTCACTTCCTCGCTCAGGCCCTCCGTGGGCGTCAGCAGCAGCGGTTTGCCCTTCCAGTGAAACCACAGGTCGCGATGCCTGCCCGGCTGGTAAAGGGTCTGCCAAAGGTGCTGCACCACGGCGTTATGCTGGGCATGGGCAAACAAGGCGATCTTGGGCACACGCCGGCCCTCGGCCTGCATCCGGCTCAGGACGCTGCACAGCACCTCGCGCTCGGCGTCGTAGGTGAAGCCGTTGGTGGCATCGAGGATGAGCACGTCCACGCCGGCATCGGCCAGCAACTGGACGTGCTTGCGGATCACCCAGGGATCGTCGGGGCGGTAGTAGCCGAAGCGCGGCTCGCTCCAGTAGTGCGGCGCCTGCACCGGCCCCCAGGCGGGCGCGGCGGGGTTGGCCTTGAGGATCTTCGCGATGTCATGGACCTGCGGGTTCCCAAACGCGGCATGCCAGTTGAAGTAAAAGATGCCCACCGTGCGGTTCGGCTTCGGCAAGCCCACCTCCGCGCTCATGGGCAGGGTGCGTCCAAGCGCATCCGTGGCGGCCCAAGTGTCGGGTGTCGTGTCACGCAACTCCGCGGCGCCCAGGGGCACCCGCAGAAGGCAGGCGAGGAAAAAGAGGTGCGGCTTCATGGTCCGTCGGCTGTCATGCAACGCCACGACGCAGCCGCTTTCTGCGAATCGCCACCCACCGGCGCCTGACTCGAACGCACCTCACTTCAGCCGTTCGAACAACTCATCCAGGCCGGCGACGATCTTCGTCGATGCCCCGACCTCGAGGCAGCTGGAGCGCGCGCGCCAGGTTTCGTAGCCGCCGAGCGCATGCTGTTCCGGGGTTGGCAGGTAGCCGTGATAGGCGTTGGCCAGGGAGACGGTGAAGGTCGGCGCATGGCGCTTTTTCAGGTCGAGGCCGATCTCGACAAAAACCTCGGCGGGAATCGCCGAAACGCGCAGGTCGCCGATCTTGAAGACCTGCAGCGGCACCGACACCGTCTTCGGGAAATCGGCGAGCAGCACGGTCTCGCGCGCATACACCTGCTCCAGGGTCTCCATGCGCGGGAAGAGTTTGGACTGCTGCATCACGACGCGCGCAGCTTCCACCTCGGCCGGCGTCGGCAGGCGCAGGCCGAGGTCGATTTCCTGCTGCACGGCGGCCAGCGGCACCTTGGAACGGTGCTCCACCTGCGGCACCGCCTTCGCCACGGCCTGGGCGACCTCCTCGGCGACGATCCGGATGCGTCCATAGGGCGGCTGTTTTTCCTGGCCGCCGCGGAAGTCGATGTTGTTGATGTCGCCGCTGGTGCCGTTCGACATCAGGCCGACGAAGGGCGGTTCCGCCTCGCCGGCGCCGAGCAGTTCACCGATGCGCCGGGAGAACACGCCGAAGTAGTCGGCCGAGATGTGGCCGGGACCGACCCCGCCGACATAGTGCAGCGAGTAATTGGCGAGCAGGGCCAGCGGCCGGCCGTCGGTCGTTTGCACGCTCAGGAAGGCGACCTCGGGATCGGTGGGACCGGCGGGTTCGACGAGGTTCGGGTTCTTGACGCCGGGATTCGTCTTCACCTGGTCGGTGGTCACCCCGAGCGGGGTCGGCGGGATCGTGCCCGGCTTCAACTTCCAGCGACGGTTGAAGACCTGTCCTGGCACGGCGGTGCTGCCATGGCCGAGCTGGGCGGGCGCGAGGTTGTTGAGCGCGCGGCGCACGCCATCGGCGATGCGCCGGGCGAGGAACCGCTGGTACATCGGGTCGGGCTCGCTCTGCCCCACCGCCTGCGCGGTGGCGCAGGAGTGCGAGTGCGTGGCCGACATCATCAGGTTTTCGACCGGCAGGTCGGTGGCCTGATGCACGAGCTTTTTTGCCGCATCGAAAACATCGCGGCCAATGACACAGCTGTCGACGACGACAAAAACGAGCTGGGTTTTGCCATCATCGAGCGCCAGGCAGCGCGCGTGCAGCTCGTCGTGGATGAAGACGGCCTTGCCGTCCTGGAAGCCGCCGTTGATCGAGCTGCCCAGCGGCGGCGTGACGTTGCTGGTGGCGGCGCCGGCGCGGAACACCGGTTCGGCGGCGTGCAGGGCGATGGCGAGCAGGCTGGCGGTCAGGAGAACAAGGGGGCGCATGGGAGCGGTACGCACGGGGGTGGCCGCTTCCTGCGACTGCCGCGCTCAGACAAGGATCTCGCGGATGACGTTGCCGAAATCCTGCTCCAGGCGCTGGCGCCCCGGGTGCATCATGCGGTGGTTGAGGCCGAGCTGATGCAGCACGGTGGCGTGCAGGTCGGTGACGTACTGGCGGCCTTCGACGGCGTGGAAGCCGAGCTCGTCGGTGGCGCCATGGACGAAGCCGCCCTTGGTGCCGCCGCCGGCCATGAAGCAGGTGAACCCGTGCGGATGGTGGTCGCGGCCGGAGCCGCTGACGTTGGCGTCGCGAAACTCCGCGCCCGGCGTGCGACCGAACTCGGTGCCCCAGACGACGAGCGTTTCCTCGAGCAGGCCGCGCTGCTTGAGGTCGCGGATGAGGCCGGCGATGGGTTGATCAATCTCCGCGCACATCGGCGGCATCAGCCGGGCGATGTCCTTGTGATGATCCCAGCGGCCGGCATTGCCGCTGTAACCGTGGAAGAGCTGGACGAAACGCACGCCCTGCTCGACCAGTCGGCGGGCGGCGAGGCACTGCGCGCCGAAGGGCACACACTCCTTGCGGTGCAGGCCATACAGGCGCTTCACATGCTCCGGTTCCTTGGAGAAATCCATGATGCCGGGCACCGCCATCTGCATCTGGAAGGCGAGCTCGTAAGCCTTCAGGCGGGCGTTCAGTTCGGCGTCGGTGGGGTAGTCGATCCCGGAAAGCTGGTTCAGTTCGCCGATCAGGCTGAAGGCCTCGCGCTGTTCCTCGATCGTCAGTTTCGGATCGGCCGGATGCACGAAGGACAGCGGGTTCTTGGCATCGACCTTCAGGCGCACGCCGCCATGCTCCGGCCCCAGGTAGGCGCTGCCAAAGGTGAAGGAGCGGCCGCAGCAGTCGGCGCTGGGCTCGCCGAGCACGACGAACTCCGGCAGGTTGGCGTTCAGGCTGCCGAGGCCGTAGGTCGCCCAGGCGCCGACGGTTGGGTGGCCGGTGTCGCCGATCTTGCGGCCGGTGTGGAAGGTGAGCTGGGCGCCGTGGTTGTTGTCGATCGTCCACATGCCGCGCAGGAAGGAGATGTCGTCGACCACGCCGCCAATGTGCGGGAACAGCTCGCTCACCTCAATGCCGCTCTGGCCGTGCTTGCGGTGGCCGGCAATGAGCGGCAGGATTTTCTTGTAGACCTCGCGCTTTTCCTTGCCGGGTTCAGCGAGGATCCGGTTGATCTTGTTCGAGTCAGCCGCCTCGCGGTAGGGCGTTTCATCGATCGACTTGCCCGCGTACCTGGTGAGCTCGGGCTTCGGATCAAAGCTTTCGACGTGGCTGGTGCCGCCGATCATGAACATCCAGATCACGGACTTGGCCTTGGCCTCGCCCGTCTGCCAGGCGGTGAGCACGTCCTGCGCCGACGGTGCGGCCTGGGCGACGCCGTCGCGGAAAAGCATGGCGTTGAGGGCGAGGCCGGTGAAGCCCATGCCCGTGTCGAGCAGGAACTGGCGGCGGGTGCCGGTGCAGCCGGGACGTGGCATTCTCATGGGTCAGCGCAGGGTGATGAAATCGTTGTGATTGAAGAGGGCTCCGAGGAAGTGCTGACGGCGGCGGGTGGTCTCGCGGGCACTCTGCCGCAAAAAAGCGGCGCTGACGCGACGCTCGCTGTCGCTCGGCTCCCGGCTCAGCAGGTGCTCAAAGGCGGCGTCAATGAAGGCGTTGTCATCGGCGCCGGTGGCCGCCGACAGCCGCTGCTCCAGGGCCACGGCGGCGTCCAGCGTCACCCGGCTGTTGGCCAGCGCCAGCGCCTGGTGCGGCTTGATGCTGCGCTCGCGCTGGTAGCATTCGTTCGGACGCGCGCCGTCGAAGATCTGCACCATCTCTGCCTGGGTCTCCTGGGCGTGGCGGTGGTAGATGCTGCGCCGGCGGCTGGTCTCGGCGGCGGCGCTGTCGATGTCCGGACCGCCGAAGCTGGCGTCGAGCAGGCCGGCGACATGCAGCAGGTTGTCACGCACGGCCTCGCCCTCCAGGCGGCGCAGCGGCGCGCGCCAGTACCAGACGTTGTCGGGATCGGCGGCGTCGTTCGCCGTGGCCGGCCCGCGGGCGCTGGCGCGGCGGTACACCGCGCTGGCGAGAATGAGGCGGTGCAGATGTTTCAGGTCGTAGCCGCTGTTGATGAACTCCGCCGCCAGCCAGTCGAGCAGGGCCGGGTGCGTGGGTTTGGCACCGTTGGCGCCGAAGTCATCGGGCGTGGCGACCAAACCCGTGCCGAAGTGGCGGATCCAGACATGGTTCACCGCGACGCGGGCGAACAGGGGGTTCTGCGGCGAGGTCAGCCAGCGCGCGAAGGCAAGCCGGCGACCACTGCTGGTGGCCGGATAAGTCGCGACCTTGCGCGGCTGGTAGTCCGCGGCCTTGGCGGCGCTTTTCAAGGCGGCCTCGGCGGCGGCCAGCTTCTTCGCGGCCGCCGTCACGCTGGTCTTGACGGTGGCAATGGCCTTTTTCACCGAGGTCGTCAGCGGCTTGGTGGCCATGGCCTTGTCGAGGGCTGCCTGCGCGCTTGCCTGCTCCACGCGCGCCTCCAGCAGCGCCGTGCGCTTTTGCAGTTCCGCCACCTGCACCGCCCGCGCCTGCCAGTCGGCGGATTTTTTGCTCATGCCGCCGTCCTCCAGGGCTTCCAGTTCGAGCTGTTGCTCGAGTGTGCGCCGTTTCATCTCGCGCAGTTCCCGGTCCGCCAGCGACGCCACTGCGGCGAGCATGGCTGCCTTGTAGTGCTCACTCTTCTCCGGCTGCTGCGCGACGAGTGGCAGGCTCACCGGCTTGACCTCCAAGCGCCCCCCGAACAGGGCCGGCACACCGGGAGCGACGGGTTTGTTCTTCAGCGGAAAACGCTCGTCGCCGCGCTGGAAGAGGTAGGTGACAGCGGTGGGCGACTTGTCATAGGCGCGCGGCAGTGCGTCCTTCGTTGTGTCGATCTGGCCGGGCACCGGGTCGGCGCGCACGTGGTAGGGCTCGAAAACCGCGCGGATGGCATAGTAATCGGTCTGCGGCAGGGGATCGTACTTGTGGTCGTGGCACTTCACACAGTTCATCGTCAGGCCCATGAAGGCCTTGCTGGTGTGCTCGACGATGTTGTCCATCCACTGCAGGCGATCGCTCTGGAAATTGCGCGCCAGATAGCCGGTGGCACGCAGCGCATCCTCATCGGTCGGCGCCAGTTCGTCGCCGGCCAGCATTTCCTGGACCATGCGATCGTAGGGTTTGCCGGCGTTGAGCGACTCGATGATCCAGTCGCGCCAGCGCCAGATGTGCGGCTGGCTCAGGCGCACGGCGCCCTTGTAGCCCTCCCAGTCGGAGTAGCGCCAGAGGTCCATGAAATGCCGGCCCCAGCGTTCGCCGTGGCGCGGGTCGTCGAGCAGGCGGTCGCTGAGTCGGCGCACCGCCAGATCGGGCTGGGCGGTGTGCTCGCGGGTGAAGGCCGCCACCTGCGCCGGGGTGGGCAGCAGGCCGATGAGATCGACGTAGATGCGGCGCGCCAACTGCGCGGCCGAGGCCTCACCCAGGGGCTGCAGCTCGCGCACGGCCAGTTGCTCCTCGATGAAGGCATCGATGGGGTTGGCCGCAGGCCGGGGCAGCGCCGGACGCTGAACCGGTTGGAAAGGCTGCCAGGGATAGCGCTTCAGAAAGGCGGTCAGAGCCTCTTCTTTCGCAGCCTGTTCCGCCAATGAGGATGGCTGGACCTTGGCATCGCCGGGATGGCCGCCGAGGAGGATTTCCGTGAGGTTGGCGATGCCATCGGCATCGCTGTCGTGTGGGCCGACCGCCTGCAGGCGTTCCGGAAGCGGCGTTTTTTTGCCGAGCGCAGCCAGAGCCTTGCCGAAGGGGTTGTGGGGAAATTCCTCCAGGCTTTCCGGCGCGTGGTTGTCGGAAGGCAGATGGCAGAGGCTGCAGTGGTTCAACGCCTCGGACAGAAAGTGCTCGTAGTGGTTGGCCGCAGCCTTGTGATTCGCCGGGGTCGCCAGAACCGCCGCCGGCGCGACCAGCAACAGGCAGGCAAGGCGAGGACTGAAGGACGGCAGGCGATGGGTGGCGGACAACACCTGAAGCATACGGGGGGACGGGGTCTGTTTTCGCCGGGGCCGCAGGTCAGAGCGCCGGGGCCGCCTTGCCGCCGACGCAGAGCAGTTCCTTGCCGGTGCGGATGAACAGGCGGCCGTTGGCGATGGCCGGTGTGGCATTGATGGGCGCGCCAAGCTTGGTGGCGGCGAGGCGCTCAAACTTGGGTCCCGCCTTGAGCACGATGAGATCGCCCTGCTGGCTGCCGCAGAAGATCTTGCCATCGGCGGCCACCGGGCTGCTGAAAAACTTGGCGCTGCCCTGCACGCCCTGCACGCGCTCCTCGTACAGCGTTTTGCCGGTCTTGAACTCGACGCAGCGCAGGATGCCACCGTCGCCCAACAGGTACATGTGCCCACCCATGACGAGCGGCGAGGGCGTGTAGGGCAGGCCCTTGGGTATCTCAAAGGGCACCGCCACCGGCTTGCCGCTTTTCAGGTCGAGCGCCGCCACTTCATTGACACCGCCGCCGGAGCCAAAGGTACAGAAATAAAAGTCATCGCTGAGCACGCCGGAGCCGAGGCTGCGCTGACGGTAGCCCGGATTGTGCTGCCAGTTGATGCGGCCGGTCTTCAGGTCAATGCCCATGACGCCGCTGCGGCTGTTGGCGCAGATCACCTCCTTTTGGCCGCCGGCCAGATGCCGCACCACGGGAGTCGAGTACACATTGCTGGTGTGGGGGATCTCCAGGCGCCAGGCCGGCTTGCCGGTGGCGGCATCCAACCCGACGATGCAGGCGGTCCATGGCACGCCCGCGTCAGCCACACCGGCCTCCTCCGGCTTCCATTGGAACTCGCTGCGGACGATCATGATGCCGTCCTCAACCACCGGCGAGATGCCGGTGCCGTGCTCATGGATGTAGTCAGCCACGTGCTCGTTTCTCCACAGCAGCTTGCCTGCGTGATCGAGGGCAAGCGCCTGGATCTTGTGCCCACTGCTCCAGTTGATGTAAATCCGCTGGTCATCGATGAAGGCCGAACTGCTGGCGAAGGAGTTGTAGCCCTTGTGCAACTTGTGCGGCTCATAGGCTTCCTCATGACGCCAGAGCTCGCGGCCGTCCTGAATGGCGTGAGCGATCACCGCGCGCTTGTTTTCGCCCGTCTCGGCCGTGATGACCAGAATGTCGCCCCAAAGCACGGGTGAGGACCAGCCCTTGTCGACCGGCACCTTCCACAGCGTGGTCGCCGCATCGACCGCCACCGGCAGCCCAGTGTCGGGTGCCAGACCGGTGCCGTTGGGTCCGCGGAAACGATTCCAATCGTTGGCGGCGTGCAGGGAGGCGGCACAGAGACCGAAGGCAACGGCTTGGAGGATGCGGTGATGGGTTTTCACGGGGCAGCTAACGGACCGGCGGGTACGGGTTTTTCCGCGGGCCCCTGATTCGTCAAAACCGACACCACTTGGCAGGTGCCACCGGCCGGCTACGTTCCCCTTTCTCATGTCACGCCGCCTCCTCGCCTGCCTGCTGCTGGTCGCCCCGCTGCTGCGCGCCCACCAAATTCCCAACATCACCCTGGAGGCGATGTTTGCCGCCGACCCCAGCTACACCCTGCGCGTCAACCTCGACCCGCGCGTCTTTTTGAGCGCCCAGCCGACCGCCCTGCCGCCGGTGGAAGCCGGCTGGTATCTGAACCAGTCCGAGGCCGAACGCAGCGAGACCCACCTGCGGGCCACGGAGTACCTGCAAAAAAACCTCGGTCTGCGCTTTGGCTCAACGGACGTGGCTTGGCCGGCAATCGAGATCACCGCCATCGATGGCACCACCCTCGAACCCCTCAAGCCCGACACCGCTGAAACCCACCTGCTCGCGGTGGCCAGGGGCCGCGTACCCGGCAGCGGCGCCGAACCCTTCGAGCTGGTCTTTGGTCCCGAGGCCAACGTCAGCCTGATCCTGCTCAACAGCGAGGACGGCAAACCGGAACGCCGGCCGCAGGTGCTCTTCCCCGGCGAGTCCAGTCGCCCCTACAAGCGCACCGCCGCGCCCGTGCTCGCCGCAGCGCCGCCGACCCCACCACCTGCGCCAGCCGCACGCGGCTTCCAACTCGACGACGCCCTGCTGCTGCTCGGTCTGCCGCTCATCATCCTCGTCGTCGCCTGGAGGCTGCGGCGGCGGAGCGGAGAGCAGGGAGCAAAGAGCGGAGAGTAGAAAGCCCCAGCAGGGCCGATTGCTTGGGTGAGTGTTGGACCCTCCATGAGCGGGCTTCGCCATGCTGGCACGCCTCTCGGCGCTCTACGCTCCCTGCTCCAAAAACCCCAGCACGCGCGGCTCATGCCAGCGGCGCAGCTGCCGGTCGAGGAAACCGACGTGGCCACCGTGCTCGGGGGCTTCGAGGTGCAGATGAGGACTGGCGGTGGCGAGTGCGTGGGGAAAGGACGGGGGGGCCAGCAGCGGGTCGTCGAGCGCGTTGAGCAGAAGCGCCGGCACGGCGATCGCGCCCAGGAGCGGCCGTGCGCTGGCGCGGGCGTAATAATCGTCGGCATCGCGAAACCCGTGCAGGGGCGCCGTGAACCGCTCGTCGAACTCGCGGATCGTGTGGATGCCGTCGAGGTTCCCGACCGCCTGCGGAAAGCGCCGGGCCTTGGCCTGCGCCTTGGCCAGCAGGGAACGCAGGAAGCGGCGCTGGTAGAGGCGGTTGGCCGGACGTTCATCAAGGGCGTCTGCGCTGGAGGCGAGATCGACCGGCGCCGACACGGCGACCGCGGCGCGCACGGCGGGATGCGGCGGCGCTTCGCCGAGGTACTTGAGGGTCAGGTTGCCGCCAAGGCTGAAGCCGACCAGCGCAAGGGCCTCATAGTCGGGCGCCGCGTGCTCGATCACCGCGCGCAGATCACCGCTTTCGCCGCTGTGGTAGGAGCGTGGCAGGCGGTTCGGCAGCCCGCCGCAGCCGCGGTAGTTCCAGGCCAGCACATCCCAGCCCGCGCTCCCCGCGGCGGCGGCAAGACCGCGGATGTAGGCGGCCTGCATGGAGCCCTCGAGGCCGTGGCTGAGGATCAGCAACCGGCGGTGGTTGCCGCGCCACCAGCCAAGGTGGAGGCCGTCGCCATCGGCCAGCTCCAGCGTTTCCAGACGAAAGGCCGGTCTGGCCCCGGCAGGCAGCAACGCACCAAGCAGAGTCTGCACGTGACCGCCGCGCAGGAGTCGGGGGGCGCGGTAAGCGGAAGGGATCTCGGGCATGGGCGCGCCATTTTCCGGCAGCAGGTCGGGGCGTCAAGACGCACGCTTGGAAAGCTCGCGCCGGTGTCCTGAAACGCCGGCCGAGGAAGGTGCAAGGGCGGCGAAGGGTCTCACTCCCGGCTGGGCGCCACGCGGATGCGCACGCTCTTGGAAGCGGGCGTCAGACTGACGTCGGCATAGCTGTCGATCGGCACGAGCACGTTGGCCTCGGGGAAGTAGGCGGCGCAGCTGCCGGCGGGCAGGTCGTAGGGCACGGCCAGGAAACGCCGGGCGACGCGGCTGCGGCCGCCGTGCTCGGCGGTCATGTCGACCGGCTGCAGGGGGCTGATGCCGCGCGCCTTCATGTCCTGCGGATTCAGGAAAACGACGCGGCGCTCGTTGCCGATGCCGCGGTAGCGGTCGTTCAGGCCATACACCGTCGTGTTGAACTGGTCGTGGCTGCGGAAGGTCTGCAGGACGAGTTCGTCCTTCTCGGCCTGCACGCAAGCGAGCGCGTGGGTGAAGAAAGTCGCGCGGCCGGTGGCGGTCTCCCAGCGCCGTTCGCGGGCGCTGTTGGGCAACACGAAGCCACCGGGCTGGCGCACGCGGTCGTTGAAGTTTTCGAAGCCGGGCACCACCCGCTCAATGCGCTCGCGGATGCGATCGTAGTCGGCCGCCAGCTCCAGCCAGGGCACCGTGCTGCGGCCCGCCAGCGTGGCGGCGGCGAGGCGGGCGACGATCACCGGTTCGGACAGCAGGTGGGGCGAGGCGGGGGCAAGGCGGCCGCGCGAGGCGTGCACGACACTCATGCTGTTTTCGACCGTCAGGAACTGCTCGACGCCGTCGGCATTGAGGTCGCGCTCGCTGCGGCCCAGGCAGGGCAGGATGAGGGCGGTGCGACCCGTGACCACGTGGCTGCGGTTGAGCTTGGTGCTGACGTGCACGGTCAGGCGGCAGCGGCGCAGGGCGTCGGCCGTGTATTCCGTGTCGGGCGTGGCCTGCAGGAAATTGCCGCCGAGGGCGAAGAAGACCTTGGCCTTGCCTTCATGCATGGCGTGGATCGCGGCGACGGTGTCATAGCCGTGGCGGCGCGGCGAGGTGAAGCCGAACTCGCGGTCGAGGCTGGCGAGGAAGGCTTCCGGCATCTTTTCAAACACGCCCATGGTGCGGTCGCCCTGGACATTGCTGTGGCCGCGCACCGGGCAGAGACCGGCGCCGGGCCGGCCGATGGCGCCGAGCAGGAGGTGGAGGTTGACGACCTCCTGGATCGTTGCGACGGCGTTCTTGTGCTGGGTGAGGCCCATCGCCCAGCAGGTGATCAACTGGCGCTTGCCGGAGGCGCAGCGGCGGGCCGCGCGTTCGAGCTCGGCGCGGGCGATGCCCGAGACGCGCTCGAGCTCGGCCCAGTCGAGTCCGGCCAGGTGTTCGGCATAAGCTTCGAAGCCCTGCGTGTGGGCGGCGATGAACGCGCGGTCGTGCAGGTTCTCCGCCAGGATCGTCTTGGCGAGGGCCTTGAGCAGGGCCTGGTCGCCGTTGGCGCGCACCTGCAGGAACTGGCGCGCCAACGGCGTCGCCATGCCGAGCACGCCCTTGACCTGCTGCGGGTGCATGAAGCCGGTCAGGCCGGCCTCCTTCATCGGATTGACGGCGATGACCTCCGCGCCGGCCTCGACCGCGCGCTGCAGCGAGCTGAGCATGCGCGGGTGGTTGGTGCCCGGGTTCTGGCCAATGACGAGGATCGTCTCCGCCGTTTCCAAGTCGCGCAGGCTGACCGTGCCCTTGCCGACGCCGACGCTGGCGTTCAGGGCCGCGCCACTGCTTTCATGGCACATGTTCGAGCAGTCGGGCAGGTTGTTGGTGCCGAATTGCCGAACCATGAGCTGATACAAAAACGCCGCCTCGTTGGTGGCGCGCCCACTCGTGTAAAACACCGCCTCATCGGGCGAATCGAGCGCGTTCAATTCACCGGCGATGAGGGCAAAGGCCTCGTCCCAGGCCAGCGGTTCGTAGTGCTCCGAGCCGGGACGCAAGACCATCGGCTGGGTCAGGCGACCGGCCTGATCCATTTCGTAATCGCTCAGCCGGGCGATCTCCTGCAGGCTGCGACGGGCGAAGAAGGCCGGATCGACCCGGCGCTGGGTGGTTTCCGAGGCAATCGCCTTGGCGCCGTTTTCGCAGAACTCGAAGGCGCTGCGATGGTCCTCGGGATCAGGCCAGGCGCAGCTCGGGCAATCAAACCCCTCCCACTGGTTGAGGCTGAGCATGGCCGCCGTGCCGCGCACAAAGCCGGCGTTGCCGTAGACATGCTTCAGCGAACTGGCGACCGCGGGCACGCCGGCTGCGGCCTGCTTGGGCTCGTCGAGTTGGATGCCGGTGAGGCGCTCGGGGGGCTGGGCGGGAACAGTGGACATGGGGGCGGAGGATGTAGCCGGGCGACGGCCGGGACTCAAGCGATACGCGTGCGGATCGCTCTTGGAACCGCCAGCGACGAGCGCGATGCGCGGGGTCACTGCCCCCCGCCTGCAGCAAAACAGCCTGCCTTATCCCTTGTCCCTTATTCCTTGTCCCCCATCCCCTCCGCCACCCAGTCACGGACGGCGAGGGTGCCGAAGCTGAAGCCGAGGCTGAGGTTGGTCTTCGCGCGGGCGAAGCTGGGGTGTTCGAAGCTCTGCGCGAAATCGGTGCCGATCCGAACGGTGGCCTTGGCCCCCTGCAAGCGCACTTCGACCGGCACCCAGTCGCCGGCCTTGAGGGCGGGACCGGGCTCGCCGACAGCGATCGATTTGGCATCGGCCGCATCGGGAGGAAAGGCGCGCACGGAGGTGCCGCGGGCGCTGGTGACGAAGCGGAAGACATGGCCGTCGGCGCCGTTGGCGGTGAACACCACCGTCTTCACGGCCGGATCGGCGCGGTAGGCGAAGCGGACCACCGCATCCTGGTGGGCGAAGTCGTAGAACAGGATGGGGCCGTGGTCCTTGAACTTCTTGTACAAGGCGTCGTCCTGGGTGCAGGTGGCGATGCCATCGGCAAACTGCCAGGGCCCGCGCTGGGCTCGGCGCACCGGGTATTCGGCGGAGGCGAAATCGTCGCTCAGGCGCGGAGCATCGGCGGCGTGCAGGCCGACGGCAGCCATCAGGATCAGGAGGAGCAGGCGCATGTCAGTAGCTGCGGGCAAAGACGACGCGGCGGGCGCTGGGGCGGCCGGTCAGGAAGCACTGACCCGCCTCGCCGTCACCCAGCGGGATGCAGCGGATGGTCACCTTCATGTCCTTGGCCAGTCGGTCCTCCTCCTCATTGGAGCCGGCCCAGTGCATGAGCGCGAAGCCGCCCGGGGCGCCTTCGGCAAAGAAGGCCTGGAATTCCTCCAGGGTGTCGAGCTTGTGCAGGTTGGCGTCGCGGAAGGCGGTGGCGCGGGCGAGCAGGCCGTCCTGGATGTCCTGCAGACGCTCGACCACGGATTGCAGGAAGTCCTCCTTGGGCACGAACTCCTTGGCCTTGGGTCCCTGGTCGCGCCGGCAAACGGCGACGCTGCGGCTGCTGATGTCGCGCGGGCCGATCTCGATGCGCAGGGGCACGCCCTTCTTGATCCACTCCCAGTTCTTGGTGCCGCCGGGCAGGTCGCGCTTGTCGACGTGGACGCGCAGGGGCTCGCCGTGGAAGCTCTGGGCACGCAGGGTCTGGGCGAGGGCCTCGCAGGCGTCGATGACTTCCTGGCGGGTGTCGGGCTTGGGGGTGACCGGCAGGATGACGATCTGGCTGGGGGCGACCCGCGGCGGCAGGATGACGCCATCGTCGTCGCCGTGGGCCATGATGAGGGTGCCGATGAGGCGGGTGCTGACGCCCCAGCTCGTCGTGTGGGCGAACTGGCGGGTGTTGTCGCGGCCGAGGAACTGGATGTTGGCGGCCTTGGCGAAGTTCTGGCCAAGGTAGTGGGAAGTGCCGGCCTGGATGGCCTTGCGGTCCTGGACCATGGCCTCGACGGTGAAGGTGTTGACGGCGCCGGGGAAGCGCTCGTTCTCGGTCTTCTCGCCCGGGATCACCGGAATGGCGAGGTGGTTGCGCAGGAAATCGGCGTAGACCCGGTGCATGAGACGGGTTTCCTCGAGGGCTTCCTCGGCCGTTTCATGGGCGGTGTGGCCCTCCTGCCAGAGGAACTCGGCCGTGCGCAGGAACAGGCGCGGGCGCATCTCCCAGCGCATGACGTTGGCCCACTGGTTGATCAGCAGGGGCAGGTCGCGGTAACTCTCCACCCAGCGCGCGAAGGCGGCGCCGATGATGGTCTCCGAGGTCGGGCGAATGACAAAGGGCTCGGCGAGTTCACCGGTGGGCACCATCTTGGTGCTGCCGTCGGGCTGCTTCCGGGCCTCCAGGCGGTGATGGGTGACGACCGCGCACTCGGTGGCAAAGCCCTCGGCATGTTCGGCCTCCTTCTCGAGGTAGCTGAGCGGGATGAGCAGCGGGAAGTAGGCGTTGACGTGGCCGGTCTCCTTGAACTTGACGTCAAGCTGGCGCTGGATGTTCTCCCACAGACCGTAGCCCCAGGGCTTGATGACCATGCAGCCGCGCACCTCGGAATTTTCGGCGAGGTCGGCGGCGCGCACGACTTGTTGATACCACTCGGGAAAATCCTGCTCGCGGGTCGGGGTGATGGCGGTCTGGCTCATGAAGAGGGGAAGGTCAACTTAAGCCGGCTTTGCCGACTGGCAAGGCTGGCCTGCAGCCGACCCTGTCCAGCCGAAGGAATGACGAATGTCCAACAAGGAATCTCCAACTCCCAAGGGGGAGCCCGAGCCCCCTTCGTCATTCATGATTCCTTGTTGGATATTGGATATTCCTCTGGAGACGCTCTCCAGCCGAAGGAATGACGAATGTCCAATAAGGAATCTCCAACTCCCAAGGGGTGGGAGCCCTTCGCCGCACGTGCGTCAGCCGACCCGCGCGCACAGGTCGAGGAACTGCCGTGCCGCGCGCTCCCAGCTGAACTCCGCCTCCACCCAGGCGCGCGCGGTCTGCGCCAGGGTGGCGCGGCGCGCGGAATCCTGCAGCAGGCCGATGACCGCGTCGGCAAAGCTGTCCGGCGTGTCGGCCAGCAGGGCGTGCACGCCGTCGACCACCGGCAGGCCCTCGACGCCGACCCGCGTCGACACCACGGGCAGGCCGGCGGCCATGCCTTCGAACACCTTGATGCGCGTGCCGCCGCCAACCCGCAGCGGCAGGATCATGAGCGTCGACCGCTCCAGATACGGGCGGACGTCGTCGACCGTGCCGGTGACCTCGACAAGAGGGTCGCGGGCCGCGAGTTCGCGCAGCGCTGGCACCGGGTTGCGGCCCAGCAGCATCAGCCGGGTGTCGGGCACGGCCTGGCGGATGCGCGGCAGGCTGTGCTCGGCAAAGTGCCGGATGGCCTCGACGTTGGCCTGCCAGTCCATCGAGCCGAGGAAAACCAGGGTCGGCGGCGCCTCCTGGGCCGGCGACACCGGCTGGAAGTAGTCGCAATCGACGCCGGTCGGCACCCAGCCGAGCACGTTGCTCATGCCGCGATCCTCGCGGAAGGCGTGTTCCTCCTCCTCGGACACGGCGATCTGGCCGGCGGCGCGGCGGGCGACGATGTCCTCGAAGGCGCGCGTCAGGTCGCGCTCGCGGGCGCAGACAAAACGGCGCAGCGGATCGCGCGCGGTCTGCACGTGGCGTTCCCAGATGAGCGACTCCAAATTGTGCTGGAACACCACGACCGGCGGACGAGCCGGCAGGTCGAGGCCGTCGAAGTGGATGAAGGACATCAGGTAGTCGGCCACCGCCACCTCGCCGGGCGACGCCTCGCGCAGGCATTTTTCCAGAAGGCGCCGCGCCTCAGGGTTGGCGTACTTGGTGCAGGAAAAGGGCCGGCGCCCGAACACCGAATTGAGCAGCGCGCGGGCGTAGAAGGCCGGCGAGCCGCTGCGCACGAGGTCGTGCGGCCAGGGGATCAGCTCGTCGCAGTACTCGGCGGCGCGTTCGACCGCCTCGGGGCTGTCGGCGGGGGTCAGCGGGCAGAGGTAGCGGATGCGGCAGTGGCGTTTGAGCCGTCGCAGCATGTGGTACGTGCGCAGGCGGTCGCCGCCGATGAGCGGGTGCAGCAGGCGCACGTTGACCCAGAGCAGTGAGGCGGGCCAGGCGCGGGCGGGCGGGGCGGGCTCCATCACAGGCCGGGCGGGCGTTCGCTGGCTTTGCGCGCCGGCTTGCTTTCAGGTGCCGCGCTGGGGTCATAGATCGCGCCACCCTCGACGCGGGTTTCGCCACCGGCCTCCTGGACGAGACGCGGTCGGTTGCCGGGTTCGTCGCGGTAATACGTGCGACTCTTCAGGCTGCCGTCGGGTCGGACCACGCAGTGGGCATAAACATTTGGCTGTGCCAGGAATAGCACCTGCAGGTGGTTGAGCGAGTCGATGGTGATCTGCGGGTCATGGGCCATGCTCACCGGACCGAGTCGGTAGGTCTGCAGACGCACGCCGGTTTTTTCATCGGTCAGGCGAAAATACAAGGCGGTGCTGCCGACGTCGATGAAGAGCAGGATGCCGTAGCGACGCGCGCTGCCGGCGCCGCGAAAGCCTTCGGGCACGCCGAAGTGCTGCTCCCACATCGGCTTGGCGTCCATGATGTTGAAGCGCACGCGGTTGCTGCCGTAGAACTGGCCGCTCGGGGTGTGACGGACACGCGCCATCAAGCCGTAATTGCCCAGTTCCGAGGGCGCATAGGCGTCAGTGACGACAATCTTGCGCTGAATGGTGCCTCCCGGCGGGATCTGCACCATGTCCGAGGCGTCGACATCGAGCGGGGCAAGCTCGTGGCCACCGTTGTCGGTCATCTGGAAGCTCAGCCAGGAGGCTCGCCCGGGGCCGCCGAGCACCACCTCGGCGCCACTCCGGTTGGTCAGGGTGACGGTGGCGGGGATCGCTTCTAGGGCGAGGAAGTTGGTGCGCGGCAGCGACAAACTGACCGCGAACTGGGCGCGCGCGGCGCCGGTCAGACAAAGCAGGAGGAGGAGAAAACGCATGGCAGGAAAGGGTTCAGGGCTGGGTCGATCCACCCGTGGGCGGCTGGCTGCTGGCGGTGCGGAAACCCCGCGCCAGGGTGGTCTCGGCGGCGGATTCGGCAAAGGTGCGGGTGGTCAACAAGTCCTTGCCGCTCTTGAGGGCAAAATGGCCACCGCGCACCACCGGCACCCGCAGGTCGGGGTAGTCCGGATGCACGGGCCAGGACTCGCCGGCGTGTTCGGAAGCGGTCCATTCGGAGACGTTGCCGGCCATGTCGCAGACGCCGTAGGGACTGACGTCCTCGGTCTTGCGATCCACCGGTGCCCACAAGACAAAACCGTCGATCTGGCCGCCCTTGCCGTTTGAATCGTAGTCATCGCCCAAATTGGCCGCCCCCTTCTGCAGGCGGTCGCCCCAGGGCAGGCGGCGGCCGTCCTCGCCGCGCGCCGCCTTCTCCCACTCGTCCTCGGTGGGCAGGCGCTGGCCGCGCCAGGCGGCGTAGGCATGGGCGTCCCACCAGTCGACCTGGGTCACCGGCGTGTTGAGGCTGATCGGCTGACCGTTGTACGTGGCGCCAGCCCGGGCGGCGGCGAGCAGTTCCGTCCACTTCGGCGGTGCGTGACCGGTCTTGGTCTTCGGCTGGTCGGGGTGGTCGTAGGCGGTGCTGTTGCCAACCGCCGCAAGAAACTCGGCATACTGGCCGAGCGTCACCTCATGCTTGCTGATCCAGAACGCGGGCAACTGGCGGCGCTCACCGTTTTGATACACGAAGCGGCCGGCCGGAATGGCGATCATCTCCGGCGCCAGGGCGGTGTTTTTGACGACACCCGTGCGGCCTGCTTCGGAACCCAGGACATAGACGAGCACGACCGCCAGGGCGACCAAACCCCAGCCCCACCAGGGCAGGCGGCGACCGGCGCCCGACTTGTTTTCCTCCGCCTCGATGCGCCGCATGATGCTGCGCTCGCGCATCGCCTCGCGCACCTCGTCAAGTTCCTCGAGCAGGCCGACCCAGTCGTGCCGGCCCGCGAGCAGGCCGCTGACCAGTCCGCGCGCCTTGCCCTCGGCAGCCAGCGGCATCACCACTTCCAGCAGCGCGCGCACTTCCTCGCGAGGGTCGCGGACACGGCCCTCGCCGGGACGGAACAGATTCACAATGCTCGCCTGATTTTCGCCATCGACAAAGATGTCGCGTGCCGCCAAACGACGGTGGTAGCCACCGCGTTCGACGCCGTACTGCATGGCCTCAGCAACGCCGAACAGCAGTTCCGCGACCTTGCGCTCGGTGAAGGTTTCACCGGCGGCGAGCAACTCTTCGAGGCTGCGCCCGCGCGGCATCTCGCGGGTGTAAAACACCAGGTCGTTGACCCGCCCCGCCTCGTAAAGCGGTGCGATGCGCGGATGCGAGATGGAGGCCTTCAAACGCTCGCGCGCCTTGAAGGCCTCCAGAGACTCGGGCTGGCTGACGAGTTCCGGTCGCAGCAGCACAAGCGCCACCGGCCGTTGCACGGCGACCTGCAGGGCGCGGTAGGTCTCCGACTCCGGCTCGACGGTCAGTCGCTCCAAGATCTGGTACTGGCCGATGAGGGCGCCGGGCGACAGGGTCGGCGGCGGCAGGCCGGAAACCGGGGCCGGCGCGGCCAGGGCGGCACGCGCCTTCTGCACCAGCTTTTCGGTCGTGTAGGGCGGATCGGCGAGCACCGGCCAGCCGCCCACCTGCTCCTCGAAACCGGTCAGGTCGTAGCGGGTGGTGAAGAGCACGCGCAGGCCGGGGAACTTGGCGAGCGCACGGTCGCGCAGGGCAAAGCCCGTGCTGTGGGCATCGATGATCGCCTCGGTGATCAGCAGGTCGAGATGATCGGCGCTGTCGAGCCAGGCATAGGCCTCGGCGAGGTTGGGCACGGACTTGACCATCCAGCCGGGATGGGCCTTGAGGGCCTCCGTGCGGGGGCCGCGGGTGGCGGCGTTGGAATCGAGAAAAAGCAGGGTCATCGGTTCAGGGGCGGCCGCCGTCAGCGGGCCACCGGGGGCAGCAACGGATGCGTGGCGTCCGCCTCAGGCCGGGACGTCGGCAAGCCGAAGTCAAGGAGGTCGCGCGGTTCAGCGGCGACATCCTGGAGTTTGTTTTGATAATAGAGACGCACGACGTAGCCGTGGTAGGCGCGCCGGCCATGGGCGGCGACCTCCCCCGGTGTCAGGGTCGGCAAAAAATAGGTCACATCGAGCGGCTCCTCGCCGATGCCGCCCCAGTCCACCGGCGGCGCGGTCCAGGCCGAGGGCGGCTCGTCGGCAATGGTCTGGGCGACCTGCTGGCCGTTGACGCGATCGAAGAAGTACACGTCGATGTCCACCTGCGCCGGGTCCACCTGGGTGTTGCCTTGGCGAAGGATGGGAATGCGCAACACCACTTTTTCGCCATTGACCGCACCGTCATCGCGCTGCGCCCGGCAAGCGCCGAGGGCCAGTACCTGAGCCCCTTCGGGAGTGGGCTGTCCCGCGGACGGCGCATGGAGCCGGCGCTGGGCAAGGTCACGAAACCCGCCGGCCCGATTCGGATCCTGGGCGCTGAGCTGGCGCCAGAGGCCGGCGGCCTTGTCGTTCAAGCCCATCTGCTCATAGCACAAAGCCATCTCGGTCAGCACCTCGGGCTGGGCGGGAAAGCGCAGGTCGGCACGGCGCAGCACCTCAAGCGCCCCCTGCATGTCGCCCAGCCCGCGCACCTGCTTGGCCAGATCGAGCAGCTCCGGCAAAGTCATGGTCGCCGCTGGATCGGCGGGATTCGCGGCGGGAAGCGGAGACGGGGCCGAGCCGGAAGCCGGCTCCGGCACGGGGGCAGTGGCCGGTCGAGCCATCGGAGATGCCGGAGCCGGAACGGCGTTCGGGGCGGCTGCGCCCGGCAGGGCAAGGCTGCCAATCGGCGGCGGCGCAAACCCGGTCGGTGCGCCGGCGACGGGTGCGCTGCCGGGCGCAGCCAGTTGCCCCGGCGCGGGCGGGCTCATCCAGGTCTTGGCCATGGGGGCCGGAACGGGGGTCACGGCAGGCGGAACCGGCGCGGCCGTGACGGCGACAGGCTCCGCCGGAGGCGTGGCGGTGCTGGCAACCCCGGCTGGCTCGGGCTTGGCCGCCGCCCGCCAGAGCGCGCGGGCAAAGAGTCCGAGCTGGACCAGGGCCAGCAGGCACAGGAAGGCACCGGCCGTGGCAAGGACACGGCCCCGTTCAGCGCGAAGGATGGGCGTTGCTTGAGCCATGCCGATTGCCGCAGGAAAATCGTATGGTACGGTTTGCGCCCCCCAGTGTCAACGCTCCAGCCATCTTCCTTCGATGCGGTCGCCGAAAAAATCGGCGCCCCGCCGGAGCCGGTTGGACTGGCCCGGCGCCTGGCCGGTCAACCCGGTTTGGTCTGGCTCGACAGCGCCTTGGCCGGGCCGGGGGCCCGCTCCTGGCTGGCCTGGCGACCGCAGACCGTGCTGCACGGCCATCTGGACCACGACTGGACGCAGGTGGAGGCGGCGCTCGCCGACGGCCTTGCGCAGGGCGGCAGTGGCGGCCTGTTGGGCTGGGTGGGGTTCGACGGGCATTTTGTTCTCGGGATTTATCCTCAGGCGCTCGTCTATGACCACGACCACGGCCATTGGTTCGATCCGGCCGGACTTTTGGCGCAGCTGCCCAGCCAGGACCCGCCGGCCGGCGCAGCGCCGTCCCTGGCCTTCACCCCACAGGTGCCGCGTGAGGCCTTTGTCAACCAGGTACGCCGCGCCCAGGCCTACATCGCCGCCGGCGACATCTATCAGGTGAACCTCTCGCACCCTTGGCAGGCCGACTGGCCGGCGCAGGCCGACGCGCTCGCGGCCTACCTGCGCCTGCGCGAGGTCTCCCCCGCCCCGCACGCCGCCTTCCTCGATCTCGCCGGCACCCGCGTGCTCTCAGCCTCGCCCGAACTCTTCCTCGACTTGCGCGACCGCGCCATCACCACCCGTCCGATCAAGGGCACCCGCCCGCGTTTTCCCGCCGATCCTGAGCGCGACGCCCGTTCCAAGGCCGACCTGCCCGCCTCGGAAAAGGAGCGTGCCGAATTGCTCATGATCACCGACCTCGAACGCAATGACCTCGGTCAGGTCTGCGAGTTCGGCAGCGTGCGCGTGCCCGAGCTGTGGAAGGTGGAAAGTTTCGCCCAGGTCTTTCATCTGGTGTCCACCGTCACCGGCACCCTGCGGCCGGGCCTCAGCCATGCCGCCGCCTTCCGCGCCTGCTTCCCCGGCGGCAGCATCACCGGCGCGCCGAAAAAACGCGCCCTGGAAATCATCCGCGAGCTGGAACCCCACCCGCGCGGGCTGTACACCGGCGCCATCGGCGGCTTTGGCTTCAACGGCGAGAGCCGCTGGAACATCGCCATCCGCACCGCAGTGCAGCAGGGCGAGCGCCTCCACTTTCATGCCGGCTCGGGCATTGTCGCCGACAGCGATCCCGACCAGGAGTGGGAGGAAACCCAGCACAAGGCCGCCGGCCTGCTCGCCGCCTGGCGCTGATTCACTCCGCCGGCTCCGGCTTGACGCCCATCTCCTCAAGGACCGCGTCCACCGAAGCGAGGTGCTTGAAGGGCAGGCGCTTGCGCTGGTACTTGCGGAACAGCACGTCGCGCAGGGCCAGCCACAGCTCGACATCGGGTTTCTCCACGAGCTCCCAGTCCTCGCTCTCCGGCAGCAGCACCCGGAAGGTCCACTCGCGTGAGTTCCAATAGCCGCGGACATAGCGCCGGCGGCCGTCCTCCAGGCGGTCATGCCATTCGTGGATCTGGTTTTTGGTCATTGAGAGACGCCAGAATGCGGTAGAATCCGCCCCATGCAAGCCATCACCTCGCCGCCGCCCGCCGCCGCCCTGCCCCGGCTGCTGCTCTACCTGCTCGCGGTGATGGTCGGCGGCGCCCTGCTGGCCCCGGCGATTTTCCAGCTCGGCAAGGGCTTCGCCGCCTGGCTGCCCGGCTCCGGCCTGGCCGGGTTCGGCCCGGCCGACTGGCTGGCCGACACCGCCGCGCGCGCCCACTTCCCGCGCTACTTCAACCGCGCCGTCCTGGTCTGTGCCCTGATCTTCATCGTGCCCCTGCTGCGCGCCCTGCGGGTCGACCGCAGCCTGCTGCCCGCCTGGAAACCCTGGGACAGCGGCCTGCGCCAGTGGGGCACCGGCTTCGGCCTCGCCGCCGGCCTGCTGCTCCTGCTCGGCCTCGGCTTTGTCGGCCTCGGCTCGCATTACCTGCGGGTCGAACCGCGCTGGACCGACCTCGGCGCCCCGATCACCGCCGCCCTCGGCGCCGGTTTCGTCGAGGAAATCTTTTTCCGCGGCCTGTTGCTCGGCGTCCTGCTGCGCAGCCTGCGCGCGGGTCCGGCCGTCTTTTGGACGACCTTCATCTTCGCCCTCGTCCACTTCCTGAAACCGCCGCAGGGCTGGGAAATCGCCGACGCCGATGTCACCTGGGCCAGCGGCTTCGCCGTGCTCGGCCAGATCGGCCGCGGCTTTGGCGACACCGATTTCCTGCTCGCCGAATTCTCCACGCTGTTCGCCGTCGGCTGGGTGCTGGCACGCGTGCGCCTGCACACCGGTGCCCTCTGGGCCAGCGCCGGCCTGCACGGCGGCTGGGTGTTTGGTTTGAAGTACTTCAGCGGCCTGACGCGCAGTCGCGACGGCTGGCTGCCGTGGATTGGCGACAACCTCAAGATTGGCCTGCTGCCGCTGGTCACCGTTTTGCTCACCGGCTGGCTCGCCCAACGCTGCCTCGCCGCCGCCCGCCGCCCCTGAAAGCATTTGCGGTCCCGCTCCGTCGGGCGGAGATTATTCATTCCACCCCAGCACGCCGGAGTGGCGGAATTGGTAGACGCGCCAGACTTAGGATCTGGTTGGGCAACCAGTGCAGGTTCGAGTCCTGTCTCCGGCACTTGCAGCTCACCCCAGAATCCCCTGCACGACCTGGGCTGGCTCGACGCCGGTGAGGCGGAAGTCGAGGCCCTGGCTGCGGTAGGTGAAGCGCTCGTGGTCGATGCCGAGCTGGTGCAGGATCGTGGCGTGCAGGTCGCGGACGTGGACGGGGTTCTCGGCGATGTTGTAGCTGAACTCGTCGGTGGCGCCGTAGGTCGTGCCCGGGCGGATGCCGCCGCCGGCCATCCAGATCGTGAAGCAGCGCGGGTGATGGTCGCGCCCGGCCTCGGGGCTGTCCCATTTGCCCTGGCCGGCGACGCCGCGACCGAACTCGCCGCCCCAGACCACCAGGGTGTCGTCGAGCAGGCCGCGCTGCTTGAGGTCCTTGATCAGCGCCGCGCTGGGCTGGTCGGTGTCGCGGCAGCGGGCGACGCACCAGCTCGGCAGCCGGCTGTGGTGATCCCAGTCGGGATGGAAGAGCTGGATGAAGGGCACGCCGCGCTCGGCGAGGCGACGGGCAAGGATGCAGTTGGCCGCGTAACTGCCCGGCCGCCGGGAATCCGGGCCGTACATCTCAAACACCTGCTCGGGTTCGTCGCTAAGGTCGGTCAGCTCGGGCACGCTGGCCTGCATGCGGTAGGCCATTTCATACTGGCGAATGCGGGTCAGGATTTCCGGATCGCCGGTCTGCTCGTGGCGCCGCTGGTTGAGTTCGGCGAGACCGTCGAGCTGGCCGCGGCGCAGCTCGCGCGGCAGGCCCTCGGGATCGTTCAGGTACAGCACCGGATCACGCGCGCTGCGCAGCTTGACGCCCTGGTAGCGCGAGGGCAGGAAGCCGCTGCCCCAGTAGTGGTCGTAGAGCGGCTGATCGCTCGGCCGCTGCATGCGCGAGATGAGCACGAGGAAGTCGGGCAGGTTGCGGTTCGGGCTGCCGAGGCCGTAGCTGACCCAGGCGCCGAGGCTGGGCCGCCCGGGCAGCTGGTGGCCGGTGAGAAACTGGGTCATCGCCGGCGCGTGATTGATCTGGTCGGTGTGCATCGACCGGATGAAGCAGAGGTCGTCGGCCACCGTGCCGAGGTGAGGCAGCCATTCGCCGAGTTCGGCACCGCTCTGGCCGTATTTCGCGAAGCGCGTGATGCCGGGCAGGATGAGCTGCTTCTGGTTCGCCGTCATCGTCGTCAGGCGCTGGCCCTGGCGCACGGAGGCCGGCAGCTCCGTGCCGGCCCACTTGCGCAAACCGGGCTTGGGATCGAAGAGCTCAAGCTGCGACGGACCGCCGGACTGGGTGAGGAAGATGACGCGCTTCGCCTTCGGCGCCGCGTGCGGCAGTCCGGGCAATCCGGCGGCGCGCGCCTCGCGACCGAGCAGGCCGGCCAGGGCGAGCGCGCCAAAGGGCAGCCCGGTGCAGCGGCCGAGGAAGTAGCGGCGGGTCACGTCGAGGGCGGCCTCATTCATGGGTGATGGCTTCATCGAGGTTGAAAAGCAGGCCGGCGGCCAGGCTGAGGGCGGCGAGTTCGGCCTCGGGCTTCGGTGGCGACTGCCCATGGCGGAGCAGCTGCGCGGCATCCTGCGGGTGCTGCTGATAGTGCTGCAGGGCGCGCGTGAACTCGCGTTCGAGCACGGCGCGCTCTTCGCTCTCCGGCGCGCGCGAAAGAATGCGGCGGGCGAGGAAATCGAGTCGGCCGGCCGTGTCTGGCGTGGCCTTTTGCGCCTGCGCCGCCAGCACCTGGGCAGCCTCGCGCAGGGTGCCGTCATTGAGCAGGGTCAGCGCCTGCAGCGGCGTGTTGGTGCGCGCCACGGCGACCTCGCAGACCCGGCGCTGGGCGCTGTCGAAGAGAAAGGTCGGCGCGCTGCTGCGCCGCCAAAAGGCGTAGAGCGTGCGCCGGAACTG
The DNA here is from genome assembly GCA_966252325.1 of uncultured bacterium. GTDB lineage: Bacteria > Verrucomicrobiota > Verrucomicrobiia > Verrucomicrobiales > Verrucomicrobiaceae > Prosthecobacter. The sequence continues at coordinate 135,545 of CBINON010000004.1, read as the reverse complement.
CGCGGCGCCCTCGCTCGGCTCATAGGTGAAGCGACCCATGAAGATCTCCTCCCAGACGCCCTCGGGCTGGTAGGGTCGCACCGGCGGACCGCCGACCGCCGGATTCAGCAGGCCGGCGGCGGCCAGGGCGCCGTCGCGGATCATCCAGGCCGGCAGGCGAAAGCGCGCGCCGCGGGCCAGCAGGCGGTTGTCGGGATCGTCGAGCCCCGGCCGGCGCGCCGAATCCTGGCGGTAGGTCTGGCTGGTGACGATGAGGCGGAGCAGGCGCTTCACATCCCAGCCGCTGTCGATGAACTCGACCGCCAGCCAGTCGAGCAACTCCGGATGGGTCGGTCGCTCGCCCTGCAGGCCAAAATCATCCGGCGTGCGCACGAGCCCGGCCCCGAACAGCAGCTGCCAGAGCTGGTTGACGACCACACGGGCGGTGAGCGGGTTGTCGCGCGCAGTCAGCCAGCGCGCCAGGCCGAGTCGGTCGGCGGGCAGGTCCGCCGGCCACGGGGCCACGGCTTCCGGCACGCCCGGCGTCACCGTTTCGCCCTTCTTGTCCCAGACCCCGCGCAGCAGGACATGGGTGGCTCGCGGCTCGGCGCGCTGCTTCAGCACCATGACGTTGAGTTTGCCCGCCGCCTTCTCCGCTTCGGCGAGCTGGCGGTCGGCGCGCTCGCGCGCGGCGCGCGCCTCCTGGTAGGGCGCGTGATCGGCGAGGAACTGCTCGAACAAACGCGCGCGCAGTGCTGCCGGCACGGGTGCCTGCGATGCCAGTTGCAGCGCGGCCAGTTCCTCGAGCGGCGCTGGCCCCACGGTGCGCACCACCGGCCCGGCCTGATCGGTGGCCGACCATCGGAAACGGCCGAGATTGGCATCGCCGGTGGTCGAGCGGTGCTGCAGTTCCAGGACGAGTTCCTCCCCCTCTTCCAACTGCAGCGGCTCGCTCAAGGCCAGCAGCGCCGTGCGCGGCTGGGTGGGATCGTGGCCCTCGGTCGTCCAACCGTTGCGCGGATCGTCGTCAAGCACGCCCTGGATGCTGCCGTACTCGCGCGCGGCGGCCTTCTGCGACTTTTCCGCGTCGGCCACGGCAGCGCTAAAACCGAGGTCGCGCACCTGGCTGCTGCCGCGGCGGCGCACCCGCGCCTTCACATCGGTCAGAATGAACTCGCCCGATCGGCCGCGTGCGAGGCGTTCGCCCGCCGCCTGGGCCGAGGGCAACACCTCCAGCTTCAGGCCAGTGACACGCGCCAAGGGCGGGCGCACGGCAACGAGGTAGTCGTCCTGGCGCGGGTTCGGCCCCGAGGCGAGCAGGCTGCCGTCGTCCTGGCGCTGCAGCAGGGTGCCCCTGGCGGTCCAGGCTTCGACGGCGTCCAGCCGGGTCCAGGCCGGAGTCGCGGGGCGGGACCGCTGTGCCTGCAACCAGGCGGCAAAGGCCGGTTCCGCCGCCGCCTTCGCCGCCGCCTCGGCGGGACGACGCTGGTCGGCGAGCAGGCGCGCCTCGGCGACCGCGCGCGGTCCGGCCGGCGAGGTGTAGGCGAGGAAGGGTTTCGCCCCGGTGCCGGCCTTGCCGTCCTCGTCGATGCTGTTGAAAAAGGCGCCGAGGCGGTAGTAATCGCGGTGCGGGATGGGATCGAACTTGTGGGTGTGGCACTGGGCGCAGCCGAGGGTCAGGCCGAGCCAGACCGTGCCCACCGTGTTGACGCGGTCGTTGACGTAGTCGATGCGCGACTCCTCCGGGTCGCGGCCACCCTCGCCGTTGGTCATGTGGTTGCGGTGAAAGCAGGTCGCCAAAACCTGCTCCGGCGTGGCCCCGGGCAGCAGGTCGCCGGCAAACTGCTCGAGCGTGAAGCGATCGAAGGGCAGGTTGGCGTTGAAGGCGTTGACCACCCAGTCGCGCCACGGCCAGTTGGTGCGGGTGGCATCCGACTGAAAGCCGTCGGTGTCGGCATAGCGGGCGGCATCCAGCCACCACATGGCCAGGCGCTCACCGAAGTGCGGCGAGGCGAGCAGGGCGTCGACCGCCGCCTCGTAGGACCGGCCGGCGAGGGCGGGATCGGGCGGCAGACCGGTGAGATCGAAACTGAGCCGGCGCAGCAGGGTGGGCGCCGGCGCGGGCGGCGCCAAATCGTGCCCCTCCCGCTGCAGGCGGGTGCGCACCCAGTGATCGACCGGATGCTCGGCCACCGGCAACTTGACCGGCACCTCGAAGGCCCAGTGCCGGCCCCAGGGGGCACCCTCGGCAATCCAGCGCCGCACAAGATCGATCTGCTCCGGTTTCAGCCGCGGCTTGTGCGACTTCGGCGGCGGCATGAGTTCGTCCGGATCATCCGTCACCAGGCGCGCCAACAGCTCGCTGGCCTCCGGTTGGCCGGGCTTGAGCACCGCCAGCGCCCCCTCGCGGGTGTCGAGCCGCAGGTCCGCCTTGCGATGCGCCTCATCGGGACCGTGGCAGCTCAGGCAGTTGTCGGACAGCAGCGGCAGGACGTCGCGACTGAAGACCACGGGTTCGGCGGCCGGCAGGGAGCCGGCCAGCAGACAGAGGGGAATGAGCAAGTTTCGGGGAGCCGCGACACTCATGCAGGCAGACGCACATAACGTTCGCTCTCGTTGCAGCTTCGTGCACGGGCGATGGAAAATCCCGTCGTCAGTCCTGGCCGCAGGTCAGCGACAGGTCGGCCGGCACCAGGCAGGTGAACGACAGGATGTCGAGCGGCCCGGGATTCAATTCGTGCCGGGCGCACAACGGCACGATGTACCAGGTCTTTTTCGGGTCGCCCTCCTTCTGCACATGCACGCCGACGGTGCAGGCCTCAATGCAACCGGCCACCGGACAAAACGAGGCGCCGCCGCCGCCGAAGCGTCGCCAGTGCTCCAGCCAGCTTGGGCAGTGGCAGGTCCGAGGGAGGCAACCATTGATGTTTTTAATTTTCACTCGCGGCTCAGGTCCGCGAAAGTCTTAGCATGGCGCGGCATCCGACTTATCATACCGGATTCGCCGACCGATTCCTGCAAAAAAATCGCCCTGAAATTGCCCGCTCAAGGCGGCCATCCGGCGCAAAAAAATGCCCTCTCCTGATAATCCGCCCTGCCGGCGCCCGTAAGGCTGGCTCAATGCTCACCTTTTCCGGCCAATCCTCCGGCAGATTCTGCGACGGCGTGTCGCGGCGCGACTTCCTGCGCGTCGGCGGCCTTGCCATGGGCGGACTGAGCCTGCCCGACCTGCTCAAGGCCGAGGCCGAGGCGCGCACCGGCCGCAGTTTCAAGTCGATCATCATGATCTACCTGTGTGGCGCGCCGCCGCATCAGGACATGTGGGACCTGAAGATGGACGCGCCGCTGGAAATCCGTGGTCCCTACAAGCCGATCTCGACCAACGTTCCCGGCATCCAGATTTCCGAGCACGCGCCACGGCTGGCGAAGATGATGGACAAGCTGGTGCCCATCCGCAGCGTCTGGGGTTCACCCACCGGCGCCCACGATTCCTTCATCTGCTACACCGGTCGCGCTCCCAACCCCGCCGGCGGTGCCGCGCCCACCGGTGCGCAGTCCGATCACCCCTCGCTTGGCGCCGTGGTCTCCGCCCTTCAGGGACAGGCCGATCCCGCCATCCCGGCCTTTGTCGGTCTGGCGCCCAAGGCCGGCCACCCGCCCTATGGCTCGCCCGGTCACCCCGGCTACATGGGCCCGGCCCACTCCGCCTTCCGCCCGAACGGTGCCGGCGTCGAGGATCTCAAGCTCAACAACGTCTCGGTGGCGCGACTGAACGACCGCCGCGCCCTGCTCGACGGCTTCGACCGCTTCCGCCGCGATGTCGACCACAGCGGCCTGGTCGAGAGCATGGACGCCTTCAACCAGCAGGCCTTCAACGTGCTCACCTCCAGCCGCCTGCTCGACGCGCTCGACCTGGAAAAGGAGTCGCCGAAAACCCGTGAACGCTACGGCAAGGGAGAGACGAAAAACTACGGCGACGGCGCCCCGCTCAACCTCGAGCACTTCCTCATGGCCCGCCGCCTCGTCGAGGCCGGCGCGCGCGTGGTCACCCTCAATTTCGGCCGCTGGGACTTCCACGACAACAACTACCCGCAGTTGCTTCGCCACCTGCCGCTGTTTGACCAGGGCATGAGCGCCCTCGTCCAGGACCTGCACGACCGCGGCCTCGACAAGGACGTCGCCGTCGTCGCCTGGGGTGAATTCGGCCGCACGCCCACCGTCAATGCCCAGGGCGGCCGCGACCACTGGCCGCGCGTCGGCGGTGCCCTGCTCGCCGGGGGCGGCTTCCGCACCGGCCAGGTCATCGGCGCCACCGACCGCCTTGGCGGCGAGCCCACCGAGCGCCCCGTGCATTTCGGCGAGGTCTTCGCCAGCCTGTATCAGTTCCTCGGCATTGATCCGCACAAGACCACCGTCAACGACCTCACCGGCCGTCCCCAGTACCTGGTCGACGGCTGGCAGGCCATGCCGGAGCTCGTCTGACCCGCCCGCGCCGCGGCTGGCCGCGGGGCGGAAACAACACCCGCCCAATCCGCGTATTCCCGCCATGGCTCTCCCGCCTCCCGCGCATCCCCTGCGCCGCCGCGAACTGCTGCAGGCGGGCGCAGTCGGCCTGCTCGGCCTCGGCATGAACCACCTGACCGGCCTGCGCGCCCTCGCCGCCCCCGGCGCGGCCGCCCCGGCGCCGCGGGCGAAGTCGGTCATCTACATCTTCCTCTCCGGTGGCCTCGCCCAGCACGAGAGCTTCGACATGAAACCGGACGCGCCGCTGGAGGTGCGCGGCGAGTTCAAGCCGATCCGCACCCGCACGCCCGGCACCCACATCTGCGAGCACCTGCCGCACCTGGCCCGGCTTTCGGAAAAGTGGTCGCTCGTGCGCTCGCTCACCCACGGTCACAGCGAGCATTCCCAGGGGCATCACGTCATGCTCACCGGCCGCAGCGACGTGCCGCCCGGCTTCGATCCGACCCGGCCGAAAAAATCCGATCACCCGAGCTTGGCGGCGCTTGCCACCGCCCTGCTGCCGCGGCGTCCCGACAACCTGCCGCCGGCCATCGTGCTGCCCGACAAGATCGTCCATCGCACCGGCCGCACCCTGGCCGGCCAGTTCGGCGGCATGCTCGGCGCCCAGCACGATCCCTGGTTCCTGGAGATGGCGCCCTACCATCCCAACCACTACGGAGCCTACCCGCAGTACCTCTTCCACCATGAGCAGGGCGCCGTGACCGATGAGACGCTGGCCTTCCGCGCCCCGCACCTGGCGCTGCCGGAGGGCCTCAGCCTCGACCGCGTGCTCGACCGCGTTTCCCTGCGCAACTCGCTGGAGTCGCAGACCGAGAACCTCGCCGAACTCGCCGGCGACACCGCCTTCGACACCTACCGCGAGGCGGCCGTGTCGCTGCTCGGCAACCGCCGCGTGCACGACGCCTTCCGTCTCGATCAACTGCCGGCCGCCACCCTCGACCGCTACGGCCGGCACAGCTTTGGCTGGTCGCTGCTCATGGCGCGCCGGCTCGTCGAAAGCGGTGTCCGCCTCGTCCAGGTCAACCTCGGCAACAACGAGACCTGGGACACCCACCAGGCCGCCTGGCGCAACCTGAAGGATCACCTGCTGCCACCCATGGACCAGGCCGTCAGTGCCCTGCTCGAGGATCTCGCGGCCAGCGGCCTGCTCGACGAGACGCTGGTCGTCATGGGCAGCGAGTTCGGGCGCACGCCGAAGATTTCGCAAATCTCCGCCACCGCCCTGCCCGGTCGCGACCACTGGGGCCACGTGCAGAGCCTGCTGCTCGCCGGCGGCGGCGTGAAGGGCGGTCGCGTCATCGGCAGCAGCGACAAGATCGGCGGCTATCCCGACAGCGACCCGCAGACGCCGGAAAACCTTGCCGCCACGATCTACGAGGCGCTCGGCCTGCCGCGCGAGATCATGTGGCACGACTTCACCGGCCGGCCGCACCCGCTGTACCTGGGCGACCCGATTCGCGGGTTGGTCTAACCACGCCTGCACAAACCCCGGCAAGAGCCGCGCCAGCGTGCCCGTATTGTGCCGAACTCCGTCATGCTCACCCTCAACGCCACCTCCGCGCACCGCGGCTTCTGCGACGGCCGCAGCCGGCGCGACTTCCTCAAGATCGGCGGTCTCGCCATGGGCGGGCTGTCGCTGCCCGACCTGCTGCGTGCGGAGACCGCCCAGGGCAAAAAGACCGGCCACAAGGCGGTGATCATGGTCTTCCTGCCGGGCGGCCCCTCGCACCAGGACATCTTCGACCTCAAGCCCGACGCGCCCTCGGAGATCCGCGGCGAGTTCAAGCCGATCGGCACCAATGTCGACGGCCTGCAGATCTGCGAGCTGCTGCCCCGTCTCGCCCGCCAGATGGACAGGTGCACGGTCATCCGCTCGATGGCCGACTGCGACACCAGCCACGACGCCTTCCAGTGCCTGACCGGCCGCAACAGCCGCCAGCAACCGCCCGGCGGCTGGCCCGCCTTCGGTTCGGTCGTCTCGCGCCTGCAGGGTCCGGTGCATCCGGCCATGCCGCCCTTTGTCGGCCTGTCGCCGAAGATGGGGCACATGCCCTGGGCGCGCAACGGCGAGCCCGGCTTCCTCGGCGTCGCCCACGCGCCCTTTGAAGCCAACCGCGGCGGCGGCACGGCCGACATGAAGCTCAACGGCATGAGCCTCGACCGCCTGCATGATCGCGCCACCCTGCTGAAGAGTTTTGACCAGCTGCGCCGCGACCTCGATGCCGGCGGCCTGATGGCCGGCATGGATGCCTTCAACGAGCAGGCGCTCGGCGTGCTGACCAGCCCGAAACTGCTCGAAGCCCTCGACCTGACACGCGAGGACCGGCGGATTGCCGAACGCTACGGCAAGGGCGAGAACCGCAACCGCGACGACGGTGGCCCGCGCCTGACCGAGCACTTCCTCGCCGCCCGCCGCCTGGTCGAGGCCGGCGCGCGCGTCGTCACCCTCGGCTTCAGTCGCTGGGACTACCACAGCAACAACTTCGGCCAGCTGCGCGAGGACCTGCCGCTGCTCGACAGCGCCCTCAGCGCCCTGCTCACCGACCTCCAGGAGCGCGGCCTGGAAAAGGACGTCGCCGTCGTCGTCTGGGGCGAGTTCGGCCGCACGCCGGTCATCAATCCCCAGGGCGGCCGCGACCACTGGCCGCGCGTCTCCTGCGCCCTGCTCGCCGGCGGCGCCTTCCGCCACGGCCAGGTCATCGGCGCGACCGACAAGGTCGCCGGCGAGGCCATCGACCGCCCGGTCGCCTTCGGCGAGGTCTTCGCGACGCTCTACCATCACCTCGGCATCGACACCACCAAGGTCACCCTCGACGACTTCAGCGGTCGCCCGCAGTACCTCGTCGATGGCACACCGGCGCCGCTGGCCGAGCTGCTTTGAGACCGCGCGGCCGACAAGAACCCGCCGCCGCGTCCCGTAATTTCCGCCAGTCATGATCCGTCACCGATTGCCCCTTGCCCTGCTCGCCGGTCTCGCCCTGTCCGCCCCGGCGGCGGAGGCGCCGCGCCGTCTGAACTTCGCCAACGACATCGTGCCGATCCTCACCAAGGGCGGCTGCAACGGCGGCGGCTGCCACGGCAAGGCCAGCGGCCAGAACGGTTTCAAGCTCTCCCTGCTCGGCTTTGAACCGCAGGAGGACTACGAGCACATCGTCAAGGAGGCACGCGGCCGCCGCGTCTTCCCGGCCGCGCCCGAACAGAGCCTGCTGCTCACCAAGGGCGCCGCCCAGGTGCCGCATGGCGGCGGCAAAAAAATCGATCCCAACTCCGAGGACTACCAGGACCTCGTTCGCTGGATCCGCGAGGGCATGCCGTACGGCAGCCCCGACGATCCGAAGATGGCGCGCATCAGCGTCGAGCCCTCTGCCCTGACGCTGCCGCTGAAGGCCAAACAGCAGCTCAAGGTGATCGCCCACTACACCGACGGCTCCACCCGCGACGTCACCCGCCGCGCGCTCTACGAGGCGAACGAAAAGGCGATGGCCGAGACCACCGAAACCGGCGAGGTGCGCCTGCTCGACCTGCCCGGCGATGTCGCCGTCATGGTCCGCTACCAGGGCAAGGTCGCCACCTTCCGCGCCACCGTGCCGCTCGGTGCGCCGGTCGAGTCGCTGCCGGCCGAGTCGAACTTCGTCGACCGCCATGTCTTCGCCAAGCTGAAGACCATCGGCATCCCGCCCTCGCCGATCGCCGACGAGGCCACCTTCCTGCGCCGCGTCACCCTCGACCTCACCGGCCGCCTGCCGACCGTCGCCGAAATGAAGGACTTCCTCGCCGCGCGCGACCCCGGCAAGCGCGCCGCCAAGGTCGATGCCCTGCTGGAATCGGCGGAGTACGCCGAGTACTTCGCCAACAAGTGGAGCGCCCTGCTGCGCAACCAGCGCACCCAACCCCTCTACGCGCGCGGCAGCTACCTGTTCTGGTCCTGGATCCGCGACGCCATGGCCGACAACCTGCCCTTCGACCAGTTCGCCCGCCAGGTCGTCGCCGCCTCGGGCACGCTCGACCAGCATCCGCCGGTCGCCTGGTACCGCCAGGTCAAGGATCCCAAGCAGCAGATGGAGGACGTCGCCCAGCTCTTCCTCGGCACCCGCATGCAGTGCGCCCAGTGCCACCATCACCCCTTCGAGAAGTGGAGCCAGCAGGACTACTACGGCCTCGCCGCCTTCTTCGCCAACGTCGCCCGCAAACCCGCCGGCGACCGCTATGAGGAACTCGTGTATCACAAGCGCGGCACGGCCCAGATGACCAACATCCGCACCAAGCTGCCGGTGCAGCCGACCCGTCTCGGCGCGGAAACCCTCGAACTGAAGCCGGAACAGGATCCGCGCCAGGCGCTGGCCGACTGGATGAGCGCCAAGGACAACCCCTTCTTCGCCCACACCCTGGTCAACCGTTACTGGAAGCACTTCTTCAACCGCGGCCTCGTCGAACCCGAGGACGACATGCGCGAGACGAACCCGCCGGTGAACCCGGAGCTGCTGAGTGCGCTCGCCGAGGATTTCACCTCCCACGGCTACGACCTGAAGCGGCTCATCCGCACGATCACCACCTCGACCACCTACCAGCTCAGCGCGGTGCCGAACGAGCACAACGCCAAGGACCGCCAGAACTTCAGCCGCTACTACCCGAAGCGCCTCACCGCCGAGGTGCTCTACGACGCCGTCAACACCCTGCTCGCGGCCGAGAGCCAGTTCGCCGGTCAAGCGCCCGGCACGCGCGCGGTCGCCCTGCCCGACAACAGCTACAACCAGACGACCTACTTCCTGACCGTCTTCGGCCGGCCCGACTCCGCCTCGGCCTGCGAATGCGAGCGCACCCAGGAGGCCAGCTTGGCGCAGAGCCTGCACCTGCTCAACGCCTCCGAGATCCAGACCCAGCTCGCGCGCGCCGACGGCCGCGCCGAGCGCCTCGCCAAGGACCCGCGCCCGGACGACGACAAGGTCGGCGACCTCTACCACATCGCCCTCAGTCGCGACCCGAACCCGCAGGAGCTGCAGCTCGCGCTCGGCCACCTCGGCCGCAAGACCGAGGGCAAGGACGGCGATGGCCGCCTGGCCGCGCGTCGCGAGGCCTTTGAAGACATCCTCTGGGCCCTTCTCAACACGAAGGAATTCCTCTTCAATCACTGAGCTGGTCCGCAGGGCGGCCGCCCTGCCCTCGCTCGCCTGAGGCCGGCCCGGCTGGCCTGCTGCTGAAGACCCCTTCCCGATCCCGTGCCCTCATGAAGCTGCTCCCGCTGGTTCTTTTCACCCCGCTCCTGGCCCTCGCCCAGACCTCCTTTCCGACGCCGGTCCTCACCTCCATGCACCCGCTCGGCGGTCGCCCCGGCGACACGGTGGATCTCGCGGTCAAGGGCAGCGATCTCGACGGCTTGTCGGGCGTGCTGCTGTCGCCCGATCCCGGCGCGGTGATCCCGGCCAAACCCAAGCTCAACGCCAAGGGCCAGCCGGTGGCGAACACGCTCAGCCTGGCCCTGCCCGCCGGCCTGCGCCCGGGCACCTACGAACTGCGCGTCACCGGCACCTTCGGCGTCTCCAACCCGCGCGTCTTCCAGATCGGCCCGCAGGCCGTGGTGGAATCGCCCGGCAGCAACACCACGCCCGAGACCGCCCTGGCCCTCCCGGCCGAGGCCGCCGTGCACGGCGTTTTCAAAACCAGCGCGCCGCACGAGTTCGCCTTCGACGGCAAGAAGGGCCAGCGCCAACTCGCGGTCTTCGACGGCGCCGCCTTCGCCGTGCGCACCCGCCTCAGCGGCACCCTGCACGATGCCAACGGCCGCGAGATCGCCCGCCTGCGCGACGGCCTGCTTGATGTCACCCTGCCGGCTGATGGTCGGCACCGGCTGAAGATCCACGACCTCATGTTCGGCACCGGCGACTTCTACGGCTACCGCCTCTGCCTGACCTCCGGCGCCGTGGTCTGGGCGGCCGGCAAGGACCGCGTCTACGGCTGGAACCTGCCCGGCGGTCAGGTCATCGACGGCCTGCGCGTGCGCCAGGGCCCGCCCCTGGAGCGGGTCACCGGCGAAACCGCGGCCGCGCTCGCCGCCGCCAGTCCGCTGCCGCCGCTGACGCTGCCCAACGAAACCGAGGATCCCGCCCAGCCCGTGCCGGCAACCGCCACACCGCTGGCGATCGGCCAGAGCCATGGCGGCTGGTTCCCCGCGAACGGCGCGGCGCGGCGCTTTGATCTGAGCTTCAAGAAGGGCGACCGCTTTGCCATCGAAGTCGAGTCGGCGCTCGCCGGCTTCCCCACCGATCCCCTGCTGCTCATCGAGAACCTGAAAAAGGACGCGGCCGGTGCGGAAACGCTGACCGCCCAGGCCGAGGTCAACGATGGGCCGGGCCTGGTGCCGGCGCCCGCCGTCGCGCGCGTGCCGCTGCTCGATCCCAGCTACAGCTTTGAGGCCAAGGCCGACGGCGTCTTCCGCCTCTCCGTCAGCGACACCCTCAATGCCGCCAACGGTCGCCGGCATCCCTTCACCCTGCGCGTCCGTCCGCTCGACCAGACCGGCCCGGAGGGCGGGATCGCCATGCTCGCCACCCTGCCGCGCGCGGCGGCCACGGGTCCGCATGAAATCGGTTCGGCAAACGTCTGGCGCGGTGGCATCGGCGTCATCGAGGTGGCCCTGCCGCTGCGCAACGCTGCCAGCGCGCCGCTGGAACTCACCTGCACCGGCCTGCCCGCCGGCCTGAGGTACTTGGGTGGTTTTGCCGGCAAGGGCCAGCGCACCGCCTGGCTCGCCTTCCAAGCCGCGGCCGACGCGCCGGCTCTCGCGGTCGTGCCCGCCCTGCCCCTGCGCTCGCTGCACCTCAACGCCGTCGTGCGCGACACCAACCGCGAAAACCTGTCGGTCTACGCCGGACGGGCGCCGGTCGTTGGGGTGGTCGATCAACCGGCGCCGGTGCGGCTGGAACTGCCGGCCCGCGTCGAGGTCAAGGCTGGCGCCAAGATCGAAATTCCGGTGAAGGCCCATCGCCACGCCGGCTGCACCGAGGCGCTGACGCTGAAGGTGCTTGGTTTCGGCGATCCCGCCAAGGCCCCCACCGTGACGCTCCCGGCCAAGGCCGGCGACGGCAAGCTGACGCTCGACACCAAGGCGCTCGGTCTCAGCGCGGGCGAATACGGCTTCCTGCTGCAGGGCCCGGCCAAACAACCCGTGCGCCGCAACGCGGCCCAGGTCGCCGCCGCGGAACAGGCCGCGCAGAAGGCGACCGCCGAGCAGGCCGCGGCGAAGAAAGCGCTCGAAACCGCGCGCGCCGCCCTGGCGAAGGCGACCGATCCCGCCGCCCGCCCGGCCGCGGAAGCGGCAGTGAAAACCGCCCAACAGCAGCTCGCCGCCGCCGACAAGGCCAAGGCTGCTGCCGACAAGGCCGCCAAGGATCTCGCCGCCAAAAACCCGCCCAAGGACGCGGTCTTCGCCGTCTATTCCAACCCCGTGCGCCTGCGCGTCCAGTGAACTCCATGAAGCGCTTCCCCACCCTGGCCGTCCTGCTCGCTCCCCTGCCGCTCGCCGCGGCAACGGTCGAGTACGAAAAGCAGCTGCTGCCGCTGCTGAAGGACAACTGCCTGCCGTGCCACAACAAGACCACCACCAAGGGCGGGCTGAACATGGAGACCGTCGAGCTCATGCTCAAGGGCGGCGACAACGGCCCCGGGCTGGTGCGTGGCGACGGCGCCAAGAGCCTCATTTACCAGGCCGCCGCCGGCGAGTGGGATTCGGAGATGCCGCCGAAGAACAACAAGGTCAGTGCCGTGCCGCTCACCGGTGGCCAGCTCGCCCTGCTCAAGCAGTGGCTCGATGAAGGCGCCCATCACCAGGGCAAGACCGAACGCGTCATCGCCTGGGAACCACTGCCAGCCGGCTTCACGCCGATCTATGCGACCGCCGTCAGCGCCGACGGCCAGTTCGCCGCCGAGGCGCGCGGCAATCAGGTGTCGATCCGCCACCTGCCCACCGGCAGCCTAGTCACCCGCCTCACCGATCCCGCCCTCATCAAGGCCGGGTTGTATGCCAAACCCGGTGTCGCCCACCGCGACCTCGTGCCGGCACTCGCCTTCAGTCCCGATGGCCAGCTGCTCGCCACCGGCAGCTTCCGCGAGGTGAAACTCTGGCGCCGCACCGCCGGCGCGAGCGACACCGCCGCGCCAGCCGCATCACCGGCCGCCTTCAAGGCCGCCGCCGACGGAGCCGACGGCGTCCACCTGCTCGATCCGAAAACCGGCAAGCCGCTGCGCCGCATCGCCCACGGCGCCGCCCGCAGCGCCTTTGCCCTCAGTCCCGATGGCAAGCTGCTCGCCACCGCCGGGGCCGATGGCAAGCTCAAGCTCTGGCAGACCGGCGACGGCAAGCTGGCGCGCGAGATCAGCGGCGATGCCGCCACGGCACGGCGGGTCGCCGAGACCGGCTTTGGCGTCGAACGCGCCGCCCTGGAAACCGCCTGGTGGACCGAGCGCGTCCAGAAAACCGCCAAGGAGGTGACCGACCTCGACGCGCGTCTGAAGAAGGGCCAGGAACTCGCCGCCACGGCGGCAAAAACCCTGACCGACAAGCAGAAGGACGCCGAAGCCAAGGCCACCGCCCGGAACCAGGCCGAGGCCGCCGTCAAGGCCTTGGAAAAACCGGCGTCACCGCCCGCCCAGCCCGATCCCGCCCAGGCGAAAAAGCTCGAGGAGGCCCGGGCCGCCCTCACCAAGGCCGATGAAGCCGCGAAAACCGCCGCCGAAGCCCTGAAACGCGCGCAGGCCGCGGTCGCCGACGCCAAACGCGAGATCGAACTCGTCACCGGCATGAAGGCCGAGGCGCAAAAGCTCGCCGAGGCCGCCAAGGCCAGCCTCGACCAGAGCAAGGCCGCCCAGGCCCCGGCCGAAGCCGCGCGCGCCCAGGCCACCGCCGCGCAAGCCGGGGCGTTGAAGTCGCTCAACGCCCTCGCCTTCGCCCCCGATGGCCGCCAGCTCGCCGCGCTCGACGCCAGCGGCACCCTGCGCACCTGGGCGGTGGCCACCGGCCTGCCGGTGCAGACGGCCGGGCTGAAACCGTCGCTGGCCTGGCCCGATGGCCGCGGCCCGCGCCTCACCGCCGCCGCGGCTGATCCGGCGCGCGCGGGCTGGCGCCTCGAGCGCGTGCTCGGCGGCGAGGGCAAATCGCCGATCACCGACCGCGTCAACGCCCTCGCCTTCAGCCCCGACGGCCGCCGCCTCGCGGTCGGCAGCGGCGAACCCTCGCGCTCCGGCGATCTCACCGTCTGGAATCCCGCCGATGGCCAGCTGACCGCGCGCTGGGATGAGGTGCATCTCGACAGCGTCTTGGCGCTCGAGTTTTCCCCCGATGGCAAACACCTCGCCAGCGGCGGGGCCGACAAGGCCCTGCGCGTGCTCGACGCCACCAGTGGCAAGGTCGTGCAGGTGTTCGAGGGTCACACCCACCATGTGCTCGGCGTCTCCTGGCGGGCCGACGGCCGTCTGCTCGCCAGCGCCGGCGCGGATGCAGTCGTCAAGGTCTGGGACTGGACCACGCGCGAGCGCCGGCAGAACTTCGCCGGCTGGGACAAGGAAGTCACCGCCGTGCGCTACCTCGGCGGCAGCGACCTGCTCGCCACCTGCTCCGGCGACGCCAAGGTGCGCCTGCTCGACGGCACCGGCAAGGAGGTGAAAAAGCTCGCCGGCGCGACCGACTTCCTCAACAGCCTCGCCACCACCCCGCAGGGTGGCTGGCTCATCACCGGCGGCCAGGAAGGCCGCCTGCACGCCTGGCTCACCCCCGCCACCAGCGCCGTCGTCGTCGATCTGGGAACGCCGTGAGCACCTCGTTCAGATCCTGGCAGACCTCCTCGGATATCTGCAGGTGGATCATGTCCGCCCCAGGGTCGATTTCACCGCATCCCAGTCCACCAATCGCGACGTTCCATCGCGGACCCTGGCGCGGCGATCATCGAGCAAATCCTTCTGTTCCTGGGAAAGCTCGAGCTGATCAAATCGACCGCGCAAGTCCTCCCAGATCGCCTTCATGATCTGAAGCTTCTGCGCCATGGGCAGCCTTTGGACATCCTGCACCGTCATGTCCCAAGTTTATTCGATGCCCACGGCAACGTCACCCCTTTTTAAAAGGGCCAACCCAGCGGCCGTTGGCCTGCCAACAGCGCGAGAGAGGAGCGCGGGCACTCTTGCCCGCTTCATCCGTGGGGTCTTCGCGGCTGCGCCGCCAGTTCAGAAGAAGGCGGGCAGGAGTGCCCGCGCTCCCTTCGTCCTGCGTTCGTTTTACCTTCGTTTTCTCCGTGCCCTCCGTGCGAGCCTTGGATCGCCCCCTGCTTTCCAAATCACTGAGGGACATTCAACGCATTGCCTTCCGGGGTGCCGATGACGATCGAGCGGACACGCTCGCGCGGCACGAGGTAGGCTTCGTCGCGGCGATTCAGCAGTTTGACCCGCACCCAGTTCTGCCACACCTCGACATGGACATCCTCCTTCACCCGGGTGGAGGTACCGGGCAAACCCTGGTCGAACCGGGTGAAGCCGGAAACCGCGTCATTCGGGCCGGCATAATAAAAGAATTCGACGCGACCGGCAAAAACAGGTGTCTCATCCTGCCTGCCGCAGCCTGTCAGGAGCAGCAGCAGGGCGATCGATCCGGAGAGGAGGGTTTTCATGGTGGGTGGCCCGCTGAATGCCTGCAGGCTCGGATGCGTTCCGAACCTCCTTGTTGGGAACAGGCTCTTGCAGACAGGCATGCCCGTCAAGACAAAGAGGGGCCGAGGTCACCCCGGTACGCCGCGCCAGCGGCCCTGGAGTGCTCCAGTCCTCTGGAGCTCTGCCAGACCGGGGTGGCGAGGTCCAGTGTTCTTGCACGGCGGCGGGGCCTTGCCAGCCGAGGGGGCAGAGCGGCGCAGAGGCGCCGCACTCCGAAGGCGCTGCGCGCGGTCCAGCGTGATCTCCGGCTCAGTCGCGGAGTCACTACCCCTCCAACAGAACGGCCAACCCCACTGCATCGGCATACCTGCCCTTCGTCATTTCTTGATCACCGCCTCCGCGACCCGGGCGCCGAGGAAATCATAGCCGGCGTTGTTGAAGTGGACGTCGTTCGGATTCTGCAGCTCGGCGAGGCGCGGGGTGATGGCGGTGAAGAGGTCGTTGATGGCGATGCCGTGCTTGGCCATCAGGCCGGCGGCGGCGGTGTTGCGCTCGACGATGGAGGCGGCTGTCTGCCTTTTCGCCGGGTCATCCGGGATCGGCGTCGTGCTGGCCCAGATCAGGCGCGCGCCGGTGGCCTTTAGGCGCGTCACAATCGTTTCCAGCCGGCCCAGATAGTCCTGCACCGGCGTGTTGCGATCATGAATGCCGAAGTTGAAGTGGATGACATCCCAGCGGCCGTCGCCGAGCCAGACCTCGAGGTTTTTGAGGCCGCTGGCGGTGGGCCCGCAGTTGGCCGGCGCGCGGTGGATGTTGGCCTTGCCGGCCAGCGCCTGGCGCACGGCCTGGGTGTAGCCGCGCGACACGGAATCGCCGATGAGCAGCACGCGCGGCAGGCCGGGCACGTCCTGCACAAAGTCCCAGGCGTTGGAGCGACCGGCCACCTTGTCCTTCTTGTGCAGCGGCAGGTAGAAGCTGCCGAGCTGAGCCTGCAGCACCTTCTCCCAGGCCTGCGCCGCCGGGCTGAGGCTGGCCACCCAGGCCTGGTACTTGGCGTCGAGCTCGGCATCGGCGCGCGCCTTCTGCGCCGCGGCCTCGGCGGCATTCGTCGGCTCCCCCGCCGGAGGTGCGGCCGGGCTGGCGATCGTGAGGCAGGCGAGGAAGAGAAAAACAAGGCGTGGGATCATGGCAAACCAACAGCCTTGACCGGCCCTTTGTTGCCGAAAGATCCCGCCTGCGCCCCGCCGCTTTCTTTTCCCTTTCCCCTTTTCCCTCCTCCCCTGCCACAACGGCCCTTTCCGCGGCGTTCCCCTTCCCCATGCTCCACCGCTCCCTGCTCTTCCTGCTGCTCGCCCTCGCGCCCGCCCGGGCGGACCTGAATCCCGCCAAGCTCGCGGCCATCCGTCCGGCCATGGAACAGGCGGTCGCCGCCCGCCAGGCCGCCGGCATCGTGACCCTGGTCATGCAGGGCGAAACGATCGTGCATCACGAGGCCGTCGGTCACGCCGACCTCGCGCAGAACCGACCGATGCCGAAGGACGCGCTGTTCTGGATCGCCTCGATGACAAAGTCGGTCAACGGCGCGGCGGTCATGCTGCTGGTCGACGAGGGCAAGCTCTCGCTCGACGCCCCCGCCTCGCAGTGGCTGCCGGAGCTCGGCAAGGTGACGGTCGCCGGCGGCGGCGCGCCGGAAAAACCCATCACCCTGCGCATGCTGCTGTCGCACACCGCCGGCATCGCCTTCCCGCCGCGCAAGCCCACCGATGGCGCAATCTCGCTGAAAGCCTACGTCGCCTCGCTGCTGAAGACGCCGCTCGCCTTCCAGCCGGGCAGCGCCTACGAGTACGGCTTCGGACCCACCGTCGCCGGCCGCATCCTCGAGATCGTCAGCGGCCAGCGCTACGAGGACTTCCTGCGCACGCGCCTGTTCGAGCCGCTGGGCATGCGCGACACGACCTTCCATCCCGACGACGCCCTGCGCGCGCGCATCGCCCGGACCTACAAGCGCGACGAGGACAGCGGCGAGCTCGTGCCCGGCTACAATCCCTTTGTCACCAGCGACGCCAGCGTGCGCCGGATGACGGAGCCGGCCGGCGGCCTGTTTTCGACAGCGGCCGACATGGGCCACTTTTACTCGATGATCGCCCAGGGCGGTGTCCTCGGCGGCAAGCGCCTGCTCAGCGAGAAGGCGGTGCGCGACATGCTGGAGCCGGTGACGGCCGGCGGCAAAAAGCTCAACTACGCCTGCGGCTGGATGCACAACACCGAGACCCAGCGCGTCTGTGCGTCGATGCCGGTCGGCAGCCATGGCCACGGCGGCGCGTTCGCCACCAACGGCTGGATCGATCCGGCCACCGGCCTGGTCACGGTGTATCTTGTGCAGAACGTTCTGGTGCCCGACAGCGGCAAGCCGCGCGACGCCTTCCACCGCCTCGTCATGGAGGCCGCCGGCGTCAGCGTGACGCCGCCGGCACGCGCGAAAAAGTGAGCATCAGGCCAGCACCGCGCGCACGACCTTGGCGCCCTCGACCCCGGTGAGACGGGCGTCGAGGCCCTGGAACTTGTAGCTGAGGCGGTGGTGATCGATGCCGAGCAGGTGCAGCATCGTCGCGTGCAGGTCGTAGATGCTGACCGGGTCGCGGACGATGTTGTAACTGAAGTCATCGGTCTCGCCGAGCGTGAAGCCCGGCTTGATGCCGCCGCCGGCGAGCAGGACGGTGAAGCAGCGCGGGTGGTGGTCGCGACCGTAGTTCGTCTCGGTGAGGGTGCCCTGCGAGTAGATCGTGCGACCAAACTCGCCGCCCCAGACAATGAGGGTGTCGTCGAGCAGGCCGCGTTGTTTCAGATCCTTGATGAGGGCGGCGGTGGGCTGGTCGGTGTCGCGGCACTGGCCGCGGATCGCGTTCGGCAGGCCGCCGTGGTGATCCCAGCCCATGTGGAAAAGCTGGATGAAGCGGACATCGCGCTCGGCAAGACGGCGCGCCAGCAGGCAGTTGGCGGCGTAGCTGCCGGGGCGGTTCACATCGGGGCCGTAGAGATCGAGCACGTGCTGCGGCTCGTTTTTCAGGTCGGTCAAGTCCGGCACGCTGGCCTGCATGCGGAAGGCCATTTCATACTGGGCGATGCGCGCCTCGATCTCGGGATCGCCGATCTGCTCGTGGCGCTGGCGGTTGAGTTCGCCGAGCTGGTCGAGGGTGTCGCGGCGCAGGGCGCGGTCCATGCCGGCGGGGTTCGACAGGTAGAGCACCGGATCGCCGGTGTTGCGGAATTTCACGCCGCTGTGCTGGGTGGGCAGGAAGCCGCTGCCCCAGAGGCGGTCGTACAGCGGCTGGTCATCCTTGCGACCGCTGCCGAAGGAGGTCAGCACGACATAGGCCGGCAGATCCTGGTTGGCGCTGCCGAGGCCGTAGCTCAGCCAGGAGCCCATGCTCGGGAAGCCGGCGAGCTGGCGGCCGGTCTGGAAGAAGGTGATCGCCGGATCATGGTTGATCGCGTCGGTGTGCATCGACTTGATGAAGCAGAGCTCGTCGGCCACCGAGCCGAGGTGCGGCATCAGCTCGCTGATCCAGGCGCGGCTCTGGCCGTGCTGGGCGAACTTGAACATGCTCGGCGCCACCGGGAAGTTCTTCTGCCCGGAGGTCATCGTGGTGAGACGCTGGCCCTTGCGGATCGACTCCGGCAGGTCCTTGCCGAAGTGCGCCGCCATCTGCGGCTTCGGATCGAACAGGTCCATCTGCGAGGGCGCGCCCGACTGGAACAGGTAGATGACACGCTTCGCCTTGATCGGCCGGTGCGGCCAGTCGGCCAGCACGCTGCCGGCGGCGCGGGTCAGGCCGGGGTCGATCAAACTGCCGAGTGCGGCGAGACCGACGCCGGTGGAACTGTGAGTGAGGAAGGTTCGGCGGTCCATTGGAGTGGAGAGTGGAGAGTGGGGAGACGCTGGTATGCAGCGAGTCTGGGCAACGTGGGTTAGGGTTTCCAAGACTCTGCGTTTTGATTCATGGTGACGAGCATGGCGATGATCTCGTCGTATTCTTTGTAGAGTGGGCGAGCTTCGGCCGTCTTGAGGTAGCCACATTCGACAGCGAATTGGATCCAAGTTTGGGTTTCGGCAGCTTCGCCTTCACAGTCGCTGAGTTTCGCGGCGAAGGCTGCCGGGTAACGCCGCTTTCGCCAGCCTTCGGCCAGGTTGGCTGACACCGAGCGAGAAGAACGGCGCACCTGATCTGCGAGCGAGTATCGTTCCTCGGCCGGGAACTTTTGGGTCAGGTGAAACAGATGCATCGCCGCCGCAAAACTGCGCTGATACACCTCCAGCTCCGTGTGCTTCCGCACCAGCTTTTTGCGCACCGGCTTTTTGTTCTCAGAGTTTTCGGGCTTCATCACGGTTCCCCACTCTCTACTCTCGACTCTCCACTAGTTTCGCGTCACCACCTCGTCGAGGTTGAGCAGCACGTTCGCGGTGACCGTGTGGGCGGCGAGTTCGGCGGAGTCGAGCTGGGCGGGGCGGGGCGCGTGGCCGTGGTTGAGCAGGGCTTCGGCCTCGGCGGGCGCGGCGCGGAAGCGGGCGAGTTGGCGTTCCAGGCCGGCGGCGAGCACGGCCGCCTCACGCGCTTCCGGCGGCCGGCCGGTGACACGGGCAAAGGCCCAGGCGATGCGTTGCGCCGGCGTGGCGCCGCCCTCCTGCAGCATGCGCTGGGCGAGCACGCGTGCGGCTTCGAAATACGTGACCTCGTTGAGCAGGGCCAACGCCTGCAGCGGCGTGTTCGTGCGCGAGCGCTTGACCGTGCAGGTCTCGCGCGAGGGCGAGTCAAACAGCAGCATCGTCGGCGGTGCGGCGGTGCGCTTCCAGATCGTGTAGAGGGTGCGGCGGTACAGCCCGCCCTGCGGGTCGGGCTTGTAGCCGCGCAGGTCGCCATAGCGGCTCGTCTCGTCCCAGACGCCCTCGGGCATGTAGGGCCGCACGCTGGCGCCGCCGATGCGCGGATCGAGCAGGCCGCTGACGGCAAGCGCCTGGTCGCGGATCGCCTCGGCCGACAGCCGCAGGCGCGGCGCGCGGGCCAGCAGGCGGTTTTCCGGATCGCGGGCGAGGAAGTCGGCGGGCAGGTGGCGCAAGCCGGAATCCTGACGGTAGGCGGCACTCATCACGATCAGCTTCTGCAGCCGCTTCATGTCCCAGCCGCCCTGCATGAACTCGGTGGCCAGCCAGTCGAGCAACTCCGGATGGCTGGGCGGATCCGATTGCACGCCGAAGTTCTCGCTCGACTTCACCAGGCCGCGGCCAAAAAAGCGCTCCCACTGGCGGTTGACCCAGACGCGGGCGGTGAGTGGATGTTCGGGCGAGGTCAGCCAGCGCGCGAAGGTGAGCCGATTGCGCGGCGCGCCCTCGGGCAGCGGCGGCAGCACGGCGGGCGTGGCGGCCGTCACCTCGTCGCCGGGCTTGTCGTACTCGCCGCGCAGCAGGATGCGCGCCGGCCGCGGCGCGGGCAACTCGCGCATGACCATGACACTCGGCAGCTGGTCCTCGAACGCCGCCAGCTCACGCTTGGCCATGGCCAGCGCGGCGTCGGCACGCTTCACCGGACTGTCGAAGCCGGCGCGGTAAAAGGCCTTCAATCGCGCTTGTTGTTGGGCGTTGCGCTGACCGGGCGCGACCGCCAGCAGGGCGCGGATGTCGGCCGGGGCGGCGCCATCGCCGGCGAGCGTCACGGTTTCCGGCGCATCGGCGCTGACGGCGATTCGGAAGCGGCCGATCTGGTGGGTGCCGAGGGTGTCGTGGACGAGGCGCACGGTCAGGCGCGCATCCTTCGGCACCGACACTGCTTCCGCGGTCAGCAGCATGGCGCGGTTCGCCTCGCGGCGCGTGTTGCCGTCGACCGCCCAGCCCTTGCCGCGGTTCTTGCCCTTCGTCGCGGCGCGCTTGGCCTTGCGGGCGGTGGCATCGGCGATGAGCGACTCGATGCCCCAGCCCTTCTGCGAGTAGGCCGCCTCGGCCTCGGTGAAAACGAGTCGCTGCGGTTGGGCCAGCCCGGGCGCACGGATCTCGGCCTCGACGCGGGTGAGCACGAAGTTGCCGTTGCTGTGGCGACCGACACTGCCGCCGGGCAGGGACGGATCCGGGAGGACCTCGAGGCGCAGGCCGCTGAGCGTGCCGGCGGCGAGCGGCGCTTCGATCACGTAGGTGTCCTTGGCCGGGGTCGGACCGCCGGCCAGCCAGCTGCCGTCCTCAAGGCGGGTGAAGGTCGTGCCGTTCGTGGCGCGCACCTTTTCCTCCGCCAGCGGCTGCCACTGCGGCCGGTTCTGCGCGAGGGTGTCCCGGAAGCCCGGTTCCCAGGCGGCGAGCAGGGCCGGCAGTTGGGCTTCGGCGTCGCGCACCGCCGCCTCGGCGGTCTTCACGGCGGCCTGCAGGACGGCGAGTTGCTTCTGCTGCTCCGCGTCCGGCACCTTGATCGAGGGATCCGGATTGCCGCCCGTGCGGTTTGAGGCGCCGCGGATGACCCCGGTCTCGTCGATGTTGTTGAAGAAGGCGAAGAGCTGGTAGAACTCGCGCTGGCTGATCGGATCGTACTTGTGGTCGTGGCAGCGCGCGCAGCCGAGCGTCAGCCCCATCCAGGTGGCGCCGGTGGTGTCGACCCGGTCGATGATGTTTTCGAGGCGCCATTCCTCGTCGATGATGCCGCCCTCGCCGTTGATGCGGTGGTTGCGGTGGAAACCGGTGGCCACGACCTGGTCGAGGCTCGGCTGCGGCAGCAGGTCGCCGGCAAGCTGCTCGACCGTGAAGCGGTCGAACGGCAGGTTGTCGTTGAAGGCGCGAATCACCCAGTCGCGCCAGGGCCACATGCTGCGCGAGGAATCGGTCTGAAAGCCGTGACTGTCGGCGTAACGGGCGAAATCGAGCCACTGCGCGGCCATGTGTTCGCCGTAGGCCGGTGACTGCAGCAACTGATCGACCAGGACCTCGTAGGCGCGGTCGGAGGGATCGGCGGCAAAGGCCTCGACCAGGGCCGGCGACGGCGGCAGGCCGGTGAGGTCGAGCGCCAGACGGCGCGCCAGGGTGCGCGGATCGGCCTGGGGGGAGAACCCGAGCTTTTCCGTCTGCAGACGCGCGAGCAGGAAGGCGTCGACCGCATTGCGTGCCCCCGCCAGCGTGTCGGGCACAGCCGGGCGGACCGGCGCGGTGAAGGCCCAGTGGCCCTGGTATTCCGCGCCCTCGGCGACCCAGCGGCGCAGGATCTCCTTCTCGGCCGGGGTCAGCTTCTTGTGCGAATCCGGCGGCGGCATGAGGTCATCGGCATCCTCGGTGAGGATGCGCGCCATCACCTCGCTGCGCTCCGGCCGGCCGGGTGCCAAGGCTTCCAGCGCCTCCTCGCGCACATCGAGCCGCAGGCCGGCCTCGCGATGATTGGCATCGGGTCCGTGGCAGTAGTAACAGTTCTCCGTGAGGATCGGACGGATGTCACGGTTGAACTGCAGCCGTTCGGCGGCAAGGGCCGGGCCGGCCAGGGCAAGGGCCGGCAGGAGGACGGTTCGGACGGGGTGCATCAGGGTGTACCCCCTGCAAACGGCCGAACCAGACGTTTTCACTGGCAGAATCTTTGTCGGATTCGGCAACGGGGGCGCTGCCTGCCCCTAAGGCAGGCGGATTTCCGGGCTCGACACCGTCAGCGTGGAACCGTTTTCGTCCTGCGCATGCACGGTGAGGAGGTTGAGTGTCTTCACCTCGCCCTCCACCCTGGTCTCGCCGCTGTAGGTGGCGGTGCCGGTCTTCTGCATCGGCGTCGAGGACCACGGATCGAACTCCATCTGGATGGTGTAGTCGGGGTGACGGTTCACGGACCACCACAGCGTGTTCTCCTGCGGCTCACTGCCGTCGGGAAAGGTGGCCGTCACGCGGAGGCGCTGCGTTTTCGGGTTCCACTCGGTGGTCACCCTCGGCGGAGCCACCATGCGACGCGTGCCGAAGAAGTGATGGGTGGCAAAGGCGTAGAGATTCTCCTCGACCTCGGGCAGTCCGTTAACGGCTTTGACGAACCCGGCCTCCTTCGCGCCACCGTGCTGACCTCCGGGCACGATGTAGACCGGCAGTTGGGGAAACAGACGGCCCAGCTCAACGAGTCCGGGGCTGACCGTGTCGTTGGAGCCCTGGTTGTAGAACACCTCGGTGCCGCGCTGCCGGAGCACCTCGAGGTGATCCGTCGTACGGCAGGTCTGCCAGGCGGCGGTGCAGGCGGTCCGGATCTCCGCCTCACTCCAGCCGGCCGCGCGGGCCCTCTGCAGGGTGATGCGCTCACTGGAGCGCGCCTTCTGACGGACGAGCAGCCGCTCCCGGCCGACCGGATCGGTCATCGCGGCAATGAAGGCGTCGTTCATCCGGGTGATCTCCGGCGGCATCATGCCCTCGACATAGGGACCGCCGGGGCTTTCGATCACCGGGGCCACCACGGGCATGATGGCGGTGATGCGCTCATCGGCGATGCCCGCGCCGGCGGTGGCAACGCCGCGCTTCGAGCCGCCGGTGGCGAGCACCTTGCGGGGCTGAAACACGTCCCGTTCGGCGACGGCGGCGGTCAATGCGCGCATGTCGCTGATGCTCCAGATCCAGGCGGGCGTGTAGCGCGTGTTCTTGGTCCGGATGAACTGCTCCTGCATCTGGAGATGCAGTTTCCCAACCGGCTCCATGGTGTCGATCGGCGCCATGCCGATGAAGACGAGGCCGACGCCATGCTCCTTGAGCAGGCGCAGCTTCGCGCCGTTGGCGGCGGCGGGCTTGAGCTGCAGGCCGGTGTTTTCGAGGACCACGTTCGTGCAAACGCCGGTGGCTGGCGCCAGCAGCGTCACCGGCAGGCGCACCTTCAGGCCGGGCCACCACTCGCAGACGGTAATTTCGACCAGTTTCTGACGGATCGACGCATCCTTGGGATTCGGGTGCCAGTCCAGAATCACCTTTGTTTCCAGCGTCGTGGTGTCGCGGATCGACGCCAGGTCGAACGTGCCGGGGGTGATGTCCGCGCGGGCGGCAATGGCCCACAGGACAAGGGCAAGAAAGGTGGCGACGGTTTTCATGCCTCACAGAACGGAGCGCCGTGCGCTCTTCTGCCAGCCACATCGCCCGAGGGCGACGCAAAAAAAGCCATGCGGAGCGAATCCGCATGGCTCTGGGAGTTGGCAATCCGGATCAGTTGGCCATGGCGGCGGCAACGTTGCCGACCAGCTCCTTGCCGGGGCGCAGGGTCTTGGCACCAGGGGTCCACTTGGCGGGGCAAGCCTCGCTCGGGTTGGCCATGAGATGGACATTGGCTTCCATCTTGCGCACCAGTTCACCGGCGTTGCGGCCGACGTTGTAGAAGTTCACCTCCGAGGAGACCAGGCGGCCCTCGGGGTTGAGGATGAAGGTGCCGCGCAGGGCGAGACCGGTGGCCGGGTCATAGACGCCAAACAGGCGGCTGACCGCGCCGGTCGGGTCGGCGGCCAGGGTGTAATGCACGTTCTTGAGCAGGCCCTCGCTGTTGCGCCAGACCATGTGGGCGAACTTGGTGTCGGTCGAGACGGCGACGACCTTCGCACCGAGCGCGGCGAGGCGGTCCTGCTCGGCGGCGAGGTCGGCGAGTTCGGTCGGGCAGACGAAGGTGAAGTCAGCCGGGTAGAAGACCAGCACGGTCCACTTGCCGTCGCGTTTGGTGTCGGCGAGCGAGAACTTGCCGAAGTCGCCATGCGAAGGCTCGTAGGTTTCCAGGTCGAAGTCGGGCACCTGGGCGCCGACGCTGAGGGGGGAGGTGTTGCAGTCCATGAGATGGGTGTTTACGGCGGAAAGCCGCACTCAGGAACCGCATTTTCGGCCTTTTGCAACGGCATTCCGGGGCAAGCCCGCGCGGGCGGCTTCCAGAGGGTCGTCACGGCAGCCTGCCACGCAGCACCGTGGGGGCCTGGGGGTGTCACGAGCCGCCCGTGGTGCGCTCGTCAGGAATCGAACCTGAATCTGCGGCTTCGGAGACCACCATTCTATCCGTTGAACTACGAGCGCGGGCGGGAAGGATGGTGTCGCATCATTGCGGCCCGGCGGCAAGCGGGATTTGCCGGGCGGCCCAATCGCGCAGCAGGGTGCGCATCGAGGCCAGGCCGTTGAGGCGGGTGGGCGACAGCCGTTTGTCGAAACCGCAGCCACGCCAGAGCTCGGGCTCGACGGCGGCGATCTCGGCGGGCGTTTCGCCGTCGTAGAGATGGCAGAGCAGCGCGGCCAGGCCGGCCACCATGGGCGAATCCGCCGCGCAGCGCAGCCGCGCGCGGCCGTCGACCAGCGCGCTGTCCAGCCAGACTCGCGACACGCAGCCGGGCACGAGCTGCGCATCGTTGCGCTCGGCCTCGGGCAGGTGCACAGCGGCGACATAGGACGACAGCGCCGCGAGGCGTTCCTGCGGATCCTCGATCAGGTTGAGGTCGGCGATCAGCTCGGCCTGCTTGTCGGCGAGGGACATGCGTCAGCAGAAGTGGGCGCCGCGGGTGTTCACCCAGACCGAGTACAGGCTCTGGCTGGCGGTGATGAAGAGACGGTTCCGCTTCGGGCCGCCAAAGCAGAGGTTGCTGGTGGTCTCCGGCAGCTTGATGTGGCCGATGAGTTTGCCCTCGGGGCTGAAGACGTGCACGCCGTCATAGCCGTCACCCACCCAGCCGGCACTGGCCCAGACGTTGCCATCGACGTCACAGCGGACACCGTCGGAGCCGCCTTTGCCGGCCTTGTCCGCCAGCACGCCCTTGTTCACGGCGAACACCCGGCTCTTGCCGAGCTTCACGCCGTCGACGACGTCGAAAACGAGGATGTTTTTCGGCGCGCCGGTGTCGACCACGTACAGCTTCTTGTAATCGGGCGAGAAGCACAGGCCGTTGGGTTTGACGGGTTCATCGGTGACCTTCTCGATCTTGCCGGAGGGATCGACACGATAGACGGCTTCCTTGAGGTGCAGCTCGCCCTTGTTGCCCTCGTAATCCATCATGCTGCCGTAACCGGGATCGGTAAACCAGAGGCTGCCGTCGGGGTGCACGACGCCATCGTTGGGGGCGTTGAGGGGTTTGCCGTCGAAGCTATCAGCGAGCACCGTGACCTTGCCATCGAGTTCGTAGCGGACGACGCGGCGGTT
The DNA here is from genome assembly GCA_966252325.1 of uncultured bacterium. Taxonomy (GTDB): domain Bacteria; phylum Verrucomicrobiota; class Verrucomicrobiia; order Verrucomicrobiales; family Verrucomicrobiaceae; genus Prosthecobacter. The sequence continues at coordinate 109,281 of CBINON010000004.1, read as the reverse complement.
GGCGTGCTCGAAGCTGATCTGCCGGCCATGGCTGTCGAAGGTGTTGCCATTGCTGTTGCCGGAGTTGTTGCGCATGACCGAGACATGGCCGTCCTCGGGCAGGTAGCGCAGCTGGGCGTTGTTGGGGATGTCGCTCCAGACGAGGTAATGGCCGCTGCCATTCCAGGCCGGGCCCTCGGCCCAAAGCATGCCGATGTGCAGGCGCCGGATGGGGGCATTGCCCTGGATGTACTGGGCGAACTCCGGCTCCAGGGCAATCACATCCGGATCCGGGTAGCGCTCCGGCACCTGACCGCTCCAATCGCGGGCAAACAGGGGCGTGGCGGCGGCGGCACCGGCGAGCTGAGTCAGGAAGGAGCGACGAGTGTTCATGGCGTGCCTGTTCTACCGGAGCGCCCGGCACGGCGCAAGCCCCGGCTCACGGGGGGCCGCCGAGTCGCGCAGCGACGCCCGCCGGTCTGGGGGGAGCCCAAGCATGCACAGAATGCCAGGCATTTTCGAAATCTTGAGGCTTGAACGATTGGCATTCCGTCTGTTGCGGCTCAATCGCTGAGGCAGGTTTGCCGCGCAGCTTCAGTCGAGGGCGCGAACGGCGCGCAGGGCCTGGAGGGTGAAGACGATGGGGTAGAGCTTTTCGTGGTACCAGAGCCGGGCGAAGTACAGGCCGATGGGGCTGGCGGGAAAAACAGTGCCTCCCTCGGTGGCGGTGATGAGCCAGTCGGCCCCGCGCCGTGCGGCCGCCCGCGCCTGGGGGTCGGCCTGCAGGGCGAGGGCGTGGGTGGCGACCGCGGTTTCCTCAAGGCTGGCCGGTGCGCCGGCGTCGCCGCCCCAGCTTCCGTCGGCCTTCTGTGTGCCGCGCAGGTAAGCCGCGCCGCTGCGGATCAGGTCGGCGGCCTGGGCGGCAAGCTCGGGCTGCCGGCTGAGGAAGGCGGTGACCTGGGCGGTGCCGTAGACCGGGTTTTCCTCGTCGTGCGCGTGCTCGTTGCCAAACCAGAGCGGGATCCAGGAGCCGTCGGCACGACGGACGCGGCGCAGGTAGGCGAGGGCGCGCTCGGTGCCCTCCCGAACCCGCGCCCGCAGCGCCGCGTCGAGGTCGGCATGCCAGAGATGCCAGGCGAGCAGGGCATGGGCGGTGAGTTCGGGTGTGCTGCGGTCAAAGGGCAGGGCCCCCCAGCCGCGGCAGAAAGTCGGCATGCCGCCATCGCGGTTCTGCAGGTTGAGCAGCCAGGTGATGCCCGCGGCAACGGCCGTGTGGGGCTGCTGGGAAGGGGAAGGCGTATGGCGGTGGGTGGCAGGTTTCGTCAACGCAATCAGCACGCCCGGGGTGTCGTCGGCATCGGGCACGCCGCCGGGCAGGTCGGTCCAGGCCCAGCCGCCGGGAGCGGCACCGGTGAAGGGATGCACCTCGCGGTATTGCTGGCCGAGCAGCCAGTCGGCGGTGGCCGGCTCGATTTCGCCGAGGGCCTTGACCGCAAGGGTCGTGCCCCAGGTGGCGAGGTTGGTGTCGATCGGCCAGCTGCCGTCGGCCTGCATCGAGCGGGTGAGAAACCCGACCGCCGGCGCCACGCAGGGATGGTGCTTTTCGCCGGCCGTGGCGAGCGCCATGGTGACGAAACTGGTCAGCGGGGTGGCTTCGAGATAACCGCCGCTCGACGGCTGCAGGCTGAGCAGCATGGGCGAGATGCGCGGCCAGAGCGCGGCGCGCAGCCAGCGCAGCGGGTTCCAAGTGGCGGGCGGCGCGTGATGGAAGCGGGCGTGGCCGATGGCAATCAGCGCGGGCAGCGCGTAGCTGACCACCGGCAGGCCGATGGCGCCGAACCAGGCCCGCGGCAACGCGGCGAGTTCAAACGGCAGCGGCAGGACCTGGCGCCAGGGATCTTCCCCCAGCGTGCCGCCGATGGCGCAGAGCATGAGGATGGGCACCGAGAAGGTCTTGTCCTTGCCATAACGGGCGACCACCGCGCGGGCCACATCAGCCGGCTCCAGCGAGCCGGTGCGTTCGCGAATCCAGGCTTCCGCGCGGGTACGGGCGGCGTTTGTTTCCGGCGCCACCCGGTGCAGGGCGCTCCAGGCCAGCAGGGTGGTGGAGAGATTGCTTTTGCTGAGAGTCGTGTCACCCCAGCCACCATCGGCATTTTGATGCTGCACCAACCAGGCGGCGCCGGCCGTGATGGCGGCGGCATGGCGGCCGGGATCGACGGTGTGCAGGGCGACGATGGCCGTGGCGGTGGACAGAGCGCTGCTCGACAGTTCCCCCTCCCAGCAGCCTGCCTCCGTGCGCAGCGACAGCAGGTGCGCGCGGGTGTGGGCGAGGGCGGCGTCGAGGGGGGCAATCATGGGGCGCGTGATTGTTCGCCGCCTGCCGGCGCGTTCAAGGGAAACTCATGAAATGGTTTCTGCCTCTTTTCGTCGCTGTTTCCCTGCCCGCCCAGGACCTGCAATGGTTCAAAGGCAACACGCACACCCACTCGCTGTGGAGCGACGGCAATGATTTCCCCGAGATGATCGCGGCCTGGTACAAGGACCAGGGCTATGACTTCCTGGCGCTCTCCGACCACAACACCCTGCAGGCCGGCGACAAGTGGGTGACGGAGGAAATGATCGAGAAGCGCCGCATCACGCTGGGCCGCAAGGTACTCGACAAATGCCGCGACCGCTACGGCGACGGCTGGCTGGAGACGCGCACGAACGCCGATGGCAAGCTCGAGGTGCGGCTCAAGACGCTGGCGGATTTTCGCGGCAAGCTCGAGCAACCCGGCCAATTCCTGCTCGTCCAGGCCGAGGAGGTGACCGCCTCCTTTGCCAAGGCGCCGATCCACATCAACGCGATCAATCCGCAGCAGGTCATCGAACCGCTCAAGGATGTCGAGTCGATCCGCGAGACGATGCGTCGCAACCTGCAGGCCATCGCCGCCGAATCGGTGCGCAGCGGCCGGCCGATGATCGCCCACATCAACCACCCGAACTTCCGCTGGGCGCTCACCGCCGAGGACCTCGCCCATGTCATTGAGGACCGCTACTTCGAGGTCTACAACGGCCATCCGTCCTGCTACAACGAGGGTGAGCAGGGCCGTGCCGACACCCATCTCGGCCGCGTCTGGGACATCGCCAACACGATCCGCCTTGCCGAGCTCAAGCAGCCGCCGCTCTTCGGCATGGCCACCGACGACTCCCACCACTACCACGGCGGCGCCAACACGCCCGGCCGCGGCTGGGTCATGGTGCGCGCGGCCAAACTCGATGCCGACGAACTCGTGCGGGCGATGCAGCGCGGCGACTTTTACGCCAGCACCGGCGTGCTGCTCGACGAGGTCGCCTTCGACAAGGCCGGTCGCCGGCTGAGCCTGAAGATTCAGGGTCGGCCTGGCGTGAAGTACGTCACCGAGTTCCGCGGCACGCGCAGGGGCTACGACCGCGCGGTGAAGGAGGTGCCGACACCGGCGGGCGACAACCATCCGGTGCGTTTCCAGCACAGCGAGCAGGTCGGTGAGGTGCTGGCCACAAGCACCAGCCTGGAGCCCTCCTACACCCTGACGGGCGATGAACTCTACGTGCGCGCCATCATCCGTTCGGACGAGGTCATGACCAATCCCATCGCCCCCGGCGAGAAGCAGCAGGCCTGGACACAGCCGGTCGGCTGGGAGGTGAAATGAGTCACTCGACCGCGTGCGCCTGCAGCCAGGCGCGCATCTCCTCCAGCGCGCGGGCGCGGTGGCTGAGCTGGTTTTTCACCTCCGGCGGCAGCACGCCAAAGCTGTCCGCGTAGCCCTCGGGCACAAACAGGGCGTCATAGCCAAAGCCGCCCTCGCCCTGTTCCTGCGGCAGGATGCAGCCCTCGACCGCGCCATGGCTGACATGCAGCACCTGGCCGTCGCGCACGAGGGCCAGGCAGCAGCGGAAGCGCGCGGAAAAAGCCTGCCCCGGTGCCTCCGCGATCAGCCGCAGTTCCTCCTTCAGGCGGGCGCGGTTGGCGGCGTCGCTGGCGCCCTCCCCGGCATAGCGGGCCGACCACACCCCGGGCGCGCCGCCGAGGGCATCGACCTCAAGCCCGGAGTCGTCGGCGAGCACCAGCAGCCCGGGCACGGCGGCGCCGAGCGCTTTCAGGACCGCGTTCTCCTCAAAGGTCAGGCCCGTCTCCTCGGCCGGTGTCAGGCCCGGGTGGGCGCGCAGATCTTCCACCTGCCAGGCCTCGCCGAGCATGGCGGCGACCTCGGCAGTCTTGTGGGCATTGGTCGTGGCAAGAAGCAGGCGCGGCATGAAGGCAACCTAGACTGCCGGCAGCCGTTCTGAAACTTGAAACTTCGAACCCTTCCCCTTCCCTCAGGCAAGATTCGCGCGCATCACCTCCAGCTCGCGGCGCACGCGCTCCTGCAATTCCGGCGGGCCGTGCACGGTGACCTTGCCGCCCCAGCTCAGCACCCAGCGGGTGATCTCCTCCAGGCCGGCCAGCTCGGCGCGGAACTCGATGCGGCTGCCATCCGGTTTCAGCGACTGGATGATCTGGCTGGGATGCCAGAGACGCTCGGCCACGACCCGCGCGGCGTAGTCCGCGAAGCGCAGCACCACCCGGTAGCGCCCCTGCGGTTCACCCGGATAACTCCACACGCCAAAGCCGCCACCCAGGTAGCTGCGTGCGTTGAAGTCCGGGTCGCGCTCGAAGCGTGTCTGGGTCAGCTCCAGGTTGGCGATGCGCTGCAGGGCAAAGGTGCGCATGGCCCGGCGGGACGGGTCGTGGGCGACCAGATACCAGCCGTTTTCGATCTGCCCCAGGTGGTGCGGCTGCACGGTGCGTCGCTCGGGTCGCGAGGCCGTCAGCTTGTGGTAGTCGAACCGCACCTCCCGGCGCGCGCGCACGGCATCAAGCAGGTCGCCAAACAGCAGGGCATCGGCTGGCAACACGCCGGCGGCCTTCACCGAAAACGCCTCGTCGAGCTCGTGCCAGGCGATCGACACCTCGCCCGGACAGGCCCCGGCAATCTTGCTGAAGCTCTCGCGCAGCATGCGCTCCAGGCGCGTGCCGCGCAGCGGATCGAGCGCGTGGCGGGCCAGGAAGAGGGCCACGAGGTCGTTGCGCGAGAGCTGCAGCAGCGGGAACTCGCTGACCTCCTGCGTGTAATGGTAGCCATGGCGGATCGCGTCGTACTCCAGCGGCATGCCGAGCTGGTCGCGCATGAAGCTGATGTCGCGCTGGATCGTCTTCGCCGTCACCTCGATCTCCTGCGCCAGGGTCGAGCAGTTCGGAAAGCGCCCCGAGCGCACCAGGCGGTGGATCTCGAACACCCGCCACATGGCCGGGCGACTCACCCCGGCGCGCGCAGGGCGGCCGAGCCCAGTAACCGCTGTTCTTTTGGACATATACCTAAAAATAATCCAGAAAACCGCACCCCTCCACCCACAAATGTCCCACCCCCTGCGCCAGGGTGGCGGCCTATGAATCCTCACCTCACGGAAATCGCCTACCTTCTCGACCGCTCCGGCTCCATGGCCCCCATGCAGGAAGCCGCCGTCGCCGCCTTCAACGACTTCCTGCGGGTCCAGCAGGACGTGCCCGGCGAGGCCCGCCTGACGCTGGTGCAGTTCGACGACGCCTATGAAGTCCACGTCAAGGCCCGGTCGCTGCGGGAGGTGCCGCAACTGACCGCCGCCACCTATCAGCCGCGCGGCTCCACCGCCCTGCTCGACGCCATCGGCCGCACCGTGCTCGACCTGGACCGCCGGCTGGCCACCCTCAGCGAGGCCGACAAGCCCGGCAAGGTGATCGTCGCCATCTTCACCGACGGCCTCGAAAACGCCTCCCGCGAATTCACCCACCCGCAGATCGGCGACCTCATCCGCGAGCATCGTGAAGCCAGGGGCTGGGAGTTTCTTTTTCTCGCCGCCAATCAGGATGCGATTGCCACCGCCTCCGCCATGCGGATGGACGGGCACCTCAGCGGCAGGGTCTGCTTCAGCTTCGCGGGCGTGAAAGCCACCGGCAGCGCCATGGGTCGCAAGGTGCGCGCCATGCGCATGAAAACGAGCGGCACGATGGATGCGCAAGCCTGCCTCGACGACAGCCTGTCGCTCCACGAAATCGCCCGGCAGGAGCAGGACAAGCCGGGGTCCTGAGCGCGGGCGCCAAATCCAGCGCCAGCCGGTCTCCAACGGATGGCTCTTCCCCCATGACGGCCCATTGCCTCTATGAACTGCCGGATGGCAGCCGGGTTCGCGTCGGTCCAGCGCTGGAAGCGGCGCTGCGCCGCCCGCCCGGCGCGGGTCCGCGCCACCGCCACACCGATGGCAGCCCCGAGGGGTATCTCGTGCGGGCACCGCACCGCTTGGTGCGGCATCCGCGCAGCGGTCGTCTCTTCTGGCTGCGCGACGCCCGCGAGCTTCACCGGGGTCCGCCGCCGCAGCGACGCAGCTGGCTGGCGCGGCGCATCGATGCCCTGTTCGGCGCGGCGGCACCGGTCGATGTCGGTGAGCTTTGGCGACACGCCCCCGAGGCGCAGGCGCCCGGATTGCCAGATCTCGAGCGCGCGCTTGCCCAAGGCCTGGCCGACCGCGGCAGCCGCGCCCTCACCCTGCGCCTGCGGCTCTGGTGGGGCTGGGCCGAACGACCGGAGTCCGACCGCCCCGCCCGGGCCTGGATCGACAACCTGCGCGAGCTGCTGGCGCTGCTGCCGGAAACCGCCGAGGGCGGCACCCTGCTCAAGGTCGAGGTCTGCCGGCAGCTTGGCGACTTCAAGGCCGCGCGTCACTGGCTGGACTGGCCGGTGAGCCCGCCGCTGGAAACCCTGCGCGCCTTCCAGCGCGATCTCATCGCCCGCGGCGACACCACCCGCCACGACTGCTGCTTCTGCTTTGAGCCGGCTGCGGCGCGCGAACGTCGCCGCCGGCGACGGGCCTAAGCTGCCGTAGAATGGAGTCGCAATTCTATCAATTTATATCGAGGTTTGGCTATAAACGGGTATAATTTGCTATAAATCGATCATGGATCCCATCAAAAACCCATTTTCACCGGGCGCTGGCGCAGTGTTATCCTTTCCCACTTTATTTATTTAGGTCGGGGTTTCCCAGGGCAGCTCTGGTTTACCGAAGTGCCCGTAGTTGGTTGTGGCGCGGTAGATGGGGCGGCGCAGGCCGAGGGTTTCCAAGATCGCCGCCGGTCTGAAATCGAGGCTTTGCAGAAACTTCGTAGCGAGGGCGTCGTCCCCCGTGCCGTGGGTATTGACGGAGACGGACACCGGTCGGGCGACGCCAATGGCGTAGGCCACCTGCACCTCGCAGCGCCGGGCCAACCCCTGGGCAAGCACCTGGCGCGCGGCGTAACGGGCGAAGTAGGCACCACTGCGATCAACCTTGGTGCCGTCCTTGCCACTGAAGGCCCCGCCGCCGTGGCGGGCGTAACCGCCGTAGGTGTCGACAATGATCTTGCGGCCCGTGACCCCGCAGTCGCCCTCAGGACCCCCGACAGTGAACTGTCCGGAAGGATTGACGTGCAGGGTGATGCCGTCATGCGCCCATTCGCCGAGGCATTCCGGCAAAAGAACGCGGCGGACGTAGTCGCGAATGACACCCTGATCGACGCAGGGCCGATGCTGGGTGGAGACGACGACGGCCGTGACTTCCTTTGGTTCCCCGTTCTCGTAAGCCACTGTCACCTGGGTTTTGGCGTCGGGCCTTGCCCAAGGGATGCGACTCGATTTGCGGTCGGTGGCGAGCTGTCGTGCAAGCCGGTGTGCCAACGTGATGGGCAGCGGCAGGCGCTCGGGCGTCTCCGTCGTGGCGTAGCCAAACATCAGCCCCTGATCACCAGCGCCGAGGTCCTCCTGCAAAACAGCGCCGGCGATCTGGGCGCTCTGCAGGCCGAGCAGATTCTGCACGACGACCTCACCGGCGTTGAAGCACTCGCTTTTCTCCGTGTAGCCAATGTCGGCGATGACCTCGCGCACGAGGCGGTCGAGTTCCTTAGTAGCAAGCGGGTCGGCGGCGGTGCCAATCTCTCCGGCGAGGATGACATGGCGGTCCTTGCAGAGGACCTCGCAGGCAACGCGCGCCTGCGGATCGCGCTCAAGGGTGGCGTCTAGCACGGCGTCGGCCAGGGTGTCGCAGACCTTGTCGGGGTGGCCTTCGGTGACGGATTCGGAGGTGAATAGGGCAAAGCTCATGCGGCCCTCCTTTCCGTGACGGCTTCGGCGACGGTGCGCAGGCGTGCGAACAGCACGTCGCGACGCCGGCGAGCGGCACCCAGATCGGCGGTTTTCAGCGAGCGGCGCACCCGCTGCTTGGTGCCGTTGCCGTCGTGCAGGGTCAGGTGGCACCACCAGGTACCGTGGTTGTTCCACAGGTGGTGGTTGTGATTGCCCGGCGCGGCACGCAGGGAGAGGCGGATGGAGGTGGGTGGATTCATGAGTTGTTCCTTGTGTTGCTGTCATGAGCCTCAGGAACAAACTCCCAGCCTTGAACCGCGCAGCGCCGGAAGCGCTGACGGCGGCAAGCCGGAGAGACGATTTTGATTCAGGCTCCGAAGAGCCTGCGCATCGAATCCGGACCGAAGTTCGAATTCAAAGCACCTTTGCGGTCTCTCAACGCCAGGTTGCTGCAAACTCCCAAGACTGGGCACTTGCTCCTGATGCTGACAAATCGATAATTCCATGTGGGGCCCGAAGTGCAACCGCCTTTTGTGTCATAAAACAGCCGGAGCAAGAGACCCCCAGTTTATGGACAGGGACTGCCTGGAAATCGTGCTTTTCAAACGCCCGAGCAAAGTTGACGGGCCTGCAAGACTTGCTGCATCAGATCCAAATCCGAGGCCTCGGTTACCCGATAATAATTCCCGAACGTGTGCAGGCCCACCCCCTTCTGCCGCCACTCGCGGCGCAGGGTGTCAGCCAAGGCCAGCAGCTTGCCCACCTCCTGCGTGGCTATAGAGATCAGAAACACCTCCTCGACCCCGCCAAGGAAGCAACCGCGGGCCAACTGAATCGTGAAATTATGAAAAGACGCCAAAACGAGGTCGCGGACTCGCGCTTCATCGGCAGAATTGAAGCGATAGTTTGGCGGACATGAACCTAAGTGAAGGGTAAAATAAGGCAGTGCAAACGGTTGAACGCGTGCCTGCCATGATCCCAGCGTCTCCCTTCCTGGTGTTTTCAGACCGATAAGCTCGAGCCTGTCGTTGTCGACCCAGTAGATGGCATCTTGCTCGAAATCCCGCCCGAGACTGCAGGCGACCTCCAATGAGATCTGCGCGCCCCAGCCGGCCTCAGCATGGCTGCGGTCAGGGGCGTATCCGACGACCCGCCATGGCTCTGCGCCCAGCTCTCTTAGCCGTGCCACCAAGCGCCGGTCAGCCGCCTCGTTGGATGCGCTATCCCATGTCTTGCCGTAGGGATTGTGGGCGGTCAGGATGGCGAAAGCGTTCGGAGCAGGGACACGCGCGGATTCAAACAGAGTGTCGAAGTAGGCGGATTTCATCGTTTGAGAGCAACCGATCTCTTCACAGATAAGAACGCAAGTCGGGTTTGTGTCATGCGCCGGATGCACTGTCGGTGCAGGATTCGTCGCCGCGATCTCTGCCTTCCACGGTGCATGGGGTCTCATTGCTCGAGCCCACCCCCGGCCTTGACTCGCTCCCTGGCCTCGCTTGGGTACATGGCCCATCATGGAACTCACCGCCATCGTCGAAAGCCTGCTCTTCGCCACCCAGGAGCCCCTGCCCCTGGAGCGGATCGCCGCGGCGGTGAAGGAGACCGCCAAGGACATCGTCCAGGCCGCCGGTGACGAGGCGGCACCGGACTGGCTGGGTCCCCTGCTGACGGTCGATGAGACCGGCATCCGCACCGCGCTCGACCAGCTCGCCGATCACTACGACAAGGACGGCCGCGCCTTTACCATCGTCGAACGCAGCCACGGCTGGCGCCTGTGCGCCAAAATGGACTACGCCGAGTGGTGCCGCGCCCTCTACCCGGGCAAAAAGGTCCAGCGCCTCAGTCAGCCGGCGCTCGAAACCTTGGCCATCGTCGCCTACCGCCAGCCGATCACCAAGGCCGGCATTGAGGCCGTGCGCGGCGTCAGCGTCGACGCCATGGTCCAGCAGCTCGTCGATCGCGGCCTCGTGAAAATCCTCGGACGCGCCGACCTGCCCGGCCGGCCCCTGCTCTACGGCACAACCGACGCCTTCCTCGATCACTTCGGCGTGCGCACGCTCGATGAACTGCCGAACGCCGCCGAGCTGCGCCGCGTCAAGCTGCCGACGCCCGAGGACGAGCAGCCTGCGGCCGCCGCGCCGGAGGAAACCCAGCTGTCGCTGGCGCCGGTCGGTGAAGCCGCCGGGGCCGCGCCCGAGCAACCCGCCGCGGAGGATGCCGCCGCCGGCGACTGAGCCCGCCACCCGCGTGTCGCATGAACCTCGAGGACGCACGCCAACAGATCGACGCGATCGACCAGCAGTTGATCCGGCTGCTCAACGAGCGCGCCGAACGGGTGCATGCGATCGGCGAAATCAAGAAGAAGGACGGCCTCGACATCTACGTGCCCGGCCGCGAGGAAAAGCTGCTGCGCAAGCTCTGTGAGCTGAACGCCGCGCAGAACGGCAAACTGACCGAAAAGGCCATCCGCGCCATCTTCCGCGAAATCATGAGCGCGGCGCTGGCCCTGGAAAACAGCCTCAAGATTGCCTACCTCGGCCCGGCCGGTTCCTGGACCCACCAGGTCGCCATCAACAAGTTCGGCAACAGCGTCGCCTACGTCGCCGAAGCCAGCACGGAAGGCGTCTTCGCCCGCGTCGCCGCCCAGGAAACCGACTACGGCGTGCTGCCGATCGAGCATTCCACCGAGGGCGCCGTGCATCACACGCTCGACCGCCTGGTCGACTCGCCCCTGCAGATCTACGCGGAGATTTTGTGGAAGGTGGAAACCGTCGTCATGGCCAAGGCCGAGGCCTCCCAGGTGACCGTCATTCACGGCCATCCGCAGGTGCTCGCCCAGTGCCGCCCCTGGCTGGCGCGCTGCTTCCCCAACGCCCGCCTGGCTGAATCCGCCTCCGCCAGCCTGGCCGCCGCCCATGCCGAGACCGAACCCGGCGCCGCCGCCCTCGGCACGCCGCTCGGCGCCGAGCTGCACGGCCTGCGCGTGCTCGCCACCTCGCCCGGCGAACACGCCTCGCGCGCCCGCTTCATCATCCTTGGCCGCCGCAGCGGTGCGCCGACCGGCCACGACAACACCATGCTGCTGGTGCAGGCCCCGGACCGGGTCGGCGCCCTGCTCGAGGTGCTGCAGGTCTTCGCCCAGCGCAATGTCAACGTCCGCCAGATCGAGAACCGACCGGGCGCGGCGGGCCACGCCAGCTTTTTCCTGGAGATCAGCGGTCACCACGAGGAACCCGGCCTGCGCGAGGTGCTCGCCGCCCTGACCAACCTCGGTGCCGGCGTCAAAGTGCTCGGCAGCTACCCGGCTCCCGGCTGGATTGAGGAACGCTAGCCCGAACCAAGTTCCAGGTTTCAGGTCTCAAGTTCCAAGTTGGAGGCGCCGGGGCCGATCTGGTGCCGTCGCCCGCCGCGTTTTTCCCGGCCAAATCGCTTGGCAAAGCGCCTCTTGCGGTCTCATGGTGACCCATGGCCAGAGCCGCTGCCAACCTCGTCGTCGTCGGGTCCATGAACGTGGACCTGATCGCCTCCGTGCACCACCTGCCGGCGGTGGGCGAAACCGTGGCCGCCTCCGGTCTGGAGAAGCGTTTTGGCGGCAAGGGCGCCAACCAGGCGCTGGCCGCCGCCCGCCAGGGTGCCAACGTCACCCTCATCGGCTGCCTGGGCGATGATCCCGACGGCCGCGACTACCGCAACCACCTGCGCCGCGAGGGCGTCAACTGCAGCACGGTCACCACCGTGCGCGGCGGTACCGGCAGCGCCTTCATCACCGTCGACGTCCGCGGCGAGAACCAGATCATCGTCATCCCCGGAGCCAACGCCGCCCTCACCGCCCCGGCCCTGAAGGTCCAGCGCTCGCGCATCGAGGTCGCCAAGGCCCTCCTGCTGCAGCTGGAAGTGCCTCTGGAAAGCGCCATCGAGGCCATCCGCCTCGCCAACGGTCGCCAGGTGCCGGTCCTGCTCAATCCCTCGCCCTGCCCGCCGGACTTCCCGTGGAGCGAACTGCGCATCGAGGTGCTCATCACCAACCGCGGCGAAGCCGCAGCCATTTTTGGCGCGGATCCGGACACCCTGGAATCGGACACCGCCGGCTGGCAGGAAAAACTCAAGGCCCGTCACATTCGCACCCTCATCGTCACCCGTGGCGCCGAGCCGACCCTGGCGCTGACGGCCGACGGCCTGCTGCAGGCCGCCACCCTGCCGGTCGAGCCGGTGGACACCGTCGGCGCCGGCGACACCTTTGCCGGCGCCTTTGCGACCTATTTCGCCGAGGGCATGCCGCTGGCCGAGGCCCTGCGCTGGGCCAACGCCGCCGCCGCGCTCGCCACCCTCAAGCACGGTGCCCAGGACGGCATCCCCATGCGCGGCGACGTACAGAGCGCGCTGAGCCAGCAGGAAGCCAAAAAGTAGCCAGCGCGCCTGCTCGGATTCCCCGCGTTTTCCCGCTTGCGCGCCGGCCGCATCTCTCAATCCTCCGCCTCCCATGTCCACCGTCACCCTCGGCCTCATCCAAGGCGGCACTCATGCGGGCAAGGCGGACAGCCTGGCCTGGCACGAGGCGCGGATCCGCGACGCGGCCAAGCACGGCGCGCAGATCGTCTGCCTGCAGGAGCTGTTCGACATCCCCTACTTCTGCACGCGCCAGGACACGGCCCTGTTCGACCTCGCCGAGCCGGTGCCGGGACCGACCACCGAACGCCTCTCGAACCTGGCCAAAGAGCTCGGCGTCGTCCTCATCGTGCCGCTGTTTGAAAAGCGCGGCCCCGGTCTCTACCACAACACCGCGGCGGTGATCGACGCCGACGGCACGGTGCTCGGCAAGTACCGCAAGATGCACATCCCGCAGGACCCGGGGTTTGAGGAGAAGTTTTACTTCACGCCCGGCGACCTCGGCTACCGCGTCTGGGACACGAAGTTCGGTCGCATCGGCGTGCTCATCTGCTGGGACCAGTGGTACCCCGAGGCGGCCCGCCTGACCGCCCTTGCCGGCGCTCAAATCCTCTTCTACCCGACCGCCATCGGCTGGCTTTCCTCGGAAAAGGCCGCCCTCGGTGTCGCCCAGCACACCGCCTGGGAAACCGTCCAGCGCGGCCACGCGGTCGCCAACGGCTGCTTCGTCGCCGCCGTCAACCGCACGGGCTTCCAGGACGACACCGAATTCTGGGGCCAGAGCTTCGTCGCCAACCCCTATGGCGAGATCGTCGCCAAGGCCTCGGTGAGCGAGCCGGAGGTGCTGCTCGTCCGCTGCGACCTGCAGGCGGTCGAGGACTTCCGCCGCATCTGGCCATTTTTCCGCGATCGCCGCATTGACACCTACAGCCCCCTCACCCAACGCTACCTCGATGAGTAAAGGATATCCGAAGAACTACCGCCTGCCCGCCGAATTCGAACCGCAGGAGGCGATCTGGCTGTCCTGGCCGTCGAACAAGGAGAGCTGCCCGAAGACCTTCCACAAGCTTCAGGACAAGTTCGGCGAGATCGCGGCCAACCTGACCCGCTACGAGCGCGTGCGCATCAACGCCCCGGAAATGATGCACATGGGCATCCGCCTGAGCATCGCCGACAACGAGGGTGCGCTCAACATGGTGGACCTGTACAACCACCCGACCAACGACGTCTGGTGCCGCGATCACGGCCCGATCTTCATCAAGCACAACGAGACCGGCAAGGTCGCCATCACCGACTGGAAGTTCGACGCCTGGGGCGGCAAGTTCCCGCACGACCTCGACAACACGATCCCGGAAAAGGCGGCGAACGTGCTGCAGATGGACCGCTACACCTCCGACTTCGTGCTCGAGGGCGGCGCCATCGAAACCAACGGCAAGGGCCTGCTGCTCACCACCGAGGCCGTCCTGCTCAACCCGAACCGCAACGGCGGCAAGGCGCGCAAGAAGGAGGAGGTCGAGAAGGAACTGAAGGCCATGCTCGGCGTCACTGACATCGTCTGGTTCAAGAAGGGCATTGAAGGCGACGACACCGACGGTCACATCGACGACCTCGTCCGCTTTGTCCGCGAGGACGCCGTCATCTGCATGGTCGAGACCAAGGAGAGCGACCCGAACTTCAAGGCGCTCAAGCAGATCCGCGAGCAGCTCGACGACGTGCGCACAGCCGACGGCTCCAAGCTCGAGATCATCGAGATCGAGATGCCCAACGCCATCGAGGCCAAGGACTGGCGCCTCAGCCGCCTGCCGGCCAGCTACGCGAACTTCCTCATCGTCAACAACGCCGTCATGGTGCCCATCTTCGGCCAGAAGAAGAAGGACGCCCTCGCCGAGGACAAGATCGCCGAATGCTTCCCCGGCCGCGAGATCATCCCGGTGACCTGCAAAGACCTCGTCATGGAAGGCGGCGCCCTGCACTGCATCGCCATGCAGCAGCCGAAGTGAAGCGGCGCGCGGGCGCGCAGTAGATGGAAGATCGGAGATGGCAGATCGAAGGTCGCCGTGCCCGGCAGGCCGCGCCCATCTCCTATCTTCCATCCGCCTCGGCGAGGCCTAGCAGCGCCAGGCTGTCGCGGTGGATCATCGCCTCAATCTGGGCCGGATCGAGCCTTGGCAGCTGCGTGCCCTCGAGCATGGCATTCAGCCCGCGCAGGCCAGCCACGGACGCATCGACCGTCGTGAAGGGGTAATCGGTGCCAAACAGCAGCTTGTGCCAGACGCCGTACTCCTGGGCCAGCATCAGGCTGTGGTAGAGCTGCCAGGGCCGGTAGTGCAGGGCGCTGATGTCGGCATAAACGTTGTCGTGCTTGCGCACCACCGCCACGCACTCGCCCTCATAGGGATGGCTGAGGTGGGCGAGAACGAGCTTCAACCCGGGATGCCGCACGGCGACCGGCTCGATCAGGCGCGGCAGGGTGAAGGCCAGCGGCGCCTGCGCGATGAAGGTGGTGCCCGTGTGCAGCAGCACCGGCAGCCCATGGCGTTCAGCGTAGGCCCAGAGCGGCTCCAGGCGGTCGTCGTCGGGACTGAAGCCGGCATACATCGGCAGCAGCTTGACGCCGCGCAGGCCGAGCCCCTCGTGCCCCTCGTGCAGTTCGCGCTGCCAGCCGTCCTGGGTCGGGTCGACCGACAAAAACCCGGTCAACCGCGCGGGATCCTGGGCGACATGGGCCGCGATCGTCCGGTCATCGACCCACAATCCCGCGAGGCGGGCCTTGCCGCCGAAGACAATCGTGCGGGTGTCGGCCGGCGCCGTGGCGCGGTAGCCTTCGAGCGAGGCGGTGAAATCCACCGCCACGCCCGGTCGCGCCCGCCCGGCCTGGCGCAGGAAGTCCGCGGAGAAATCGCCCGGGAAGTTCCAGGCATGGGAATGGACATCGGTGATCATGGCAAAAGTACGGCGCGCGGTGCAGATTTCAGATCTCGGATGTTTCCAGGCCAATCTGAAATATGAAATCTGAGATCTGCAATCCTCTCAGCCCCGGCGCGCGAGCAGGGTCAGGATCAGGATGAAGAAGCACATGACCCCCGAGAAGAGCGGGAACTGCAGGGCGGCCGGCAGACTGTAAATCAGCGCCAGGGCCGGGATCCACACGAGCCAGTTGGCGACCATGACCGTCGGGCAGGTGTGCAGCCAGAACTCGCGGTCCAGCGAGGCGCGGGTGCGCGCCCAGGAACCGTCGAACTCGACCCAGCGCAGGGCAATGAGCACGGTCGGCACAAACCAGAGCGGGCTCATGACCAACTGGTCGAAAGCGACCTTGATGAGCAGGGTGCGGACATCGTTGCCCTGGCCGAACAACCAGCCCTGGATCTGGTAAAAAAGATCGATCTCCATGCCGCGCCAGCCCCAGAAGAGCGACAACAGCGCCAACCGCTTCAGCCGCCCATGGGTCGGCAACCGCCCCATGCAGCCCTGCACGAGGGTAGGCAGCAGGGCCGCGGCGAAGATCGTCGAGACCAGGGAAAAACCAAAGCTCCAGCGCAGCTTGAAGGCCCCGACCGCGTCCCACATTGCCGCCGCGGATGGCAGCCCGTAGTAGCTGCCGACCAGCGCCAGCACGAGCAGGTTCAGCACCAGGCAGGGCGTGCGGTTCTCACGGAACACCGCCGCCAGCCGCGCCCTGATGGAAACCTCCGACATGCCGCGTCCATGCCAGCAGCGGGCGGGGCGGGCAAGGGGATTCCGTGGCGTGTCCCGAGACGAGCTTCCGGGTGGGCTGGACGGGGGAAGCGGACCCTGTCTGGCGTGCACGAACCGCCCACAGGCGCGGTCTCAAATCTCGACAAAGGGACAGACCCTTTGCGCAGGAGCCGAACCGAGATCCCTCAGGGCTTCCACCAAGGCCTCGACGCAGCGGAGACCTACCGCCCATCTTCGATCTCCCATCTCCCGCGGCGGCGCCGCCGCCCTCACCAGAGCAGCTTGCCGCCGTCGAGAGTCAGGACGCTGCCGGTCATGTAGCTGCTGGCGTCGCTGGCGAGGTAGAGGGCGAGGGGGCCGATCTCGTCAGGGCGGCCCCAGCGGCCCATGGGGATGCTGTCAGCCACCTCCGCCTCGAACTCGGGTCGCTCGCCGATCCAGCGGCGGTTGGCGTCGGTCAGGAAGGGGCCGGGGGCGATGGCGTTGACGGTGACCCCGTGCACGGCCCAGTCGGCGGCCACGGCCTTGGTGAACATGACGAGCGCGCCCTTGGCGGCCTCGTAGCTGCGGCCGCGCATGGCGCGCCCGGGCCAGAGGGCGTTGATCGAGGCGAGGTTGAGGATGCGTCCCCAGCCGCGCGGCAGCATGGCGCCGCCGAGCCGCTTGGTCAGGACAAAGGCCTGGGTCAGGTTGAGATCGAGAATGCGCTGCCAGTCCTCGAGCGCGAGGTCCTCGGTGGGTGTGTTGATGCGCCGGCCGCCGACGTTGTTGATCAAAATGTCGACCGGCGCGTGCTCCGCCAGCACGCGGTCGGCAAGGCGCTCGGCCTCGTCGGGACGCGACAGGTCGGCCTGCAGCGGCGTGGCCTGCAGGCCCTGGGAGGCGAGTTCGGCGCAGGCCGCGTGCAGGCGGTCGGCATCGGAGCCGGCGATGAGCAGCTCGGCGCCGGCCTCGCCGAGCGCGCGCGCCATTTCCAGGCCGAGGCCGCGCGAGCCGCCGGTGATCAGGGCACGGCGGCCCTGCAGGTGGAAGCGGTCGAACACACTCATGGTTGTGCGGCGGCGGCGGCCAGCACCCGGCAGCCGTGTTCGTTGAGCAGGGCGATGCCGCCGCGGTCGCTGGCGTCGACGGCGACGTCGGCCCAGGCGTTGAGCGCCTGGTGCAGCGCTTCCTGGGCGGCGACGAGGGCCTGGGCGCGGGCGTCGCCGCGCGCCTGGTACAGGCTTTCGATACAGGTCAGGAAATGGAAGGCGAACTCGAGGCGCTTGGCCTGCCGCAGGGTCAGGGCGCGCGAGCCCTCGCGGGCGCGGGTGTTGGCGCGGTACATCTCGTTCATGGCGGCGAGGTGCAGCGCCTTCACCTCGGCCAGCCAGGCCGGCGCGGGGCCGTCGGCCTCGAGATGGCGGCGCAGCACATCGGGCGCAGGCACGCCGAGGCGCGGGTCGTGGCGCTCGATCAACCGGCGGGCCTTTTCCAGGGTCTGCAGCCCCAGCCACAGGGGTTCGGCCACACCTTCGCCGCAGAGCGGGGTGACCCGTTCGGCCACGGCTTTGGCATCGGCGAATTCGCTGCGGGGCAGGACCGAGACGGGCTGCGGCTCCGCCTCCTCCACCTGCAGACCAAGCTCGGCGGCACGGGCCCGGTAGTGAGCGAGCGCCGCCCCGGCGTCGGGCTGGGTGAAGACCTTCGCGCCGCCGAAGGCCTTGCGTCCGGCGGTGTCGCCATCGACCCGGATCGGCGCCATCGGCGGGACCTGCTTCGGCACCGCGACGGCGCGGTAGCCGTGCCGGCGCACCTGGTCGAGTCGCAGATCCAGTTCGTCCGCGCTCCAGGATTCCTGGCCCATGGCGTCGCCCGTGTAGCCATTCCAGACCCGCGATCCCTCCGCGGAGGGCGGCGGAATGCCCCCCACCTCGGCCGCCACCGCCGCCGGTGTGGACGCCCCCAGTTCCGCCAGTGCGGCGCGCGCGCCGTCGGCCAGGCAGAGCAGGCGGGTGCGGGTGCGCACGTAGAGCCGGCCGTCGGCGATGGCGGGTGTGGCGATGAGTTCTTCGCCGAGATCGTGCTTGCCCAACACCTGGAGTTCCGGCGCATCGGCAATGACAACGATGAAGCCGTTGCGCCCGGCGAAGAAGACGCGGCCATCGGCGGCGACCGGGGAAGCGAAGTAATCGCCGAAGTTGCCGAGGCGGACACGGTCCCAGAGCGGGCGGCCGTCGCGGGCGTCGTAGCAGCTCGCCATGCCGCCGCTTTTCACGAGGTGCAGCCGGCCGCTGGCGAGCAGGGGCGAGGCGAGGTTGGAGGGCGTCTTGTCGTCGCGACTCCACAGCACGTGGGTCGTCGTCACGTCGCCCGTGCCGCCGCCGCGCACGGCGAGGATCAGGTTGCCGCCGGCGGCCATGTTGTCGGGGCTCTGGAAGGCGGTGTCGAGTTCGTCCGCATCGAGCCGGCCATCGCGGTTTTTGTCGGAGGCATCGAAGCGCGCATGGAATTCCGCCGGCGTTTCCGCGCGCGCCAGCACGCGGTCCTGATTCGTGTCGAGCCACTCGAGCAGGGCGTGCTTCAGGGTGCGCGTGGAGTCGCCATAACTCTGCACGGCCAGGTAGATGACCTCGCCCTGCACGACCGGCGAAGTCATGAGCGTGCGCAGCAGGTTGTTGCAGGTCCAGATCTCGCGGCCGTTGGCGGGATCATAACCCTTGAGCTTGCCGCTGCCGGCGACCACGAGGTCGGTGCGGCCGTTGGCCGTGCACAGCACCGGCAGGGCGTAGCCGGCGAGCATGTCGGGGCGCGGGGTCTTCCACAGCTCGCGACCCGTGGCGGCGTCGACGGCGACCAGAAAGGGCGCCAGATCGTCGTCCTGGCAGAAGAACACCCGGCCGTCGTGCACGACCGGCGAGGCGGCCGCGCCCCAGTCCATGAGGTAGGCCGGCCTTGGCATGGCGTAGCGCCAGAGCTCGCGACCGTCGGCGGCGTCGAAGGCGACCAGACCGATCGTGCTGAAGTGGATGAAGACGCGTGTGCCATCGGTGGCCGGGGTCGAGGCGGCATGACTGTTGGGCGGCGTGATGCGCGGCAGCGTGCCGGTATCGATCTCGCTGCGCCAGACCTGCGTGCCGCGGATGGCGTCAAAGGCGAAGACCCCGAGCTTGTGCTCCCCGGTCATCGCCGTGGTGAAGACACGGCCCTGGCTGACGATCGGCGCGCCGACGCCGTCGCCGACCCGGGCGCTCCAGGCGAGGTTTTGTTCCGCGGAGAACTCGCGCGGCAGGCCCGTGGAGGAAGAGACACCGCTGCCGTTGGCACCGCGGAACTGCGGCCAGTCCTCGGCGGACAGGGTGACGGCGGCAAGCAGGAAGACGGCGGGAGCGAGGCGGTGCATGAGAGAGGTCAGCCGAAGAGTTCGGTCAGCGGTCGACCCTCTTCGAGCAGAGAGTAGGCGCGGCCGAGCCGGTCGTGCGCCTCGAGGTCGGTGATGCCCATGGCGTAGTACACCGTCCTGGTGATGTCTTCGGGATGAATCGGGCGGTCGAGCGGGTACTCGGCGCGCGCGTCAGTGGCACCGACGACCCGGCCGCCGGCGACACCGGCGCCGGCCATGAGCACGCTCATGCAGGCGGTCCAGTGGTCGCGCCCGGCTCCGACCGTGCCGCCCGAGCGACGATCACCCACCCGCGGCATGCGGCCCATCTCGCTGGTGACCAGAACCAGGGTTTCATCGAGCAGGCCGCGCGAGCTGAGATCCTCGAGGAAGGCGGAGAACGAACGGTCGAACTTCGGCAGCAGGTGCTGGCGCAGACAGTTGAAGTTGTCGCCGTGGGTATCCCAACCGCCGGCGCTCTTGCACTGGGCGGCGAGGCTTTGATCCTCCTTCCAGAAGACGGTGATGAAGGGCACCCAGGCATCGACGAGGCGGCGCGCCATGAGCAGTCTCATGGCATTGACGTCGTCGCCGTAGAGCGCGCGCAGCGACTCCGGCTCGGCGGCGATGTCGAAGGCGTCGGCCGTGCGGCTCGAGGCGAGCAGGTCGAAGGCGCGCTCCTGCTGCTTGACGTAGTTTTGCACGGCGTCCTCGTGATCGAGCTCGCGGCGGGCATCATTGAGGGCGGCGAGCAGGGAGCGGCGGTCCTGCAGGCGCGCGGCTGAGACGCCGCCGGACATGCTCAGGGTGGGGGCGGCGAAGCGCAGCGGTTCCTCGAAGCTGCCGTTGAGGAAGAAGGGATCGTGCTCCAAGCCGATGCGACCGGCGAACTGGCCGGGCCGGGTGAAGGGCGGCCGGCTCGGTTTGTGCGGCAGGGTCACCAGCTGCGGCATCGACGGATGCGCCGGCCGTTTCATGGCGACGACGCTGCCCATGTAAGGCCAGTCGTCCGGCTGTGGCCGGCGGTCGTTGCCCTGCTGCTTGAAGGTGTCGTCCGGGGCGTGGCCGGTGAGGTTGTAGTAGTAGCCCGCGTGATGGTCGCCAGTGGCGCGACCGGCATCGGTGACGCCGTGGACGAGGGCGAAGCGGTGCGCTTGGCGTGCCAGTAGCGGCAGGTGCTCGCACAGGCGGATGTCGTCGGCCGTGGTGCGGATCGGCTTGAACTCGCCGCGGTACTCCAACGGCGCCTCCGGCTTCATGTCCCAGAGATCGATGTGCGAGGCGCCGCCGCAGAGGAAGAACAGCACGGTCGACTTCGCCGGTTTGGCGAGCGCCGGCGCGGCGACCGCGGGACCGGTCGAGGCGCGCAGGCCGCGCGCGAAGCCAAGCGACGCCAGACCCGACGTCGAGGCCGTGAGAAAGGCCCGGCGGTCCAGGGAGGGGCGGAAAAGCGGCTGGCCCATGGCGATGCGCGGACAACCTACGGCAGACAAGGGCGATGCCTGTCAACGCGCGGGCAAATTGGTGGATGCCACCTGAAGGATGCCACCAAGGGAGACAGTATTCTTCCGCCATGAAAGCGACGCTGCCCTGCCTGTTCGCCCTCGTTCTCGGCATGCTGCCCGACGCGCTCGCCGCCGCGCCCCTGCGTGCCGGGGCGGCCGCGGTCGACATCACGCCGAAGCAGTTCCCGATGAACATGCCCGGCGGCTTCAGCGCCAACCTCGCGGAGAAGGCCCACGACCCGCTGCATGCGCGCGCCCTCGTGCTCGACGACGGCGCCACCGCGCTCGCGCTGGTCGTGGTCGACAACCTCGGCGCCGGTCCCGACGTGCTTCTGGAAGCCAAGACCCGCGCCGCCGCGAAGACCGGACTCAAGCCCGAAAACCTGCTCATCTCCTCCACGCACACCCACAGCGGTCCCTCGCTCAACACCCGAAGCGAGTCCGCCAAGGCCTACTACGAGCAGTTTGTTGAAGGCGTCGCCGAGTCGATCCTCCGCGCCCATGCCTCGCTTCGCCCCGCCGCCATCGGCGCGGCCGCCCATCCCCTGCCCGACGAGGTTTTCAACCGCCGCTGGTTCCTCAAGGAAGGGATGATGCCGGCCAATCCCTTCGGCAGGTTCGACCGGGTGAAGATGAATCCCGGCGCCGGCAACGCCGCGCTCGAACGCCCGGCCGGCCCGACCGATCCCGACGTCCTGGTGCTGTCGGTGCAGGACGCCAAACGCAAGCCCCTCGCGCTCTACGCCAACTACGCGCTGCACTACGTCGGCGGCGCGCCGCGCGGCCAGATGTCCGCGGATTACTTCGGCGAGTTCGCCCGGCTCATGCCCTCGCGCCTCAACGCCGGGCCGGACTTTGTCGCCATGCTGTCCAACGGCGCCTCGGGCGACATCAACAACATCCCCTTCACCGTCACCCGGCCGCCGCGCGAGCCCTTCGAGCAGATCCGCATCGTCGCGCAGAAGACCGCTGACGCCGCCTGGACCGCCCAGCGCAAGATCGCGAAACATCAGACCGACGTCCGCCTCGGCATGCTCCAGCGGCCGCTGACCCTGCGCTACCGTCGCCCCTCCGAACGCGAGGTGGCCGAGGCGCGCGCCGTGCTGGCGGTGAAGGATCCGGAGGCGGTCGCCAAGCTGCCGCGCCTGGCGCAGAACTACGCGCGCAGCACGATCAACGCCCATGAACGGACCGAGGACACGCTCACCGTGACCCTGCAGGCCCTGCGCATCGGCGACATCGCGGTGTGCGGCATCCCGTTTGAAACCTTTGTCGAGATCGGCCTGGATTTGAAGAAGCGCAGCCCCTTCCCCCAAACGCTGGTCGTCGGTCTGGCCAACGGTCGCCACGGCTACCTGCCGACGCCGGAACACCACCGGCTCGGCGGTTACGAAACCTGGATCGGCACCAACCAGGTTCAGGAGGACGCCTCGGTGCTCATCACCGGCCAGCTGCTCGAAATGCTGGGGGAACTGCAGCAGCAGCCCTGACCCGCCCGGCCACCTGTCGCCGGCGGTGCCCTTCAGTATTTCGGGAAGATCGCGGGCGTCGGAAACCGGTCCTCGTGGCTGAAATTGCCGTCGCCGAGGTATTCCTCCCGCGGCAGGTTGACCAGGGGCCAGTTCGCAGGGCGAAGGCGGATGACGCGTCCTGGCCGAATGCCTTCGATGATGAGGTCGGTCTCGAAACGGACCTGGAGGCCGCTGCTGCCCAGGGGAACTTCACCGGCAGCGTTGACCACCTCCAGGATCGCCCCCTTGGAAGCCATGTGCGCGGGTCCGTAATTGCCCCCCGCGTGCTTCAGGGTGTTCTCGGCGGCATTCACGGTGACGGTGATGTCCTTCTTGAAGTCGGCGTAGAGCGAGGCGTCCATGCCGCCAAACAGGGTCGCCGTGACGATGGCGCGGCCGAACTTGCCGTATTCGACGGCATCCACCCAGGCCGGCAGCCAGCGGCTGCGCATGAAAGCCCGGTGGGTTTCCGTCTGGCTGCGGGTGGCGCGCTCGGCGGCGGCGGTGTCCAGCCAGATGTCCGAGATGTGGAAGCGGGTGAAGATGCCATCGGGCGTGGGTTTCCAGGTGATGCCGAGAAGGACGACCGGATCGCCGAGGGCCTTCTTGCCATCGGCAGGCCAACCACCCTCGGCGATCCAGTCCTCGATGCCGAGGCATTCACGGCCGCGCCAGAACCGGGTGGCGGCATCCAAGGTCAGCGTTTCCTCGGCCGGTATGCCACCGCCCTGCGGCGCTTCGCAGATCGCGGTGATCCGGCCCTGGCGATTCTGGATCTCCACCTCGCGCAGCTTCCAGACGCGTCCCTCGCGCTGGCAGTGGCTGAATTCATCCTCCAGCAGCAGCACGTGGTTCTCGGCCGGAGCACCGCCCTTGCCGCTGTAGCCTGCCGTTTTGTTGCGGTTGTCGATTGGCAGCACCGGCACCGCGGAAGTCGTCGGGTCCGGTGGCAAAAAGGCGCGGACATGCAGCACGGTGCCGAGCGGAATGTCCCGCAGGTCCGCCGGCGCGCCGTGATAGCGAACCACGGCGCAGGGCAGCAGGGCGAAGGGATGCGGGGCGTTGAAGCGAAAGGCTCCCGAGGACATGACGCGCAGGCTGCCGCGGCGGTTGGCGTGGTCGACAAAGACGAGTTCACCGCGGTAGGCGTGAGCCTTTTCCAGGGGCGGAAACTGGCCGGCCTCGGGACGGAACACCGCCGGTTCCTGCTCCGGGGTCCGGGTTTTAGGCTCCTTGTCGGCGGCGCTGGCGTGAACGACGCAGGCGCAGGCGAAAACCCGCAGAAATGCGGAAACGAGAAGCGGCGAACGGGACATCAGGCAAGGCTTCATGGCAGGGTCAGTACTTCGGAAACAGGGCCGGCGTCGGGAAGCGTTCGTCGATGTTCGAGGCTCCGTTGCCGAGATACTCCTCGCGCGGCAGATGAACATCGGGCCAGCTTGCGGGACGAACTTTGACAATGCGCGTGGGGCGCATGCCCTCCGTGATCAGGTCGGTCTCGAACCGCAGCCGGATGCCGCTGCTGCCCAGCGGAGCGTCGCCGGGCAGTTGCGTGACCTCGAGAAGACGCCCGCGTGCCGCCATCTGCGTCGGGCCGGCCGTGCCGCCTTCGGTGTGCTTCAGCGTGTTCTCAACGCCATTCATCAAGGCGGTGACGCCCGGTTGGAAATCGGCATAGAGGGAGGGATCCATGCCGCCAAACAAGGTCGCCGTGACGGTGGCGCGACCGAACTTGCCGTATTCGACGGCATCCACCCAGGCCGGCAGCCAGCGGCTGCGCATGAAAGCCCGGTGGGTTTCCGTCTGGCTGCGGGTGGCGCGCTCGGCGGCGGCGGTGTCCAGCCAGATGTCCGAGATGTGGAAGCGGGTGAAGATGCCATCGGGCGTGGGTTTCCAGGTGATGCCGAGAAGGACGACCGGATCGCCGAGGGCCTTCTTGCCATCGGCAGGCCAACCACCCTCGGCGATCCAGTCCTCGATGCCGAGGCATTCACGGCCGCGCCAGAACCGGGTGGCGGCATCCAAGGTCAGCGTTTCCTCGGCCGGTATGCCACCGCCCTGCGGCGCTTCGCAGATCGCGGTGATCCGGCCCTGGCGATTCTGGATCTCCACCTCGCGCAGCTTCCAGACGCGTCCCTCGCGCTGGCAGTGGCTGAATTCATCCTCCAGCAGCAGCACGTGGTTCTCGGCCGGAGCACCGCCCTTGCCGCTGTAGCCTGCCGTTTTGTTGCGGTTGTCGATTGGCAGCACCGGCACCGCGGAAGTCGTCGGGTCCGGTGGCAAAAAGGCGCGGACATGCAGCACGGTGCCGAGCGGAATGTCCCGCAGGTCCGCCGGCGCGCCGTGATAGCGAACCACGGCGCAGGGCAGCAGGGCGAAGGGATGCGGGGCGTTGAAGCGAAAGGCTCCCGAGGACATGACGCGCAGGCTGCCGCGGCGGTTGGCGTGGTCGACAAAGACGAGTTCACCGCGGTAGGCGTGAGCCTTTTCCAGGGGCGGAAACTGGCCGGCCTCGGGACGGAACACCGCCGGTTCCTGCTCCGGGGTCCGGGTTTTAGGCTCCTTGTCGGCGGCGCTGGCCAGGACGGCCCACGAGCAGGCAAGCGCCACCAACACGGGACCACCTCGGGCCCTGAAACGATGAACCCCGAGCATCACAGTGCGATGACTTTGTTGCTGTCGCCAAAAACGTCCGTCTCCACCCCCATGCGCTGCGCCATGAGCAGGAGCAGGTTGCTCATGTGGGCATCGGTGTTCGCGGGGCGACTGCAGAGCTGGTAGTGCGCCGTGGTGAGCGCGCCATCCGCGCCAAGCGCGTAGCCTTGGAAACTGGCGGACTCCCGGTTGAAGTCGAGATGGCTGCCGTGCTTGAGGCCGAGATCCGAGCCGCCGGCGAGCACGAGCGGCAGGTTGGCGTTGCCGTGACTGTGGCCGTAGCACATGCCGCTGCCGAAGAGCGCCATCGTCGAGCCCAGCAGCGGCCTGCCATTCAGGTCGCGGGTTTCCGAGAGCCGGGTCAGGAAGTGGCTGAACTGCTCGATGGCGAAGGTGTCGTAGCTCGTGAGCTTTTCCATGTAGCCGGCATCGCCGCCATGATGGCTGAGTTGATGGCGCGACTCGGTGATGCCAATCTCCGGAATGGAAAAGGCGTCGCCCTCGCCGCCGAGGCTGAAGGTGGCGACGCGGGTCACATCCGTCTGGAAGGCGAGCACCATGAGGTCATAGACCGTGCGGAAGTAATCGCCCGCCATGGTCTGGGCGATGTCGCGGTTCGTGCGCTTGCGGTCCTCGTCGGAAATGACCGGCAGCGGCGTGTCGAGCCAGGCGTCGGCCCGCCGCGTGCGGATCTCCGCCTCGCGCACGGAGGTGAGGTATTGCTCCATCCGCCCCTTGTCCTCCTGCCCCATTTTTTTCTCGAGCCGTCGCACCTCGGCGAGGTTGGCGTCGAGCACGCTGCCCTTGCGGCGCAAGGCTCGGCGCTGGGCCACCTTGCCGCCCTTCGGTTCCTCGAACAGCGAGGCGAAGATCTCGCTGCAGCGGCGCAAGGCCGGCAACTGCACCCCGTCCGCCGTCCAGGCGAGCGAACCCTGGGTGAGCGCGACCTCCATGGACGGGTAGCGCGTGTGCGGCGCGGTGACTTCCGCCATTTTCTGGTCCACCGAGATCGTGTTGCGGTCGGACGGGCCCAGCCTGCCGCCGGTGAGCCAGACGGAAATGCAGTTGTGATGGTGACTGAGCGCCCCCGGATGATGCAGGCCGCTGATCGGCGTGATGACCTCGCGATGCTTCTCCAGCGGCTTCAGCGACCGCGAGAACGCGTAGTCCCGGCCCGCCGAGGTGATCTGGTAGTTCAGCGAGTGCACGCCGTTGGCGAGGTAGATGAAGGCGCTGCGTCTGGGCGTCTCGTCGGCGGCCTTTTCCGCGCCGCGCAGCGGCAGCATGCACTCCAGCAGGGGCAGGGAGATGAAACTGCCGAGACCCCGGAGCGCGTGGCGGCGGTTGATCCGCCAGGATTGGGATTGGATGTTCATGGAATGGGTGAGGGCGGAGAACTGGAGTATTGGAGTGTCGTATTTCACGACTCCATCACTGCATCCAGTAGGATGCGAAGGTCGTGGGGAATGGCAGGGGCGGCAGTGTATTGGGAGGTGTCTTCGCGAACGATGAGGGTTTCAGTCCAATCGTTGGCGTTGCGTTTTTGTTCGAGAGACTCGACGAGTTTGAGGAGACGGTTCTCCAAGCGAAAAATCAGCGCGTCGAGCCGCTCAAAGGTGGCAGAGTCAATCTGGCCATTGCGGGAGTAGGCGATAAATCCCGATAGCGTCTCCCCAACGGATCCGAGGGTTATGTTCAGGTGCTGGAGATACTCGCGAATGGTCCGGCGGCAGTAGCCTTCGGCGATGTTGCGATGCACCGAGTCGCTGGAAGCCAGCGACTGCGAGGCGAGTTTCTTCAGCTCGAACGGCCATCCTCGAACCGCCGTCCATGCAAGCCCATACAACTCGACAGCATCCTGCCAGACCAGCAACTGCGGGTATCCGCGGTTCTTGTTTCGTCGTTCAGCACTCATTTGTCATGGTTCCACCACTCCACTTTTCCAACACGCCCATTCTCCGTCATCGCTTCCGCATGAGTTCCGACATTGCCACGGCGCGGACGATGTCCTGGATCCGGTAATGGTTCTTCCTGGCTTCCCGGGTGATGGCCTGGATGTCGTCTTGATCATCAAACGAGAGCACGCGGCGGAGGGCGTAGGTGGTGAGGTGCTCAATGAAGGCACGGGCGAGGGTGTCGCGGTCCTCCAGCAGGCGCTGCTTGAATTCCGTCGGATCCTTGAAGGCCCGGCCATCCGGCATCTCGCCGGCGGGCCGGATCAGGGGGTCCTCGCCCACGCCCGCCGCCACCTTTTCGCGGTCGCGCCACTGGCCGATGGCGTCGTAGTTGTCCCAGACGAGCCCCAGGGGGTCGATCTTCGCGTGGCAGGCGGCGCAGTTCGCGTCATTCCGGTGGGCCTCCAGTTTCTCGCGCAGCGTGGCCTTGGGGCTTTGCGGCGCGTTGGGTTCGATGGCGGGCACGTTCGCCGGCGGCGGTGGCGGCGACCTGCCCAGCACCACCTCGCTGAGCCAGACCCCGCGATGCACCGGGCGATGGCGCGTGCCATCGGAGGTGAGACCCAGCACCGCCCCCATCGTGAGCAGGCCTCCGCGACGGTCCTCGGGCTTCAGGGACACGCGCTGAAAGCCTCCGGACTTCGGCTCCGGCAGCCCGTAAAAATCGCAGAGCCGGGCATTGGCCACCGTCCAGTCGGACTCGATGAAGTTCTCGATTGGCAGATTTCCGGCAAACATCTCGCGGAAGAACTCCACCGGTTCAGCCCTCATGCTGGTCTCGAGCCAGGCGTCATAAACCGGGTAGAGCTTTTTGTCGGGGGGAAACATGCCCACCCGGTGCAGTTGCAGCCACTGCCGCGCGAAGTCCTCGACGAAGCGGCCGGCTTTGCCGTCGGCCAGCATGCGATCCACCTGCTTCCGGAGTCCCTCACCGTGGAGCGCGCCCTCCCCGGCCAGGGCGAGCAGGGTGTCATCCGGCATCGAACTCCACAGGAAGTAGGAGAGCCGGCTGGCGAGCTCGGTCCCCGTGAGATGTTCGCGGGCCACGGGATCGCCCTCGACGAGATGGATGAAATGCCGCGAGGTCAGCACGCCCTGAAGGGCGACGCGATAGGCGTCGGCCAGCTTTTCACCCGCGGCGCGTTCCTCGCGATACGATT
This sequence comes from uncultured bacterium, assembly GCA_966252325.1. GTDB lineage: Bacteria > Verrucomicrobiota > Verrucomicrobiia > Verrucomicrobiales > Verrucomicrobiaceae > Prosthecobacter. The sequence continues at coordinate 80,917 of CBINON010000004.1, read as the reverse complement.
GCAGATACACTTCCAGTTCCTGCGGCTTGACCGGGCGTCGCCAGGCGCGTTCCGCGAAGCGCCGCAGATGCTCCGCCACCTGCTCGGGCGACGCGTCATCGGGCGGGATGACCTTGTGCCGCCGGGCTTTTTCTTCGTCCGAAACGAGCGGTCCCTCCCATTCAATCCAGTCGAGCAGCACCGTCGAGAAGAGGCCGTTGCCCTTGTCATCGAACATCTGCGGCGCGTTCGGATTCAGGAGGAGGGTCTCGCTGCTGTGCGTGAAAATGTAGCCGCCGCGGCTGGCGAGCGCGTTGCGGAAGGCCGCTCCGGCCCGGCGGTCCACCCCATCCGTGGCCACCACGCAGAAGTCCAGCGTCGCGGGCATTTCCAGGAAGACCTCGAACTCATGCACCTGCGGCGCATCCTCGGGCGCCGTGATGTCGAACTCGATGAGTCCATCCACCGTCTCCTCACCCGTGCGCTTGCCGATGCTCAGGTGCGCCGTCTGACCGCCGGGCGGGCGGATGCCGCTGGCCTGAAGGCGCAGCTTGTACAACCCGCTGTGCTCCGGGCCCGTCTTGCCAAACCAGTTGGGCGAAAGCGCGTTCTGGGTTCGCCCGGGGAACAGCAGATACCGCAGCGGGCGCTGGATGCCGAAGCGGTCCAGCGCCTCCTGCTGCTCCTTGCCGCCGCCGTATCGCAGCTCCGCCGCCGTCTTGCGCACCGTGCGCGCCTCGCTGAACGTCGCGGGAAAGGCACGATCGAGCACCAGCTCCGCCGCCCGGTAGTAGCGGTCCACATGCGAGGGCGAGAGTGTCAGTTCCGACCCGATGCGCTCAAAGCCATGCCACAGGTTGTCCTCGTTCAGTTCCCCCGGCATGGCGGGGTCGTAGCGCACGCCGAGCAGATCGTAGACCGTGTTTTGATACTCCTTCCGGCTCAACCGGTAATGAACCACCGGCGGCCGCGCCGCCATCCGGGCCGCGCGCCCCTGCTTGATGCGGGCGTCGAGACTCGTGACGAAGGCGGCCATTTCTTCCTGGGTCGGCTTCTTCTCCTTCTTCGGCGGCATTTCCCCCGAATTCACCTGCTCGATCACCTCCGCCCAGTGGTGCGTGTCCGCACCCACCTGAAAATCCCGCGAGAGTTCGTCGATGCGCAGATCCCCCTTCTGTTTCTCAGGTCCGTGGCAATGCAGGCAATACCGATCCAGGAAGATCTCAAACGGCTCAGCGGAACGGGCGAGGGAAGCCAGGGCCAGCCCGGTGGCAAGCGGGGCGATGAAGGGGAATCGGCGGGGGAGCGGCATGACTGCGCGTTGGAATACGTCATGCTGCCGCATGGCTTGTCAGGGGGCAAGGCCGGCCCGGATCAAGTCACATCTCTCCGGCCTGCGCGAACCGGTTGCCTTCCGGCGATTCCGGCATGCCGCTCGCCTGAAATAAAGCGGGCGGAGGCCTGGCCCCCGCCCGCTGGCAGTTCAGCCCTTGTGGGGCTCGTGGCAGGCCTTGCAGTTGACCGCCTTTTTGTAGTCGCTGGTGTCCTTGGGATCCTTCTGCAGCTTCTTCACCGCGGCGATGAGCGCGGCGTTCTTCTGCTCCCAGCTGGTCGCCAGGCCCTTTTCGGGTTTTTCCTTGGCCATGGCCTCATAGGCCTGGAGCAGGGTGTTGATCTCAGCGGCGGTGCCTTCGCCGTTGCTGACCTTTTTGCACAGCGGGTCCTGGCCCTCGGGGGCCTTGTGGTACTTCTTCATGACGTCGCTGATGACGCCGTCGGCAAAGACGCTGGTGGCGCCGAAGACCGCGACCAGCGCGGCGAGGAGGGTGGTGTGTTTCATGCGTGGGTGGGGTGTGTTGGGGTGGGGTGGGAGTCGGGCACAGGGCCCGTTATTCCGGAAAAGCCGCCCCGCCGGAGCGGGACGGGGGTTTCGGGAAAGGAAGATGTCGCCCCCGCCTGGAAACCGGCCAGGCAGGGGCGTCCCGGGGGATCATGGAACTAGCAAAACCATGCTCTGTTCTCCGGGAAAGGGAGGGTCGCCCAGGGGCGACAAGAAACGACAGGGCCGATCAACGGCCGGCCGCGCGGCGCGGCAGGGAGGCGCGGGCGCCACGGCAGGGACGCACGCTCACGCCGGCAACGGACACGCCGGTTCGGCCGTCCGCAGGCGTGGACTCAAGCCAGGGCCCGGGGCGGCGGAGAGGTCGGTGCTTGAGCACGCGCTTCCGCCGCATCGGAGGTCGTGCTCCAAGAGGCGGGCGGAGAGGCGGAGAAAACAAAGACCGGAATGCTCACCAGAGCGAGCGTCAGTTCCTTGGCGGGCTTGAGCGGCGCCGGGCTGTCCGTGGCCGGGCCGTCCTTGACGCCCTCGCTCACCGCCTGGCAGAGCGGGCAGGGATGCTCGCCGTCAAAGGTGTCGCTCAGGCCCTGCACGACCGAGCCGCGCTCGACCGAGTAGGCCACCGCCATGCCGACCCAGGCGGCTGACTGCAGCACGGCCCAGTGCAGCCCGATGGAGGTCATCAGGGCGGCAACCAGCAGGCAGCGCGCGGCAGTTTTCATGTGCAACACCATAAAGGCGGATTGTCGGCGCTCTTGCAAGAATCCTGCGGTCGCCGAGGAAAAAGAAAAGCGCCCCGGGGAAACCGGGACGCTTTTGGACCCGCCTGTGCCGTCCAGAATGAGGGCTCTCGTATCCCAAAGGCGACGAGGTGGGGGCAAATGAACAAGGGCGCTGTCTTCCAGTGAAGGCATGACATGACCTCCCAGGTCACCCGCTCCCGGTGTCATTGAAACGGGCCGGGCCACAAACATTCTGATGACGAACACCGCAGGAAACTCGGAACGCGCGCCGGAACGACGCGCGGGGCGGTGATCCGCTCTGTCAAAGATCCACCGCGGCCGGGCCGCAGGGCAATGAGGATAGCTTACCGGAAACCGCCCCGCCGGACAAGCGGAACCGGCGAAAAACGCGGTGGCCCGGCATCCCTGCCTGAGGTCGACAGGCTGGAGCGGGCCGAGCCCAGCCTCGCGGATGGCCCTGGCGGCTCACCGGTGATGCCAGGCAGGCATGCCTGGTCGTCCGAGCGCAGACTTCTCAGCGGCATTCGTCCGCCCGGCGCGTCAAGGCGAAGTAGAGGACGTAGAGCCAGGACAGCACACCGGCGAGGATGGCCCAGAGAATCGAGCGGTTGCGCTGCCAGGAGCAGACGATGGCGATGGCCGAGCCGATGCTGATGCCGGACTCCACGGCGCTGGGCGCGTGGGCGAGCAGGAGGGCTTGCAGGATCATGGCTGGCAGAGAGAAGGTCGGGTCCGCCGCGCGGCTCAGGGTTGGCGGCCTGCACCGAGCCAGCGCACGGCATTTTCGACGACCCGCAGCGGCTCGGCCTGCTGGAAGATCGGGTAGGTCTCGTGTCCGGGCCGGAAGTAGAAGACGCGGCCCCGGCCCACGCGCCAGACACAGCCGCTGCGGAAGTGCTCGCCCTTGTCCCACTTTTCCTCGAAGACGACCTCATCCGGGGGCGGCACGTGGAAGGGTTCGCCATACATCTCCGTCTGCGGGATGTCCCATCGCGCCGGCAATCCGGCGGCGAGGGGATGCTCCGGCAGCAGGGTGGTCACGTGCGAGGGCTGGCCGTCGTTGCGATACAGGGGGAAGACGCACTGCGGCAGGGTCAACTTCCAGGTCGTCGTGTCGACCCGGGCGACAAACGGCGTGATCCGCGAGGCGCGGCCAATCAGCTGGTAGTAGGGCGCCTCATTGACGAACTGCCACTGCGCCGCCGCCCGCTCCGCTGCCGGCACCTGCTCCAGGGCGTCGGCTTTGGCCCGCTCCTGCATGAGCCGCACGAACGGCTTTGCCCAGTGCGCCGAGTGCAGGCCGATGAAACCGAGCCTGCCGTCGATGACACGCTTCACCACGGCCTCCATGCGCGCGTCGTCCTGCTCCTTCACGCGCCGGTGGCACCAGAAGACCAGCACATCCGTCGCGTCGAGTGCGGCGTCACTGAGGCCCTGATTCGCCTCGTCGAGATGCGCTGTCTTGACCGCCAGTCCCGGCCGGCTCTGCAGATGCCGGGCGAGCGTCTCGCCAAGAAACGAGCCGCCATAGCCCTGCTGCTGCTCCGGCTGCCGCTCGTCCCAGACGAGCACGCGCACGGGCTCGGCGGCAGGCAGGACCGTCAGGCAAGACAGCAGGGCGATGAGTGGGCGGAAACAGGCGGCAAGGTTCATGTCGGGGCAGGCGCTGGCAGGGTCATTTCGACGACTCCACCTTCAGCAGGCCGCGCATGAGAACGCCATGGCCTGGGAAGGAGCAGATGAAGGGATAATCCCCGGGGACGGGCAAGGTGAACTCGAGCACCTCTTCCTTGCCCATGTCGAGCAGCCGGGTGTGGTGCAGAACATCCTCGCCGGCGGGAATGAAACCCTTTTCGAAGCCGGCGGCGCCCATGGCGATGGCGGCGTTCATCACCGCGTCGGCCTTGCCGGGTTGGGTGACGAGCAAGTTGTGCGGCATGACGTCGGTGTTGTCGAAGATCAGCCGGATTTTCTTGCCCGCTTTCACCTTCAGCTCCTTCACGTCATACATGAGGCGCTCGCGAATGGTGCCGATGCGAATCGTGGTGAGATCGGCCGTGTCGCTGAGGATGCCGGACTTCTGCGCCTTCTCCTCGGCTTCGCCGGCAATGACGCCGCCCTTCATGCTGGCCTCGACGTTGAACCAGAGTTGCTGGACAACGTTGGCGGCATTGCGGGCGTGCAGTTCGGGCGATTGCTGCAGGGCGGCGAGCAGTGCCGTGTCGCGCACGTTGTGCTGCTGGTGCACCCACAGTGCCTCGAGCAAGGGGTGCGCGTCCTCCTTGCGGGTGGCATCGAACTGTTTCATCCATTCCTTCGTGGCGGCGATGACGTCGGCCGTGGGACGCTCGCTGAGCTCAACGCGGGTGCGGTGGCGCACGCCATCGGCCGGGTGCCTGAGGTTTTCGAGCAGCGCGGGGATCGGCTGGCCGTCGATGGCCACGGGTTCCTGCAGCGGACGCCCCTTGGCGGTCATGCGGTAGATGCGCCCGTGCTTGTGGTCGCGGTTCGGGTCGCGGACGTTGTGCTGCATGTGACCGATGATGACGTTGTGCCAGTCGGCGATGTACAGCGCGCCGTCCTCACCGAAAACAGCATCGCTGGGACGGAAATTCTTGTCGCCGCTCATGAGCAGGCCCCGGGATTTGTCCTCGGTGACGGTGCCGTCGGCCTGCGTGACCTTCACGGAGAGTTCCGCACCCGCGGGCTCGCCCCAGACCGATCCGGCCTCGGCATTTCGGGCCAGGTCGTAGTGCTTGATGCCGAGGAAGCCGATCACGTTGCAGATCAGGAAGTCGCCCTGCATGTCCTCGGGGAAATGCGTGCTGCTGACGATCTCGCTGGCGGTGACCGGGCGCACTTCCTTCTTCAGCAGCTCGTGCATTTTGAAGCCGTTGCCCTCGGGACGGACCTGGTAGGCGCGGCCGCCGGTGCCGTCGGTCGCATAGAGATAGCCCCAGGTGTCAAAGGCGATGCCGTGCGGATTCGGCGAGTTGTCGGCATGCTTGGCGATGGTGAAGCGGCGCGGATCGAAGCGGTACATGGCGCTGGCGCCGGTCTGCAGCGACGGACCCCACGGATGCTCGTGGTTGTGCACCATGAAGACGCCGCTCTGCCAGTAGATGCCGCCATCGGGCCCCATGACGAGATTGTTGGCGCCGTGGTGCGTGTCGGCAAAGTCGACACCCTGCAGCAGGATCGTGCGCACATCGGCGACATCGTCGCCATCGGTGTCCTTGAGGAAGAGAATGTCCGGGGCGCAGGTGACGATGACGCCGCCGTTCCAGAACTCGAAGCCGAGCGGATTCTGCACGCGGGCAAACTCAGTGATGCGGTCGCACTTGCCGTCCTTGTTGTCGTCGTGGCAGATGATCAGGGCGTCCCGCATCTCCTTCAGCGGCTCCCACATCGGGTAGGTGTGCCAAGCGGCCGCCCACAGGCGGCCCTTGGTGTCGACCTGCATCTGCACGGGGTTCACCAGTTGCGGGAACTGCGCCTCGTCGGCGAACAGGCTCACTTCAAAGCGCGGATCAATGGCCATGTGCTGAATCGCCTCCTCGCCGCTGATGTAGTCCGTGCGGCCTTCCTTCAGCGCGCTGGAGGACTTCGACTTGCCGCCGACGTTGGAGATCACCGGCACGGGGGCTGGCACGTTGCTGTCATCGACCTTCAGATCGCCGCCCTTGGCGCGGGCCCAGATTTTCGGATCGCGATTGCCGGTCATCACATCGAGCATCGTCAGCTCATGCTGGAGCACGACGGCGTTGGTCTGACCCTCGGTGAAGGAGAGCGTCGAGCGGCCGCCCCAGACGTCGTTGCCATCGCGGGCGCGGTAGCGGGCATTCCAATGCAGATCCTTCTCCATCACGGCCTCACGCAGCTCTTCGAGCGAAGCCGAAGCGGCGACTTCCCTGCCGAGCAAGGCCTTGGCGATCACCTCCGCGAGCTGGCGGTTGCCCTCGGCGCTGAGATGCACGCCATTGATCGTCAGCGGCTCCTTCGCGGCTTTGAAAAGATCGAGCGAAGGGTGGAAGAGATCAACAAAGCCCACGCCCGCTTCCTTCGCGGCGGCTTCGGTGGCCTTGGTGTAGGCTTCGAGCTGCGGATTGTGTTCCGCGCCGTTCGGCACGTTCGGGTTTTTCGTGTCCTCGTGCGCGATGGGGCTGAAGAGCACGATGCGCGGAAAGGTTTTGCCGTTCGGCTTCGTGCCGCGCACATACTTCACGAAATCGACGAGCTGCTTTTGGAAGTCGTCCGGCTTGTTCTCGAAGGATTCGTTGTAGCCGAAGAAGGCGAACACCACATCCGGCTTCACGTGACGAAGGTAATCCGTCATGTGCATGTGCCCGCTGCTGCGCGGGAAGGAGTTCGGGCGGTCGCCGCTCGCGCTCATGTTGCGGAAGCGCACGTTCAGCTCCGGCAGCGCGCTCTGCAGCAGCGTTTCCATCCAGCCGTCGTGCTGCATGCGATCCGGCAGGCCGTTGCCGAGGATCGCCACGGTGTCGCCCTGCTGAAACGCGAACGGCAGCGGGTCCCTGTGGTTCGCCGGCACCTCGACGAGCGCGGGCTCCTTCGCGGCGGGCTTGCCGCCCCCGCCGCCCTTGACCGCCGGTTTGCCGGGCTTGCCGTCAAAGGTCAGGTAGGCCATCTTGCCGCCGCCTTTGACATCCACCGTCAGCGCCTCCGGTCCGGCGACGTTTTTGATCTCAAACACCGGTTGGCGCGCGTCATCGAGCAGGCTCAGGGTGAAGCCGCCCAACCGGTCCGAGAAACCCTGGCGCGCCCACAGGCCAATCGAGTCAATCGCCTGCGCCGAGCCCAGATCGATCTCCCACCAGGGATTCGGCTGGTTCTCCCGCGTGTGTGTCTGTCCGCCCTTGCCCCAGTCCGGGCTTTTGTTGCCGTCGAAGGCACGCTCCGCCACGCCGCCGTTCGTGGTCGTCGATTGCGTGGCTTTGCCGCCTTTCGCGAGGTTCTTGCCACCGCTGAGGATCTCGATCTCGGCGATCTGCAGGCACTTTCTTTCACCCGGTATCTCAATGCGGACATAGCGGGCGGGCTTGCCCGTCACAACCGTCGGATTCGTCTCCACCGAAGCGCCCGCGGGTGCGGCCGCGGCCTTCTTCTCCTCCCGCTTCGCCTTCCTTCCGTCGTTCTTCGCCCCGGGCTTCCGGGTGTTCGCGTTCGCCGGGATCGGCGACTCCCAACCGGCATACATCTCCGGCTGGATGCCGCGGGCGTAGGCGCCGCCGGCAAAGGTGTTCGGCCTGAAGGGGCCGACGAAGGCGATGTGGAGATCCGGGGTGATCTTGTCCTCCAGACCCAGCGCCCAGAAGATGCCGTTCACCAGCAGTCGGCGGTAGCCGTCGTTCGTGATGTCCTCGGACGTGCCATAGAGCGAGGTGAACACCCGGCCCTCCCGGCCCGAGGCGGACTTGTAGCGGCGGGTCCACTCGCTCGGCATCGGCGGCTTCGTGGTGTCGGCGGGCGAGTCAGGCGTCATGCCGTTGAGCGGCTGCGCCAGCGTCAAAATCTCGCCGGAGGTCGGTTTGCCGACGTACCCGCCCGCCTGCACCCAGACGTCCTTCACGCCGCGCAGGATGGGATGGGAGGCCTGGTCCGGGACGATGGCGATACGGGTGCTCTGCGCGTGATTTTTGCCGTAGTGCCCCACCCAGGTCTGGCCCAGCACCTGGTGGCCAAAACCGAGCTCATAATCGCTGCCCTTGTAGTCGAAGGAATACTTCGCGTAGGGCGCGTCCTTGGGGATCTTGAACCCGTGGGTCGCCGTCCGCAGACCCACGACGGGGCCGCCGCGCTTCAAGTAGTCGTCGAAGTGCTTCATCTGCCCCGGAGGAAAATTCTGGAAGCGCAGGAACACGACCGCGAGGTCCGCCGTGTCCAGCGCCTCGATGCCCGGCATGTTCGATGCGTCCCCCGCGACGATCTCACCGGACTTCGGATCGATGCCAAACAGCACCGTGCACTTGAAGCCCTGATGCTTGGCCAACAGGCGGGCCAGCGCCGGCAGCGACTCCTCGGAGCGATATTCATGGTCATCGGCCATGAAGACAATGTGCCTGCCCTTGCCGGGCCCGTCGGTGCCTTCAAACACCAGCGGCGCGGCCGTCGCGCAGGAGACACACGTGAGCAGGGAGAGGAAGAAGCGTTTCATGTTCGGGAAAATGCGAGCCATTCTATACCGCACCAGGCGGTGGATTCGGACAAAGAATCTGCTCTGGACGACCTTTCGGTCAGGCCATGTGCCCGGACACAGGGCGCCCGCCCAGTCGGTCGGTTCCCCGTTTCGCCTCAGCGCGGCTGGATCGGCCCGATGTATTCCGTGGCGATGACGACGTCGTCGAACCAGACCCGGTTCAGCCTTGGCGGCTGGGCGACGCGGTTCTGGCGGTAGGCGTTTTCGGTGACGTAGTGGCTGAGCAGGAAGTAGCTCACCGCCAGTTCCGGCACGGTGCGCCAGCGAAAGCCCTCAAAGGTCTGTTCGCCATCCGCGCGCACCTCGAAGCCCTCGCCGGTCCACGATCCGGTCTTCGTGCCGGGTCCGATGTGGGTGGCCAGACGGCCGTCGAGCCAGAGGGCAAGCTCGCCGTCGCTCTGCCCCAGCGTGTTGCATTTCAGCATCATCTCGATGCACTGCCAGCGACCGGGCGGCGGGCCGGGCCGGCCTTCCGGCCAGAGGCCGTTGCCCCAGTAGCCGCCGTCGGCCGAGCGCTTCATGTCGTGCCAGTAGGTGTAAAACATCCAGCCGCCCGGCGCCGGGATCGAGCCGTAGCGGCCGTGCGGTTCAATGCGCGCGCTGAAGCGTTTGTCGCCCGTCGCCTGCAGGCCGGCGGTGCCCTGCGGCCAGTTGGTTGGCGGGTTGTGCCCGCCGAGGCCGCTGAAGTGGTGCAGGTAGGGCGCGTCCTCCGCGAACTTGACGTAGAAGCGTGCAAACACCCGCTCGCGGACGGGATCGAGTCGCTTGTAGAGATGGCCGCCGGTGTTTTCGCCGAGGGTGGCGGTCACCTGCAGGCAGGTGCGACCCGCACTCGCCGCAGGCGGATCGGTGGCGAACGCCAGCACCCGGCCGTCTTTGTTTTCCACCTCGTTCCAGCGCTGGCGCAGGACGTCCAGCGAGCCGTGCTCAAAGTCCTCGGCAATCAGCACGGCCGGGTGGTTGGCGATGCCGGCATCGCCGGGATGCAGCTTGGCGAGTCCATGCCCGGAAGGCAGGGGCTCCAGCGCCAAGCTGCTGACCGTGAGACTCAGACCGGCGGCGAAGAGGGGGACTTTCATGCGGGGACGGATGGCAATCGTGACGATCTGTCGGATGCCCATAAACGGTGTCCACCTCAGCGAGCGCGCACGGCGGGGCGTGCTTCATCAGGCCGTGAGTCCTGCCAGCGTGCCGGTGCTGCTCGCGAATTTGTCGGCCTCGATGCCCAGGCCCCACAGCGGGCTGACGAAAAGGGTGATCATGACGGGATTCGACAGGAGTGTGGAAGGGAGGTGACTGGGAAGCTGGGGCATCCAGCCTCCGGATTCAAGAATGCGTCGGACACCGCGAGGATGCATCAAGAGTTGAATCTCGGGCGTGAGTCTGTATTGAGCTCATGGCTTCTGTACCTGCCGGCTTCCCTCCCGGCAACGGGCAGGGGGATTCGACCCATTGCATCTGTCGTTGGGCAATGGACCGATGGGTGAGCGTGAAACATTTTCTGCCCGGCGCTGACCATGACGACGCAGTGAATCTCACTTCAGTTCGGGCTTCAGGTGAGCTTTGATGAAAGCGCTGTCGGTGGCGTGCCGCACCTTCGGCGCACCGGGATAGACGAGTTCGCAGGGGACCTGGTGGGCGTCGCAGTGTTCCTTGAGTTTGACGCCGAAGTTCGCGGTATGGGTGGGATCCTTTTCTTCCTGACCGAGGTTGGGCGGGGCGCTGTAAAAGAGGCCCACGGGCGGGTCGCCGCGGCTGACGAGTTCGTAGGGCGAGTATTCTTTGATCCAGGGCAGGAGTTGCTCGCGGGCATCGTAAAACCTCTGGAAGGAGGAGATCTTCTGCTTCGGATCCCAGACGATACCGAAGGCGTGCGCGCCGTACTTGCTGTTGGGCGTCCACTCGCGCATCTGGCGGGGGTCAAGCGTGGTTTGCGCGCCGGAGACGGCAGCGCAGAGGACCCGGGTGGACTCGCGCGCCACCGGGTCGGCGCTGCCGGGATCAGCCAGGTCGTCATGGAAGGCCAGCCAGAGGCTCGTGCAGGCTCCGGCAGAGCCGCCGGCCAGGGCGACCTTGGTTTTGTCGAGGTTCCACTCCTTGGCTTTGCTGCGGCAGAATTGAACGGCGCGGGCACAGTCGAACATCGGCCCCTTGACGGGTGGCACGAGTCCGTCGGCGGTTGAATCCTTGATCGTCCGATACTCCACGGACGCTACCGAGATGCCCGCATTCAGGGCTGGCAGAAGCATGTTGCGTACGACCGAGCGATCTCCGCCAATCCAGCCGCCCCCGTGGATGTACACGAGCAGCGGGGTGGGCTGGTCGGACTTCGCCCGCCAGAAGTAGATCACCTGCATGCGATGGGGGCCATAGGCGACGTTTTCGTCGGGCTCGACCGGCAGTTCATACTTCCGGAACTCGGGATTGCCGTCATGGACCAAGGGCGCGGGTGCCTCGGGTTGCGCCGTCCTGGCCGCGGCATCGGCGGAGAGGCAGGCGAGGGGGAAAACGCCCCAGAGAGCGGTGAGCAGCGTGAGAACGCCTGGGATGGGATGCATGGCGGATGAGGGGGTCATTTCTTTGGTGCGGGCCAGTCGTCGGTTCGGAAGGGCGATGCGGGCAGGCCGGCGCCGTTGGCTAGGCTGTAGTCGGGCCAGTCCTTCCAGGCATAGCGGACTGCGACGGGGTGGGCCACGTTGGGGCTGCTGACGATCACGGTCTCACCGCGGATCGTCGCTTCGGCGGGCTGCCACTGCTGATCCGCGGCGGCGATCTGGAATCCGGTGAGCGGGCCGCCCGTGATGGACTTCAAACCGCCGTTGGTGTGCTTGAAGGAGACCGTGACGGTGTTGCCGGTGACCGTGGAACCCGCCGGCAGCGGCCCGCTGATGGCGGGGACGTTTTTGCCGTAGACCGTGCCGAGCGCCCACAAGGCGAGCCGTTTGCCGACGTCCTGCTTGTTCTTCGGGTGGATGTCCTTCGCATCGCCCAGATCGATGGTGATGGCCATGCCGGTCTTCGGCAAAGCGAGCGTCTTCAGCATGGACTCGCGCACCCGCGGCCAGCCTTCACCGGGCGAGGTGAAGTTCGGGAGCTGCACCCACGCGAAGGGCACTTCATCCTGCCAAAGCGTGCGCCAGCTTGTGACGAGCTGTGTGAGCTGCTTGTGATAGAGGCCGGGATTGCCGGCATTGCCCTCGCCTTGATACCACAACATGCCACGCAGCGTGTAGGGCACGAGGTTGACCACTTTGCCGTTGAAGAGCCCGGCGGGTCCGCCCTTCAGCCTGTACATGGCCAGCGGGTCCTTGGGCGCGGGGACGACGAAGGGCGTACCATTGGCTTTCGCCTTCTCGGATGCCTTTTTCCAGATGGCGAGCTGCTTTTGGTGCAAGGCGGGGGCCTGCGCGGGATCGAACTTCAAAAAGGCAGCGAGCCGCGTGTCGTAATTCGCCTTCGTCTCGGGATCCGAGGACTGCACCTCGGCGGCAACCCAGGATTCGATGGGCGTGCCACCGACGGACGTATTGACCAGACCGACAGGCACGCCGACTTCCCGGTGGATCTCGCGACCAAAGAAATACAACGCCGCGGAGAAGCTGCCGACGGTATCCGGCGTGCAGATTTGCCAGGCACCCCTGCCCTCGGCTTGCGGCTGTTCCGCGGGACCTGAGCTTTCGCGGTAGTGGCGGATCAGGGGCAAGGTGGCGGCCGCCTTCTCCTTGTCAAAGTGGTAACATCCCGCGACCGTCATCGCCATGTTCGACTGGCCGGAGCCCAGCCAGACCTCGCCGACCAGCACGTCTTGCACCTCGACCTTGCGGCCCTGGGTTCCGGCAACAACCAGGGCGCGCGGTTCGGCGGAAGCGTTCAGGGCATCGAGCTTCAGCGACCATTTGCCCGTGGCGTCCGCGGTGGCGGACCGGCTCTGCCCGGCGAACGAGACGGTGACCGCCTCCCCCGGATCCGCCCAACCCCAGATGTCGACGGGCTTGTCGCGTTGCAGGACCATGTGGTCCGAAAGCACCGAGGCCAGGCGCAATTCGGCGGCGGCAAGCGGCAAGCCGCCGAGACTGATGAGTGCCAGAAGGAGGGGGAGTTTCATGAGGTTCTCTCAGGGGTGGACGGTTTGGATGTGGCCATGCTGCTGAAACGCCTGCCAATCCGCCGCGTAGGCGGCATTGAGCAGCCAGGAGGCGCTGGTTTTGTCGCCGGGAAAATCGGCGAAGGGCGCGGTGACCAGCTCTTGATAGCCTCCGGGCCCGGGCTGCCAGTTTTGGCCGAGATGGCCGCTTTCGAGCGTGAGCGTGCGCAGTTTGACCGGGCCGTTTTTCGCATCCGCATCGGCGGGGACGCGGGCGGTGAAGCTGTGGCGAAGAAAACTGAACACCAGCGGCCAGGTCTTCTCGCCCGGGCCGTGACCCGTCTTGGGTTCGACGGCGAGGTTCCAAAGCGCACGATGGCTTTTTCGCAGCGCAGGCACCACGGCGAGATTTTCTTCTTGGGATGGTCGTGCGAGGAAAGGATCGTCCTCGCCAAAGATGACGAGGCCGGGCACCTGCGACGCGCCGGGCTGATAAACTTGAAAGGTGATGCCGGGGCGCATGGAAACCCAGCCCCACACGCGCTGCGGCTCGTACGAGGCAAAGATGGCCGAGAAGCCGGTGCCGTTCGAGTGTCCGTACAGGAAAAGAGGCGCGTGCTGCAGCTCAGGATGCCCGCTTTGGGCTCCAAAAGTCTTCAGACGCTCAGACAGCAGGCTTCTCGGCCAAAAGCCGCGCTGCATCGGATTGCCGACAAATTTGAAAAGACCGAGGTGAAGCTCCTTCGCGAGCTCTCGCAGGTCGGCGCGGCGATAGAGGCTCTCGCCGCTGCCGTGACCGGACATGACGACGATGCCGCGAACCGTTGGCACGTCGTTCGGCAGCCAGAGGTCAAAACTCACCTCTTCGCGCCTGCCCTCGCCTTGTTGCTTCACGGCCTCGCGCCACTGTTCGTCGCTCACTTTCCAGTCCCAGTTGCGGCTGACGACCTGCTGCGGATCAGGCTTGCCCCACTTCGCTTCATCGAGCACGCCGTTCCAGCCCTTCGTGTCCTTCGAGGGCACGTTCGCACTGACCCAGCCGAGACTGTGACACTCCGGCAGTTGCGCAAAGTCGCTCCACTCGGTACCGCCGTTGGCCTGGCGCGGCTCGGTCCATTGGCGGGCGAGCCACGGAAGCACTTTCGCCGCCCAGCGTGCGCCATGCTCGCGCAGGCCGGGGCCGCTGAAGTGCACGCCCCTGCCATCGCGTTCGCGCAGATTGCCCCTCAAGGCATCGCTGTCCGGGCCCTCGAGGGCGATGCCGTCGCGCCAAAGCGAAGCCTGCGCGGCGCGGATGTCGTCACTGCCCTCGTCGCCGGGAACATGGTAACTCGCCTGCGCGACAAACCAAGGCGCGTGCCAGCCGATGTCGCGCCGTGAGTCGCCAATGATCCTCTCCAAAAACTCCCGGTAGAGCTTGCCGGCCAGCGTGCGCGTGGCGTCCTTCTGATTCGCATCGCTCTCGCCCTGATGCCAGAGCACGGCGCGAAACCCCTGGGGGCCGGCGGACTTCATCCGGGCAACAAAAGCCTCATACGCCCCGCCCTTGCTGGCCCACTGGCCGCTGGGAAGCCGTTCGACGCGGCTGAGGATCGTCGGCGGATTCGGAAACACCGCGCCCCTTGGCAGCCACTCGCGCACACTCGTCGCGCCGATGCCGCAGGCGATGATGCCCACGGGCACGTTTTCCCTGGCCACCACCGCATCGGCAAAGGCTGGCACAAAACTGCCGCCACCCCCGCTGGCTCCCGGTTGCGGATCATCCGCCATGCGCCAGGCCCTGCCGTCAAACGCCGCCACACGCCGGGTTTTCGTCGGCTGCCTCTCTTCGCCATGGTTCGCCGAGTTGGACTGCCCGGCGATGACAAACACTTCGCCGATGCCAACGTGCGGCACGCTGGCGAGCGCCAGCGGTTCGCCTTCGTGCAGGAGCCGCACCTCCAGCTTCCACCAGCCGCCCGCCGGGGCCTCGGCCATGCCTGTCAGTCGTTTTCCGGAAGCGGCGACACCGAAGCGCTGCCATCCGGTCTGCTTGGTCTCTCCCAAAAATCTCGCTTCCATGATCGCGTTCGCAAGCGGCGCCGTCCCGGTATACTCGCCCGCGATGCGCAGGTATCCCTTGCCCGGACTGCTCCGCTGCACCACCTGATAATCCAGCGGCTCGGTGAGCCTCCATTCAGCCGCCGTCGCCTCGCCCGAGTCCATGAGGAGAACCAGCCAGACAGCAGAGAGGCAAATGCAAAGGCGTTTCATGTCGAAAGAAGGCTGCGGCCGCCCCCTCAAGCCACCGCCACCAGGGCGGCCAGGGCGCGGGTGATGTCGTCGCCGGTGTTGTAGCCGTGGACGGCGAAGCGGATGCGGCCGGCATGATGCATGGCGTGCACGCCGGCGGCCTCGAGCGCGCCGTGCAGTTCGGCGGAACGGGCGTGGCGGAAGGCGACGATGCCGGCCGGTCGCTGCGGATCGGCCGGGCACATCGGGGTGAAGCCGAGATCCTGCAGGCCGGTGCGCAATTCGTCGACCAGCGGGTCGGCATGGGCGGCGATGGCCGGCACGCCGGCGGCATCGACGTAGCGCAGGGCGGCGTCGAGCGCGTATAGGGCGGCGAAGTTCGGCATGCCGACCGAGAAACTCGCCGCGCCGGTCTTGGTGACGGCGCGTTCAAAGCGGTCGGTATCAAAGGCATTGGCCAGGTGGTACCAGCCGCCGGCATGGGTGGTGAGCCGCTCGGCGCGGGCTTCGGGCACGCCGACGACGCAGCCGCCATGCACGCCGAGCGTCCACTTGTGCGTGCTGCTGATGAGCACATCGGCGTCGGCGCAGTCGAGCACGACACGGCCGAGCGCCTGGGTGATGTCGACGCTGATCAGCGCCTGCGGCGCGCGCTGGCGCACGAGGTCGCGCACGGCCGGCCAGTGGAGGCGGTGGCCATTGTAGAAGCTGACCAGCGAGACCTGGACGAGGCGGGTGCGCTCGTTGAGCAGGGGTTCCAGATCGACCGCGCGCAGCTCGCCGGCCTCCGAGTTCCACAGGCGGGTGACGGGGGGGCGCGGCGCGCGCAGCCAGGGCGTGGCACCGGCGGGGAAATCGAGGTCGGTGACAATCACCTCGTCCTGCGGACCGAGGTCGAGCGCGCCGGCAAGCAGGTTGTAGGCCTCCGAGCTGCACGAGCAGAACGACACCTCGCCGGGTTTCAGTCCGACCATCCGGGCGCTGATCTCGCGGCAGGCCTCGACCGCCGCGAAGTGGCCGTCGCGCCCGCGCATGCCGAGGGTTTTGTCGCGCCAGTAGCGCTCCAGCGCCTCGTGCACCGCCAGCGGCGGGATGCTTTCGGCGGCGGTGTTCAGGTAGGCGATGCCTTCCAAGCTGGGGAAGTCGCGGCGGCGGGTGGCGTCGGTGAGCATGGGCAGAATTTTCGATGCAGCGGGAGTTTCCGTGGATCAACCGGGGTTTGGCAGCGCGCGCCCGGACGGCCGGGCGCGATCCCAGAGGAAGAGCATGGCGAGCACGCCGAGCCAGGGCACGAGGCCGGCGAGGGCGAAGCCGAGGTCGAACGACTGGGTTTCATCGACCAGTCGGCCGAACAGCTTGTGCATGGGCGAGGACACGGCCCAGACCCAGGTGCTGAGCAGGCCGGTGAGGCGGCCGACATGGCGGTCGGAGAGTTCCTGGACGAAGCTGTAGTAGCAGGGGAACAGCGCGAGCGCCCCGGCGCCGACCAGCAGCAGGGCGACGAGCAGGGCCGGCCCCTTGGGCAGCCAGAGCACGGCCAGGCTGCAGGAGGTCAGCACGCAGGCGGCGGCGTAGACGCGGCGACGCGCGGCATGGGCGCTCAGGTGGAACCGGCGCGCCAGCCAGAGCGAGGCGAAACCGGCGGCAAAGCAGCCGACGTCGGTGCCGATGTAATACGCGGAGTTGAAGGACAGCGCCTCGGTCTCGGTGTAGCCGCGACCCTCCTGCATGAATTTCGGCAGCCAGACGCGGAACAGGTGCCAGCAGGTCTGCGCGCCAAAGATGAGCACGGCCAGAGCCCAGAAGCGCCGGCCGAGCAGGATGTCCCCCAGGCCCTCGCCGGCGACCTCCCTCGGCGCCACGACATCGAGCTCGGTCTTGCGGATCGAGGCGAACCAGAGGACCACCCAGACCAGGCCGATGGCACCAATCACCTGGAAGGCGAGGCGCCAGCTCGACAGTTCGTCGGTCATCAGCCAGAGCATGATGGGCGGCGTCACCACCGCGCCGATCGAGGCGCCGCTCTGCAGCACGCTGTTGCCCATCGTGCGATCCTGGGGCTGCAGCAGGGCAAAGGTGGTCTTCAGCGCACAGGGCCAGTGCCCGGCCTCGAACAGGCCGAGCAGGACGCGGCAGATGAGCAGTTCGTCATAGGTGCGCGTGTGCGCCGAGGCGATGCCCATGAGCGACCAGCCCGAGAGCACGATCGGGTACAGCCAGTACACACGGAAGCGGTCGGCGAGAAAGCCGAAGATCAGCGAGCCCGCCGCAAAGGCCCAGCCGAAGGCGAGCTCGAGGTCGCCATACTGCTCCTGGCTGAGCTGGAATTCCTGGGTCACCCGCACCGCCGCGTTGGCGAGCGTCTGGCGGTCCATGTAGTTGATCGTCGTGGCCAGCAGCAGCAGGCCGCAGACGTACCATTTCCAGAAGCTCGGGCGGGAGGACATGGGGGATCGGAGATAGAAGATGGCAGATCGGAGATGGGACCCAAACTTGAAACCTTAAACCTGAAACTTGAAACCTGGGATCATTCCCAGGTCCGGCCGTCCCAAGCGATCATGCGCTCGATCATCCGGACGGTGGCGGTGGTGAAGGTTTGGAACAGGGCCTCGCCCTTATCCGCGCTGGCCGTGCGCGGGTCGCCAACGTGACCCGGCGTGCTGCGGTCGGGCATGGTCCAGCCGCGGGCGGCCGGCTCAAAGGCGTCGCCAAAAGCCACGGGCTCGACCCTGGCGGGGTCATGGACGAGGTGCGGCGCGAGGCGCAGGATCATCGAGGTCTCCCATTCGCAGGCGTGGCCCATCTGGCGCTGCTGCAGGTCCGGGTGGGCGCTGACGGCGTCGGGCGCGAGGTTCCAGTAGGTGGCAAACAGCAGCAGCAGGTCGCGGCGGTCGCGGTGGCGCTGGCGGACCTCGAAGACGGTCTGGCGACCCGGCACATCGTTGCCGCCGTGACCGTTGAGCAGGAGCAGGCGGGTGAAGCCGTGGGCGAGGAAGTTTTCCAGCAGGCCGGCCAGCAGGTCGAGGTAGACGCGCGGCTCGGCCGAGAGCGTGCCGGGGAAGTCGAGGTGATGGTGCGAATTGCCCAGCCACTGCAGCGGCGCAAACAGGGCGCGCTCGCCCAGGGCCAGCTCGGCGCGGCGGGCGATCTCGCCCATCAGCATCGAATCGGTGAACACCGGCAGGTGCCGCCCGTGCTGCTCGAGGGCGGCGACGGGAAACACGACCGGCGTGTCTTTCGGCAGGGCGGCCACCTGGGGCCAGGTCATCTCGGCGAGGAGCATCAGCCATCAACGCGCCGGGCGGCCCGAATGATTCAGGCCGGCGGCGGAAGAGACCTCAAACCAGGTCCGGCAGCGGCTTGTCGGCGTCGCCGAAGCGCTCGGTCTTCACGCCCATGCGTTCCATGAGGGCGAGGTGCAGGCGGCAGAGCTTGCGGTTCTCGTCCTTCTTGTCGAACTCGAAGGCGCGACCGCCGCGCAGGGTGCCGCCGCCGCCGCCGGCGAGCACGAGCGGCAGCTGGGTGGAATCGTGGGCGTTGCCGTCGAACAGGCTGGAGGTGAGCAGGACCATGCTGTTTTCGAGCAGGGTGCGTTCGCCTTCCTGGGTGGCCTGCATCTTCTGCAGGGCCTCGGACCAGACCTGGACCATGAACTCGTTGCTCTTCTGGTAGCCGGCCAGGCGCTCGGCGTCGTTGGCGTGGTGCGACAGCTCGTGCTGGCCGCCCTTCACGCCGATGAAGCCGAAGTTCATGTTCGACAGGTCGTTCGTCAGCATGTTGGTGATGACGCGGGTGCGGTCCATCTGGAAGGCCAGCACCATGATGTCGAGCATGAGCCGGACGTGTTCCTCCTCCTGGGCGGGAATGCCGGAGGCCGGGCGCTTGAGCCAGGGCGTCGTCACGCTCGGCCGCCAGCCGCGCGTCTCGGCCTCGGCGGCGTTGAGCTGTTCGGCCCGGGCGATGCGCTGCTCGAGGTCGCGCACGGAGGCGAGGTACTCGTCGAGCTTCTGGCCGTCGCGCCGGCTGAGCTTGCCGCGCAGGCTCTTGGCGTCGCCGAGCACCAGGTCGAGCACGCTCTTGTCGCGCGCGCGCTTGCTGCCGTCGTCAAACAGCTGGTCGAAGGCCTGCTGCGGGTAGATTTCCTTGGGCGCCGGTGTCGTCGGGCTGCTCCAGGACAGGTAGGCGGAGTAGAGCGAGGTGTAGCCGCTGTCGGTGCTGTACTTCGGGCCCTCGGTGCCGATGGCGAGGCTGGCGACCGGCGTTTCGCGGCCGACCCGGGCGGCAACGATCTGGTCCATGGTCAGGCCGACCTCGACGTCGGTCGTCGTTTGCTTGACCTTCAGGCCCGAGAGCAGGTTCATCTTCGGGTAGTGCCCGCCCGGGCCGGCGACCGTGGTCGGATTCCACAGGCCTTTGAAGACCATCACCTGGTTCTTGACCGGTTCGAGCGGCTTCAGGCTCTGCAGCAGGTCCAGGCCGTTCGGGCCGTTGCTGGCGCCCCAGTGGTGCGGGTTGACGCCGTTGCCAAAGAAGCAGACCGCCAGGCGGCGCGGCGCCTGCGGGGTGCCCTTGACGACGGGCGCGCCGAAGGAGGAAACGGACTCAAACCAGGGCAGGCCGAGCATGACGCCCGCGCCGCGGAGGAACTGGCGGCGCGAGGACAGGGAGGAGGCTTTCGAGGACATGGGGGTATGGAAAATACGCGGCGCGGAGGGCTGAGCTATCGGATTCGTGCGCGGTGAAACCTGCGCTGCCCCCGCCCCGCGGCCGCAGGCTGGATGGAAGGATTTGCCGGAAAACTTCATGACACTACCGGGCAAATCCGCTAGTGAGTGCGAAACGAACTCTTAAGAGTCCTCTGCTGAATCACGGCCGAGGCCGCCTGTCTCCCCCCGCATGCCATTCCTGCGCCGTTTTTTCTGCCTGGCCTCCCTGCACTTGACGCAGGCGATTTTCGTCCCCGTTTCCGGGTTTGGGCAGACCCCGGGACAGGTGGATCCCTCCTTCGCGACCGGGTCGATCATCAATGGTTCCGTCCGCGCGCTGGCCCCGGCTGGCGACGGCAAACTCTGGGTGGCCGGTGATTTCACCACGGTTCAGGGCGCGACGCGCAACCGCATTGCCCGGCTGCTGGCCGACGGCACAGCCGACCCCGGCTTTGATCCGGGCACCGGATCGAACGGCATAGTCTACGCCCTGAGGCCGCTCGCAGACGGCAAGCTCCTGATCGCCGGGAATTTCAGTCAGTACAATGGCAGCGCCTGCGGGGGCATCGCCCGGCTGAACAGCGATGGCAGTCTGGACAGCAGCTTTGCTCCTGGAACAGGTGCCTTGGGGACCATTTACAGTCTGGCCGTGCAGGACGACGGCAAAATTGTCGTGGGCGGCTTGTTCACGAAGTTCAACGACACCGCGCGCAGCCGGATTGCCCGGCTGCATCCGGATGGCAGCCTCGACACGGCCTTCGTTCCCGGGTCCAATCTCAGCGCCACCGTCTTCGCCCTCGCCGCCCTGCCCGATGGCCAGGTGCTGGTCGGCGGCAGTTTCACCAGCTTCAATGGCACCGCCCGCAGCCGGATTGCCCGGCTGAACACGGATGGCAGTCTGGACAGCGATTTTGATCCCGGCTTTGGCCTGACCAATCTCAGCACCTC
Organism: uncultured bacterium; assembly: GCA_966252325.1. GTDB lineage: Bacteria > Verrucomicrobiota > Verrucomicrobiia > Verrucomicrobiales > Verrucomicrobiaceae > Prosthecobacter. Next base: position 60,168 of record CBINON010000004.1, on the reverse strand, counting down.
GCGCGTCACCGCCATCGCCCGGCAGCCGGATGGTCGCATCCTGATCGGCGGCGAATTCACCAGCTACGACGGCAACGCCCGGGGTCGCGTGGCCCGCATCCATGCCGATGGCAGTCTCGACAGCAGCTTTGATCCAGGCGCCGGCGCCAATGGCCGTGTCAACGCCCTCGCCTTGCAGCCGGACGGCAAGGTGCTGATCGCCGGCGAATTCACCGCCTGCGCCGGCACGCCCTGCGGACGCATCGCCCGGCTGAACGCCGATGGCAGTCTCGACAGCGGCTTCGCGACCGGTGCAGGGGCCGATGGCAGCATCCTGGCCCTGGCGCTGCAGCCGGACGGGCACGTGCTTGCCGGTGGCGACTTCCTCCAATTCAGCGGCAGGATCTCCCTCCGTCTCGCTTGCTTTGATGCGGAGGGCAGCATCGATGCCGATTTCCTGACCGACTTCGGGTTCGACATCGGCATCCACGCCATTGCCCTGCAGGCCGATGGCAAAATCCTGGTCGGCGGCGATTTCAGCCGTTTCGGCAAGACCCCGCTTGGCCGGCTGGCGCGGCTGCATGCCGACGGCAGCCTGGATGTCGGTTTCGACCCGGGCGCCGGCGCGGATGGCTGGGTGCGCGCCATCGCGGTTCAACCCGATGGCGGGGTGCTGATCGCCGGGAATTTCACCCACTACGATGCAACCGGGCGCAACCGCCTGGCCCGCCTGCACCCCGACGGCAGTCTGGATGCCAGCTTCGATCCCGGAAACCTCGCCGCAGGGGAACTCAGAAGCCTGGCCCTACTGCCGGACGGCAGGATCCTGGTTGCCGGCAGAATCACGGATGCCCAAGGCACTGCCATCTACGGCGTGGCCCGATTGCATGCCGATGGCAGCCGCGACACGAGTTTTTCTTCTGGAACAGGCGCGGACGGCTCAATCCTGAGCCTGGCACTGCAGGGGGATGGCAGGATTTGGGTCTGCGGCTCCTTCAGGAACTACCACGGCGTGGCGCGGCCCCTGCTCGCCCGTCTGCTCGCGAACGGCACGCTGGACACCGGTCTGATTCCAGGGCTCACGGCGTCCTCCTTCAACTACAATGCCGCTGTCCCCCAGGCCGACGGCAAAACGCTCGTGGCGGGGTCCGTAGTGTCGTCCCCCGACTTGAATCGCCTGCTTCCGAATGGCAGTCGCGATGAGGGTTTTGTCTCCACCAATGGCACCAACAATGGGATCAACGCCCTCACCGTGCAGGCCGACGGCAAGATCCTCATCGCGGGCAATTTCACCAGTTATGGCAGCACCCCGCGCAACCGCGTTGCCCGCGTCAACCCGGATGGCAGCCTCGACACGGGTTTCGATCCCGGCCCCGGCGCCGACCAGCAGGTGCATGCCCTGGCGGTCCAGCCCGACGGCGGGGTGCTGCTCGGCGGTGTCTTCACCACCTTTGGCGGTGGTGCCCGTCGCCATCTTGTCCGCTTGCTCAACGACCCCGCCCCGCAGAGCCTGACGGCGACCAGTCCCGTGCGGGTCGAATGGTTGCGCTCAGGCGCGGCCCCGGAGGTGACGCGGGTCCGCTTCGAGCATTCCACCGATGGCAACACCTGGACCGCGCTGGGCGACGGCAGCCGGATCGACGGCGGCTGGGAGCGCACCGGCCTGGCGCTGCCGCTCAGCGGCCACCTGCGCGTGCGCAGCGAGATCATGGGCGGTTATGCCAACGCCAGTGTCAGCGCCGTGGAAGTCAGCACCGCCTACCAGATGTCCGCCCCGGAGATCGCTGTCGAGCAACCGGAGGGCAGCCCGCTGGCCGGCCATTCCCCCCAGGTGGATTTTGGCAGTGCTGTCACCGGTGCAGGCAACGACCGCGTCTTCACCGTGCGCAACACGGGCAACCTCGATCTCACCGGGATCACCGTCAGCTTCAGCGGCACCAATGCCGCCGATTTTTCCCTGACCTCAGCCCCGGCAACCGATCTGGCCGCCGGTGAGACCACGACGTTCACCGTGACTTTCAGCCCGGCCGCCATCGGCTCCAAAACCGCGACCCTGACCGTCGCCAGCAACGACCCCAAGCAGCCGCAGCGGCTCATCGAACTCAGTGCCCAGGGCATTCTGCCCGGCGACAAGACCCGGCCCTCCCTGGCCTTGAAGTTCCCCACCGGCCCGCTCGTCAGCCAGACCTTTCCCATCCTTGTCCATGGCACCGCCGGCGATGCCGGCGGACTGGAACGCGTCGAGGTCGACTACGCCGGCACCACCCACCTCGCGGAACTCGACCGCAACGGCTCCAGGACGATCCCCTGGTCCTTCACGCTCCAGCCGGCCGGCAACGGCCCGGTCAGTCTGGTCATCCGCGCCTATGACCTCAGCGGCAACGTCACGACCCTGCAGCGCGAGTTTGACTGCGAGCGCCGCTACCAGTTGTCGGTGGCGCGCGAGAGCCTGGATAGCAGTGGCTCACCCCCTGACTCGCTCGGCAAAGTGGTCCTCAAGGCAACCCCGGCCACCCAAGCCACCGCCCTTGTCAAAGGCAACCCTCAAATCTCCAGCGTGGTGCCGGGGACAACCGTGACCCTGACCGCGATCCCGAAGCCAGGACATCTCTTCAGCCATTGGAGCGGCCTGTCATTTAGCAATGCTCGAATGAGTGGCAATGTCACAACCTTCAGCATGCCAACGAGGGATTTTACGACGGTGAAAGCCCACGTCATCTCGAACCCCTTTCAGAAGGGGTGGTTTGGGCTGAAAGGCAAGCCTGTGCTGCAGGGCCTGCTGCGCCAGCCTGAAGGACCCGAGCCGAATCTGGCCGAGGTCGGCTGGATCACGGTCGCTGTGGTGCAATCCACCGGCCGGCTCAGCGGCCTGCTGTGGTGGAACGGCGAGCGGATGCCCTTCACCGGCGAGTTGCGTGGCGACGGCAGCCTGTGGTTTGACGTGGGCACGAGCCACGACCTCTACCTGCCGTTTGGCAATGATTCCCTCCAGATGAGCTGGAGCTTCGAGGGTTTGCAGGTGTCCACGTCTTCATCCGTGCTGGGAATGGCCAGACCGCTGCCCTACACCGCCCGGTACCACGTGCCCCTCGACCTGCTCCAGGCCAACGGCCGACAGGGCGACTACACCCTGATCCTGCCCGCCACACCCCAAACCCCGGCCCGGCCCCGCACCGACTACCCGCAGGGCACGGGTTTTGCGCGGCTGACCCTGCAACGCAACGGCAACCTCAAGCTGGCCGGCAAACTCGCCGATGGCACGTCGATCACCGCGGCGAGTTATCTGGTGGCCGACGACGCTTCCGATTGGTTCATCCCTCTGCCCACGCCCGGCAGCAAAACCCTGGGCGGCAGCCTGCTCGGTCGCCTGGCCTTCGATGCCGGGAACCCGGGCCGGGAAATCAGCAGCGAGGGCTGGCGGTGGTTCCGGCCGCCGGCGACAACGAAGCCGGATGTGCCACAGGCCTACCGGGCCGGCTGGCCGGAGGGACTGGCCGTGAATGTTCTGGGAGCGCGCTACGACGGCAGCCAGGGGGTGCAAACCACCCTGGATCTGGACATGCCCGGACCCGAGGGCAACGCGCGCCTGGTTTTTTACCTGGGCAAGTTGACAAGCAACGTCGAGATCGCCTTCAACCTGTCCGGCAACAAGGTGCTCAAACTCGAGGCCGCCGACAAAAGTTATCGTCTGACGGTCAACGCCAAAACCGGCGTGTTCCAGGGCAGTTTCATCCCCGGCTGGACCAGCGCCAAACCACCCGCCTTCCAAGGCATCCTTCTGCGACAGACAGCTTACGCCGGCGGCCACGGCTTTTTCCTGGGCAATGAGAGCGGCGACCTCGCCCCCGAAAGCGGATTCGTGGAGTTGTCCGCCCCGTGAATGGGCACCGCCGCAGTTTGTCCTTTCCCGCACCGGGTTTCCCGCCTACGCAGTGCGGGCATGCACGACGCCGACCCCGCAGACGGCTCCTGGGCCGAGTCCCTGGCGGATTTCCTCCTCCAGCAACGCGGCGTCGAGGCGATCCGCCTGCACCCCGAACAGCGCACGGTGCAGGTGGCGACGCTTGGCGAGGTCGACACCGCCCTGCTGCAGGCGCGGCTGAATGAGGTCCTGCGCGCGCTCGACGCCACGGTGCTCGCCCGCAAGCCGTCCGCGCACCCTGATCTCGGGCCGGTGACGTTGAGCCGCGAGGCCGATGGTGTGAGCCTGCAGATGCCGAGCTGCCCGACCGCGCCGCGCTTCTGGAAGTGGCGCGAGTTCGAGTGGCCGGAGCCCGAGGAGATCGAGGCGCGCAGCCGCGAGGAATGGCGGGCCATGGCCGTGCAGGCCGCCATCTGCGGCGTGGCGCTGCTGCTCGGTTACCTGCTGGAAAAATTCCAGGCGGCGCCCGACATTGTGTCGCGCTTTTTGTTCGGCATCGCCCTGGTCAGCGGCGGCTGGGACGCCGCCAAGGACGCCTGGGAAAACCTGCGCGAGCGCCGGCTCGACGTGCACTTCCTCATGCTCGCCGTCGCCGCCGGCGCGGTGGCCATCGGCGCCTGGGAGGAGGGCGCGCTGCTGCTCTTCCTGTTCTCCACCTCGGGCGCGCTCGAGCACTACGTGCTGCATCGCACGCACCGCGAGATCAACGCCCTCACCAAGGCCGCGCCCAAGCTGGCGCGCGTGGTCCTGCCCGGCGGCGGCACCGAGGAGCGGTCAGTGAAGCTGCTGCGCAAGGGCGACCTCCTGCAGGTGCGGCCGGCGGAGCTGTTCCCGGTCGATGCCGTCATCACCCGCGGCGAGACGGCGGCGGATGAATCGACCCTGACCGGCGAATCGGTGCCGGTCGACAAGGGCCTGCACGCCCCGGTCTACGGCGGCACGCTCAACCTCTGGGGCCTGGTCGAGGCGCGGGTCGAGCGACCCGCCACGCAGAGCGCGCTGGCGAAGATCATCGGCCTGATCCAGACCGCCCAGCACCTGCGCGCGCCCAGCCAGCGTTTCACCGACCGCTTCGGCACCAACTACACCCTGCTCACCCTCGGCACGGTGCTGACCATGTTCCTGGTCTGGTGGCTGGCACTCGACATCCCGGCCTTCACCACCACGACCGGGGTGAAATCGGCCTTTTACCGCGCCATGACCCTGCTCGTCGTCATGAGCCCCTGCGCGCTGGTGCTGTCGATCCCCTCGGCCATTCTCGCCGCCATCGCCTGGGGCGCCCGCCGCGGCATCCTCTTCCGCGGCGGCGCGGCGATCGAAAAACTCGCCGAGGTACAGGTGGTCGCCATGGACAAGACCGGCACGCTCACCGAGGGCAACCTGCGCGTCGCTCAGGTCGAGAGTTTTCCGCCGGGCCGAGAAGACGCCATCCTCAAGCTGGCGGTCACGCTCGACGCGCACTCGAACCATCCGGTCGCCCGCGCCATCAGCCGCCACGCCGAGGAGCGCGGCATCGCCCCGGGCGAGCTGCTCGAGTTCGAATCCATCCCCGGCCAGGGCCTGCGCGGCCGCAGCGCCGAGGGCGTCACCTACGTCGGCCGGCGCGAACTGGTCGGCCAGGGCGACTTCGCCGCCTGGCTCAAGGACGTGCCCGACGCGCCGCTCGGGTTCTCCGAGGTCTGGGTACTCAATGCCGGCGCCATGGGGCGCATCCTGCTCAAGGACGAGATCCGCAGCGGCAGCAAGGCCGTGCTGGAAGCGCTCGCCGCCGAGGGCGTATTGACGGTCATGCTCACCGGCGACCGCCGCGCCGCCGCCGTACAGGTGGCCCAGGAACTCGGCGTCGCCGATGTCCGCGCCGGCCTGCATCCGGAGGACAAGGTGACCGCCATCCGCGAGTTCACCGCCCAGGGCAGGAAGACGGCGATGCTCGGCGACGGCGTCAATGACGCGCCCAGCCTGGCCGCCGCCGATGTCAGCATCGCCATGGGCGCGCGCGGCAGCGACGCCGCGCTCGAACAGGCCGACATCGTGCTGATGCAGGACAAGATCGAGAAACTGCTGTCCGCCCGCCACATCAGCCGCTGCGCCCGCGCCATCATCCGGCAAAATTTGGCGATCTCGCTCGGCTCGGTCATCGTCATGGCCATCGCCTCGCTCTTCGGCCTCGTGCCGCTCACCCTCGGCGTGCTCACCCACGAGGGCAGCACGGTGGTCGTCTGCCTGAACAGTCTGCGCCTGCTGTTCGTGCGCGAACCGGACAAGCGCGGGGCGGCCGACTGAGGCCGGCAGAAAGATGGGGGGTAGGAAGATTTCAGGAAGAGTGCTGTCCCGATCCCCCTCACCGATCCATCAATCTTTCTGCCCACCCTCTTCCTACCCCTCCGCTCCGCCGCACAAAGCGCTATCCTCACCACCAGGGCTTCAGCGTGTCACGAGGTGGCCAGCCGTTGGCGGGTTGAAGCCCGGGAGTGCTGGGTCGAAGCCCTGGGCCGTATGCTCCAAGCCAGCCGCCTAGCGCCACTCCACTTGCAGGATCTCAAAGGCGGAACCGCGCCAGGGGCCGGCCTGTTTCGCGGCCGCATGGCCGGCGACGATGCCGAGTTGGTCGAGCCCGGCCCAGCTGGCGAGCGGCGCGCCGGCGGGATCCTCACTGGGGAAGTCGCCGGGCTCGAAGACCAGGGTCTCGGGCTGGCCACCACCGGCCAGGCGCAGCACGGCGGCGTAGCTGCGGCGCGGGCCGCGGTACGGGCGCCACTCGTTCTCGACGAGGGCGACGGTCACCGTGTTGGGCTCGGCGACGCGCAGGGTGATGGCCAGCTTGCGGCCGGCCGGGCCGTGCCAGACCGGATCGGTGATTTTGCGCGTCCAATGCTGCACCAGCCCCGCGTGATTGGCATTCAGCGTGTACCAGTCGCGCAGCCCGTGGCGGAAGTCGTCGACCCGAGTCTGCGGCGACAAGCTGACGCGCGCGCCCTCGCGGCGCAGTTGTTCGGCGGGGATCGTCTGCAGCAGGCTGCTCAGGCAGACTTCCCGCACCGGCGGCCCGGCCCCGGGCAGGGGCGCCATCGAGACCGGTTCAGGCAGGCGATGGAAGACGTTGGCGAAAGCAAAGACAGGGCGATCCAGGGAGTCGAGCGGCAGACGGGCCTCAAAGCCGCCGTCCTGTCGCGTCACTTCGGTGCTGCGCCAGAAGCGGGCACGAGGGTCGGGATCGACGCTGTAAAACACCTCACAGCGTTCCACCGGCCAGCGCGGGTCGGGAGTGACGCGGCCGACCGGCGTGCCGTCGGCGGTGGCCAGCCGGCACTCGAGCGCGGGCGTCTCCGGCAGCGCCGGGCCGCCCTTCAGATGCTGGTCGAGCCAGAGTGGCAGGGTGACCGCCACCTCCGGCGTCAGACGGTGGTTGAAGTGGGGTGCCCAACTGTAGCGGGTCGGCTGGTTCGGAATCAGGGCATTCGTGCGATAGACATCGTCCATCCAGCCATGGAAATCGTTGGTGGCGCTGCGGTGCAGCACCGGGCAGCGGATGAGCGGTGCGTAGCTCTCAAAGCTGAGCGTGCGGCGGAAGCACTCGACGTCGCCATCGACCACGTCCTGCGGACGGGCTTTTTGGCCCAGAAACTCATGCGCCTGCCAACGCCAGCCCTGGCCTCCCACGGCCGGTACGGCCACCTTCACGCGCGCATCGGTGCCGGCCACATACATCGTCAGGTTGCCGCCCATCGAGTAGCCGTGCACGCCGAGCCGTTCGGGGTCGACCTCGGGCTGCTGCTCGAGGAAGGTGAGCCCGCGCCGGCAGCCGAGGGTGAGCAGGTACCAGTTGTTGTTCTTCGGGTGCTCGCGGTCCTCGTAGAACTGCCCCGGGCCGGGCTGCAGGGTCGAGTAGGCCCGGGCATTCAGCTGTGTCGGATCGACCGCGCCCCAGTCGGTGTTGGGGTCTTCCGGCCGGGCACCCTCGACGGCGTTGAACGGGCCCTTGCCATCACCGTCGCCGCCCCAGTTGACCGACAGGCCGGCGTAACCGCGGGCGACGAGGAATTTGACCTCGGAGAGCGAGCCGCGCTGGCCGCCGCCGTGGATGTGCATGACCGCGGGCAGCCTTCCTTCGCGCTGTTCCGGAAAGCCGTAGATGGCGGCCATGCGGGCGGGCCGGCCCTTGAACTCGCCGATGCGGAAGCGCACGTGCCGGTAAACGCCGCCGTCCTCGCGCCATTCGCGCACGACTTCGGTTTCGAGGGGCTCGCGGCGCGGGTCAAAATCGGCCCAGAGCTCGGGCACGGACGCGGGTCGTTCGACGGCGGGCAGCGGCAGCGACACACCGAGGACGAGGACAACGGCGGGGAGGCATTTCATGGGTGCGGAAAAGGAACGTGGACCGTTGCGCGAACCCGCTCACAACCGGCGCCGGCCGCTGAGCGCTTGATAGAGGGTCAGCTCGTCGGCATGATCGAGCCCGCCGCCGGCGGGCAGGCCCTGGGCGAGACGCGAGACGGCGACGCCTTCCGCGCGCAGCAGGTCGTTCAGGTAACCGGCGGTGGCCTCGCCCTCGACGTCGCTGCCGACGGCGAGGATCACCTCCTCGACCTGCAGGGTTTTCACCCGCGCCAGCAGCGGCTCGATGCGCAGGTCCTCGGGCGTGACGTTGTCGAGCGGCGACAGCTTGCCGCCGAGCACGTGGTAGAGGCCGCTGAAGGCGCCCGAGCGCTCAAGGCGGAGGACATCGGCCGCCTGCTCGACGACGCAGACGAGGCGGGGGTTGCGCTTCGGGCCATGGCAGAGCACGCAGTCGTGGCCGCGCTCGAGGAAGAAGCCGCACTCGGCGCAGGCTTCCACGCGGTCGGCGAGATGCTGCAGGGCATCGACCAGCGGTTCAACCCGGCCGCCGCCCTGGAGCAGCCAGAGCACGACGCGCTCGGCGCTGCGCGGCCCCAGCCCCGGCAGGGCGCGGACCTGGGCGATCAGGCGCTGCAGCGGCGGCGGGTAGTCGAGGGCGGGCATGGCAGGCAAGGAGGCACGAAACCGGCGCGCCGCAAGGGCCTCAGTCCAGTTCGCCGATGACCTCTTCGTCGGTGTCGTCGTCGTGCACCGCCTCGGCGATGACCCGGCGCGTGACTTCATCGAGGTAGGCCTCGAGCACGCGGCTGAGTTCGAGAAACTCCGGCCAGAGGGTCTGATCGACAAAGCTGCGCGGCACCCGCACCATGACCGTGTTGCGCCGCTGCCGGCGGTAGCGGTAGGGCTTCAATTCATAGCGGCGCAGCAGGGCGATGAAGAGGCGCTTCGACCAGCCGTCGGTCAGGTTGAACTTGTACTCGATGGCCGGCTCGGCCTTCTCGGTCTCGGCCAGCCGCCGGCGGATGCGCGCCATGGCGTCGGCCGCCGCATCGCGTTCGCCCTCAGTGGCGGCGCCGGCAAACAGGCGCTCCACCTTGCGCAGCTTGTCGAGCAGTTCGCGGTCGGTCATGACGCGAGCGGGGCGAGGCCGCGGGTGCCGAGTTCGGCGAGTGTCCACGCGTACTCGCGCACGACCTGGTCGGCGACATCGCCGCTGCGCAGCTCGGGGGGCAGCACCTCCCAGGTGTAGGTTTCCATCTCGATGTGGGCGCACTTCTGCGGCTGGCGCGCCAGCCAGTCCATGGCCCCGAGCAGGTGGTCACGCGTGCTGCCGAAATCGCCGCCGGGCTCGGCGTGCAGGGGGATGTGGAAGTGCACGCGCCACTCCTCGCCGAGCTCGGCCGGCGTCGCGCCGGAGGCGAATTTCAGGGCGTCGGGCAAATCCTTGAAGCGGCGCAGCGGCTGGCTGGGACCGTGGCTGGCGATGACCTGGTGGAAGTACACCGGCTCGTCGAAGCCGGCGAGGCGGGCCAGGTTTTCCGGGGTCGGCACCAGGCGCAGGGCCGAGCTGAAGTGCAGCTTGCTCAGGCGGATGCCGGCCCCCGTGATCCGTTCCAAGGCCCGACCCGGTTCCTCGAACTCGATGGCGAGGTGGCAGGTGTCGTAGTTGAGGCCGATGAAGCGGAAGAAATCCCGGTCCTGGGGATGGCGATCGTAGTAGAGACCAAAAAATTTCAGGGTCTCGCCGCTGGTTTCAAACAGGCCGAGCGGCTCGGGCTCCAGGCCGAGGTGGAGGTCGTGACCGGTGGCCGTGGCGACCTTTTCGATGTGCTCGCGGCAGCGCCGCAGGTTCTCGAAAATGGCGTTCAACTCGTCGGCCCCGACGCCGAAGGTCTTGTGCGAGCCCGGCAGGGTGCTGACGCTGCCGGGCACGCCGGGCGGCAGCAGTTCGGCGAGCAGGTCGAAGAGCTGGTTCGTGTAGGCCAGCCGTTCCGGGGTGGACCAGTCGGGCCGGAAGACCGCCTCCTTGACGCGCTCGCCATGGAAGGGGCCGTAGGGGAAGCCGTTGATGGTGAAGACGTAACAGTCGTTGGCGTCGAGCCAGCGGCGGAACTCGGTGAGACGCGCCGGCTCGGCCAGCTCGCGGGCGGCGGCGGCGCCGAGGCGCAGGCCGATGCCGTAGGGACCACGCGGGCAGACCCGCTCCTTGACGCGCAGGGTGTGGTCGCGCAGGGCGCGCCAGGTCTCCTCCCAGGTCTCCCCGCGGTGGACGTTGGTGCAGTAGCCGAGATGGAGGCCTTGAGCGAGATGCATCCGCCAGAGTGCCAAGCGCCGGCGGGGCGTCAAGATGCTTGCCGGGGCGGTGGACCGGGACCACTTGACCGGCCGGCTGCAAGGCGGGGCCGCGCCCCGCAGAAACCACCGGGATCACTGCCCCATCTGTAGACGCGGGCATTGACCGCGTTCTGCCACAGCGGGGTCACTGCCCCCGCCTGCAGACATCGACGCCGCCCAAGCGAATCGCCTTGACTCGCCGCGCTGTGACGGCAAAGTCCCAACCCCTTTTCCCCCCAAACCGAAGCCATGGCCCAAGAAACCTCCCTCCTCCTGCTCAAGCCCGACTGCGTCGCCAAGGGCCTCAACGGCGAAGTCCTCAAGCGCCTCGAGGCCGAGGGGTTCCGCGTGCGCGGCATCAAGATGCTCCAGCTCACCGACGCCCTGCTGCAGGAGCACTACTCGCACATCGCCGACAAGCCCTTCTTCCCGGAAGTCGCCGGCTTCATGAAGAGCAAGCCGGTCATCGCCGTCGCCCTGTCCGGCGACAACGTCATCGCCCATGTCCGCGACCTGCTCGGTCCGACCGACTCCAAGGCGGCGCCCAAGGGCACGATCCGCGGCGACTACGGCAGCGACAAGATGACCAACGTCGTGCACGCCTCCGACTCGCCCGAGGCGGCGGCGGTCGAACTCAAGCGCTTCTTCGCTGAAGGCGAGATCTTCAGCTACTGAGCCGCCGGGCCGAGAAAAAACCGCCATCCGCGGTTGACTCGCCCCCGGATTGAATTATTTTGCGAACCCTCTCAATTTCCAACGAACCTTCCTGTCATGGCCAAAGTCTGTCAAATCACCGGAGTCGGCGTCACGCGCGGCCACCACATTCACCGCAGCGGTAAAGCCAAGAAAGAAGGCGGTATCGGCAAGCACATCACCAAGCGCGTCAAGCGCGTGATCTTCCCGAACCTGCGCGAGAAGCGCATCTGGGTTCAGGAACTCGGCAAGTTCGTCCGCGTCAAGCTGTCGGCCCGCGCTCTCAAGACGCTCGACAAGAACGGCGCCTTCAAGACCCTCAAGGACGCGGGTCTGATCTGAATTTTTTTGATGGTTGATGGTGTTTGGAGGCAGGCCCGCGAGGCCTGCCTCTTTTTTTGTGCCGGCGCCCCCGGCCTCCGGTCCCGGCGCACGGGCCAAGTCCTTCCATCCCAACGGCCTGGCCCCGTGCCTATCCTGCCCTTTTGACCGCCTTCCTTGGTCGCCGCTGACACGGCCGTTGCATCTGCGACGTTCTTTCCTACCTGTCCCCCACAACCCCAACCCCCTTTTCTGATATGAACCTCACACGCACGGCCTACGGCACCTGGAGCGGCGGCAAATTCATGCACTTCGGCGAGATGCTCGACGACGAGGCCTACATCGCCATGATCCGCCGCGCCTTCGATCGCGGTGTGCGCACTTTCGTCACCGCCGACGTCTATGGCGCCGGCCGCGCCGACAGCATGCTCGGCCAGGCCCTGCAGGGGCTGCCGCGCGACGAGTACAGCCTGGTCGGCATCGTCGGCCACGACTACTACGGCGGTCTGCGCGCCGGCGCCAAGGGCTACCCGCGCTTCACCGAACCCAGCCTGCGCCAGCCTTCCGAGTACGCCGCCTACCTGCGCATGGCCACCGAGGAATCGCTCAAGCGCTGCGGTGCCGCCAAGTTCGACTGCCTGATGCTGCACAACCCGGACACCGTCGGCTACACCAGCGAGGCGGTTTGGGACGGCCTCAGCGCCCTCAAGGACGCCGGCCTCACCGACCGCCTGGGCATTGCCCCCGGGCCGGCCAACGGCTTCACCCTCGACATCATCGACTGCTTCGAGCGCTTCGGCGACCGCATGGAGTGGGCGATGATCATCCTCAACCCGTTTGAGCCCTGGCCCGGCCAGCACGTTCTGCCCGCCGCCCAGAAACACGGCGTCGACATCCTCGCCCGCGTCGTCGACTACGGCGGCATCTTCCACGACGACGTCAAGCCCGGCCACAAGTTCCGCGATGGCGACCACCGCAGCTTCCGCCCGGCCGGCTGGGTCGAGCACGCCAGCGAGAAACTCGAGAAGATTCGCCCCATCGCCGAAAAGCACGGCCTGACCATGATCCAGCTCGCCTGCCTGTGGAACCTTGCCCAGGCGCCCGTGAAGAGCGTCGTCCCCACCCTCATCCAGGAAGCCGGCGACGGCGCCAAGCCGATTGAGGCCAAGCTCGAGGAGCTCGCCACCCTGCCCGCGGTCAATCCGCTCAGCGCCGAGGAAGTCGAAACGATCCGCCAGATTGGCGACAACACCGGTTGCATGCTGCTCAAGGGCGCCAGCCAGCGCCACGAAGGCCAGGAAGCGCGTCCGGACGAATGGCCGATGCGCCCCGACCTGCTCGAGCTCGCCGGCCGCTGGAACCTCGGCACGGCTTGGTGACAGCGCCGCCCGGCCGGAGCGGCGAAATTTTAAAAACTTTCTAAAGTTTTTAAAATATTCATTGCCGCTGACTACCAAGGTCATTAAATTGGCGGCATGAACGCTGTTCGTGCCCGCTTCCCGAGCTTGGCCCAGCCGGTTTCTGCTTTCGCCCTGCTGCTGACGCTTGCCGCCGGCGCGCAGACCCCCGTCTACCGCCAGCCTGGCTCCGCCTACACGACTCAGGCCATGCGCGGCGGCCCCCTGCCCAGCGCCGCCTACCCCACGGACAGCCGTCGCAGTGAAAGCCCGGTTGCCCGCCCCGCGGCGACCGCGACCGCGCGCCGCGTCACCGTGGAAGCCCCGGTCATCCGCCAGGAGAAGACCGCGCCTGCCCCGCGTGCGGTCAGCCCGCAAAAGGCGAGTTCCGAGGCACCCACCACCTACGTCGTGCGACCCGGCGACACCCTTTCCGACATCGCCGTCCGCCACGGCCTGACGACCGACACCCTGCGCGCCGCCAACGGCCTGACCCATGATGTCCTGCGCATCGGCCAGACCCTGTCGCTCAAGCCCGGCCGCCTGCCGGTGCCAAACGGCGCCGACGCCTATGTCGTCCAGCCCGGCGAGACCTTCACCGACATCGCCCTGCGCTACCGGGTCCATCCCGACGACCTGGCGCGCGCCAACCCGACCGTCTATCCCGACCGCCTGCTCGTCGGTGAAACCCTGAAGATCCCGGCTGCCAAGCCAGGCCCGGCCAAAGCTGCGCCCTCCGCCGCCACGCCAACGGTCGCCGAATCCCCCGCGCCGGACAGCGGCAAGGCGGTGGCGGCTGTCGCGCTGCGCAGCCACGTCGTCGCCCCCGGCGAAAGTCTGGGCGCCATCGCCAAACGCCATGGCATCGCCACCGCCGCCCTGGCCGCGGCCAACGGCCTGAAAAACCCGAACCACATCGTGCCCGGCCAACGCCTCCTCGTGCCCGGGGCTACCCCAGCCGAACCCGCGCTGGCACCTGTTGCGCCTGAACCCGTGCCACCGCAGATCGCCGCCACCCCCGCCGTGGCAGCGGCGCCGGCCGACCTGCCGTTGGCCGCAGCCCCCGCTGCGCCGACCGCCACGCCGCAGTCGGCCTTGGCAGCGACCGAACTCACCCCGCCGCCGGGCCCACCGGAAGCAGTTGCTCTGCCGGAGCCCATGCGCGTCTCCGCACCGCGCGGCATCATGGCCTACATCCTGGAGCCGGGCGACACCCTGGAAAGCCTCGCCCGCCGGTTTGGCACGAGTGTCGAACGCCTGCGCGCGATGAACAAGCTGGCCCCCGACCGCCAGTTGGGTCCGGACGACGAAATCATTGTGCCGGCCGCCAGTGCGATCTCATTCAACTGAGCTGAGGGCCGAATCCGCAACTTTCGGATTTCCGAGCGCCGATTTCGGTTCATAACTGCGGGCATGTCCCGCATCGGCACCCCGCTCTCGTCCACCTCCACCAAAGCCATGCTCCTCGGCTCCGGGGAACTCGGCAAGGAGGTCGTCATCGAACTGCAGCGCCTCGGCGTCGAGGTCATCGCCGTCGACCGCTACGCCAACGCTCCCGCCATGCAGGTGGCGCACCGCAGCCACGTCATTTCCATGCTCGACGGCGAGGCCCTGCGCCGGCTCGTTGAGGTGGAAAAACCCGACCTGCTCATCCCCGAAATCGAGGCGATCGCCACCGAGACCCTGATCGAGCTGGAGAACGAGGGCTTCACCGTCGTGCCGACCGCGCGCGCGGCCTGGCTGACGATGAACCGCGAGGGCATCCGCCGGCTCGCCGCCGAGGACCTCGGCCTGAAGACCTCGCCCTACATCTTCGCCCAGACCGAGGAGGAATTCCGCGCCGCCATCGAGAAGATCGGCCTGCCCTGCGTGGTCAAGCCGATCATGAGCAGCTCCGGCAAGGGCCAGAGCCTGCTCAAGACCGCCGCCGACATCGAACCCGCCTGGCACTACGCCCAGGAGGGCGGCCGCGCCGGCAAGGGCAAAGTCATCGTCGAGGGCTTCGTCGAGTTCGACTACGAGATCACGATGCTGACGGTTCGCCACGCCGGCGGCACCAGTTTCTGCGCACCGGTCGGTCACACCCAGATCAAGGGCGACTACCGCGAGTCCTGGCAGCCGCACCCGATGTCGCACCGGGCCCTGGCCGCCGCCCAGGACATGGCCGGCAAGATCACCGAGGCGCTCGGTGGCCGCGGCCTGTTCGGGGTCGAACTCTTCGTCAAGGGCGACGACGTCATCTTCAGCGAGGTGTCGCCGCGACCCCATGACACCGGGTTGGTCACCCTCATCTCGCAGGACCTGTCCGAGTTCGCCCTGCACGTGCGCGCCATCCTCGGCCTGCCGATCCCGAACATCCACCAGCACGGCCCCAGCGCCAGTTGCGCGGTGCTGGTCGAGGGCGAGTCGAGCACGGTGCAGTTCGGCGGCCTCGATCAGGTGCTGGCCGAGCCCGACACCCAGCTGCGCCTGTTCGGCAAGCCGACCGTCAGCGGCCAGCGCCGCATGGCCGTCACCCTGGCCCGCGCGGAGGACATCAACGCCGCCCGTGCCAAGGCCCACCGCGCCGCCACGGCGATGGAAATCCGCCTCTGAGGCGGCCACACCGGCCATTGCGCGCGCGCCGCGCCGGTGACAGATTCGCCCCTTCATGACCCGGTTCGACTTCATCATTGTCGGCAGCGGCGCCGCCGGCCTCAGCGCGGCCCTGCACGCCGCGAAGCACGGCCGCGTCGCCGTGGTCACCAAGCGCGGCGCGCTCGATTCCAACTCCAACTGGGCCCAGGGCGGCATCGCCTGCGTCACCAGCGACGAGGACTCGATTGAAAAACACGTCCAGGACACCCTCATCGCCGGCGCCGGTCTCTGCCGCGAGGACGCCGTGCGCACCATCGTCAGCGAAGGCCCCGCCCGCATTGCCGAGTTGGTGGAATGGGGCGTGCACTTCGACCAGCGCGAGTCGCCGGAGGGCCACCTCGAGTTCGACCTCACCAAGGAGGGCGGTCATTCCAAGCGCCGCGTCCTGCACGCCGCCGACGCCACCGGCCGCGAGATCTCCGAAAAGCTGCTCGCCGCCGTGCGCGCCGAGCCGGCCATCACGGTGCTGGAGAACCACTTCGCCATCGACCTCATCACCACGGCCAAGCTCGGCTTCGTCTCCGAGGACCGCGTGCTCGGACTGCACGTCCTGCGCGAGACCGACGGCAGCGTCGTCACCTTGCGCTCGGACCGCGTCATCCTCGCCACCGGCGGCTGCGGCCGTGTCTACCTGTACACCACGAACCCGCGCGTCGCCACCGGCGACGGCGTGGCGATGGCCTGGCGCGCCGGCGCCAGCGTCGCCAACATGGAGTTCATCCAGTTCCATCCGACCTGCCTGTACCACCCGCAAAAACGCTCCTTCCTCATCACCGAAGCGATGCGCGGCGAAGGCGCCCGACTGATCGGCAAGGACGGCCGCGAGTTCATGCAGGACTACGACCCGCGCGGCTCGCTCGCCCCGCGCGACATCGTCGCCCGCGCCATCGACCACGAGATCAAGCGCACCGGCGGCCCCTGCGTCTACCTCGACATCTCGCACAAGCCGGCCGAGTTCATCACCTCGCACTTCCCGAACATTCACAAGGCCTGCCTGGAGGTCGGCATCGACATCACCCGCGACCCCATCCCGGTCGTGCCCGCCGCCCACTACCAGTGCGGCGGCGTCGTCACCGACGTCAACGGTGCCACCCGCGTGCGCGGCCTGTGCGCGGTCGGCGAGGTCGGCTGCACCGGCCTGCACGGCGCCAACCGCCTGGCCAGCAACTCGCTGCTCGAATGCCTCGTCATCTCGCGCCGCGCCGTCGACCACCTCGTGCGCAAGCTGCCGACAGGTCGCGAATCCTTGCAGGACCACCCCGTACCCGACTGGCAGAGTGGCGACGCCGTCGACAACGACGAGCTCGTCGTCATCTACCACAACTGGGACGAGATCCGCCGCCTCATGTGGGACTACGTCTCCATCGTCCGCACCGGCAAGCGCCTGCAGCGCGCCGCCGCCCGCCTGCGCAACCTCAAGCGCGAGGTCCAGGAGTTCTACTGGAACTTCCGCATCACCAGCGAACTGCTCGAACTGCGCAACCTCGTCGATACCGCCTCCCTCATCGTCGAGTGCGCCATCCGCCGCCACGAATCGCGCGGCCTGCACTACACCCTCGACTTCCCCGACAGGGACGATTCCCGTCCGCCCCAGGACACGGTGCTGCGGCGTTATTGAGGGGGTTCTCCAACGGTGCGCTGGCAAGACTCAAGCCGTCGCGTCCCCCTCTGTCGTCGCCCCACCCTGCCGATTCCCCCGCGGCTTCGGTGCCCGGGGTGCGGCGTGGATCATGCGCCGCATGCGGGTTTCGCTGGTGGCAATGAGGTCGGGGATCAGGCGGGCTTCGGGCAGGTTCGCCCAGAACTTGCGCGGCATCTCCGACTGCATGGCGCGGACCTTGAGGCGGGCGGGATTGAAGATGCTGCGGTAGTAGGCGCGCCAGAGTTCGTCGTGGGCGTCCTCGGCCGGCAGGTCGTCGCGGCGCAGGCCGGGCAGGAACTGCAACTGCGTGCCGTCCCAGCGCACCGACTCGACCGGCGTGCCGATGCACCAGTCCATGTTGGCGTAGCGACGCTGAAAAAACGGCGCGGCCAACCGGACGATCCGATACTCCGGCTCATACCAGGCGGCAAACTGCTCGCGTCCGCTCGCCGGATCCGTGCCGAGCAGGCGGAAGCGCACGAAGGCATGCATCTTGTGGACATCGCGCCCGACCGCCTTCGACCAGGACTGGCACTGGCGGGTGTCGGGATCGGCGGGATGATCGAGCAGGTGTTTTTCGCCGCCGCGAGTGAGGCGATACAGCAGCCGGTACAGAACGGCAAACCGGCGCGGATCGGTATGGGCACAGACCGAGGCGGCGAGCGACAGAAAGGCCGCCGGCACGGGCACGGTCGGTCCCAACGCCTGACCCGGAGCGGCTTCCTCAAACAGGCTCGGCGTCTGGGTGGCGTCGGTCCAGTCGATCGACTCCGGCGCGACGCCCTCGGCCAGCAGTTCGCGGGCGCGCTGCCGCCAGGCCTCGAAGCTGGGGTCAATGGCAACGCAGCGCATGACGATCAAAGCTGGCCGGTGAGCGCCATGACCGCGTCGGCACGCGCCGGCGGCGGGCCGAAGTTGAGCTCCAGCTGCTGCGGCCCGGGCAGGAAGCGCTCGCGCAGGCGCCCATCCTCGAGCAGGGCCGGGCGCGGACAGTGATCGGCGGCGATCAGGAACGGGCCGGCCTTGGTGAGGTTGACGCGCAGGCGGCGCAGGTCGGCGAGGTGCAGCCGGCTGTGGCGGCGCGCCGCCAGCACGCGCTCGACATTCACCGTGCCGAGTCCGGGCACGCGCCAGAGCAGCTCGCGCGGCGCGCGGTTGACATCGACCGGGAAAAGTTCGCGGTGGCTCAGCGCCCAGGCGAGCTTGGGATCGAGTTCGAGGTCGAGATTCGCCGCCGGATCGGGCAGCAGCTCGCGGACATCGAAGCCGTAGAAACGCAGCAGCCAGTCGGCCTGGTAGAGCCGGTGCTCGCGCACGAGCGGCGGCGACCGCAGCGGCAGCAGGGCGCTCGGCGAGGGGATCGGGCTGAAGCCGCTGTAGTAGACCCGGCGCAGCCGGCAGTCGCGGTAGAACTCATCGGCGCGGCCGAGCACCAGGGCGTCACTGGACGCATCGGCGCCGACGATGAGCTGGGTGCTCTGGCCGGTGGCGAAGGCCGGGGGCCGCGCGCGCGGCCGGTCGCGCACCTGGCGTGCCGCGCGGGCGGCGTCGCGGGTTTCATCGATGCGCCGGCGAATGCCGGTCATCGCCTGCTTCGTGCGCGCCAGGTTCTTTTCCGGGGCGAGGCGGTCGAGCGAGGTCTGGCTGGGCAGTTCCAGGTTGAGGCTGATGCGGTCGGCGTAGCGACCCGCCCGCTCGATGAGTTCCGGCGAGGCCTCGGGGATGGTCTTCAGGTGCAGGTAACCGCGGAAGTCATGCTCCTCGCGCAGGCGGCGGGCGACCTCGACGACCTGTTCCATCGTGCGGTCCGGGCTGCCGACAATGCCACTGCTAAGGAAGAGGCCCTCGATGAGGTTGCGCTTGTAGAAATCGAGGGTCAGGCGCACGACCTCGTCCGGGGTGAAGCGGGCGCGCGGCGTGTCGGAGGAGCGGCGGTTGATGCAGTAGTGGCAGTCGAACTGGCAGACGTTGGTGAGCAGGACCTTGAGCAGGGAGATGCAGCGGCCGTCGGGCGTGTAGCTGTGGCAGATGCCCATGCCGCCGGTGGAACCGACCCCGCGACCGCCGCGCGAGTCCTTGCGGGCGGCGCCCGAGCTGGCGCAGGAGGCGTCATACTTCGCGGCGTCGGCAAGGATCTCGAGTTTGCGCAGCAGCTCCATGGGATTATGTTCTTATGAACATCCATCTTACGCGCCGCTGACCGGACGCGCGAGTTTTTTCAGCCGATCGTGTCGAGAATCGCCAGGCGCAGGGCCTCGACCATGCGGTCGAGCTCGTCGTCGCTCACGCAGAGCGGCGGCATGAGCACCAGGGTGTCGAGGATGGGGCGGGTGAGCAGGCCGTGGCGACGCGCGGCGAGGCAGACGGCGGCGCCGGTGCGCTGCTCCGGCGGGAAGGGGCCGAGATCGATGCCGGCGATCAGGCCGCACTGGCGAATGGCCTGCACGCAAGGCAGCGCGCGCAGGCCCTCCAGGCGCTCGCCCAGGCGCGCGATCTTCGCCGGCAGCTGCTCAAGCACGCGTTCCTCGCGGAAGACCCGCAGGCTGGCCAGCGCGGCCGCGCAGCCGAGCTGGCTGCCAGTGTAGCTGTGGCCATAATAAAAGGTGTTCTCGCGACCCAGGAAGCCGCTGTAAATGCGCTCGGTGGTGAGGGTGGCCGCCATTGGCAGCAGGCCGCCGGTGAGGCCCTTGGCGAGGCAGAGGAAGTCGGGCAACACGTCCTCGTGCTGGCAGGCAAACATCCGGCCGGTGCGACCAAACCCGGTCATCACCTCGTCGAGGATGAGCGGCACGTCGTGGCGATCGCACCATTCGCGCAGGCCGCGCAGCATGCC
Source organism: uncultured bacterium (assembly GCA_966252325.1). Taxonomy (GTDB): domain Bacteria; phylum Verrucomicrobiota; class Verrucomicrobiia; order Verrucomicrobiales; family Verrucomicrobiaceae; genus Prosthecobacter. The sequence goes on along the minus strand of CBINON010000004.1, from coordinate 40,072 downwards.
GTCCGGCCAGAGCCTCATGCCAGCGCTGCCCTGGATGAGGGGTTCGACAATGACCGCGGCCAGCGTGGCGATCTCCGCCGCGTCCAGCTGTTCCAGCGCCTCCAGGCCCGGCGCGCGGCGCACCCGGTAGCCGAAGTCGTTGCCGCTGCCCTTGAACAGCGGGATGCCGCCGACGCTGGCCGCGCCGAGGCTGTCGCCATGGTAGGCGCGGTCGAAGGCGAGGATCGTGTCGCGCTCGGGCCGGCCCTGCTGGCGCCAGAACTGCAGGGCCATGCGCAGGGCGCACTCGATCGCCGTGCTGCCGTCGTCGGAGTAGAACACCCGGGTCAGGCTGTCGGGCGGGAACAGGGCGGTCAGTTCCGCGGCGAGGCGGATGGCCGGTTCATGGCTGAAACCGAGGAAGGAGGTGTGGGCGACACGGTCGAGCTGGGCGTGCAGGGCTTCGAGCAGGAGCGGGTGGCCGTGGCCGTGCAGGTTGGTCCAGATCGAGCTGTTGCCGTCGAGGTATTCGCGGCCGTGCTGGTCGCGCAGCACGCAGCCCTGGCCGCTGTTGAGCAGCAGCGGCTCATGCTCCGGCGCACCCCAGTCCGCCATCGGCGTGAAGGGATGCCAGAGATGGCGTTTTTCCAGGGTGATCAGGTCGTCGGACACAGCGCGAATGAGGCGGCTGCAGCGCCGGATGCAACCGCCGTCTGATGAGGGCGTGTGTTTTGGGGTTGGGAAGGTAGGGCGCTCTGTCCCAGAGCGCCGGGTCTCGGGTGGCGGCTGGATGCGGGATCTCACACGGCCGGCTGGGACAGCCGGCCCCACCTCGGGGTGCCGCGTTCCTTGGGTAGGGCGCTCTGTCCCAGAGCGCCGGGTTGGTGACGACAGCCACCCGCTGGACCCTGAACGGCGGGCTGAGACAGCCCGCCCCACCCTCACCGCCCCAACGAGGCCAAATAGGCCACGAGGTCGCGCAGTTCCTCGCGGGTCATGTTGACGATCAGGCCCTCGGGCATGAGCGAGCCCGACTCCTGATGCTCCTTGACCTCGGCGAGGGCGAGCCGGCTGACCTGGCCGCTGCCGAGGTCCTTCAACTGCAGCTCGCCGCCGCTTTCGCTGACCTTGTAGCCCTGCAAACGGCGACCGTCCTTCATCGTCACGCTGGTGGCGACGTAGCCCTCCTTGATCTGGCGACCCGGCCAGACAACGGCTTCGATGAGCAGTTCCAGTGGCACGCCGCGGCCGACCGCGTCGAGTTCGGGACCGATGATGCCGCCCTGACCGCCGATCTGGTGGCAGGCGGTGCAGGCGAAGAGCGGCTGCTGGAACACGGCGCGGCCCTTTTCCGCGTTGCCGGCCGACTTCACCTCGGCGGCAAGGGCATCGACCCAGGCGGGATCGTAGGCGGGCTGGACATTCTTGGCGCCGAGGATCTTGCCGAGCGCCGCCAGCAGGGCCGGATCCGCCTGGCCACCGGCGGTGAGCGCGGCCTGGACGCGCGCGGCGGTGTCCTTCGAGCAGGGTGTGGCGTCGAGCGCCTTGGCGAGTGCCTGGGTCGCGGCCGGTCGGGCCAGCAGGGGCGTGAGCGCGGCGGGCAGCGCTGCTTCATCATGGGCGGCAAGGCCGTCGAGCAGGGCGGCGGCCTCGGTGCCGGCCAGGGCGGGCTTGACCTCCGCAAGCGCGGCGAGGGCGGCGACCTGCACCGGAGCCTCCTGCAGCCAGGGCAGGAAAACTTCGGCGGGTTCGCCAAGCTTGGCCAGGGCGCGAATCGCGGCGAGCCGCACCGGCAGATCGGACTGTCGTGCCAGGGTGCGCACGGCCGGCGCCACCGCGCGCAGCTTCCAGGCCGCGGCCAGCCCGCAGGCCGCACCGCGTTGCGCGTCGTTGCCCGTGGCAAGCAGTTGCTCGACCAGCGGTTGCGCCCCTTCCGGTGCAGTGGCGCGCGCCAGGCCGGAAAGCACGCTTTCCAGTTCGCTCAGGATCGCCGGCTCGGTAAGGCCATCGCGCAGCGCCTGCAGGGCATCGTCCGGACCGCCCTTGCGGACCAGGATGCTGTGCAGCGCACGTTGGGTCGTCATGGCCAGGCCTTCGCGACCCAGCATCGCGCGCGCGGCGTCGAGCAGTTCGCGGCTGCCGTCTTTTTCCACCAGATAACTCAGATGCGCCGGCGGCAGGGCGGCGAGGAAGGCCGCGAGTTTTTCCGGCTGCTTCCATTGCGGCGCGGTGGCGTGCACCGTCAACCACAGCGCACGGTCGAGGAAGCTGTCCATCGGCGCGTCGAGCGCCTTCAGGGCCGTGCGCAGGGCGTCGGCGGACTTCAGCTTGGCGAGGGCGACGACGGCTTCCAGGCGCACGCGCGGCTGGGGATCGGCGATGGCCCGGGCGAGCAGGTCGAGGCTCTCCGGCAAGCCGGACGCCCCCAGGGCATGCACCGCGCGCTCGCGTCGCGCCGGCTCCGGCGACTCCAGTTCGCGCTGCAGCAGGGCGAGCTCAGGCACTTCGGCGGCTGTTTGCAGAAGCAGGGCAAAGGCACTGTCCGCGGCTTTCACCTCGGCAAGATCCGGGCGCGCGCGCAGGAGTCGCCAGGCCTGGTAGGCGGTCCAGCGATCGGTACTGCCGAGCTGTTCGACCAGCCCGACCGGGGTCGTGGCGATCTGCGGCGTTTTTTGCAGAGGTCGTCCCTTCGCCGTCACCCGCCAGATGCGGCCGTGCTGCTTGTCGCGGTTCGGGTGGCGGAAGCTGGCCTGGTAGTGGCCGATGATCGGGTTGTACCAGTCGGCGATGTACAGCGCGCCCTCCGGCCCGAAGCGCACGTCCACCGGGCGGAAGGCGACGTTGTCGCTGGTGATGAGCGGCGTCTGTTCGACCGCCTCAAAGCCGCTGGGGTTGTCCTTGTCATTGATGAGCCTGTGACGGTAAATCGCGTTCTCGAAGAAGCCGCCCGTGACGATCTCGCCCTGCATGGCCTCCGGCCAGTGGGCGTTGCCTGGAATGTCGACTCCGCAGAACTTGCGCAAGCCGGCGGTCTTGATGATCTGACCGCTGTGCGGCAGCATGAAGCGGCTTAACAAAAAGTAGGGAAGGCCGGCCGCCTCGCCCTTGCCGCCCGCCTGCTCGAGCGGGATCTCAGGCACGCTGACCTCCATCGGCCGCGCCCAGAACATGCCGGCCGCGCCCGCCACCTGGATCGGTTGGCCGTCCTTGGTGAAAGCCGTGCCCCAGGGGTTGAGCGGCATGCCAGTCGGATAGGCCTCCAACCTGCCGCTGCGCGGCCACCAGCGCCAGAAGCCGGCGCCGTAGAGCTGCACGACCCCGTGCGCGGTGACGACCCGCGAGTAGCAGTGCAGGCCCTGGTGCATCACCAGGGCGCCGTCGGGCGACCAAATAAAGCTGTTGAGGTTTTGATGGGTGTCGCCGGTGCCGAAGCCGCTGAAGATCGTCTCGCGACGGTCGGCGCGGTCATCGCCATCGGTGTCGGTGAGGCGCAGCAGTTTTTCGCCTTCGCCGACGATGAGTTCGCCCGGGCCGCCGAGTTCCATGCCCATCGGCATGCGCAGGCCGTCGGCCCAGACCGTGCGCTTGTCGGCGCGGCCGTCGCCATCGCTGTCCTCGAGGATGAGGACCTGGTCGTTCGCCGGTTCGTCGGGTGCCGGCTGCGGGTAGGCGGAGGTTTGCAGGCACCACAGGCGACCCCGCTCATCCCAGCGCAGGACGAGGGCGTTGGCAATGCCGTCGGTCTCGTCGGCAAACAGGTTGACCGCAAAGCCGTCGAGTACCTTGAACGAGGCCAGCTCCGCCGCCGGCGAGTGGTCGGCGGGCGGTTCACCGACCGAGATCGGCTTCTTGTAGGGATCCTGGGCGGCGAGCGGAGAGCAGAGAGCGAAGAGGCAGGCGAGAAGCCCCCCTCTGTAGCCGGGGGCAGTGACCCCGGTCGTTCTGTAGCCGGGGGCAATGACCCCGGTAGGGTTGGATTCGCCCAACACGGCGAATGCCTGCACTCCCGCGATCGAGCTCTTGGCTCTGTGCTCCCTCATGGCACCTTCCTTTCCTCGGCCAGTTTCCATAGTTCGTTCTCCTTGTCGGCAATGAGCTTTTGATAGCGCTCGAGCTCCGCCGGGAACCAGCGCAGTTGCGGATTGAGGTGGTCGCGGCTGCTCGGCTGGGCAGTGCGGTCGCCGTGCAAAAACGCCCAGTTGTCGGGTCGCCAGTAGTGATGCCAGAGACGGTTCTTCTCGCGCACCGCCGTGCGCAGGGGTTCCAGACCCGCGGCCTGGCGCACTCCGGACTGGGTCAGCAGACGCTCTGCGAGTTCGCCGGCGCCGGCTTCGGTGAGGTTGACGCCGTCGCGGGTCAGCGGCGTGGCCGGTTGCCAGTCGCCCAAGCCAAGGAAAAGCGCGCCGTGCTTCGCCGCCAGTCGGCGCAGGGCGGCGTTGTAAAGCGCCAGGTCGGCGTTGCGCGCGCTCAGGTCGGGCAGCGGCTTGGGCTTGGCTTCAAACGGCGCGGCCTCGGCGACGAGGAGGCGCGGGGTAACGGTCTTGATCTGGGTGAGCAGGCGGTCATAGGCGGCTTCGAAGTCCGCCACGCCGGCCGCGCCGCGCTCCAGGCATTCCTGGCGACCGAACATCAGCAGCACGCTGGTGGCGCCGCAGCGGCGCAGTTGCAGGGAGAGGTCGCCGAAGTTGAGCGGACGATCCTGGCGGAACACCGTGTCGGCCTCCCAGGCCAGGCTGCGCAGGCGGGGCTGCTGGACGGCAAACGCGCGGATGATCCCGGCTTCCAGCCCCCCCTGTTCGACCACGGCGACCGCCTCGTTGCCGCCGAGCACGGCGAGGACTTCGGCGGGCTGCAGTCCCAGTCGGCCGGCAAACGGCGCGTGCGGCGCGGCCGGCGCGCCGAGGCCCAACTGCAGGATCTGCGGTCGGCTCAGGGCACTGGCATGCAGGCGCAGGTTGGCGAGACGGAGCGGCGCATGCTGCGCCCCGAGGGTCAGGGCGGCCAATGACCACTTGCCGGGCTTGAGGTTGGCCGAGGCCTGCTCAAGGCCGTCGATCCACAGCCCGGCCAGCGCCTGGCGCGGGTCGCGGCGGAGGTTGAGGACGATGGTGGTGGGTCGGCCAAGCGGCAGCGGCGCGCCGGCCAGCCACTCGGGCAGGTCGGGCAGTCCGATCCGCAGGGCACCCTCGGGGTTGAGGGCGAGGGTCAGCAGCGGCTGCGCGGCGGCGTCCTGCAGGCGGATCAGTTCGCGCGCGGCATCGCCGCCGGGAGCGCGCTCCAAGGTGAGTTCGAAGGCGAGCGCCAGGTCCTGCACCTCGCGCGGCGCACTGGCCGGCAGCGCCAGGACCTCGGCCGACGCCGTGAGCTGCCAGGGCCCCGGCCAGGCGGCGATTTGCAACTGCTGCGGATCGGGCGAGGCCACGTCGCGCACGACCTGGGCCGGCAGCGCGCCGCTGAGGCAGCCGAGGAGCAGCCAGGATCGGAAAAAGGGGATCGGTTTCGCCATGAACAAGGAAGATTCAAACCCGGGCCCGCTGGCGCATCTTGCGCAAACTTTGCTGGGCCGGCGGCGTGATTCCTGATACTGCTGACTGGCGCATGAAACTCAAGCTCGACCTCGAAGCCTTCCGGGTGCCGGACGGCAAGCCCTTTCGCATGAAGCAGGCGAAGACCCGGGTGGCGAAGGTGTACCGCGACGACGCCCATTATGAGGCCCTCATCGGCGAGTTCCGCGAGGAGATCGACGACCTGCAGCAGAAGATGTATGCGCAGAACCGCCACGGCCTGCTGCTGATCTTCCAAGCCATGGATGCCGCCGGCAAGGACAGCACGATCAAGCATGTCATGAGCGGCGTGAACCCGCAGGGCGTGGAGGTGCACGCCTTCAAGCGACCGACCCATGCCGAGCTCGATCACGACTTTCTCTGGCGGCATCTCTGCGTGCTGCCACCGCGCGGCCGCATTGGCATCTTCAACCGCAGCTACTACGAGGAGGTGCTGGTCTGCCGCGTGCATCCCGAGATCGTCACCAAGGTCCAGCGCCTGCCGGCCAAGACGACGAAGGATCTCGACCAGCTGTTCGAGGATCGCCTCAAGGACATCCGCCACCTCGAGGCCTACTGCGACCGCAACGGCATCCGCATCGTGAAGTTCTTCCTGAACGTCAGCAAGGACGAGCAGAAAAAGCGCTTTCTGGCGCGCATCGACACGCCCAGCAAGAACTGGAAGTTCGAGGAGGGCGACGTCAAGGAGCGCGCCCACTGGGACGAATACCTGGCCGCCTACCAGGACGCCATCCGCGCCACCGCCACCGACGAATGCCCGTGGTATGTCGTGCCGGCCGACGACAAAAAGAACATGCGCCTCATCGTCAGCGCCGCCCTGCTGCACGAGATGCAGGGCATGAAACTGCGCTACCCGCGCCTGCCCGCCGAACAACTCGCCCAGCTCGCCGCCGCCCGTGAGTTTTTGATGGCGGAGGAGTGAGGCTTCAATCGGCCACCGGCAGCAGCCCGGTGGTGGTGGGCACCGGACACCCCGGGCCGTTGGCATCGAGCTGTGTCCACATCCGGCGCACGGCTTCGGCAAGCAGGGCGACATCGTCACGCGCATCGTGGCGGCGCATCCCGGCACCGGAGAGGCCGAGCCGGGCCATGACGGCGTCGAGGCCGTGGCCGCCGCGACCGCCCCAGAGCTGGCGCGAGAGGGTGCAGGAATCGAGAAAGGCGTTGTCGCGCACCGCCAGGCCGTGGCGTTCGCAACTGGCGCGCAGGAAGGGCAGGTCGAAGCGGCGGCCGTTGTGGGCGATGAGCAGGGCACCCTCGCCGGCAAAGCGACTGAAGGCGCGCAGGGCCTCGGCCGGGGCCGGGGCGGTGGCCACGTGTTCCGAGCGAATGCCGGTCAGCGCGGTGATGTGGCCTGGAACACGACCGCCGGGCGGGCGCACAAAACTGGCGAACTGCTCGCGCACGACCCACTCGCCCACCTGCACACGGGCAGCCGCGATCTGGATGATGTCGTGGTAGTGCGGGGAGAGTCCGGTGGTCTCGAGGTCGAAAACGATGAGTTGCATGGTCGGTGGGCGGTTCAGCGCCAGTCGAAGAGATCCGCCCACCAGTAGGCCAGCTCAAGCGCGCTGCCCGCCTGATGGGGCGAAAGAATCACCTCGGCGTGATGGGCGCGCAGGGCGAGCTGAATCGTGCGATCCAGCTCGGTCACACCACTGGGTTGGAAGACCACCTGCCGGATCATGACGTCGGTCTGCTGCTCGACCGCCACCAGCAGGCGCAACAGCTGCTCCTCGACGGGCGCGCCCTCTTCCAGCCGCTGACGCGCCTGACCGAGCACCTGCGGAGGGCCGTCGGCTTGCAGTTCCACCGCCGCCATGCCCAGCCGCGTGGGCTTGGCGACGAGGGTGACACAGATGCCTTGGCAGGTTGGCATGGGATCCATGGGCATGGGGTCAGTCGGCCCGTGCTGGCAGGCAGTCCAGGAAGGCCGCGCCGAGCTGGCGCAGGCGGATCGATTTGGGATGCGGGGCACGCAGGGTGAAGACCGGCAGGTCGGGATGCTGCAGGCGCACGAAATCCGGTGCCGGCAGACCCGCCAGGCTTTCCTGACACAGCCCGGGGTAAAGCGCTTCCAGGCGGGCGTCGAACTTGCGATTGGTGAAGAACAGGCAGACGTCCGGCCGCAGCAGGGCGATTTCCTCGCGCACCAGGAAATCGAGGCTGGCGACCGCCTCCAGCACGGCACCGGTCGGCGGACCTTCCTCCTGATCGTAGCGGTTGAGGTTGCTCCAGGCACAGCTGCAGGGCGGCAGACCGAGGCGCGCCTCCACCTCGCGGACGAGTTGCCAGAACGGCGACCGCCGCCAGTGCCGCCCCACCTCGAAGTCGTGGTAGGCGCGCAGCTGGCCTTCGAGATCGCGCGGTTCGCAGGCCCAGCCGTTGGTTTCCTGGCCGATCACCAGCAGGCGCACCGGCTGATCGAGGTAGGGACCAGGCTCACAGAGCAGCGGCCCGTACAGGTCTTCGTCGGGAAACTGCTCGCGCACGGCGAGCAGGCGGTCGTGATGCTGGCGGTAGAGGGCGAGGAGCTCGTGCATGGCGGGAAGCGGGGCTTGAGGCGTGGATGAAGCCGTGGCAGGTTGTGCGTGAAATCCATATCCTACCAATAAAACGAGTCAAGCGTTTAATCATTATGGGCAATAGCACCAACGAAAAGCAGTGGGCGGCCGTGCAGCGGCTGCGTTTCGTCGAGCAGTCGGCCTACTGGCGCGGCACGGTGAATCGCCAGGACCTGATGGAGACCTTTGGGGTGTCGCCGGCCCAGGCGACCGCCGACTTGCAGAAGTTCCAGGAACTCTGCCCGGGGGTTCTGCACTACAACCTCAAGCGCAAGCGCTACGAGAGCCGGCCGGACATGGCCTGCCGACTGCACGAGCCGCAGTTGGAGGAGGCGCTGACGCGGTTTCTGGGCGCGTCTCTGGCCGGCCCGGCCGGCCTGGTGCAGGCAACCGAGGTGCCGGCCGCTGTGGCCACCGTCGTGCTGCCGCGGCGCGCGGTGCCGGCGACCGTGGTGCGGGCGGTGTTTCTGGCCGTGCTGCACGGCCTGCGGCTGCGCGTGCGCTACCAAAGCCTGAGCGGCAAGGCCATCACCTGGCGCTGGCTGCGGCCGCATGCCTTCGGCCACGACGGTTACCGCTGGCACGTGCGCGCCTGGTCGGAGGAATCCGAACTGTTTTTGGACTTCGTGCTCGGCCGCATCGTCGAGGTCGAATGGCCGGAGGAGGCCGCGCCCCTGCCCGAGCCGGATGCCGACTGGGACACGTGGGAGGAACTGGTGCTGCAGCCCCGCGCCGATCTCGGCCCGGAACAGCGCGCAGCGGTGCTGAGCGACTACGCCATGACCGATGGCAGGCTGGTTTTGCGTGTGCGCCGGGCCATGGTCGACTACACCCTGGCCCACCTGCGCCTGCCGCTGCGCAGCGGCAACGAACTGGGACCGGTGCTGGAAGCGGCGGAGACGTGAGGCCCCTCACCGCCACCCCAGCTCGATCTCCAGGGGTCGGTGATCGGAACCGACATTGGGACCGGTGCGGCGACTCAGCAAGACCAGCGGTGGCGTGACGAAGGCGTGGTCGATGGGCAGGGCGAAGATCGAGCCGGCGCGCCAGGTCGGCGGCCAGCCCGGATGGCGGCAGGTGAGACCGGCTTTGGCCAACGGCCGCAGGGCCTGCGACCAGGGTGTGGCATTGAGATCGCCGGCGAGCAGGACGGGCCGATCCAGCTCCGCGACCTGCCGCGCCAAGGCCGCCAGCTGGGCGTCGCGCAGGGCGGCCAGGCGACCGCCGAGCGGCGGCGGCGGATGGGCGCCGAGGAAGACGACGCTCCGTCCCTCGTGCACCAGCTCCGCCTGCACTGCCGGCGGACCGTCGGCCGGCCGGAAACTGCGCAGGTTCCGCAGCGGCAGGCGACTGAACAGCGCGAGGCCGAAGTTGTCCTGTCGGGGTTCCAGATGGTGATGGGGATGGCTGCGCTTCAGGGGTTCCAGCGCGGCGGCCCATTCGGCATCGATCTCCATGAGGAAGAGCACGTCCGCCTCCGAGGCCGTCAGGTAGGCCAGCACGCGGGCCTTGTCGGCGTTGGCGGTCAGGACATTGAGGCTGATGACCCGCAGGGTCGTCGGACTTGCCGGCCGAGCCGCAGTCAGCGGCAGGGAGACGCGGACGAGCTGGCCACCCACCAGCAGCAGGGTCAGCAGAGCGCAGACCTGCAGCCCGCGCCGTCGTCGCCAAACCGCCCAGGCGAGAACCGTCAGGCTGGCGAGCAAGTGCTGCCCCTGAAAATGGCTGAAGAGATCCAGCGTCCAATGCCAGCGACCGGCCAACCCCAGCCAGGGCGCGGCCAGGAGGGCGAGGCAGAGGACGGTCACCACGCCATCCCTCGGGGCGGCGGCAGGAGGAGGGATGGACATCGGGCAAGCTTACGCGGCGAGCGCCCGCCTGTCCGTGCTTTCCTGCCAAATGAAAGGACAGCGCCCGCGCGACGGTAGGTTTGCCGCATGAAATCCCCCGCCCTGCTCCTGCTTGCCGCCCTGCCGCTGTTCGCCGCCGAGCCGAAGCCGGTGACGCTGACCTTTTACGTGGCGGGCGTCGAGTGCCCGAGCTGCGCCTACTCGGTGAACTACGCGATCGAGCAGCTCACGCATGTCAGCGAGGTCGAGGCCGGGCAGGTCATCGAAAACTACGCCAATGTCACCTTCGATCCCCGCCGTGTGACACCCCAGCAGATCGCCCACGCGGTCACCGAAGCGGTGCCCCTGCACGGCACGCCCTATGAGGCGACCCTGAAGCTGCGCATTCCCGACTACGCCAAGGCCGGCCACGCGAAGCGGGTGGACGCCCTGTTCGCGTCCTGGAAGGACCGGGTGGAGGCGGTGCGCATCGATGCCGAAACCGGCGAGTTCATCCTGCACTTCAAGCCGCTGCCAGCCGCGGCCGCGGCGACCGGCCCGCGCGGCTGGACGCTGGCCGAACTGGAGGCGGGCCTGAAGGGGCTGCCCTATGTGCTCTCCAGCGAAGGTCTTGAGGCGACCGGCGCTCAGTAACCCAGCCAGGGGCCGAGCCACTTCTCCGCGGCCTCGAGGCTGAGGCCCTTGCGTTGCGCGTAGTCCTCGACCTGGTCCTTGCCGAGCGCGCTGATGCCGAAGTAGTGGGATTCCGGGTGGCTGAAGTACAGGCCGCTGACGGCGCTGCCGGGATGCATGGCCATGCTTTCGGTCAGCTCCACGCCGGTCTGGGCGGTGGCGTCGAGCAGGTCGAAAAGGATCGGCTTCTCCGTGTGGTCGGGCTGGGCGGGATAACCGGGCGCCGGACGGATGCCGCGGTACTTCTCCTTCACCGTTTCCGCCATCGTCAGGTCGCCGGGCTTTTCATAACCCCAGGCAAAGCGCGCCTGCTGGTGCAGGTATTCGGCAAAGGCCTCGGCGAGGCGGTCGGCGACGGCCTTGGCCAGGATGCCGTGGTAGGGATCGTGGGCGGCCTCGTATTCCTTCGCCAGCTCGTCGGCGCCGTGGATGCCGGCGCAGAAGCCGCCGACGTAATCGGCGCGGCCGCTGGCCTTCGGCGCCACGTAGTCGCTGAGCGCGAAGTTGGGCTTGTCCTTCTTGATGACCTGCTGGCGCAGGGTGTGCAGCACGCGGCGCACCTCGCGACGGGATTCGTCGGTGTAGACCTCGATGTCGTCGCCGACGCTGTTGGCCGGGAAAAAGCCGAAGAGGCCGCGCGCCTGGAAGCGGCGCTCGGCGATGATGCGGTCGAGCAGTGCCTGGGCGTCGCGGTACAGCTTCAGCGCCTCGGTCTCGGCCTGGACCTTGAGCTCGGGATCCTCCTGGGCGGAAACAAAGCGCTCCTCATCGGCGTGCCAGCGGCCGCGCAGTTCCCAGGAATGGAAGAAGGGCGACCAGTCGATGAAGCCGCGCAGGGTGGCCAGCAGGGTGGCATCGCCAGCACTGTCATGGACGCGCGTGCCAAGGAAGCACGGCACGGCGATCTCCTGGGTGGTCCAGTCGCAGGCGAAGGCTTTTTCCCTCGCCTCGGCCAGCGGCAGCAGGGCGCGGTCCTTCTTGCGGCCGTACTCCTCGCGCAGGCGGGCGTGGCGCTCCTCGTTGGAGCGAATGAAGGTCTCGCGCTGGTCGTCGGAGAGCAGCGAGGTGGTGACCGGCACGCTGCGCGAGGCATCGAGCACGTGCACGATCGGGCCGCGGTACTTCGGCGCGATCTTGATCGCCGTGTGCGCGGCGCTGGTGGTGGCGCCGCCGATGAGCAGGGGCTGGGTGAAGCCGAGGCGCTCCATCTCGGAGGCGACGTGGACCATCTCGTCGAGCGAGGGCGTGATCAGGCCGCTGAGGCCGATGACATCGGCGCCGACCTCGCGCGCCTTGGCGAGGATCTTGTCGCAGGGCACCATGACGCCCATGTCGGTGACCTCGAAGCCGTTGCAGGCGAGCACGATGCCGACGATGTTCTTGCCGATGTCGTGGACGTCGCCCTTGACCGTGGCGAGCACGACGCGGCCGGCGCTGCGCTGACCGGGGTTGGCGAGCTTCTCGGCCTCCATGGCGGGCTGCAGGTAGGCGACGCTCTGCTTCATGACGCGCGCGCTCTTGACCACCTGCGGCAGGAACATCTTGCCGGCGCCAAAGAGGTCGCCGACGACGCTCATGCCGTCCATGAGCGGGCCCTCGATGACGGCGAGCGGCTTGCCGAACTTCTCCAGGGCCTCGGCGGTGTCCTCGTTGATGAAATCGGTGATGCCCTTGAGCAGGGCGTGCTCGAGGCGTTTCTCGACCGGCGCCTGGCGCCAGCTCAGGTCGGCCTCGACCTTGAGGCCGGAGCCGGCCTGGCCCTTGAACTGCTCGGCGTAGTCGACCAGGATTTCCGTGGCGTCGGGGCGGCGGTTGAGGATGACGTCCTCGACTTTCTCGAGCATCTCCTTCGGGATCTCCTCGTAGACCTCGAGCATGCCGGCGTTGACGATGCCCATGTCCATGCCGGCCTGGATCGCGTGATAGAGGAAGACGCTGTGCATCGCCTCGCGCACCTTGTTGTTGCCGCGGAAGCTGAAGCTGATGTTGCTGACCCCGCCGCTGACCTTGGCGTGCGGCAGGTGCTGCTTGATCCAGCGCGTCGCGTTGATGAAGTCGAGCGCGTAGTTGTTGTGCTCCTCGATGCCGGTGGCGACCGTCAGGATGTTGGGATCAAAGATGATGTCCTCGGGCGGGAAACCGACCTCGTCGACGAGGATGCGGTAGGCGCGCTCGCAGATGCGGATCTTGTCCTCGTAGGTGGCGGCCTGGCCCTGCTCGTCGAAGGCCATGACGACAACCGCGGCGCCGTACTGCAGGACCTTGTGTGCCTGTTCCCGGAACTTCGCCTCGCCCTCCTTGAGCGAGATCGAGTTGACGATGCCCTTGCCCTGCAGGCACTTCAGGCCGGCCTCGAGGATCTCCCACTTCGAGGAGTCGACCATGATCGGCACGCGGTTCACCTCCGGCTCGGTCTGCAGCAGGATGAGGAACTTCGTCATCATCGCCACGCCGTCGATCAGGCCCTCGTCCATGCAGACGTCGATGACGCTGGCGCCGTTCTCGACCTGCTGCCGGGCGATGGCGACCGCCTCCTCGAGCTTGTTCTCCTTGATCAGCTTGGCGAACTTCGGCGAGCCGGCGACGTTGGTGCGCTCGCCGATCATGAGGAAGGCCGGGCGCGGCGCCGGCGCGGCTTCCTCCGCCGGGGCGGCGACGGCGACCGACTCAAAGACGAAGGGCTGCGAGCCGCTCAGGCGCAGGCTGTGCGGATCGGCCGGCACCGCGCGCGGCGGCAGGTGTTCGACCGCCTGGGCGATGGCGGCGATGTGCTCGGGCGTGTTGCCGCAGCAGCCGCCGATGATGTTGACGAAGCCGCTGCAGGCGAAGTCGCGCGCGTAGCCCGCCATGTCCGGCGGCAGCAGGTCGAAGCCGGTCGGTGCCAGCGGGTTGGGCATGCCGGCATTCGGATAGGCCGAGACGAAGCAGTCGGCCTTGGCCGCCAGCTCCTCGAGGAAGGGCCGCATCTTGTCGGGGCCGAGCGAGCAGTTCAGGCCGATCGACAGCGGCCGGACGTGGCGCATGGCGTTGAGGTAGGCCTCGGTGACCTGGCCGGAGATCATCGTTTCGCCACCGGGACCGACCGCGGCGCTGATTTGCACCGGCAGTTCGACACCGTCCTCGTCGAAGACCTCGCGGATGGCGACCAGGGCGGCCTTGGCGTTGAGGGAATCAAAAATCGTCTCGACCAGCAGGGTGTCGACCCCGCCGGCGATGAGGGCGCGGATCTGATGTTTGTAGGCCGCCTTCACCTGGTCGAAGGTGACATAGCGGAAGCTGAGGTCGGCGAGGTCCGGGAACTGCGAGAGGGAGACGGTGAGCGGGCCGATCGCGCCGGCAACGTAGCGCTTGCGGCCGGTCTGTTCGCCGATCTGGTCCGCCCACTTGCGGCACTGTTCGGCCGACTTGAAATTGATCTCCCAGGCGAGGTCGTTGAGGAACTTGTCCTCGAGCACTTCCTGGAAAAACTCGGGGTCCTTGCGCCGGCCCTCGGGCACCTCCTTGAAGAACTCCGCCTGCGCGATGCTGGTGCCGGAGAAGGTGTTCGTCTCGATGAGATCCGCGCCGGCGACAAGGAAACGGCGGTGGATGTCCTCGATGATGTCCGGCCGGGTGATCGACAGGATGTCACCGTTGTTGAGCAGGTCCTTCTCGTTGGCGAGAAAGCGGTCGCCGCGGGCATCCGCCTCCCTGAGGCCGTAGCCGCGGATGGTCGTGCCCATGGCGCCGTCGATCACCAGGATGCGCTGGCGCAGGGCGGCTTCGAGCTCGGGGCGGCAGTTCGGACGGGCGGGCATGCGGGAAAATAGTCCCCGACCGTCCCCGGTCAAGCCATCATATCAACGCATGATGATTTGTGAATATGAATGAAAAAAGGCCGCAGGCAAATGCCTGCGGCCGGAATTTCCAACCAGCTCAGTCTTCCCAGCGACGCGGCGGCTTGTCGCCATACGACTTCTTGCCGTAGGGCTTGTCGCCGTAAGGCTTGCGGAAGCCGCCGGGCTTGCCGCCGCCGTAGCCACCACCGCCGCCGCCGAACCCCCCGGGGCGACGCGGCGGGCCGCCAAAGCTGCGCCGCGGGCGATCGGCCCCGGCGCCGGCGCCGTCCTGGCGGTCGGCCAGGTCCATGCGCACGGCGCGGCCGCGGAACTCGCTGCCGCTGACGCTCTCCATGACGGTCTGCACGTGGTCCTCGGGGACCTCGAGGTAGCTGCACTTCTCAAAGACGTCGATCGTGCCGACGCTGCCCGGCGGGATCTGCGAGGTGTTGTAGATCAGGCCGGCGATGTCGCCCGGGCGGGCGTTGTCCATGCCGCCGATGTTGATGAACAGGCGCACCATGCCGGAGCGCGGGCCCTTCTGGACGAAGGAACGGGAGCGCATCGGCGCCGGACCGTAGTCATCGCGCGGCGGTACATCGGCGCGGGAGGGGCCCTCATCGGCGGCCGGCTCGTCGCGCGGACGCTCGGGGCGTTCCTCGCGGGGCGCGGCATCGCGCGGCGGGGCCTCACGGGGGGTGAATTCACGCGGCGTGAATTCACGGCGCGGCGCGCCCGGCTTGGCCGGCTGGCGGTCTTCCAGGATGGCCTCGGCCTCACGCGTGGATTCCTTCATCCACAGGTCGAGCACGGCGCTGATGATGTCGGTCGTCTCAAAACCGGCGTCGAGCAGGCGCTGGACGGTGTGCTCGTGCTTGGCGAACTCGCCGCTTTCCAGCACGGCCTTGAGCTTTTCGAAAGTCTGGTCGATGCGCGTGGCTTCGACCTCCTCCTGCGACGGCACCTTGGCGCGGGTGACACGGGCGTTGGTGAAGCGCTGGATGCGCTGCATCAGGTAGATCTCGCGACCCGCGACCAGGCTGACGGCGCTGCCCTTGCGGCCGGCGCGGCCGGTGCGGCCGATGCGGTGGACGTAGTCCTCGGTGTCGTAGGGCAGGTCGTAATTGACGATGAGATCGACGTCGTTGACGTCGAGGCCGCGCGCGGCGACGTCGGTGGCAACCAGCACTTCAATGGTGCCGGTGCGGAAATTGCGCATGACGCGGTCGCGCATCATCTGGTTGAGGTCGCCGTGCAGGCGGTCGGCCGAGTAACCGCGGCCGACGAGGGCGTCGGTGACGTCGTCAACGGCCTTCTTGGTGTTGGCGAAGACGATGGTCAGACGCGGGCTGTCCATGTCGAGGACACGGCAGAGCACCTCGGTCTTGCTGCGGCCGTGCACCTCGTAGTAGCGCTGCTCGATGGTCGGCACCGTCAGCGCCTTCTGCTCAATGGTGATGGTGGCCGGGTTCTTCGTGTAGCGGTCGATCAGGCGGCGGATGCGCGGATCGAAGGTGGCGGAGAAGAAGATCGTCTGGCGCTCGGCCGGCACGGCCTCCATGAGGCGCTCGATCTCGTCGGCAAAGCCCATGTCGAGCATTTCGTCGGCCTCGTCGAAGACGAGGGTCTGCAGTTGGTCGAGGCGCAGGGTGCCGCGCTCGACGAAGTCGAGGATGCGGCCGGGGGTGCCGACGACCACCTGCGAGCCGGCCTGGAGGGCGCGGATCTGGCGGTCGTAGGAGGCGCCGCCGTAGACCGGCGTGGCGCGCACGCCGTCCTTGAAGGAGGCGACCTTGTGGATCTCCGCGCAGACCTGCATGGCCAGTTCGCGGGTGGGGCACATGACCAGGACCTGGACGGCGCGGTTGGCGGCGTCGATGCGCTGCACGGCCGGCAGACCGAAGGCGAGGGTCTTGCCGGAACCGGTCTGGCTCTGGCCAACGACGTCACGGCCGGTCAGGGCCACCGGGATGGCCTGGGCTTGAATCGGGGAGGGTTGTTCGAAGCCCTGGGCTTCGATGGCGGCGAGGAGCTCGGGCGCAAGGCCGAGCTCGGCGAAGGTATGCTTTTCCATGTCTGTCTTACAAACCGGCAGGTTGGCTTCCAGAATACGGGCAACCTGTCGCAGTAAGGGCGTCCTGCGGGGCAGGACGGGTCACCGCCAAACGGGCGGGCTACATGTCAAACTTCGGCCCCAAGTGGGGAAGCGGTGTAAAAACCGGCACAGTGAATGCCACAGCTTTCGGCAAACGCAAGCCCGGATTGTCCGCAGCGCTTGGTGACGGTCCCGTACAGGCTCCCACGCCATGCAGGCGCGGTCGCCCGGACTGCGCGGCTTGGCCTCACCGGACGTGGTTCTTTCACTGGCGTTTGGGCCATCGCGTCTGCGGCTCAACTCCAGAACTGACAATGGGTTCTCGGCATGCTATTTTGATTTTACAGGATTTTTGGCTTCCTCTCCCATGAACGCCGCAGGCTTCTCACTTGTCGCTGCCCTCCTGGTTTTCTACCGGCCCCTGACGGCGGCGGCTTTGGACAGCAATGCCAACCAGCAGAGCGACATCTGGGAAGCGTTTTATGCCGCGCCGGACCTGCCGGCGGCGGGCGACGCCGACCGCGACGGCTTCACCAATGCTCTCGAAAGTCTCGCCGGCACCGACCCTCTGGATGCGCAATCCTTTCCCCAGCTTGCCATCGCACCCGGCGCTGCCGGCGAGCTGCAACTGTCCTGGCCAACACAGGCTGGCAAAGGTTACGAACTCCTTGGCAGCCCGGACTTGAACCCGTCCAACTACAGTCTGCTCGGCACGGTGTACGGAGATGGCGGCGTCAGCCTCGAAACCCTGGCGACGAATGGGCAGGAGCGCTGGTTCTTCAAGCTCAACGCCCTCGACAGCGACAGCGACGGCGACGGCTTGACGAACTGGGAGGAAATCCACATCGGCTTCGACCCTTTTCGAGCGCACAGCGACCGCCAGGACGGCGCCGATTTGCCGCGCGTCGAGGCTTCGCTCCAGGCGTCGAGTGTGGTCACGCTGGGGCTGGTCGATGGTGACCTGCGCGAGGACTGGCCCGACCGGGGTGTGATCGCCGTCCGGCGCACGGGCGGTCTGGGGGTGTTGACGGTTCAGCTCAACTTCACCGGCACGGCGACCCGGGATGCGGACTACACGACCAACCTGCCCGGCTCGCAGATCACCTTCGCGCTCGGCGCCCGCGAAGCCTGGGTGGAGTTGACGCCTGTCGAGGATGCCGAGGCCGAGGGCATGGAAACCCTCGGGATCAGCGTGCTGCCCGGTGCCGGGTACAGCCTCGGGGCCGTGACATCCGCCACCGCCACGCTGGGCGACGCCTCGCCGCTGCCCTGTGCCAAGGAGGCCGCGCGCTTCCTTTTGCAGGCCGCCTTTGGGCCGGATCAGGACGATCCCGGCGATGCCGACGAGATACCGGAGAACGTCGAGGAGGTCATGGCGACGGGCCTGCCGGCGTGGATCGAGGCTCAGTTTCTCCGGCCCGAGGGCTGGCTGCAGCCCTACGTGGACTGGGCGGTTGTTCACGCCGAAGCCATTCAGCTCTATGGCAACTTCAAGCTGCACTCCTGGTGGTCGCGCGCCATGGGGGTGCCCAAGCTGCGGCCAGACGCCCTTACCACTCAGGAGGCCGACCCGCTGCGCCAGCGCGTCGCCTTCGCTCTGAGCGAAATCCTGGTGACCTCCGACCGGCCTGAATCCCTCGCCGTCGACCAGCGCGGCATGGCGAACTATTACGACCTCTTCATTCGCCACGCCTTTGGCAATTATCGCGACCTCCTGCACGAGGTGGCGCTGCATCCGGTGATGGGGGTCTACCTGAGCCACCTCGGCAACCAGAAGGCCAATGCCGCGCTGAACCTGCATCCCGACGAGAATTTCGCTCGCGAGATCATGCAGTTGTTCAGCATCGGCCTGTGGGAATTGAACCCCGATGGCACGCGCAAGACTTATCCGGCGCCGCACCCGCTGGCGGGCCAGTTCATCCCCAGTTATGACAACGGCGACATCACGGAGCTGGCGCGCGTGTTCACCGGCCTCACCTTTGGCGACAGCCCCGCCTTCAATCCCAACAACCTCACCAACGGCGACCGCACCCAGCCGATGAAAATGTGGGATGCCTATCACGACTGCGAAGCCAAGACCCTGCTCGGCGGCCTGCAACTGCCCGCGCGCACCCCCAGCCCGGGCAGCACGGGTGAGGCTGGCCTCGCCGACATCGCGGCGGCGGTGGAGAACCTGTTTCAACACCCCAACGCCGGGCCCTTCCTTGGCCGACTCCTCATCCAACGGCTGGTCACCTCCAACCCCAGCCATGCCTACATCGGGCGTGTGACCGCCGCATTCAATGACAACGGCTTCGGCGTGCGCGGCGACATGAAGGCGGTGATCCGCGCCATCCTGCTGGACCCCGAGGCGCGTGATCCGGCGATGATGGAGCAGGCGCACTGGGGCAAGCTGCGCGAGCCCTTCCTGCGCGTCGTCAATCTGGCGCGTGCTTTCAACGCCGCCTCGAGTTCCGGCTTTTACCCGCTCGACCAGTTCGTGCTCGACCACGCCCAGGATCCGATGAACTCGCCCAGCGTCTTCAACTTCTTCCTGCCCGGTCACAGCCCGCCCGGACCGGTGACGCAGCTGGGCCTTGTGGCGCCGGAATTCCAAATCCTCAACGCCAGCACCGCCATCACCGGCGCCAACTATTTCTACAACGCCATCGGCGGCAACAACCTGCACCGCTGGGGCACCGCCAACCCCGCCTACGCCGTACAGCTTCATCTCGACCCCGAACTCGCCATGGTGGTGCCGGCCGCCCACATCCAGGAAGACACGCCCAGCGTCTCCCTCCTGCTCGACACCGACGCGCTGCTCCGTCGCCTCGACCTGAGCCTGCTCGGCGGCACCATGAGCCCGCGGCTCTTCCAGGCGATCCGTGAGTCCGTGGATCGCGTCAAACCGCCCAACACTTCCTGGAAATGGCACCGCGAGCGCCTGCGCCAGCTCATCACCCACCTGGTCACCTCGGCCGAATTCAATGTGCTGCGCTGAACCCCCTCCCACCCCCCGCCCCCCATTATCACCACCGTCGTACCCACCCCCCCCCACTTCCTAGGCCGGGCCAGTTGGGCGGCCCTCAGCGCCGTGCCGGTGTTGTACACGCTGCTGAATCTTGCCGCGGCCGAACAGATCTCCGCCGTCACGGCACCCGCCCAAAGTCAGTATCGCGCGCTGGTCTGCCTCTTCCTCTCCGGCGGCAATGACAGCTTCAACATGCTCGTGCCTCGCGAGCCCGCGGCCTACGCCGAGTATCAGGCGACCCGGTCCAACCTGGCGCTGGCCCCCGGACAACTGATCGACATCCATCCCGTCGGCCTGCCGGACTTTGCCGTTCACGCGGCGATGCCGGAGGTGGCCGCCTTGTTCGAGGCGGGCAACGCCGCCTTTGTCGCCAACGTCGGCACCTTGATCGAACCCGTGCAAAACCGCTCGCAGGTCGCCGCGCAATCCAAGCTTCTCCCCCTGGGCCTGTACTCGCACTCGGATCAAATCGAGCAATGGCAAACCAGCCTGCCGCACCAGCGCAGCGGCATCGGCTGGGCCGGCCGCATGGCGGATCTGCTGCAGGATCTCAACGCCAATCAGGCGGTCCCCATGAACCTCTCCCTCGACGGCAGCAACATCTGGCAGACAGGCGACCGGGTCGCGGAGTACTCGATCACGCCCAACGGCGCTGTCGCGCTGTCGAACTACAAGTACGACTGGCAGGCGAACGATGCCAGCGCCCAGGCGTTCAGCCAGGGTGTCGACAGCCTGCTCGCGCAGCAATACAGCAATGTGCTGATGCAAACCTTCAATGCGCGCAAGCAATCCGCCCTGGATGCCTACAACAGCTTTGCCACGGCCAGCGCACCCGCCCTGCCCGCGGGCGTGACCTTTCCCGCCACCTACCTCGGCTCACGCCTGCAGATGGTGGCACGGGCCATTCAGGGCCGGAACACGCTCGGCGCCACCCGCCAGACGTTTTTCCTGAACTGGGGCGGCTGGGATCATCACAGCGGCGTGCTGGGCTACCAGGCCGCGATGCTGCCGCAGGTGAGCGCCGCCATCGGCGCGTTTTACTCGGCCCTGGCGGCCATGGGCGTGCAGGACCAAGTCACCCTCTTCACCGCCTCCGACTTCGGCCGCACACTCACCAGCAACGGCCAGGGCAGCGATCACGCCTGGGGCGGCAACCAACTTGTGGTCGGCGGCTCGGTCATCGGCCAGCGCCTCTACGGCGCCTACCCCAGCCTCGCCGTGAATCCTTCGTCCGGACCGGAAACCAATCCGCTCGACACCGGCCAAGGGCGCATGATCCCCACCACGAGTTGCGACGAATTTTTCGCCGAACTCGCCCTCTGGCTCGGAGTGCCGGCCGGCGATCTGCCCCTGATCCTGCCCAACCTCGGCCATTTTTACTCCCCCGGCAGCGGCAGCGCTCCGGTCGGCTTCATGGCCTGACCCGCGGATGCGTTTACCTGCCGCGCGTGGCGTAGGTCTGGCGATGGCCGGTCGACGGCACATGCAGGGTGTAGCTGGCGCCATCGGCCGCCACGGCGGCATGGATGTAGTGCGCGGCACAGGCTTCGCCGGTGTCGCCGGCGTTGGCGATGCGGGTTTTGTCCTCGGTGTTCTGCGCATCCTCGCGCACGCACTCATGGAGCTGGTAGATCGCCTTCAGGCTCGGCGCGCCGCGCAGCGAGTCAAAGGCCGTGGCGCTGGCGCCCTTGCGCGGGCCGTTGTTCATCACCGCCACCACCGGGTCCAGGGCGCGCAGCAGCCAGGGATGGTTGCTCGAATCGAGCCCGTGGTGGTTGACCTGGTAGAGATCGACCACGCCCACCCGGTTGACCGGGCTGACCAGCTTGGCCTCGACATTCCAGGTCAGGTCGCCGCCGTCAAAGAAACGGAAGTCGCCGAGACCGAGCAGCAGCACCAGACTGTTGGCGTTGTCGGACAGGTCCGGCGCCTTTTCGGCGACAGCAGGCTCGGTGGGCCCGGCCGGGGCACCAGGTGCGGGCTCGATGAACTTCTGGTTGCCGCCCAGGCAGCGCAGAAAGATCGGCGCGCCGCCTTCAACCGCGCGCAGCGGCACGGCGTCGCCCGGCTGCAGCACCACGCGACGCTCCACCGGCGCGCTGCGGTAGGGCCGGCTGGTCAGGGTCCAGCGCGCGGCATTGCCACCCTGGTCGGGCACCTCGTCGGTGATGCCCTTGTCGTACAGCGTGCCCACCGGCAGCAGCTGCGCCAGCTCGGCCAGGCCGCCGAAGTGGTCGATGTGGAAATGGGTGATCACCACGTGATCGAGTCGCTTCAGGCCGGCCACCTCGGTGGCGAGCTTGTGGATGCGCGCGGCGTCGCGTCCGCCCGGATTGCCGGTGTCGATCAGCACCGATTCCCCCGCCGGCGTCACCAGCAGCGTGCTGCCGCCGCCTTCGGAATCGATCCAGTACAAATCCAGCGTGTCGCGGGCGATCACCGGCACGGCGAGAGTCAAAGCGGCAAGGAAGAGGGCGCGAAGCATGCCACAGTCTGGGCCATGGCGCACCCGCCGGCAAGGCGGGGAATCTCCGATTTCCAAACGCGGAAGGCAATCCCCTTCCCTTCACGGCGGCGTGGGGAAGGACTGCAGTTCCAGGCCGCCGCAGTCGTTGCAGCGGGCATCGGCCTTGTGGAACTGGGCCAGGCAGCAGGGGCAGTAGGCCTGCGCACCGGCCTCGCACGCCGGCACGGGTTCGAGAACCTGCAGCGGCACCGCGCGCGCGGCCAAAAACCTCTCCAGGGCGAGCCGCTGCAGGCCGGCGCCGGGGGTGCGCCGAAACGCCACCTGCCTCCAGAATGCGCGCGCCAGCGCCGGGCGATCGCTCTCGCCCAGCAGCTCCCAGGCGGCCAGCGGATGGAACTCGCGCCGGTCGACCGGCCCGAGTTCATCGGCGGCGCGCAGGGCATGCTGGGGCAGGAAGGCGATGGCGAGCGTTTTCCAAAAGCGCTGCGGGACCGCCACCGCCCGACGCCAGAACTGCCAGGCCTGAAGCCAGAGCAGCAGCAGCAGGACCGCGCCCAGCGCGAGCACCTCGGGGCCATCGCCCAACCAGCGATAGACCGCCGCCAGCACGCCAAAACAAAACCCGCCGAGCAGCAGCGCCAGCCGCCGCAGCGGCTGCGTCACCGCCGCCAATGAGCCGGCCTGCTCGCGCAGGGCCGCGACATCCAGACTGCGCTCGGCCAGGGCGAGAAACTCCGCCTCGCGATCGGCCTGCTCCAGATCGCGCCAGCGCTGCAGACGCGCGCCCCACGCGCCGGCACTGGCGGCATCGTCGCAGAGCCAGCGCTGGCGGGCGTCGAGATGCAGCACCGCGCCCTCCGCGCGCGGCTGCAGGTCCGGCCAGGGCAGCAGCAGCGGCGCGCCGTCCTCCGGTTGCAGGACCAGGCCCGCCGGATCCGGCACCAGCGACCAGCATGTCAGTCGCAGGTGCGCCTGCGGCAGCAGGGACAGAAAGGCCAGCCGGCGGGCGCGCAGTTCCAGCAGCCGGGGCACACGCCGCAGTCGCCAGCCGCCGGTCGGCCCGACGAGCAGCATGCGCCCTTCCGGCAGCCAGAGGCAGCACTCCAGCAGGTAGAGCGCGGCAAACAGCAGCCAAAGTCCCTGGCCTTCGCTCATGCGCGCTTCAAGCCTGGGTGCGACCGCCAAAGAGCTTGCGGAACAGTCCCTTCAGGGCCAGGCCGATGCCGGCGATGACGACGACGATGCCCTTGCCGAGCTTGCCGAACAGGCCCGCCAGCTTGGCGAAGAGACCGGCCTTGCCCGCCGCCACCGCGGCGCCGCCGGCGACCAGGGCCGTGAGGCCGTACTTGGCCATCTTGTCGCCCGCGCGGAACTCCGCGTAGGTGTGGCCGGTGAGGTACTGATGGCCGGCGATGATCTGCTGGTATTGCGGCAGCAGGGCCTGCATCTCCTCGGGCGAGCAGACCAGGTCCACCTTCATGACGCCGTTTCGGCCGAGCAGGCGGGTGCTGTAATTGATCGATTCCCCACTGTTGGAGCCGATGCGCAGCGCCCATTCGAGGTTTTTGGTCTGGTCGTTGAATCGCGGCGGCACGGCCCAGCCGAGCAACTGCAACTCCGGCATGCCCAGCTCGCGCCGGCGCTCGTTGCCATGCTTCTGGCCCTCCTGCAGCGACGCCATCATGGCGTCGGCATCGAGCTGGTTCTTCTCGTCGTCCTTGACGTACCCGGAGTCGTCGAACTCAAAGATCACCCAGGGGCCCAACCCCTCGGTCGTGAGCATGCCGAGCTCGGAGCCGCTGGTCAGGTTCTCGTAGAGTTCCAGCAGGGAGCGCGTGCCGTTGCCGTCGGTGAACCGCCAGCCCGCCGGGATGCCCACCTGCGCCATGTCCTGCAGTTGGCCGACACCCTCGCGCCGCCAGCCAAAGGATTCGATCTTGTCGATCAGGGCCTTTTCCTGGGCCGCCTCATCCTGCGCAGGCGCGGCGGGCGCCGCTTCCTGGGCCGAGATGGACAGCTGGGACATGCCGCCCAGAAGGCCGGCCAGAAGGAGGTTGCGCGCATTCATGATGTTTCGGGAATGGAATCGCTCCGAGGCTGACGGCTCCCCGGAAAAGGGTCAAGACCGAAAGCGTTCTTTCTTTAGGTCGAATTGCGCGGCCTGAAACCTCCGGGACTCGGCGCCTTCAGCCCACTCGTTCAACTCTGCCGCTTGCCCCTTCGGCCGCATCCGCTTTTTCTTGACGGGAATTCCCGCATGGAAGATCCTTTTTTCATGCAAGAATTTCAGATCTGGATCCTGCTTACAAGGACTTCATGGCCGAATAGGAGTCAGCAAATCCGATCGGGAAACGAGGCGTCTGAACAACCGCTGGGGCTGCTTTGTCGGCGATGCTTTCCCTGAGTTCAACCCGCCATCCCGTTTCAATGCCAACTCCCGCCCCAGCGGTGCCAGCGCTTAATCGCGCACCCAACTTCGCAATGTTACTCGCCAAATGACACTCCATTTTCAGATGCGCAGAGAAGACGTGCTGGCGTTTAGCCGCGAGTATCACGCAGCATCACCCACCTACCAGCGGACCCGGACCGGAGTGCGTTTCATGCTTCCCGTTGTCATGCTTTGTTTTTGGCTGTTGACGTTGGCATCCGGCAGTTTCGATTGGACGCGCACCATCATTTACCTCGGTGTTGCCGTTCTTTGGTTTTTCCTTTACCCCGCCCGCTTTGATCGTCGTGTTCAGCAATACGCCGAGAAGACCATGGATGAGGGATCTTATCGCAAGAGCCTCGGACCCTATGAACTCACCCTTTCAGAGTCTGGCCTTCACTCGAAGTCAAACACTGGAGAGAGCACGTTCTTCTGGTCCTCAGTGGACAGAGTTCTACTGACTGACTCCCACCTCTTCGTCTTTCTTACCGGGCCGATTGGCTATCCGATACCCATTGCGGACGTTGGACAGGATGCCGCCAGGGCCGCTTACGACTACGCACTCAGCCACCGCAAGGCGATCACCGGATGATGAAGCCAACTTCACTTCCACCAACGAAGGCGAACAACCAAAAAGGCTGGATTGCAGCTGCGCGAAGCGGAGCCAGCCTATGCCTGCTGGGTTGAACCCAGCCAAGCCAACGGCCTCCTGCTTGGGGGAGCCCAGTGCCGCCCCCGCACCGGACCCGTCGCCCTGAAAACCCTCTGGCCAAGGCTCGGGGTCGGGTTCAGTTTACCGGCATGGACGAGGCCGCGCCTGCCACGCCACCGCACCGAAACGGCTGCGGGCGATGGCTGCTCTGGACCTGCGCCGCCGTCCTGGCCGCCGGCGGCCTGCTCGCCTGGCAGTTCGCCGGGCTGGCTGGCGAGACGTTGCACTGGCTGGGGTGGCTGCCGGAGCGACTGGCCACCGCCCAGCTCACCGAGACCTTCCGCGAGTCGGTCACCCGAATTGCCTCGACCGAGGGCGACATCCTGGAGCTGGCGGTGCTGGAGACCGATGAGACCTTGAATCGCAGCGACACCCTGCGGCTGCTGGGCGACAGCGTGGATCTGGGCACGACGATCTCCGAGATCCGTGTGCCGGTGGTGTATCGCTACCATCTGCGCCTGTCCGAGGACTGGCGCCTGGAACAGGACGGCGAGCGCCTGATCGTGCACGCGCCCGCCCTGCGACCAAGCCTGCCGCCGGCGGTGCGCACGGAGACGATGCAAAAGCGCTCGACCGCCGGCTGGCTGCGCTTCAATGCCGCCGAAAACCTCGCCGCCCTCGAGCGCGGCCTGACGCCGACGCTGGAAGCGCGGGCCGGCGACGCCCGTCACCTCGGCCTGGTGCGCGACAAGGCGCGCGCCTCGGTGGCCGCCTTTGTCCGCCGCTGGTTGCTGCAGCGCAAGGATCGTCAGCAGCCGGGGGCCCTGCAGGTGGTGTTTGCCGATGAAACCGTGCCCCCCCCAAGTTAAGCCCTAGTTGGATTCTGGGTTTCGCGATACTTATGGCAGTTATGCATTCGTCGCTTCATGCCAGGCCTGCGCAAGATTGGCGCAACATTCGTTAGGTTTGATCTTGTAATAAGTGACCTAGTTCGGGCATAGTTTCCCGTGGGATGCAGCTTCCTTCAAGCCGCACCGACTTGGCTGCACCCCGACTCATCCCGCCTCCCGCCATGAAAACATCCTGCTCCCCTGCTCGGAGATCCCGGTCCAAGCTGTTGTTGCTTGGTCTTGCACTGTCGCTCAGTGCGCTGTTGTTCTATGTTTGGAACCCGGTCCAGCCGGCGTCCGAATCCGACCTCGCCCCGACAACGGCCGCCCTCACCCCTGTTCCACCGGGGGCACCCACCGGTCCTGCCACCGTGGCCTCGAAGGCCCATGCCGGGGCGGAGGAGCGTGAAGATGCCACCCTTTGGCACGCTTTTGACAAGGCCGCGCTGGCCATCCACAAGCCGGTCGAGTCCGAACTCGCCCAGCCGGGCAATGCCGGCGTGCAGTTCTTCGCCGCCAACCCGCGCCAGCAGCTGACCGCCCGTTTCCTTGGCTCTGAAGTGCGCCTGGGTTCCGGGGCTGGTGGCCGCTGGCAGCTCGGCGTGCGCGGCGCTGCCTGGGGGCGCGCCGACGCGGTGACCGACACACCGGCGGGACCGCCGCCGGTGGCCTCCGAGGACAGCGTGCGCTACGCGCGCGGCGGCCTGGTGGAATGGTTCCGCAACGTGCCGGAAGGCCTCGAACACGGCTTCACCCTCATGCAGCGACCGGCCGGCGCGGGCGAGGTGCGCGTCGATGTCGCCCTCGACGGCCTGCGCGCGGCCAACCGTCCCGAGGGAATGGTGCTGAGCGATGCCGCAGGCCGCGAGGTGCTCGGCTACTCGGGACTGAAGGTCTGGGATGCCGAGGGTCGCGACCTGCCGGCGCGCATGCAGGCGACGGACGCCGGCATCTCCATCCTCGTTGCCGATGCCGGCGCCACCTACCCGGTGACGATCGACCCGCTGTTCACCTCCTTCGAGGCCAGCCTCAACGTCTCGGCGCTGGAGTGCGGGCGCAGCGATGACGCGCTCGGCCATGCGGTCGGCGTGTTCGGCGATCTGGCGGTTGTCGGAGCTCCCGGCGATGACACCCTGGCGGGCAACGACACCGGTGCCGCCTACATCTTCGAGCGCAGCGGCACGGCGTGGTCGCTGAAGGTCAAGCTGAAGGCCAGCGATGCAGCGGCGGGCGACCGACTCGGCGGCGCCTTGGCGGTAGGCGACGGCTTTGCCCTCGTCGGCGCGCGGCTGGCGGACCTGCGCGGCAAGGCGGATGCCGGCGCGGTGTACGTGTTCAGCCTGCGCCGCGGCTTCTGGACGCAGACGGGCAAACTGACGGCACGGGACTCCCTGGTCGGTGCGGAGTTTGGCGAAAGCATCGCCCTTGACGAGAGCACGGCCGCCATCGGTGCCCCCGGGCACAGCGGTGAGCGCGGTGCGGCCTACGTTTTTGCCCGCGAAGGCGTCGCTTGGCGCCAGCAGGCACGGTTGCTGGCGGATGGCGGCCTGGCCAGCGATCGTTTCGGCGACGCGGTGGCGGTTTCGGGCGATGCCGACGTCCTCGTGGGTGCGCCCGGCCAGGGCGGCAAGGGCGCGGCCTACGTGTTCGGTCGCAGCGGACTGAACTGGACCCAGCGTCAGGTGCTCGCCGCGACCGGAGGCGCGGCCGGTGACCTGTTTGGCACGGCGGTCGGTCTGGACGGCTCCCAGGCCGTCATCGGCGCGCCCGGCCGCGATACCGCAGCCGGTGCCGACGCGGGTGAAGCCTACCTCTTCACCTACGCCAGCATGACCTGGTCGCAGGCGCAGGTCCTGACACCGGCGGACGCCGCCGCTGGCGATGTCTTCGGGATCGCGCTCGCCCAGCAGGGGCCGCGGGTGCTGATCGGCGCCCCTGGTGCCGACGTCAACAGCACGGCCGACCGCGGCGCTGCCTACCTGTTCGGTCCGGAAAGCACGCCCACCTGGGTGCAGCAGGCGCGCCTGACGGCGCCGAGCGGTGTCGCTGGCGACTGGTTTGGTGGCGCAACCGCGCTGCACCAGACCACCGCGCTCATTGGCGCCTACCTGGCCGATTCGCCGGGCTGGGACGGCGGCACGGTCGAAAACCTTGGCGGCGCCCATGTCTTCCGCGTCTTCGGTTCCAACACCCAGGAGATCGTGGTGACGGAGGAAGACGGCGAGGAGGAACTGGAAAACGGCAACTCGCTGGATTTTGGGCCGGTGACCGTCGGCCTGCAGGAGACCCGCAGCTTTGTCATCCGCAACCTTGGCAGCCAGCCGCTCGGCAACCTCAAGACCGCCGTGTCCGGCAGCCACGCCAGCCAGTTCCGCGTGGTGAACAGCCCGCCGGCCACACTGGCGCCGGGTGCGTCCTTTACTTTGGAGATCGCCTTCTCGCCCAACAGCGTCGGCCCGAAACAGGGTCTGCTGCGCTTCACCAGCAACGACGCCAGCGAGGGCACCCTTGAGGTCACCCTGACCGGCTCCGGCGAGGAAGCCTACGCGCCCGAATTCGAGTTTGGTCCCGAGTCGCAGATCGTCGCCGTTGGCGAGCGAGCGCGCCTGCTAGCAGGCGCCTTCGGAGAACCCGACCCGACCCTGCAGTGGCGCAAAAACGGTCGCGTCCTGCGCAACAAGACGTCCTCGAGCCTGGGCTTCATCGCCGCGCTCACCGATGCCGGCACCTACGACGTGCGCGCCACCAACCGCGCCGGCAGCACGACCTCGGATCCGGCGGAAGTGGCGGTCGTCGACACCGGCCTGACCGTGCTCAACCTGCCCGCGGGCGGCACCGCGGTCATGAAGGTGATCGCCGCCGGCAACGACCTGGGCTTCCAATGGTTCTTTGGCGCCGAACCGGTGGATCTGGAAGACAGCCGGGTCAGCCTGTCCGCCGACGGCAAGACGCTGACGATCACCCAGCTCACCTCCGCGGACAACGGTATGTATTCCTGTCTGGTGACCGCTCCCGGCGGCTTCCTGCACGGCGGTCGGCACGAACTCAACGTCTTCAGCCACGCGCCCGAGTTCGGCGAGTTCGAGCTGCCGGACGCCTACGTGACTTGCCCCTATGACTTCCAGCTGCCCTACAACACGGCCCCCGGCTTCCGCCCCTCGCTGTTCAGCGCCTCGGGCCTGCCGAAGAACCTGACGATCGACCCGCAGAGCGGCCGTCTCGGCGGCCTGCCGGTCGGTGCGGGCGGCACGACTCACAGCGTGACCTTCACCGCCTCCAATGCCAGCGGCAGCACGAGCGTGACGAAGACGCTGCACGTCCGCGCCCTGCCCTGCGGCCTGGTTGGCAAATTCCGCGGCCTGGTCGAGCGCGACGGCGGTCTCAACGGCGGCTTCGGTGGCAGCATCGAGATGACGATCACCGCCGCGGGCGGCCTGAGCGGTTCGCTGACTTTGGGCGCCGCCAAGCATCCCTTCGCCTCGACCGTCGTCTGCCCGTCGGAATCCAGCGTCGTGCAGGGCGAAATCATGGTCGAACGCAAGGGCCTGGGACCGGTGCTGCTGCGCTACGCGATCGATCTCTACGAGGGCAGGTTTGAAGGCACGATCACCGACCACGCCAACACGGTCTGGCAGTTCTCACTCTTTGCCGGCAGCTATTATGAATCCGGCAGCACGGACGGTCTGGGCAGCGCGGCGCGCTTCAGTTCCCCCTCGGGCATCGCCCGCGACCGCCTCGGCAACCTCTTCCTCGCGGACACCGCCAACCACGTCATCCGCCGCATCACCCCGGCCGGCCAGGTCAGCACCTTCGCCGGCGTCGCGGGCCAGTCGGGGCTGGCCAACGGCTGCGACACCGAGGTGCGCTTCAACGCGCCGCGCGGCGTCGCCGTCGACGCGCTAGGCTTCGTCTACGTGGCCGACACCGGCAACCGCGTCATCCGCCGCATCACGCCTGAAGGCAAGGTGAGCACCTTCGCAGGCACCGGCGACTCCGGCAGCAGCGACGGCCCGGGCACCAGCGCCACCTTCATGGCGCCCTACGGCATTGCCCTCGGCGCTGAAGGCGTGCTCTACGTCAGCGATGCCGAGGCGCACACCGTGCGCCGGATCGGCACCGATGCCGCGGTGACCACACTCGCGGGCAAGGCCGGTGTCAGCGGCGCCAAGAACGGCTCCGGCACCAATGCGGAATTCTGCGAGCCGCGCGGCCTCGCGGAACTCGCCCCCGGCGTCCTGCTGGTCTGCGATTCAGGCAATCATTGCCTGCGCCAGATTCTGACCAAAAACCGCGCCGTCACCACCTTCGCCGGTGGCCTCGGCGTCGGCGGCGACGTCGATGGCAGCGTCGTCAACGCACGCTTCCTCTACCCCTCCGGCGTCACCGCCCAGAACGGCATCGCCTACGTGGCCGACACCGGCAACGGCACGATCCGCCGCGTCAACAAGTTTGGCGTCGTCACCACGATCACCGACTCCTGCGAGGACGAGTATGAACAGCCCTCGCTGGTGCCGCCAGATCACTACGGCCGTGTCGGCTGCCACGTGGACGAGCGCTACGCGCCGTTCTACGAGCCGCTCGGCATCGTGCTGTCCGGCCGCCGGATCTTCGTCACCGACGCCGCCATGCACATTGTGTCCGCCGGCGCGGCGGGCGAGGCCTGCGACGTGCCCTTCGAGGGCGTGCGCAACCCGTGGGGCAACGACAGCTACCCCTACAGCGAGAATTCGGCACCGCCGCAGCCCGGCGAGATCTGCTACAACCCGCCGGCCAGCCAGTATGCGGGCACCTACAACTTCATCCTCGACCCCGAGAACCGGCGCCTGGAAGGCCTGCAGGAGGCCAATGGTGAAAACGGCTACCACGGCGATCCGCCGGAAGGCACCGGCTTCGGCACCCTGACGGTGAAGACCGACGGCACGGTGCTCATCGCGGCCACCCTGGCCGATGGCACGACCGTCACTGGCAGCAGCATTCTCGGCGGCACCTATTACGACTACGCCAACAGCGTGCCGTTGTTCTTCATGCTCTACCGGAACACCGGCTCGCTGCTTGGCTGGCACGAAATCTCATCCTACTACAACGACACCCTGCAGCCACCGCCGACGGAGATGCCGATGTCGAACTACGTCAACGGCTGCATGACCTGGATGAAAATCCCGCAACTGTCGCCGACCGAGACAAACTACCGCTACGGCTTCCCGACCCACCTCCTGCAGGTCATCGGCGAGCAGTTCGACTCGACGTCCTACGCCAGCCTGGTGGGCAGCTTCTTCTACCCGGGTGAGGAAAACGCGGAGCTGTTCATGAGCGGCGGCAACCTTGATGAATGGTTCGAGCGGATCTTCACCTTCAACGCCAACGGCACGGCGACGATGCCCGACAACCTGGCCAGCTTCAGCTTCAACAAGAGCAATGGTCGCTTCAGCGGCAGCTTCAAGCATGCCAGCCCGCTGCGCACAACGCCGTATCAGGGGGTCTTCCTGCGCCGCCTCGACGGCGGCTACGGCTTCTTCCTCAACGACCTCGGTTCAGCCATCCTGTCCGGCTCGGCCGAATTCGGTCCGGGTTACAACTACGCAGACTGAGTGCGTGACGCCTCCCGGCGGATGGAGCGGCAGGGCCGCTCCACCCGCCTTTTTTGTGCCCGGTGCCGCGGGGCAGGCGACTTGCGGCCGGGCCGCAAAAAAAGTTGCCGATCGTCCAGCCTGCCCGATAAGATGCCGGCATGGCCTCCCTCAACAAAGTCATGCTCATCGGCAACCTCACCCGCGACCCGGAAGTGCGCTACACGCCCAAGGGCAGCGCCGTGGCGGACCTCGCCATCGCGGTGAACCGCAGCTACCAGACCGACAGCGGGGAACGCATGGAGGAGGTCACCTACGTCGATGTTGTCGTCTGGGCCCGGCTCGCCGAACTGGCCGGCCAGTACCTGCACAAGGGCAGCCCGGTCTTCTTCGAGGGCCGCCTGCAGATGGACACCTGGGAAGACAAGGCCACGGGTCAGAAGCGCTCGAAAATCCGCGTCGTCGCCGAGAACATGCAGTTCCTCGGTGGCAAGGGCGGGCGCGGTGAGGAAGGCGGCGATTCTGGTGGTGGCTACGGTGGCGGCGCGCCCGCTCCGCAGCGACGCCAGGCCGGCGGCGGCGGTGGGGGCGGCTACCCGCAGCGCCAGCAGGCGGCCCAGCGCCCGCCTCAACGGCCGGCCGCCGAGGAGGATTTTGGCGAGGGCCCGATCACCGACGACCTCGACGGCGACGAGATCCCGTTCTGAGAACCCGTGCCTGGAGCGCACCCTTTCCGGGTGAACCGATCCGTGCCCGCTGGCGCAGGCTGACAGGCTGGAGACTTGCGTTTGCAACCTCGGCGTGAATGCCCTTGGCATCCACCCTGGCTTGCGCATCTCTGTGCGCGGATTGGCAAGGCCTCAGGAAGGCCCCGGGCCGCGCGTTGTGCGGAACAAGGACGGTGCGCGGCATGCCGCCGCGGACTGCTCCGCTTCCCCGCCATGAAAACGCTTCTGCCTGCGCTGCTGTTCGCCGTTCTCAGCTTCACCGCCGTCCTCGGCAAGGGCGGTCCGCCCATCAACGACCTCTGCCCGGTGGACGGCAAGGCCATCCGCGTCATCTACCGCATCTTCACCGAGCAGGGCAACGTCTCCTTCTGCTGCACCGATTGCATGGAAACCTGGCGCAAGAACCCCGGCCGTTTCCCGGTGAAACCCAAGGTCGAGAAGTAAGAACGCTTGCATCCGCCCCGGAGTCCGGCGTTGAATCCGGGCTTCTGCATGCACGCCGAATCCGCCCGCGCCCCCTGGTGGCGCCTCCTCTACGTCCAGGTGCTGCTCGCCGTGGCGGCGGGCATCCTGCTCGGATGGCTCTGGCCCGAGGCCGGCAAGACGCTGAAACCGCTCGGCGACGGCTTCATCAAGCTGATCAAGATGATGATCGCCCCGGTCATCTTCTGCACCGTCGTCCATGGGGTCGCCTCGATGGGCGACCTGAAAAAGCTCGGCCGGGTCGGCGGCAAGACGCTGCTCTATTTTGAGGTCGTCTCAACCCTGGCGCTGCTCATCGGCCTGGCGGTCGTCAATGTGCTGCAACCGGGTGCCGGCTTCAATGTCGACATCGCCGAACTGCGCGCCCAGGACGCCGCCGCGGCGCGCGAATACGCCGGCAAGGCCCAGGCCACCAGCACGGCCGAGTTCCTGCTGCAAATCATCCCCTCGACCTTCGTCGGCGCCTTTGCCGGTGGCGACCTGCTGCAGGTGCTGTTCATCGCCCTGCTCACCGCCTTCGCCCTCGCCGGCATGGGCGAGCGCGGCAAACCGCTGCTGCATGGCATCGACCGCATCGGCGAGGTCTTCTTCGCCATCCTGCGCATCCTCGTCAAGGCCGCCCCGGTCGGCGCCTTCGGTGCCATGGCCTTCACCATCGGCAGCTACGGCCTCGGCTCGCTGCAAAAGCTGCTCGCCCTGATGCTCGGCTTTTATCTGACCGCCGGCCTCTTCGTCCTGGTCGTGCTCGGCCTCATCGCCCGCGGGTGCGGTTTCTCGATCGTGCGCTTCCTCGTCCACATCCGCGAGGAACTGCTGCTGGTCCTCGGCACGAGCTCCTCGGAGACGGCCCTGCCGCTGATGATCCAAAAGCTGCGCGGCCTCGGCTGCGCGCCGGCCACGGTCGGTCTGGTCGTGCCCACGGGTTACAGCTTCAACCTCGACGGCACCAACATCTACATGACCATGGCCGCAGTCTTCCTCGCCCAGGCCACCAACACGCCGCTCGATCTCGGCCAGCAGCTCAGCCTGCTGCTGGTCGCCATGGTCACCTCCAAGGGCGCCAGCGGCGTCACCGGCGCCGGGTTCATCACCCTCGCCGCGACCCTGGCCGTGGTACCCGCGGTGCCGATCGAATCGCTGGCCCTGCTGGTCGGCATCGACCGCTTCATGAGCGAGTGCCGGGCGCTCACCAACCTGATCGGCAACGGTGTCGCCACGGTGGCTATCAGCCGCTGGGAGGGCGAGGTCAGCGCCGAGACGATCCGCGCCAACCTGGCACGGCCACAGCCGCCGCCGCCCGCCGTCTGAGGCCGATGCCCGGTCAGGGCAGCAGCGCCTCGGGGCTGTCGACAAAGATGTCCTTGAGCTGCTCGTCCGGCAGGCCGCTGTTGCGGATGCCCTCGAGGCGCTTGCGGCTGCCACGCTCGCTCGACGGACGGTTCGCCGTGCGCTGCACCAGATCGGTGATCAGCGGCGCCGCCACCACCGCGCTGCCGGCCAGCAGGCTGAGCGCCACCACGTTGGCCGCGCCGCGGCTCATGCCGCGGCCGAAGAGAATGCCCAGGGCGCAGCCGGCGGCCGCGGGCGCGATCATGCTGGCGTAGGTCTCGTAGCGATTTTCGGCGGTGGACTCGGGTGTCATCGCCTTTTCATAACGCATCCCGGCAGATTGTCCAAAGTGGAATTTGCCGGGCACGGGGCGCTGCTCCATGATGCGGCGTCCATGGAACCGCCAAGCCCCCCTCCGCGCTATGCTCTCATCCTCGCCGGCGGCAGCGGCCAGCGTTTTTGGCCCCTGAGCCGCGATCGCCTGCCCAAGCAGCTGCTGCGCCTGTTCGGCAATCAAACCCTGCTCGAAAAAACCGTGCAGCGCCTGGAGGGCCTGGTGCCGAAGCAGAACATCCTCGTCCTCACCAACCAGCAGCAGGAGCAGGCGGTGCGCGACCTGCTGCCCGATCTGCCTGCGGCAAACATCCTCGCCGAACCGGAGAAACGCGACACCGCGCCGGCCATCGCCCTCGGCGTCGGCTGGGTGGTCGCCCGCGACCCCGGGGCCACCATGCTCGTGCTGCCGGCGGATCATCTGATCGAAAACACCGTCGAATTCCAGCGCGTGCTGTCCCAGGCCGCCCGCGCCGCCGAGTTCGGCAGCAGCCTGGTCACCGTCGGCATCACCCCCACCTGGCCCTGCCCGAGCTACGGCTACGTCGAGCGCGGCCAGCGCGCCTCCCTGCCCGGGGCCGACGAGATCCCCCTCTACGAGGTCGCGCGGTTCCGCGAGAAGCCGAACCCGGACCTCGCCGAGCACTTCCTCGCCCAGGGCGGCTTCGCCTGGAACGCCGGCATGTTCGTCTGGAGCATCCCGGCCATCTTCAGCGAGCTGACCCGCCATTGCCCGGTGCTCGCCGACTTCATCTCGGAACTGCGCAACTCGAAGGATTTCATGGCGACCGTGCGCAGCCAGTACCACCGCCTGCCCAAGCTCTCGATCGACTATGCCCTCATGGAGCGCGCCTCGCGCGTGCTCAACATCGAGGCCACCTTCGACTGGGACGACGTCGGCAACTGGACCTCGGTCGGCCGCCACCTGGAAAGCGACGAGGAGGGCAACCAGCACAACGGCCCGCTCTCCACCCTCGATGCCGCCGGCAACCTGGCCTTCACCCAGACCGCCCAGCACGTCGCCCTGCTCGGCGTTCAAGACCTCATCGTCGTCGCCACGCCCGACGCCCTGCTGGTCACCCACCGCGCCTGCGCGGAGAACATCAAGAAACTCGCCGAGCGCCTGCCCGACGCCCTCAAGTGAGGCAGCCGGCGCTTGAGAAGCGCCGCGGCTCGCGCACAATGCCCGCCATGCCCCGCATTCTCGGCATCGACCACGGCACCGTGCGCATCGGCCTGGCGCTCAGCGACGAGCTGGAACTCGTCGCCAGTCCGCTGCGCACCCTCGACGCGCGCGCCGCGCCGGAACGCGAGATCGCCCGCCTCGCCCGCGACAAGCGCATCGCCCGCATCGTCGTCGGCATGCCCTACCTGCTCGGCGGCGGCCGCGGCGAGGCGGCGGAACGCGTGGAAAAGTTCGCCGAAACCCTCGGCCGCGAGCTGCGGCACGAGATCCCGATCGAGTTCGTCGACGAACGCCTGTCCTCCGTCGAGGCCGAGGCCTCGCTGTCGCGCTCGGGCATCACCGACAAAAAGAAGCGCGACGAGGTGGTCGACCAGCTCGCCGCGACCGTCATCCTGCAGGATTACCTGAACTCGCGGCGAGGCCCGGAGAGTTTTCTCCTGCCCGAACTCAGCGACGAACCGGATTGGCTTCATGAGGGAAGACGGCATCGAAAGTAGCCTCGGCCTGCACCCGCCGGCTCCCCCAGGGCGCAAGCGCCTGCGCCTCACCGTCGCCTACTGCGGCACCGGCTGGCGCGGCTGGCAGAGCCTCGTCGGCGGCGCCACCATCCAGGACGAGCTCACCGCCGCGGTGCTCAAGGCAACCCGCCTGCAGACCGTCGTGCACGGCTCCGGCCGCACCGATGCCGGCGTGCATGCGCTCGCGCAAACCGCCCACATGGATGTGCCCGAGGACCTGCGCATGAGCCACGCCGCCTGGTGCAAGGCACTCAACGCCTGCCTGCCGGCGACCATCCGTGTCACCCGCGTCGAGGACGCAGCCCCCGACTTCCACGCCCGCTTCGACGCCTGCGGCAAAACCTACCGCTACCGGCTGTGGCGACCCGAAATGCTCGACCCCTTTGAGTCGGACCGCGCCTGGCATGTCTACGGCCCGCTCGACCTCGCCGCCATGCGCCGCTGCGCGGCCCGGCTCGTCGGCACGCACAACTTCGTCCGCCTGTCCGCCAACCGCGGCGACATGTGGGAAACCGAGCGCCGCAAGCAGCCGGACAAGACCACGCGCACGCTCAAGCGGGCCGAGCTCACGGAGCAGGGCGACCTCGTCGAGCTGGAGTTCGAGGGCGACGGCTTCCTGTACCGCATGGTGCGGCTCATCGTCGGCAGCCTGGTGCAGGTGGGGCGCGGCCGGGCCAGCGAGGCCTGGTTTGCCGACCTGCTGGCCACCCACGAGGGCCTGCAGAGCAACCAGATGGCGCCGGCCTGCGGCCTGTACCTGGTTTCCGTGGCTTATCCGGCGCCGGCGTCCGGCGAGTAAACCCGGCGGGAAGCCTCGTTCCTCCGCCGGATTCAGGCTGCCGCCATCCATGCCGGGCTCCCGCAAGCCGCCATGGACTGCCGTGAACAACCCAGCCCGGAGATCATCAACCGAGATTTCCCTTCTTGCCATCCCCCGCCCGGCTCCCTAGGCTCGGCGGCCAATGAACGAAAAACCTTCCCCCGTGGACTGGGCCGCCCTGGAGGCGAAGCCCGAATTCCGCGCCCTGCTGGCCCGCAAGGCGCGTTTCATCGTCGGCGCGACGGTCTTCTTCATGAGCTACTACCTGGCGCTGCCCATCTTGGTGGGTTATTTCCCGGACCTGATGAAGAAACCGGTGCTGGGCAAGGTGAACCTCGCCTACGTCTTTGCGCTGTCCCAGTTCGTCATGGCCTGGACCATCGCCTTCCTCTACGTGCGCAAGGCCTCCCGCTGGGACAAGGAGGCGGCCGCCGTGATCCAGGGTCTGCACTGACCCGGCACCCGCCCTGCACCCCCCTCCAACCGCCCCACCCCTTTTCCCGCATGTCCATCGCTCTCACCATGTTCGTCGGCTTTGTCGCGCTGACGCTCTTCATCACCTTCTGGGCCGCCCGCAAAAACACCGGCGCCTCCGCCTACTTCGCCGCCGGCCGCAGCATCACCGGCTGGCAAAACGGCCTGGCCGTCGCCGGCGACTACATGAGCGCCGCCAGCTTCCTCGGCATCTCCGGCGCGATCTGCCTGAGCGGCTACGACGGCTTCATGTACTCCGTGGGCTTCCTCGTTGCCTACATCACCGTCCTGCTCGTGGTCGCCGAACCCCTGCGCAACGCCGGCAAGTACACCATGGCCGACCTGCTCGCCTACCGCCTCAGCCCGCGCCCGGTGCGCGCCATGGCCTCGCTGAGCACGCTGACCGTCTCCACCTTCTACATGATCGCCCAGATGGTCGGTGCCGGCGTCATCATTGAGAAGCTCATCGGCGCCA
The DNA here is from genome assembly GCA_966252325.1 of uncultured bacterium. Lineage (GTDB taxonomy): Bacteria > Verrucomicrobiota > Verrucomicrobiia > Verrucomicrobiales > Verrucomicrobiaceae > Prosthecobacter. The sequence continues at coordinate 2,170 of CBINON010000004.1, read as the reverse complement.
ACTTCCACACCGCCGTGATCGGCGTCGGCGTGCTGATGCTCGTCTACGTCGTCTTCGGCGGCATGCTCGCCACCACCTGGGTGCAGATCATCAAGGCCATCCTGCTCATGATCGGCGCCTTCATGCTCAGCGTCTTCGTGCTCAAGTACCACGGCTACAGCCTGACCGCCTTCTTCGACGCCGTCTCCGCCGCCACCTACAACAACACGGAGGCGCCGAAAAACCTGCTTGAGCCCGGCCTGAAGTACGGCCTCGCCGTGGCCGGCCCCTGGGGCAGCCTCGACTTCATCTCGCTCAGCCTGGCCCTCGTGCTCGGCACCGCCGGCCTGCCGCACATCCTGGTGCGTTTCTACACGGTGCCCGACGCCAAGACCGCCCGCTCCAGCGTGGTCTGGGCCATGGTCATCATCGGCTTCTTCTACATCCTCACCACCTTCTTCGGCTTCGGCGCGGCGACCATCCTCGAAAAGGCCCAGATCCTCTCCGACGGCAAACCCAACCCGAACATGGTGGCTCCGGCCCTCGCCCAGCATCTCGGCGGCGAACTCTTCTTCGCCTTCATCAGCGCCGTGGCCTTCGCCACCATCCTGGCCGTCGTCGCCGGCCTGACAATGAGCGCCAGCGCCAGCTTCGCCCACGATTTCTACACGAATGTCCTCCACCACGGCAAGGAACACCGCCCGGGGCAGGAAGTGCGCGTCGCCCGCATCACCGCCTTCGTCGTCGGCGCCGTCAGCATCGGCATCGCCATCTACCTCGGCCCCAGCGTCAATGCCGCCTTCCTGGTCGGCCTGGCCTTCGCTGTCGCCGCCAGCGCCAACCTGCCGGTCATCGTGCTCAGCGTTTTCTGGAAGCGCTTCAACACCACCGGTGCCGTCGCGGGTCTGGGGGTCGGCCTGGCCTCCTCCATCGGCCTGATCCTGCTCAGCCCGAACGGCCTGTTCGGCAAGGAGGGCGCGTTGTTCCCGCTGGAAAACCCCGGCCTGCTGAGCATCCCGCTCGGCTTCGTCGCCGCCTGGCTCGGCACGATCCTCACCGCCCGCGATCCGGCCGCCGAGGCCAAGTTCGCCGAACTCACCGTGCGCGCCCACACCGGCCTCGGCGCGGAAAAGGCGGTCAGCCACTGACCGCTCAGCGGCTGACCGACTGCGCCCAGACGCCCGTTTTTTGCGTGCGCGCCTGGCGCGCCAGAGCCAGCAGTTCGGTGCCATAGGTCGGCACGTCGCGCGGGTCGTTGGGCAGGAAGGTGTCCATGCCGCCGACCCGCGCATAGCCCAGACGCAGCAGTCGCTCGGCCAGGTTCTCCGGCCGGCCGTCCTCGCCTTGGACCTGGATGAGCGCGTAGTAGCGCAGGGTGCCCTCGACCCGCTCCCAGCGCGTCAACACCCGGAACGGCCGCTGCTTGAGCAGCTCCGCCACGTGCTCGGCCGCCTCGCGACCGAAGGCGGTCACCGTCGGCGCATCCGCCAGTCCGAAGTAGCGGCGCTGCTCCTCGACCCGTGCCGGGTGACCGAGGCTCGTCTCCAGAGCGTCGACAAAATACAGCACGAACAGGTGCTCCTCGCCGTCGTGGCGGATGCGCAGGGTGTCGGCCTCGTTGGCGCGGCTGTCGACCAAGGCCGCGCCTTCCAGTGTCTCGAAGTCCGGGGTCGGCTCGCGCGGGCGGCCGACCGGATCGTCCGCGACCTCCGCCACGCTCACCGGGATCGCCGGCACGACCCCGCGCCGCGAGTCCTTGAAGAGCAGCCCGGCAACCACCACCAACAGCACCACGAGCGTGGTGATGGCGAGGGTGGAGAGCGTTTCCCGCAGCGTCATCAGCCGCCCATCTTCCCCGCGCCCGCCGGCAATCTCAAGCGGGAAACGAACGAACCGGAAGCCAAGGCAACTCACATAGGGCGTGGAGCCTGGGGAGAACCCATCCGTGACTCAACCGCTGCATCGCCATTCCGATACCACTGGTGCATCCGCCCGCTTTGGCAGCTCACTCGCGCCTGCGCTCGGGCACCAAAACCGGTCGCCACCGTCGCAGCGCATACCAGCCGGCGAGTTCTGCGATCGGCCGCGCCCCCTGCTTCCGCCCGGGACTGTAGCGATCGCGGTTCGCCTCATACACCGCCTCCACAAACTCCCGGCTGCCCAAGACCAAACCGTCGCTGAAATAGCGCAC
>CBINON010000003.1:0-274623 GCA_966252325.1 uncultured bacterium | reverse complement strand
CCTCGACCAAAGCGTGGAAGTGGTTGCCCATGATGCAGTAGGTGACCAGGCGGACCCCACAAAACTCGCTCATCTTCCAGAGCAGGCGGCGCAGGGCCTCCTTCTCGACGTCATCGAAGAAGACCTCGCCGCCGCAGGTGCGCGACATGACATGGTAGGTGTTGCTCGCCCAAATCTCCCGGCCCAGGATCCGCCGCCGCCCACCCGACCACGAGCGCGCGGCAGCATAGGGACGGGTCTTGGCCTCCACACCGAGGAGCGCCTCGTCGATACCACATGACTCTGAATCAGCGATTTGTGTCGGATTCATGATCTCATAATCAGGCAAAAAAATGTTTTTGCAACTAAACATGTCTGGCATGTTTTTGATTCTGTTTTTCTGCATCCGCTGCGCGGCGCGGGAGTTTCACTGCGTCCCCATGAAGCCTTTGCTCCTTGCCCTGCTCCTGACCGGACTGCTGCCAGCCCAGAGTTCGGACATCGACTGGGACATCGACTGGACCCGTGCCCGTGATCTGTTTCGTCGCGAGCAGCGCGGCGAGACCTTGGAGCCAGCCGACCGGGCCTACCTCGACCAGGCCAAGGCGGCGCGCCGAGGCGGCAGTGCCAGCCAGCGCAAGGCACCCGCGCGCCTGATACCGCTGTGTGACATGGGGGCCGACGCCCGTTACGAAGGCGAGGACGGTGGGCTTTACGGCGGTGGACGCCGGGAGCCTGCCGAGCCTCTGCAACGTGCGGCCGAGGCAACCCTGGCAGAGATCCAACCGCTCGACGCCGAGGGCCGGCCGGCGACCGAGGGCCGCGTCGTGCTGGTGTCGATCAGCATGTCGAACGCCACCCAGGAGTTCTCCGTGTTCAAGAGGCTCGCCGACGCCGACCCGCGCAAGTCACCGAAGCTGACCATCGTCGACTGCGCCCAAGGCGGCCAGGCGATGGCCGAGTGGGCACCCCCGGAGGGCCGTCCCTGGCAGGAGGCCCTGGCTCGGCTGGCACGTGCCGGCGTCAGCCCTGCGCAAGTGCAGGTGGCCTGGGTCAAGCTGGCCAACAAGGGGCCCTCGGGTTCGATGCGCGACCACCTCGCCAACTTGGAAGCCGACACCACCGCTGTCCTGCGCCATGCTCGCACCCGCTTCCCCAACCTCAAGGTCGTCTATCTCGGCAGCCGCATCTGGGCCGGCAATGCCACCGGCAACCTCAACCCGGAACCCTACGCGTACGAGACGGCCTTCGCCGCCCGCCATCTCATCCTCCAGCAACCGGCTGCCAAGGGCGCCGACGACGGCGGCCCCGTCCTCTTGTGGGGTCCCTACCTCTGGGCCGAAGGCGAGAAAGGCCGCATGCTCGACGACCTGCGCTACCTGCCGACCGACTTCGCCGTCGACGGCGTTCATCCCAGTGCCAGCGGCCGGGAAAAGGTCGCCCGCCAACTTCTCGACTTCTTCACGTCCCACCCGTTGGCGAAGCCCTGGTTCTGTCGGTAGCGAATCGCGCGGCATGATGAGGTGGCCAGCCGTTTGCGGGCTGAAGACCGGGAGTACGTAGCCGGGCCTGCCTCCTGCGCGCAGGGAGCTCGGGGCGAAGAGCACAGAGGCCAGAACCCAACTCCATGCTCCAAGCTCTGCGCTCTCCGCCCCAAATGCGCGTTTGCGTCCGCGCCGGGCGGGGGCATCTTGGGGCTTTCGTGACTCTTCTCCAGGACAGGCATCTGCAGACCGGCCTCGCGGGATCGTTGCTGATTCACGCGCTGCTGCTCGTGCTGTTTGTCGGCGCGCTGCAAACCGAGGCGGCGCGGCGCCTGCTCGAACAAAGCCTGCCAAAGCCGGCGCCGCCGGAGCCCGAGGTGACCCTGCTCTTCCCCGCTCAGCTGGAGGTCGTGCCGCCCAAACCCAAGGCCTACATCCGCACGACCCAGAATCAGGCCTCGGCGACCAAGCCAAAGAACGCCGCCTTTCAATCCGATCGCGACACGGCCGCCGCCAGCGCCAAGCCGGCCGTTCCGGGTGCGACCCTGCCGATGCCGACCCTCGACGGCACGGCGCCCGACACCCGCGAGTTGGCCGACCGCGACCATCGCGACGGCGAGATCAAAAACGATTCGGCACCGGTGTCGCCCATCGCCCAGGCGCAGATGCTGCCGCCGCCGGCACCGAGTCCGCCACCGGCGGTCGCTGCCGCGCCCCCTGAGGTGGTCAAGGCCATCCCCCTGCCCGACCCGATGACGCGCCTGCTCGAGCAGGCCGACCGCGAATCGCCGCGCCTGGCGGCGGACAGTCCGCCGGAGGCGGCGCCGCAGATGCGCTCGCCCGAACCCGCCGGCCCGCAGGTGCGCGCCCCGAGCGCCGAGGCACCGCCGCCGGTGGTCAAGGCCATCCCCGTGCCGGATCCGGTCGCCAAGGCGACGCCGCGCCCCGAGCGCGACGCCTTCACACCCTTCACCCGCACCAGCAAGACCGACGGCTCGATCCTCAACCCCGGTGCCAATGCCGTCGATGCCGAGGCCACGCCGCTCGGTCGCTACATGCGCCAGGTCACCGGTGCGGTCGAACGCAAGTGGCATCTCTACGTCCGCCTGGCCAAGGATTCGGTGAACTTCGGGCGCGTGCGTTTCCGCTTCTACGTCGACCCCCGCGGCACGCCGCAGGACCTGACCATCCTCTCCGACGCGCGCGACGCCGACCCGCGCATGCGTGAATTGACCTTGCGCGCCATCCTGGATGCGCAAATACCTCCGATTCCGCCCGACCTGATGCCGACACTGGACGACGGGAGGGTGAAAATCGAGTATGAAGCCATTGTTTACTGAACTGCCCGTCCTGCTGCTGGCGGCGGAACCCGCGCCGCGCGGCACCCTGTCGCTGCTCGGCGAATTTCTCGGCACGGGCGGAGGGGTGATGTTCCTCATCGTGCTCTGCTCGATGGCCTCGGTCACCGTCATGATCTCGGTCTGGCTGCGCCTGCGCGACCGTTTTGTGCTGCCGCGCGACGTCGCCGCCCAGCTGCGCGCGCTGCCGGACTACGCCGACAAGGGCGACATCAAGCCGCTGCAGGAGTTTCTCGAACGCGATGACTCCCTGCTGGCGCGCCTGGGCGCCAAGGCGATCAGCGGCAGCTTTGCCTCGCGCGAGGAATGCGTCGAAACGATTTCCGCCCGCGCCAAGGAGGAGCTGCACCACCTGGAGCGCGGTGTCTCGGTGCTGGAGGCCATGGTCACCGTGGCGCCGCTGCTCGGCCTGATGGGCACGACGATCGGCTTGGTCGGCATGTTCACCGCCTTCGGCAGCGAAGCCGGTCCCGACACGGTCGAGGTCGCGCGCGAGATCGGCGTCGCCCTGCGCTGCACGATCGCCGGCCTGTTTGTGGCGGTGCCGTCGGTCGTCGCCCACACCTACTTCGTGCGCCGGCTCGACAGCATTGCCGTGCGCATGGAATCCATCCTGCATGAGACCATCCAGACCTTCTTCGCCCACTTTGAGGTGAAGAGGCTCTCCAGCCCATGAACCTGCGCCCGCGCCGCCGACCGGTCCCGACGATCCCCATCGTGTCGCTCGTCGACATCATGGTGATCCTGCTCATTTTCTTTGTCGCCACCACCACCTTCCGCAAGGACCGCGCCCAGGTGAAAATCACCCTGCCGGAAGCCAAGCAGGTCGGTGAGAACGTGCCGGTGCAGGAGGTGCGCAAGGCGATCACGGTGACCAAGGACCAGAAGCTGTTTCTCGATGGCCAGCCGGTGACGGCCGAGACCCTCGCCGAGGCGCTCACCCGCCTGCGCCGCGAACAGCCCCAGGCCAAGCTCGAGCTGGAGGCCGACACCGAAACCGCGCTCGGCGTACTGATGCAGGTCTGGGATGCTCTGCGCAGCGCCGGCTACTCCGTCAACGACGTGCCCGCGCGCATCCAGCGCGCCCAGCCCTGATCGCCATGAAAACCGCCCTGGACCTCCGCTTCACCACCGGCACCAGCCCGCTCGGGCCGGTGCTTGTCGCCGCCACCGCCCGCGGGGTCTGCGCCCTGCTGCTCGGCGACGAAGCCAGTGCCAGCGGCCTGCAGGCGCGTTTTCCGCAGGCCTGCCTGGCCGAGGATCGCCAGGGCCTGGCACCGTTGCTGGCGCGCGTGCGCGACTGGCTGGCGCGACCCGAGGGGCCGCTGGAACTCGAGCTCGATCTGCAGGGCACGCCCTTTCAGCGATGCGTCTGGCAGGCGCTGCAAAAAATTCCCTCCGGTGTCAAGATCAGCTACGCCGATCTCGCCCGCCGGCTGCGCCTGCCGACGGCCGCGCGCGCGGTCGCCAGTGCCTGCGCGCGCAACCCGGTGGCGCTGGCCGTGCCCTGCCACCGCGTCGTGCGCAGCGACGGCGGCCTGTCCGGCTACCGCTGGGGTGTGGAGCTGAAACGAAAACTGTTGGCCCGAGAAACGACGCCTGCGGAGTGAGGGTGGGTGCCACTTTTTGCGCGGCCCACGCAAGAACCGCCGCTCGTTTCACCCAGCCCACCGGGCTTGAAGATGCCAGCATGACCGATCCCGCCTTTGGGCAAAGGCGCCTACCGGGAGCCCTCAACCCGCCACCGGCAGCAGTTCGATCTTCTGCACGTCGAGCACGGCACTCTTGACCTTGTTGAGCGGGTCGACGACGAGGCGGGTCTTGCCGGCCTGGGGCAGCTCGAGCACGCCGGCCTCGACCGGCTGCCACTTCTGGAAGCCGCCGGTGTCCTGGGTGGTGAATTTCAGGCGCTGCTCGCCGAGGCGCAGTTCGACCTCGCTGCCATGGTTGCCGCCGCCGCAGCCGTGGTGGACGACGACGCGGTAGCGACCGGGTTTGGCGACTTCGAACTCCCACTCGGCGAAGTCGTCGGGGTCGGTCCAGAAGCCGAGGCAGTTCTTTTCCGGCTTCGGTTCGTAGCGCAGGTTTTCCGACCAAGTGGTGGCGTCCTTGGCATGCAGGGTCAGGCTGCCGTCGGCGGCCTGAGCCGGCGTTTCGCCCTCGGAGGTCGGGATGAGGGCGATCTCCTGAATGACCAGCGCCTGCTCGGTGGGCGGGGTGAGCAGCATGAAGGGCACCTCGCCGGCGGCGGGGATGTAGAGCTTGCCCAAGCTGACCCGCCGCGGGCTGGTGGCGGGCGCGAGCTGCTTTTTCACCACGAGATCGCCCATGCGACACTGCGAACCAATGCCGCCGCGGCGCAGCAGGTAGGTCATCATCACCTCGTAGCGGCCCCAGCGCTTGGCCTTGAAGCCGGTGCCGGTGTAGGTGTCCCAGTGCGCGCCGTTGCTGAAGCTCCAGTCGGCCGAGGTCAGACGGATGACCCCGCGCGTCGGCAGATCCTTGCGCAGCACCGGTTCGTCGCTGCCAAAGCCGTTGAGGTCGACCGCCTCCGGAAAGGGCGAATCACCGGGGGCCATGGCTGTCTTGGCCGGCTCCGCAGGCTTGGCTTCCGGCGCGGGTGCCGGGGCAGCTTCCGCCTTGGCCGCAGGCTGGGCTTTCGGCGCCGCAGGTTCAGGCTTGGGACCGCAGGCGGCGAGCAGGGCGAGGGTAGCGAGGAGGGAAAAACGGAGCTTCATCGAAGGGGGAAAAGGGGGGTGGCGACTATGCACAACGTGCCGGCGGCGGCATCGTTAGCCTCACTTCGGGTCAAAGTGCTTCTCGCTGACCGAGACATCGTGCTCATAGACCTGCTCCTTGATGAGTTGGCCCTTGAGGTTCCAGTAGCGGTTTTGGCCGTGGCGCTTGCCGCCGTCGAAGTGGGTTTCGGTGGAGAGCTGGCCGTTGTCCCACCACTCGCGCACCACCCCGTGCAGGCGGCCGTCCCGGAACGGGTACTCGCCCTTGGGCTTGCCGTTCTTGTGCGTGTCGCGCGCCAGGCCGGTGAAGGCCTTGCCATCGAGGAAATAGACGTCGTCGCGCCATTCCAACGCGGCGTACTCGGCCTCGGCGACCGGCGTTTCTGACCTGGCCTGCGGCTTCGGGGTGCAGGCGGCGAGGCCGGCGAGCAGGGCAAGGAGCAAGTGGGCTTTCATGGCGGATCAGACATCGAGGATCATTTCAACCGGGCAGTGGTCGCTGCCGTAAACGTCGGCGCGGATCCGGCAGTCGTGCAGGGCCGGGCGCAGGGCGGCCGAGGCCAGCCAGTAATCGAGACGCCAGCCGACGTTCTTTTCGCGGGCGCTGCCGCCGGTGCGCTGGGTCCACCAGGTGTAGCGTCCGGGGTTGGGATCGAAGGCGCGGAAGACATCGACAAAGCCCGCCTCCAGATGGCGGCTGAAGCTCTCGCGTTCGGCGTCGCTGAAACCGGGATTCATCCGGTTCGACTTCGGATTGGCGAGGTCGATTTCCTGATGGGCGCAATTGAGGTCGCCGCAGACCAGCACCGGCTTGCGCTGCTCCAGCTTTTTCAGATGCGCGCGGAAGGCCTCGTCCCAACGCAGGCGGTAGGGCAGGCGCGCCAGTTCCGCCTGGCTGTTCGGGGTGTAGACATTGACCAGGTAAAAGTCGTCGAACTCGGCGGTGATGAGCCGACCCTCGCTGTCGTGCTCGGCCTGGCCCAGCCCCAGCTCGGCGGGCACGGTCCGACCGCGGGTCAGGATGCAGGTGCCGGAGTAGCCCTTCTTTTCCGCGCTGTTCCAGACCGCCTGCCAGCCGTCGAGGAAGGACAGGTCGACCTGTTCCGGCCGCGCCTTGGTTTCCTGCAGGCAGACGACGTCGGCATCGGTGCCGAGCAGGTAGTCGCGCAGGCCCTTGTCGAGTGAGGCGCGGATGCCGTTGACGTTGAAGGTCGAGAGCTTCATCCGCCCACTCTTGCGTGGGGAGCCGGCCGCTGTCGAGCGGGGAGCGCGGGCGGGCGGCGGGTTTTTGACAACTCCCGGCCGCCACCGGCGTTGTACTCCCACCATGAAAACGATGCCTGACACGAATCAGGCGGCCTCGTTTCTACAGACCGCCAGCGCGGACGTTCCCGCCCGCTTCATCAACCGCAACCTCCACCGCCTCTGGCAGAAGCGCCGGCTGCAGGCCACCCTGCTGCGACCCTTCCGCCGGATCCTGCATCCGCTGCTGGTCTGGCTGCGCCGCGATGCCCTGCACCTGGGCCACACGCCGCCGTCCAGCCTGCACCGGGTCGGCTGGGAATCGCTTGCGCTCGGGCTGCTGCTCGGGCCGCTGGCCTTCCTGATGCTGCTGCCCCTGCTCATCCTGCTGTTTCCCGCCGCGCTGCTGATCGGCCTGGCCGGGGTCGCCGCCGCGGCGCTGCAGGCCGACGCCGCGGAGGTGGAGCACCACAGCCTGGCCTGGCACACGCTGCACTGAGCCGGCCCCAAAAAGAAGGGCGCGGGCCTTGCGGCCCGCGCCCGGAGGAGCGTGTTGTCGCGGCCAAGCCGCGGCGAATCACTCGTAGCTGGCCTGCTGGCCCTTGGTCTCGCGCTTCTTGATCCAGGGCATGAGCGCGCGCAGGCGGGCGCCGGTCTTCTCGATCGGGTGCTTCTCGCCGTCCTTGAGCAGCTTGTTGTAGGTCTTGTAGCCGGTTTCGTACTCCTTGACCCATTCCTTGGCGAACTTGCCGGTCTGGATGTCCTTGAGAGCCGCCTTCATGCGCTTCTTGACGCTGGCGTCGATGATTTTCGGACCGACCTTGACGTCGCCCCACTTGGCGGTCTCGGAGATCGAGAAACGCATGCCGGCGATGCCAGCCTCGTTCATCAGGTCGACGATGAGCTTGAGTTCGTGCAGGCACTCGAAGTAGGCCATCTCGGGGGAGTAACCGGCTTCGACGAGGACTTCAAAGCCCGCCTGGACGAGGGCGCTGGTGCCGCCGCAAAGAACGGTCTGCTCGCCGAACAGGTCGGTTTCGGTCTCTTCCTTGAAGGTGGTCTGGATGACGCCGCCGCGGGTGCCGCCGACGCCGTGCGCCCAGGCCAAAGCGATCTGCTTCGACTTCTTGCTCGGGTCCTGGTGGATGGCGATCAGGGCGGGCACGCCCTTGCCTTCGGTGTACTGGCGGCGGACGATGTGGCCCGGGCCCTTCGGAGCGACCATGATGACGTTGACGTCCTTCGGCGGCACGATGGTCTTGTAGTGAATCGCGAAGCCGTGCGAGAACAGCAGGGTCTTGCCCTTGCTCAGGTTGGGGGCGATGTCCTTGTTGTAGCAGGCCGGGATCTTGGTGTCCGGGACGGCGACGAAGATGACGTCGGCGAGCTTCACGGCTTCGCCGGTGTCATAAACCTTGAAGCCCTTCTCCTTGGCGACCTGACGGCTCTTGCTGCCGGGGTACAGGCCGATGATGACATTCACGCCGCTTTCCTTGAGGTTCAGGGCGTGGGCGTGGCCCTGCGAGCCGAAGCCGATCACGGCGCAGGTTTTGCCTTTGAGCGGCGCCAGGCTGGCGTCCTTTTCAGTGTAGATTTTGGCGGGCATGGAATGAGTTGGGTCTGTTAGGAGGGCAAACAAGTTGCTGCATGGGCGGGGGCTGGTCAAGGGAGAGTTGCCGGCCGGACCCCGCCAGAAAGCCACCGCCACGGGCGTAGAAGGCACATGTCCCCGCGTTTTTGGTTCGCCCCGCTCCGCCTGCTGCCCCTGCTGGTGGTGGCCACCACCTTGTCGGCCAAGCCGCCGGAACCGACCCGCCAACCCCTGCACCGCAGCGTCGATCTGGCCCTCGGCGAGGCCGCCGAGGTGACGCTGGGCGACGGCAAACGGGTCAAAGTCCGCCTGCTCGATCTGGAGGAACGGGTCGACTCGATGAGCGCCGCCGTGCGCTCGGCCCGGGTGAAGATCGAAGTCAACGGCGCCACCGGCTGGGTCGACAGCGCCAACTACCATCTGCCGGTGAGCCTTGGCGGCGTGCAGATCGACTGCCCGATCACCCGGGGTTACAACGCCAACTCCGGCCAAGATTCCTGGGGCCTGAAAAAAGACGCGCGCCTGCGCCTGTGGCCGGCCGGTTCGCCGTGGATCGAGCCGGACCTCTTCCGCCTGCCCGCCCGCCAGCGCTGGCTGGCCAGCAGCACGCAGTTCAGCAACGAACCCACCTATGTCGACGGCGGCGACCGCCCCGACCGCCAGAAGATCTACTATCACAACGACCTCGATTTCGGCGGCTGCGAAGCCCTTGTCGAGGTGGTGGCGGCCACCGACGGCCTGGTCGTCAGCGTCGGCGAAGCCGTCCTGCCCGGCTACATCGGCACACCGGTGCGGCCGCGCTACGACGTGGTCTACGTGCTCGACGACCGCGGCTGGTACTACCGCTACAGCCACCTGCACACGATCGACAGTGCCATCCAACCGGGCACGCGCCTGCGCCAGGGCCAGAAGCTCGGCCTGCTCGGCAAGGAGGGCGCCAGCGGCGGCTGGTCGCACCTGCACTTCGGCATCAAGAGCCGCCAGCCCTCGGGGGAATGGGGCACCGAGGAAGCCTATGCCTTCGCCTGGCAGGCCGCCCTGCGCGAGCAGCAGCCGGCCGTGGTCGCCGTGGCGCGCCCGCATCATTTCGTCCGGGTCGGCGAGCCGCTCATGCTCGACGGCGCCAAGTCCTGGGCCGCCGCCGGCGTGGCCGGCCACAGCTGGACCTTCACCGACGGCGCCACCGCCAGCGGTGCACGCGTCGAACGTCGCTACGACCGTCCCGGCCAGTACAGCGAGATCCTCCAGGTCACCGACGCCAACGGCCGTGCCGGTTACGATTTCGCGGTGGTCCAGGTCATTGGCGACACCGATCCCACGCAAATTCCGCCGGCCATCCACGCGACCTATGCGCCCTCGCTCGGCGTGCGGGTCGGCGATGAGCTGACCTTCAAGGTCCGCGTCTTTCGCTCGACCGGCGGCGAGACCTGGGATTTCGGCGATGGCACAGCGCCGGTGCAAACCCGGTCCGACGGCAACGCCAAGGCGCTGGCCAAGGACGGGTATGCGGTCACCACCCACCGCTTCGCCAAGCCCGGCGATCACCTGGTGCGCGTCGAGCACGTCAACGCCCGCGGCGAAAAGGCCGTGACGCACCTGTGGGTGCCGGTGGCGCCGTGAGGCTCACTTGATCACCGGCTTGGCCGGTTTGGTGGGCGACGGCGCGTCCGGATCGACGCGGTTTTTCTCCAACAGCCAGGGGAAGGCGCGCAGGGGCTCGGCCGCCTCCGGATCGACCTGCACGCGGATCAGGTGCAGGTTGAGACCGCCGAAGGTCTCGATGCGGGTGAAGTTTTCGATCGTGCGGCCGGTCGCCGAGGTGAGCGGCTTGTCGATGCGGAAGTAATGGCTGTCGGCATGGAACAGGTAGACCGGCTTGCCATAGGCCCGCACCTGCTCGCGCAGGGCGGGGACAAAGTTGGCGAAACCGCTGCCGCGCGGCTCGCCATGCTTGATCTCATGGAAGGGATTCGCCTGCAGGAACAGCACCAGGGCCCGGGCGTCCTTCGCCGCGGCAAAACTGTCGCGCAGCCAGGCCAGCACGGCGCGGTCACGCGCGGCGAACTCAGCCATCGCCGCGTCGTTGTCCTCGCGCCGGTTGTTGTTGCTGCCGACGACATGCAGGGTGGCGAAGACCAGGTCGTCGCGCTGCCAGCGCTGGTGCTCGACGTAGTCGGCAAAATCCGCCTGCGCGCTCTGTCGCTCGAGCGGCAGGCTCGTGCGCCCCAGGCTGCGCGCCTCGACCGGGTAAAACAGCCGGCGCACGAAGGCCAGCCGCTCCAGCGGGTCGTAGCCTCCCGCGACCGGCGTGTGCGAATCGGTCCATTCGTTGTCGCCCGGCACATAAAACAGGGGCTGTTCGAAGCGGTCGAACCAGGCCTTCACGCGCAGCAGCGAGGCGTCGTCGTTGAGCATGCGCCCAAATTTGACATCGCCGCAGTGGACGCTGAAGGCCGGCGCCGCGGCGTTGGCGGCCTCAATGACGTTTTCAAAGCGCGCGGCGTCACCCGGGAAATGGTAGGGCATGCAGCCCATGACCAAGAACTCAAAGGGCTCCGCCGCGGCGGGCAGAGCGAAAAGCAGCAGGCAGAGCGCGGTCTTCATGGCCCTGCCATAAAGCGCCGGCCGGCCATCGCAAGGCGATGTTCGCGCGGCGCATTGACAGGCACGCCGCCCGTGGCGCAGACTGCTGGGCGATGCTGCCCCGTCTTCTCCTCGCCATGTCCGCCGTTTCCCTGGCTGCCGCCGACAAACCCGCTGAAGACCTGGCCGCGCCGCCGGTGGTCACCGCCCAGTCCTGGCTGATCGCCGACCTCGACAGCGGTCGCGAGCTGGCCGCGCACCTGCCCGATGAACCGCGCAAGGCGGCCAGCACGGCAAAGATGATGTGCGCCTTCGTCGTCCTTGAGCTCGCGCGGAAGGATCCCGCCGTGCTCGACGAATGGCTGACGGTTTCCAGGCTCGCCGCTGGGACAGACGGCTCGACCGCCGAACTCGAGGAAGGCGAGCAGGTGCGCGTGCGCGACGGTCTGTTTGCCCTCATGCTGCCCTCGGGCAACGACATGGGCAATGCCTTCGCCGAGCACTTTCACCCGCGCCTCGCGGCTCCCGGCGACGAAACCCCCGCCAGCGCCAAGACCGCGGCCTCGGCCACCCGCAGGAACTTCGTCGCCGAAATGAACCGCACCGCCCGGCGCCTCGGCCTGAAGGCCACCACCTACCGCATCGCCTATGGCGACGGCGGTGAAGCCACCGATTTCACCACGACCGCGCGCGATCTGGTGACCCTGACACGGGCGGCACGCCAGAATGCCCTGTTCCGCGAAGTGGTGGCGACCCTGGAACACCGAGCCGCGATCCGGCTGCCGGGCGGCGGCGAGCGCGAGGCGGTCTGGAAGAACACGAATGAGCTGCTGCAGCTTGCCAATTACGACGGCGTCAAGACTGGCACCACGCCGAGTGCGGGTCGCTGCCTTGTGGCCACCGGCTCGCACGCAGGCCGCGGCCTCATCGTGGTGACCCTGGGTTCCACCTCCGATGAGGCGCGCTTTGCCGACAGCCGGAACCTCTTCCGCTGGGCCTGGCGGTGAGGGGGGCTGCAAGCGCCCTCACCAGAAGGCCGAGTCGGGGATGCGGGATCCAAGGCAGGGAGCGGAGGGCGCAGAGACTTGCGACGAATCCAATGCCCTTGGCTCTCAGCTCTAGGCTTTGTTCAACCTCGCGTTGTGGCCAGCGCGCCTACTCGACGCGCAGGTAATCCAGGGCGGCGAACCAGCGGTCGGGTTTGGCCTTCGGGTTGGCGCCGGAGATCGTGATCTCCAGCTTTTGCTCGCCGGCCTTCAGATCGAATTCGCCAAGCAGGATCTCCTCGGTGTTCGTCACCTTGGCGTCGTAGAGATCGAGCTCCACCGTCGAGGCCGCGGCGCCGTTGATCGTGAGACGGACCTGCCCGTAGTCGGGGGCCTTCGTCAGCACGGCATGGACCTTGCGCCGGCCGGCTTCCTTGACCGGGAAGGTCAGGGTCAGGGTCTCGCCCGGCTTGCCGCCGGTCCAGAACAGGTGGCGGTCGCCGCTCCAGCGACCCTCCGGGAAGTTGCCCATGGCCTGGGGACTCGCCTTGCCGGCCGAAGCCTTGGCGGGCAGCGTTTCGCCCTCGATCCGGCCGCTGGCCGCACCGGCGTCGCCGGCGCCCTGCAGCCAGGCGACCAGATGCACGAGTTGCTCCGGCGGCAGAGCATCGAACAGGCCCTCGGGCATCGTGCTGACCGGCGACACCGTGCGCTTCTTCACTTCGGCCTTGGTGATGAGCTGTTCCAGGCCGCCCGGCATGGCGACCTTCCACGCGGCGGCGGTTTCGTCCTTGATGATGCCGCTGGCGAGCCGGCCATCGGCGAGCTCGAAGATGTTCAACTGGTAGTCCTTGCCGATGACCGCGTTGGGATCGAGCACGTTGTCGAGCAGGTACTCGAGATTGGTGCGGTTCGAGCCGGTCAGGTCGGGGCCGACCTTGGCGCCCTGGCCGAAAAGGGTGTGGCAGGTGCCGCAGACCGCGGCATACAAGGCCTTGCCCTGGGCGGGATCGGCCTTTGCCAGAGCCGCCGGCGTGAGCAGGGCGCGGAACTTGGCCTTGCGCGGTTCCAGGTCCGCTTTCGGCGCGTTGAGATCGCCCCAGACCTCCTTGAGCAGGGCCGAGACTTCGGCGTTCTGCTGCGCCTCCATCTGTCGGGCCAGGAAGGGCGAGAGCAGGCTCTTCGCCACCTTGGCCTCCTTCACCGCCAGGAGCAGGGTCTTCGCGCCCTCGGGCGTGGTGGCGAGCGTGGCGATGGCGTCGTTCGTTTCCACCGGCGCCAGCTTCGGCAGCAGCCCGGCGAGCACGACCGGCGTTTGCGGGTGCGGCAGGGTGGCCAAGGCCTGCAGGGCCGCGCGCCGCAGCGCGGGATGGCCCGGCGTTGCCGCGCCTAACAAATCATGCAGCAAGGCGGCGGTTTCGCCGTCGCGCAGTTGCACGAGCAGTTTCAGCGCCGCCAGCCGGGCGTCGACCGGCGCCGTCGAGGTGAGTCGCTCGCGGAAGCTGGCGATGGCCGGTTCGATGCCCATGAAGGCCTCCAGTTCCGGCAGCAACCCGGCCGGAGCGCCGTCGAGTTTGACGCGCAGGGCGTCCCAGTCGGCCGGCTTGGCGACCCTGTTGCCCGCGCGTGCCGCCTCGACCACGGAGGTCAACAGCGAGGCGCGTTCGGCCGCGTCCGGCGAGGCTGCCGCGAGGCGCAGCAGGGCCGTGCGTCCCGCTTCCTCGGCGCCGAGGCGACGGTAGATGAACTGCGTCACCTTCGGCAGCTTCGACAGCCGCGCGAGTTCCAGGCCAACCTCGGCATCGGCACCGACCAGAGGCTCAATGCCGTACCAGATCAGCAGCGGAATCATCGGGTCGTCCTTGTCCTCGGCACGCTGGAGCAGGGCGGAGGCGAGGGTTTTCTTCAAGGCTAGCCCCTGCGGCAAGGCCGAAAGCATGGAAGCCAGTTCTCGGCGGACAACGGCGGATGGGCTTTCCTTGGCGAGCTTTAGCAGTGGGCCGGGGTACCAGGTTACGTACGGTTCCTTGATTGAACTCGAACTCTCAGAATCTTGGCGCAGCTTATGCGGGATCAAATCCGCCGAATATCGAATGGCCCATTTTTGTAAATCGGAGGGCGCTGCATCGGAAAGCTCACCTCGAAAATCTCCATCGGGGATTATCGAATTTAATGACAGCTCCAGCCACAAGGATCTGAGTGCAACTTCCACTTGTGTGGCATGTCGTGTTTGGAGCATGACATCCACCCACGCAGGGGAGCCGCTGCCGGAATTCCCTATGAGGGAGATTCCAGCCATCCGCTCCATCATCACCCGGCGCGCCATCCGGGAGAACCATTCGTTGTCCGTCTGCACGGCGAGCCGAACGAGTTTTTCATCCGTCTCCTTCGCCAGGTTGAAGGGCGCGGCGGGAAATTCGGACCTGTCGGACTTGTCTGACACGTCGGACTTGTCGGACTCGTCCGACGGACCCGCATAACGAATCCGGTACATCCTGCCATTGCTGCGGTCCCAGTTTTCCACGGCGTTGCTGCCGCGGTGGCAGATTTGCTGGTCGCTCCAGTCGCTGACATAGAGCGCGCCGTCCGGCCCGACCTTCTGGGTCACGGGAATGAAGTGCATGTCGTTGGCGCGCAGGAAATCGGGGCCGTGCCGGCCGATGTAGGTGCTCGCCTTCGGCTCGGTGTAATTGCTGACGAGGCGGTGGCCGTGCAGGTTGCCGAAGAGGAGCTGGTTGCGGTAGGTCGCGGGGAACTGGCTGCTCTGGTAGATCGCCAGGCCGCAGTGCGCGTGGCCGCCGCCGAGGGCGTTGGTGTCGTCATTGGCCAGGCCGGCGCCGGTGGTCTTGTTGAATTCAATGTTGGGCCGCAGGGTGCCGGCGTAGTGCGCGTGATCGGCGATGGTTTTGATGTCCTCGTAGGTGTGAGCATTGAAGTGCTGGCCGGCCTGGCGGTGGTAGCGGCCGCCCGGCACGATGTGATAGAGATGCGGGATGACACAGGCGGTGACGAAGAACTCGCCATGCTCGTCGTAATCGAGTCCCCAGGGGTTGCTGGTGCCGTGGGCGAAGATCTCGAATTCGTGGCGCACGGGATGATAGCGCCAGACCGCGGCGTTGAGCGGCTGGCGCTGCTCGTCCGGCGTGCCGGGTTTGCCGACGCGGCTGTGGGTGAAGACGCCGTGGCAGCCGTACAGCCAGCCGTCGGGTCCCCAGAGGAAGCTGTTGAGGGTTTCGTGCGTGTCCTGCGAGCCCCAGCCGTCGAGCAGGGCATAGGCGGTGAAGTTGAGGCCGGGGACTTTGGGGAAACCTTTGTCAGACAAGTCGGACTTGTCCGACTTGTCTGACGGATCGGGCCGATCGTCCTTGTCCGCATCCGGGATGAACATCAGATACGGCGCCGCGCCCACCCACACACCGCCGAAGCCGAGCTCAATGCCACTGGCGAGGTTGATGCCCTCGCAGAAGGTCTTTTTCGTCTCATACCGGCCGTCGCCATCGCGGTCCTCGAGGATGCGGATGCGGTCCTGGCCGGCACCCACCTCGCGCGGTTTCGGGTAGCTGTTGCCCTCGATGACCCAGATGCGGCCGCGCTCGTCAAAGGTGAAGGCGATGGGCTGCACAAGGTCCGGTTCGGCGGCGATGAGGTCGGCCTGGAAGCCGGTGGGCAACTGCAAATTCTTCAGGGCCTGCTCGGGCGACTGGCCCGTCGCGTAATCCTTCTGCGGCATCAGCCCCGGGCCGTAGAGCTTGCGCGGCTGCAGGGCCTGCGCGGCGGCGGCGCTGATTTCGCGGCGCTGCTGGGTGAAGACGTAGACACCGCCCTTGTTGCCGACCACGATGTCCGGCAGCGCGTCGCCATTGACGTCACCGACCTGCACATCGACGCCGACACCGCTGTTGGCATCGACCAGATGCGGCACGAAATCGACACCGCCCTCGGCATTGCGCTTCGTCTGATACCAATACAGCACGCGGTGGCCGCGCTCGTCGGGGTCGCCCTTGCCGTTGTGGGCCCAGTAGCGCTTGCCGGTGACCAGATCCTGGATGCCATCGCCGTCGATGTCGGCCAGGTGCGCGGCGTGCGGCTGAGAAAAGACGATGCCATAATCGTTGTCCTGCGGCTGCTCGGAGGCGAGCAGGCGCCGCTGCCAGGTCGCGGTGCCGGGGGCCGGGTTCTTGTTCTGCAGGAAGACCGCGACGCCGTAGCGGTGGGCGGCCAGGGCGGTGAAGACATCGTTGGTGCCGTTGCCGTCGAAGTCGCAGGCAAACATCTGGGCGCCGCCGCCGACCCCGGCGGCGAAGCTGTGCTGCTGCCACAGGCCGTCGCCCGTGTTCTCCCACCAGTGCCGGGCTTCGAGCAGGTCGTTTTTGCCGTCGCCGTTCACATCGCCAACGCCGAGACCGTGGGTGAACTTCGCCACCTTGCGGTCGTCGGTCACGGCCACAAAGGCCCATTTTTCGGTGGGCTTGTCCCAGTTCGGGGCGAACCAGCCGAACCTGCCGCCCGTGCTGCAGACGATCTCGGGTTTGCCGTCGCCGGTGATGTCGGTGAACACCGGCGACTCGTTGTCGACCACCTCGGCGACGAGGTGCATGGGCCAGGGGGTGTCGTCGTGCACGCCGGGATTCAGGTAGAGCCGCGCCTCCTTGCCCGGGAAACCGAGCACGAGGATGTCGTTCTTCTGGTCGGCGTTGAAGTCGTGGACGTAGGCGAAGAAGTTGTCGGAGTAGCCCTGGATGCTGAAAATTTTCGGCTCGTAGAAGGCGTGCTTCTTCTCGAAGGCCGGCCCCTCCCACCAGAAGGGCCCGGCGACCACGTCGTTGCGGCCGTCGCCATCGATGTCGCCGATCGTGGCCCCCTCCGAGTAAAATTCCGCATGGAGCTGCTGGCGGTGCCAGGCGATCTGGGTTTCCGCGGACAGGATGGCGGGCAGGAGGAGGGAGAAAAGCGCGTGTTTCATGGCCGGGAATGCCTCAACGCTAGCGGATTCGCGGCTTGTCGGACAAGCTTTAGTCGAAATCGGACACCCGGAAAAACGCCGGACACGCCTTGCACCCGCCCGGGTCCCGTTTAGAAAGCCTGCATGCCATCCCCGGAGATCCCCATCCGCCACGTCGCCACCCTGGCCCGCCTCGAACTGACCGACGAGGAGGCGGCGCGCTACCAGGAGCAGATCGGCCAGATCCTGCACTACATCGACGTGCTGGGCCGGCACGACCTCGAGGGGGTGGAACCGACCTCGCACGCCCTGCCGGTGCTGGACGTGATCCGCGCCGACGAAGCCCGCCCGGGGTTCAGCCAGGCCGAGGCCCTGGCGAACGCCCCGCGCCGCGCCATGGACCAGTTCCAGATCCCCAAGGTCCTCGAGTGACCCGTCCGCCCCCGTCCTTCCGTCTTCCGCTTTCGATTTTCCCATGTCCCTCGCCACCCAGACCCTTGCCAGCCTGCGCCGCCGCATTGCCGCCGGGGAAATCCACCCGCGCGACGTCGTCGCCGACCTCGCCACCACCATCGACGCGGGCAACCCGCAGCTCGGCGCCTACCTGAGCTGGGACGCCGAGCGCGCCCTGGCCGAGGCGGAGAAGGCCGACCTGTCGCTGCCGCTGGCCGGTCTGCCGGTGGGCATCAAGGACAACATCAACGTCACGGGCCAGCCCTGCACCTGCGGCTCGAAGATGCTGGCCGAGAACTACAGGGCGCCCTACGACGCCGGCGCCATCGTCCGTCTGCGCGCCGGCGGCGCCGTGCCCTTTGGCCGGCTCAACATGGACGAGTTCGCCATGGGCTCGACCACCGAGAACTCGGCGCTCGGCCTGACCCGCAACCCGCGCGATCCGCAGCGCGTACCGGGCGGCTCCAGCGGCGGCAGCGCCGCGGCGGTGGCCGGGAATCTCGCCCTTGCCGCCCTCGGCTCCGACACCGGCGGCTCAATCCGCCAGCCGGCGGCCCTCTGCGGCTGCGTCGGCCTGAAACCCACCTACGGCCGCGTTTCCCGCTACGGCCTGGTCGCCTTCGCCTCCTCGCTCGACCAGATCGGACCGCTCACCAAGACGGTCGAGGATGCCGCCCTGCTGCTCAACCACCTCTGCGGCAAGGACGGGCGCGACTCGACCTCGCTCGACGCCGCCGTGCCGGATTTCACCAGCGCGCTCGGCCGCGACATCAAGGGCCTGCGCATCGGCCTGCCGAAGGAGTACTTCATCGACGGCCTGCACGCCGGGGTCTCCGCCAGCGTCAAGGCGGCGGTCGACCGCCTGGCCGCGCTCGGTGCCGAGCTGGTCGAGGTCAGCCTGCCGCACACAGACCTCGGCGTGGCCACGTATTACATTGTCGCCCCGGCCGAGGCCTCGGCCAACCTGGCGCGCTTCGACGGCGTCCGCTACGGCCACCGCAGCGAGGCCGCGACCGACCTGATGGAGCACTACTTCAAGAGCCGCGCCGAGGGCTTCGGTCCCGAGGTGAAGCGGCGCATCCTGCTCGGCACCTACGTGCTGAGCAGCGGCTACTACGACGCCTACTACCTCAAGGCCCAGCGCGCCCGCACCCTGATCCGGCGCGACTTCGAGCAGGCGTTTGAGAAGGTGGACCTGCTCATCAGCCCGACCAGTCCGGCGCCGGCGCACAAGCTCGGCGAGCTGAAGGACAACCCGTTGGCGGCCTATCTGGAGGACGTCTTCACCATCCCGGCCAACCTCGCCGGCCTGCCGGCGATCAGCGTGCCGTGCAACCCGGTCGAGGTCGAGGGCGTGGCACTGCCGGTGGGCCTGCAGCTCATCGGCAAGCCGCTCGACGAACTGACCGTGCTGCGCGCGGCCGACGCCTTCGAGCGCGGCTGAGAACCGGTCGCCGGGTCAAGCCCAACCGGACAAAATCGACACACGGGCGGTCCCGCTTCCCGGCGACCGCCTCAGGCCTGCGGGCTGACGTACCTGAGCAGGCCGGCCAGGGTCGGGCGCATGTCCTTGCGTTCGACGATGAGGTCGACGAGGCCGTGCTTCATCATGAACTCGGCGGTCTGGAAGCCGGGTGGCAGGTCGGCGTGGGTGGTTTCCTTGACGACGCGCGGGCCGGCGAAGCCGATCATGCACTTCGGCTCGGCGAGGATGATGTCGCCGAGGGTGGCGAAGCTGGCGGTGACCCCGCCGGTGGTCGGGTGGGTGAGCACCGAGATGTAGGGCAGACGCGCCTCGGCGTGACGGGCGAGGGCACCGCTGGTCTTGGCCATCTGCATGAGGCTGAGGATGCCCTCGTGCATGCGCGCACCGCCGGAGGCGGAGAAGACGATGACCGCCTTGCGTTCCGCGGTGGCCACCTCGATGGCGCGGGTGATTTTTTCGCCGACGACGCTGCCCATGCTGGCGCCGAGGAAACGGAAATCCATGATGGCGAGCACGACCGGGATCGTCTCAATGTTCGCGCGGCCGGTGACGACGGCCTCCTTCAGGCCGGTCTTGTTCTGGTAGGCCTTGACCTTGTCGAGGTACCCCTTGAAGCCGAGGGCGTCGACCGAGTCGAGGCTGGCATCGAGTTCCTGGAAGCTGCCTTCATCGACCAGGTTTTCCAGGCGCTCGCCGGAGCTGATGGTGAAGTGGTAGCCGCAGTGGGTGCAAACGCGAAGGTTCTTGGCCAGGGCCTGTTCGAACAGGCTTTCGCCGCAGGACGGACACTTCGTCCAGAGGCCCTCCGGCATGTCCTTCTTCTTTTCGCCCAACTCGTTGACGCTGCGTTTTTTGAAAAATCCCATGGTGGTGTAGGTGATGTGGACCCGCGACCGTCGGGGCTGCCGGCCCTCCCCGCATGGCAAAGCGCGGGAGTCGCCGGGACAAGTCCGCGGCGCGGCTGACGGCCCGTGCCGGGCACGGAGCGGGGCGATTCTAACCACGGGCTGCCGTAATCACCACAACTTTTTCGACCCCGGCCCGCTTCTTGAGGACGCGCGCGCACTCGTGGGCGGTGGCGCCGGTGGTAAGCACGTCATCGACCAGCAGGACGTTTTTGCCGGCGAGCGGCGCCGGCCGTCCGGGCAGCCGGCGGGCCGGGACGAAGATGCCGCGCAGGTTTTCCAGGCGGCGCGCGCGGTCGAGGCCGGCCTGGGAACGGGTCAGGCGCACCCGGCGCAGGGCGCAGACCGTGGCGAGGCCGGTGGTCTGGCCGAGCCGGCGGCAGAGTTCGAGGCTCTGGTTGTAGCCGCGCCAGAGCCGCCGCAGCGGGTGCAAGGGCACGGGCACGAGACGCCAGTCGGCCGGGTCGAGGCCGGCCAGGCGCGGATCCTCCAGGGCATTGCGCAGCAGTTCGGCCAGTGGCGCGCGCTGGGCGAGGTCGCGCCGGTACTTGAAAGCGTGGATCATCGTGCGGACGGGGCCGGCCGACTTGCAGGCAGCGCGCGCGAAATCGAAGGCGAGGCCGCGGTCCTCACAGTTCCAGCAGCGGAACGGGGTGGCCTCGGCACCGGCGAAAGGCTCGCCGCAGACGCTGCAGAAAGGCGGCTCGATCGGCTCCAGGCCGTCCTGGCAGGCCGGGCAGAGCCAGGCCGACACCCCCCGGCCATCCGGCTCGGCCGCCTCGAGCACCGCCTCGCAGGCGAAGCAGGCGCGCGGGTAGAGGGTGTCGAGCAGGCGACCGCCGGCGAGGCGGAGCAGGCGCGGCAGCAGCGCGGTCATGGCCGCATGTTCCACCCGCGGGGCCATTCCCGCAAGCCGGCGTCGGCGTGCTTTATCCTTGCCTATGCCGGCGCGCCGGCTAGTCTCGGCAAATAGCACCCACGTGCCTTATCCGAATGGACGAACCCAAACCCACTGAAAAGGAGGCCACCGCCTTGGACCTGAAGCAGATCAAACAAATCGTGGCGTTGATGGCGGAGAACGACCTCAGCTACTTTCATTTCGAAAATCAGGGCTCGAAGATCGAGCTGCGACGCGGCTCGGACCTGGAGACCGTGCAGAAGCTCCTGAAGCACCTGCCGGCCCAGGCCGCCCTGCCCGCTCCCGCCGCCGTCAGCCTGCCGGCCGCGGCCGCGCCGACCGCGGCCCCCGCGGCGGCCGCCGCCCCCGCCGCCGACACCGCGCCGGCCGGGCCGACGATCAACTCGCCCATGGTTGGCACCTTCTACCGCTCGGCCGCGCCCGGCGAACAAGCCTTCATCAACATCGGCGACTCGGTCGATGAAAACACGACGGTCTGCATCATCGAGGCCATGAAGGTGATGAACGAGATCAAGGCCGAGATGCGCGGCACCATCGCCCGCATTCTGGTCGAGGACGGCAAGCCGGTGCAGTACGGGCAGCCGCTGTTCGAACTCAAGGCATGACCCAGGCCCGCGGACGGCGCGCGACCCCCCGGGTCCGCCCCGCCGCCCGGCCCGTTCCGAATCTCCCCGCACCCTCCCCCATGTTCCGCAAAGTCCTCGTCGCCAACCGCGGCGAAATCGCTGTCCGCATCATCCGCGCCTGCAAGGAGCTCGACGTCAAGACGGTCGCCGTCTATTCCGAAGCCGACGTCGACTCGATGCACGTCCACCTCGCCGACGAGGCGATCTGCATCGGGCCCGGCCCGAGCACGGAAAGCTACCTGAAGATCAGCCGCATCATCAGCGCCGCCGAGATCGCCAACGTCGACGCCATTCACCCGGGCTACGGCTTCCTCTCCGAGAAGGAGGAGTTCGCCGAGGTCTGCGAGAAGTGCAAAATCAAGTTCATCGGCCCGAGCGCGCGCGTCATCTCGATGATGGGTGACAAGAACACCGCCCGCGCCACCGCCCGCGCCAGCGGCGTGCCGGTGACGCCCGGTTCCGACGGCATCATCCAGAACGAGGAGCAGGCGCTCGAGTGGGCGCGCAAGATCGGCTACCCGGTGATCATCAAGGCCAGCGCCGGCGGCGGCGGCCGCGGCATGCGCCCGGTGCTCAACGAGGCCACCCTGATCTCCAGCTTCCAGGCCGCGAGCCTCGAGGCCCTGAAGTGCTTCGGCGACGGCTCGATGTACATGGAGAAGCTGGTCGAGAAGCCGCACCACATCGAGTTCCAGGTGGTCGCCGACAGCCACGGCAACGTCGTCCACCTTGGCGAGCGCGACTGCTCGATGCAGCGCCGCAACCAGAAGATCATCGAGGAGTGCCCGAGCCCGAAGATCAGCGACGAGATGCGCAGGCGCATGGGTGACGCGACGGTGAAGATCTGCCGCGAGATCGGCTACGAGAACTGCGGCACGATCGAGTACCTCGTCGACAACAACGGCGAAAACTTCTACTTCATGGAGATGAACACCCGCATCCAGGTGGAGCATCCCATCACGGAGGAGGTGTACGGCTGCGACCTCATCAAGGAGCAGATCCGCATCGCCGCCGGCCTGCCGCTCAGCGAGCACGTCATGACCGCCAGCGCGCGCGGCCACTCGATCGAGTGCCGCATCAACGCCGAGGATCCGGCGCGCAATTTCGCTCCCAGCCCGGGCAAGATCAACCTGTGGTACACCTCCGGCGGCCGCGGCGTGCGCGTCGACACCCACGTCTACTCCGGCTACGAGGTGCCGCCCTACTACGACTCGATGATCGCCAAGCTCATCGTCACCGGCGCCACCCGCGAGATCGCCATCAAGCGCATGCGCCGCGCGCTCGGCGAATTCGTCGTCGAGGGCATCAAGACCACCATCCCGCTGCAGTCGAAGGTGCTCACCACCTCCGACTTCCAGAACGGCAACTACGACATCACCTGGGTGGAGAACTTCCTCCGCCAGGAAGGCATGAAGGTCTGAGCGGCATGCCACCATAAAAAACCCCGCCGGGTGACCGGCGGGGTTTTTTGTGTTCCGGAGGCGCGCCTCTTGGGGGGCGCTCTCAGTTGTCGTTCTCGCGCAGCTCGACGGCGCCGCTGAACACCGGGGTGGTCTTCTTCGGCGTCTCCCCGTCGGCGGGCAGGGCCTCGAGCAGGAAGTGGCCGGCCCCGTAGCTGGCGCCCTCGACGTCATCGCGGATGAGCACCCCGCGGAAAAGGGCGTCACGCACGACGTTGCCGGTCGCACCCGTGCGCGGATCCGGATCGGTCAGGCGGAAGCTGCCCTCGATCAGGCCGGTCTTGGCGGTGAGTTTCTTCAGCGTCGTCAGGGTCGGACCCGCCGGCTTCGGATTGAAGGGCTTGTTGCCGGCGAGGATGCCGAGCACCTGGTCGGGGTTTTGCGCGGCGGGAAGGCCGCCCTCGCTGAACTGCAGTTCGACATTGGTCTCGCCGGGCGCGGCCAGTTCAAGCACAAGCTCATCCTTGCCGGGCGCGCGGTAGCTGCCGCCGACGGCCTCCAGCGGCACCGGCAGGATTTCCGGCGTGCCGGGCAGGCCGAAGCCTGCCTGGTAGGCGCGGGTCTTCGTGTTGGTGGCCGCCGGGCGCACCCAGTCGACATCGCCGGTCAGGCTGTTGTCGAAGGCATCCTCCGTGTCGACCGGATCCAGGATCAGCGAACCCCAGAGCGAGCCGCCGAAGGGCTTGTAGAGGGCCTGGTACACGATCAGCTGGCCGTCGAAGCCGACCGCAGCGGCGCCGGTGATCGTTTCGCCGTCGGCGGTGCGGCCCGCCATCTTCCACTTGCCGTCCTTGGCGACGGTGAAGGTCGCGTAGCCCCAGCCCTGCGGCAGGTCGTCGTCGCCCACCTGCAGGGGATCGCCGAGGCGAAGGCCGAAGGTGTGATAGCCCATGAAAGGCGCGGCCTCGGTGGCATAGACGTGGCGCCAGCCATTGACGGGCACGCCGTTGACATCCCCGGTCAGCACGCGGTTGTCGATGTCGATGTCGAAGGTCAGCACGGCATCCGGCTTGCCCTTGCGCTTGAGTGTGACGGTGTAGGTCGGATCGAGCGCGCCGGTGGCGTCCACCTCAAGCCCGCCCTTGATGCCCAGTCGCTCCGTGCCAAAGGTCAGCGTGCCGCTGAGGGCGCCCGTGCTGCTGACGGTGAGGTCCAGGCGACCGCCCAGCCGGTCATTGAGGTCGGCATCGCGGTCGACCAGGGCGGCGTACGTGCCGGCAAGATCGGCGGGGAAGGTGTCGATGACGACCGTCTCGGTGACGGGATCGCTGGTGGCGGTGTTTTTGGCGGTGAGGGTGACCTCGTAGGTGCCGGGTTTGGTCGGCCGGCCAAAGATCAGGCCGGTTTTGGGATTGACCTTGAGCCCGGTCGGCAGGCCCTTGGCCGTGTAGGTCAGCGGCGCCTTTTCCGGTGCCGGATCGACGGCGATCTGGAAGCCGGCTGCCGGGAAGTTGTAGCTGCCGCCGACGATGCCATCGGGCAGGTTCTGCGGGTCGTCGAGCACGGGTTTCTCGGTGAAGACCTTCAACTCGGTCTGGCCACCGGTCTGGGTGCCGCCGGCGCCGGTGACCTGGCAGGAATAGAGGTCGGAATCCGCGGCGGTGAGGCCGGTGATGAGCAGCTTGGCCGTGCGCGCGCCCTTGATGCGGCCGTCGGTGGTGTCGGCGAGCGGTGTCGCGCCCTTGAACCACTGGTAGGTGAGGCCGTTGCCGGCAGCGGTGACGGTGAGATTGACCGCCTTGCCGGCACCGGCGGCGAGGATGAACGCCGGCACGTTGGCCTGGACGACGCCGAGCTGGGCGGGATTGCTGAGCGCCACGGTTTTGCCGACCTTGACCTGCACAGAGTAGGCGCCGGCATCCTTGAGGGTGACGGCGGGAATGGCGTAGCTGGTGCCGAAGGCGCCCTTGATGGCACCGTTGTTGCGGCGCCACTGGAAGTCGCTGTCGGTGAGCATGACGCTGTCGCTGTTGGCCTCGGCGTCGAAGGCGGCGGGCTGGCCGACCAGCAGCATGAGCGGCTCGGGCTGCTCGGTGATCGTCGGGTCCTTGATGCCCTCGCCGTTCAGGTTGACCACAAAGGGATTGTTGAGGGCGTCGCTGCTCAGGATCGAGACCTCGGCCTCGCGCGCCCCCCCTTCCCTCGGGGTGAAGCGCACGCCGAAGGTCGTCGACTGGCCCTGGATCAGGGTGGTGGCGGCCTTGGGTGTGACCAGGGCAAATTCGGCGGCGTTCATGCCGGCGATGAGCGGCTTGATGTCGCGCAGGGTGTTGATGCCGGCGTTGCGGATCGTGATGTTCAGCGTCGTGCTCACGCCGGCGGCGAGGGTGCCGAAGTTGATCGGGGCGCCGTCGTTGACCAGCGCCACTCCCTCGGGCTGCTCCACCTGGATGGCGGCGCCGATGAAGGCGAGGCGCGGCTCGTTGCCACTGGTGGCGTCGGCGGCCGTGTACAGCAGCTGGCCGTTGAAGGCGGTGAAATGACCGGGGTTGGAGGCCGAAAGCGGGCCGCTCAGGTCGTTGATCATGCGCGTGCCGGCAGGCGTGCCGTCGGAGATCCACAGCTCGCGGCCGTTGGCACCGTCGTCGGCGGTGAAGCAGAGCACCCCGTCGATGTCGCGCAGGTCGCGGATGCCGAGGCTGGCGGTGCGATCGGCACCGTTGCGGAAGTCGGTCAGCATCACCGTGCCGGTGGAGTTGCCGGTGCTGACCCACAGTTCGCGACCGTTGATGCCGTCATCAGCGGTGAAGAACAGGCGACCGGCGGAGGCGGTGAGTTCCTGGGGCGCCGAGCCGGGCGCGCCGGCGGCGATGTCGCGCACCAGAAGGGTGCCGGCTTCGGTGCCGTTGCTGCGCCACAATTCGATGCCGGCGACGCCGTCCGTGGCGGCAAAGTAAATCAGGTTGCCGACCGTGGTGATTTCCGTCGGGTTGGACCCCGACGTACCCGGGTTGATGTCGCGGACCCGAACCGTGCCGGCCTCGGTGCCATCGCTGGTCCACAGTTCCTGGCCACCACCGCCCTGGCTGTCATTGCGGGCCGAGAAGTACAGGCGCTGCGAGGCGCCGGCTCCCATGATGGCGATGTCCTCATAGTCCTCGGTGATGCCCGAGGCTCCGCCGGAGGCGATGTCGCGGACCGTGCTGGCGTTGCCGGGCGTGCCGTTGGTCTTGACCAACTCGCGACCGTCGCCGTCGCTGTTGGCGAAGAAATACAGGGCATTCTTGTAGACCGTGAGGCTGCGGGGATTCGAATCCGTGCTGCCGGTGGCCAGATCCACCACCTGGACGGTTCCGTCCTCGGTGCCGTTGCTGCGCCACAGTTCGCGGCCGGTCTTGCCGGCACCGCTGCCATCGGTCGCCGTGAAAAACAGCACACCATCGAAATCCGTCAACTCCTGCGGCTCGCTGCTGTCGCCAGCATTGATGTCGCGCACCTGGAAGGTCTGGGGGTCGGCGAGCGGATCGTGGACCCAGAGCTCGCGGTTGCTGTCACCATCGGCAGCGGAGAAGAAGACGCGCCCGCCGGCAACGGTGAGGTGCTGGGGGTCCGAGCTGTTCGGAATTTCGGGCATGCCGCCATCGGTGCCGGGAAAGAGGTCGGCCACCCGCGTGGTGCCCCCCTGGCTGCCATCGCTCTTCCACAGCTCACGGCCGTTGACGCCATCATCGGCGGCAAAAAACACCTCGCCGTCGGCAACCGCGAATGCGGCGGCGTCGGAACCGGCGGTGGTGGCGCGGAAATCGTAAACCAGCTGGGTGCCGGGTGCCGTCGCATTGGTCTCCCAGAGCTGGCCGCCATTGACCAGGAAGAAGACCTTGGTGCCGATCCGGGTCAGGTGGCTGATCGTGCTGCCGACGCCGAAGGACGCAATTCGGGGCGACGAGGTCGGCAGGGCCGTGCCGTTGTGCGTGCAGACGTGGAGACCGAGATCGTCACCGGCATCGACAGCCGTGAACAGCAGGGTGGTGGCGTTGAAGGCCGTCAGGTTCGACGGCAATGAGCTGTTGGCACCCGCCACAAGGTCGGACACACGCGCGGTGTTGGCCGCGCCGGTGCGACCGTTGCTGACATGCAGCTCCTCGCCAGCGGCACCATCATCGGCCGTGAAGAACAGCATGGAGCCGACCACCGTCAACTGGCGCGGGTTCGAGCTGTTGCCGCCGCTGTGGATTTCATCGAGCTGAATCGTGCTGCCACCCGGCAGGCCGTCGCTGCGCCAGAGCTCGACGCCGGAGGCCGTCGTGTTGGTCGCTGAGAAATAAAGGTAGGTGCCGGCCTCGCTGCCCGTGACGGTCATCGGCGTCAGGAACTCCGGGTCCGAGCTCTCCGAGCCCGGGAAGATATCGCTGACCAGGATCGTGCCGCCTTCCGTGCCGTCGCTGCGCCAGAGTTCCGCCCCCACCTCGCCACCCGTGTTGGCCGCAAAATACAGCAGCCCGTTCATCGCGGTGAACGAAGGGTCAAAGCCCTCGACAAAGGGCGTGCCGCCCCCGGGAACCAGATCGACGACACGCGTCGTGCCGCCCTGGGTGCCGTCCGACTTGTACAGTTCGCGGCCGGAGGCACCATCGGTGGCCGTGAAAAACAGCGTCGTGCCCAGGGCAAAGGGGTGGTTGATGCCGGAGGCGCCGGACAGGTTGGGGTTGATGTTCTTGACCTGAACCGTGCCGGCGCTGGTGCCGTCGCTTTTCCACAGCTCAAAATTGTCCGCCGGGCTGTAGCCGACAAAGAGCAGGGTGCCGTTCAGGTTGGCGAGGCGTTCCGGGCCATTCGAGTTGGGAAAGCCCAGATCCTTGACCAGGCTGGTGCCGGTGGCCAGGCCGTTGCTGAGCCACAGATTGCGCTTGCCCGCGGCATTGGCGGCCGAAAAGAACACGCGGCTGCCCGCAGTCGTCAAATTGACCGGGTCCGAACCATCGGGCCCGGCGACCAGATCGCGCACCAGTACGGTGCCGGCCGGGGTGCCGTCGCTTTTCCAGATTTCCGCGCCGTTGAGCGCATCCTCCACGGCAATGACAAGGATCTCCCCACTGCCCGGATTGACACTGACCATGCTGGCCTGCACCGCGGGCGCCGGCAGGGCCTGGCCGTTGATGTCCCGGACCAACTGCGAGGTCTGCCCGGAGGCTGCCGCGGCGGTTAAGCACAGAGCGGCAAGAGATAAGGGGAATTTTTTCATGACTGTATAGACAGGGTATTGACACCGACGACAGAAGGCAATGCTAAATTCAAGGGCGGTCGGCGGCGCTGGCCCGAGCGTGGCCTCAAGGTTTTGAGACCCACGTGCCCGCGGAAACGCTCAACCGCCGTCTCCGCGCTTGCCCCGGCGGCCTTCCGCGTCCATGGAGTTTGCCCCGTTTTATGAGTCGCTCCTTCCAGCTCGCAGTCCTCCCCGGTGATGGCATCGGCCCCGAAGTCATGGCCCAGGCCCTTGCCATCCTCGACGCCGTCGCCGCCAAGTCCGGCCTCGCCTTCACCTACAGCCACCAGCTCGTCGGCGGCGCCGCCATCGACGCCACCGGCAAGGCCCTGCCCGCGGAAACCATCGCCGCCTGCGAGGCGAGCGACGCCATCCTGTTCGGCTCGGTCGGCGGCCCCAAGTGGGAGCACCTGCCGCCCAATGAACAGCCCGAGCGCGGCGCCCTGCTGCCGCTGCGCAAGCACTTCGGCCTGTTCGCCAACCTGCGCCCCGGCATCTGCTACCCGGCCCTCACCGCCTCCAGCCCGGTGCGCCCCGACCTCGTCGAAGGCGGTTTCGACGTGCTCTGCGTGCGCGAACTCACCGGCGGCCTGTACTTCGGCCAGCCGAAGAGCCGCACAACCCTGCCCGACGGCGACATCGAGGTGATCGACACGATGGTGTACAAGAAGAGCGAGATCGTCCGCATCGCCCACGTCGCCTTCAAGGCCGCGCAGCTGCGCCGCAAGCACGTCACCAGTGTCGACAAGGCCAACGTGCTGACCAATTCCGTGCTCTGGCGCGAAACGATGCTCGAGGTGGCTAAAGACTATCCGGATGTCACCCTGGCGCATCTTTACGTCGACAACGCCGCCATGCAGCTCATCAAGGCGCCGCGCAGTTTCGACGTGCTGGTCACCGAGAACCTCTTTGGCGACATCCTCAGCGATGAAATGGCGATGATCGCCGGCAGTCTCGGCATGCTCGCCAGCGCCAGCCTCGGCAAGCCCAAGGGCGACGGCCTGTATTTCGGCCTGTTTGAGCCGAGCGGCGGCACCGCCCCCGACATCGCCGGCAAGGGCATCGCCAACCCGATCGCCCAGATCCTTTCCGCCGCCCTGCTGCTGCGTTTCTCGCTCGGCCTGGAAACGGAGGCGCTCGCCATCGAAAACGCCGTGAAAAAGGTCATCGAAGACGGCCTGCGCACCGGCGACATCTTCACCGGCGCACCCGGCACCCGCTTGGTCAACACGGCCGAAATGGGCGGCGCCATCCTCGCCGCGCTCTGAGGCAGGTCCCGGCGGCCGGCGCAGACGTAACCTGCAGACGCCGCCATGTCCCCGCTGATCGAAGTTCGCCACCGCCGCGGCATTCACCTGCCGGAGGCGGACCTGTGGCTGGACCCGCGCTTCCCTGTCGACCGCGCCTTCGTCTCGCATGCCCATGCCGACCACTTCGCCCGCCACCGCCTGAGCCTCGGCTCGGAGATCACCCGCGAGCTGGTGCGGACGCGCTTCGGCGCCCAGGGGGAGTTTCAAGCGCTGCCGTTCCGGGAAACCCAATCTTGGCAGGACTGGCGGCTGCGCCTGCTGCCGGCCGGCCACATCCCGGGCTCGGCCCTGCTGCACCTGACCCGCGGCAGCGACGGCGCCAGCCTGCTGTACACCGGCGACTTCAAGCTGCGCCACGGCCTCAGCGCCGAGCCCTGCGAACTGGCACCGGCCGACACCCTGCTCATGGAATGCACCTTCGGCCTGCCGCAGTTCCGCTTTCCGCCGCGCGAGCAGACGATCGCCCGCGTGCTGCAGTGGGTGCGCGAAACCCTCGAGGACGGCGCCATCCCCGTCCTGCTCGGCTACGCCCTCGGCAAGGCCCAGGAAATCCTGCGCCTGCTCGCCGGTGCCGGCCACCCGGTGATGCTGCACAAGGCGGTCTTTGAGATGACCCAGGCCTTGGCGCCCCAGCTCGGTCCGCTGCCGGACTTTGAGCTCTTTGACCCCGCTCGCGCCCCCGGCCACGTCCTGATCTTCCCACCCGGCACCCAGCGCAGCCTGGCCCTGCGCCGGCTGAAGGTCTGCCGCACCGCCCTGCTCAGCGGCTGGGCCCTGCAGCCCGGGGCGCGCTACCGCTATCAGGTCGACGAGGTTTTCCCGCTCAGCGATCACGCCGATTACGACGAACTGCTCGCCGCCGTCGAGGCCGTACAGCCGCGCCGGATCTGGCTGGTCCATGGCCCGGCCCGCGAGTTCGCCGCCGACCTGCGCGCGCGCGGCTGGCAGGCCTGGTCGCTGGAGCAGGCCGACCAGCTCGAACTGTTCCGCCTGGCGCCCCCGGTGCTGCCGGTCGCGGCCCCCCCGGAACCCGACCCGGCACCGGCCTCCCGCGCCGCGGACGGGTTCGCCGCGTGGAGCGCCGTCGCCGCGGCCACCGCCGCCGAGGCCTCGCGGCTGAAAAAAACTGCCCTGCTGGCGGACTACCTGTGCAGCCTGGCCGAAGCCGATCTGGCGCTGGCGGTGCGCTACTTCGCCGGCCTGCATTTCGATCCCGCAGCTGGCGAGGCACCGCTGAACGCCGGCTGGGCCGTGCTGCGCCGCGCCCTGCAGGAGTTGTGCGGCCTTGGCGAGGCCGAGTTCCGCGCGGTTTCACGCTCACAGGCCGATGCCGGTCGCACGGCCTTTCTCTTGCTGAGCCAGCGCGCCACGGAAGCAACGGCGGCACCAGGCCTGACGCTGGCCGGCACCGACGCCTTCCTGCGGGCCCTGCGCGCCGCCCGCGGGCCGGCGGCGAAGACCGCCCTGCTGCGCGAGACCCTGGCGGGGCTGGATGCCCTGGCAGGCTCCTGGCTCGTGCGCCTGCTCACCGGGGAACTGCGCATGGGTTCGAAGGAGGGCCTCGTTGAGGAAGCCGTGGCGACCGCCTTCGACCAGGAAGCCGAAGCCGTGCGCGAGGCCGCCATGCTCACCGGCGACCTCGGCCAGGCCGCGATGCTGGCCCGCGAGGGCCGGCTGCAGGAGGCGGCCCCGCGTTTGTTCGTGCCGGTCAAGGTCATGCTCGCCAGCCCGGAGGAAACGGCCGAAGCGATCTGGCAACGCCTCGTGCCTGTGTCTGCGGGCGCGGTCTGGCTCGAGGACAAGTTCGACGGCATCCGCGCCCAGCTGCACGCCGGTCCCGGCCGCGCCGAACTGTTCAGCCGCGACCTGAAACCGGTCGGCGCCCAGTTCCCGGAACTGCTCGCCGCCGCGTCCCGGCTCGACCGCCCGGTCATCCTCGACGGCGAACTCATCGCCGAGGCGGCCGACCGCCGGCTGTCGTTTTTCGACCTGCAGAAGCGCCTGGGCCGGCGCGACCAGGGCGACCTGTTTTTGCCCAGCAACATCCGCGTGCGCTACGTCGCCTTCGACCTGCTCTGGCAGGACGGCGTCAGCCTGCTCGACCGGCCGCTGCGGGAGCGCCGCGCCGCCCTGGAAGTGCTGGCACTGCCCGAACCGCTGGGGCGGATCGACGTGGTGCAGGCCGCTTCCGCCGAGGCGATCGAGGCGGCCTTTCACGCCGCCCGGCGGCGCGGCAACGAGGGGTTGATCGCCAAGGAACCGGAGTCGGCCTACCGACCGGGCCGGCGCGGCAAGGCCTGGCTGAAGTTGAAAAAGGCCTTCGCGACGCTCGATGTCGTGGTCGTCAAGGCCGAGCAGGGTCACGGCAAACGCAGCCAGGTATTGAGCGACTACACCTTTGCCGTGCGCGACGAGGCCGGCGCCCTGCGGGTCATCGGCAAGGCCTACTCGGGGCTGACCGATGCCGAGATCGAGGAGCTGACCGCGCATTTCACCGCCAACACCCTCGACCAGCGCGGCCGGGTGCGCACCGTCGTGCCGGACACCGTGCTGGAGATCGCCTTCGACTCGATCCAGCCGAGCCCGCGCCACGACAGCGGCCTGGCTCTGCGGTTTCCGCGCATCAAGGCCTGGCGCCGCGACAAGGGGCCGGAGGAAATTGACGCCCTGGCCTACGCGCGCCGGCTGGCCGGGCTGGAGGCGCCGGCATGAAAAACGGGCCGGAGGTTGCCCTCCGGCCCGTTCATGGGGTTTTGTTGTTGTGTCGTTCGGGTGAAATCTGCAGCTCCCGGATGCGGATTTCGCCCTGGCGACAAACCTTTTACGGTTGGCGGTCCGCCCCGGATGGAGCGAACCGCCGTGGATGAGAGTCCCGAGGGGCCTCTTTTATTCAATCGAATTACATCATGCCGCCGTGGTCGTGGCTGTGACCGGCGTCCGCCTTCTCCTCTTTCGGGATGTCGGCGATGAGGCACTCGGTCGTCAGCAGCAGGCCGGAGATCGACGCGGCGTTCTGGAGAGCGCTGCGGGTCACCTTGGCGGGGTCGACGACGCCGGCCTTGATGAGGTCCTCATACTTGCCGGTGGCGACGTTGTAGCCGTTGTTGCCCTTGCCCTTCTTGACTTCGGCCACGATGAGCGCGCCTTCGACGCCGGCGTTGGCGGCGAGCTGGCGGAGCGGGGCTTCGATCGCGCGAGCGACGATTTCAGCGCCGGTCTTCTCGTCGCCGACCAGGCCGAGGTCGCCGATGGCGGCCTGGGCGCGGATGAGCGCAACACCGCCGCCAGGGACGATGCCTTCCTCGACGGCCGCACGGGTGGCGTGCAGGGCGTCTTCGACGCGGGCCTTCTTCTCCTTCATCTCGGTCTCGGTGGCGGCACCGACGTTGATGACGGCCACGCCGCCGGCCAGCTTGGCGAGGCGCTCCTGGAGCTTCTCGCGGTCGTAGTCGGAGGTGGTTTCCTCGATCTGGCGCTTGATCTGCTGGACACGGCCGGCAATGGCGTCGGAGGTGCCTTCGCCCTCGACGATGACGGTGTTTTCCTTGCCGATGGTGATGCGCTTGGCCTGGCCGAGGTCGGCGAGCTCGATGTTCTCCAGCTTGATGCCGAGGTCTTCGGTGATGCAGCGGCCGCCGGTGAGGATGGCGATGTCTTCGAGCATGGCCTTGCGGCGGTCGCCGAAGCCCGGGGCCTTGACGGCCACGATGTTGAGGGTGCCGCGCAGCTTGTTCACCACGAGGGTGGCCAGGGCTTCGCCTTCAACGTCTTCCGCGATGATGAGCAGGGGCTTGCCGGAGCGGGCCACCTTCTCGAGCAGGGGCAGCATGTCCTTGAGGCTGCTGATCTTCTTCTCGTGGATGAGGATGTAGGCGTTCTCCAGGTTGGCTTCCATCGTCTCCGGATTGGTGACGAAGTAGGGCGACAGGTAGCCCTTGTCGAACTGCATGCCTTCGACGACCTCAAGGGTCGTTTCGATCGACTTGGCTTCCTCGACGGTGATCGTGCCTTCCTTGCCGACCTTGTCCATGGCCTCGGCGATGATGTTGCCGATGCTGGCGTCCCAGTTGGCGGACACGGTCGCGACCTGGGCCACTTCCTTGCTGTCCTTCACCGGGGTGGAGATCTCCTTGAGCTTGGCGACGATGGCCTCGGTGGCCTTCAGGATGCCGCGCTGCAGGGAGGTCGGGTTGGCGCCGGCGGTGACGTTGCGCAGGCCTTCGCTGTAGATGGCCTCGGCCAGCACGGTGGCGGTGGTGGTGCCGTCACCGGCGATGTCGGAGGTCTTCGAGGAGACTTCCTTGATCAGCTGGGCGCCCATGTTTTCATAGGGATCCGGCAGCTCGATTTCCTTGGCGACGGTGACGCCGTCCTTGGTGATCGTCGGCGAGCCGAATTTCTTCTCGAGGATGACGTTGCGGCCGGCCGGGCCGAGCGTGGCCTTGACGGCCTTGGCGAGTTTGGTGACGCCACGCAGGAGGGCCTGGCGGGCGGATTCGTCGAAGTTGAGTTGTTTAGCCATGTGAGGGATCGGAGTTACAGGTTTAAGGTTGAAATTTTAAAGTTGGGATCAGCCGAGGATGCCGAGGATGTCGGTCTCGTTGATGATGAGGAGGTCCTCACCGTCGATCTTGACTTCGGTGCCGCCGTACTTGGAGATCAGGACCTTGTCGCCCTTCTTGACGGTGAAAAGCTTGGAGACGTCGTTGCCTTCGTCGTCCTTGCCGGTGCCGACCGCGAGGACTTCGGCTTCCTGGGGCTTTTCCTTGGCGGTGTCGGGAAGGAAGATGCCGCCGGCGGTTTTTTCTTCGCTGGTGGAGCGCTTCACGAGGACGCGACGACCGAGCGGGGTGATGGAGGTAGCCATAGTTGGTCTGGTTTCTGCTAGGTGGTTTGCTGTTCTGGTTTGGTTTGGTTCATCTGCCCGGCCGCCGGGCGCCCCGGGTGGGGCACGGCGGCCGGGCGGAAAATGGTGGAAGTTCTCGGTTCGGAGTTCTCGGTTCTCGGTTGGGGAAAGGGTTATTTCGCGGGCGGCGGGTTCGCCTTGATGGCAATGCCGTTGGCGGCGCGCTCGACGCCTTCAAAACTCAACTCCGGCACCGCCTCGCCGATCTCCTGGGCGAGGAAGCCGACGATGCGCTTGGGATCCTCGGACAGCACCGCCTGCAGCAGGCGTGACTTGCGGGCGGCGTCGTAGTTGGAGGTGTCGAGGTCGAGCCGGGAACTGCCGGGCGCGCCGGACAGGCCCTGCATCTGTGCGGCCAGAGCGACGGTGTTGTTGATCTGGTCCTGCAGCGGCTTGTTTTCCGCCAGCTTGGTCAGCGCCACCTTCAGGCTGGCGTTCACCTCGGGGGTGTTGAGCAGTTCGGTGACGTTCTTGCCCGGGTACTGATCGAGCACCGCCTCGGCGCGCTCGACGAGTTCGGCCTCGCGCTCGGCCCGGCTCGGCGTCAGCGCCCGGCCGATCTCGGCGTCGAGCTGGCGCTCGGACAGCGCGGGGGTCGCCTTGACGGCGGGTTTGGCCGCCTCATCGACCGCCGGCTTGGCCGCCGGGGCAGGCGTTTTGCCGCAGGCCGACAGCACCAGAGCCGCGGCCAGGGCAAGCCATGCCCCGTGGCCGCCACGGGAACGCAGCGATCCGGGGCGGGCTTGCGACTGCCGAAGCGGCAGCGACTGGCGGGCAAACACCATGCGGCGGGAACTCACTTGTTGTCCTTGTCCTTGTCGACGACCTCGAAGTCGGCGTCGACGACCTTGCCCTTGTCCTTGGGTTCGGCGCTGGCGGTGTCGGCGGCGCCCATGTCGGGCATGCCCCCCGCACCCGGGGCGCCGGCACCGGCGGCCGCGGCGGCCTGGTAGGCGGCGGCGAAGAGTTTTTCGATCTCCTCGGTCTCCCGCTTCATCTTGTCGGTGTCATTCGCCTCGACGGCGGCCTTGAGGCTGGCGAGCTTGTCGGTGATGGGGGTGAGCTGGTCGGCGGGCACCTTGCCCTCCCACTCCTTGAGGGTCTTCTCGATCTCGAAGCTGAGGCCTTCCGCCTTGTTCTTCACCTCGACCGCTTCCTTGCGCTTGAGGTCCTCCTCGGCGTGCTCCTCGGCGTCGCGCTTGGCCTTTTCGATCTCCTCCTGGCTGAGGCCGGAGCTGCCCTGGATGGAAATCTTCTGCTCCTTGCCGGTGGTCTTTTCCTTGGCGGAGACGTGCAGGATGCCGGTGGCATCGATGTCGAAAGTGACCTCGATATGCGTCACGCCGAGCGGCATCGGCGGGATGCCGTCGAGCTTGAAGGTGCCGAGCACCTTGTTGTCCTTCGACATCGGCCGCTCGCCCTGGAGCACGACGATCTCGACGCCCGGCTGCTGGTCGGCGTAGGTCGAGAAGATCTGGCTGTGCTTCTTCGGGATCGTCGTGTTGCGCGGGATCATCGGCGTGGCGACGCCGCCCGCGGTCTCGATGGCGAGGGTGAGCGGGGTGACGTCGAGCAGGAGCACGTCCTTGACGTCGCCCTTGAGCACGCCGCCCTGGATGGCGGCACCGATGGCGACGACTTCATCCGGGTTGACGCCCTGGTGCGGATCCTTGCCGGCGAGCTTGCGCGCGGTTTCGACCACCTTGGGCATGCGCGTCATGCCGCCGACGAGCACGAGTTCGTCAATCTTGCTGGCGTCGAGCTTGGCGGCGGCCAGGCATTCCTTCACCGGCTTGATGGTGCGCTCGAACAGGCTGTCGGTGAGCTGCTCCATCTTCGCCCGGGTCAGGGTCTTCATGATGTGCTTCGGCCCGGTCTGGTCGGCGGTGATGAAGGGCAGGTTGATGTCGTAGCTCTGGCTGGAGCTGAGGGCGATCTTGGCCTTTTCCGCCTCCTCCTTGATGCGCTGCAGCGCGTCCGGCTGGCCGCTCAGGTCAATGCCACTGTCGGTCTTGAACTCGTTGACGATCCAGGTGATGAGGGTGTTGTCCCAGTCGTCGCCACCCAGGTGGGTGTCGCCGTCGGTGGCCAGCACCTCGAAGACGCCGTCGCCGATCTCCAGCACGGAGATGTCGAAGGTGCCGCCGCCAAGGTCATAGACCGCGACCTTCTCGTCGGACTTGCTGTCGAGGCCGTAGGCCAGGGCGGCCGCGGTCGGCTCGTTGATGATGCGGCGCACGTTCAGGCCGGCGATTTCGCCCGCCGCCTTGGTGGCGTTGCGCTGACTGTCGTTGAAGTAGGCGGGCACGGTGATGACCGCGTCGGTGATCGTCTCGCCCAGCTTGGCCTCGGCGTCGGCCTTCAGCTTGGCCAGGATCATGGCGCTGACTTCCTGCGGCGAGTAGGTCTTCGTCTCGCCGCCGACCTCGACCTGCACATGGGCGTCGCCATTGGCGGCCTCAACGATCTTGTAGGGCATGCGCTTGTCGGCCTCGGTCAGCTCGCTGAACTTGCGGCCCATCAGGCGCTTCACCGAGAACACCGTGTTGCGCGGGTTGGTCACCGCCTGGCGCTTGGCGGCCTGGCCGACCACGCGCTCGCCGCTCTTGGTGAAGGCGACGATCGACGGCGTCGTGCGCGCGCCTTCCGAGTTTTCCAGCACCGTCGCCTTGCCGCCTTCGAGAACGGCCATGCAGGAGTTCGTGGTGCCGAGGTCAATGCCGAGGATTTTGCTCATGGGTGGGTTGGAGGGAAAGGTTGGAATGGGGGATTTTGTCATTGTCCATGGCAAGCGCCGTGCCAAGCGCACTTGGCATTTTGCAATTCATTGAATGTCAATGGAATTCGTGCACATCCCGACTTTGATCACTTCCGCCATTTGCCACATTCAGGCGCCAATTTGGCACATTAGCGCCGAAAGCTGTCGCGAATGTGCCACGGCCGGCTGGCCGCTGTCTCAGCTCCAGGGCTGGATGCGGCTGTCGAGGCTGAAGACTTGGCCGCTCGTGTGCGGCAGGCTGTGCAGGAAGGCGATGAAGCGCGCCGCCTCGGCCGGGGTGTTGAAACGACCGAGCGTGTGGGCGGCGAGCGCCCGGCGGCGGCGCTCCGGGTCGGCCAGCAGGGGGGCCGACAGCGGTGTTTCCAGCAGGCCGGGCAGGACAACGTTGGCACGGATGCCGCGGGCGCCGTATTCGGCGGCCAGGCTTTGAGCCAGGCCGATGAGGCCGGCCTTGGCGGCGGCGTAGTTGGCCTGGCCGGCCGGGCCGGAAAGGGCGCTGAACGAGCCGACGAAGACGAGGTGGCCGCCGCCCTGGCGCAGCATCGGCCGCAGAGCGGCGCGCGCGCACAGAAAGGCGCCGCGCAGGTGCACGTCCACCACGGCGGCGAAGTCGGTCTCGGTCATCCGCGCCAGCGGGGCATCGCGCAGGAAACCGGCGTTGTGGACGAGCAGATCGAGTCGCGGCAGCTCCGCCAAACCGGCGCGCACGGAAGCCGGGTCGGTGACGTCGAGCTGCCCGCGCCCCGGGGCGTGGACCTGCCAGTGCTGCGCCTCCAGCTCGGCGCGCAGGGCCGTGGCGAGCGCGCCTTGACCGCCGGTGATGAGGGCGACGGGGGTCATTGCCCGGAAGGCGGCGGCGCGGCCGGGATTTTGCCCTCGCGGCGTTTCGCCTCGGCCTCGAGCCGGGCCTCGGTGGCGTAGGGATTGGCCGGCATCAGGCTGGGGGGAATGGGGGCACGCCGGAAGTGATCGCCCGGGCCGTAGTTGGCGGCCAGGTAGCCGACAATCGTCTTTTCCACCGCCGGATCGAGCTTCCACAGGCCGCCGTGCTTCTGCATCCAGGCGACGACATCCGTCCAGGTGGATTCGGTGCCACGCTGCTGCAGGAAGGTCTGCGGCGAATGGCAGATGACGCAGTGGTTGCGCACGATCTCCCAGTCCGGCGCCATCTTCATGCCGGTGGCGGGATCGAGCGGCACCTCGTCCGCGGCCGGGGCGGCGAGGGCGGTGGTCAGCGCAAGCAGGAGAGAGAGACGGTGCATGGTCAAACAGCCTGGACGGCGATGCGATGGCAGGTGTTGTTCAGATAACCCTTGGGATTCCAGCCGGGCAGGATCATCGGCTGGGCGCGGCCCTGGTCATCGGTCGCCCGCGCCCAGACCTCGTAGTAGCCCTTCTTCGGCAGACGCAGTTCGGCACGCCACTGCTGCCAGGCGTAGCGGTTGACCGGCTTGTCCAGGCTGGCGCGCTGCCAGGTCGAACCGAAGTCGAGCGACAGCCAGACTTCCGCCACCGCCGATTCGCCCGCCCAGGCGTGGCCGCGCACGCGCAGCGGTTCGGCCAGCGGTTGGCTGACCCCGGACTTGGGAAAGGTGATGAGCGATTTCACCGGCATCGACTCGATGACGACCATGTCCTCATCCGGCACCTTGGTGCCCGGAGCGACCGGATAACGCGGCATGCGGTAGGAGTCGCCGGTCATTTTTTCGCCGTCGTGCTCGCGGTCGCGCACCACGAGTTTTTTCAGCCACTTGCCGCAGGTGGAGGCGGGCCAACCGCCGAACACCAGGCGCAACGGATGTCCGTTCTGCCAGGGGATCGGCTCGCCGTTCAGGGCGAAGGCCAGCAGGGTCTCGTCCTCCAGGGCCTTGCGCAGCGGCGCGCCGCGCGAGATCGGCACCTTCTTCGGGTCGCCGGACAGGTGCAAATCGGCGCCGTAGTAGCCGAGGTAGACCGCATCCGGCTTGATGCCGCAGTGTTCGAGCACGTCGCGCAGGCGCACGCCCGTCCAGCGCGGGCAGCCGACGGCCCCCGTGGTCCACTGCGTGCCGGAGGTGGGCGGATTGAACTCGCCGCGGCCGTTGCCGGCGCACTCGAGCACCATCTGCACGCTGTGGTGCGGGAACTTTTCCTTGAGCTCCTTGAGCGTGAAGGTCGTCGGCCGCTGGCAGCTTTCGCCGGCGATCTCGAGGGTCCAGGTTTCCGGATCGATCGTTTCCGGCGCGGGCGCGTGGCCGTTGTTGCGCACAAACAGGTGCTTGGCCGGCGTGACCGGGTCATCGAGCAGGTGCGCCGGGGTCTCGGCGATGATCGGGCGGTCGTTGAGCACGGTCAGCCCCTCCTTGCCGGCAATCGCGAAAGGTTCCGTGCCCTGCCCAAGCGCCACCGGGATCAGGCCGGCCGGCAGGCGGTTGGCAAAGACGATCTCGGCACCGAGCGCCGCGCTCATCGAGGCCAGACCGAGCGTCTCGAAAAAGCCGCGGCGACTGACCGAGGCCGGGGAACCGGGATGAAGCTCTTCGGCCGTCGCGGGGCGCGGTGCGACGGGTCGATGCGGGGCGGGCTTGGAAACGGACATGGTCTCCATAAAACGCCGGAACTCGGGCGGATTTCAATGCCGAATGCCGCCGGCCGGCCCCGTGCGGGGAATTTCACGTCCCCTTCATTTCCAGCTTTGCGAAAGGCCGGCGGTCTCGCATAGTGCGCGCGTGACCTCTTCCCGCATGTACCTCAGCCTCTGGTTCGGCATCCTTCTGGGCGGCGCCGGCTGCTCGCACACCCCGCCGCAGCCGCCCCCGGCTCCTCAGCCCACCCGCGCGGTCGCCGTTCAGAACAACCCTCTCACGCGCCGCATCAACCGTCCCTCGACCCTGCCGCCGGTGCCGCCGGCCGGCGTCAAGATCAGCTACTCCTCGGTCAACACGACCGCTCCGGTGCTGGCCATGACCTTCGACGACGGCCCGCACCCGACCCTGACGCCGAAGCTGCTCGACCTGCTGCGCGAGCGCAACGTCAAGTGCACCTTCTTCGTCATCGGCAAGAACGCGCGCGCCTACCCGCAGATCATCCAGCGCATGATCGCCGAGGGCCACGAGGTCGCCAACCACACCTGGAACCACCCGAGCCTGACCAGCCTGTCCGACGCCCAGATCCGCCAGGAACTGCGCGCCAGCGAGGACGCCCTGATGGCCGCCGCCAACTACCGCCCGCACCTGATCCGCCCGCCCTACGGCGCCATCAACACCCGCATCAAGCAGCTCATGTTCGCCGAGTTCGGCTACTCGACCATCATGTGGTCGGTCGATCCCCAGGACTGGCGCCGCCCGGGCGCCTCGGTCGTCACCAGCCGCCTCGTCAGCGGCGCCCGCCCCGGCGCCATCATGCTCGCCCACGACATCCACCCGCCGACCATCGCCGCCATGCCAGCCATGTTCGACCAGCTCATCGCCCAGGGCTACCAGTTCGTCACCGTCAGCCAGTTGCTCAACCTGGAGAAGGCCGGCATGCCGGTCGGCGTCGTCATCAGCCCCGCCCAGGCCGTCGATGAGCCCGCCACCGGCGCGCTCACCCGCTGAGCCCCGCGCCGCGCCCCGCGGCCGCTCTCCCTGCCATGATCGGCGAAGACTTTCTCCTGCTGCGCGACCAGCTCGACGCCGACCTGCACCGCCTGGCGCGGCAACTGCGCGACTTCGGCGGCGGCGACGAGGCGCAGCAGACCGCCAGCCACCTGCTCGACAGCCTGCGCGAGCCGCTGCTGCTGCTCGT
This sequence comes from uncultured bacterium, assembly GCA_966252325.1. Classification (GTDB taxonomy): domain Bacteria; phylum Verrucomicrobiota; class Verrucomicrobiia; order Verrucomicrobiales; family Verrucomicrobiaceae; genus Prosthecobacter. Next base: position 233,908 of record CBINON010000003.1, on the reverse strand, counting down.
CGTCGGTGAACCCGGCGTCGGCAAGTCGACCTTCCTGCACGCGCTCTTCGGTCGCGAGTTCGCCAAACGCCCGGCCCAGGCTGCCGGCACGCTGCGCTACTTCCGCCACGGCCCCCAGGCCGCCACCGAAACCGTGCTGCCCGGCCTCGAGGAGGTGCAGGCTCCGCACGATTTCCTGCGCGATTTTCATGTCGTCGACCTGCCCGGCGCGCCGGCGCCGGAACTGGAGTCTTTGACCCGCCGCTTTCTGCCGGTCGCCGACGCGGTGATCCTGCTGTTCAGCGCCGCCGATCCTTGGGGCGCCGCCGCCTGGCAGTTCCTCGCCCAAATCCAGACGGAGTGGCCCCGCCACCTCATCTGCGTGCTCCAGCAGGCCGATCAGCGCAGCCCGGAGGAGATCCAGGTCATCACCGATTACATGCGCCAACTGGCCACCCAGCGCCACGGCCGCACCTTCCCGACCTACGCCGTCGCCGCCAAACGCGCCTGGCTGGCCCGCAGCACCGGGCTCGATCCCGAGCGCCTGCTCGAAGAAAGCGGCTTCCGTGCGCTCGAGGAGCACCTCAGCGGCCTGACCGGGCGCGGCACCGCGCGGTTCAACAAGCTGGCCAGCGCCGCCCGCCTCGGTCGCCAGCTGCTCGACCGTCTGCAGCGCGACCTCCAGCGCCAGGCGAACGACGCGGGACAGGCGCTTGACGTGGTCGCCGAGTTTTTCACCGAGCAGGCCCTGCAGGCCGATCGCACTCTGAAGAAACTGCTGCCGGCCCTCGACGCCACCGAGCGCGACCTGCACGAGTCCAGCCTGAGGGTCGGCCGCCTCGCCGAAAACCTGCTGGCCTTCCGTCACGCGCTCGAACCGGCGCCGCCCGATGAGGAGGAGGACGGCACGGGCAACCGCGCCGACAGCCTCGACCACCGCCTGTTCCAAGACCTGCAGTTGCGCACCAGCGAGCGCTGGCGCCAGATGGCCCTGCAGTTGGAGGAGGACCAGTTGCAGTACGGTCGCTACCTGCATCATCAAGGCCGCGGCGTGCTTTTCGAGCCCGACGAACCGCTGCCGCTCGCGCCCGACGAGGATGCCCGCCGCCTGTTCAGCGTGCGCATGGAAAGCGCCCTGCGCCGCTTCGTGCTCGGCCTCGAGCTCGACGGCCTGCTGCGGCCCGGGCTCGCCACGGCCCGCAAGCGCGCGCGCTGGATCGGCCGACTCTTCGTGCCGCTGCCACCCGCCGTGGCCGCAGCCGCCTACTTCCTCGGCTGGCTCGAAGCCGGCCTCGCCGCCTGCGCCGGGCTGCTGCTGCCGGGCACCGCCTTTTTCGCCAGCCTCGCCGCCCTCACCGCCACCCGCCGGCGCCTGAGCGAGCAACTGGAAAGCTCCCTGCCGCAGCTGCGCGAGCTGCTCGAGGACCAGGTGCGCGGCGATGTCGAAGGCGTCTTTGCGCGCTTCCTGCCCCTGCTCGAACCCGTGCGCCAGCGCGCCGCCGCCCGCCACGAACGCCTCGCCGGCCAGCTTGCCGAGGTCGAGGCGCTCGGTCACGCCCTCAAGGACTTCGAACAGCGCCTGCACGGCTGATGAAAGTCGGCCGGCGCGCGCGTTTGCCTCTTCCATGTCTCCGCTCCGCTCCACCCTCCTGCTCACCGCCATGATCCTCGCTGGCGAAGACTTCGCCGAAGCCCAGCAAAGCAAGGCCAACTACGACGAGAGCCGCGTCGGCAGCTACACGCTGCCCGAGGCCCTGGTCATGGCCGACGGCAGCGCCGTGAAAACGGCCGGCGACTGGACCCAGCAGCGCCGGCCGGAGGTGCTGAAACTGTATCAGGACCATGTCTACGGCCGCGTGCCCGCCGGCCTCGGCGCCCCCGCCTTCCAGGTCAAGGCCGTGAAGAAGGACGCCCTCGGCGGCAAGGCCACCCGCAAGCTCATCCAGATCACCCTGCCCTCCTGCCCCGCCTGGCAGGGCATCGAGCTGATGCTGTACACGCCCAACGCCGCCACCGGCCCCGTGCCCTGCGTCGCCGGCCTCAGCTTCGGCGGCAACCACGCGGTCAGCCCGGAGACCGACATCCCCCTGTCGACCCGCTGGATGCGCCCCAACAAGGAAAAGGCCATCGTCAACAACCGCGCCACCGAAGCCAGCCGCGGCAACGAAAGCAGCCGCTGGCCGCTGGCGCTGATCCTCGATCAGGGGTTCGCGGTCGCCACCGCCTACTACGGCGACATCGAGCCCGACCACGCCGAGGGCTGGAAGACCGGCCTGCGCGGTCTCACCGCCAAGGATGGCGCCGCCACCGTCTGGAACAACGGCGACTGGGGTGCCATCAGCGCTTGGGCCTGGGGCCTGAGCCGCATGCTCGACTATCTGGAGACCGATGCCGCTGTCGACGCGAAGCGCTGCGCCGTCATCGGCCACTCCCGCCTCGGCAAGACCTCCCTGTGGGCCGGTGCCCAGGACGAGCGCTTTGCCTTCGTCATCTCCAACAACTCCGGCGAGGGCGGTGCCGCCCTCATGCGCCGGAACTTCGGCGAAACCACCGCTGTCATCACCAAGGCCTTCCCGCACTGGTTCACCCCGACCTACACAAGCTACGCCAACAACGAGGCCGCCTGCCCGGTCGACCAGCACCTGCTCATCTCCCTCGCCGCCCCCCGGCCGATCTACATCGGCAGCGCTGTCGAGGATCAGTGGGCCGACCCCAAGGGCGAATTCCTCTCCGGCTGGCACGCCGGCCCGGTGTTTCAGCTCTTCGGCCACCCGGGTGTCGGCGCCGACCAGCAGCCCGGCATCGACAGCCCCGTCGGCGGCCGCATCGGCTACCACGTCCGCAGCGGCGGCCACGACGTCAAAGACTACGATTGGCAGCAGTACCTCGCCTTCGCCCGCAAAAACGGGCTGTGAGGCAGGGGCACAGCGACTCCGAGTCATGGCAGGCTTCCCGTGGCCATTTTCCCGCCGTGCGAAGCCGGGAAGCCGGATCACACCGGAAGATCGACGCGCCGGCCTCTGGCGCGGCCTGGGGCAGGGCGACCGCAATGGCGGCCCCACCCAGATGGCCCTGCGCCTGAAGCAGAGCCTGGAAAGCCTGGGGCGGTTTTGTCCGGACGACGTGTTCGCCCGCTACCTGCAATGGTGGCGGACCGAGGGTTTTGACACCGGACCGACCGCCGCCGGTGTCTTTGCCCTCATCGAAGCCGGCCTGGATCGCGAAACCGCCGTGCGCCAGATCCACGAGGAGTCCGGGGGCGCCACCGCCGGCTGCAACCCCGCCCACCGCGCCGCGCCCCTCGCGATGATGGAGTTTCTGCCGCTCGCCGAACTGGGCGATCTCGCCCGCCGGGAAGCCCGCCTGACCCACCTGCATGCCGACGCCGGGGAAACCTCGGCCGCAGTGGTGCTGCTGGCCCGCCACCTCATCGACGGCCTGCCCTGGCCCGAGGCCCTGCAGGCGACCGCCGCGCAGGTGCAGGGCCCCGCCCGCGAAGCCCTGCTCGCCCCCCAGGCCCGTCCCCTCGACCCGGGTGGCCACGCCCCCGAAGTCCTGCGCGCCGCGGTCAGCTTCCTGAACCGGCACCGCGACTTCGCCTCCGCCCTGCAAGCCTCCCTGACCTTCGCCGGCCCCGCCAACTACAGCCCCGTCCTCGTCGGCACCCTCGCCGGCGCGCGTTGGGGGTGACCGGGTCTGGGGTGGGCGATGACCTGCGGCTTCATTCATCAATGTCATCGCTCTCCAGCGATGATCAAAGTGTAGCCAGCGACTTCACAAGGCGCTGCTCGTGACGCTTACCGCCCATCAGCACCCAGGCCTGGCCGCGCCAACCGGTGCGTTCGCAGTCCTGACCGAGGGTGTGCAGGAAGAAGCGACGGTCGTCGTCATCATGGAAGATGGCTTCCCGGCGATTGCCGCGCGCCATGACAGGGTCATAGGCCCCCGCGGCCTGAATGCGAATGCTGCGCGCCAGCGCAGCGAATCAGGCGGTTTTGTCAAGCAGTTGCCTGCCCCCTGTCCCCCCCCCAGTTCCTGACCCCATTTTCCACTTTTTCCCTTTCCGGCGAGGATTCGCCAACAGGCTATTGGTAAATCCGATGCGAATGAGGTTTCCCAGCAGGTTGCCGGAAAATTGGCGCTGTTCCAAATGGTCAGTCAGCTGACCATTTGGCGATTGCCGCCCAAGCCTATTCTATAATCTGGAAACCGGTTCACTCTGAATTGGCCCACTACCTGCGCGACACTGTGAAGTAAGCTCGTCCCTGATCGGCAAAGCCCACGCACTTGTTGCAGGAGCAGCCGGGCACGGACTGGCGCTCGTCATCATCCGCGAATCCAAATGCTGTTTTGCCAATGTCGAACTGCATACGGTTGTGTGGCAGGGTTGCAGCACCAGTGAGCCAGTTGTGGGCATATCCAGCCCCCAACGATCCAACTATGGACGTCATGTAACCAACGGTTAGCTCCTGCGTGTGATCACCGATCCAGTAAGGAGCGCCGTCTTCACCGCGACCCTTTGCCTGCTGGGCAGCAGCACGTGCTTGTGAACGTTCTTCGTCACTAGCAGTTTCAGCTCGGATCTGCACAGCATTGACGCGGTTTCGGCACCATGGACACGGCAGGCCTGGCATGTAGCGGGCAATCTCTCCGGTTTGCGTGGTAAGTGCACCATCCTTGCATCCCATTTGCACAGCCAAGTCGAGGACCGGCACCGAGTAATGGGTGACGATGTCACCCAACGCAGCACGGGCATAGTAGGAGTCCGTGCAGCCAAGCACCAAGTCACAGCGGACCAATTGATCGAGCACCTCGTCATCCAGCACGTCTGCTTGAAGGCATGTCACCTTGGCAGAAGGCCGGATTTCATGAATCAGCCGCTTCAACAGCTCCACTTTGGCGATTTGAGACTTTTGGAGGTCTGAGGCTCGGCTCGCGTGGTTGCGTTCGTGGTTCGACTTTTTGAAGATGCCGACATCGACTAGCACGAACTCGCCGATTCCCGACCTAGCCAGCACATGAGCTGCGGGAGTGCCAAGGCCGCTGCATCCAACGATACCCACCACAGCACTTCGCAGGCGCGGAGCGGTCGATTCACCGAGAAGTTGGGTTACTCGCTCCAGGTCGGCACAATCGTCAGACGGCTTGCTTGGTGCCAGCAGACTCCGCTCGCGGCGCAGGACATCACTGCCACACGTCAGACATTCGGTGACTGGCATCCAATGGCCGCGATGGAAACAGCGACCGCTGAAAGTCCTTCGGTGGTCGGCGTCTCGCGAAGCGATGAGGCTCACAAAAGGCCTGCCGTTGCTGAACTTCTCGAACTCGTTTGCGAAGTAGACATCCATGTCATCGTCGGACCGGCTCGGTGTGGGCCTGCATCCTTGAGGATGAGAGTGGATGAAGCCGATACCGAAGTCGTCTTCATCAAACGTGCGCAAGGCGCGGTTGATATACCCCGGCGAAAACTCGACAAGCGGGCTATTCGGATCAAATTCACCCAGGTTCGGAGGCAGAAGATCAACAAAGCAGATCACCAGCCCCCAAGACGTCTTCCGGTAGCCAAACCGAAAGAAGGTTCCCCACTCCTCCTGCGGGTAGCGACGGTAAAGCAGCCACTCCAGCGTTCGGTGTTGCTCAGAGGTGCAGCGGACGATGCACTGGCTATCGTCCGCTGCGTGTTTAGTCGGCAGGATCAGTTGGCTTTTTGAATCCATGACAGCACCTCCGTGTAATAGCTATGAATGCCGTGACGGCTCGGGTTCCAAGCGGGGCCGCCACCTCCGTTGTGGGGGTGATAGCTCACCAGCTCCCAGGCTTTGCCATCTGCCTGGAAGTCACCCTGTCCGGCAGCGCCAGCGACCTTGCCGAGAAGCGGCGAGCCCTTCGGCAAATAAGCTCCATCAAGGAAAGCACCAGGAAATGCAGGTGGAATGACCACCAAAACATCCGTTTCAGCCACGGCGCTGTAACCAGGGCGGGTGGGCACCCGGCGGTAAATGACCGCCGGGCGTCCGCCAGGGATGAAATCGACCTCAGCACCATTTTCGCGAAGTGCATCCAGTTCACGGTCGATCCGCGCCTGTTCATAGCCACCCACCACATTGCAGCGGATGACTTTGAACTCCTCACAGCCTTCGATCATCACCTTGGCATTGAGCGGGATGTCGATCTCAGGCTTGCCCTTCTGGAGTTGTTTTACCTCGCAGGGCTCGGTCGTCACGAGATTGCCGATCTCCCGCCCGGTCATTTCGGGTTTCACCCCGTCTTGCGGGCCGAAGGTCTGTTTGTTCACGGTGATCGTGAGGCCGACTCCTGGACGGCGAGAGTAGAAAACCGGACCTTCGGGGAACGCGATGGCCTTATCAGGGCCGATCAGCTCATCCTGGGATGAATCAGCATCACGAAACAGCCGGGTGGCAATCGTGAGACAAAAGAGATCGCGCAGCGTCCGCCCGCTCTGCTCCGCCAGAAGGGTGATTTCAGGACGGTCATCCACAAACCACGCCAGTTTCGGACGGCCCACGCAGCCCCCTGTCGGGGAAAACTCGCAGCGCGGCATGGCCATGAAGACGTTGCCTTCGACGAGGTCGATGAGGTCATCGTCCTCAAAAGCCACGTCACGGCCCGACTCATGGTCACGCACGAGGATGTGGTCCTCGGAAACACCCGCTTGAGTTTTGAGCACCCGGGCCTTCACCCGGCGAGTCGGTGCGTGAACGTTTCCGTCGTTCACTAGGGCCATCCACTTGGACGCGGGCTGGCAGTTTTGCGTATGGTTTCCCTCAGCGGTGCCGAGGCCTGTTTGGGGGTGCTGCGTTGTTTGCATCATCCTCCATTGCTGGATTCGCCCTGAAATTTGCGGATGTGATCAAAAAAATGTGCCGAGAGCCGCAAATTCCCTCAGACTTTTAGCAGAAGCTTGTGACAGAATGCGACCTTCACGCCCATGAGTGTGCCCGACAGAACTATCGCCCAACGCATCAAGACCGAGCTGACACCGCAGCTCTGGGATCGTCTATTGTTGCATGCACACGATCTAGTGAAGCGGGGCATTTGGCACGGAATACTTGGGGGGCCTTCTGTGCATGCCCGCGACGGGTCTGATTATGTTCAGATAGCAATCCTAGAGACGGTGAGGGGTGACAAGAGGCACTGGAATCCCGACAACTGCTCTCTGGAGCAGTATTTGAAAGGCGTCATTCGAAGCATGATTTCAAATGACGAACGCTGTGCTGAGAATCGCAAGTTCATCAGACTCGATGCCTCAGGTTGCAATGAGAGTGAGGGAGCGCAGTCGCCGCTGGATTTGCTCCCTACCGAAGCACCTAGCGTATCCGATCTTGAATACGAGGAAGAGCGTCAGAGCTTGATTTTCGAGTTCTTAGAGCAGTTGGGCGATGACAAGCCCGTCCAGCAGTTGTTCGAAGCAATCTACGATGGAGTCACCAAACGTGCCGACCAAGCTGCTCGGCTCAATATCCCAGTCACTCAAGTGGATGCTCTTCAAAAGCGATTATCCACCCGAACCAACAGATTCACCGAGCAAAAAATTAAACAACGACAGGAGGGTTCCCATGAATGATCAAACACGACCACGCACCGCTGCGGACGTGCTAAGAGACCTTCACAGTTTCATAGCCGATGCACCACTCAATATTGACTCGCTTTCAGACGACCAGATCAGGTCGGAACTGAAAAAGCGGCGCATTGATTCTGCGCCATCGTTCAGGGCCATTCATGATCTGTTGGATGATCACATTGCCAGTGAAGAACTCGCTCTGGCGAGGAGAAATCGCATGAAGAAGCTAGAAGAGCGGAGTTCATCACCGTCTCTGGTAGAGGGCGTTCGCGATAAAATTCAGAGTCTGATAAAGAACCTCAATCCGCAACTCGCTGGCGTTTACTGGAGCAAATATCAAACTGCTGAAGAAGAAGATCTCCAATCGCTTTATGAAGACTTGGAGGCGCTGACAGAGCAATCCACTGGCCCTGACGACAATGTCAGTCCGTAAGCCAAACTTGATCAAAGCACAGGGGGAGGCGTTCAAGCTCAACAAGCGTTACGCCTGCCGCAAGCCGGGATCGCTTGATTTTGAAGATGTTGCATTTGCTCTCAATGTGCTTGTGATTGATGGCGGACTCAAAGGGGCGGCAGCACGCCTTACTCGAAACAACAAAGAAGGACGCATCCGCGTGAACTCACGGATACAGCAGGATGGAGCTAGGCGTTTCGCTATCGGACATGAGCTTGGGCACTGGCTGATGCATGAGTCAGAGGACCAAATCTTTATGTGCACATCCTCCGACTTGAGAGATTACCATGAGAGTCCGCTTGAAGCAGAGGCAAATTACTTTGCCTCGGAGCTGCTGATGCCTACTGGCTTGTTCAGACCGATGATGGAAAAATCAGAGCCAGACTTGGGCCGGATCAGCGAATGGGCCAGCCTCTTTCGTGCTTCGCTCACAGCCACAACACTTCGTTTTATTCGGGAATCGAAACACGACTGTATTGCTGCCAGTATCAAGAACGGCAAGGTTGAGTGGTCTTGGCGCAAGCAAGATGGCAGACGGGTCTGGCTGAAAAGTGCACAGCCGGTCGAACCGGGGTCAATCGCATGGGAGATTCAGAAGGGCCGCGCCGCGCCAGGACGGATGGAAGTTGTCGATTCGGACGCGTGGTTCAGGCATTTGCCGTTCAAGTTCTCTGGTGAAGTTCAAGAGCATTCAATTCATATGCCTCAGTATGGCTCCATCTTCAGCCTCCTGTGGATTACGTCGTGACACGGATAATGAATTTAGTGCGCTTGTTGCTTCCACGATCCCACACTGCCCATAATCTTGCCTCGCCTTCCTCGCTGCCTTCCTGCTCTCTGTATAGGCTGGGTCGAGGGAAACAGGAAACGGGGTCAGTGTGGAATGGCACTGAATTAAGCCCATTTTAGGAAGCGTGAGCGAGGTCATCTTGGAGACTGTAAAGGTGCCTCGGTTTGGTCATGAAAGTGTATTTGTTCTGCCTGTCCTTGCAGACTCTTGGCTCCTTTCTCCCAGGTCGATGAGGCACCTCGTCATCCGCAATGCTCTGCAGTAGTATTTCGCGGCGTCCCATCGCCTGTTTTTCGTTCGGTGCACTCCAGATGACCCACTGCCATTGATCCAATCGATCCATTGTGCCCTTGAATGACAGACTGCCTGTTGCACCAACTTTGCGCATGGGCTCGGCACGGGCAATGAGGCTGCGGACCAAATTGTAAGCGATCATGTGCATGAGCAGTTCGCGTGCGACCATGTGCGGGCTTTTGCAGCGAAACGCATGCATATGCAGGCTCGTCTTGATGTCATCAAAACAGAGTTCCACCTGCCAGCGTTGCTGGTACCAAGCCGCAATCTGTGCGGCGCAGTAGGCCTGTGCGTCACGCAGCGTGGTGATGATTTGCAACTCCTGCGTGCGGAAACCCGGATTGCTCGGGCGCACTTTGACGAGTCTCAAGTCCAGCGTGGTCGGCAACGCGGCGTGCATGGCTTTGTTCATGGCGGCGAATCGGCCCTTGGGCGCCTGCAATGGTCGATTCCACGTCACAAGCCAGTCGTTTTCTCCGATGCGCCTACCCTTGGCCACCTGCGGATCACGTGCCTGATGCAGGCGCATGACCACATCGACTCCCCTCACTTTGCAGGCCGCGATGAACGCGTAAGAACCGAAAGCGCGGTCGGCGATGAGGATGTCACCTGGCCTCAGATGCCGCAACATTCGCCAAGCTAGGAGCGCATCGTGCGCACGACCTTTGCTTTTGGCTGCTGCGATCCAAGTGCCTCCCCTCAGATCGAAAAGCCCGAGCAAAGGCATGAGCGGGAATCCGCAACCGGGCTTCTGCTGTGGAAGCCTGCGGGTAAACGGCAGCATTCTGTGCGCTGTCGGGCATGCGGATGGAAGTGCCGTCCATTACCAGCACGCGACGCCCTTCCGGCGGCAGTTCTCCCATCTTGTTGACGATATGAGCATGCAATCGCATCAGCAGCTTCATGGGCAGCCGGGAGCGTGCTGTGCAATAGGCCCCTGTATCCTCATCTGGGAGCGGCAGCTTCAACGCGGCACACAGTGCCTGCACGCGCGTGACGGCGCGTCGGCAACTGCCATCAGCGTCGAGCGTCTGGGACAGAAAGGTCCAGAAGGTGACCAGCGGCGTGTAGATGCGGTGTCGGCTGTTGGCACCTTCATCCCGCTTGTAAGCAGCCAACCAGGATGGCAGCAAACCTCCAAAGAGAGAGTGCAACTGAGTGAGGCAAAGACCGTCTGCTTCATGAGCTATTCGCTCCAAGAGTCGCATGCGATTCACGGGTGGGCGTCCGAAAAGTTGCCGGCGAAACGACGGGAAAAGCGGCGTGTTATTTGCCATTGTTCATCAACGATCTGGATCAGAAAAGCATGCTCGATTTCCGTCCCAAATTGGGCTTAATTCAGTGCCATTCGGGTCAGTGTGCAACTGCTTGACAGATGGGTCTCATTCATGGGCATCTCCATCCACCCTTCCAAAGAACGTTTCCGTGCTTCCGGCACCCTGCCTAGCGCGCGCTCCTTGTCCAGTCGCCGCATTTGCAGGCTGGCGTTCGCCGCCGAGCGCGTCTGACGCTTCACGCTCTCCAAATCCGCCGCCTTGATCCCGGCCGCTTTCAGGCCTTGCGCCAGCCAGGCCTGCGCCTGGCGCTTGCCATGCTCCCGGCCGCCGATTCCGCCGCTTTTTCTTGACGTGCATTTCGAGTTCGGAGAGCCTCCTCTCATGGTCGATTCTCGGGGAAAAAGTCGGTCCTTCATCTCATGACATGAAAACCCTGACCCTGATCGGACTGTCACTGATCGCCGGTGCTATGGCGGCTTGGGCGGAACCACCCAAAACCGAGAACAAGGACTGGGAAAAGGCCTGCGGTGGCAGCAACATTGCCGTGACGTCCGTCGCCGGCAAGATCCTCGCGGTTGACGCCTTCGTGGAACACGCCGCTGAGGCAAGACAATGGCAATGTCACTTCAAGGATGGGAAGATCGTCTCCGCCGTGTATCGCCACTTCCTCGTGACACGTCAGGCAACGGAGGATGCGGCTGCGTTCAGGACCGAACTGCATGAGGATCGAGCCGAAGCCTTTCACTTGCCCGATCACGACCTGTCGCAGGTGGCCCCGGAACTAAAAAGGGATTTGGCCGAAGTCATGGCCATCGCCATGGGCCAAGGTTCCTGAAACTCGTTAGCCAGTCCACGTCCACTCATGCCGCCCCGCATCGCCACCCTGCTGCGCCTTGCCGCGCTCCTGCTGGCCGTGCTGCTCGGCAAGCTCCCCTTGCTGGTGGCGGCCCTGCTGGGCCTGGCGATCCGACAGCACGGCCTCGCCTGTGGACTGGCCCTGGGCCTGACCGTCGGCCTCGTCCTGCTGGGGCAGGAGTCGGACTCCGTTCTTCGCTGGGGCAGCTGGAGCTGGAGATTTTACCACCGTCTGCCCATCGACAGCGTCCCAGCGCTGCTGGGCGATCTCGTCCCCAACCTCGCCTGCGCCGTTCTCGGCGTGGCCATCGGTCGCGCCGCCCGCATGGGGTACCTCGACGCCCGGTCCGGGCAGCGGGGTCAGCGCAACTGCTTCCCTTGAGTGCGGTCATGAGCGGCGCCGCAGTTGCTCCAACTCCCTTCTGAGCGGTTCCCAATAGCCTTTGTCGGCTTTGCGCTGCTCCCACTCCTCGCTGGAGAGTGCCGATTCAACTCCCGATTCATCACCGGCCAAAGCCAAGCGCATCACTTCGGGGCGTTCCAACAACAATTTCTCAGCTTCCTGGCGGTGTGTTTGCGCGAGCTCAATCAGCAGTGCCGGGGTGCGAGCCTCCTTGAGCCAGAAGCGAATCTGCTGCGGAGCCGCCGTGGCTGCACATGCTACATGATCGGCTTCAATCAGCCTGGAGCTGACTCATCGCGCCGTTGAGTCGTTGCAGATTGTCGGCCTCCGCCAGAATGGCAAAATCGGTGTCGCGGCTAAATTCCGCCCCGCCGTAAAACACGCAGGCCTGCCCGCCCATCAACAGCGCGCGAACCTCGCAACTCTGGAAAATCGAAAGGACTTTGTGAATCGGGTTCGGAATCAAGGCTGCCTCCTTGGGCGATGTACTGTGCCCACAGTTTTGTGGTTTCGCGCCAGCGTTCCAGCGGAGCAAGTCGAAACCACTCCTGCCATTCGTCCGACACTTCATCTTTCATGAGTCAAAACTGCCACGCTCAGGACAAATGCCAAGCCGCTTTTATGGCAAGCCAGGCTTGCAAAAGGGTGACGTCAACGACGCGACAGCCTGAACCAAGGTGACGAGTCCAGGGATGCAACCCATAAAGCACGGGTGGCCGTTCAGGCAGGGCGCGCGTTTGCCTGCATCCAGGCGGCATACGACGCCTCCTGCCATTTGCCCGCCGCCAAGACGAGGGTGGATTCAACAGGCTCCCAGTTTCAGTGTGTAGCTGGTGCTGCGGCCTCCGGGCTCGCCCTTGACCAACAGCCCGCGCTCCACAAGCGCACGGATGTCGCGAAGCGCCGTGTCCTCAGAACACTTTGCGAGCTTCGCCTATTTGGAGGTCGTGAACTTGTCCTCAAACTGAGGGGAATGTAGCAGGATTCACCGCAAAAGGCCATATTCTCCGCAGAAGATGCGGGGAATAAACCGGGTTTTCACCGCAAGCAGCCCCATCTGCGGCATTTCTCCCTCTTTGTGGCTCGCACGGAACTCGGATCAGGGAAGATGCCTCGGCATGGGAAGCATTCCTCCGTGTTCTCCGTGCGAAACCCGCCCGCCCTCGACGCTGCGGCGATCTCTACGGGCACGCAGGCCCGCTTCCGCCTGCAGGAGCGATGGGGGCCCACTCAGGCCGGCCGCGCGTTCGCCTGCATCCAGGCGGCATACTCCACTTCCTGCCATTCACCCGCCGCCAGGGCGAGGGTGGCGACGGCTGCATCCGCTTCGGCCGCGATGAAGTTCCAGCCGTTCAGTTCCAGGAAGCCTGCGCCGAGCATGAAGCCCGTGCGTTTGTTGCCGTCGAAGAAGGGGTGATTCTGCAGGATGCCTGCGGTGTAGGCGGCGGCCAATTCCGGCAGCGAGGGCTTGCCATAGCGGTAAAGCTGGCGCGGCCGCGCCAAGGCGGATTCCAGCAGCGGCAAGTCGCGCACTCCCGTCAAGCCGCCGTAGTCCGACAGCATCAGGTCGTGCACGGCCAGGCACTCCTCCAAGCTGAGCCAGCGGGGCTCACGCCTCATTTGGCCAACTCGCGCAGGGTGTTGCGGTAGCGACGGTTCAAGCTCTCAAACACGGCCATCGACTTGGCGAAATCCGGGTTGGCTGCCGTCAGCCGCACGCCGTCCTGGGCTTCCGTCAACGTCACCGTATCGCCCACCTCGACGTTCAGGTGCGCCAAGGCTTCCTTGGGCAAAACCAAGCCCACGGAGTTACCGATCTTGCGCAACTTGAGTTCCAAGGTCATGCCTCAATGTAGTCACGGACGTTATAACGTCAAGCCCAGCCGCTGCAGCGGCAATTCCGTCAAGGACAGGCGCTGAAAGAGGAGCGCGGGCACCCTTGCCCACTTCCCCCTCACTGCCGCCTGCCAAGCGCTGGCCGTTCAACCTCAGCCCTGCGGGCCTTCGCCGCCACCACCGCCGGCGCCCTGGCGCTGGCCGGCTTCGCGGTCGAGCACGAGCAGGCTGGCCGGGTCGTTGCCCGCCAGCTTGAGGCGGTCGAGCATGTCGCGCACGGTCTTCTCCTCCTCCATCTGCTCGTTGAGGAACCAGAGCAGCAGGTTCTTCGAGGCGTGATCCTTGACCTGCTCGGCGACGTCGTAGAGGTCGTTGATCTGCTTGGTGACCAGCTGCTCCTGCTTGAGGCTGTGCTCAAAGACGTCGAGCGGCGACTTGAACTTGTGCTTCGGCTTGGCGATCGGCTGCAGCTCGACCACGGCGTCGCGATCGACGACGTACTGGTAGAACTTCAGCGCGTGCATGGTCTCCTCGCGGCTCTGGTTGAACATCCAGCTGGCGAAACCGCTGTACGGGGTCTGCTCGAACCAGGCGGCCATCGCCAGGTAGACGTAGCTGGAGGCCATTTCGTTGTTGATCTGCTCGTTGAGCAGCTTGGTGAGTTTCGGATCAAGAGTCATGGCGTGGAAGGTGGGTGTTGAAAGGATTCAACAGGAGAAACGCCGCGAAGGCAATGCTTGGATGAGTGCACCCCCTAGATGGTGTTGGGATTCAATCCCAAAGGCCGCCACTCGCCGCTCTCCCAGTCGAGCTGCTCAAGACCGGCAAACTGCTTTTTGTAGTCGTACGGGCTCGGTTCCACCGTGGCATAACCCGGGTAGTAGTAGCGGCAGCCCAAGGCGCGGCTGTGCTCGATCTCCAGCAGCATCGTGTGGATGCCCAGGCTGCGCCGTGCGTGCGCGGGATCGAAGACGCCGTAGACCGCCGAGCTGGCCTCGGCACCGAGGTCGAGGTAGCTCAGCGCCGCCAGGCGGCCGTCGGGCAGCCACACCCGGCATTCGACACAGACGCAGGGCACGCGCGCCGGCTCGGGCGACAAAAAAGTGTCGAGATCATCCGGCACGTTGTCCTTGAAACGGCTCTTGTGGATCTCGAACAGCGCGCGCGCCTCATCGCTCAGCCGCGCCGGCGCGAACTCGTGACGCAGGTCGGCGTTGCGCCGGCCGATCCGGCGCTGGCTGCGGCTCGGCACGAAGCGTTCGAGGTCGATCCGCAGCGGCGTGATCGTGTGCACGCCGTCGGCCTCGGGACTGTGGCTGTAGCGGAAAAAGGTGGTGCCGAAGTGCCGCCAGCCGGACTCCCAGAGCCGGTCCATCAGCTCGGGCGGCACGGCGTCACAGCGAAAGGCCTGGTTCAGCATGGCCTGCACCAAAGGCGCGGGCGGCGACACTGCCAAGGGCCTTTTCCCGGTTGCATCCCCGGCGCCGGCGGCCACGGTGGCCGGCCGTGTACCCCGCCGCCCTGCAGGAGATCGTCGCCTTCTTCGAATCGCTGCCCGAGACGGAACGGCGCGAGGCGCTGATCGACTACGCCGCCGCCGCCGCGGCCTGCGCGCCGACCCCGGAAGAAACCTGGTCGGTCGCCGAGGTTCGTCACGACCCCGAGTGCACGGACAAGGTCGGCATCTTCCTGCGTCTCGATCCGTCCGGTCGCGTCCACTTCGCGGTCGAGCTCGGTCCGAAGGTGCAGACCCTGACGCGGGCGATGACCGCCATCCTCTGCCGCGGGCTCAAGGACTGCACGCCGGCCGAGGTGCTGGCCCTGCCGGCCGACTTCGTGCCGCGCCTGGTCGGCGCCGAACTCGTGCGCCTGCGCAGCCGCACGATTTACTACGTGCTCGAACGGATGCAGCAGGCCGTGCGGCAACTGCCGGCGGCCGCCTGATTTCGCGGAATTCCTTGTGCGCTCGCCGCGTATGTTCAAGACTGCCTGGACCCCCTGAATGACCGCCTATTTCATCCGTCGCCTGCTGCTCATCCCGCCGACCCTGATCGGCATGACGCTGGTGGTGTTTTTCATCATCCGCTTCACGCCCGGCGGACCCATGGAACAGGCCCTGCTCGAAGCGCGCATGAAGGCCGACGGCCAGCGCGGCGGCGCCCGGCAAGCGGCCGGCGGCCTGACGCCCGGCCAGTTGCTCAAGCTTCAGGAGCAGTACGGCCATGACAAGGGTTTCTGGGAAGCGTACGCCGCCTGGCTCGGCCTCTGGCCCAAGGAGATCAACCGCTCGCGCGCCGAGTTCGCCACCGAGGCCACCGAGGCCACCGAGACCGCCGTGCGCCTGCCCGGCACCGCCCTCGAGGTGACCGTGCGTCGCAAAGACGGCGACCAGGCGGAGCTGCTGCCGCTTGCCGGCACCGATCTGTCCGGCTGGCGCGCGCGCCTGATCACGCCCGAACAGCAGAAGCGCATCTGGGAACAGACCAATCCCGGCCTGACCCTCGACACCCCGCAGCCCTACGTCGCGCTCATCTTCCAGCCCAAATTCGCCGGCGTGCTGCAGGGCAACCTCGGCGAGTCGACCCGCTATTCCGAGCCGGTGTGGACGATGATGCAGCGGCGCTTCCCGATCTCGCTCTTCTACGGCCTCGCCTCGCTCGTCATCACCTACCTCGTCTGCGTGCCGCTCGGCGTGCTCAAGGCCATCCAGCACCGCACGCCGCTCGACACCGCCACCTCGGTCGTCATCTTCTTCGGCTACGCCATCCCCGGCTTCGTGCTCGGCGTCTTCCTCATGGTCTTCCTCGCCGCGCGCCTGCGCTGGTTCCCGCTCGAGGGCTTCGTCAGCCCCGAGTTCGATGAGCTCGGCTTCTTCGCCAAGATCGCCGACCTGCTCCATCACGCCGTGCTGCCGCTCACCTGCTACCTGGTCGGCAGCTTCGCCAGCCTGACCCTGCTGGTGAAAAACAACCTGCTCGACCAGCTCGCCAGCGACTATGTGCGCACGGCGGTCGCCAAGGGCCTGCCCTTCCGCCAGGCGGTCGTCCGCCACGCCCTGCGCAACGCCTTCATCCCCGTCGCCGCCACCATGGGCCAGGCTCTGACGGTGCTGGTCGGCGGCAGCTTCCTCATCGAGCGCATCTTCGACATCGACGGCTTCGGTCTCATGGGCTTCAACGCCCTGCTCGAGAAGGATTACCCGATCGTCATGGGCACGGTCGCCCTCGGCGGCCTGCTGCTCATGCTCGGCAACGTGCTCTCCGACCTCATCACCGCGCGCCTCGACCCGCGCATCCGTTTCCAATGAACCGCAAGCTCGCCCTCGCCGCCCTGCTGCTCGGCGCGCTCGCCATCGTCGGAGAGCTCGCCGGTCTCGACCTGCCCAGCATCGGCTGGTTCTTCTCGATGGGTCCGGCCTTCGGCTGGACGGCCTCGGCCCTGCTCATTGCCGGCGGCCTCGCCGCGCTCGTCTTCCTGCCCGCCGAGATCCGCTGGACACCGGTCACCCTGCAGCGCTTCCGCCGCTTCCGCAGCATCCGCCGCGGCTGGTGGTCGTTCTGCCTGCTGCTCGGTCTCGCCGGCCTCGCCCTGCTCGACCAGGCCCTGGTCGGCCGCCGCGCCCTGCTCGTCCGCCACGAGGGCCAGACCTACTTCCCCGCCTTCGTCAAGCAACGCTACCCCGCCAGCACCTTTGGCCAGCCGGGCGAGGGCGAGGCGAACTACCGCGAGCTGCAGAAGCGCTTCGCCGCCGAGGGCCGCGGCTTCGTGCTCATGCCGCTCGTGCCCTGGGATCCGGTGCTCGATTCCGACACCCAGCAGAGCCTGACCCTCGAGCAGCGCGACGGCCGCTACTTCGCCCCCGGCAGCGACGAACCCTTCTCCGGCCGCGCCCGCCGCTTCCACCCCGACGATCCCGAGGCCAAGCACAGCGACCTGCGCCTGCGCAAGGGCCTGGCCGATGGCGAGCTGCTCGGCTACGCCAAAAACGGCGCGCTTGCCGTCTCCGCCATGTACCGCGCCGGCCAGCTGGAGCGCGCGCGCTGGACCGGCGAGATGCCGCAGGCCGAGTGGGAGGCCGCCGCCACCGGCGACCTGCAGGTGATGCTCTACCCGCCGCTGCCGCCGCTCTGGCAGGCCGGTCACTACCTCGGCACCGACAGCAAGGGCTGGGACGTGCTCGCCCACATCTACGGCGGCTGGCAGGTCAACCTCAAGGCCATCCTGCTCTACCTCGCCATCACCTACGGCGTCGGCGTCCTGCTCGGCTCGCTCATGGGCTACGCCGGCGGCCTCTTCGACCTGGCCCTGCAGCGCCTCATCGAGATCCTCGAAAACCTGCCCTTCCTGTACCTGATCATGATCGTCGTCAGCATCGTCTCGGTCGCCGAGATGAACCTCGGCATCTTGCTCGGCGTCATCTGCCTGTTCTCCTGGACCGGCCTGACCTACACGATGCGCGCGCTCGCCTACAAGGAGAAGGAGCGCGACTACGTCGCTGCCGCCCGCCTGCAGGGCGCCGGCACCTTCCGCATCCTCACCCGCTACCTGCTGCCGAACATGCTCGCCACCCTGGTCACCTACGTGCCCTTCAGCGTCGCCGGCATCATCGCCTCGCTCACCGCCCTCGCCTTCGTCGGCTTCGGCCTGCCGGAAACCTACGCGCAGTGGGGCTGGCTGTTCGACGACGGCATGAACCACCTCAACGCGCTGTGGATCTCGGTGTCGATGTTCTCCGTCATGGTCGGCATTCTCCTGCTCGTCACCTTCGTCGGCGAGGCTCTGCGCGAGGCCTTCGACCCAAAAAAATTCAGCACCTACCAATGACCGCCGCCCCTCCAGCCCCGCGTCCCGCCGGCCGGCTCGCCCTGCTGGGCGCGGTCCTGCTCGCCCTGCAGCTGGCTGCCGCCTTCCCTCCCTACGACGGCACCGCCGAGCGCGACGCCTTCTGGGACTTCTACAACCGCAAGGTGCTCACCCAGCTGCAGACGCAGCTCAAGGAACTGCCGGAGCAGATCGCCAAAGCCACCGCCCCGGAAGAAAAGACCGCGCTCGAGGCGGAGCTCGCCAAGATCCGCGCGCGCCTGCAGAAACCGGAGTTCTTCACCTTTGCCACCGCCGCCGATGTGCCGGCGGAACTGGCCTGGGAAAACGGTCTCGATGAACCCGAGATCGGCGATCCACAGGCCAAGAAGGGCGGCACGATGCGCCAGTACATCCTGTCCTTCCCGCCGACCCTGCGCATCCTCGGCGAAAATGCCAACAGTTCCTTCCGCGGCTACCACTACGACGACATCGAGATGAGCCTCATCGGCCTGCATCCCGAGACCGGCAAGATGATCCCCGCGCTCGCCCGCGAATGGGCGGTGGCCTCCGACAACCGCACGGTCTTCTTCCGCCTCGATCCGGACGCACGCTGGTCGAACGGCGACCCCATCGAGGCCGACGACTTCTTCCTGCAGTTCTACATGCAGCTTTCGGAGTACCCGAAGAACCCCTTCGGCAACGAGTGGTACGCCAGCCAGTACACCAACATCACGCGCTACGACGCGCGCACGCTGTCGATCACCCTCGCCGAACCCAAGCTGCTCGCCCCCTACTGGGCCAGCCTGTCGCCGCTCAACCGCCGCTTCTACGCCGAGTTCGGCCCGGACTTCGAGCAGCGCTACCAATGGCGCTGCCGCCCGACCACCGGCGCCTACGAGATCCGCGAGGACGACATCCACTTCGGCCGCAGTGTCACCCTCAGCCGCGTCAGGGACTGGTGGGCGCGCGACAAGAAGTTCTACCGCCACCGCTACAACGTCGACCGCATTGTCTACCGCGTCGTCCGCCTGCAGGAGAAGGTGCTCGAACTGTTCCGCCAGGGCGAGCTCGACGTCGAGCAGCTCATGATGGGCATCCCGGAGTACTGGTACGAAAAGCTCGAGATCCCCGAGGTGCACAAGGGCTACGTCCACAAGGCGAAGTTCTACAACGTCTGGCCCGGCTCCCAGGCCGGTCTCTGGCTGAACACGGCGGTGCCGCCGCTCGACAACCGCGACCTGCGCCTCGGCCTCTGCTTCGCGACGAACTTCCAGAAGGTGATCGACTTCGACCTGCGCGGCGACTTCTCGCGGCTCAACAGCTTCTCCGAGGGTTACCCGCTGCTCGGTGATCCGCCCCTCCAGGCGCGGCCCTACGATCCCGCCAAGGCGCGCGAGCACTTCGCCAAGGCCGGTTACACCCAGGCCGGTCCCGACGGCGTGCTGGTCAACGCCAAGGGCGAACGCCTGTCGCTCACCATCACCCATCGCAAGGTCGAGATCGTGCAAAAAGTCATGCAGCGCCTCAAGGAGGAGGCGCTGAAGTGCGGCCTCGAGTACAAGCTCGAGGGCATCGACAGCACCGCCTACTTCCAGAAGGTCACCCAGAAGAAGCACCAGCTCGCCTCGGTCGCCTTCAGCGTCACGCCGCCCTTCCCGGACCACTTCCAGTCCTGGCACTCCTCGGACGCACGCCAGGAGGACGGCTCGCCCAAGCCCAACACCAACAACCTCACCTGCTTCGCCGACCCGCGCATGGACCAGTTCTGCGAGGCCGAACGCGCGGCGACGACGATCGAGGAAATGCGCAAGGCCTCCTGGGGCGCCGACCAGATCATCCACGACGAGGCGGCCTGGATTCCCGGCTACGACCAGAACTACTGGCGCGTCGCCTACTGGCGCTGGGTGCGCTGGCCGGCCGGCAGCTTCAACGTCGCCGTCAGCGAACTGCCCATGTCCAACCATGTCCACTGGATCGATGAAGCCCTCAAGGAGGAGACCCTGCAGGCCATGAAGGACGGCCGCGAGTTCCCCGAGACCGACCTTGTTTTCGACCAGCATCTCACGAAGGGAGGCGAGCCATGAGTGAACCCCTGCTTGAGGTGCGCGGCCTCGGCGTCGGTTTCCAGACCGACGACGGACTGCTCACCGCCGTCGACGACGTCAGCTTCACCCTCGAAAGCGGCCGCACGCTCGGCCTCGTCGGCGAGAGTGGCTGCGGCAAAAGCGTCACCGCCCGCGCCCTGATGCGCCTGCTCGAGCATCCCTCGGGCCGCGTCCTGCGCGGCGAGGTGAGGCTCGAGGGGCGCGACCTGCTGCCCTTGCCCATCGAGGCCATGCGCCGGGTGCGCGGCCGCGAGATCGCGATGATTTTCCAGGAGCCGATGACCGCCCTCAACCCGGTGCACCGGGTTGGACGGCAGATCGTCGAAAACCTGCTGCTGCACGAACCGCTCAGCCCGCAGGCGGCGCTCCGGCGCGCGGTCGAGCTGCTCGACTGGGTCGGCATCCCGGCGCCCGACCGGCGCATCGACGAGTACCCGCACCAGCTCAGCGGCGGCATGCGCCAGCGCGTCATGATCGCCATGGCGCTGTCCTGCCACCCGAAGGTGCTCATTGCCGACGAACCGACGACCGCGCTCGACGTCACCGTGCAGGCGCAGATCCTCGACCTCATCCGCCGCCTGCAGAAGCAGACCGGCATGGCCGTGCTGCTCATCACCCACGACCTCGGCGTCGTGGCGGAGACCTGCGACGAGGTCGCCGTCATGTACGCCGGCCGCCTCGTCGAGCGCGCACCCGTACACGACCTGTTCGCGCGCCCGCAGCATCCCTACACCCGCGGTCTGCTCGACTGCCTGCCCAAGCTCGATCAGGCCCCGAAAACCCCCCTGCCGGTCATCGCTGGCCGCGTGCCCGGCCTGCGCGACCTGCCTTCCGGCTGCCGCTTCGCGCCGCGCTGCCCAAATGCCCGCGGCGGCGAGGCCGACGGCCCGCGCCCGCCCTGGCAGGACTGTGGCGCCGGCCATGGCGTTGAAGCCTGTCCCTGCTTCTGCCCGGCTCCCTGACCGCTTGAAGTTCCCTCTCCACCGATGCCCCTGCTCCGCGTCCAGAACCTGCAAATGCATTACCCCGTCCGCGGCGGTGTCTTCCGCACCACCCAGGCGGTGTGCAAGGCGGTCGACGGCGTCAGCTTCGATCTCGAGCAGGGCGAGACCCTCGGCCTGGTCGGCGAAAGCGGCTGCGGCAAGTCCACGCTCGCCCGCTCGGTCGTGCGCCTGCTGCGCCCCACCGGCGGTCGCCTGGAGTTCGAGGGCAACGACCTCACCCATGCCGGCACGCGTGCCCTCCGGCCGCTGCGCCGCGAGATGCAGATGGTCTTCCAGGACCCCGCCGAATCCCTCAACGGCCGCCACACCATCGGCCAGATCCTCGAGGAACCCTTCGTCATCCAAAACCTCGGCAGCCGCAGCGAACGCCGCGAGTGGACGGCCGAACTGCTGCGCCGGGTCGGCCTGCCCACCGAGGCCCTGAGCCGCTACCCCTTCGAGTTCTCCGGCGGCCAGCGCCAGCGCATCGGCATCGCCCGCGCCCTCGCCCTCAAACCCAAGCTCATCGTCTGTGACGAACCCGTCTCCGCCCTCGACGTCTCGGTGCAGGCCCAGGTGCTCAACCTGCTGCTGGAACTGCAGCGCGACTTCCGGCTCGCCTACCTCTTCATCGCCCACGACCTCGGCGTCGTGCAGCACATGAGCGACCGCGTCGCGGTGATGTACCTCGGCAAAATCGTCGAGCTCGCCCCCGCCGCCGACCTGTACCGCAACCCGCGCCACGCCTACACCCGGGCCCTGCTCGACGCCATCCCGGTGCCCGACCCGACGAAGCGCCGCGAGCGCGCGCTGCTGCGCGGCGACGTGCCCAGCCCGATCAATCCGCCCGCCGGTTGCGCCTTCGGCCACCGCATGAAACACCCGCAATGGCAGGCCAGCACCCGCATGGACCTGAGCCTGCGCGAAATCAGCCCCGGCCACTGGATCCAGCCCTGCCCCTGCTGCACCTGAACCTGCCGGGCACCGCTCCGGTCACGTGCCCGGCTTGACCGGACCGCCGGCCGCGGCCATGAACTGCCATGTCCCCGTTCCAGCTCAGCCCCGAGTTCCACCCGCGCGGCGATCAGGCGCAGGCGATCGCCAAGCTGGTCAAATCGCTGGCGGCGGGCAACCGCCATCAGACGCTGCTGGGCGTCACCGGCTCGGGCAAGACCTTCACCATGGCCAACGTCATCGCCGAGGCCGGCCGGCCGGCCCTGGTGTTTTCGCACAACAAGACGCTCGCGGCGCAGTTGTACTCGGAGTTCAAGAATTTCTTCCCGAACAACGCGGTCGAGTACTTCGTCAGCTACTTCGACTACTACCAGCCCGAGGCCTACATCCCGCGCACCGACACCTACATCGAGAAGGACAGCAGCATCAACGACGAGATCGAGCGTCTGCGCCTCTCCTCCATGGGCGCCCTCATCACCCGCCGCGATGTCATCGTCGTGGCCAGCGTCTCCTGCATCTACGGCCTCGGTTCGCCCGAGGACTACGAGGGCATGATGCTGCCCCTGCACACCGGCCAGGCGCTGTCGCGCGAAACCCTGCTGGCGCGCCTGGTCGACATGCTCTACGAGCGCAACGACATCCAGCTCAAGCGCGGCTGCTTCCGCGCCCGCGGCGATGTCGTCGAGATCATCCCCGCCTACCTGGAGAGCGAGGCGATCCGCATCGAGTTCTTCGGCGACGAGATCGACCGCCTGAGCGTGGTCGACGCCCTCACCGGCCGGGTGACCCTGAAGCTGCCGAGCTACACGCTCTTCCCCGCCAAGCAGTTCGTCACGCCCGGCGACAAGCTGCGCAAGGCGGTCGTCAAGATCCGCGCGGAGATGGAGGAACGGGTCGCCTGGTTTGAGAAGGAGGGCAAGCTGCTCGAGGCCCAGCGCCTGAAGATGCGCACCGAGCATGACATCGAGATGATGCAGGAGATGGGCTTCTGCCAGGGCATCGAAAACTACAGCCGCCATCTCACCGGCCGCGAACCGGGCGCGACGCCAGGCACGCTGCTCGACTTCTTCGACACGCCACCGCTCGTCTTCATCGACGAAAGCCACGCCACCCTGCCGCAGATCGGCGGCATGTACGAGGGCGACCGCTCGCGCAAGACCGTGCTCGTCGAGCACGGCTTCCGCCTGCCGAGCGCGCTCGACAACCGGCCGCTGAAGTTCCCCGAATTCATGGACAAGGTCGGCCAGCTTGTCTACGTCAGCGCCACGCCGGCGCGCTTCGAGCTGGAGAACAGCGTCGTCGGCAACACCACCTACATCCCGCAGGTGCGCGCCGAGGCCGGACCCGCCGCCGCGCCACTCGTGCGCGTCAGCGGCTCGGCCCAGCCGGTGGACCAGTTCGACGTCACCACGCGCGGCCGTTCGCTTGTCGTCGAACAGGTGATCCGCCCCACCGGCCTGCTCGATCCCGTCATCACCGTCAAGCCGCTGCAGGGGCAGATCGACGAAACCATCGAGCTCTGCCGCCAGCGCATCGAGAAGGGCGAGCGCGTGCTGGTCACCACCCTGACCAAGCGCACCGCCGAGGACCTGACCGACTACCTGCGCAACCTCGACCTGCGCGTGCGCTACCTGCACAGCGACATCGACGCCATCGAGCGCGTCGAGATCCTGCGCAGCCTGCGCCGGGGCGACTGCGATGTGCTGGTCGGCATCAACCTGCTGCGCGAGGGCCTCGATCTCCCTGAAGTCAGCCTGGTGTGCATCCTCGACGCCGACAAGGAGGGCTTCCTGCGCAGCGAAACCTCGCTCATCCAGACCGCCGGCCGCGCCGCCCGCCACGTCAACGGCGAGGTCGTCTTGTTCGCCGATCTGCAGACGCGGAGCATCCAAGCCCTGCTCGCGGTCAGCGGTCGGCGTCGCCAGGTGCAGATGGAGCACAATGCCAAGCACGGCATCACGCCACAGACCGTGCGCCGTGCGGTGCAGGAGAGCCTGCAGATTCTCGGCAAGGCCCGTGAGGTCGAGGAAAGCGTCGTCCGCGAGGGCGGCGGCGATTTCGAGGTCACCGAGGTCATCCGCGAACTCGAGGCCGAGATGGCCGAGGCGGCCACCAAGCTCGAGTTCGAACGCGCCGCCCTGCTACGCGACCAGATCCGCGAGCTCAAGGCGCGCGAGGGTGGGGCCGCCCCGCCACCCAAGGCCAAGCCGGTCACCTATGGCAAACCCAAGCGCGGGGGCCGCCGCTAGTCACTCACTGAAACCGCAGCGAATAGAGATCCGCATCGCGCAGGACGAAGCGCAGGCGCACCGGCCGACCGGCGAGCGCCGACACATCGCTGCCGTTTTTCCAGACCATGACACGGCTGATGGAGTCACCGAACTGTTCCTCGGCCTCGTCGAGACCGAAACCCGGCAGCGGCCGGCCCTCGGCATCCTGAATCTCGACGCGCACGCCGCCGGCGGCGGAACTGGCGAAGTTCAGCTCCAGCGTTTTGCCGGTGAAGGTCAGCGGCTTGGTCAGCAGTTCACCGCCGCTGAGCGGGGCGTTGACCGAGACAAAGCCGTCGAGCCGCAGGGTGTAGCGACGCACCGCGCTGCTGTCGTCGGTCCAGTAACTCTCGGTGGTGTAAAACGACAGCTCATCGGGCGCGCCTTCCAGCGCCGACTTCGTCACCACCGGATGCCACGCGATGTATTGATGGCCGTAGTTCCAGGTGCCCGGCCGCTCGGGACCTGGGCGGAGAAAGGCTTCGTTCCAGCGCTTGAAGGCGACGCCGTCGCGACTGGCCATGAACAGGCCCTCGGTGATCGCCATGCCGTAGCGGTCGCTCGCCTTCGACCTCGCCTCACGGTGCGCGCGCTCGGGCAACGCCCGCATGCTGCTCGACCAACCGCGCTCGACGTAGCGGGTCGGGAAGCCGATCAGCAGATGCGGCGCGCGCGTGTAGGGCTTGACCTGGTTCGTGTACAACTGCTCCGCGGGCGAATCGGTGTAGCGCAAATCCTCGAGGTTCTCCCAGTGCAGAAAGTCCTTCGAGGTGGCCGTGCGGATCGCGCGATCGCCGGTCGGTTTCCAGTTCTTCTCCTCGGTGACCCCGCCGGTGAAGTAGCGCCAGTAGGCGCGGTAGACGCCGTTCGCGGCATCCCAGAAGGCGAGGTTTTGTGAATCAAAGGCGCCCTCGGTGATGACCGGCGCCTCGGCCATCGGCGACCAGCGCAGGCCATCGGCCGACTTCAGGGCCAGCAGGCCGTGCGGCTTGTTGGAGCGGACGATGGCCTTGTAGCGGGCGTCCGCGGGGGCCGCCGGATTCTCGTCCTTGAACACCGCCGGGTGACCGCCGTCCGGGTTGACCTGGCCCATCGGGCCATGCGGAATGACGATGTTGTTCGCCTTCGACCCGCGAAACTCGTGCAGGCCCAGCTCCGGCTTGGTCCAGCGAATGCCATCGGTGCTTTCCGCATAGCAGCAGAACAGCGGATGCGCGCCGGTGTTGACCTTGCCCTCGGGCGTCACGGTCAGCTGCCAGGCCTTGTAGTACATGCGGAACTTGCCGCCGTCCTCGAAGACACTGTGATAACCGCTGCCGCTGCCTTCCCAGGGCGCGTCATGGACCAGCACCACCTCCTTCGGCTCGGGATGATGCAGTCGCTGCTGCGCGCCGCCGCTCAAACGCTCGATGAGGAAGTCGTCGACAAAGAGTTCGCGGCGCGAACCGATGTCGGTGGCGGCAGCCAGCGGCAAAGCCGCCGCAAGGATCGGGAGCAAAAAGAGCGGGCGCATCCGAAACCTACGGGCCAGCGACAGCCGACATTGCCGGCTTCCCGCTTGGCAAGCCCCGGGCTTTCTGCCAGCCTCGGCCCATGACCGCGCGTCACCTCCTGCTTGTTTTCGGCCTGCTCGCCGGCAGCCGCGCCGCCGACACCCGCCTGGTGCGCGAAACCGAGGCGCTGTCGCCCCGGGAGGAACAGGCCAGGCTGAGGGTGCCCGAGGGTTTCGAGATCCAGCTCTTCGCCAGCGAGCCGATGATCGACAAACCGATCAACCTCGCCTTCGACGCCCGCGGCCGGCTCTGGGTCAGCAGCACGGCCGAGTATCCCTACAGCGCCGACCGCAGTCGCTGGGCCGACGACGAGGGCACGCGGGTGCGGGACAGTCGCGACGCCATCAAGATCCTCGAAGACCGCGACGGCGACGGCCGCGCCGACACAGTGACCGTCTTTGCCGACGGCCTGAACATCCCCACCGGCGTCCTGCCCTGGCACAAACCGGGACACAAGGCCGGCTGCATCGCCTGGAGCATTCCGAACCTCTGGTACTTCGCCGACACCGATGGCGACGACAAGGCCGATGTCCGTGAGATCCTCTTCGGGCCGCTCGGGTATGAAAAGGACACCCACGGCATGTGCAGCAGCTTCCGGCTCGGCCTCGATGGCTGGGTCTATGCCACCCACGGCTTCAACAACAGCTCCACCTTCCGCGTCCGCCGACCCGCGTCCGCCGATGCAGCAAACCCAAGGTCCACAGATTTCGCAGATGGCGCAAAAGTCGGGTCCACAGATTTCGCAGATTCCACAGATGCAGCAAAAGTCGGGTCCGCAGATTCCACAGATGGAAAAAGACCCTCTGGACCATCCGCTGACCCCACAACCCCTTCTGAAAAATCTGCGAAATCTGCGGACCCCACAACCTCCTCTGAAAAATCTGCGAAATCTGCGGACCTGGAACTGCACAGCGGCAACGTCTTCCGCTTCAGGCCCGACGGTTCGGCGGTGGAAGTCTGGACGCGCGGCCAGGTGAATCCTTTTGGTTTGGCTTGGGATCGCTATGGCCATCTCTACAGCGCCGACTGCCACAGCTCGCCGGTCTATCAGCTCATCCGCGGTGCGCACTACCCGAGCTTCGGCAAACCCCATGACGGTCTCGGCTTCGCACCGGTCATGTGCGAGCACACGCACGGCAGCACCGGCATCTGCGGCATCGTTTACCTCGACGGCGGGGTCTGGGGGCCGGACTGGGACGACCAGGTCTTCGTTGGCAACGTCGTCACCTCGCGCGTCAACCGCGACCAGGTGACCCGCTTTGGCAGCACGCCGAAGGCGCAGGAGCGACCCGACTTCCTCGTCAGCGAGGATCCCTGGTTCCGGCCGGTCGATCTGCAGCTCGGGCCCGATCACGCGCTCTATGTCGCCGACTTCTACAACCGCATCATCGGCCACTACGAGGTGCCGCTCGATCATCCGGGACGCGACCGCCACCGCGGGCGCATCTGGCGCGTGGTGAAGAAGGACGTGCCCCTCCCGGCCCACTCGGATTTCACCCGCATGTCGCCCAGGGAAATCGCCGAGGAACTCGGCAGCCCGAACCTGACCCGGCGCAACTTTGCCCTCGGCGAGGTGCGTCGTCGCGGCGACGCGGGCTGGCTGGGAGAGCTGGGGCGGGTCTTCGCCGAGGCAACCCCCTTCACCCCGGCGGGGGATGCCCGCCCCCAGGGGTATGCCGGCACGGTGCCCCACGATTTTCAGCAACTGCCGCAGTACTGGCGACAGGCGGATCTGCGCACGGCCTGGACGCTCTGGGCCCTGGCGTCGCTCGGCGAACGCTTCGCTGTGGCCAGCGTGCTGCGCCACCTGCACTCGGGCGGATGGTGGGTGGCGGACGAGGGCGACCAGCTCAGTGGCCTGCTCATGGCCCATGCCACGCAGATCGTCGGCACCCAGGAAAAGCTGCACCCCTGGGAGCGCTGGGCGCTGGGGATGATCTTCGACTTCCGCGGCAGCGCCGCCGGCCGGGCCGCGGTTCAGGTCCTGCAGAACCGCCCGGATTTCTTCCGCCACCCCTCGGATCGAGACGCCGAGCAGGTCGACGAGTGGCGACTCTGGACGGTCGAGCGCCTGATCGAACTCTGCGATCAACTGGTGGAGCCCCCGGCCGACGAAGCGCATCTGCAGGGCGACAGCCACTACGCGCACGCCCTGAAAGTCCTGCTGCGCGACTGGCTCGCCCAGCCCTGGTTCCGTCATGACAACCCGCTGATGACCGGACTAAAACCGATCACGGACAAGCCCTGGTTCCTGTCGGTCATGCAGGCCATACCCACGGAGGAGGCCGCCGCCTTCCTGCTCGGCTCGCTGACCCTGGAGTCGCCTCCGGAGCGCTGGCAACAGCTCGCCCGCCACGGTCGGCCTGAGACCCTGACGGCAGCCCTCGCGCTCGCCCGTCGCCCGGGGGGCCAGCCGCTGGCGCGCTTGCAGGCACTGGTCGACGGCCTGGGCGAACGCGGCCTCGATGCACCGGCCGAACTTCTGGCCTGGGCCCGGGAACTGGCCGAAGCCCGGCTCGCCGAAGCCACCACCCGCCAGGCCGGCTGGACGCCGCTGGCACAGGCCGGCCCCGCGCCGGTGTGGTCGCTGCGCCCGCGCCCCTGCGCTGATGGCACGGAGGCCCGTGTTTTGCAAAGCCTCGGCCAGGGCGGCGGCGCGGAGGAAAGTCGCACCGGCACCCTGCAATCGCCAACCTTTCCCGCTCCGGCACAACTGACTTTCTGGATCAACGGCCACCGCGGGCCGCCGAACACGCCGGCGCATGACCGCAATCACGTGCGCGTGATCGACGCCGCCAGCGGTCGCGAACTCGCGCGCCGCTACCCGCCGCGCAACGACACCGCCCAACGCGTCGAAATCGACCTAACCGAGTGGATGGGGAAACCGGTGCGACTGGAAATCGTCGATGGCGATGCCGGCAAGGCCTATGCCTGGCTCGGCCTCACCCGCCTGGAGCCGGACGTGGTCGATCTGGAGGGCTTTGCCCGTGACGCCGAAACCCGCGCCGAACTCGAGCAACTCGCGGTGCTGCTGCGCCGCGATGCCCCCATCTCCCTGCGCGACCGCCTGGCGCCCTACCTGCCCCCGCAGCCCGCACCGCCGCCGCTGGCGGTGTTGCCCGAGCAACGCCAACAGCTCGATGCCCTCATCGCCGCGCGCACCGCCGCCTTCACCGCGCAGAAGCCCGCTCCCGGACCGGGCGCCCAGGTGTTCCAGACCCACTGCGCTGCCTGCCACCAGATCGGCGGCCAGGGCGGCCTGCTCGGACCGCAGCTCGACGGCATCGGCACGCGCGGTGTCGCGCGCCTGTGCGAGGACATCCTCGATCCCAACCGCAACGTCGACGCCCATTTCCACCTGCACCTGCTCACCCTCAAGGGCGGCAGCACGCTCAGCGGCTTCCTCAAGGCCGAGGCCGGCCAGGTCCTCGTGCTCGCCGACGCCAGCGGCCGCGAAACCCGCGTCGCCAAGACCGATCTCGCCAGGGACGAGGTGCAGCCCCTCTCCCTCATGCCGCCCGTTTTCGCCCAGACGATCCCCGAGCCCGACTTCCTCGCCCTGCTCGCCTGGTTGCTGGAACGGTGAGAGTCCCCCCGCAAACCCTTGTTGGAACCACCGATGACGCAGATGAACGCAGATGGTTAGGTTTCGTGTATGGGTGGGGTTTCAGAAATCTGCGCACATCGGCTTCATCTGCGGTTTCAGCACCGTGGTTGCCTCTCGTTCGCTGAATCGTAACAGCGCCCCCAAACCAAACACCCCGGCCGTGCGGCCGGGGTGTGGGGAGATGGAGTCTGGCGGGCACCGCTTGCAGCGGGCTTTCCGAACCCGGCGCTCTGGGACAGAGCGCCCCACCCGGGCGCCCTGCCTGAAGCGGCTCAATACACGCCTTCGACGATGGTCTTCTCCATGGCACCGAAGGGGCGGACGTCGGCGCCGCCGTCCCAGGCGTAGGGGGCGCGCGGCTTGCGGCGCAGGGCTTCGCCGCGCTCCAGGAAGCGCGGCATGAACTCATTCATGGCCTCCGGTTGATTCGAAAGGGCATGAGCCGGCGCCTTTGGAATCAATAGGACACCACTTCCAGGCCGGGGACACGAAGGAACTCGTCCACATTGCGGGTGACCACTCCCATGCCATGCACCCGCGCTGTCGCCGCGATCCACATGTCGTTGGCACCGATGAGCCGCCCTTTCGAGGCGAGCACCCGATAGATCTCGCCATATTGCCAGGAGACCTCTTTGCACCAGGGAAGAACCGGGTAGGGCTGACACAGCCGCGCCCAGTCTTTTTTTGGACTCGCGGATTGGCCGCAGGCCAGCTCGCCGGCAATGGTGAAGGTGATGTGGAAGCTCTCATTCGCTCTGCCGGCGAAGAAGCGGTCAATCGTTTCCGTCTCACCGCGCCGCGCCTCACGCTCGGCCGCAACAATGAAGTTGGTGTCGAGGATCAGGCCCATGGGTCATCGGGGGTGGGATCATGCCTGGACGCTTCTTCCACCGAGTCCAAATACTTGGCGCTGACACCGCTGCCACCGTTTCGGAAATAGCTGCGCAGACTCTCCCCGGTCGCTGGAGCATCCAGCCAAATGCCACGGCGCACCACTTCCGTGAAGGACTCGCCTCCACGCTTGGCCTGCCGAAGTTTCTCGTAGGCATCGAGTTCCAAGCTGATGGTCTTTGTTGCCATGCACGAAAATTGCACGAAATATGAAAATAAACAAGCGCCATCTGCCCGTCAGCGGTAAAATTTTCCCGGGATCCTCTCCGCGCCGGTTGATCCACCGATTCCGCAGATTGACACAGAGGGTTTGCCTTCCCGCATCTGCGGTTCCTCAAGTTCTTCGGCCTCGCCCCCAACGAAACACCCCGGCCGCTGGGCCGGGGTGTGGGGGACGGGGTCTGGCGGGCACCGCTTGCAGCGGGCTTTCCGAGCCCGGCGCTCTGGGACAGAGCGCCCTACCCGGGCGCCCTGCCTGACACGGCTCAATACACGCCTTCGACGATGGTCTTCTCCATGGCGCCAAAGGGGCGAACGTCGGCGACGCCGTCCCAGGCGTAGGGGGCGCGCGGCTTGCGGCGCAGGGCTTCGTCGCGCTCGAGGAAGCGCGGCATGAAGAACTCCTTGGTCAGCGTGGTCAGCTCGACGCGGCCCCAGGTGTCGTAGTCGACGACCTGGCTGGTCTCGTTCGGGTTGACGACGCGCAGCACGGCGCGCGGCTGCGGGGCGTAGTAGGTGATCGAGAACTGGTCCTCGGGCTGCAGCGGCACGCTGGCGGCCAGGCCCATGAGGGTGTTGCCGTAGGTCGGGTAGAAGCCGATGCGGTTCTCGAGAACTTCCTCGACGATGAAGCGCACGTACTGCGGGGTCATCGTCGTGCCGCCGACGAAGCAGCCGCGGATGCCGGCGTCGTACAGGTCCACCTTCTCGGCGAGGGCCTCAAGCAGCTTCGGCGTGGTGAAGATCGCCGAGATCTTGCGGTTCTTCAGCAGCAGCACGGCCTGGTCGACGACGTGGTCCATGTACTGGCGGGCGACGTCGAACTGCTTGTTCGAGATGAGCTTCTTCACGAAGCGCGGGTCGAGGTCGACGAAGTAGCAGGAGCTGCCGCGGTAGTTGGCGAGGTGCTCGACGGCGAGGCGCAGGCGGCGCGGGCCGGTCGGGCCGACCATGATCCAGGCCTGGCCGGGCGGGAAGTGGGCGTCGTCGAGCTTGTGGCTGAACTCCTCGTAGTCGACGCGGAAGTCATTCCAGCCGATGCGCTGCTTGGGCATGCCGGTGGTGCCGCCGGTTTCGAAGATGTTGTAGGGCTTGCCCTTGAAGGCAGCGGGCACCCAGACGTCGGGCTGGAGGTCGCGCAGCCACTCGTCCTGGAAGTGCGGGAACTGGGCGATGATGTCGGCGTAGCTGTTGACCTTGCCGCGCGGGTCAAAGTTCTTTTTCGCCCAATCTAGCCAGAACGGGCAGCCGGTCTCCGGCGAGAAATGCCATTCAATGGTTTCGCGGACGTGCTGGTCGAGCTGGGCTTGGGCGTCTTCGGGTGTCATGGGAGGGTTAAGAGAGAGGTTTGGCGGAGGCAGTCAAACGAAAGCTGGCCGCGTGGGCTTTCTTACGCCCGTCGCGGCGGCCGGGATCATTCCTCGTCAACCGGGATGGCGCGCGGGATGGACGGGGTCGAACTGGCAAAGATGAGCGAGGAGACGTTGGGACGCCACTGGTAGCCGAAGCCGAAGGGCAGCGGACCCGAGGACCCGGTCTTGAAAGCGGCATCGAGATCGGCCTGGAAGTGCTGCTGGAAGATCTCGATCGGCCCCGCGTAGCGGCCATGCAGGCGCAGGGTCCAGCGGTCGGGCTTGAAATACCGGTAGGGGATGCCGCTGTCGTCTTGGATGAGGTGGCGGACCTGGCCGAGCAGGAAGGTGCGGGCCGTGCCGAAAGCATCGAGGTGCATCAGGTAGGAGGCGGCCTTGACCAGGGCATTGCCCCGGCCCTGGCGACGGCAGAACGCCAGGAAAGCGGGGTTGGCCTTGGCGCCCCAGTCGGACAGGTCGGTGGTGAAGTACCAGAGCGTCTGCTCCCGGCCGCGCGGGCCGGTGAAGGCGATTTTCACCCCGGGGGTCTTCAACGTGCCCTGGGTGAGCTGGCCGTCGGCACCGAGCTGGACCAGCTCCGCGCCGGTGATCCGGCAGCCGGTGCGGGCGAGGAAGAAGTACAGCACCGGCAGAGTGCCGGCGAGCTCGGTGTTGACCAGGTCCTTCTTCATGTCGGCGGTGATGAAGAAGCTGTAGCTGAGGCTGGCGTTGAGGGCGGTGCGCAGGCCGGCCAGGGCGGTGGCGCGCGCCGCAGGCGTCAGGGCGGCGGCATTGGGCAGGCTGCCAACCGGCTCGCGGCCGCACAGGATGTAGTCGCTGGCCTCGGGAAAAAAGGCGTTGGCATAGAGGAAATCGGGGCCGCTGAACAGGTAGAAGACCGGCGCGGAATCGCGGTAAGCCTCGGGATGGCTGGCGGCCATCCAAGGGTGCAGGTTCGCCAGCTGACGGTCCTCGACGTCGATCCAGGCGCGATGACAGGCGGTGATGTGCTCCTGCCAAGCGGCCTCGCGGGTGAGCGGTTCGAGCTCGGTGGTCTCCACCGGCAAACCCGCAAGGAACCGCGCCTGGGCGTCGGGCGGCGCGGCACCCTCGACGGCGGTGGCAAAACCGAGCAGGCAGGCGAACAGGCGTTTCATGGCAGCGCCATCAACGGCGCATCCGGCGGGCAGCGCCAGCGAAAAGCGCCGGGTTCAGGTGTTCGAGACGATCTGGTAGGCGCGGTCGACGTAGTTCCAGTTCACCACCTGCCACCAGGTGTCGATGTAGCGCTCGCGGTCGCCGGCGTGGGTCTCGCAGTAGCTGTGCTCCCACAGATCGAGCGCCAGGATCGGCCGGCCGGCCCGGTGCCAGGGGATGTGATCCTTCATCAGCGGGTTGTCCTCATTCGCCGTCGTGCTGACCACCAGGCTGCGGTCCTGTCGGTACACCAGCCAGGCCCAGCCCGACCCCTCGTGGGCAAGCGCCACCTCCTTGAAGACGCGGCGAAAGGTGCGCACACTGCCGAAGTCCTCGCGAATGGCGCGCGCCAGTTCCGTGCGCGGGCCAGTATGCCCGCTGCCGGGCGGACAGAGGCAGCGCCAGAAAAGCGTGTGGTTGACGTGGCCGCCGCCGGCCTGGCGAATGACCCGCACGGCCTTGGGCGACAACGGCTCGGGCGGCTGATGCGACACGCCCTGGCTGACGAGTCGGCCGAGCGGCAGGCTGGACACCTGGCGCGACGGCTGGGCCAGGCGATCCATGCCGGGCATGAGCGACACCACGCTGGCCACCTCCATGCGCTGCTCGTCGAGCGACTGGCTCAGCTCGCGCAACTGCTCGGCATGATGAACTTCGTAATGCCGGCGCAGACTGGCGGCACTGAAGCAGGGCTGCAGTGCGCCAAAGTCAAAGGGCAGTGGCTCCAGGCGCAGCGGCACACCCTGGCGCGGCGGCGTGTTTTTCGCTCCGGCCGCAGTCGCGGCGAGACTGGCGACCGCAGACGCCAGAAAACCGCGACGGGAAACAGTCGAAGGAATCATCAATTTCGCAGTCTACCCAATTCTGCGTTTTTTCTGCAAGTCAGGAATGGGATTTTGTGGCAGCCACCGGCGGCGACAACCAGAACACGATCAGGCCGGAGGCGAGGGTCGCCAGTCCCGCCAGGGATTCCCAGGGCCTCTGCAGCAGGACGTAGGCCAGCATCCACAGGCTGATGCCGAGGAAGAGCAGCGGCGTGACCGGGTAACCCCAGCAGCGCACGGGCCGCGGCAGGTCGGGCTGGGTGCGGCGCAGGATCATCATGCCGAGCACGGTGAGGAAGGAGCAGAGCTGCAGGCTGAACTGCACGTAGGTGAGCACGTTCTCGAAAGTCGAGGTGAGCAGCAGACCGGCGACCAGGGTCGTCTGCAGCAGCAGCGCGCGCCGGGGAATGCCATGGCGGTCGCAGCGGGCCAGCGGCGCCAGCAGTCGGATGTCCTGGCCCATGGTCATCGTCACGCGCGGCCCGACCCAGGTCATGGCACTCAGGCTGGACACCAAGCCGAGGCAGATCAGGCCGCTCATCAGGCCACCACCGCTCGCGCCAAAGAGTCGCGCGGCAACGACATGCCCGACTTCCACGCGACCTTTCAACTCCTCCATCGGTGCCGCGTACAGAAAAACGGCGTTGAGCGCCAGGTATAGCGCGGTCACCAGCAGGGTGCCGATCGCCACCGATAGCGGCACGTTGCGTTGGGGGTCGCGCACCTCGCCGACGATGTAGGTCGTGGCATTCCAACCGGCGTAGGCATACATCACGTACACGAGACTGACCGCAAACGGTGTGCTCGTCACCAGGTCGAGGTCGCCGGCCGCCGGTGTGAAACGCGCGCCGTGGCTCTCGCCCAGCAGCATTCCCGCAGCGATGAAGAACAGAATGAGGGCCACCTTCAGCCACGTGGCGGTGTTTTGAAACCGTTCGGCCGCGCGGAGTCCCGAGGCCTGGACGAGCGCCACGGCGATCACGGCCGCCAGCGACAGCAACGTGGCGGGCACCTGCGGGAAGACGCTGTTGAAGTAGCGACCGAAGGCCATGGCCGCCAGGGCGATCGGCGCGGCAAAACCCGCCGTGGCCGATAGCCAGCCGGCCATGAAACCCACCGCCGGATGCAGGGTGCGCGAGAGAAAATGATACTCCCCGCCGGAGCGCGGCAGCGCGGCCGCGAGTTCGCCATAGGCCAACGCCCCGCAAAACGCGCAGAGGCCGCCCAGGCCCCAGAGCAGCAGCAGGACAAAGCCCGAAGGCAGGTCGCCAACCTGGAAACCCAGGCTGGTGAACACCCCCGTGCCCACCATGTTGGCCACCACCACCGCCACCGCTGTCGGCAGGGCGATGCCGGGTCCGGCGGAGGGGGAACGACTCACTCGCGCAGGATTTGCCCGATTTCCACCGAGTCAAGGTCGCCGGGCGACCGATTTGCGTGCAGGCTGGCGCATGGACGACGAACCGGTGCCGCTGCCGATCACGAAGGAGCTCGACCTGCATGCCTTCCGGCCGAACGAGGTCGGCAGCCTGCTCGAGGAGTACTTTCGCGAATGCCGCCGGCTCGGCATCCAGGAGGTGCGCGTCATCCATGGCAAGGGCACGGGGACCCTGCGCCAGGGCGTGCACGCCCGGCTGGCCCAGCTCGAGGATGTGCTGGATTGGGCCTGGCCCGCCGGAGCGCTGTCCGGCGGCTGGGGCGCCACCTGGGTGCGACTGAAAGCCGGCAGGGAAAATGACGGAACGACGGAATAAAGCGCGGCGCGGCACGTTTCATGGAAACACGCCATGAAACTCGCCAGCCTCTTCGCCTCCCTCCTCCTCGCCGTCAGCCTGCACGCCGGCCAGGGCGAAAAAGTCAGCCTGCCCGCGCCCGACGTCGCCGGCCCGAACCAGGACGGCAAGCTGGTGCAATTCAGCGAGGTCTACGCCAAGGGCCCGACCGTCGTCTTCTTCTATCCCAAGGCCAACACCCCGGGCTGCACCAAGCAGGCCTGCTCGCTTCGCGATGCCTTTGCCGAGCTCAGCAAGCAGGGCGTGCAGGTGCTCGGCGTCTCCTTCGACAAGCCGGACGCCCAGAAGAAGTTCCGCGACGACTTCACCCTGCCCTACGACCTCATCGCCGATCCCGAGGGCACAATCGTCGACGCCTTCGGCGTCAAGCGCATGGAGCGCGGCACCATGACCCTGGCCGCCCGCCAGGCCTTCCTCGTCAAGGACGGCAAGATCGTCTGGAAGGACGTGCAGGCTT
Source organism: uncultured bacterium (assembly GCA_966252325.1). Taxonomy (GTDB): domain Bacteria; phylum Verrucomicrobiota; class Verrucomicrobiia; order Verrucomicrobiales; family Verrucomicrobiaceae; genus Prosthecobacter. Next base: position 197,430 of record CBINON010000003.1, on the reverse strand, counting down.
CGACCGACCAGCAGGCCGCCGACATCAAGCGCGTGCTCGCGGAAGTGAAGTGAGGCGGCCTTGGACTGCGGCAGCCCTGCTGCCGCTTTTCTCAAGCCAGCCCTGCTGGCGCCCTTCTGTGGCGCAGCCAGCCTTCCCACCCCGCAGCAGGGCTGCGGACACCCATGGCGGCAGGAGCCTGCCGCATTCCAAGATCCGCGCTCTTTCCGCGTACCCGTGCCTTTGGACGGCGCGCAGCCCGGCAGTCGTGACACCCACAGGACTGCCGCCCCCCGGTGCGGAGAAAAAAATTGGGTCGGCCTTCATAAGCCGGATTTTGTTCCTTCGGCCTCACGGCCTCCGGTGGAATCATTTATCTGAACGACGCCTTGCGGCGCCGACCCCCGCTTGCGCGGGATGCGACTAGTACCCGGAGTCACCACCCACCGCTTGCGCGGCGGGTTTGCGGCCAGGCGGGCCATCCTCCTGTTCTGTCTTGCACCGCATGGGGTTTGTCGTGCCTCCTTCCTTGCGGTCGGAGCGGTGGGCTCTTACCCCGCCGTTTCACCCTTACCCGCCTTCGCTCAAAGAACTCCGGTGGGCGGTTTGTTTTCTGTGACACTGTCCGTGACGCCGGATTGCTCCGTCGCCCCCACGCTTGCGCGCGGCATGCTGCCTTGCGGTGTCCGGACTTTCCTCCCGTCCGCATCCCGCCGAAGCGGAACCGACGGGCGATCCCTCCGGCCGACCCGTTTTTAATCTACATCCTCGCCATGGTGTCGCCAAGGGGATTTCAAATCGCCCATCTGAAATTTGACATTTGAGATCTGAAATCGTCCGCCCACCCGCGTACTCTTCCCCGCCCATGATCGGCGTCTACGACTTCTGCGGCCACTACGAGTGGACCTTCGACTGGCTCGAACGCCTCGGCGGTCCCGGCCTGCTGCGCCGCTACTGGCGCGAGGCCATTGGTGGCGACTCCCAGCAGCATGCCGCCGCCCTCATCACCGCCGGCGGCTTCGACGGCATGGAGCAGTACTGGGGCCACACGCTCGGCGAGGAGGGCGGTGAATGGACGGTGACACGCCGGCCCGACCTCTTCCGCATCGACATGCACGACTGCCCCTCGAAGGGTTTTTTGCTGCGCAACGGCCTGCACCAGCACGCCGACTACTGCGACCACTGCCTGGGCTGGATCGGGCCGCTGCTGAAGCAGGCGGGCTTCACCGTCGATCACCAGCACAACCACCAGGGCCAGTGCTGGTGGGAAATGCACCGCGCCGGCGATGCCTCGCCCCCCGAACCGCCGGGAGCGGTCGCCGGTGCCAGCGATGTCCGCCGCCGGCCCGACTGGCCGGGCGGCCCCCTCGACTCCTATGCGCGTGCCAATGATCCTGACGACAAGCTGCCTCATGCTGACCCACCCACTGCCGGCTGAACCCTGGGAGACCCTGCCACCCCTGCCCGAAGCCAACGGCGGCTTTGCCTGCGCCGCCATCGGCCAACGCCTCGTGCTCGCCGGTGGCACCAATTGGGTGAACGAGGAAAAGCGCTGGCTCGACACGGTGCGCGTTTTTGACACCGTCACCCGTACTTGGAGCGAAGCCGGTCGACTGCCCGAGGCCGCGGCCTATGGAGTCGCCGGCGCCTGGGACAGCGCGCTCTGGCTGGCCGGTGGTTCGGACGGCAGCGGCGCGCACAACACCCTGCTGCGCGTGAGCGCCGACAGCTCCGCACCGCAGACCGTCGCCTTGCCCGCTGGCTCCGGGGCTGTCCTGGCCGGCGGCGGTGTGCATGAAAACACACTCCTGCTGGTCGGCGGCGTGCCCGATCCGGCCCGACTCACGGCAGCCCACACACGCGTGCAGCGCCTGCGCTTGGGCGACGGCGCCGTTGAACGCCTGCCCGACCTGCCCGGCCCGGGCCGCTTCACCGCCGCCAGTGCGGTCACCGCGAACCAACTGTTCGTTTTCGGCGGCGCCGAATGGACCGACGGCACCGTGCGCAACCGCGACGATGCCTATGCGCTCGACCTGCAAAAACCGCGCGGCTGGCGTCCGCTGCGCGCCCTGCCCGCCGCCACGCGCGGCCTCACCGCGGTGGCGCTCGACGACCGCCGCCTTTACCTCGCCGGCGGCTACCGCACCGATGCCTTCACCGCGGAAGCGTGGATCTACGATGTGGTGAACGACCGCTACACACCGGCGCCGGCCCTGCCCTTCGCGGCCATGACCACGCTCGTCGTCTGCGGCGACCATCTGTACTGCCTCGGTGGCGAGGACCGCCAGCGCGCGCGCAGCAACGCCTGCTTCCGCATCGCCTTGAGTGCCCTGCGGCCGGCGCCCTGAGCCGGGCATCGGCCGGCGGCCGACACAGCCCATCGGATCCGCGCGGCACGCGCTTCAGTCCTTCGCCTTGTTCTTGACCACCGGCCTAACAAAAGGCGAGAAACGCGACTCGAAGCGCTTGGGCACGACGCACTGGATCTCGGCGACCCCGCTCTCGTAATCCTCCGCCAGCACCTTGCCCTCCTGGTGGGCGAGCGCGACCACATCCATGCGGTCGAGCGGCACGCGCAGATCGAGGCGGATGACGCGGTCGATCATCAGGTCGTGCAGGCGGTGCAGCAGGTCGTCCATGCCCTGGCCGGTGCGCACGGAGACAAAGAGCGCGTCGGGGAACTGCCGGCGCAATTCCATCTGGCGTCCGCTGTCGATCAGATCGGCCTTGTTGAGGACGAGCAGCACGCGCTTGTCGCCCGCCCCCAGCTCGGCCAGCACCTTCGTCGTCGTCTGGTAGTGCTCGAGCGCCTGCGGCGAGGCGGCATCAACGACATGGATGAGGAAGTCGGCGAGCACGGCTTCCTCGAGCGTCGCGCGGAAACTCTGCACGAGGTCGTGCGGCAGGTTGCGGATGAAGCCGACGGTGTCGGTCACCAGCAGCGCCTGGCCGTCGGGCAGCTCCAGCCGGCGCGTCGTCGTGTCGAGCGTGGCGAACAGCTTGTCCTCGGCGAGCACAGTCGCCTGGGTCAGGCGGTTCAGCAGGGACGACTTGCCGGCGTTCGTGTAGCCGACGATGGCCGCATTCGGCACCGGCACGCGGCTGCGCTCCTTGCGCATGGTGTCGCGCTGCTTTTTGACCTCCTCGAGGTCGGCCTTGAGCTTGTCGAGCCGCTTGTAGGTGAGGCGACGGTCGACCTCGAGCTGGGTCTCGCCCTCGCCGCGCGCCGCGCCGCCACCGGCACCGCCGCCACTGCCGCCCTGGCGGTCGAGGTGACCCCACATGCGGGTCAGGCGCGGGATCGAGTATTCCAAGCGGGCCAGCTCGACCTGCAGCCGCGCCTCGCGGGTTTGCGCGCGCATGTGGAAGATGTCGAGGATGACCTCGTGCCGGTCGATCACCGCGATGCCGCCCTCCTGCTCCCAGGCACGCTGCTGCGCGGGGCTCAGCTCGTTGTCAAAGATGATGCAGTCGCAGCCGAGGTGCTTGGCGCGTTCCATGAGCTCCTGGGCCTTGCCCTTGCCGATCAAGTGGCGGGCCGTGTGCTCGCGGGCGTAGACCAGTTCGGCGACCTCGATGCCGATGCCGAGCGTGGCGACCAGCTCCTTCAACTCGTCGAGCAGCTCCCCGGCCTCGGCGGCCTTGCGACGGTCGAAGTAGGCGCCGATCAGGAAGGCGCGCTCAACGACCTGGGGCTTCTCGCGGATGTCAAACATCGGTCACCATGCACCCGGGCAAGGCGCTTGCCAAGCGCCGCAGTTGCCGAGGCCGGCAAACCGTGGCATCAGAGGTCATGCTGCGCCTTCTGCTCCTGCCCGTCCTGTTGATCGCCCTGGTCGCCTGCGGCCCCGTCGACCGCGGGGGCGTGCGCCTGGACAGCTATGAGAGCGACGCCAGCGAGCAGCTCATCCGCACCCTGCTGCGCGATCTGCCCGACCCGAATCCGGGTGTGCCGAAGAGTTATTCGATCGCCCTCGGCGAGATCGTGCCCAAGCGCGATTTCACCCCTGCCAGCGTGCCCTTCCTGCGCCGCTTCGACGACCTCAAGCTGAGGATGATCAGCGCCGCCGTGCTCAGCACCACGCCGCCCGACCAGACCATCATCGACCCCGAGTTGCGCATCGCCGTCTACCTCCTGCAACTCCGCCTCATGCGCCAAACCGCGCCCGACACTTGGGAGTACGAAGCCGGCTGGGCCTACAAACAGCACTTCCAGCGCCACCAGTGGACCGTCCGGGAAAAGGACGGCCAGTTCAGCGTCGCGCGCGGCAAGCTGCTCGACGGCAATTGGCAGGAGAAGTGAGGTGTCCGTGTGGATTCCAGCCGGGTGCGGCGTCGCCAGCATTGAACAGCCTCACTCTTCAGCGAAGGCCAGCCAGGCATCGTACGTTCGCCAGCAAGCGATCAGGCAACCTCGAGCAGCTGGGTGGACGGCAGGCGGGCAGCGGCTTTTTCGGAGGTGACCAGGGGCAGACGCGCGGCGCTGGCTTCGGCGTGGCTCAGACGATCCAGAAAGCCGGGTTTGGCGCTGGCCAAACCCTCTGAGGCAAGCAGGGGCAGCAGGTAGGGATGGACGATCAGGGTGGGCATCGACAGCAGCGTGTGCAAGCCGGCGAGCACGGCGGTCTTGGGCATCCCGTAGTGATGCTGGCAGGCAAAGTAGGCTTCCAAAACGACCAGATTGGAAACAAAGACCTTGGCTCCGGATTGCTCCACCTCGGCGAGGTATGTGCGCGCCGCTTGGGCCAGGTCTTGAGGCTGGCCGGTGAGCAGCCGCATCACCACCGAGGGATCCAGGGCGGCGCGGATTTCAGGACGGCTCATTCCAGTGACCAGCGATGGATTCCCTCATCACCTCCATCCCCGACTCGCCGAGGGAGGACGACACAAAATGGGCGAGTGGTGGCTGGAAGCTGTGCCAATCGACGGCGGCCCTGCTGGACGCCTGCCGTTTTTTTTCGCTCAGCCACTGTTCGAACAAACCAATGGTGACTTCGCGCAGAGTCCGTCCCTCGCGCGCGGTTTCGGCTTTCACCTCGCGGTAGAGTTCATCCGGAATCAGAAAGGTTGCCTTCATGCGACCAGCTAGCTGTATTGCTGGCTGGATGTCAAGGGGCGAATGTCGTGCCTCGCTGTTTGATAAAGTGTCTGTCCCTTTATGGCTGTTCTTTTATTGCTGTTTTCCCCTGCGGCGAGTCGTCATGAGCAAATAATGCCAGGCATTTTATACGCGTCCTCTATGTATTTCGCTAGATATCAATGATCTAACAAGCTCCATTTTCACATAGTTTGCCGCGCGCAAGGGCTGAGGCAGCTTCTACGAAATCGGGTTGCGCTGCCGGGCGTGAGTCACTCTCTGGCAGCCCACGAACAAAGCAAAGCCGCTGCGGATTCACACGGTGCGTGTCGGGGGACAGGCAGGCGGACGGGCGAGCACTTGGATTGGACTGCGTGGCCTCCGTGTGAACCGAGCGGCGAAGTTCTTGCCGACAATCTTGTCCTGCGAGACCTCGCAAGCAGGTTCGATTGGGTGCCAGTCTGGGAGATAGCTAAACCCGGGGGCAACGCGGCGGGCTGGGAACAGCCTGCCCTACCTGTCATGGTTCGTCCGCCTCAAAGCAACTGCCTTGCATGGATTGGCAGACCGGGAAGAAAGACCGCAGTGGGCCGCGACAATCCTACCCTCTTGGCCACTCACCCGCACGGGCTGAGAACAGCCCGTGCGATAAGGGAAATCAGTCGTTGAAGAAATGACGGCCGGTGGCGCCAGCGTCGGTCTTCTGATCGACCTCCCAGTAGACGTCTTCGAAGATCGTTTCCGGCTCGGGATAGGGGCTGCTCTTGGCGAACTCGGCCGAGGCCTCGGCTTCGGCCTGGGCTTCGCGATCGATCTTCTTGAGCTGGTCCTCGGTGGCCACGCTTTCGGCGAGCAGGTTGCGCTTCCAGACCTGGATCGGGTCGTGCTCCTTCTGGTAGCGCTCGACCTCTTCCTTGGTGCGGTACTTCAGCTTGTTGGCGTCGGCCACGGAATGGCCTTCCCAACGGTAGGTGGCGATTTCCAGCAGGGTCGGCTTGCTTTCCTGATGGGCGCGGTCGATCGCGGTCTGCACGTGGGCACGCACTTCGTAGAGGTCCTCGCCAACAAAGTGATCCCAGGCCATGCCATAGCCCTCGGCGCGCTTGGCCAGGCACTCGCTGAAGGCGGAGGAACGGGCCTGACTGGTGCCCATGGAGTAGCCGTTGTTTTCGATGACGTAAACTACCGGCAGATCCCAGAGGGCGGCAAGGTTGAGCGACTCATGGAAGGCGCCCTGGTTGACGGCGCCATCGCCGAGGAAGCAGAGAGCGGCACCCTTGAGGCCGCGGTACTTGAGACCGTAGGCCAGGCCAAGACCGAGCGGGGTCTGGCCGGCGACGATACCGTGACCGCCCCAGTAATTCTTTTCCGGCGCAAAGTAGTGCATCGAGCCACCCTTGCCCTTCGAGCAGCCCGTCGCCTTGCCGAAGAGTTCGGCCATGCATTCGTTCATGCCCATGCCGACCGCCAGCGCGTGACCGTGGTCGCGGTAAGCGGTGATGACGTGGTCATTTTCGCCCATGAGCGAGACGCAGCCAACGGCCACCGATTCCTGGCCGATGTAGAGGTGCAGGAAGCCACCCATGCGACCGGCCTGGTAGTGCTGGAGCGAGACCTGTTCGAAGCGACGAATCCGCACCATCTTGCGGTACAGCTCGATCTTGTCATCGGCGCTGAGCTTGGCATTGATCGGCGCCGCAGCGGCGCTGGCAGGGGTCGCTTTCTTCTTGGAGGCCATCGACAGAATTTAGCAAGCCCCCGGCAGGGTGCAAGTCGGAGTCGGAGTTGCCCGCAAATCGGGGCGGGACGCAGCGACCGACACCGTCGAAAGGCTCACGCCAAGGCGCCAAGACGCAAGGGCAGAAGCCAGGCAGTTACGCTAGGAGCTCGCCAAGTCCATCGACCCCACAGTTGGGTTCCGGCGGGATTTCAGGCTTCCCTGGCAATGCCACCGGCTCCAATCAAGGCCTTTTCGGCCTCACAAGAGCCCGTTTGACCCTATTCTTGTTCCACGTGGAACAAATTCGTCCGTTTGGACCCGCTTTTCCGACCCCCGCAGCCTTGCCGGCGGCGATTCGATGGCTTAGGATGGACCTTCCCCACCATGGCCAGTTCGCTGTACACCTATCCCAAGCCTTATGATGTCCTCGTCTGCGGGGCCGGTCATGCCGGAGTGGAGGCAGCGCTGGCGGCGGCGCGGCTCGGTTGCGCCACGGCCATGCTGACCCAGAACCTGGACACGGTGGCCCAGATGTCCTGCAATCCGGCCATCGGCGGCCTGGCCAAGGGCCATGTCGTGCGCGAAATCGACGCCCTCGGTGGAGCCATGGCGCGCAACACCGACGCCACCGGCATCCAGTTTCGCCTGCTCAACGCCCGCAAGGGGCCGTCGGTGCAGGCCCCGCGCGCCCAGTGCGACAAGAAGGCCTACCAGTTCCGCCTGAAGTGGCTGTTGGAGAACCAGCCGAACCTCGACCTGCACCAAGGCAACGCCGCCGAGATCCTCGTCGAGGGCGATCAGGTGGTCGGTGTCAGAACCAGTCTGGGCCTGGTCTACCAAGCCAAAGCGGTCATCATCTGTTCGGGCACCTTCATGCGTGGCCTGCTGCATGTCGGCCTGCAGAACCAATCGGGCGGGCGCATGGGCGACAGCCTGTCGACCCTGTCCGACAGCCTGCGCACCCTCGGTTTCGAGGTCGAACGCTTCAAAACCGGCACCCCCTGTCGCATCAACAGTCGCAGCATCGACTTCTCCCAGTGCGAACCCCAGCCCGGCGATACCCCTCCCCCGCCGTTCAGTTATCTGTCGGGCGAGGTTCCGGAGGACGAAATCGAGGGCCTGGAGGGGTCCGCAAACCCCGATTTGGGCACTTCCGCCCTGTTCACCCTCAACTCCTGGCAGCCAAAAACGTTCCACGTGGAACAAATGCCCTGCTGGATCACCTACACGAGCCCGCAGACCCAGGACATCATCCGCGCCAATCTCGACAAGTCGCCGATGTACTGCGGTCGCATCGAAGGTGTCGGCCCGCGCTACTGTCCGTCGATCGAGGACAAGGTGGTGCGCTTTGCCGAGAAGGATCGACACCAGGTCTTTCTGGAGCCGGAGGGTCGCCACACCCGCGAGTTTTACATCAACGGCGTCTCCACCTCCCTGCCCTACGAGGTGCAGTATGCCTTCATTCGGTCGATTCCCGGCCTCGAAAACGCCGAGATCCTGCGCCCGGGCTATGCGGTGGAGTATGATTATTGCCCGCCGACCCAGCTCTATCCCACCCTCGAAACCAAGCGGGTGTCGGGCCTGTACTTCGCCGGCCAGATCAACGGTACCTCGGGCTATGAGGAAGCCGCCGGCCAGGGCCTGCTGGCGGGAGCGAATGCCGCCCTGAAGGTGCAGGGCCGGGGGCCCTTTGTGCTCGGGCGCAGCGAGGCCTACCTCGGGGTGTTGGTCGATGACCTCGTCACCAAGGGCGTCAGCGAGCCCTACCGACTGTTCACCTCGCGCGCGGAGTACCGCTTGCTGCTGCGCCAGGACAACTGCGACCTGCGACTCACACCCCAGGCAGCCGAGTTGGGCCTGGCCGGACCCACCCGGGCGCGCCTGGTGCGGGAAAAAGCCGCCAAGCTGGCCGAGGCACGGCACCTGGCCGAGACTGCGTCGATCGACGGCCTGCGGCTGGAGAAATGGTTCCGGCGCACCGAAAACGAGCACCGCAGCCTGCCTGCCGACCTGCGGGCCGCCTTCCCGGATTCGATCTGGCTGCTGCTCGAGAATGACCTCAAGTATGCCGGCTACATCCAGCGCCAGGAGATGATGCTCGAGCGCACCGCCCGCATGGAGGAGTCGGCCATCCCAAGCGAGTTCGACTACGCCGGCGTCTACGGCCTGAAGAAGGAAGCCCAGCTCCGCCTCAGCCAGATCCGCCCCGCCACCCTCGGTCAAGCCGCCCGCATCCAAGGGGTCACCCCGGCGGATATCGCGCTGCTGGCGGTGCTACTGCGGAAGGGGTGAAGCAACTGGCCGTTGCGATTCGCTTCGCGCGGGTTTAGAATAACAAGATGAAGTATCCGGTCGTTCTTATTCAATCGGAGGAAGGTTATGCCGTAGGCTGTCCAGCGATCCCGGGCTGCTGGAGTCAGGGGGAGACGCGCGAAGAAGCCTTGGCCAACATTCAAGACGCCATCCGTGAGGTCTTGGCCGTGAAGCAAGAGCTTGAATGGCAGCAATGGCAGGAAGAAGGCGTGAAGGTGGAAACCACTTCCGTCGAACTGGCCACGGTCTGACTACCAACGCCACAAGGTTTTCGAACCCAGGAGGTTGCCTGTCGTTCGCCAAAGCCAAACTTTAGAGCATGCCAAAGTTGCCGGGGATTCACCACAAGGACGCGATCCGCGTCTTGGAAAAACTCGGTTGGCGTGTGGTTCGTGAAGGCAAGCACACGATCATGGCCAAAGGCGCAGATCCCCGCCCATCCCGCGCCACAACCCCATCCATGCCATTACCATGGGGAACATCGCCAAAGCGGCTGGACTGACACCCGAAGAGTTTCGCCGCTTGCTCTGAGGGCCAACCGGATCTCTTTGCCTGTCCATGACGGGCGTAGTGACACACCCATCCATTCGGTTCGCTGTCCAGTCCCTACCACACGCTTGCAGGCTCTCAGTCTTGTCAGTCCTCGCGTGGAATGTGATAAAGGGACAGACACTTTATAATACCTGCAAGCAGTCATTCGCTTACTCTTTTTCTTGTTTCAAGGGCTGGCTGCACCGATTCTATCCATGGCTTTTGTTTCCCGCGACTCATGCCTTCCGCTCTCCTGATGCTCCTGATCGTGTGCGGCGGTGTTTGTCTGCTGCTCGGACGGAACCATCGCTGGTACTGGCTGGGCTGGTTACCGCTGTTCATTGGCTGCATCTTGAGCGCGCTCTTTTGTTTGGCGACATTCGGCAGTTCCGTCGGTATCGGGCCCGAAGCGGGCTTTGCGGCTATGGGGCGCTCTTACGCCACGCTGATCCTGCTTCCCGCAGCTCTGCTGGCCCCTGTGCTCAGGTTGGTGAGGCCCAGGTCTGAGCCCAGCACGGTCACACTCATCGGGTCGCTCGGCTGCCTCGGCTTGACTGGCATTCTGCTGAAATGGCAAACCACTCAACCTGTGACGCTGCAACTGGTGCAAGCGGACGGAATGCCAGCTTCGGGGGTGTATGTCAGCATCCGAGAAACCGTCAACGGCACGAGCCGCGACGGCCCCATGCGACGCAGTGATGCCAGGGGTGCGGCCTCTTTCAGGGTGCGCGATCTGTCCCTCACGGAATTCCACATTCACAAGAACAACCTGATGTTTGGTTATCGCCCTGCTCAGCAAGACCGCAAAACCGGCCTTTGGTTCTGTCGCTGGGATCATGTAAGCGGCACCTACGCCACCGAGTTGGAGGATCAACAGCCCTTCGTTGTATGCCTGCCGGGCCAGGATCATCTGCTTTCACCCTTCCTGATGCGGCAGATTGAGACCTGGCTGATGGAAGCCCAAGCCAAGCAGCGGCTGCATCTGCCCAACTTTGGCGGCTGCCCGGAAGGCCTCGAATTCGGTGTCTTCCTGCGCGACCTCGTTATGACTCGACCTGACCTGCATGAAGATCTCGAGGAGATTCTCGTCCGGCAGGCTGCCCTGCTGTCGCAACTTCAGCGAACGGTGGATCGGCATCGTGAGAGGGCGACGACTGCTCCCGCGCTGCAACCCCTGCTGACATGGTCTGCTGAGGAAGGCAAGCCAGGCAACGCGGCCCAACTGCAAGTGCGACTGGACGAACTCCGTCGGCAGATCCTGGAAACATGTGAGCCACTGCTCAAAACGGAGGATGCGTGGAAACTGCGCGAGACGCTCTGCTCCATGCGGTTGCCGTGGTCGCAGCTCGCTCCGCTGCTGGAGGGTCGTTCCCTGAATGAAGTGCTCACCCTCCTGCAGGACGTTTCCAACTGGCCAAGTCCTGCGGATGCCACTGAGGCTCTGGCCATGCTGGAGCGTCTCGAAACCCTCCAACACAGCTCGAACGCAGCCCATCAACAGCGGCCAAGTCCGCGGCTGGAACGCGTCAAAAGCCAGTTGCTCAAGGCAAGCCGTCAGCGGACGCGCTAAACCCACTCCTGCCGACTCAACAAAGACAAAGCCTAACAAACTTTACTCCTTACGCCTTCCGCCGCTGCAGCACGGCGACCCAGCGGTCGACGGACTTGCCGGGGGCGTCGGCAAGGGCGCGGCTGGCCTTGTTGCGGCGGTTGCTGATGACCTCCATGCCGAGCGCCTCGAGGGCGCGCAGGGCGAGCTTGTGCTCGACGTCGAAGTAGCTGGTGATGACGAGTTTGCCGTCGGGCCGCAGCTTGGCGATGCCCTGATCGAAAATCTTCTTCCACAACTCCTGGCCGTGCCAGAAGTTCTGGTGGCGCAGGAAGACGAGATTAAAATCGTCGCCGAGCTGCTTGTGGCGGTCGATCTGCGTGGCGTCCTCAATGAGGAACTCGGCCGGCAGATGCGCGTGCGTCTCGCGCGCCTGGCGGATCTCGCGGATGCGGATGTCGGCACCGACCATCTGCACCGGGCCACCCGCGGCGAGTTCCGAGCCGACCTGGATGAGGGTCTCCGCCTCGTCGCAGCGGCCGCAGGCGAGGTTGAGGATGCGTATGCCATCGGTCGCCGGCGCGACCTGCGGGGCCAGCGATTCGCGCAGCAGGCCGCGCAGCTTCGCCATGTCCTCCTGGATCGGCGTCGCACCGGGTGGCAGGCGGTCCGGGTTCATGACAGGCTCAGAATTTCAGGTCCTCATGCAGGATCATGCGCGCGGCCTGGGCCACGTCCTTGTCGCCGCGGCCGGACAGGTTGACGACGATGACCTCGTCCCTGCCCATCTTCGGCGCGACCTTGCAGACCTCGGCGAGGGCGTGGCTGCTCTCGAGGGCGGGAATGATGCCCTCGACGGCACTCAGTTCGCTGAAGGCGGCGAGCGCCTCGTCGTCGGTGGCATAATGGTACTCGACGCGGCCGAGGTCGTGCAGCCAGGCGTGTTCGGGGCCGATGGCCGCGTAGTCGAGGCCGGCACTGACGCTGTGGGTGAGTTCGATCTGGCCGTCGGGATTGGCGAGCAGCCAGGTCTTCGTGCCCTGGAGCACACCGAGGCGTCCGCCCTGGAAGCGGGCCGCGTGTTTCTCCGGCTGGATGCCCTCGCCACCGGCTTCGACGCCGATCATGCGCACGTTCGGGTCATTGAGGAAGGGATGGAAGAGGCCGATGCTGTTGCTGCCGCCGCCGACGCAGGCAATGAGCAGGTCGGGCAGGCGTTCCTCGCGTTCGAGGATCTGCCGGCGCGCCTCGACACCGATGATGCGGTGGAAGTCGCGCACCATCATCGGGAACGGGTGTGAACCGAGCGCGGAACCCAGGATGTAGTGGGTCGTGCGGACATTGGTGACCCAGTCGCGCATCGCCTCGTTGACCGCCTCCTTGAGGGTGGCCTGGCCGGCGGTGACCGGCACCACCTTCGCGCCGAGGAAGCGCATGCGGGCGACGTTGAGGGCCTGGCGGGCCATGTCGACCTGGCCCATGTAGATCGTGCAGTCGAGACCAAAGCGGGCGCAGACCGTGGCGGTGGCGACCCCGTGCTGACCGGCCCCGGTCTCGGCGATGATGCGCTGTTTGCCGAGGCGCAGGGCGAGCAGGGCCTGGCCGAGGGCATTGTTGATCTTGTGGGCGCCAGTGTGCAGGAGGTCCTCGCGCTTCAGGTAGATGCGCGCGCCACCGAGCTTCTGGGTCCAGCGCTCGGCAAAATAGAGCGGGGTCGGGCGGCCGACGTACTCGTGCAGCAGACGGTCGAGTTCGGCCTGGAAGAGCGGATCGGCCTTGGCGCGCTCGTACTCCTCCGAGAGCTCATTGAGCGCGGACATGAGGGTTTCCGGCACGAACATGCCACCGTAGCGGCCAAAGTGGCCGTGGCGGTCGGGCATCACGGGAAGAGGGGCGGCGGTCATGATGGGCTGGCAGCATAAAGCAATACGTCCGCTTGGCAAAGGGAGGAAACGATTCTGCTGGGCCGGCGTACCCAGCCCAGTGTGCGTCTGAAGGCTGGTTCGCGGGCATAAGGCGCCGGGGAAACCCTCTGTCCAGCGGGGAACCGGGCCTGCCCCACCGCGCCAACGCCAGTCCAGGTCGCAAGCCCACCATCCCGGCCTTCGTTTCCTCACCATGCATGCACGCCTCGCCCTCGTCGGCTTGCTGGCGGCCGCGGCCGCCACGGCCCGCGACCCCGAGCCGCAGCCCTTTCTGGCCGCCACGGAACGTCTGGTCGAGGCCATGGCCTTCCTCGGCACCCCCTTCAGCGCGGAGGAACAGCAGGTGCTGCGCGCCTGTGTGCAGGCCAATGACGCAGCGGCCGTGCAGCGCGCCTGCTCGGTGCTCGAGGCGCACACGCTCTTCCAGGTGCACATCAACCCCGAGCAACGGGTGAAGGTCGCACCGGGAGCGGCGCAGCCGGAGCTCGTCGAGGCCGGCTGGCGGCAATTTCTCGTGCGGGTGACCAATGAGGCCGGCACCACCGCCCCGCTGCGGGTGACCAGTCCGCAGGCCGGGCCGGTGCATGAGCGGTCGCGCCGTCCCAACGAACCGGTGCCCGAGGCTGTGCCGCCCTATGCGGCGCGCTGGGCCGATGTCCAGATGTTCGATGCCCCGCCACTGCGTGCCACGCTGAGCGGCCTGGAACTCGAGTACCGCCTCGTGCAAATCTACAGCCGCGACGCCGGCAAACGCGAGGCCCGCTTCACCTTCGACACCGGCCAGGGCACTCAGGATCTGGGTTTCCGTGGCGAAACCAGTGTGCTGTTCGACTGTCAACCCGCCCACTCCATCACGCTGCACGTGCGTGACGACCAGGGCAAGCCCTGCGTGGCCTCCTTCCTGATTCGTGATCGCGCCGGCCGCGTGCACCCTTCGCAGATCAAGCGGCTGGCGCCCGATTTCGGCTTCCAGCAACAGATCTACCGCGGCGACGGCGAGAGTTTACGCCTGCCCGAGGGCGACTACGAGGTCGTCTTCCAGCGCGGACCGGAGTCGCTGCCGGAAATCCGCCAGGTGCGGGTCGATGGCACCCGCCAGGAATGGTCGTTTCGGGTGAAGCGCTGGATCGATCCCGCCGCGCTCGGCTGGTGGAGCGGCGACCACCACATCCATGCCGCCGGCTGCCAGCATTACGCCTCGCCGACCGAAGGTGTGCATGCACCCGACATGGCGCGGCACTGCCAGGGCGAGGATCTGAAAATCGGTGCCAACCTGACCTGGGGACCCTGCTTCGATTACCAAAAGCAGTTCTTCACAGGGCGCGAAGACCCGGTTTCCCGCCATCCCTTTTTGTTGCGCTACGACATCGAAGTGAGCGGCTTCGGCTCGCATCGCAGCGGTCATCTCTGCCTGCTGCGCCTGCGCGAACAGATGTATCCCGGTGGCGACTCCACCGACCACTGGCCGACACTGGGCTTGAACACCCTGCGCTGGGCTCAGAAACAGGGTGCCGTCTGCGGTCCCGCCCACTCCGCCACCGGCCTGCAGGTGCCCACCGAAGAACTGCCGAACCATCTCATCCCGCCCTTCGACGGCATCGGCGCCAATGAGTACATCGTCGATGTCACCCACGAAGTCGAAGGACCCGGTGGCAAACCCGTGCCCGCCGTCGATTTCATGTCGACCTGCGACACCGCCCCGCACTGGGAGCTGAACATCTGGTACCACACCCTCAACGCCGGCTTCCGCACGCGCATCAGTGGCGAGACCGATTTTCCCTGCATCTACGGCGAACGCGTCGGCATGGGCCGCAGCTACGTCAAGGTCGACGGCCGTCTCAGCTACGACGCCTGGTGCGCCGGCATCGAGGCGGGCCGCAGTTATGTCAGCGATGGCCGCAGCCATCTGCTGGAGATGCGCGTGAATGACTTGTCGTTAGGCGAAAACGGCAGCGAGCTGCGTCTCGCCAATCCACAGCGCCTAACGATCGAAGTGGTTGCGGCCGCCCTGCTTCCCGAACAACCCGATCCCGCCCTGCGCGAGCAGAAGGCACCCCCGGGCAGCCAGCAGCTCACCATGGGCCGCCAGTTCGACGCCTTTTACCGCAAGCCCTACTGGCACCTGGAGCGTGCCCGCCTGGGTGACAGCCGCAACGTGCCGGTCGAACTGCTCGTCAACGGTCGGCCTGTGGCCCGCCAGGTCATTCCCGCCGATGGCACCGCGCGCGCCCTGCGCTTTGAGGTGCCGATCGACAAGAGCAGCTGGGTGGCGCTGCGCATCCACCCGAGCGCGCACACCAACCCCGTCTTTGTCCTCGTCGACGGCAAGCCGATCCGCGCCGACAAGGCCAGCCTGCAGTGGTGCCTCGACTGTGTCGACCGCTGCTGGCAGTCGAAGAAGGACATCTACGCGGAGGCGGAGATGGAGGACGCCGTTGCCGCCTACGAACACGCGCGACGCGTCTACCGCCAGCGTCTCGCCGAAGCCCCCTGAGCCGCCCTTGCCTGCCGCGGTTGGCCGTGCCATGCTCGCCGCCCATGTCCGCCCTCCCCACCGAATTCGCCAACGTCACCGCCGTCGCCAAGGCCAATGTCTACTTCGACGGCAAGGTCGTCAGCCACAGCATCCTGCTGCCCGACGGCAGCAAGAAGACCCTGGGTCTGATCTACCCGGGCAGCTACCACTTCGGCACCGACAAAGCGGAGCGCATGGAGATCATCGCCGGGGCCTGCACCGTGAAACTGGACGGTGGCGAAGCCACGACGGCTTACACCTGCGGCGAGTTCTTCGATGTGCCCGCCAAGTCCGGCTTCGACATCACCGTCGAGAGCGGCATCTGCGAGTACATCTGCTCGTTCATCGATTGACGCGGGAGGCGCCAGCCATGGACGAGATGGACTTGATGGACGGCACGGACCCCCATCTTCCATCTCCGATCTCCCCCATCAAAGGTCCTTCACCTTGGCCCATTCCTCGCGCAGGACGGGCTCGAGGATCTTTTTCCATTCGGCGTAGCCTTCCTCACTGAGGTGGAGCAGGTCGGCGCGGTAGAACTTGCGGATCGGCCGGCCCTTGGCGTCGGCCAGGTAGCTGTCGCAATCCAGGTAGCGCACCCATTCCCTGTCTGTGGCCCAGGCCTGCAGCTTGCGGTTCAGCTCATGCACGAGCGGGATCTGCGCGAGGCGTTTCTCGCCGATCTTGACCGAGGTCAGGATCACCCGCGCTTTGGGAAAACGAGCGTGAAAGGTGTCAAGGAAGGCCGTGTAATCGGCGAGCGCCTCGTCCGGGGTCAGCTTGGCGTTCAGGTCGTTGCTGCCCGTGTAGGTGACCAGCATTTTCGGCGCATGGCGGCCGATGACAGTTTCAAAGTGGACTGACAAATCGTTCGCGACGCTGCCGCCAAAGCCGCGGTTGAGCACCGGGAGATCCGGAAAGTCCTGCTTCAGGTCCGTCCACAGACGGATGCTTGAGCTGCCGGTAAAAACAATGCCGCCCTGCTCGGGCCGTTCAGCGGCAAAGGCGGCGATGTCCTTGGCAAAGCGGGCCGGATTCGGACGCGGCGTGGGATCCGCCGCAAGGCTGACACCAAGGAAAAGAAGGGGAAGCAGACGCAAGTACATGAGACCAGGATGCCAGCGGGAGAGAATAAGGGCAAGCGTCAGGAACCCGCGGCCGGCACAGTTTCATTGCCAGACTGTTCCAGCTCGATCGTGACGGGTTGCAGGAGCAGGGACTCGCCCTGGATGAAGTAGAAACCGTTGTCCAAAAGCCGATGCTTGGGTGCCGTCTTGCCGGCGAGCACGCGCACCGCCGTTTGAGCACCGCGGATCTCGTTGCCGATGACCCCGCAGGCAGTGGCTTGATCCAGTTCGATGCCAACGGCGCAGCGGGCGATCTGATTGCCGCGCAGCTCGATCTGTTGGGCGCCGGCCGCCACCCGCAGGGCCGGTCCAGAGCCATCACGCAGGCTGCAGCGCTGCACCCCCGACTCTGTGCTGCCGAGAAACTCCACCCCGGCATGGCCCGAATGTTCCAGCAGGCAGTCGCGCACCTGGATGTCCTTGCCGCCCTGCACCCGAATGCCGCCCCCCTGAAGGGTCAGCCCGGCCATCTCGACGGTTTCGCTCTCGCCGCGAATCTCAATGACTGCTGGACCCGGTCGCGCCAGGCGCAAGACACAGCCCTCGCGCCCCATGCCGCGCAGGGCCAGTTTCTTGGCGTTCTCGATGACCAGCGGTTCCGCCAGCGTGTGCACACCGTCGGGCACCGTCACCACGCCGCCACCGGCCTTGATTGCCTCCTGAATCCAGTCCTGCAGCGGCGGCGCCTCCTGGCCGTGGAGCGACAGACCAAACAGCAGCAACAGGGGCAGCAAACGCATCCAGACATCTCGGCTGCTGCGGGCACGTTCTTGCGCCGGATGCATCACGTTTCGTTCACCCCACCTGCGCCTGGTGCCGCAGCCAGTGGTCGGCGAGCACGAGATGGACCATGGCCTCGACCCTCGGGGAGCCACCCTCACCATGATGAAAAAACAAGGTTTCAGGCCGACGGAACCGCAGGCAGACCAGAACCGACAAGCAAGTCGACCCGCCTTTGCATCACTCGCCGACCAGATTCAAAGCCGCCGCCGCCGCCGCGTCCCAGTCATGGCCGGTGGAGACAATTTTGCCTGCCTGATCAATGACCACATAATACGGGATGCCACGGATGTCGTAATCACGGTCATGGCAGGAAGCCGGCCCGGCGAGGGCGATGGGGAATTTGAGCTTGGGATTTTTAGCGAGATAATCCCTCACTTCCTGCGCAGGGTAGAAATCGCCGCCGTGGGCGATGACCTCGATGTTTTTGTCCCGGTGCGCCTCCCAGAACGTCTGCACTTTCGGAAAACCGGCGAGACACGGCGCGCATTGCATGCCGAAAAAGTCGAGGATGCGCACCTTGCCTCCCGCCTTTGCGGAAAGCGGTGGGGAGTTGATCCAGGTGGCGATTTGGAGATCGGCGGCCGGATTGCCGATGAGATCGAGCGGGAGCGCGGGCAGCTGCTCGTAGTCACGCGTTTTTGGCGGCAGCTGCATGCGGACATTCGACATACCGGGTTTCAGCCGCTGTCTTGTCTCGATCGTGGCACCGTCCGCTGTCTGGGCTTTGACCTCCGCGGTGAACCAGCCATTCCGCAGACCGGTGAGTGCGAAGCGGCCCTGCTGATCGGCGGCCGCTTTGACGCCGTATTCCCTCACCTCGATGGCGGCATCGGGCATGGGCTTTCCAGCACTGTCCACGACGATGCCGGTGGCCGTGCCCTCGGCGCTGGGCCAGGACACGCGAAGGTTCCCGGCAGGGACCTTGAGGCGATGATAAAAGCTTTTGCCTGTGGCCGCCTCGTGGATGCGCAGGCTGACATTGCCAGTGCAAAGGCCGTTGAGGGTGAACCTGCCTGCGGCGTCCGTGATGGCCTTGCTGGGAGGCTGGCCGTCTCCCTGCGCGTCAATGTTCACATGAGACGAGGGTGTGCCATCCGCCTGGAGCAGCACACCGGTAAGGCTTTGATCCGCCTTCTTGAAGGTGATCTTCACGTCGAGGTTCCGCCCCGGCACGAGTTTTACATCCCGCAAAGCCGCGCCCCCGTAACCCTGGGCCGAGCAGAAGAGGATCAGATCGTCCGTGCCAGCCCACAGCCGAGGAAAAGCGAAGTGCCCGTCCGTGTCCGTCCGCGCATCCTCCGGCACGGGGCCGGGGTGGAAACCGTATTCGATGCCCGTGATGCTCCATGTGACCCTGGCATCTCGCACAGGGTTCCCCTGCTCATCAACGATGTGTCCACTCACCGAGGCAAAACCGCTGGATCGCAGCTTCACCGCCACAGATTCACCGCGTTTGACGACCATGGGATCGGACATGGCCTTGGCACCATCCCAGGCGAGTAGTGTGACCTGCCGAGCATCGGCCGGGGCTGAAAATTGGAAACGTCCTTGAGCCAAAGTCCTGGCGCTGGCGTTCGAGTCAAAGCCTTGTGCCCCCAGCATCAACACAGACACGCCCTCAGCCGGTTTCCCGTCTGCATTCAGCACCACGCCGGCAATCATGTCCTGCGGTTTGACGGGCTTTAATTTGAACTGGACGGTCTTGCGATCACCTCCCGTCACCTTCACTCTGAGGTTCTCATGCAAGGCCGGCTGATGATAACCCTCTGGAGTCACGCGGTGGGAGCGATAGTGCAGATCGTGCGTGCCCTCCGCCAAACGGATGATGACAGGTTCCTCGATCATCGCACCCGTCTCGGCGTCAACGACCCCGGCGGTGACGATGGCGACTTGCGAGACTTTTAAATCGCCCACATCGGTGACCTTCCCCTCCTTGACGTCGACACCGTCCTTCTCGGCACCGATCCACGCGTCGTCAAACGGCGGCTGGGTGGCAAACCTCAGGCGATACTTCGAGGGCGGAATCTGCGTGATGACAAAACCGCCGTCTGCATCCGTCAGTACCTCGGTGCTGTAGGCCGTGACATATGGCGAGTGCTCGATGATCTGGGCGATCGAATTGGCCACAGGCGTTCCATCCGGCAGCGTCACGCGACCGCGAATGCCGCCGGGGCGCGACAATCTCAACTCGTGTTCGGCACCGTCCGCTTTGGGCATTTCCGGCATCAGGATATGGTGCTTCCCGTGAAGCTGGGCAAAGCGTCCGTCCGCATGCGCGAGATAGATCGAAGCATCCTGCGGCACCTGCCGGATCTCACATCGCCCCTCCGCATCCGTTGTGGCCTTCCAAGGTGAACCGGGAAGTTTCCCCATTTCGAGGTAATTCGGAAAACGGACCTCCGGATAGCGCGGCATGGCACAACCCTGCACCCACACCTCGACACCAGCGGCAGGCTGTCCATCGGGTTGCAACAAACGCGCCCTGAACACCCCGCCCGGCACCATCGCGATGGGGGTCGCGATGTCCGGAGTAGGATTGCGCACGTTGCAGGAAAAAGGCAGCCACCCCGCCTCGCCATCCTGGCTCAGGGCAAGCACAAAACCGTGCCTTGCTTTCACGGGGTCGGGCTGGGAAAAGGCAGCGAGGAACCGGCCCTCCGGGTCCGTCTTGCCGACTGCGAATACCGGCTGGGCAAGGATGCCGCTCAGCGACGGCGGCAGGTAACAAAACACGGAGGCATTCGCAGCGGGGCTGCCGTCAGTCTTCAGCACCTCACATTCCAAGCGCTGGTCCCCGGCTTCCAGAAAAGTGAAGGGCAGAACCACTCCAAGAACGCAAGGAATCAGATGTGCTGTCTGCATGACACCCGACATCCTAACAAACCGACACAGGCGTGTGAAGCCCTTTTCACTGAGTCACGGGTGCAACAAAAGAAAATCCCTGCCTGGCAGGAAAAGGGTTCTTTTTCCTGTAACCTCCGGAGCTGCATTCCCCAAGGAGACGGTATCATGAACCCCCAATCCCCATCACCCGACCCGCTGCACGGCCTGGACCCGCACTCCCTCATGGCCGCCGCCGCCATGCCCACGGACGTCGGTGTGGACACCGTTCCTCTCACCGCATGCGAGCTGCCTTCACTGGAGGATATCGCCACCGCCTTCCCGGATCTCGAAATTCTCGATCTCATCGGCCATGGCGGCATGAGCGCCGTCTTCCGCGCCAAACAGCCAAAACTCGACCGTGTCATCGCCCTCAAGATCCTGCCGAAATCGCTCGCGGCCAGGCCGGGATTTGCAGAGCGCTTCACGCGCGAAGGCCGTGTGCTCGCACGCCTCAGCCACCCAAACATCGTCGCCGTGCACGACTTCGGCGAAAGCGGTGGCTTCTGTTACCTCATCATGGAGTATGTCGATGGCGTGAACCTGCGCCAGGCCATGCGGGCGGGTCGGTTCACACCCGAACAGGCGCTGCACATCATCCCCGCCATGTGCGATGCGCTGCAGTACGCGCACACTAGGGGCGTGCTGCATCGCGACATCAAACCGGAGAACATCCTGCTCGATTCCAAGGGCCGCGTGAAGATCGCCGACTTTGGCATTGCCAAAATCATCAGCGAAGATGCCGATGATGCGATGCTGCTCACGCAAACCGGCGCGAAACTCGGCACCGCACCGTACATGGCGCCCGAACAGATCGAAAAGCCAAGCAGCGTCGATCATCGTGCGGACATCTATTCTCTCGGTGTCGTCTTTTACGAAATGCTCACCGGTGAACTGCCGCTGGGCCGCTTCGCGGCACCATCGGAGATCGCCGCCGTGGGTGGCAACATTGATGAGATCGTGTTTCGCGCTCTCGAAAAGGAACGCGCCCGGCGGCAGCAAAGCGTGGGTGAGTTCAAAACGCAGATCGAAGGACTTCACACGGATCCGCAGCGGCTGCGCATGTCAAAACGCCTGGCCAGCGTCGAATACAAATCCAGGCGCATGTTGTGGGGAATTCCTCTTCTGCACGTTGCGCTGGGGCGTGATCCCGCGACGGGCAAATGGCGGCATGCGCGCGGTTTCTTCGCCTTCGGCAACCTGGCCACGGGTCTGTTCGCCTTTGGCGGCATTGCCCGCGGCCTGTTTGCCTGCGGCGGCATCGCCTTGGGAGGCATCGCCTTGGGAGGCCTGGGGCTCGGTTTGATTTCCTTTGGCGGAATCGCCGGCGCGTTGCTTCTTGGACTTGGCGGCGTGGCTGTCGCTCCGCTAGCCATGGGCGGCGTGGCAATGGGCTGGTACTCGGTGGGTGGCGTGGCTGTCGGCATGAGCGCCCACGGTGGCGTTGCAGCGGGGACGCAGGCCATGGGAGGCGTAGTAGGCGCGAAACAGGCGGTCGCGCAGCTTGCCGAAATGCCACCCGTCATTCAGTGGATGGTCGCAGCGGACTCCTGGCTCAGCGCGCTGGCGTTGCTGTGGCTGCCACTGAGCTGGATGATGCTGCTGGTGCCGTGGTGGGCACGGCGTCAGATCGAGGTGAACAGGGACAGTTGTGAACCAGCGACAACGCGTTCTTCCCTGCTTGTGTTCTGGACCATTCCCGCGCTGACCGCAGGCGCTGTGTTTCTGGGGTGGCTGATCCGGCGGTGGGCGATGATCAGCAGCGCTGGCGCACAGGCATTCATCATTCCCACGTTCGTGTCCTGCCTCGGTCTCCTGTTCTTCGGCTTGGGCCTGCCCCTGTGGCTGCGACTCATCCCCATGAACTCGTTCTACGGCGTGCGCCTGCCTTCGACCTTCAAATCTGATCAGCGCTGGTTCGCGGTGAATGCGGTGTTGGGGAAACACCTGGTCTCGTGGTCGTTACTGGTGATGGGCGCGGGCATCGCAGGCTTTGACCAACTGCCGCGACATCGGGAAGCCTACCCCTGGGCCGCCATCATGCTCACGCTCGTGGCCGTCACTGCGTCCGTGGCCGCCACACTCTGGTGGATGCGACAACATCCCGTCGATGCACCCGCTCGAAAACGAAACTGGCTGCTATCCTTGAGCGGGCAGGGCGTCGTGGCCGTGGTGATTGCCATGTTCATTAAATCGTTCATCGCTGGAGCCTATCGCGTGCCGGTGGGAAACGAACCCGGCGTCGCCAAAGACAGCCATTGGCTGGCCTCGCATCTCGACACGGGCTTCGAGAGGGGGGATTTGATCCTGTTTGAACAGGAAAGCGGACGCTACTGGATCGCCCGGGTGCTCGAACGCGAGCCCAAAGGCCTGAGGCTGAAGCGTGGAGGCAGTCCCGAGGCGTTCTCTGTTCCTTGGGACAAGATCGTGGGGAAGATGCTGTTCTCACACTTCTCGCCGGATGCATTGCCTGAATCATGACCTCCTCCTTCCATGACACCCGCTGGACGCTCGTCTCACGATCGCGAGGCAGCGACACACAGGCAAAGGCGGCACTGAGTGAATTATGCGAGGCCTACTATGCGCCGGTGGTGACGTTTTTGCGGCGGGAGGGTCGTGCGGAGGATGTGGCGCGGGAGCTCGCCCATGATTTTTTTGTCAGGCTGCTGCAAGGCGATGCAATCACCGGCGCTGATCCCCAGCGCGGTCGGTTTCGCAGCTATTTGCTTTCTGCGCTGAAGCGATTCGCCGCGGATCAGCGGGATCGGGATCACGCGCTGAAGCGCGGCGGCGGCCAGAGGCATGCGGTGATCGAGAATGACGGTTCAAGCACCGATGCGAGCCTGCAAATTGCGGATAAGAACGCGGAAGCGCCTGATGTGGCCTTTGATCGTCAGTGGGCATTAACGGTGCTTGCACGAGCGATGAGCACGTTGGAAGCAGAGTTGCGTGGCAGCGGCAAAGGACTCCAGTTTGACACCTTGAAGTCCTGGTTGACCGCCGATGGCGATGCCATCCCGCAAGACGAAGCAGCGACGAAACTCGGTTTGAACCCGAACACGGTTAGGGTCGCCATCCACCGCTTGCGCAAACGCTTCCGCGATGCCGTGAAGGCGGAAATCTCTCAAACTGTGAGCGAGCTTGGCAATGTGCGCGAAGAGCTGGACGCGTTGATGGCGGCGTTGAGAAAGTAACCCCCCTTGATCAGTACTTGAAATGCGGCAGCGGACGGCACTGGGGAATCAGGCTTTTGCCAGGGTTCACAGCCAAGTGGCCCGAGATACTGCCGGCCTTCGCCCCGCCTAGACCGATCTGAGCCTGCCACCCAAAGCCATTCCCAACCGCCGTCCAAACGATCTCAGCCCACCTGCGCCTGGTGCCGCAGCCAGTGGTCGGCGAGCACGAGATGGACCATGGCCTCGACCATCGGTACCGCGCGCGGCAGCACGCAGGGATCATGGCGGCCGCGGGCGCTGAGGGTGGTTTCCTCGCCGGTGTTCGTCACTGTGGCCTGCTCGCGCAGGACCGTGGCCGTCGGCTTGAAGGCGACCCGGAAAACGATGGCCTCACCATTGCTGATGCCGCCCTGGATGCCGCCACTGCGGTTGCTGCGGGTGCGCACGCGGTCGCCGTCCATGTAAAACGCGTCGTTGTGCTCCAAACCGGTCATGAGGGTGCCAGCAAAGCCGCTGCCAATCTCAAAGCCCTTGGTGGCCGGCAGGCTCAGCATGGCCTTGGCCAGATCGGCCTCCAATTTGTCGAACACGGGTTCGCCCAAACCGGGCGGCACGCCCTGAACGACGCACTCGATGACGCCACCGACGCTGTTGCCCTCGCGGCGCATCGCCTCGATCCGCTCGATCATCCTTTCCGCGGCGACCGGATCACAGGTGCGGACGATGTTCGATTCAATCAGCTCGGCACTGAGCTGCTCCGGCACCTCGGCGGTCAGATCCTGGACCGTCTTCACGTAGGCCAGGCAGGTGTAGCCCGGGTGGGCCTGTTCGAGCACCTTGCGGGCAATGGCACCGCCGGCGACCCGGCCGATGGTCTCGCGGGCACTGGCGCGGCCGCCCCCGGAGACCGCGCGGATGCCGTATTTGGCATCATAGGTGTAGTCGGCGTGGCTGGGTCGGTAGGCCTGCTGCATCTCCGAGTAGGCGGAGGGCCGCTGGTCGGTGTTGCGCACCAGGATGCCGATGGGGGTGCCCAGAGTCTGGCCGTCGAGTACGCCCGACAAAATTTCAGCGCGATCGTCCTCCTTGCGCGGGGTGACAATCTTGCTCTGTCCCGGGCGCCGGCGGTCGAGCTCATGCTGGATGTCTTCCACCGTCAGCGGGAGGCGCGGCGGGCAACCGTCGACCACCACACCGACGCCGGGGCCATGGGATTCCCCCCAGGTGCTGATGCGGAAGAGTGTGCCGAGACTGCTGGACATAGAACGTCACCTTGCAGCGGAGCCGGCGGCTCTGCAAGCGGTGAGCGGAGCCGCAGAGGTTTCAAGTCGCCGGGTTGTGCACACGCCTCTTAAAATGAAGCATTTCAAAACCACGTACGCCTTAGCCGTAGGGGGTGTGAAGAACTGGAACAAGCCCGTTCCATGCCGGTACATCGGCAGTTCCACGGCGCTCCGACCCCTGAACAAGATTGCGGACAGGCTGTGCAGGCCGGCCAACAGGTCGGGCTTATGCCCGGTTGGCACAGCCGGCGCCTGCTTATTGGCCCGACTGTTCACAGCTTGTTGCCAACCCTGCGGCGGCCCGTGCGCGCAGCCGTGCTTCCAGATCCGTCTGGTCAAGGGCATGACGCGCTGCGGCAGTCTCGGCCTCGCGTTTGCTGCGTCCACTGCCTTCGCCGAGATCCGTGCCGGCCCACGACACGCGGGCGGTGAAGGTGCGTGCATGGTCGAAACCGCTGGCCGTGAGGATGCGGTACTCCGGGGCGATCGGTCCCAGGCTCTGGCAGATCTCCTGCAGCCGGCCCTTGGGGTTATGATCCTCGCGAAACTGCATCGCCCCCTCGATTTCGGGGCCGAAATGGCGGCGCACCCAGGCGCGGGCGGCGTCCATGCCGGCATCCAGATGAATTGCCCCCAGTATGGATTCCAGGGCATCGGCCAGGATGTTGTCGCGCTCGCGGCCGCCGTGGCTTTCTTCGCCACGGCCGAGCACCAGGAACAGGCCCAGATCGAGTCGGCGGGCGACCCCGGCCAGGGCGCGGGCGGAGACGATTTGGGCGCGTCGTTTGGTCAGGCCCCCCTCATCCTCGTGGGGAAAGCGTTCGTACAGCCATTCGGAAAGGGTCAGCTGCAGAACGGCATCGCCGAGAAACTCGAGGCGCTGATTCGTTTTCCAGCGGGCCTTGCCGGTCTCATGATTGACGCTGCCATGCGTCAACGCGTCGTCGAGCAGGCGCGAATCGCGGAAGGTGTGGCCGAGGGCGGTTTGGGCGGATTCCAGTCGGGAAGGCATGCCGGGCAGCCCTCGTGGGCGAGTGGCGCGGTGGGGTGATCGACGGGGCTCGAACCCGCAACAACCAGAATCACAATCTGGGGCTCTACCATTGAGCTACGACCACCATCAATGGACGCGCAAAATAACCGGTTCGCGGGCGCGCGCCAGCGATTTTTCACGGGAAAGCCGTCCGCTGCCGGGGTGGGACCGAAAAAAGAATCCCTTGTCAAGCGTCTGGATGGGAGGCACTTTATCCCTTCGCAACGTTCAGGTTCCCGAAGCTCCGCTATGCCCCCTCCCCGCTCCAAAAACAATGGCAACCGCAACCGTGGCCCCGCGCGCCGGCCCAGCGGACCGCCGCGCGGCGTGGTCAGCTCGCGGCCGCCGCCTCCGCCCCCGGAGGAGCCGGAGCTGAAGCAGAAGGAGGAAGCCATCGAACTCGAGGGCGTCATCTCCGCCGTGCTCGCCGGCACCATGTTCCGCGTCAAGCTCAAGAACGGTCACGAGGTGCTCGCCCACATTTCCGGCAAGATGCGCAAGCGCTTCATCCGTCTCGTCATCGGCGACGGCGTCAAGCTGGAGATGTCGCCCTACGACATGGACAAGGCGCGCATCGTCTACCGTCTCTAAGCGGATGGCCCGGGACATCGTCTACTTCGACCTGGAGACGCGCCGCACCGCCAATGACGTCGGCGGCTGGGGCAACAAGCACAAGATGGGCATCTCGGTCGCGGTGACCTACAGCACCAGGCTCGGCGAGTACCGCATCTACCAGGAGGAGGAGACCGCCGACCTCATTCACCAGCTCGTGCGCGCCGACCTGGTTGTCGGTTTCAACCATGTCAGCTTCGATTACGAGGTGCTCATGGGCCACACGATCTTCGACTTCCGCGACCAGGTGCGCGACCTCGATCTGCTGGTCGACTTGGAAAAGCGCCTCGGCCACCGGCTCAAGCTGGATGCGGTCGCGTCGGCCAGCCTCGGCATGGGCAAGACCGCCGATGGCCTCGACGCCCTGCGCTGGTGGAAGCAGGGCAAGATCGTCGAGATCGCCGAGTACTGCGCCTACGACGTCAAGGTCACCAAGTGCGTTCACGAGTATGGCGCCAATCACGGCTACGTGAAGTACCACGACCGCAACGACCGCGAACAGAAGGTCGAGGTCGACTGGAAACTCGACTGAGCCACCAGCGACATTGACAGGCGGTGGCCACTTCCGGCAAGATGCCGGCATGAAACCCCTGCTCTTCCTCCTGGGCGCCACCGTCGGCCTGCAGGCCCAGACCTCGCTGACCCTGTACAACCAGAACTTCGGTGTCGTCCGCGAACGGCTGTCGCTCGACCTCAAGGAAGGCAGCAACGAGGTCCGCTACGCCGACACCACCGCCCATCTGGAGCCCGACTCCGTGCTGCTGCGTGACCCCGCCGGCAAGGTGGCGCTGGCCGTGCTCGAACAGAACTACCGCGCCGATCCGGTGTCGCAGGCGCTGCTGCTGTCGCTGCATGAGGGCAAGGAGATCGACTTCTTCGTGCGTGAACCGAACAAGGCCGACCGCGTGGTGCGCGGCAAGGTCATCCGCAGCGGCTACGTGCCGCACGCCGGCGCCGCGATGCAGCGCTACGGTCAGGCCTATTACCAGTCGCAGATGGCGCACGCCAGCCACGGCGGGGCCGGCCAGCCGGTCATTGAGGTCGACGGCCAGCTGCAGTTCAGCCTGCCGGGCGAGCCGCGCTTCCCAGCTCTGGCCGATGACGCCATTTTGAAGCCCTCGCTCGAATGGAAACTGCACGCCGGTGCCGCCGCCAAGCTCGACGCGGAACTGTGCTACGTCACCGGTGGCATGAGCTGGGAGGCGACCTACAACGCCGTGGCGCCGGAGAAGGGCGAGGTGATGGACCTGACCGGCTGGGTGACGCTCGACAACCAGAGCGGCAAGACCTTTCCGGCGGCCAGCATCCAGTTGGTGGCCGGCGACGTCGCCAAGCTGCAGCCACGGGAAAATCGTGATCCATTTGGAGTCGCAGAGGCGAATTTTGGTGCGGCCAAGGCGGTCCCCCAGGTCACCGAAAAAGCCTTCGACGACTTCCATCTCTACACCCTGCCCCTGGCGACGACCCTGCGCGATCGCGAGACCAAGCAGGTCGAGTTCGTGCGCGCGGCCGGCGTCCAGGCCGAGCGGCTGCATGTCTATGACGGCGCCTTCATCGATCCGAACCGCTACCGCGGTTACAACCCGGAGAACCTCCGTCACGACGAGAACTACGGCACCGAGAGCAATCCCAAGGTCTGGATCCTGCGTGAGATCGCCAACACCAAGGACAACCGGCTGGGCCTGCCGCTGCCGAAGGGGCGGGTGCGGTTTTACCGCCAGGATGACGAGGGCCGTCTGCACTTTGTTGGCGAGGACGTCATCGACCACACCGCGCGCGACGAGACCCTGCGACTGTTCACCGGCAACGCCTTTGACCTGACCGGCGAGCGCAAGCGCATGAACTTCCGCACCGACCGTGGCAACCGCTGGGTGGATGAAAGCTTTGAGATCAAGGTGCGCAACCGCAAAGAGCACGAGGCGGTCGAGATCCGGGTGGTGGAGCACCTGTACCGCTGGAGCAACTGGGAGATCCGCGAACCGAGCCGGCCGTTTGCCAAGACCGATGCCCAGACGATCGAATTCCGGGTCGCCCTGCAGCCGGGCGAAGAGCAGACGCTGACCTACAGCGTGCACTACTCCTGGTGAGGGGAGCCGGGGGGGCAGTGCAAATCTCAGATCGCAGATTTCAGATTTCAGAGGGATCAGAAGTGCGCTCCGGAGAGGGCGTTGTCGGGAATCGGCTGGGGCGCCATGGGACACGATGCCGGGCTGGGCCTAGCCCCCTGGCCGGATCGGGGCATCTGAAATCTGAAATTGGAAATCTGCGATGGCGCAGCCCATCCCCACAGACGGGGTTGCGCGGCGGGCCGGCATCGCCGATGTTAAAGTTCATCCCATGCCCAAGAAAGCCGCCTCCAAGAAGTCCGAGTCCCTGCACCGCAAACATTCCGCCTGCGTCGTGGACGGTGTCGAGCGCGCCGCCAGCCGCGCCATGCTGCACGCGGTGGGTTTCAAGCGCGAGGACTTCCAGAAGTCGCAGATCGGCATCGCCAGCACCTGGAGCATGGTGACGCCCTGCAACATGCACATTGACCGCCTGGCCCAGGAGACCGCGAAGGGCGTCGATGCCGCCGGCGGCAAGAGTGTCGTCTTCAACACCATCACCATTTCCGACGGCATTTCGATGGGCACCGAGGGCATGAAGTACTCGCTCGTGTCGCGCGAGGTCATTGCCGACTCGATCGAGACGGTGGTCGGCTGCGAGGGTTTTGACGGCTACGTGGCGATCGGCGGTTGCGACAAGAACATGCCGGGCTGCCTGATGGCGATGGCGCGCATGAACCGTCCGAGCGTCTTCGTCTACGGCGGCACCATCCTGCCGGGCTGCATCGGTCCCGACCGCAAGGACGCCGACATCGTCACTGTCTTTGAGGCGGTCGGCAAGCATGCCAACTGCCAGATCGGCGACAAGGAGCTGGCGGACATCGAGGAGCACAGCATTCCCGGCGAGGGCTCGTGCGGCGGCATGTACACGGCGAACACGATGGCCAGCGCGATCGAGGCGATGGGCATGTCGCTGCCGAACTCCGGCGCCCAGGCCGCGGTGTCGAACGAGAAGCTGATCGACTGCTTTGATGCCGGCGCCGCCGTCATGAACCTGATCAAGCTCGGCATCACTCCGCGCGACATCATGACCAAGGAGGCGTTTGAGAACGCCATCACCCTCATCATCACCCTCGGCGGCAGCACGAACGCCGTGCTGCACCTCATCGCCATGGCGCACAGCGCCGGCGTCAAGCTGGGCATCGAGGACTTCGTCCGCATCGGCAAGAAGACCCCGGTGCTGGCCGACCTCAAGCCGAGCGGCAAGTACTTCATGAACGACCTCGTCCGCATCGGCGGCACCGTGCCGCTCATGCGCCTGCTCGTCGAGGAGGGCCTCATGCACGGCGACTGCCTGACCGTCACCGGCCGGACCATGAAGCAGAACCTGCGCAACTCGAAGATTGTCTGGCCGAAGAACCAGACCATCGTCCGGCCGCTGTCGAACCCGATCAAGAAGGACAGTCACCTGGTCATCTTCAAGGGCAACCTCTGCCCCGAGGGCGCCGTCGGCAAGATCTCCGGCAAGGAGGGCCTCACCTTCACCGGCAAGGCCATCGTCTTTGACTCCGAGGAGAAGGCCCTGCAGGCCATCCTCAACGACAAGGTCAAGAAGGGCCACGTCATCGTCATCCGCATGGAGGGGCCGAAGGGCGGTCCGGGCATGCGCGAGATGCTGTCGCCGACCTCGGCGATCATGGGCAAGGGCCTCGGCAAGGACGTCGCCCTGATCACCGACGGCCGTTTCTCCGGCGGCAGCCACGGCTTCGTCGTCGGCCACGTCACCCCCGAGGCCTTTGTCGGCGGCCCGATCGCCCTGATCAAGAACGGCGATTCGATCACCATCGACGCCGAGAAGCGCGCCATCACCCTCGGCGTGCCGGCCAAGGAACTCGCCGAGCGCCGCAAGGCCTGGAAGCAGCCCAAGCCGCGCTACACCCGCGGCGTGCTCGCCAAGTACGCCAAGCTCTGTGTCAGCGCCAGCGAGGGCGCCGTCACCGACAAGGGTCTCTGAGCTTCGCCCCGCCCCGGCCGCACCGTCAGTGCGGCCGGGGCTGCGGCGCGAAAGAAAGAGGGTGAAGGAAGCCGCAGGATGGGGTTTATTGGGAAAACCGCATGATCCTGCCCATCGTCCGTTATCCCGCGCCCGTGCTGCGCGCCAAGTGCCGCCCCGTCCAGGAAGTCACCCCCGAGGTGCGCCGCCTGGCCGATGACATGATTGAGACGATGAATGCCGCCAACGGCGTCGGCCTGGCCGCGCCGCAGGTGGCGGTCGATCTGCAGCTCGCGGTCATCGACGTCTCGCACAACCCCGACTGCGTGACCTTCCTGCGCATCGATGGTGCGCCGGCGAAGATGCCGGAGCACATGCCGGTGATTTTCCTCAATCCGGTGCTTGAGCTCGGCAAGGACAAGGAGACCGGCGAGGAGGGTTGCCTCAGCTTTCCGCGCCTGCGCGGCGACATCCGCCGCAGCATCGCGGTGAAGGTCAGCTTTCAGACCCTCGACGGCGCCCGCCACACCTGGGAGTGCGACGGCCTGCTGGCGCGCGCCTTTCAGCACGAGATCGACCACCTCAACGGCGTGCTGTTCATCGACCGCCTGTCGGCCGCCGGCAAGGTCGGCCTGAAGCGCAAGCTCGGCCGGCTCATGGCCGAGTGGGCCGAAGACGACACCTGACCCCGTTGCCGCCATGAAGCCTTCCTCCAGCCAGGGGCAGCCGGCACGACCGGGGCGGCAACGCAAGCGCGAGACCTGGCTCGCGGAGGCTCATCACCACGGGTTGTTTGAGAACAACACAACGGGAGTCGCCTTCGTGGACAGCGCAGGCGCTCTCACCGCGGTCAACCGCCGGCTCGCCCGCCTGCTGGGACGCACCAAGGCCAGCCTGCTGGGCTTGCCGCTGCTCGAGCTCTGCGCCGAAGCGACGCGGACGGACGTCGCCGAGCAGCTGGAGCAGGCCGTGCGCGAGCCGAACCGCCGGCGCACGCTGGAGTTGGTCCTGCAGCGGGCCGGGGGTCAGGAAGTGCACACCCAGGCGGCGCCGACTTTTTTTCAGGACCCTGAGGGGCGTCATGCCGGCGGGGTCATCGTCTTCACCGACATCACGCCGCAGAAGCAGGCGGTGCAGAACCTCTGGCAGAAAAGCCAGTTCTACGAGGCCCTGTTTCGCGATGCCAGCGTCATGATCCTGATCCTCGACGCCCAGGGCATCATCCGCGGCGTCAACCGCGCCGCCGAACGCATCTCGGGTTTCCGTGCCGACGAGTTGCGCGGCCAGGTGGTGTGGAATTTGTACAACCTCGAGCCCTCGCAGGCCGAGCTGGCGCGCGAGCGCATCGAGCAGTTGCTCAGCGGCGAGGCCGACTGGATTGCTGATCCCTTCCGTTTCCGCCGCAAGGATGGCAGCATCTGCCATGCCGAGGCGCAGACCTCCATCCTGCACCGGCCGGACGGCAGTCCCGACGGCTTTGTCACCACGGCGATCGACGTCACCGAGCGCATGCGCCTGGAGTCGGAGCTGGTGCGCGTGGTCGAGGACGAGCAGACCCGCATTGGCAACGACCTGCATGACGGTCTCGGCCAGATGCTGACCGGCGCGGCGGCGATGCTGGAGATGCTCAACCAGGGCCTGGAGGGTCGCCAGCGCCAGGACGGCGAGCGCGTGTACGAGATCCTGCGCGAGACCGTGCGCGAGGCCCGGCGCATCTCGCACGGGTTGTCGCCCGCCGCCGTGCGCAACCGCGGCCTGGCCGGCGGCCTGCTGCTGCTGGCCGAGCACGCCAATGCCGGCGGCCAGATTCAGTGCATCACCGAGATCGACTCCTCCGTGCGCGCCCTCGACGCCGCCCAGGAGACCCATTTGTACCGCATCGCCCAGGAGGCGCTCAGCAATGCCATCCGCCACTCGAAATCCGATCTGGTGAAGCTCACTCTTGCCCGCCACGACGGCGATTGCGTGCTCGAGGTCCGCGACCGCGGCATCGGTTTCGATCCCAACGGTGCCAAGTCGGACGGCATCGGCCTGCGGGTCATGCGCCACCGCGCCAACATCATCGGCGCGCGCTTGAACATCGATTCCGCCCCCGGCTGGGAGACCGTCGTGCGCTGCCGTTTCCGCGGCGGCAAGCCCGCCAAGGCCGGTCGCGCACGCCGCGCCTGAGCCCGGCAAAATCGCCAAACCGGCCCTTTTCTTCGGTTGACCGCCTGCAGCTTCGCCCCGAATCTCGCCGCCTCATGAAATCCACCCTCACCCTTGTCTGCGCGACCCTGGTGGCCGCAGCCCAACTCCCCGCGCAGAACGACTCCGCCAAGGAGCCCGCCGCGACAAAAGCTCCCATGGACAAAGTCAGCTACTTCATCGGTTCCCAAATCGGCGGCAACATCGCCAACAATTTCAAACAGCAGGGTGTGGAGGTTGAGCTCGACTCCTTCCTCCAGGCCATGCGCGACAAGTTCGAGGGCAAGCCCTCGAAGTACACGCAGGAGGAGCTCGAGGCTGCCATGAAGGCCTTTGAGACCGTCATGCAGGCCAAGCAGGCCGAGATGGAGAAGGCCCAGATGGCCAAGGCGGGCGAGACCAAGGCCGCCGGCGCCAAGTTCCTCGCCGAAAATGGCAAGCGTGAGGGTGTCGTCACCACCGCCAGCGGTCTCCAGTACGAAGTCCTGAAGAAGAGCGACGGTGCCAAGCCGGCCGCCACCGACCGTGTCAACGTCCACTACCACGGCACCCTGCTCAGCGGCAAGGTGTTCGACAGCAGTGTTGAGCGCGGCCAGCCGATCACCTTCGGCGTCCAGGAAGTCATCAAGGGCTGGACCGAAGCCCTGCAGCTGATGACCGTCGGCTCCAAGTACAAACTCTTCATCCCGTCGGAACTCGCCTACGGCGACAACGGCGCCGGCGCCGACATTGGCCCGGGCGAAACCCTGGTGTTCGAAGTCGAGCTGCTCGGCATCGAGAAGTAATCCTCCGCCACAAATTCAACGACAACGGCCGCCTGTTTCCAGGCGGCCGTTTTTTTGCGTTCGCGCCAGTCAGTCGCCGGCGAGCAGGCGTTCCCAAAGGGCGTCATTCATGAGCACCTTGGTGACGAAGTCGCGGCTGCTCGAGGCCTGGGCATCGGTCTCGACGAGCAGCGGGAACTCAATCCGGTAGGTGGTGCCTTCGCCGGGCGCGCTGTCGGCCTCAATGTGGCCGCCATGGTGGTGGACGAGGAAGTAGACACCGAGCAGGTCGAGGCCAAACTTTTCCGTGCCTTCCGGACGGATGCAGAACGGGTCGAAGATGGGGCGCAGCGCCTCCTGGGGAAGGCCCGGGCCGTCGTCGCGGATCTCGAAGGCGATGCTCACCGGCGTTTCGCCCATGCGGTTGACCGAGGCGGTGATGGTGACCGACTTGCCCTCGCCGAGCAGCTCGATCTCATTGGCCAGCAGCACCTCAAAGAGACGGGTGAAACGGGCCGGGTTGGCGCGCAGGATGGGCAGCGGGCCCTGAATCGTGTTTTCCAGGCGCACGCCCTTGGCGGTGGCGGCGGCGCGGGCCGTCTCGATGCAGCGGGCCACCAGGGCGGCCGGTTCCACATCCTCCAGCTCCCTGCCGCCATTGGCGTCGAGCACGCCGATGGCTTGGGAGATGCGCCGCGTCTGCTCCAGCACCTGGCCATGGAAGTCGCGCCAGAAGCCGGGGTCGCGCAGGCGGTCGAGTTCGATCTCCTCCTCGCGCAGGCGGGCCGGCACGAGGTTGAGGAAGGTGTTCACCGCGTCAAGCGGGTTGCGCAGGCTCTGGCAGATGCCGGAGGCGAGCACGCCGAGGCTGATGACGCGGTCGGTGATGACCATGCTTTGCAGCACCGACAGCTTTTCGCGCAGCAGCTCGTCGCGCTCCTTCTGCAGCAGGTAGAAGTCCATGGCGCGGCGCAGCGTGTTGCGCATGTCCTCGACCTGCAGGGGCTTGGAGATGTAGCGGAAGATGTTGCCGAGGTTGATGGCGTCGACCGAAACGCCGAAATCGGCGTAGGCGGTGATCATCATGCGCACCATCTTCGGCCGCAGCTGGCGGGCGCGCTCGAGCAGCTGGACGCCCTTTTGGCCGGGCATGCGCTGGTCGGTGAGCAGCACGCCGATCTCCTCGCCCATCTCCTCGATCAGCTTGAGGCCTTCGGCGGCATTGATGGCCGTCAGCACACGAAACTCGGCGCCGAAGGTTTTCTGAAAGTACTTCAGGGCCATCTCCTCGTCGTCGACATAGAGGACGGCGTAGCGTTTGTAGTCGTGTGCGGTTTGCATGGTGGATGGGTGGCGGTTCAGGGGTCGTTGGCGGGAAGAATCGCTTCGACGTGGGGAAACTCCAACACAAACTCGCAGTATTCCCCCGGTCGCGAACGGATGTCAATGTGGCCGCCGTGGTCGGCAATGATGCGGTGGCAGATGGACAGGCCCAGGCCCATGCCCTCGCCGACGTCCTTGGTGGTGAAGAAGGGATCGAAGATGCGGTGGCGCAAGTCGTCGTTGATGCCCGGCCCGTTGTCGCGGAAGCGCAGCACGGTCCGGTCCGGCAGGGCCTCGGCGCTGACCCGGATCTTCGGCCCGTCGCCCTCGGGGTAGATCTTGGTCTTCATCGCGTCCATGGCGTTCTGGGTCAGGTTGATGAGCACCTGAACGATCTGGTTGCTGTCGCCGCGCAGCTCGATGCCCTCGGGGATCTCCACCTCCAGGCCGACCCCCTCCTTGAAGGCGTGGCCGAAGAAGCGCAGGGTCGCCTCCACGGTCGGCTTCAGCTGGAAGACGGCGCTCAACTCGTGGGTGGTGCGCGAGAAGCCGCGCAGGTCGGCGATGATGCGGGCGACCCGGTCCACCCCGTGCTCGATGTCGCCGAGGGTCTCGACAAAGTCGGGTTTTTCGTCCTCGGGCAGCACCTGCTCGATGCGGCGCAGGCTGTACAGGCCCTGCTTGGCGTAGTTGAGCGGGTTGTTGATCTCGTGGATGAGGCCGGCGCTGAGCTTGCCCAGCGAGGCCAGCTTCTCGTTGCGCACGACCAGCGCCTCGGTTTCCTTGATCTGCTCGAAGGCGGCCTCAAGCTGCTGCTTCTGCTCGGCGAGCTGCTTCTGGTAGAGGTGGTTGTCGACCAGGTTCTTGAGGCGGACGCAGAGTTCGGTCAGCGAGAACGGCTTGGCGAGGAAGTCGCTGGCCCCGGCCTCCAGGCAGTCGATCTTGGTCTTTTCATCGGCGCGCGCCGTGAGCAGGACGATCGGGATCGAACGCGTCGAGGTGCGGCCGCGCAGCTCGCGGCAGACCTGCAGGCCGTCCTTCTCCGGCATCATCATGTCGGTCAGGATGAGGTCGGGCAGGAACTGGGCCGCCTTTTCGACCACTTGCAGGCCGTCGACCGCCTCCAGGATGTCGAAGTAGGTGCCGAGCTGGTTGCGCAGGAAGCGCAGCATGTCGGGCTCGTCGTCGGCGATGAGCAGCTTGGGCTTGCGCCGGCTGAGATGAACCCCGGTTTCGACCGGCCGGATCGTCGCCTGCAGGGAGGTGATGGCCGGGAACAGCTCGGCGCGGCGGTACAGCTCGCTGATCCACTCGCCCTGCTCCTCGGGCAGCTGCTCGATGGCGGCGGCCTCGAAGCTCGGCTCCGGCTCGGGGGCGTCGAGCGGCGCGGCCTCGAAGGGCAGGCGCACGATCATGGTCGTGCCCTTGCCCTCCTCGCTCTGCGCCTCGACGCTGCCGCCGTGCGCCTCCGCGAGTTCCTTGACCAGCGCCAGGCCGATGCCCATGCCCTGATACTTGCGCCGCGAGGAGGTGTCGGCCTGCCAGAAGCGGGTGAAGATGCGGCCGAGCTGGTCCTTGGACATGCCGACGCCGGTGTCCTTGACCTCGAGCCGCAGCCAGTCGCCCTCGCGCTCGGCGTTGAACTCGACCCGGCCGCCGGCGGGCGTGAACTTGAGGGCGTTGAAGATGAGGTTGAGGCAGATGCGCTCGAGCTTGTCGGAGTCGAGCAGGACCCGGCCCAGGCCGTCCTCGCACCAGGACTGCAGGGCCACGTGCTTGTCGGCGGCGACGTTGCGGGTGGCGTTGATCTGGCCGCTGACAAAGTCCTCAATGCAGACCGCGGCCTTCTTGATCTGAATGTTGCCCGATTCCAGGCGCACGAGGTCGAGCAGGTCGTTGATCAGCTTGAGCAGGCGCATGGAGTTGCCGTGCATCGTGTCGAGCAGTTCGTCGACCTCGGCGCGGGTCATGCTGGCGCCGCGGCTGATGAGGGTCTCCAGCGGGGCGATGAGCAGGGTCAGCGGCGTGCGCAGTTCGTGGCTGATGTTGGCGAAGAAGCGGCTCTTCAGTTCGTCGAGCTCGCGCAGTTTCTGGTTGGAGTCCTCGAGCTGCAGGTTGATGTCCTCGAGTTTGCTGTTGGACTCGCCGAGCCTGGCGTTGGCCTGTTCCAGCGCGGCGCGGTTTTCGTCGAGGCGGTGGCGCAGGATGTACTCGCTGAAGCGGATGCGGTTGTAGAACCAGGTGCCGGCCGTGGTGAAGACACCGGTGACGGTCAGGAAGTACAGGTTGTTGTACAGGATGCTGTGGCTGACCAGCGGGCCGTGGGCAAAGCAGGCGACCAGGTACGAGGCCAGGGTGAGCAGGACGACGATGATGCTGTCGAGCAGCGTCCAGCGCATGAGCACGGCGGCGCCGAGCATGACCAGGTTGAGGCCGGCGTAGTAGGGCGACTGCGCGCCCTCGCGCGAGTAGATCATCCAGGAAATGGAAAAGATCAGCGGCAGGGCCATGGCGATGCCAAGCAGCCGGTGCAGGCGCCGGCCAAGTTCGGTCATCAGCAGGAACCAGATGGCAATCAGGAAGACCGAGCTGATGACGCGCAGATGCAGGAAGGCGGCCACCCCCTCGCGGCCGTACACCATCCAGTCGAGCGAGGCGCCCGCGAGCATGAACACCGTCGCCAGGATGCCGCAGAGACGGAAGTTCCGGACGCGGATGTCGCGCTCGTAGTCCTGAAAGCTCCTGAGGATGGCGTCGGGCACGGAGGTGGGACGGGGCTCAGGTCTTGGCGGGCTTGCGCACCTCGAGGAAGATGTTCACGCCGGTCGGGTCGGCCTTGACGGTGGCGGCACCCTTGGGCGCACGCTCCGGCGCCAGCTTGAGGAACTGCTCCTCGTCGCGGTACACCAGGTGCCATTCCGCCAGGTATTCCATCCAGTTCTTCCAGGGGTTGCTCGGGTGGACGTTGGTGGCGATGAGCAGGCCGCCCGGGGCAACCATGCTGTAGAAGATCTCCAGCAGGCGGCGGCAGATGCGGTCGGAGAGGTAGTCGAACAGGCCGGCGCAGTAGACGAGGTCGTAGCCCTCGCGCGCGCCTGCCACCGGCCGGCCGGCCTCCTTGAGGATCTGGTGCACGGATTTCTTCTCCAGCTTCAGCCCGGTGCGCCGGCGGTGGCGTGTGCGCAGGTCCTCGAGCACGCGCGTCGTGTTGACCAGGGTCTCGTCGTTGAAATCGAGCAGCAGCAGGTCGGTCTCGTCCGAGATGGGGTCGGTGCTGAGGAAATTCTGCACCTCCTGCGCCGGGCCACAGCCAAGGTTGTAGACCCTCGCCACCCGGCCCTCCGAGCGCGCGCGCTCGGTCTCCGCGTGCAGCTGCTCGACCAGGTAGGTGATGCGGTTGCGGTGGGCGATGACCGGCGGAATCTCCAGGTACAGCTTGTTGATCAGCTTGGCGAAGGTCGAACTGCCCTCGTAGGGGTCGCGCAGCATCATGCTGACCATCTCGTAGTCGCCGGCGTAGCCGAGCGGCTTCTGGAAGGTGCGGTAGACGAAGGGCGCACAGAGAACGAGCGGGTGCAGCTGGCGCTGGATGTAGCTGCGGTGCACCGGCTGAATTTCCGGGGCGATCGAGCTCGCCGCCTCCTCAAAGCGCTTCATCAGCGGGTACACCGCCGGCACGATGGGCTCCTGCAGCTTGACCAGAATCTCGCGCTCCGCCTCCATGCGGTCGCCGGTCGGCAGCGAGCGCACGCCCAGCTCGACCTGCTCCATCCAGCGGCGCAGGTCGGACAGCAGGGTCTGCATGTCCGCCACCACCAGCTTGAACTCCGGCTGGACGGTGTAGATCTTCTCAGTCTCCTTGAGGAACTCGGCAAACTCGCTGCCCAGGCGGTCGCTCTGCCGCACCGGCGAAAAGATGTCGACATCGATCCAACCCTCCTCGGACAGCGAGGCCTCGAGGATGAGCATGATCCCGGTGTTCACCAGGTTGGCGATGACGGCGCGCCCCGAGTACACGAGGCGGTCGTTCATGGTGATGCGGAAGTCGTGCAGCACTTCCGACAGCTGCAGGATGCTGTACGGATTGTACACCTCGAACACCGCCATGTACCGGGTCAGGCGGTGCAGGGTCGCCCGCACTTCCGCACCCTGGCTGTTGCGGCAGACGACCATGCTCAGGCGTTCACCGGCGGAGGAGTTCAGCGGCAGGGGGGGGGCGGGATTCTGCTCCATGGAAAAAAGGCGGCGTACGGGATGGCGCGAAACGGTGGGGCTGCGAAGACCACCAAGCGTGTCTGAAGCAACCTGGAAAAGCCAATATAATTATAAGATCGACCGAATTCTTCAAAGGTCAATGTTTCCGAAGCGTTCTTGGCAAGACGCCGGTGTTGTGCCAGTTTGACTGTCGCGGCCTTTTGGCATCGACTCGCGACATGAATTCAGACTTGAATCCGGCTGCGTCGTCCGCGGGCGACACCGGGGAAATTGTCCACTTTTCGAGTCTGGGAGCGACGCTTTGCGCCCGCTTTGTTCCAGGGCGCGGCGTCGGGCGCCGGCCGGTGCTGGTGGTCAGTCACGGCGCCGGTGAGTTCAAGGAAAACTACCACGAGCTTGCCACCCACCTCGCCGCTGAGGGCATTTCCAGCCTGCTGCTCGACATGCATGGCCACGGCGCCAGCGGCGGTCGTCCCTACCATGTCAACATCCGCGAGTGGGTCGCCGATCTCGGCGCGGCCTTCGATTACCTGGCGACCCGTCCCGATGTCGATGCCGCGCGCATCGGCGCCTTCGGTTTGTCCTCGGGCGGCACGGCGATCCTGGAGGCGGCGGCCAGAGACCCGCGGTGGAAGGCGCTTGTGACCCTGGATGCGACGGTGATGAACACCCTGCCCTGGTCGGTCACCCTCAGCATGGGCCTGATGTGCGGTCTCGGTTGGCTGAAGCGACTTGTCACCGGCGCCGACCTGCGCATTTCCATCGTCAAGCTGCTCGACGAGGTGCCGCTGGCCTCGGATCCGCAGATCAACGCCCGCCTGCGCACCGACCCGGGCAAGCTCAACGCCTTCCAGAACTTCCCCCTGCCCGGTGCCGCCCAGGCCTTCTTTGTCAACACGATCCGCCGGGTCCATGCCGTGCGTGCGGCGACGCTGGTGCTCTGGGGGGCCGACGACCAGCTTGACCCCCCGAGCACCGCCCACCGGCTGCACGAGGCCCTCACCTGCGAGAAGCGCCTGGAAATCATTGAGGGCAACGGTCATGTCGGTCATCTCGACCGGCATCGCGAGCGGGTTTTTCAGGCGACCACCGAATGGCTTTTAAAACATTTGGCGTGACCCGCCTTCGTGTTTAGGATGTGCGCCCCCAAGCTTTTTGATTCATGCGGTCAATCCTCGGAAATGCAGCCCGAACCCTCGCTGCCGACGCCAAGTGGGAGTTGCTCTCCCCTTTCCTGCGCCGGCACGGGCGCGAGGCGCTTTCCTATGCGACCCTCCAGCAGGGCATGGAGTACTACGTTCACGAGCGCGGCTACATCGCCTTCGTCACCGCCCTGCACCCCGTCTTCGCCCGCCAGCCGCGGCGCATCGTCCTCACCGATCCGGTCTGCGCGCCGGAGGATCTGCCGGCCCTGCTGACCGACTTTCTGAGCGAGCATCCCTCCGCGGTGTTCGGCGTGGTTTCCGAGGCCTGCGCCACCGTGCTGCGCCAGTTCGGCTTCAAGGCGAACTGCGTCGGGTATGAACCGGAGTTGGCCGTGCAAACCTACAACACGGCCGGCAACTGGAAGGAGCTCGACCTCATCAAGCGCGCCCGCAACGAGGCGCGCCGCGAGGGCCTGGACATCCGCGAGGTCGACATCGCCGGCGTGCCGGTCGAGCAGTTGCAGGCGCTGTCCGCCCGCTGGATGCAGGGCAAGAAGGTCAACGACCGCGAGATCTGGGTCTATGCCCGCCGGCCGGTCTATAGGGCCGAACCGGACGTGCGCAAATTTGTCGCCTTCGACCGCGCCGGCACGGCGGTCGGCTATGTCTTTTACGACCCGATGTACCGCGACGGCCGGATCGTCGGTTACTCGGCCAACACCGTGCGCTGCGACGAGGCCCGTTACGGCCGACTGGCCACGGCCATCCACATGGCCGCCATGGACGTCTTCAAGCCGGAGGGTGTCGAGCTGCTCAACCTCTGCCTCTGCCCCTTCACCCATTTGGAGCAGGGGCGGTTTGCCGACGACTTCATGACCGACGCCTTTTTCAAGATCAGCCGGCGCTACGGCGGCGAGATCTACAACTTCGACGGTCTGGCCTTCCACAAGTCGAAGTATCGCGGCACGGAAAAGCCGATGTATTTCGCCTCCAACAGCCGCTGGCCGTCGAACGACGTCTACCTGGCCTTCCTCACCTCCGACATCGCCACCGGCTATTTCTCCACGCTGGGCCTGCTGGCGCGCGGTTTCTGGAAAGCCATCCGCCCCGCCGACTGAGCCGCCGCCGGCTCAGAAGCGCAGGGTCGTCTGGATGTTGAATACCCAGGCGTTCGGGATGGCGCCCGAGCCGCCCGGATGCATGACGTACTGCAGGTTGGGCGACAGCGTCCACCAGGCGGCCAGCTGCAGCTTGTAGCTGAGCTCCACCACCGCCTCGTAATCGACGACTTCGAAGAACGGCAGAATCTTGTTCACGTCCTCCATGGCGCGTTTGACGTCGCGGCTCATGCGCAGGTAGGAGCCGGCGAGGCCGAGCGTGTCGTAGTCGCGCCCGGGGATCAGGCCCTTGAAGACCAGGCCGCCGTCGACGCCGAACTCGGTGAGGTTGCGGTCCGGCGGCGCCGCGCTCAGGCGGAAGAACCCGGTGATGCCCTGTTGTGCCGGATCCTCGTGGGTGGTCTCACGCCAGAGCATGTGCTCGCCGAGCAGGTAGAAGCCGTAGTTGCCGTCGTGGGTGGTCGGACCGTTGCTCAGGCCGAAGGGAAACAGGGAGGCAATGGTGTCGTAGACGTCGTAGAACTCGTCGGTGTGGTAGTAGCCGCCGACCTTCAGGCTGCCCGGCAGACCGGTGTCGCCCTCCGCCATGTTGCGGCGCAGGCCGAGCTCGTAGTACATCAGCGCGCCTTCCTGGCTGTGCAGTTGGATGCGCGTGCCCGGGCCGGTTTCATCGGGGAAACCGTCATAAATACCGGCGCGCAGGTAGAGCGAGTCGAGCGGCTGCCAGTTCATCACCACCGCCGGCACGCCGTAGGGCGTCGAGGGCAGCGAGTGCGAGCCCTTGGGGAAACCGGGAATGTCGTAGAGGTTGAAGGCCAGCGTCGGGAAGAAGAAGGTCTGGTTGAGGAAGTTGATCGACGCCAGGCTGTTGTACATCTCCGGCAGGATGAAGTCGCGGTCGACACTCATCATGCCCGCCT
Source organism: uncultured bacterium (assembly GCA_966252325.1). Lineage (GTDB taxonomy): Bacteria > Verrucomicrobiota > Verrucomicrobiia > Verrucomicrobiales > Verrucomicrobiaceae > Prosthecobacter. The sequence goes on along the minus strand of CBINON010000003.1, from coordinate 155,217 downwards.
TGATCGAGAACTTGCCGTCAAACAGCTCCTGCTTGAAGTACATCTGCCAGAGGCGGAAGTCGGCCGGGAAATCGACGAGGTTCGTCTTGTTCAGGTCGCCGACATACTGCTCCGAGAACGGCTGGCCGTTGAGCCAGACCGCGGCGGTGTGAAAGGATCCGCCTTCCCAGCCCACCAGCTTCTCGGCGTCGAGATCAAGCGCCATCAGCAGGCCGCTCTGGTAGATCGCGCCATGGCGGATGCCGCCGGAGATGTTGTTCGGCACCGAACCGACATAGAACAGCTCAAGACCGATGCCCTGATCGGCGAGATCGGTGCGCAGCCCCCCCCAGTCGCCGAGCATGTAATCCTGCATGAACCAGCGCTTCAGCGGCGAATCCGCCGCCGGCTCCTGAGCGGTCAACAGCGCCGGCAGGGTCAGCAGGGCGCCAAGGCAGAGGGAGAGTCGGGAGGTCATCATGAGAAGAATCGACAAATTTCAGCAATTTAATAATAAATACTGCTTTGGACAGTGCTTATTTTGCGATGCACCGCTTTTTACTCTCCCTCGTTAGGCCGTGTCGCGGGTTGCAGGCGGTCGGCTGGTTGTGCGCCACCGCTTCGTTGTCCGCCCAGACCGTTGCCCTGCCCGATCTCAGCAGCGTTGCCCCCGACCTGGTGGTGCCGGCGGTTGAGACGGCCGAACCCGCCGCCGGTCGCCGGGTCTGGCAGCAGGCGCCGGGCTGGCAGAACAGCGCGGTCCGCCACACGCTCTATCTGCCGACCGACTGGCAACCCGGGGTCCGCCTGCCGGTGCTGGTTGAGTGGCCCGGCAACGGCGGTTACCGCAACGCCCATGGCGACACCTGCGACGGCCTGCCCGAGGGCTGCCGCCTCGGCTACGGCGCCAGCGGCGGCCGCGGTTTTCTCTGGCTCTGCCTGCCCTTCGTCGAGTCGGGTCCGGAGGGCTGGCGACCCGCGACCCGCTGGTGGGGCGACCTCGAGGCCTCGAAACGCTACTGTGTCGAGGCGGTACGCGAGGCCTGCGCACGCTTTGGCGGCGATCCCGAGCGTGTCGTGCTCTGCGGGTTTTCGCGCGGCAGCATCGCCTGCAACCACCTCGGACTGCACGACGACACGATCGCCGGTCTCTGGCGCGCCTTCCTCTGTCACAGCCACTACGACGGTGTGCGCAGCTGGCCCTACCCGGATGCCGACCGCGACTCGGCCTTGCAGCGGCTGGCCCGCCTGCGCGGCCGGCCGCAGTTCATCATTCAGGAGGGTGGTGGCACCGCCGCGACCGAGGCCTGGCTGCGCGGCAGCGGGGTCGAGGGCGACTGGACCTTCGTCCCCCTGCCCTTCCGCAACCACAGCGATGCCTGGGTGCTGCGCGACCTGCCCGAGCGGCGGCAACTGCGCGACTGGCTGGCGCGCGTGCTGGCCGGACCGCGGGCCAAGCGCTGAGCCTTGGCAGGAAAGGCCGCCGCCAATGCGTTGGTTTGGCCATGCACCGCCCGCTTCTCCTGCTGCTCGCCACCGCCGCCAGCCTCGCAGCCGCGCCCGACCTCATCCTGCACCACGGCCGCGTCCTCACCCTCGACCCGCAGTCGCGCATCGCCGAAGCGGTCGCCATCGAGGCCGGTCGCATCACCGCCGTCGGTGCCAATGACGCGGTGCTCGCGCTCAAGGGCGAGACGACCCAGGTGCTCGATCTTGGCGGCCGCACGCTCATGCCCGGGCTGATGGATTCGCACGTGCATCCCGGCGCGGCGATGACCGAGTTCGATCACGAACTGCCGGACATGCAGCGCATCGCCGACGTGCTCGCCTACTTCAAGGCGCGCGCCGCCGTCAGTCAGCCTGGCGATCTGCTGTCGCTGCGCCAGGTCTTCATCACCCGCCTGGAGGAAAAGCGTTACCCGACCCGCGCCGAACTCGATGCCGCTGCCCCGGCGAACCCGGTCGTCTTCTCCACCGGCCCGGATTCCATGCTCAACAGCCTGGCCTTGAAGCTCGCCGGCATCGACCGCGACTTCCGCCTGCCCGAGGGTCACCCCGGCAAGATCGAGACCGATGCCAGTGGCGAACCCACGGGCCTGCTGCGTGGCTACAGCCCGGGCCTGAAGGCGACAGTCCGGCGCAAGTCACCCACCGAGGCGGACACCTACCGGCGCACGCTCGAGCTGTTTCGCGACTACAGCGCGGTCGGTCTCACCACGGTCGCCGACCGCGGCGCCGGGGCCTCGGCGATGAAGCTGTACCAAAAAATGCGCGACGCCGGTGAGCTGCCGGTGCGCCTGCGCCTGTCGGCCAGCTTCAGCCCTCTCGGTCTGTGGCCGGCCACGGAGCGGGCTGTCGAGGAAATCCTCCAGCATCCCCTCACCCGCCCCGATCCCCTGCTCCAGATCATCGGCACCAAGGTCTTCCTCGACGGCGGCATGCTCACCGGCAGCGCTCTGATGGGCCTGCCCTGGGGCGTCAGCGACGCCTACGGCATCCGCGATCCCGCCTACCGCGGCGAACAAAAGATCCCCGCCGAGCGCCTGCGCCAACTCGTCGCCAAAATCGCCGGCGCCGGCCTGCAGTTCACCGCCCACTCGGTCGGCGACGGTGCGGTGCGCCTGCTGGTCGACACCTATGAGGAGGTCAACCGCGAGTTCCCCATCCGCGACAGCCGCAGTTGCATCACCCACTGCAACTTCATGAGTCCGGAATCGATCGCCAAGGCCGCCCGCCTCGGCGTCTGCGTCGATCTGCAGCCGATCTGGCTGCACCTCGACGGCCGCACCCTGACCCAGCACTTTGGCGCCGAGCGCATGGCCCTGTTCCAGCCCCTGCGCTCGTGCTTTGAGCAGGGCCTCGTGGTCGGCGGCGGCAGCGATCACATGCAGAAAATCGGCTCGCTGCGCAGCATCAATCCCTACAACCCCTGGCTCGGCCTGTGGACGGCGGTCAGCCGCCAGGCGCGCGGCCTCGAGCAGCCGGTGCATCCCGAACACGCCCTCACACGCGAGCAGGCCCTGCGCCTGTACACGACCAACAACGCCTGGCTGCTCAAGCTCGAGAAGTACACCGGCGCCATCGAGCCCGGCAAATTCGCCGATTTGATTTTGGTCGACCGCGACCCCCTGCTTTGCCCGCTCGACGACCTGCCGCACACCCAGGTTTTGAAGACCTGGCTGGGCGGTCGACTCATTCACGACGCCAAGTAGGGATTCCGGCTTGCCTGTTTGCGCCTTTCCTCTAGGATGGTGGCGCATGGTTGCCCGCACCTATTCCGCCACCCTCGCCGGCGTCAATGCGGTTGAGGTCGAGATCGAGTCCCACGACGGCGGTGGCAATCCGAAGATCTGCATCGTCGGCTTGCCCGATGTCGCCGTGCGCGAAAGCCGCGAGCGGGTCGCCGCCGCCATCGCCTCCTGCGGCTACGCCATGAACGAGGGCGTGACGACGGTGAACCTCGCCCCGGCCGACCTGCGCAAGGAGGGCTCGGGGTTTGACCTGCCTATCGCGGTCTCGCTCATCGCCCACCGGGTCAAGATCCCCATCGCCCTCCTGGCGGAAACAGCGATGATCGGCGAGCTCGCCCTCGACGGGGCCCTGCGGCCGGTGCGGGGTTTGCTGGCGGTGGCCCTGGAAGCCCGCGCCCGTGGCCGCCGCCGCCTGCTCGTGCCGAAACGCGCCGCCGCCGAGGCCAGTGTCGTCGCCGGCATCGACATCGTCGGCGTCGGCCACCTGCGCGAGGTGGTCGATTACCTGAAGGGCGACATCGAGCTGCCGCCCGAACCCTGCCGCGCCGCCGAGAGCCTGGCGGCGGCGGCGGTCTATGACACCGACTTCGCCGATGTGAAGGGCCAGCACGACGCCCGCCGTGCGGTCGAGGTCGCGGTCGCCGGCGGCCACAACCTGCTCATGGTCGGCCCGCCCGGCACCGGCAAGAGCATGATCGCCAAGCGTATCGCCACCATCATGCCCGGCATGGACGAGGAGGAGGCGATCGAAACGACGAAGATCCACAGCGCTGCCGGCCTGCTCGGCGAGGGCCGGTCGTTTGTCGCCACGAGGCCCTTCCGGCCGCCGCACCACACGATCAGCGATGCCGGCCTGCTCGGCGGCGGCAGCAATCCCGGGCCGGGCGAGGTCAGCCTCGCCCACCACGGCGTGCTCTTTCTCGACGAACTGCCCGAGTTCCGTCGCAGCACGCTCGAGGTCCTGCGCCAGCCGCTCGAGGACGGCCGGGTGACGATCTCGCGCGCCGCCGGCAGCGTCACCTTTCCCGCCTCGTTCATGCTCGTGGCGGCGATGAATCCCTGCCCCTGCGGTTTCCACGGCGACCCCCAGCGCGCCTGCCGCTGCAGCGGGGTCGTCGTGCAGAAGTACCGCCAGCGCATCAGCGGCCCGCTGCTCGACCGCATCGACCTGCATCTCGAGGTGCCGCGCGTCGATCCGCGCGCGCTCGCCAGCGCCGCACCCGGCGAAACCTCGGCCGCCATCCGCGCCCGCGTCGAACAGGCGCGCGCCGTCCAGGCCGCGCGCTTCCGCGGCAGCCGCGGCGTGCACACGAACAGCCACATGACGCCGAGGCTGATCAAGAAGCACTGCGAACTCGACGCCGAGGGCGCCGCCTTCCTCGAACACCAGATGGGCGAGCTGAACTTTAGCGCCCGCGCCCACGACCGCATTTTAAAGGTCGCCCGCACCCTCGCCGACCTGAAAGGCCTCGACCGCATCGACGCCGACTCCGTGCTCGAAGCCGTCAACGACCGCACGCTCGACCGGAACCTGTGGAGCTGAAGGGCAGGGGGCAGGTAGGGCGCCCTGTCCCAGGGCGCCGGGTTTGGGACAGGTTGACCGACCGAAGTGCACCAAGTTCAAAACCCGCCCTTTTTGAACATCAAGTTTGGCTCATGTATAGAAAACCGCGGTTTTCTATACATGAGAAGATCGTCAGGCACGCAATAAGGCGCATCGGACGCTCCAACGACTTCATCCATCCGGCACTTACGAACCTGCTCACCAGCGAGCCCGCACCCTAGCCGACTCCGTGCTTGAAGCCGTCAACGATCGCACGCTCGACCGGAACCTGTGGAGCTGAGGGGCAGGGGAGAGGGAGAGGGGAGCGCGGGCACTCCTGCCCGCCGTCCATTGAAGCAGGAGCTGAAGCTGTCAAGAATCGACTCTTGACCCTTTCCTGCAGACGCGCTCTCCATCCCTCTGGAAATCCATTGGCGGAAGGCTCTTTTGAGAGACGGCTCACCGACCAGGGGATCGGGCTAGCCCCCCGCGCCGGGCCCGGTCCGCCAACTTGGGGGCGCAACGATTCTGGCTTCGCTCTTCAGACTGGACATGAGGCGGTTAAAACCCGACCATCCCCGTATGAGAACCTCGACCGACGCTGCGGTGAGCGAGTCATCCTCGGTGCATCAGTCAAGCAGTTGCACACTGACCCCATACCCCCGGGTTCGGGAAAGGTTTGAGGACGGAAGTGCACCAAGTTCAAAACCCGCCCTTTCTGAACATCAACTTTGGCTCATGCATAGAAAACACCGGTTTTGTATACATGGCGGAGCCGACATGCATCATTCTGATGCGTCATCCTGCAGGAATGTCCCTGCGCTCCTGCTCTGTCGCCATGACCTGAAAGGCCCCACTGTCCCATGTAATGCGGCACCCTGTTCTGGGGTGCCGAGGGCAGGGGGTGCTGTTGCTTAGAAAAGCTTTCTTGAGCATTGGACTCACATCATGTATAGAAAATCGGCTTTTCTATACATGTCGAGACTGCCCAGACCCTTGGGGTCCCTGTCCTCCTGCCCATGCATCGAAAAGTCGTCCCTCATAAACACCCTCTGCCATGAGCGCTCTTGAACCCCTGCAACGACTTTCCGCGTCCCGCTTTGAGACGCCTGCGATCCTGAAGAAGGTGGCTTCGGCAAGTCGTCGGCTGGCGGAGTTGAAGGGAGCCGCCAGCAGCATTCCGCGCCAGAGCATCCTCATCAACACCCTTTCCATCCAAGAGGCCAAGGACAGCTCTGAAATTGAAAACATCGTCACCACGCACGATGAACTCTTCCAGGACGACCTCAGTCCCAGCAGTCGCCTCAGCCCGGCGGCCAAGGAAGTTCTGCGCTACCGCCAGGCTTTGGGGCGGGGCTATGAGCTCGTCCGTTCAAGCGGACTGCTGACCGTCAATCACCTGATCGAGATCCAATCCGTGCTGGAGCAAAACAATGCCGGCTTGCGCAAGGTTCCCGGCACGGCTCTCAAGGATGGCCTGGGGCGCACGGTTTACACGCCGCCTCAAGATGCCAGTGAAATCGTCAGCCTCATGAGTGATCTGGAGCACTTCATCCATGATCGTGAGTCCTTTGATGCCGACCCTCTCATCAAGATGGCCCTCATCCATCATCAGTTTGAGAGCATTCACCCCTTTTATGATGGCAATGGGCGCACCGGGCGAATCCTCAACGTTCTCTATCTCGTGAAAGAAGGACTGCTGGACAGCCCCGTCCTTTACTTGAGTCGGTACATCGTACGCACGAAGGCGGATTATTACCGCCTCCTGCAATCTGTCCGCACCGGGGATGCTTGGGAGGAATGGGTGCTTTACCTGCTCACTGCCGTGGAGGAAACCGCCGGCCAGGCCATCCGCACGATCCAAGCCATCCGCACTGCCCTGATGGACTACAAGCACCGCATCCGCGCCGCCCACAAGTTCTACAGCCAGGACCTCATCAACAACCTCTTCACGCACCCCTACACCAAGATTGAGTTCCTGGAAAACGATCTGCAGGTCTCACGCCTCACCGCCACCCGCTATCTGGAGGCGCTGACCAAGAGCGGCTTCCTGCAAAAACAGCGCATTGGCCGCCACAACTACTTCATCAATCCGGCACTTACGAACCTGCTCACCAGCGAGCCCGCACCCTAGCCGACTCCGTGCTCGAAGCCGTCAACGATCGCACGCTCGACCGGTCTGTGGAGCTGAAGGGCAGGGGCCGCCAGAGGGGATGGCGCAGGGTCACGCGTGTTGGAGCAGCCATTCGAGAGCCCGTGGCAGTTCAGCACCCCAGCACTGCGGATCGTGACCGCCGTCGTATTCGTGCAGGTGCAGGTCGTGACCTGCTTCAGTCAGGCGCTTGGCCAGCCGTCGCACCGAGGCGAGCTGGCTGGTCCTTTGAATCAAGGGCGTGGGAGGATGCGAGGCGTGTTCCTCCATTTCACGGCTGCCCACGCTGAGCCAGAAGCGACCGCGCGAGCAGGGCAAAGCGTCGAGCGAAGTCGCCAGCCACTCGTCCTGCCACCAGGCGGACGGGGATTGCGCTAGGGTGTATAAAGGGACGGACACTTTCCCACATTTGCTAGGGTGTATAAAGGGACGGACACTTTCCCACATTTGCCATCCCTCTGGGAATCCATTTGCGGAAGGCTCTTTTGAGAGACGGCTCACCGACCAGGGGATCGGGCTAGCCCCCCGCGCCGGGCCCGGTCCGCCAACTTGGGGGCGCAACGATTCTGGCTTCGCTCTTCAGACTGGACATGAGGCGGTTAAAACCCGACCATCCCCGTATGAGAACCTCGACCGACGCTGCGGTGAGCGAGTTATCCTCGGTGCATCAGTCAAGCAGTTGCACTGACCCCGTTTCCCCCCGTTTCCCCGTTTCCACACAAAGCGCGAGTTAACATATGAATGGTGCACTCCGCGGATTATTGGGGCGTGCCATGTTCCCCCTATGCGCCGGGGCGATGGCAGGAAGTGCCATCGGAATCGTGCAACGCTCCGCCGAGCAGTCCGGGTCGCCTACGATCGAGCGCGGTCCCCGGGGACCGGGCCACGAATCGAGCCCCAAGCAGCTATCCGAAAGAGCATCTACGGGTCGGTTCGACCAGCCAACCTCAACAACAATAGCTGCGCCCACGCACTATCCTATTGATCAATGGCGAAAGGTACCAATGGCTCTTTTGAAAAACTATACATCTGTCACCATTGATTATCTTCTCACAAACCCAAGGAGTGGCATCGCGCAGACCCTGAAGGAAGAGTTTGGCCTGACGGCTACCGAGGTGATGGCCGTGGATTCAGCATTCCTAAATATGCTGAAAAGTTGGTGCGAAATTGTGTCAAGAAGGTTAATTCCAATCGGTGATGGAAATTGGTCATTCACAATCCCGGCAAATAGCCGCGAAACAATAAAAATTCAGTTACAAGCCACACTACGAGCAATCCTTGGAAGTGAGAATGCTTATGTTGCACAAGCGATAGTCTTCAAATCACTCAATCGTTACTTGTCCGCCCCACAAGGCGCTTTAACTTACAATCAAGACAGCAACGAATGGACATTGACGATCGGTGACGATACAGCATATGCATTTGGAGCTGCAGACTTGGATGCGGAAGCCCCTGTGCACAAACTGATACAGAAGGCAAAAGTTCCTAAACGATAGCCAATTCATGCGACGAACCAAAATATTGGAGGCTGCGGCTGTATTCTCAGCCTCAACAGTCATTGCATATTTCATGGTCATATTTTGGCCGATGGGGCCATCAACGAAGAAGCAGCAGTATACTCAAGAAGCTCAGGCGCTAACAGATCGCAGTTTTACACCAGGCGTTCAGGTTGGTGGGACCTCACGAGATCAGGTTGACAATTCTACTGCAAGATCTGGTGTAGGTGCAGCAGAGCGAGACGTTTCTATAGCTAAGCAGCTAGCTACGGGTAGCTTCCCACCGTTATCGGCCGATGTTTGGATCCCAGAATCGGCACTTCAGCGGTTGGGAAACTGGAACATAGGGTCTTTTGGCATGAAGTACCGTATGAACCAAGGCTTAGCAGATATCTTTCGACTAGACCATTCCTCAAAAAGAAAGTTAGAGGACACGGTTAATAGTATGCTCGATGACATCAGGTCAGAGGAAGTTAAGCACGTGGAGTACCTGGAAAACGCAGGCGACTCAATTTTGCTGAAAGTGCCTGCTAATTTTTATTCGAGAGACGCGATAGACCGATACTTCGAAAGGGTCAGTTCCGTTCTTGGTAAGGACGCCGCGTCCTTGTTCTGGAAACAACTCGAACAGAAATCGCAGGACGTGACTTCAGCTTTTAGTGGAAGAGATCGCTACATTCGGGTGTCACTGCAAGGGGATGAGGGAATAAACACTCAAATCGACACAATGGAGATGAATTACTTGCCTGACTACCTTAAGCACTTTGTCCAGTTGGTCGAAGATGATCGGAAGAAATAAGACCCGCATGCACTTCTAATGCCTTTAGCTCTTATTTAATAACAGCAAGAACAATATTTTTGACATGGGAATGGGGTCAGTATACAACTGCATGACAATATGGCCTGATGCGCTGATTTTTTCATTGTGGCACGCAGCATTCGCATCCAGGCCGCGGGGAAACGGGGTCAGGCAACGGCTTGACGAGGCCTGCTCCTGACAATCGCAGACGCGCTCTCCATCCCTCTGGGAATCCATAGGCGGAAGGCTCTTTTGAGAGACGGGTCACCGACCAGGGGATCGGGCTAGCCCCCCGCGCAGGGCCCGGTCTGCCAACTTGCGGGCGCAACGATTCTGGCTGCGCTCTTCAGACTGGACATGAGGCGGTTAAAACCCGACCATCCCCGTATGAGAACCTCGACCGACGCTGCGGTGAGCGAGTTATCCTCGGTAATGGGGTCAGTGCAACTGTCTGACAAATCGAAATCCGACCCGCACCCCCTTCTGGATCACCCTGACCACGCTTCTACTGTGGCAGATCCGTTCTTGCCTCGCGGGCATCCTTCCGCAGAGCGCGTTCCGCGGCCGCATTTTAAAAGTCGCCCGCACCCTCGCCGACCTGAAAGGCCTCGACCGCATCGACGCCGACTCCGTGCTCGAAGCCGTCAACGACCGCACGCTCGACCGGAACCTGTGGAGCTGAAGGGCAGGGGGCAGGTAGGGCGCCCTGTCCCAGGGCGCCGGGTTTGGGACAGGTTGACCGACCGAAGTGCACCAAGTTCAAAACCCGCCCTTTTTGAACATCAAGTTTGGCTCATGTATAGAAAACCGCGGTTTTCTATACATGAGAAGATCGTCAGGCACGCAATAAGGCGCATCGGACGCTCCAACGACTTCATCCATCCGGCACTTACGAACCTGCTCACCAGCGAGCCCGCACCCTAGCCGACTCCGTGCTCGAAGCCGTCAACGATCGCACGCTCGACCGGTCTGTGGAGCTGAAGGGCAGGGGGGCTGCGAGAGGAGATGGCGCAGGGTCACGGGTGTTGGAGCAGCCATTCGAGAGCCCGTGGCAGTTCCGCACCCCAGCACTGCGGATCGTGTCCGCCGTCGTATTCGTGCAGGTGCAGGTCGTGACCGGCTTCAGTCAGGCGCTTGGCCAGCCGTCGCACCGAGGCGAGCTGGCTGGTTTTTTGAATCAAAGGCGTGGGAGGATGAGCGGCGCGCTCCTGGAGTTCATGCGTGCCGACGCTGATCCAGAAACGACCGCGCGAGCAGGGCAAAGCGTCGAGCGATGCCGTCAGCCACTCGTCCTGCCACCAGGCGGAGGGCGAGTGCGCCAGGACTCCGGCGAAGAGGCTCGGATGCTGCAAGCCGGTAAAAATCGCCTGCAGCGCGCTCAAGCTGAGACCGCAGAGGAACAACCGCTCAAATCGCCCCACCTCGCGTTCGATCCAGCGTGGCAGTTCCAGAGCGACAAACGAGGCGAAGCAGTCGTTGCAGGTGTAAAACTCGTGCCGGTCCGCGGCACTGCGATTCGGAAGATAGACGCAGGTGAGTGGTGGCAGCGATCCCGCTTGTTGAGCGACGGCGATGGCTTCGGGAGCCTGCACGCGGTCGGTGTAGAGCTCGCCGTCGAGGAAGATCAGGCAAGCCCGCGCTGTGTCAGCAGGGTGAATCCAGGCCTGGCCCGGCGCGGTGGGCAGATCCCGGCGGATGAGGGGCTCAGGGGGCATGCGCAGGAATGTTTTGTGCAAGGCGTTTGCCCATGCTCACGCGCGGTTCCACGGCATAGCCGAGCGACGCGTAGAAGGCGGTGACGGAGGCGTTGTTCTCGAGGACCTGCAGGTTGATCTTCAGGCAGCCGAGTTCGGTCAGGGCGCGCTCCGCCTGGGCGACCAGCAGCGAGCCGATGCCTTGCTGGCGATGGTCTGGATGCACGGCGACCGAATACAGCCAGCCGCGGTGCCCGTCGTAGCCGGCCATGACAGTGCCGACGACGCGGCCGTCGAGCAGCGCCACGAAGAAGAGCCCGTCGCGGGCTGCCAGTTTCTTGTCGATGACAAGCGCGGGGGTGTTGTGCGGAGACTCGTCGCCAAACACGGTTTGCCACAGCGCGATGACCGGTTCACGATGGGCATCGTCATCGAAGCGTGAGATGGAGGTGCGCATCGTGGCCCAGAGTCCGCGCACTGCGATGGGGGTCAAGACTGAAGTCGACGCTGTGAATGACGATCTGCCAAGGGAAGCCTTGGTCCACGAGAATGCGGGTCATGAAGGCCTTCGTGCGTGAGGGAACGCCTCGGAGTGCCGCGCGCGGGCCGGAAGCGAGGGAAGGGGGACTTTCGGCGGCGGCCTCAGGCTGGCATGCCCAAGCCGACATAATCCGAATCCGGACTAACAAAAGGTGTTGCTCGCGCGCCGCCGGCCTGGCTATGCTGCGCAAATTCCTTAAATCAAACAAGGTTTTGCCATGCGCTCCCTGCCCAACCTCACCGGTCCTCTCCTGCTCGCTGCCCTGCTGTCCGGCTGTTCGTCGTTCCGCTCGACCGAGGTCGATCCCAGCCATCCGGAAAGGCACGACCGCATCGGCCTTTGGTACAAGCTGCCGAAGGCCCTGCTGACGATCCAGGGCGGTCCCAGCAAGACCGATCCCAGCGGCTACGAAATCACGGTCACGCCGGAACTCGTCGCCGATGGCCGGCACGACTACCATCTGGCCTGGACCAAGCAGCCCTTCTTCGATGACAAGACCGCCAAGCCGGTGACGGTGAATGCCAAGGGCCTGCTGACGAATGTCGAGCTGAACACGACGGACCAGACGCCGGGCATCGTCACCGATCTGGTCGACACGACGATCAGCGTCTTCAAGATCGCCGGCGGCGGCGCGCAAAACGCGACCGTGAGGACTCAGGCCGAGAAAATGCCGACGTTTTCCTACACCTTCGATCCTTTTGTCACGAACGAGCGCGAGCGCGTGCTGACACGCCTGCGCGGCCACGGCGTGGACGTGCAGATCGAGCTGCCGCCTGGCGCTGGCTCGGCCAGTGGCCTAAGCCAGGCCCCGGTGGCGCTTGAAACCCTGCAGCGTGACGGCGTGCTGTTCCATCCGCCCACCACGGTGGAACTGCGCTTCGAAATCGACAAGCCCAACCTAATCACGCGCAAAACGATCACGGTGCCGAATCCCGACGTGGTCGCCCACTTCCCGTTCCGCCGGGCGCCACTGGTGGCGAGCACGACGGCCCTGACCCTGGTCGATGGCATGCCGACGGGCTTCACCATCGACCGCCCCAGTCCGGTCAAGGCCTTCACCGGCCTGCTGAAGACGGTGACCAGCACGGTCGCGGCCGCCGTGCCCACCCTGGTGAATGTCAAGGTCAACCGGGAGAAATCGGAACTGGCGGCGGAGAAAAGCCTGCTCGACGCGCAGACGAACCATCTCAAGGCCCAGCAGCAGTTGCTCAAGGAGCAGGCGGCCCTGGCCGGCATGCAAAACGCCTTGGTGCCCCCCAACAACCTCTCGGACCGATCCAGCCCCAAGACGGCAGCCGGGGGTGCCACACCGGCGGTGACAGCCCCTCCGGCGAGAGATGCGCCAGCGTCGCGTCCGCAAAGCTGACAGCCTCCGCCAGAACAAGGCTGACACCCTGCACCCACGACCTTTTCCATGGCCAAGACCTCCGCCGCCAAAGATGCCGCCAAGGCGACTCCCAAGAAGGCTGCCAGGAAATCCGCCGCGGCGCGCTGGCGACCGCGCGGCAACGAGGGCCTGAAACTGGCGGCTCTGCCGGCGAATTTTCGCAGCGATGCCTTGCTGCAAGGGCAGGGGACTCCGGTTGCGTCAGCCCCCCTCGCGGCGTTGCCCGGTCTGGAGCCCGCGGCTCGCGATGCCCGGACCGCCGCCTTTGCCGACTTGAGCGCCTCGCTCTCAAGCGTGGCCCGGCCTGGCGACTTCCCCTGGTCGGCGCATGTGCAGTTGCAGATGGTGGGTCCCGACGGGGCGCGCAAGGTGGGTTCGGGCTGGGTGATCGGCGACAAAACGATCCTCACCGCCGGCCACTGCGTGCATGACGGCGGCTGGATGCGCGAGATCCACGTCAGCCTGGGCGGCAGCCGGTCGGGCCTGCCGCAACGCCTGCCGGCGATCTACTGGAACACGACCACGGAATGGATCAACGGCGCCACGCCCGTGCAGCGCGAGGCGGGCGACATGGGCGTGGTGCGCGTGGCGGAATCGCTGGCGCCCTTCACCGCGCCGTTGCGCTACGCCTGCTACGACACCGCCCGCCTGCGCGACCTCCAGGCCCGGCGACTGGCGGTCAGCGTCGCCGGCTTTCCGGTGGATCCCTGGGACAGCTTTCTGGTCGATGCCGGCGTGCTCACCGGCGTCAGCGGCGATTTCCTGCTCTACGACGTCGAGACCTTCAAGGGCCAGAGCGGCGCGCCCCTGCTGTTTTGGGACGAGGACGGCCAGCCGACGGTCATTGGCATCCATCACTGGAACGTCGCCTTGAATCGCAATCGTGCGGTCCGCATCACCGAGCCGGCGGCCGCTCTGATGTTGAATTGGACGGCCTAAGGCAGGGGAGAGCCGCGAAAGAGGTGCGTCTCTCGGCTCGGCCACGCCTGGCTGCGCCGTCTGTGGACCGAAAGATCCGGGTTCCACCCACCGGCTTCCTGCCTCCATCTGAAATCCGCCCCTCTCTCCGGCCGTATCTGGCCGATGCGCTTGGTTTCCGTCCCCGTCCTGCTCGCCGCGGCTGCGCCGCTGGCGGCGGCGGACATGACTCCAAACCAGCGCGCCTTTTTCGAGGCCAAAATTCGGCCGGCCCTGGTCAAGCACTGCTACGAATGCCACTCGCAGGCGGCGGACAAGATCGGCGGCAACCTGCTGCTCGATGCTGCGCCGGAAATGCTCGCCGGCGGCGACTCCGGCCCGGCCCTGGTGCCCGGCGAACCGGAGGCGAGCCTGATCGTCCAGGCCGTGCGCTACGACGGCCTGGAAATGCCCCCGAAAAAGCGCCTGCCGGAGACGGTGGTGAACGACTTCATCGAATGGGTGAAGATGGGCGCGCCCGACCCGCGCACGGAACCGGCAAACCGCACGCCGCGGGCGCCGCAGGAACCGCTCTGGTCGCTGCAGCCGGTGGCCGATCCGCCGCCGCCCGCCGTGCGCGCTGGCGACTGGCCGCGCGATCCGCTCGACCGCTTCCTGCTCGCCGCCCTCGAGCAGGCCGGCGAGACACCGGTCGAGGACGCCGCCCCGGCCGCGCTGCGCCGCCGCCTGCACTTCGACCTGCTCGGCCTGCCGCCACCGCCGGACGACAGCGGCGATCCCACCGATCCGGCCTACGTCGACCGCCTGCTCGCCTCGCCGCACTTCGGTGAAAAATGGGGCCGTCACTGGCTCGATGTCGCCCGCTACGCGGAGTCGAACGGCAACGACGGCCTCAGTCGCAACGCCAGCTTTCCCCATGCCTGGCGCTACCGCGATTACGTGGTCGCCGCCTTCAACGCGGACCTGCCCTACGACCGGTTTCTGCAGGAACAGCTCGCCGGCGACCTGCTGCCCGCCGCGACGCCGGCGCAGCGCGACCGCCAGCTGGTCGCCACCGGCCTGCTTGCGCTCGGTGCCAAGCCGGCGAAGGCGATGAATGAGAACTTCGACATGGACGTCGTCGCCGACCAGATCGGTGTGGTCGGCAGCGGCCTGCTCGGGCTCAGCGTCGGTTGTGCGCGCTGCCACGATCACAAGACCGATCCCATCCCGACGCGCGATTATTACGCCCTGGCCGGCATCTTCCGCAGCAGCGAAACGCTCTGGGGTGCGGCCGCGCACCAGGCCCTGACCGCGCCGCAGACGCCCCTGCATGTGCTGCAGGCCGCCGCGCCGGTGCCGCCGCGCCAGGAAGTGGAAGCCGTGTTGCGCGCCAACCCGCCGCGGCGCACCCCGGCCAAGCCGGCCTTTCCGCAGCCGCCGGAGGCGGCGCTCGCCATGGGCGTGCGCGAGGCGAAGAAGATCGAGGACAGCAAGGTCCATGTCGGCGGCGAGGCGAAACGCCTTGGCCCGGCCGTGCCGCGCGGTTTTCTCAGCGCGGCCACGTTGCCCAGCCCGGCCCCGGGCGCGGCGCAGAGCGGTCGCCTGGAACTGGCGCAGTGGCTGACCCACCGACAAAACCCGCTCACCGCCCGTGTCTTCGTCAACCGTGTCTGGCTGCAGCTCTTCGGCCAGGGCCTGGTCGCGACGCCCGACGACTTCGGCGTTTCCGGTGCCCGCCCCAGCCATCCGGAACTGCTCGACCATCTCGCCACGCGCTTCATGCGCGAGGGCTGGTCGGTCAAACGCCTGATCCGCGCCCTCGTGCTCAGCCGCGGCTACCAGCTGGCGGCGCGCCCGGGCGAGCACCCACGCTTTGCCCACCAGCAGCGCCGGCGGCTCGAGGCCGAGGCCATCCGCGATGCCATGCTGGCCGCGGCCGGCGAGCTCGATCCCCAGCCCGGCGCGGGCTCGCTCATCCAGGGCCGCGACGTGCTCATCAATGAACTGCCGCCCCTGCATCAGCCGAGCCGCCAGCGCAGCCTCTACCTGCTGCTGCTGCGCAATTCGATGCCGCCGGAACTGACGCCCTTCAACCTGCCCGATGCCACCGCGGTCACCGGCAGTCGCGACCGCGCCACCCTGGCCACGCAGGCGCTCTACCTGCTCAACAACCCCTTCGTGGTCGGTCTGTCGCAGCGCTTCGCCGCCCGCGTCCAGGCCGCCGCCCCCGACACCGAGGCCCGGCTGCGCTTCGCCTACCGCAGCGCCTTCGGTCGCGCCCCCACGGACGAGGAACGGCAGCAGGCGCGGGATTTCCTGCGCGAGGCCGACCTCATGCTCGCCTCGTCGGACACGGAGGCGGAGCCGGCCGGTCGCAGCGACGCCTGGGCCGCCTTCTGTCAGGCCCTGCTTTCGGCCAGTGAACTGCGATATGTCGACTGAAGCGCGCGTATGACTCGTCCGATGCACCCGCTCTCGCGCCGCCAGATGCTCCGCACCGCCTCCTGCGGTTTCGGTTACCTGGCCTTGTCCGGTCTCGCCGCCGCGGCACCGGCCGATCTGGCACTGCGTCCGCCCCTGCGGCGCGCGCGGGCCCGCCGGGTCATCTTCCTCAACATGGCCGGCGGCCCGGCCCAGCTCGACACCTTCGACTACAAACCGCAGGTCGGCAAAACGCCGCATGCGGGCTCGGTCGCCGCCTTCCGCCAGCGCGGGGCCAGCGGCCTGTGGATCTCCGACCTGTTGCCGAATCTGGCGCGCCATGCCGACAAGCTCTGCGTTGTGCGCTCGATGACGGCGGACACCAGCATCCATGCCCAGTCGATGCTGCAACTGCACACCGGCGACCGCCTGCGGCCCTGTCCGAGTCTCGGCGCCTGGGTGGCCTATGGTCTGGGCACGGAGAACCAGAACCTGCCGGGCTTCATCAGTTTCAACACGGCCAAACCCGCCGAGTACGCCGCCGCCCAACTGCCGGCGATCTACGGCGGCACGCCGATTGGCGTCAACGGCGAGGACATGAGCCGCGCCACCCTCGCCGACATCCGCGGCGACCACCTGCCGCCGGCCCTCAAGCGGCGCCAGCTCGATTTGATCCAGTCGCTCAACCGCGGCCATCAGGGCGCGCGTGGCGACGACCCCCAGCTCGACGGCGTCATCCAGGCGCTCGAGCTCGGTTTCCGCATGCAGACCGAGGCGCCGGACCTGCTCGATCTCAGCCGCGAGCCCAAGGCCGTGCTCGAACGCTACGGGGTGGGCCGGAATCACGCGGTCGGCACCTGCAAGGCCAGCGATTTCGGTCGCCAGTGCCTGCTGGCGCGGCGCTTCTGCGAGGCGGGCGTGCGCTTCATTGAGATCACCCATGGCAGCTGGGATCAGCACACCGACCATCGCCGCGACCTGACCGCGAACTGCGCCACCACCGATGCGCCCATTGCGGCCCTGCTCGACGACCTCGACGCGCGCGGTTTGCTCGAAGACACCCTCGTCGTCTGGGGCGGTGAGTTTGGTCGCCCGGGCCTGACGCCGGGCAAGGACAAGGATCAAACCGGTCACCAGCACCGCGCCTTCACCTTCTGGCTCGCCGGCGGCGGCGTGAAGGCCGGCCACGCCCATGGCGAAACCAGCCACGACGGCAGCAGTGTCGTCGACGGCGCGGTGCACTTCCGCGACCTGCACGCCACCCTGCTGCACCTGCTCGGTCTCGATCACGACAACCTCGCCATCGTCAGCGGCGGCCGTCGCATCCGCCTCACCGGCCTGCAGGGCGGCCGCGTGGTGAACGAACTTCTGGCCTGAATCCGTCGGGCGGCTTCCGTCCGTCGTCTGAAATCCGCCGCCCGGCCGGTCCGTTTAGGAGGACGATGCGTTTTGCCCCCGTCCATGCCCTGCTCCTGCTCGCCGCCTCCGCCCAGGGGGCCGGCAAGCTGGAATTCAACCGCGACATCCGCCCGATCCTGAGCGACAACTGCTTCGCCTGCCACGGTTTCGACGTGAAGAAGCGCAAGGCCGACCTGCGGCTCGACACGGCCGAGGGCGCGTACGCGGTGGTGGACGGTGTGCAGGCGGTGAAACCCGGTGATCCGGCGGCGAGCACCATCCTCCAGCGCATGCTCACCCAGGATCCCGACGAGCTGATGCCGCCGCCGGAATCCCACAAGAAACTGACGCCGGCCCAGATCGAAACGATCCGCCAGTGGATCGCCCAGGGCGCGGAATACCAGCAGCACTGGAGCTTCATCCCGCCCGCCAAGCCGGCGGTGCCCAAGCCCGCCGGCACGGTCATCCGCAACCCGGTCGACGCCTTCATCCAGGACCGCCTGCGCCGCGAGGGCCTGGAGCCGTCGCCGGAGGCTTCGAAGGAGACGCTCATCCGCCGGGTCACCCTGGATCTCACCGGCCTGCCACCGACCCCGGCCGAGGTCGACGCCTTCCTCGCCGACACCCGCCCCGACGCCTATGAACGGGTCGTCGAGCGCCTGCTGAAGTCGGTGCGCTACGGCGAGCACATGGCGCGCTATTGGCTGGATGCCGCCCGCTACGCCGACACCCACGGCCTGCACCTGGACAACGAGCGCAGCATGTGGCCCTACCGCGACTGGGTGGTGCGCGCCTTCAACGACAACCTGTCGTTTGCCGATTTCACCCGCTGGCAGATCGCCGGCGATCTGCTGCCGGAGGCGACCCTTGACCAGCGCATCGCCTCGGGCTTCAACCGCTGCAACGTCACCACCAGCGAGGGCGGCTCGATCAACGAGGAGTTCATTTTTCGCTACGCCGTCGATCGCACCGATACCACCGTCGCGGTGTGGATGGGCCTGACCGCCGGCTGCGCGGTCTGCCACGACCACAAGTTCGATCCGATCAGCCAGAAGGAGTTTTATTCGCTCTACGCCTTCTTCAACAGCGCCGCCGATCCGGCCATGGACGGCAACATCCTGCTCACCCCGCCGATCCTGCGCCTGGCCAGCGATGAGCAGTCGCAGCAGCTCGCCGCGCTCGACCGCGAGATCGCCGCCCAGCAGCAGGCGATCCGCGACGCCCTGGCAGCCTTGAAGTATGAGGACCCGGCGGAGGTCAAGCCGGCGCCTCCGGCGCAGACCAGCGAGGTCGTGTGGTTCGACGACGCCTTCCCGCCGCAGGCCAAGGTCGAGCACGCGGGCGAGCCGACGCGTTTCGTCACCGCCAAGGAAGGCCCGGTGTTCAGCGGCGAGCGCGCCCTGACGCGCACCGCGCAGCAGGTGGCGCAGGACTTTTTCTCCGGGGGCGCCTCCTTCGAGATCCCGGCCAACGGCGTGATCAGCGTGCAGTGTTACGTGGATCCGGCCAACCCGCCCTCGGCGGTCATGCTGCAGTTCCACACCGCCGGCTGGAACCACCGCGCCACCTGGGGCGAGGAGGGCGCCATCCCCTTCGGCAAGGTGCGCACGCCGGAGAATGTCCGGGTCGGTGCCCTGCCCGAAGCCGGCAAGTGGGTGAAGCTGCAGGTCAACGCCGAACGTCTCGCCCTCAAGCCGGGCATGAAGGTCAACGGCTTCGCCTTCACCCAGTACGGCGGCACGGTGAGCTGGGACCGCCTCGCCATCAGCTCGCGCGTTGAGCCGGCCAAGGACCCGCAATGGTCCTGGAAGGTCTGGGTCCAGCGCAACCAGGGCAAACGCGTCGAGGGCCTGCCCACCGACCTGCAGAATGTCGTGCGCGGCAAGAAACCCGAGCAGTGGACCGAGGCCGAGCGCCAGCGCCTGCAGGCGCACTGGTTCGAAAACGAGTACCAGGGCGCCCGCCAGATCGTCGACGGCCCGCGCGCGAAGAAACTCGCCCTGGAAGCGCGCAAGAAGACGCTCGAGGACGCCATTCCCGCCACCTTTGTCATGGCCGACCTGCCGGAGCCGCGCGAGAGCTTCGTCATGGAGCGCGGGCTCTACGACAAGCCGGGTGAAAAAGTCGCGCGCGCCACGCCGGCTGCCTTCCCGCCGCTGAAGGCGAAGGCGGCCCTGCCGACCCGGCTCGACCTCGCCGACTGGCTGCTCGCGCCCGAACACCCGCTCACCGCCCGCGTCACGGTGAACCGCTTCTGGCAGCAGTTCTTCGGCACCGGCCTGGTCAAGACCAGCAACGACTTCGGTTCGCAGGGCGAGCCGCCCAGCCATCCGGAGCTGCTCGACTGGCTGGCGGTCAGTTTCCGCGACGGCGGCTGGGACGTGAAGGAGTTCGTGCGCCTGCTGGTCACCTCGCACACCTACCGGCAGAGCGCCCGCTTCACTCCGGAAAGCCTGGCGCGCGACCCGCAGAACCGCCTGCTCGCCCGCGGCCCGCGCTTCCGCGCCGATGCCGAGGTGATCCGCGACAGCGTGCTCTTCATCAGCGGCCTGCTCAGCCCGAAGGTCGGCGGCAAGGGCGTCAAGCCCTACCAGCCGGAAAACATCTGGGAACCGGTCGCCTTCGGCGGCAGCAACACCCGCTTCTACGTTCAGGACCAGGGCGAGAACCTGTACCGTCGCAGTTTGTACACCTTCTGGAAACGCACCGCACCGCCGCCGGCGATGACCAGCTTCGACGCCCCCAACCGGGAGTCGGCCTGCCTCGTCCGCGAGCGCAGCAACACGCCGCTGCAGGCGCTCAACCTGATGAACGACGTCCAGTACGTCGAGGCCGCCCGCGCCTTCGCCGAGCGCCTGCTCAAGCGGCCGGGTGCCGGCGATGACCAGCGCCTGACCGAGGCCTTCCGTGCCGCCACCAGCCGCCATCCCACGGCCGAGGAAGCCGAGCTCATGCGGCGCGCCCTCGAGCAGCATCGCGCCGCCTACCGCGCCCGACCCGACGACGCCAGGCAGCTCATCACCCAGGGCGCCTCCCAGCCCGACCCCGCCCTTGATCCTGTCGAACTCGCCGCCTGGACCCTCATCACCAACCTCGTGCTGAACCTGGACGAGCTGGTGACGAAAGGCTGAGGTTGGCAGATCGGCGATGGGGGGTGGGCTAGGACTCCGCTGCGCCCGGGCCGACTCTCTCCGCTCCTGGGCCTAGCCACTCGAGACGGGGTGACACAGTCCCCATCTCCGATCTTCCATCCCCCCACTCCCGCAACCAACGGTCCGTCGGCGGTTTTCATCCGCCATGATGTGTTCCTGGTTTTTTGGCTTTCTCCTCGCCGCTGTCGCGGCATCCCCGGTCTTTGCCCAAGGCCCCGCGCGTCTGCCTGACGGTGTGCAGGCGCATCGCGACCTCGCCTACGTCGACAACGGCCACGAGCGCCACAAGCTCGATCTCTACTTGCCCAAGCACGCAGAGGGACCGCTGCCGGTTTTGATCTGGGTGCATGGCGGCGGCTGGCAGAACGGCAGCAAGGAAGGTTGCCCACCCCTGCGCGCGGGCTATGTCGAACGCGGGTACGCGGTCGCCAGCCTCAACTACCGGCTCAGCGGTCACGCGGTGTTTCCCGCGCAGATCGAGGACTGCAAGGCCGCCATCCGCTGGCTGCGCGCCCATGCCGCGAAGTTCGGTCTCGACCCGCAGCGTTTCGGCGTCTGGGGCAGCTCGGCCGGCGGTCATCTGGTCGCCCTGCTCGGCACCAGCGGCGAGGTGAAGGCCTTCGACGTCGGCGCCCACCTCGACCAAAGCAGCGCGGTGCAGGCGGTGTGCGACTACTACGGACCAACGGACTTCTTCGCCTTTGTGAGTACGAAGGGCTACGAAAGCCACGCGGCCGCGAACGCGCCCGAGGCAAAACTGCTTGGTGGCACGGTCGAGGAGAAGCGCGAGCTGGCGACGCAGGCCAATCCGATTACGCACGTCACCGCCGCCGATCCGCCCTTCCTCATCGTCCATGGCGACCGCGATCCGGTGGTGCCGCTCAACCAGAGCCAGCTGCTGTTCGATGCGCTGACCAAGGCGGGCGTCAGCGCGCACTTCCACACGATCGAGGACGCGGCCCACGGTGGAGGTGGCTTCGATGGCGAGGACATCGCGTCGATGGTGGCCGGCTTCTTCGACGCCCGTCTCCAGCAGCGTGTCACGACGGTCGAAGCCAAGGCAAGCCGCAGTCAGGCCGCGGCGTCGGCCGCGCCCGCGAACCGGTCCGCCTCGCGGGGGGCACCGGACTTCGCGCGCCTGCTGGAACAGGCCGACCGCGACCGCGACGGCAGGATATCGCGCGAGGAATTCCGCGGGCCGGCACCGCTGTTTGAGCGACTCGACCGCAACCGCGACGGCTTCGTCACCCGCGAGGAGGATGCCGCCTGGCGGCAGGGCAGTTCGCCCGAGCGTGCTTCGCAACCCGCTGCGGCTGCCGGAGCCGTGAAGACCGGAGAGGGTCACTTCCAGCTCGAGGGCGAACGCTGGACCTGGCGCGAGGGCGAGTTCACGATGAGCGGCATTCTGCTCAAGCCCGAAGGCCGCGGCCCGTTTCCGGCCGTGCTGATCAGCCATGGCCTCGGTGGCAGTGCCGGCAGCTTTGGTTTGCAGAAGGCGCGCGAGATGGTGCGCTGGGGGCTGGTCTGCCTTGCGCCCGACTACACCCACAGCGGCGCCGGCGGCGATCGCGCCGCGTTCGGTGCCAGCGACGAGAACCTGCGGCGCGCCCGCACCTGCCTGGACATCCTGCGTGGCCTGCCCGAGGTCGATGCCGGCCGACTGGCCGCCTACGGCCACAGCATGGGGGGGTTCGTCACCATCGGTCTGGCGGCGACCCATCCCGAGGGCTTGAAGGCGGCGGCGATCACCGGCAGCGGTGTGGCACCGCAGGACGGGTATGCTGCTCCTTCGGCAAAGACCGCGGAACGCATTCGCACGCCCTTCCTGATGCTGCACGGTGCCGACGACACGACCGTTCGACCCGAGCAGTCAGCCGCGTTGAAGCAGGTGCTGGACCGCAACGGCGTCGCCAACGACCGCCTCATCGCCGACGGCCAGGGCCATCCGATCGATCAAACGATGCGCGACGAGGTGTTCCGGCTCGTGCGCGAGTGGTTTGAACAGCACGGCGTGCTGCGCCCGCGCTGAGCCGGCTTGCAAAGCGTCACGCCGCCGCCACGGTGCAGCATGTCCCTGCTGCGCGCCCTTGCCCTTCTTGCCCTCGCCGTCGCCCCGCTGTCCGC
This sequence comes from uncultured bacterium, assembly GCA_966252325.1. GTDB lineage: Bacteria > Verrucomicrobiota > Verrucomicrobiia > Verrucomicrobiales > Verrucomicrobiaceae > Prosthecobacter. The sequence continues at coordinate 132,380 of CBINON010000003.1, read as the reverse complement.
CGCCGATGAGTTTCCGCTCGTCGAGGCCCAGGAATGCCGGCCCCGCGCCGGCTGGCCGAACTTTTTCGCCAAGGCGCGCACGCCGGGCGCGGCCGTGCGGGTCGCCTACCTCGGCGGCAGCATCACCGCCCAGCCCGGCTGGCGACCGAAGACCCTGGCGCATTTTCAGAAGACCTGGCCGCAAGCGAAGTTCGAGGAGATCCACGCGGCCATCGGCGGCACCGGCTCCGACCTCGGCGTCTGCCGCCTGCGCCAGGATGTGCTCGATCATCAGCCCGACCTGCTGCTCGTCGAGTTCGCGGTGAACGACGGCGGCGCGGATCCCGGGCAGATCCAGCGCTGCATGGAAGGCATCGTCCGCCAGACCTGGCGCGCGCTGCCGGACTGTGACATCGGTTTTGTTTACACGATCACCGAGGCCCTGGTGCCGCCGCTGCTCGAGGGCAAGTTCCAGCGCTCGGCGAGCGCCATGGAAAAGGTGGCGGATCACTACGCCCTGCCGACGATTCACCTGGGTCTGGAGGTCGCCAAACTGGCGCGCGAGGGCAAGCTCGAGTGGCGCGCCAAGCTGCCGAAGACCGACGCGGAAAAGCAGGCGCTCGGCGGCAAGTTCGTTTTCGCCCCCGACAGCGTGCACCCGCACCCGGAGACCGGTCACGAACTGTACCTGCAGGCCGTGGCCCGCTCGCTGGGGCCGATTGAAGCCGCTTCCACCAAGCCGGGCGCGCACACCCTGGCTGCGCCGCTCAAGGCCGACAACTACGAACGCGCGGCGCTCGTGCCGATCCGGGCGTCGATGGTCAGCGCCGGCTTCCGTCGCCTCGACCCCAAGACCGACGAATTTGGCAAGCGCTGGGCCAACCGCCTGACCTCCCTGCATCAGGCCCTGAAGCCGGGGGAGGCGCTGAGCTTCCGCTTCAAGGGCACGCGCTGCGCCATCTATGATGTCATTGGACCCGACAGCGGCCAGGTGACGGTGACCCTCGACGACCAGCCGGCGCGCGTCGTGCCGCGGTTCGACGCCTATTGCACCTACCACCGCCTGGGCAGCTTTGTCGTCGGCACCGACCTGCCCGACACCGTGCACACGGTGCGCATCGAGGTGCATGCGGAGTCGCCCGACAAGGCCAAGATCCTCGCCCAGCGCCAGCAGAAGATCGACAAGCCCGAGCGCTTCGCCGGCACCGCCTTCCATCCCGGCGCGCTGCTGCTGGTCGGCGAGATCGTCGAGTGAGTTGCCCCAAAGGACACGGGAAGGATTCGCTGGAGGCAGTGACCCCGGCAATTCCTGGCGGGTCATTGCCCCGCCCTACAGCCCTGTCCCTCAATCCCGGCCGAGCACGGTCTGCAGGGCGAGCCGCTGTTCCTCGAAGGCCGCCTCGTCGAGCCTGCGCGGCACGGTGACCAGCGGCTCGAAGATGACCTTCACGCGCGAGAAGGGCAGGGGCAGCAGGAAGGCGTCCCAGGTCTTGAAGCGCAGGGCGCGGCTGTACTCGACCCGCACCGGCACGATGGCGCCGCCGGTCAGCTGGGCGAGCTTGAGCAGGCCCGGCTGCAGTTCGTAGCAGGGGCCGCGCGGGCCGTCGGGGGTGATGCCGACATCGCGACCCTCCTTGACCTTTTCCGCGAGCAGGATGAGGGCGCCCAGACCCTTCTGCGGCTTCGAGCTGGAGCCGCGCGCGGCTTCAAACCCGAACTCCGCGCAGGCGTCGGCGATGATCTGGCCGTCGCCGCTCGGGCTCGACAGGATCGCGCCTGGGATGTGGGCGAACCAGCGGTCGTGGATGTAGGGAATGACGAACATCCGGTTGTGCCAAAAGGCCCAGATCCAGCCGGGGCGACCCGGTGCAAAGGCGCCAGCGCGGTCCTCGACCTCGAAGCGCAGGGTCGAGCCGAGGGCGCGGATCAGCCAGGCGACGACTTTGCCGAGGTTGCGGATGCGGATTTTGGCCATGAACCGGCACCCTGAAACGGCGTGGGACCGGATTCAACCGGGAAAGGGGGTGGGAGATCGGAGATGGAAGATGGGAGATCGGCCAGAGCCTGGGGGCGTGGGACTCATGCCCGCTTCGGAATGGAACACGGTGGCAACCGCAGGGAATGGAAATGGGTCTTTCTCTCTGCGTTGCAGCTCTCGGACGCTTGCCTTGTGAATCAGCGGCACGGGTGGCAGACACGCTGCCGTTCACGGCGGCGACTGGGGCGGCAGTGGCGCGGTCAGCAGGTGCAGCCAGACGGGGCGCAGGCGTTCGGCGTTGCGGTCGGCAATGACGGAGGTGTGGGCCTCGGTCGAGGTCAGCGGCGTGCCGGGGTGATTCGTCGAGAGATGGCGCGCCTGGGGAGCGAGCGGCGTGCCGGTGTCGATCAAGACGATCTGCGCCGCCGGATCGAAGGCGCGCAGGATCTGCCACTGCTGGTCGGGGGTGGCGCCCTGGTGATCCTGGGTGTGGTTGAAGCTGAAGAAACGGTCCTTGGGCGTGGCCGAGGGCCCGAGCAGCCAGGGCGCGGGGGCGTTGAGATGCGGGCTCCAGTCCTTGGGGGCACCGGTGCCGATGACGCGGGCAACCCGGTGCTGCATGCCGATCAGGAAGGCGTGACCGCCGCCCTGCGACTGGCCGGCGGGCACGATCTTGTCCCAGCGCAGGGTCGCGTCGGCCTGAAGAAACTGGCCCCACTGCTCGCGCGCCCGGGTTTTCGCCAGCCGTTGCAGCAGCCTGATCAGGCGGTGCTCAATGCTGTCGACCCGGGCGACGCTGATCTGCGGGCAGCTGCCGCCGGAGATCAGGCAGGTGCGGAAGCGCTCGAACGAGGCGGGATCGGGATCCCGCTTGCAGACCGTGGCGGGGATGTCGGTCGGGTACATGACCTTGAGCACGTGATAGCCCTGGCCGGCGGCGAGCCGGCAGAACTCGGCTGCACCGCGCCCGCGGCCGCCGGTGCCGGTCAGCCAGACGAGCAGTTCGCCGCGCGCCGCCGGTTTGTCCTTGGCGCCGTGCAGGACAATGTCGCGGTCGACGTGGAGGTGGTGCGCGAAATCGAAGTTCTGAATCGCTGGATCGGTGCGGCTGGGCAGGATGGCGATGCCCGCCAGGGCACGCGCCTGCTCGGGGTCGGTGGTGTCTTGGGCCGGGGCGGCGGGGGCGAGCAGGGCTGCCGCCAGCAGGAGTCTGAAACAGGCGCGTGAAGTCAGGCGGTGCAGCATCGAACACAGGCAACGCGCCTCCGGGACCGAGGTTTCAACGAGGCGCGACCAGCCCTCCCGTTCTGGCGAACGACGCCCACGGATCCCGGCGCATTTTTTTCGCATCCACCCGTGGAAAATGGGCGTAAGGTATGCGCCTTTTTGTGACACCCTCATCTTCTGCGGCTGCCATTTCGAATGACACCGCCCTGCACGAGCACTTCGTGCAGACCCTGGGGCATTTGGCCGGACTGACAGGTGTGCCTTTTGACCGCATGCGCGCCAGTCAGGGACTGCACAACGCTGCGCGCGGGGCCGGCGAACCGCTGGAGCGGCTGTGCCTGGCGGCAGGCGAGGTGGGATTGCGGCTGACACCCGTGCGCCTGTCGCTGGCCGATGCCATCTGGCGGGCCAGTGATGCCCTGCCGCTGGTCGTCTGGTGCGCGCCCGAGAAGCGCTGGCTGGTGCTGCGCAAGCACGGCTTTTTCCGAGCCCGCATTGCCTCGCCGGAGCAGCCGACCGAAACCGAAACCCTGGGGCGTGTTGAGCTGGCGAATCGGCTCGGCCTGGAGGAGGCGAGTGACCTTGCCGACTTCGCCGTCGTCGCTCCGGCCCTGCCGATGCAGGGACTGGCCTCCGAGCACCACCATCACGGCCATGGCGGCGAGGTTTCGCCGGTGCGGCGCTTCCTCGCCCTGATGCGACCCGAGCGCCAGGACATCGGCGCGGTGGTCATCTTCAGCCTCGTCACCGGCTTCCTCTACCTGGCCCTGCCACTGGCGGTCAATGCGCTGGTCAGCAACCTCGCCTTTGGCGGTCAAACGGGCCCGCTCTGGACGGCCCTGCTGGTCATGGCCTTTGCCCTGACGCTCGCCCTCATGCTGTCGGCGATGATCCGCGCCATGCAGTATTACCTGGTCGAGATCATCCAGCGCCGGTTGTTCGTGCGCCTGGCGGCCGACCTCGCGCACCGGCTGCCACGGGTGCGCGCGGCGGCGCTCGACGGCACGCATGCGCCGGAACTGGTCAACCGCTTCCTCGATGTGGTCACCATCCAGAAGAGCACGGCGCTCATGCTGCTCGACGGCATCAACATCGTCCTCGGCATGGTCGTCGGCATGACCGTGCTCGGCCTCTATCACCCCTACCTGCTCGGCTTCGTGCTGCTGCTGCTCGGCCTGCTGCTCGGCACCATGCTGGTGTTCGGCCGCGGCGCGGTGCGCACCAGCGTGGCGGAATCGTTGGCCAAGTACGAGGTGGTCGGCTGGCTGGAGGAACTCGCCCGCTACCCGCGCCTGTTCAAGGGCCCGGGCGGTTACCGCATCGCCGCCGACCGCGCCGACGAGCTGACCCGCCGCTACCTGGAGAACCGCCGCGGCCACTTCCGCGTGCTGTTCCGCCAGATCGCCGGCCTGCTCGTCATGGAGGTGGTCGCCAGCGCCGCCCTGCTCATCGTCGGCGGCTGGCTGGTGATCAGCCAGGAACTGACCCTCGGCCAGCTCGTCGCCAGCGAGCTCATCGTCGGCACCATCGTCGCCTCGCTCTCCAAGCTCGGCAAAAAATTCGAGGCCTGGTACGATGCCATGGCCGCGGTCGACAAGCTCGGCCACCTCGTCGATCTGCCGGTCGAGCGTGAGGACGGCGAGTTTCCGCCGGCGAAACCGCAGGGCGCCCGCCTCGAGGTCAGCGGCCTCGCCTACACCTACCCGCACGGCGTCTCGGTCTTCAACGGCCTCGCCTTCACCGCCGAGCCCGGCGAACGGGTCGCCCTCACTGGCAATCAGGGCAGTGGTTCGAGCACCCTGCTCGACATCCTGCACGGCGGCCGCGAGCCGACCGACGGCTTCATTCGCCTCGACGGGCTCGACCTGCGCAGCTGGTATCTCGAAGCCCTGCGCGAGCAGGTGGCCCTGGTAAGGCCCGACGACATCTTCCAGGGCAGCGTGGCCGAAAACGTCCGCCTGGGCAACATGGCGATCACCCTCGACGAGGTCACCGCGGCGCTCGACAAGGTCGGCCTGCTGCGCGAGCTGCTCGAGCTGCCGGAAGGCGTCAACACGCCGCTCATCACCGGCGGCCTGCCGCTGTCCAGCCGCCAGCGCATCCGCCTCGTGCTGGCGCGCGCCCTGGTCGCCCGGCCGCGCCTGCTCCTGCTCGACGAGGTCTTCGACGGCCTCGACGAGGCCAGCCTCGTCGAACTCTGCGATCTCATCCTTGATCCGGCCCAGCCCTGGACGGTGCTCGTCGCCACCCGTGATCCGGCCGTCATCGCCCGCTGCCGGCGCGTGCTCGACCTCGGCCGTCTCGCCGCCGTCCATTCCAGCCTGCCATGAATCCGTCGCCCACCCTCGAACTGAGCGGTCGCCTGCCCTGTCTGGCGCTGGCGGGCAGTTCGCGTTTCAGCCGCCTGCTGGCGCGCCTGCTGGCGGTGGCCTTCGTGCTGATCGTCTTCGGCGTCTTCCTGCTGCCCTGGCAGCAGAACGTGCCCGGCACCGGCCGGGTCATCGCCTTCGACCCCCTCGAGCGCCGCGTCAGCGTCGAGGCACCGGTGGCCGGCCGTGTGCGCAAGCTGCACGTCGTTGAGGGCCAGCGGGTGAAGAAGGGCGACATCCTCGTCGAGATCCAGGACAACGACCCCAACCTGATCGCCAACCTGCGCCTGCAGCGCGATGCCGCCCTGGCCCGTCGCGCCGCCGCCAAGCAGCGCGTCGAGGACCTGACCCAGCAGGCCGCGGAAATGGAATTGGCCAAGACCCAGGCGCTCGATGCCGCCCGCCAGCGCATCGCGGCGGAAAAAATCACCGCCGAGACCGCCGAACTCAACCACCAGCGCACCCGGGTGCTGGCCGACAAGGGCCTGGTTTCGACGCGCGACCTCGAGCTCGCCACCCTGGCGCGCGACAGCTCCGCGGCCAACCTCGCCGCCGCCGAGGCGACCCTGACCCGCACCGAGCGCGAGATGGAGGCCTCCATCTCCAACATCCGCGCCAACCGCGGCACCGCCCAGGGCGACGTCGCCGCCGCCGAGCGCGAGATGGCCGCCATCGAGTCGCAGATCAGCCAGAACCTGCAGCAGGTGATTGAATCGCCGCGCGACGGCATCGTGCTCAGCGTCAGCGCCAACGACGGCACCTACCTGCGTCCCGGCTCGCCGATCTGCGTCGTCATTCCGGAAACCGAGAGCCGCTTTGTCGAGCTCCTGCTCAACGGCAACGACATGCCGCTCGTGCAGGCGCGCCAGGTGCATGAGGACGGCACCATCACCGAAGGCAGCCCCGTGCGCCTGCAGTTCGAGGGCTGGCCCGCCGTGCAGTTCATCGGCTGGCCCAGCGTCGCCGTCGGCACCTTCGGCGGCGAGGTCATCTTTGTCGATGCCACCGACAACGGCCAGGGCCGCTTCCGCGTCGTGGTCGCTCCCAAGCCCGATGTCATCGTGCGCGGCGGCGTCGAGCGCACCGAAAACTGGCCGGGCAACCGCTGGCTGCGCCAGGGCGTGCGCACCAAGGGCTGGGTGCTGCTCCAGCAGGTGCCGCTGTGGAAGGAAATCTGGCGCCAGCTGAACGGTTTCCCGCCGGTGGTGGCGGACGCCGAACCCAAGGAACCCAAAGCCTGAGATGCGTGCGCTGTTTCTGCTGTTTCTGCTGCTCCTGCGCCTGCCGGCGGCCGACAAGCCGCTGACGCTCGACGAGGTGCTCGATTCGGTGCGCGGCTCCTACCCGCCCTACCTGGCCGCGCTCATCGAAATGGACATCGCCAACGGCCGCGTCCGCCAGGCCTCCGGCGCCTTCGACCTCACCCTCGGCGCCGGCGTCAGTGCCGTGCCCTCGGGCTACTACGATGGCCGCACCGGCGATGCCGTGCTCGAGCAGGCCCTGCCCTTCTGGGGCGGCAGCGTCTTCGGCGGCTACCGCCTCAGCAGCGGCTTTTTGCCCAACTACAACAAGGATCGCACCCAGCGCGACGGCGAGGCCATCCTCGGCTTCAAGCTCAACCTGCTGCGCGACGGCACCATCGACCGCCGCCGCGCCCAGCTCTACCAGGCGCGCGTCGATCAGGAACTCGCCGACCCGGTCATCCTGCGCCAGTACCTCGACTTCCTCCGCGCCGCCTCGATCTCCTACTGGAACTGGCTCGCCGCCGGCCACCGCTGGCGCCTCGCCGAGGAACTGCTGCGGGTCGCCAAGGATCGCGACGGCGCCATCGCCGAACAGGCAAAGCGCGGCGCCGTGGCCCCCATCGTCCGCCTCGACAACGAGCGCCTCGTCGTCAGCCGCGAGATCGGCGTCGTCCAGGCCCAGCGCCGCTTCGAGGCCGCCGCCATCGAGCTCTCGCTCTTCCATCGCAATGCCGACGACGAACCCATCCTCAACGGTCGCCAGCGCCTGCCCGCCGTCTTCCCGGAACCGGCCGCACCGTCCAGCGAGCGGCTCGAGGCCGAGGTCGCCAAGGCCCTCATCTTCCGCCCGGAAATCCGCCGCCTCGATCTCAACCTGCAGAAGGCCGACATCGACCGCCGGCTGGCGAAGAACAACCTCCTGCCCAACCTCGACGTCACCCTGCAGGCCAACCAGGCCGTGGGTGAGCGCACCCAGAAGGACATGGAGCGACTGGAGATGGAGGCCAAGGTCCAGTTCAGCCTGCCCCTGCAGCGCAACGAGGCGAAGGGCCGGCTGGAGATGATCGAGGCGATGATGAGCCGGCTGCAGACCGAGCGCGACTTTGCCCGCGACCGCATTCGCGCCGACGTGCGCGACGCGCTGTCCGCCGTCGAGGCCGCCCACCGCCAGATCGCCCAGACGCGGCGCAACGTCGAGCTTGCGGAAAAGCTTGAGCAGGCCGAGGCGGTCAAGTTCGAGCAGGGGGCCGCCGACCTCTTCGCCCTGCAGATCCGCGAGCAGGCGACCTTTGACGCCCGTCAGCTCGAGGTCGAGGCGCACGCGGAATTCCTGCGCGCGCTCGCCAACCATCGCGCCGCCGTCGCCGCCGACGCCCCGGCCTCGCTGGCGCGCTGAGGTTACTTGCGGCCGACGTACACGAAGGCCGGCGGCAGGTTGCCCCAGACGACGCGGCTGGTTTCCACGCCCGGCAGGTGGTCGTGCAGGAGCGAACGGAAGCGGCGCCCGCCGGACAGCAGGTGGAAGCCGTAGTAGGCGAAGGTGGCGAAGCGGCCGCCCGGCTTCAGATGCGGCAGGACGTTGCCGAGAATGGCCTGCTGCAGGCCCGGCGGGAAGGCGGTCCAGGGCAGGCCGCTGACGATGACATCGAAGGGCTCGCGCTCCGCCAGGTAGCCGGCGAAATCAAACTCCTGGGCACCGCCCGCCTCGAAGCGCAGGCTGGGAAAGCGGCCGCGCAGCGACTCGACAAAGGCGCCGTTCAATTCGATGCCCAGGTAGTCGCAGCCGTGCGGCATGGTGTCGAGGATGGCGCCGGTGAAGGCCCCCGTGCCGGGGCCGAGTTCGAGCACGTGCGCCGCGCGGCCGACCTGGGCGCTCTCCATCATGCGCCGCGCCAGGGCCGGGCTCGACGGCGCCACCGCGCCCACCGTCTTCCAGTTGCGGAAGACTTCTTGCAAAAAGGTGTCGGCAGGCATGAACGTAAAAGCTACGCGAGTTGCCGCCGCGCGCGAACGTTTTTCCTCCCGCATCGTCCAAGCCCCCATGCCCCCGCTCCGTCGCCCGGCTCTCCTCCTGCTGTCCCTGCTGCTCTCCGCCTGCCAGGCGCCCTCGACGTACAAAATCACCCTCAAGGACGGCCGGGAGTACCTCTGCCTCGGCGCGCCGAGCTACCAGAAGAAAACCGGCTACTACCGCTACCGCACCCTCAAGGATCGCGATGCCATGCTGCGCGCCGATGAAGTGCTCGCCATTCAGGAGCAGGGCTCATGAACCGCCCGCTCGTCCTCGCCTCCGCCTCGCCCCGCCGCGTCCAGCTCCTGCGCGAGGCCGGCCACACCTTTGACGTGCTCGCCCCGCACGGGGTCGAGGAGGCCCACGATCCGGCCCTGACGCCCGAGGCCCTGACGGTCGAGAATGCCCGTCGCAAGGCGCTGGCGATCGCCGCCCAGCGCCCCGAGGCCCTGGTGATCGGTGCCGACACCCTCGTCTATGTCGACGGCCTGCCACTCGGCAAACCCGCCGACCTCGAGGAGGCCGCCGCCATGCTGCGCCGGTTGTCGGGTCGCGCCCACGAGGTCTGCACCGGCGTCTTCCTCGCCTGGGACGGCGGCCGCGCCGGCCGCGGCTTCCACGTCGTCACCGAGGTGATTTTCAAGACGCTGAGCGACGAAGACATCGCCGCCTACCACGCCCGCGTCGATCCGCTCGACAAGGCCGGCGCCTACGGCATCCAGGAACACGGCGACCGCATCATCGCCGGCCACGAAGGCTCCTGGACGAATGTCATGGGCCTGCCGATGGAGAGGCTCGCGGAGGAGTTGGCGGCGCAGCTGCACCGCGGAAGTTCGGAGATGGAAGCTGGCAGTTGAACGCTCCGAATGATGCGCGCCATCCATTTATTCCCCGTGTTGCCCCAGGTGGTCTTGGACTTCCGGGCTGAGCATGATCCGCTCGGTGACAAGATTCCGCCGCACATCACCCTCGTTTTTCCATTCGAGGACGAGCTGTCGGACGCGGACTTGAGCGCGCACGTCGAAAAACAGGTGGGCGCGAGAATTCGAATCGACTTTGAGTTGGGCCCACCCGAGATCGGACAGGGCGGCTATGTCTGGCTGCCAGTGACCCGGGGGAAGGCCCAGATCATGGACCTGCACGATGCTCTGTATGCCGGCCCCCTGCTTCGGCACCTCAGCTTGTCCAGGGAATACATCCCGCACGTCACGATCGCACGAACCACCCCCACCCTAGTGAACCGACTCTACGACCTCGCCTGCACACTGCCAGGGAATATGAATGGTGTTTTGGACGCCGTGGTAGGGGAGCGCATTTTACCGGACGGTCGCTCCGAGGTTCTTTGGAAAATGGCACTGAACGAAGGTCTCCAACGAAACGGCCCCACAAGCCTTCCCGCCACAGCAGGCGGATGACGTCACGGCAAGCGTGAGCTTGCCAGACATGGCATTTCTGCTGGTGCTCTCCAGGTTCGACCGACCAAGGTTGGGAACCGCTGATGGGACGCGGATCAGACGCTGATGGGGAGGATGAGCGGCTACCTCAATCCATGGCTCGCTCGGAGAACGCTGAGGCCACGGAGGGCTGGGTTTCCATTCGTTCCTGATGCTCCGTGGGCTCCGTGCGAAACCTCTGTGGGCTCGCACGGCGAATGCAGACGCAGAGGGAACCACGAATGGCACGAAGATCACGAAGGGATCCAACCTGAAACTTGGAACCTGGAACCTGGAACTTTTCCGCGTGCCACTTTTTTCACTGCGGACTGGTCGGGCGGGCACGGGTCTTGTACAGTGCGACCATGACTCCCTCGCCGGAACGCTACGAGAAGCTGGGTGCCTTTTATCTGGGGCGCGAGTACGATCTGGAAGAGAAGGCCCTGCGCGAGGATCTGGTCCTCTATGACTCGCGCGACCTCGTCACCCACGGGGTCGTCCTGGGCATGACCGGCTCGGGCAAGACCGGCCTCTGCCTCGCCCTGCTCGAGGAGGCGGCCATCGATGGCATTCCGGTCATCGCCATCGATCCCAAGGGCGACATCGGCAACGCCCTGCTGACCTTTCCCAACCTCAGCGCCGGGGAGTTCCGGCCGTGGATCAGCGAGGAGGAGGCGCGGCGCAAGGGGCTCGAACCCGACGCCTATGCCGAGGCCCAGGCCGGCCTCTGGCGCCAGGGCCTGGCCGACTGGGGTCAGGATGCCGCGCGCATCCGTACGCTGCGCGAAAAGACCGACATGGCCATCTACACCCCCGGCAGCAACGCCGGCCTGCCGGTGTCGATCCTCGGTTCGCTCGACGCCCCGCCGCCGGCCGTGCTCGACGACGCGGAACTGCTCGCCGAGCGACTCGAAAGCACGGCCTCGTCCCTGCTCGGCCTGATCGGCGTGGACGCCGACCCGGTGCAGTCGCCCGAGCACATCCTGCTCTGCCAGGTGCTCGCCCACCACTGGCGCGCCGGCCGCGGCCTGACACTCGCCGACCTCGTGCGCGAGATCCAGCAGCCGCCCGTGCGCACGATCGGCGTCGTCGATGTCGACAGCTTCCTGCCCGAACCCAAGCGCGCGGCCCTGGCGATGCGCCTGAACAGCCTGCTCGCCTCGCCCGGCTTCGCCGCCTGGCTCGAGGGCGAACCGCTCGACATCCAGCGCCTGATGTACGGCAGCGATGGACGGCCGCGCGTCAGCATCTTCAACATCGCCCACCTCGGCGATGCCGAGCGCATGTTCTTCGTGTCGCTCCTGCTCAACCAGCTGCTCGGCTGGATGCGCGCCCAGCAGGGCACCACCTCCCTGCGCGCGCTATTCTACATGGACGAGATCTTCGGCTACCTGCCGCCCTCGGCCATGCCGCCGTCGAAGAAGCCGATGATGACCCTGCTCAAGCAGGCGCGCGCCTTCGGCCTCGGCCTGCTGCTGGCGACGCAGAACCCGGTCGACCTCGATTACAAGGCGCTGTCGAACATCGGCACCTGGTGGATCGGCCGGCTGCAGACCGAGCGCGACAAGGCGCGCCTGCTCGACGGCCTCGCCGCCGCGGCCGGCGGTTTTGATCGCAAGCAGTTGGAAGACACCATCGCCGGTCTCGGCAACCGCGTCTTCCTCATGCACAACGTCCACGAGGACGGCCCGGTGGTCTTCCACGTGCGCTGGATCCTCAGCTACCTGAGCGGCCCGCTGGCGCGCGACCAGATCCGCCGTCTGATGGAACCGCGGCGCACCGCTGCCGCCGAGCCGGCTGCCAGCGAGGACAGCGGTTTCCTGCCACCGGCCGCCACCGCCGCGCCGGCGACCGGCAGCGCGCTCAAGCCGACCCTGCCCGAGGGCGCCGCCGAACGTTTCCTGCCCACCGATCTCGATCCCGCCCGGGTCTGCTACGTGCCGGCCCTGCTGCGCAGCGCGGTCGTCGGGTTCGAGGACGCCCGCCGCAAGATCAGCGGCAGCGCGCGGGTGACCCTCGTGCATCCGATCGACGGCGCACGCGTGCTCTGGGACCAGTTCGTCGACCTGCCGCGCCACGCCGATCCGGCGCAGTGGGACAGCCAGCCGGTCGACGGCGCGCGCTTCGCCGAACTGCCGGCCGCCGCCCTGAAAGCTTCCACCTACACGGCCATCGCCCGCGACCTCGTCGACTGGGTGCATGCCCACCACCGCGAGGAGGTGCACTTCAGTCCCGCGCTCGGGGTCGCCTCAAACCCCGGCGAGAGCGCGGCGGAGTTCCGCGTCCGCGTCGGTCAGGCCGCGCGAGAGGCGCGCGATGCCGCCGTCGAGGAACTGCGCACGAAAACCGCGAAGGCGGTGAAGACCCTCGAAGACCGCGCCGCCCGCGCCCAGGCCAAGGTCGATGCCCAGCAGGCCCAGGCCACCAGCGCCAAGGTCGCCACCGCCGTGTCGATCGGCCGCAGCCTGCTCGGCGCCTTCCTCGGCCGCAAAAGCTCGGCCGCCTCCTTCCTGCGCGCCGGCACCGTCAGCGGCGCCACCCGCGTCATGCGCGAGTCGCAGGACGTCGCCGCCGCCCAGGCCGAACTGGCGCGCGTGCACGAGGACCTGCAGGCCCTCGAACGCCAGCTCGAGACCGACACCGCCGCCCTCGCCACCCGCTTCGATCCCGCCGCCCTCGAGCTCGAAACCCTGCGCCTCGCCCCGACCAAGGCCCGCATCCGCGCGGATGTCGTTGGCATCCTGTGGATGGCTCAGGGATAAGGGAAAAGGGATAAGGAATAAGGGTAGGGCCCCGCTGCGTCGGGGCCGAAGCTGGGCGGCTGCGCCGCGGGAGTTGGGAGATCGGAGATGGAAGATCGACCCCCGACCGCGCGCAGCGCCGCCTATTTTGATCTCGCCCACAACGGGGCTCTGTGCTAAAGGCGGCTTTGATCCGCAGAAGCATGCGCTGCTGTTTTGATCTCGCCCCCAACGGGGCTCTGTGCTAAACGGGCCCCGTTGCGGAGCAAGCGAATGGCCTGTTTTGATCTCGCCCCCAACGGGGCTCTGTGCTAAAGTCCGCCAACTCATCGACACTCTCAACGACCTGTTTTGATCTCGCCCCCAACGGGGCTCTGTGCTAAATGGAAGAAGCGCGACTGGTCCAGCGCCTCAAGTTTTGATCTCGCCCCCAACGGGGCTCTGTGCTAAAGCCCAGGTGCGCGACATCGACCGGCCGATGCCGTTTTGATCTCGCCCCCAACGGGGCTCTGTGCTAAAAGAGGTCGAGCCGTTGTTGTTAGCGACAACCGGTTTTGATCTCGCCCCCAACGGGGCTCTGTGCTAAAGATGTCGCGGAAGTGGCTGGCGATGTCTTCGGGTTTTGATCTCGCCCCCAACGGGGCTCTGTGCTAAATCCGCTGGAATGTCGAGCATGAGCCGCGCCATGTTTTGATCTCGCCCCCAACGGGGCTCTGTGCTAAACCCGTGCTCCCGGCGGATGGCTTGGCGGATGGGTTTTGATCTCGCCCCCAACGGGGCTCTGTGCTAAATGCGGTGATCGTGTAGCTCAGCCGGGTGCCGCGTTTTGATCTCGCCCCCAACGGGGCTCTGTGCTAAAGCGCCTGCTGTCGGGTTGCTGCTGGTATGGTTGTTTTGATCTCGCCCCCAACGGGGCTCTGTGCTAAAGATCCTGTTGTGCTAGCAGCGATTGAACCGGCGTTTTGATCTCGCCCCCAACGGGGCTCTGTGCTAAAGGGAGCGTCACTCCATCGCCGCCAGAGTTCGTGTTTTGATCTCGCCCCCAACGGGGCTCTGTGCTAAAACGATATGCCACGGGTTCCAGTCGGCACAAGAGTTTTGATCTCGCCCCCAACGGGGCTCTGTGCTAAAATGAGGGCATCCTCCTCCGACTGGCCAAGCAGGTTTTGATCTCGCCCCCAACGGGGCTCTGTGCTAAAATCCCCGGCCTCGTCATGCACCGCGACCCCGCGTTTTGATCTCGCCCCCAACGGGGCTCTGTGCTAAATACATCGTGGAGGATGACTGGGGCGATCCGGGTTTTGATCTCGCCCCCAACGGGGCTCTGTGCTAAAGGAAGTCGCCGATCTCCCGAAGCTCAAGATCAGTTTTGATCTCGCCCCCAACGGGGCTCTGTGCTAAAATTTGCCGGCGAACGGCGTCTCAGCGTAGAAGGTTTTGATCTCGCCCCCAACGGGGCTCTGTGCTAAATTCCCGGCGCGCCTGCGCACCCTTCACCACCGGTTTTGATCTCGCCCCCAACGGGGCTCTGTGCTAAACGGACCCTGCTGCAGGTGCGCGAGCTGCGCGCGTTTTGATCTCGCCCCCAACGGGGCTCTGTGCTAAAGAACACCGACACACCCGTACCCGACTACGGCGGTTTTGATCTCGCCCCCAACGGGGCTCTGTGCTAAACACCATCCCCAGCTTGTCTTGGCCGCGCCGCCGTTTTGATCTCGCCCCCAACGGGGCTCTGTGCTAAAGAGCCGGTGCCGAGAGTCAAGATGGACATGAAGTTTTGATCTCGCCCCCAACGGGGCTCTGTGCTAAAACCTCACAGCGAGGGAAGCGGTGCAGCGCCCAGTTTTGATCTCGCCCCCAACGGGGCTCTGTGCTAAATGCTGTCGCGGAAACAGCCATGTGAAACCGAAGTTTTGATCTCGCCCCCAACGGGGCTCTGTGCTAAAGACGCGCTCGAAAAACAACTCGTCCAGATCGAGTTTTGATCTCGCCCCCAACGGGGCTCTGTGCTAAAGTTTGCCGCAAGCTGCTCGTTGTCGATGGCCTGTTTTGATCTCGCCCCCAACGGGGCTCTGTGCTAAACGGAACTGCCCAAGCGCCGCGTTTGTGATCTCGTTTTGATCTCGCCCCCAACGGGGCTCTGTGCTAAATAAAAGCCCCGGTGACTGGTAGAGTCAAACCGGTTTTGATCTCGCCCCCAACGGGGCTCTGTGCTAAACGGCACAGGCTCGGACATCAGGAAGTTTTTCAGTTTTGATCTCGCCCCCAACGGGGCTCTGTGCTAAACGGTGCAGATGGAGGATGGCGAGCGCCTGGCGGTGTTGATCTCGCCCCCAACGGGGCTCTGTGCTAAAGGCTTGCCCGCAAGGAACTGAAAATCAGTTCCTTGCGGGTTACCACACTTTCACGAATTCTGGAAACCCCGAGGGTTCGCGCGGTGAGGCCAGGACTCCCGCCAGGATGATCTGGGCGTCCCAGGTCCGTCGTTCCATCGGAATGAGGCGGATGTCCCCCTCGATGCCCTCCGCCACGCGCTGCATGTAGCGGATCAGGCGATCGCATTCGTGGGCCTCGCCCTCGAAGAGGTACAAGGAGTACTGCACCCGCAACCCGCCCATGCGTTCGAACTCGGTTCGCAGAAGCGTCTGGTGACGTGTCTCCGGCACGTCATAGGCAAGCATCACGAGCATGGAGGAGGAAGGGGTGGAAGGGCTGCTTGGACTGAACCGCCTTGGCAAAGGATTCGACACTCAGGCGCAGGATGGTGCGCAACCGGTATTGCTGGCTGCGGAAGCGCCACTTTTGCTCCAGCATGGCGGCAAAGCGGGCCGCCATGGCCTTCTTGTCGTGCATCTCGTCCAGATAACGCATGACGGTGAGTTCGACGCAGCAGCGAAAGGGTTCCACCAAGTCACAGACCAGACTGGGTCGATTGCGGCGTAGCCGGTGGATGAGGCCCACCGTGGGGTCCAGTCCGGAAGCCAGGCATTGCCATTCCAACGCGTGATAGAGAAAGCCGTAACCGTAATTGAGCGCCACATTGAGCGGAGCCTTGGCCCCGCGCTTTTCCCGGGCAAAGAGATCCTGCGAGGCGGCGCGAAAGTAGGTCGCCCAGAAGGTGCGTGCGTACTTGGCCTCCAGCCGCAGGATCCGAGAAAAGGATGTGTCGAGCAGACGGGGTGCCGGCGGCAGCAAGGGGTCGAAGGTGCGCAGCAACTGGTGCTGGTTCTTCAGCTTGGCGAAGATCAGGTCCGAAGCGAGCTGGGTCGCCCGCTTTTCGTTGAGCCGACACAGGGCGGCCAGGGCCGTCGGGTTCACATAGCGGCAACGGGGCGAGAGCATGAAGCTCGACCATTTCCCGCTGCGAACATCCCAGCGCGCCAGCACCGTCGGGCACTGAGAGGATAGGGATTCAAGCGCCGACTGCGTCCATTGCGTCGTGGCAGCGAAGCACTGGACAGAGCCAAGCGTGTCGATGGCAATGCTTTTGGAGCCGGAGATCAGTTTGCCTTGGCGCAGATGAACCGTCTGCTCATCCTGCACCAGAATCAGGTGGTGGATCATCGGTGGGCAGGGCGTGGAAGAGGGTGGCTAGATCTAGAGCCGTGAGCAGTATCGGATTTGCTGAGCTATTCTGCAGGCTATTGAATTGAACTTGCCCATTGGTTCTGATAGCAGCCAACCGATACCAACGCAGCACATAAGCCCCGCCCGTCTCCGGCCTTTTCCCCTCGGCCGTCACCCGCAGGCGGAAAGCATCGCCCTTCTTGAGCAAACAGGGGCGATGGGTGGCGGGGTCCAGCACGGGTAGGTCGCCAATTTGCTGCTCAGCGCCCCAGATGGCTTTCTCCACGGTCTCCCAGGTCATCGGTGCCAGGAAGCCCGCCGCCATCAATCGGCGCAGCGTGCGGCGTGCGATGTGTGGCACGGTCAGATAGGACCAGCATCTGGGCGTGGCCTGCAACTGACGCACTTCTTCCTGAAGCGACTCTTGTGATTCGGTAGACGACACCTGGAGCAGGTCTTGATTGGCGGCTTGGGTGAACCACGCAAAACCCAGGCGCAGCAGGCTTTCCATGGCCTTGCGATCGGGCACACGCTGTACGTAGAAGCGCCAAGCGCCCGGCTTTTTGCCCTTGGGACCGACCCAGCGTCGCATCAGCGTGGCGCCTGCAAACTTGCCGCTGTTGATGATTTTCACGCCCTGCCAGAGGGCACGATCATTTGCCTGCGCCACGACACCGAAAGGCGGGACAAAGTTCTCCTTGGGGTTGATCTTCAAGACGCGAGTCACCGGGCTGCCATTGAGCAAACGCAAGGGCTTGTCGTCCCCGGCATCGGCTAGCAGCCACGCTTCCAGTCCGGACCGTGAGGGCAGCAGGGCCTGCGGGATGCCACTGCCAAGCAAAGCCGCCTGCAGATCTTCCACGCTGCGGCCAAAATCCTCCCGTCGCAGCGGCACGCGACTTGACAGCTTGCCATCTTCCGCCACGGCGAGCAGCGTTTGGTCATGACGTGAAGCACGGCTGCCGGACTTCCGGAAGTGCACGATGGCGCAGGCTTCGGCGTCAGGGGCGACCAGGCTTTCAATATCTGCAGGTGAGGGGCCAAGGGGCAGGGCGCTGAGGCGCATTTTGCTACTCTCCTGACGCCACTGGTTGTGGAAGATGCCGCCGCAAGCAACGGAGTTCAAACCCTCCCGCGGCGGGATGAAGCTGAGTGTCACCGCATCCACAAGGTGGTGCGCGAGATCGCTGCGATCCTTTCGCGGCATTTGCCAGGCCGCCCTTGCTGTCGCCGTTAGGTAGCCGCTGGGAGTGGCAATTCGGAGGGCGCGCTGGTTTTCGCGTTCATTGTCGTCGCGGATTTCCTCGATGCCGATCCAGCGGGCGATTTCGGCAGTCAATTGCCGTGCCAGTTGCGACATCCGGGTCGTGTTGCCGAAATCGGGAACCGATTCTTCGGCCCACTCGAAAACAGCACGCTTCTTGGCCGACCACTTCATCGCTGCGCAGTGCTGCTGCATCGTCGTCCATGAACCCGCCAAGTCGGCGGCTGCTTCGCGGGGGGTGCGGTTGTTCTTGCGCTGGTTTTCCGAGCGATGGGTCAGCACCAGATTTTCCTCAACCCAGAGACCGCCGCGCGATTGCGGGAAGAGGTGCTCGATTTCAAGGTCCGTTGAGAGCGGGTCTGCACCCAAGGAAAGGCCCGTGAATGGGGAGCGACCGGCCTGCTGTTCCCAGAGCTTGAGGCGGAGCCGTATGGATCGACTGCCAGTCGCGGCTACTTCGTGGCGCTGAAAAATGTCGTCACGGTGGGCGCGGCGGTCTTCCATTTCCTTGGCCAGTTCCGCCGCCTGCTTCTGGTTGCGCGGCGGATCACCAATGACTTCGACGATGCAGCAGTCGGGGCGATTCTTGCCGTCCAACCGGGGCGCGAGTTCGGAGAACAGCTGCTGCAGTCGGCCTGGAACGGCGAGTTGACCTGCTTTGCAGCGGTTCGGATGGCGCGCGGTGGGAGTGCGGCTCCGCTTGGCACGCCGCCCCAGCAGGAATTCAACCTGAGGGTAGATCCCGGCTTCATCCAGAGTCACGCCGCGCTTGTAATCGTAGTAGCCGATCTCGCGTAGCGCTTGCCGCAGGGTCTCCGGATCGAGTCCGGCCGACGTCATTTTGGCCGACAGCAGGCCAGCGGCTTCCGAGCTTAACGACGCACGTTGTTTCCGGTTGGCTGCGGTGGGTGCCACCAGGTCGCGCAGGGCGGTGAAGTAGCTCTTGTTGAATTCGCTCTTGGATTCGGCTTCAACTTTGCTGCCGCAGTGGGTCTGAAGTTGCCGGATGAGTTCCTTTCGAAGTTCACCCCACTTCGGCAGAGGTGCGCGCTGTGCGTAGGCCGCTTGATGCGCTTCCTGCCATTGCAGCAGCGAGCCGATCAACTCGGCTGGCAGGTGAACCTTGCTGCGCGCTTCGTCCGCCAGTTCAACTCGGCGGGTTGCCAGGAACTCCAGAAGGAAAAATTTTTGCACGGCCGGATGGCCGCGTTCCGCACACGGCAAGTCCTCACTCAAACCCAACCAAGGCGCGAACCGGCAGCGCCGCACCTTGCCTTCGAAATGAAGGCGCATTTCCTCGGGCGTTTTGCGGTGGTAAAAGAAAATGGCGCGGTTCTTGTCTTCCTGCGGGCGGACGGCGAGTGCGGCAAGAAAGCCCGCGGCGTCCTTCAGGAGATGCGCGTGACGCTCGACAATCTCCCGCAGATGATTCCACACCAGAGCCCGGGGGAAGGCCTCGCCCTTGGCGCGCTGGCGCAGATGGCTGCGTTTTTCAGCCGCATGCGCAGCGAGCCGCCGTCGAATGGGGTCTTGCGCGGGTTGAACCGTGCGTGTGGCGAGAAGAGCTTCAAACTCCTGCGTCTCCGTGTCTTTCCAGCCGAAGGTCTCGATTTCGCCGAGCAGCTGGTCGGCGTCCTCCGGCATGATCCAAAGATTTTGGAGCTCGGTGCGCACGGTCTTGAACTCGGTTGCGTCCCCCCACGGATAGGCGCCTTCATCGTTGAAGTATTGATAATCGTAGCCGCGGTGCTGGACAATGTTGCGAATGGCGAGCGAGAGAGCTTCCGGTGTGGCCAGTCTGGACGTGATGGCACGGTGCCGCAGCAAATAGGGATCGGTGCGCAGCAATGCGGCATCCTGATCCTCGAACCATGGCAGGCCGTGATCGGCAAAGAGCCGTTGCAAGCGTGCCAATCGGACCTTTCGGTTGGCACGACAGTGGCGCCAGGCTCGCTTGGCCCGACGATCAGCCAGAGCTTTGGCGGCTGGCAGATCAACCGTCCAACTTTTTGCATACACAACATCAGGTCCTTTGCGGACGCAGATGCCAATGCCACGCAGGCCAATGTCGATCCCCAGAACGATATTCTCTTGATAAAAAGGGTGCGTTTTCCAGCGCTGCAACGCCTGTTCCGGCGTCAGACCCGCATATCGGAGGGTGTAGGGATGCATCTTGACACGATATGCATTTTCATCTAGTATGTCTACAGATCAAAACCAGCCGGGTGGATAGTGTCGGACAGCACGTTGATTCCACCATTACAGGCAAGTCCGCACGGGGGTGCCGCAAGGCACCCCCATTTTGTGAGTTCTAATCAGACTCCAACAGCCGTTCAATCAAGCTGTGCAAATAGGCCAGGCCTCTGGAGCTTTGGCAAAAGCGGGTGATTGGGTGTCAGCGTTAGGAATCAAGGTGGGATGCAGCCGGCCTTGGTGGCAGAGCGGCGCAGAAGCGCCGCACTCAAGGGCGCTGCGCGCGGTCCCTCAGGCCTTCACCCTCTGTGAAATCTGCGCAATCTGCGGATTTTTTGTCACTCGATGAGTTCCAGCAGGCGGGTGTCTCCGCACAAAAAATAGGCACAGAGGGACAGACCCTCTCGAGGCAGAGCGATTTCGCACGGAGGACACGGAGCCCACGGAGGAGTAGGACCGAACCGATGCCTTGGAACTCCGTGCCCTCCGCGTCCTCCGTGCGAGCCAGGGTTGGGTGTACAAAAAGGACAGCCCCTTTTCAGACTCCTGCACAATCTGTGCCATCTGTGGACGCTCCCCCCGCTCACTCCGCCAGCTCAAGCAGACGGGCGCCTTCGACGCGGACGACCCAGTTTTCGATGTGGGTGACCTGTTCGTTGGCGGCGTCGTAGCCGCGTTCGACGCGGCATTGCACCACCGTGTCGGCGTGCTGGAACATGGTCGGCAGGCGGTCCTCGGGGAAGGCCATGACGAGCTGCAGGCCAAAGTTGCGGGCGAGGGCGAGGCAGTCGTCGATGCGGTCGCCGCTGAGCTTGGAGAAGGCCTCGTCCATGACGACGAGGCCGAGGTTCTGGACGTCGTCGCGGCGGCCGAGATCGTAGACGCGGCGGAAGGCGGCGAGGGTGGCGACAAAGAACGGCGCCTGGTTTTCGCCGCCGCTCTGTTTCTTGGCGCTCTTGTTGAGGCTGATCGCCGCGGCGTCGCCGCGTCCGGCGGGCTTGGCCTCGATGTCCCAGTGGTGGTAGTAGCGGTAGTCGAGCGCGCGTTGGTGGCGCTTGTCGTCGGGGTTGTCGGCGGCGTCGATGGCGGCCATGAGCTCGGTCTTGGCGCGCTCGATGTCCTCGCGGCCGGCGGCATTGAACAGCTCCATCTCGGCGCCGGTCGGCAATCCCTTTTCGACGAGGGTCCAGATGGCGGTGTGGGCCTTGTCGGCGCGGCTGGTGAGCTGGTAGCGCCAGCCGCCGATCTCGTGGTTCATCGCGCGGTTGATCTCGCGCTTGGTGCGCTCGGCCTCGCTGAGCTTCTCGCGCAGGACATCGAGCACCTGGTGCTGCAGGCGCTCCTCCCACTCGCGGCGGGCGTCCTCGGCGGCGAGCCGGTAGCGCTCGAGCTCGTGCGTCTCCAGTTCCTCGCGGCGGCGGTCAAAGGCCTCGTTGTCCTCGGCCTCAACATCGAGGGCGTCGGCGAGCTCGGGGTGGTTCGGCGCGGCGACCAACTCGCGGCGGGCCTCGTCGCGCAGGCGGCGTGCCTCGGCGGCGCGGCTGTCGAGCTGGACGGCGAAGGCGGCCGCCATCTCGGCGGCCTTGCGCCAGGAGTTCGTCTGCTGGCGCGCGGCGGTGAGGCGTTCCCGGATGGCGGCGTCGTCGAAACCGAAGACGCCGGCGCGGGTGGTGCTGCGGGCGAGGCGCGTCTGTTCCTCCTGCTCGGTGAGCGCGGCAATGGCGTCGGTCTGCTCGCGCTCGAACTGCTGGAAATCGCCGAGGCTCTGCGCCAGCCGGCCGATGCGCTCGATGACGCCTTCCAGGGTGCGCGACGCGGTTTCGACCTGCTCGATCGCCTGCAGGCGTTCGGGCGTGGCGAGCAGGGCGATCGTCTGGTCGAGCTCACCGGCCTCGCGCTGGAGTTCCGGCAGGCGGACCAGCTGCTCGGCGCCAGCGGGCGGCAAAAAGTCGTTCAGGCCCCATTCGCGGGCGCGGTTGAGGAACTGGCGCCAGTCGTCGCGCTCGCTGCGCGCCTGCACCAGCTCCTGCTCGAGGCTTTTCAAATCGGCCTCGCGCAGTTCCTTCATCCGGCGCAGGCCCTCCTCGCCGAGCGTCAGTTCCTTCTCCGGCACCAGCTTGACGCGGCGCGGCGGATCCTTGAGCCAGCCGTCGAGCGAAAGCGCGCGCGCATGCTTGTCGAGCTGGCTGGCCTTGGTCACCGGCATGAGATCGCCGAGCAGGTGATCGAGCAGTTGGGCGGCCGCCGGGTGGCGGGTCTCGACCATGTCGCGCAGCGAGCCGGGCTTGGCCTGGGCCTGGCCGAGTTCGTCGGGCTGGATGAGCGGCTCGTGCGGGCTGGGCGTTTCCAGAGCGACCTTCCACGCCGCCTTGAAGTCCTCGGGCAGGATGGCCTGGCGGTGGCGGCCGAGGAAGGCTTCGATCAGGGGCCACCATTTGTCGGCCTCGCGTTTCACCTCGGTGACGCGGCCGAGGGCGACCGCGCGCTGGCCGCGGGCCTTGAGCGCGTGCAGCAGCGGGGCAGGGGCGGCCTGGCCCTCCTGGAGCTGGTCGAGGTCGCGACGCAGGGAAACCGCGCGCGATTCCAGTTCCTCGACGCGGGCCTGGGCGGGGCGCAGGCGTTCCTCGGCCTGGCCGCGCAGGTCGTGGTACACCCCGAGCAGGCGACCGGCGGCGTCCAGTCCGCGCGCTTCGTCGGCACCCTTCATCAGGCTCAACTCGCGGCCGGCGGCATCGGGGGTTTCGAGGCCGAGGGTGGCGGCCTGCCAGATCCACTGTTCCCAGCGGTGCACGCGTTCGCGCAGGACCTCGCGCGCGGCGGTGGCGACCCCTTCCAGTCCGGCCAGGCGCTTGCGCAGGTCGCGCAGGCGGGCGCGGTGTTCGGCGAGGCGCGCGCCCTGGTCGCCGAGCGCGGCGCGGTCGGCCTCGACCCGGCGGCGCAAGTCGTCGCGCTCGACCCGCGCGGCGTCGTGGGCCTCGCGTTGGGCGGCGTGTTCGGCGCGGCGCTCCTCCAGTTTCGCTTGACGGGCGGCGAGGTTTTCCAGGGCCTCCTCGTGGCGGAGGGCGTCGGCGAGGTGGGCGTACAGCGCGGACTCGCGGCGCGAGTCGCGCCACTGGCGATGGTGGTCGCCGATGCGCACCAGCCGCTCGAGCTGGTCATGCATTTTGTTCAGCCGCTCCTGGGCGCGGCGGTGGGCGTCGACGCTGGCCTTGACCGCGCGCACGTCGGGCAGGCCGGGCTCGAGCAGGAAGTCGCGGACGAACTTTTCAAAGTTGCTCTCCGGCTCGAAGGCCATGGCGCGCGGCAGGGTCTTGGCCATCTGCTCCTTGTCGAAGCCGAGGTGCGAGCGCAGTTCCATCTCGGCCAGGTAGGTCTGCTGGCGGTCCCAGGCGTCGCCGTCGAGGTCGCGCTTGAGGCGGGTGCGGAAATAATCCTCCGGCAGGAAGCGCATCGCCTCGGGGCCGGCCTCGGCCAGGAGGAAGTCCGACCACTCCAGGCGGCGGCCGGCGCGAAACCAGACGGTCGAGGGCTTGGCGGTCGGGCCTTCATACTCGATGCGCGCGCCCCAGGTCTCGCGGCGCGGCTCGTCTTCGCCGGGAGCTTTCGGCCAGGTGAACTCGAGGGCGGCGAGGGTGACGCTGCTCGGTCGCAGGTAGCGTTCCTGGCCGTCGCGACCGACCGTGTTGGTGTCGCACAGGCAGTAGCCGCGCAGGCTGCGGCCGCTGCCGGCACCGGCGGCGGCCTTGTTGAAGCGGCTCTGCTGTTCGCCGAGCAGGACGAACTGGATGAGGTCGAGCAGGGCGCTTTTGCCGCTGCCGTTGGCGCCGGTGATGAGGGTGAGGCCGGCGACGTCGATGAACTGGCGGTAGCCGTACCAGTTCACCGCCAGGATGCGGCTGAGGGTGATGCGACCGGCGCTCATGCCTCGGTCTCCTCTCCGGCTGGGGCTTGGGCGGCGGGCGTGAAGGCGGCGGCGCGGGCCTGCCAGGCCTCCAGCGAATCAAAGGGGATGGCGCGCGCCAGGCTGGGCAGGATCTCGATCTGCAGTTCGCCCGGCTGGCTCATGCCCTCGGGTTTGGCGGTGCGCACCAGGCGATGCCGCTTCAGGCGCGCGAGGATGCCGTCGAGCTGGGTCGCCTGCGGCGGTTCGATGCCCTCGAAATGGACACGCAGGGCCGACCAGAGCTGGTCGACCGTGACGATGACCGCCTCCTGCAGGCCGTTGCTGCGCTCGTCGTCGTAGAGGCGCCAGAGGGCGAGCAGGACGAGGGTCTCGGCCTTGTCGAAGCGACCGAGAAGCAGGCAGGATTCCGTGCGCGGCCGCGCCTGCAGCTGGCAGTGGTCCTCGTCGACGATGAGTTCAAGGGCGAGCGGTGCCAGATAGTCCTCGAGGTGGGAGCGGTAGTGGTCGCGGGCGAGCAGGAAGAGCTCGCGGCCGCTGCCCTCGTCGCCGAGCAGGACGCCGCGGCCGAGCAGTTCCGCCAGCACCTCGCGCATCGGCGCACGGTCCTCGGCTGGCACGGAGGGCCAGAAGGAGGGCCAGAGCGGGTCGTCGGAGGCGGGCATGGAGGGCCGAGCATAAAGAACCCGCCGGCTTGTTCAACTGCAATGGGCGCCGCGCGCCGCGCCCTGGAGTGCGGCGCTTCTGCGCCGCTTTCTCCCACCCACTTCGCTTCACCCCAGTCGGATGCTCAACGGGGGCACCCAGCCGCGCGGGTTTGCCAGAGCTCCAAGGTGCAGCGCGCGACGGCTAAGGGCTTGGACGGTGCCAGTAGAGGAAGAAGGGGACCACGAAGGGCACGAAGATCACGAAGGAATCCAGCGGGCTTCTTTCAGGCTCGACCGCCGCGCCCGCGGCCCTGGAGTGCGGCGCTTCTGCGCCGCTTTCGCTCACCCATGCGGCCACACCTCACGCGGATGCCCAACGCTGGCGACCAGCTGCCCGGGTTTGCCAGAGCTCCAGGGGACTGGAGCACTCCAGGACGCTGGCGCGCGGTTCCAGCTCCCATTGACAAATGATTTACTTAGGCATTCAATGCAATCATGTGTCCGCCGGAGAATCCGATTCCTTGGCCGCATGCGCCACCACATCGGCTCACGGAACGCGGCACTTATTTTGTGACGGCGGCGACGCTTCACAAGGCACACCATTTCCGCGGCAAGGACCGCCTGGCAGTCCTGCACCGCGGTTTGCTGAGGGTCGCCGCCCAATACGGCTGGAATCTGGAAGCTTGGGCGGTTTTCTCCAATCACTATCATTTCGTCGCCCAATCTCCCGGCGAGGCTGCCACCCTTCCAGCCATGTTGGGCGAACTGCACGCCCGGCTCGCCGGCTGGCTGAACCGCTTGGATGGCTGTCGCGGGCGTCAAGTGTGGCACAATTTTTGGGAAACCCAGCTCACCCATCAGACTTCGTACTTGGCTCGGCTCCATTACACCCATCAGAATGCCGTCCGGCATGGCTTGGTCGCGCAGGCCAGAGAATACCCATGGTGTTCCGCTCGCTGGTTTGAGGAAAACTCGCCAAAGGCCACCGTGAAAGCCATCCAGCGGTTTTCCATCGACCGTCTGCACGTCGGCGACGACTACGACGTATCTCCCGACTGGTGATCCCCCCGCGCAGCGCCCTGGAGTGCGGCGCTTCTGCGCCGCTTTCGCTCACCCATGTGGCCACATCTCACGCGGATGCCCAACGCTGGCGCCCAGCCGGCCGGGTTTGCCAGAGCTCCAGGGGACTGGAGCACTCCAGGGCGCTGCGCGCGGCCTACGCGCTGCGGGTGAGGGTGAAGCGCTCGAGGCGGTGGCCGACGTGGGTGTCCATGGGCACCTTGTCCGGCTCCAGGCCGTGGCGGCGGCGCGGGCCGTCGACGCTCCAGCGCACGCGTTTGCCGGCGAGGCCGGGCGATTGCTGGTAGGCGACCGCGGCGAGCAGGTCGAGCAAGTCGTCGGCGGTCTCGAGGGTGAGGGTGTCGGTGGCGGCTTGGTCGCCGGGGGCGGCGGCGAGGCGGGCGACCAGGCGCGCGGCGCGCTGCGGCGTGAGGGCCAGGCGCTGGCGTTCCTTCCAGGCGGCGAGCACGTCGTCCTCGTTCTGGCGCTCGGCCTGGCCGGGGGCGAAGGACAGGTCGACCGGCAGCTTGGTGCGGCGGGGTTTGTAGAGCGACTCGAGGCCGTAGAAAAAGCGCGTCTCCAGGCAGAGCGGCGCGAAGTCGGCCGGCTGATCGGCGAGATCAGCGAAGCGGCTGCCGGCATGGGCCTGGCTGATCGCCTCGCAGTAGGCCTTGACCCGTTCCGGCTTGCGGCCGCGCAGCTCGGTCTGGTAGCGGTAGCGCTGCTGCGACAGGCGGTTGAAGGCGGCCATGCGCAGGTCGATGGCTTCCGCACGGCGTTTCAGGCCGCCGAGGTCACGCTCGAGCCGCAGCAGCAGGCGCACGGCGCGGTCGTAGGCCTCGCGATCCTCGTAGCCGTAGTGCTCGCGCAGGCCGAGCGAGAGTTTTTCACGCAGCAGCGGTTCCTCGGCGCGGTCGGCGACCCGGGCGCGGGCGGCCTCGATGCGGGCGAGCAGGCCGCCGCGGCGCAGGGCGTCGTAGCAGACCATGTGCTGGCCGCGGCTGAACTCGTGGTAGAGCAGGTGCAGGGTGTCGGCCGCCGAGCCGCTCTGGCGCTGGCGCTGCTCGAAGCCGGAGACCAGCTTTTCCACCGCGTGCAGCTGCTCGATGGCGCGTTCGAGGCGCTGGCCGAGGTCGGTCACGGTCGAGCGCAGCTGGTCGGCGTCCTGCAGCACCGGCTCGAGGACGTTTTTTTCCTCCAGCGTCTGGCAGAGCCCGCGCAGGGTGTCGGCAAAGGTTTTCAATTCCGCCACCTCATCCTCGGCGAGGTCGCGCAGCATGCGCAGCAGGGGGCGCAGGCCGGGGGCGATGACCGCCCAGCGCTCGTGCAGGCCGAGCGTCTGGTCCTCGAGCCAGCCGGCGGCGAGCAGGCGGTTGAAGAACTGGCCGGCGCGCTGGCGGGCGTCGCGCAGGGCCGAGCCCTCGTCCTCGGCGAGCAGGGAACCGGGGTGGGCGGCGAGCACCTCGCGCAGGATCTCCAGGGTCTCCTTGTGCGAGAGCCGTCCGGCCTCGCCGGCCTCGTCGATGAGGCGGTCGGCGCAGTCCACGTACACCGGTGCCGAGGGCCGGGTCAGCGGACGGAAGAAATCCACCGGGACGGCTTGGGCGAGGCGGGCGGAAAGCGGCGTCGGCATGAACTGACAAGCTGGGGAGAACCCCGCCGCGATCAAGCTTTCCGTGGCCGGGGTGCATTTCCCGCAGGGGCATGGACGATTCTGCCGATGCCGGCGGGTTCGCAAGAGTGCGCGATCCCGGGCCGTTTCCGCGCGTTGGCCCCCAACCGCCCCTTTTTGCCATGAAGATGAAATTCAGCGCCCTGATCCTGCTCGCCCTGCCGGTCGTTCCCGCCCTGGCGGTGAAGGAGGAGGCTGTCGACCCGAACAAGCCCGTCTCCTTCTACAAGCACGTCCGCCCGATCCTGCAGGCAAACTGCACCGGCTGCCACCAGCCGGCGAAGGCCAAGGGCGACTACGTGATGACCGACTTCGCCAAGCTGCTCGCCGGCGGCGAGGAAGGCAGCGCGGTCGTGCCCGGCAAGCCGGAGGCCTCGAACCTGCTGACCGTCTCCACGCCCGATGCCGATGGCAAGGCCGAGATGCCACCCAAGGGCGATCCCCTGCACGCCAGCCAGCTCGACCTGATCCGCCGCTGGATCAGCGAGGGCGCCAAGGATGACACCCCGGCCTCGGCGCTGGCCCACTACGACATGAACCGCCCGCCGGTCTACGTGACGCCGCCGGCGGTGACCTCGATCGAGCACTCGCCCGACGGCCGCTTTCTTGCCGTCGCCGGTTACCACGAGGTGCTCATCCACAAGGCCGACGGCTCCGGCATCGAGGCGCGCCTGGTCGGCCTGTCCGAGCGCGTGCAGAAGCTGGCATGGTCGCCCGACGGCAAGAAGATCCTCGTCACCGGCGGCAGCCCGGCGCGCCTGGGCGAGATCCAGATCTGGGACGTGGCGACGAAGAAGCTCGAGCTGTCCAAGCCGCTCACCTTCGACACCCTCTATGGCGCCAGTTGGTCGCCGGACGGCAAGTTCGTCGCGGTCGGCTGCGGCGACAACGGCCTGCGCGCCTTTGAAGCCGCCAGCGGCAAGGAAGTTGTGTTCATGGGCAGCCACAGCGACTGGGTGCTCGACACGGTCTGGGGGGTGGACGGCAAGCATCTGGTTTCCTGCGGGCGCGACATGAGCGTCAAGCTCACCGAGGTCGAGAGCCAGCGCTTCATCGACAACATCACCTCGATCACGCCCGGCGCGCTGAAGGGCGGCGTGCAGGCCCTGGCGCGGCACCCGCAGCGCAACGAGATTCTCATCGGCGGCACCGACGGCGTGCCGGCGATCTACCGCATGGAGCGCATCACCAAGCGCGTCATCGGCGACAACGCCAACCTGATCCGCCGCTTCCCGGCGATGGAGGGCCGCATCTTCGGCGTCGATTTTGCGCCCGACGGCAAGCGCATCGCCGCCGGCGCCTCGCACGAGGGCAGCGGCGCGGTGAACGTCTATGCGAGCGACTACGACAGCGCCATGCCCGACGCGGTGAAGAAGATCGTCGAGACGGTCAACGGCAAGGGCCCGGAGCTCGACGCCTGGGTCACCCAAGACGTCAAACTGCTGAGCAGCACGCCCGTGCCCGGTGGCGTGTTCAGCGTCAGCTTCAGCCCCGACGGTACGACCGTGGCGGCGGCCGGCCAGGACGGCCGCATCCGCCTCATCGAGGCGGCGACCGGCAAGATCGCCAAGGAGTTCGTCAGCGTGCCGCTCGTCGCCGACAAGGCCCTGGCCGCCAGCGAGGTGATTGCCGACGACAGCGTGCGCGCCACGGCGAAGAAGGACGACAAGGTGGAGACCCTGGTGCCCGGCCTGACCGTCGCCTCGCTCGAGGTCGAGCCGAAGCAGATCGCCATCGGCAAGCCGAACGAGTACGCCCAGCTGCTGGTCACCGCCACGATGAGCGACGGCAGCAGGGCCGACATCACCCGCCTGGCCAAGCTCACCGCCACCGCCGAGGCCGCGACGGTGAATGCACGCGGGCTGGTGCGCCCCGCCAAGGACGGCAAGGGCACGGTCAAGATCGCCTTCATGGGCCGCACGGCCGAGGTGCCCTTCACGGTCAGCGGCATGCAGCAGTCGCTCAAGCCCGACTACGTGCGCGACGTCATGCCTGTTTTGTCCAAGCTCGGCTGCAACATGGGCACCTGCCATGGCGCCAAGGACGGCAAGGCCGGCTTCAAGCTCAGCCTGCGCGGCTATGACCCGATCTTCGACGTGCTCGCCTTCACCGACGAACTCGCCAGCCGCCGCGCCAATGTCGCCTCGCCCGAGCACTCGCTCATGCTGCTCAAGGCCAGCGGTTCCGTGCCGCACGAGGGCGGCCAGCTCACCGTGCCCGGCGAGCTCTATTACGAGACCCTGAAGGCCTGGATCGGCCAGGGCGCGAAGCTCGACCTGAAGACGCCGCGCGTCGCCAGCATCGAGATCTTCCCGAAGAACCCGGTCATCGAGCGCGTCGGTGGCCGCCAGCAGATGCGCGTCGTCGCCCGCTACGCCGACGGCTACGTCAAGGACGTCACCGCCGAGGCCTTTGTCGAGAGCGGCAACGGCGATGTCATCGAGGCCGACAGCACCGGCCTGATGAACAGCCTGCGCCGCGGCGAGGCCGCCATCCTGGCGCGCTTTGAGGGCGCCTACGCCGCCACCACGATCACCGTCATGGGCGACCGCACCGGCTTTGTCTGGAAGCAGCCGGAGACCTGGGGCCGCATTGACGAACTGGTCGCGAAGAAGTGGGAGCGCATGAAGATCGAGCCGAGCGGCCTGTGCAGCGACGACGAGTTCCTGCGCCGCGTGCACCTCGACCTGACCGGCCTGCCGCCGAAGCCCGAGGAGGTGCGCGCCTTCCTCGCCGACACCCGCGACACACGGGTCAAGCGCGAGGCGGTCATCGACAAGCTCATTGGCAATGCGGACTTTGTCGATCACTGGACCAACAAGTGGGCCGACATGCTGCAGGTGAACAGCAAGTTCCTCGGCGCCGAGGGCGCCGCCAGCCTGCGCGGGTGGATCCGCGAGCAGGTCGCGCAGAACACCCCCTACGACCGCATGGCCTACCGCATCGTCACCGCCAGCGGCTCGACCAAGGACAACCCGGCGGCCAACTACTACAAGATCGTCCGCGACGCCGAGAACCTGGTCGAGAACACGACGCACCTGTTCCTGGCCACGCGCTTCAACTGCAACAAGTGCCACGATCACCCCTTCGAGAAGTGGACCTGGGATCAGTATTACGAGACGGCCGCCTTCTTCGCCCAGATCGACCTCAAGCCCGATCCCGCCAGCGCCGGCAAGACGATCGGCGGCACCGCCGTCGAGGGCGCCAAGCCGCTCTATGAAATCGTCGGCGACAAGACCGAGGGCGAGATGAACCACCTGCGCACCAGCAAGCCGGTGGCGCCGCGCGTGCCCTACGACACCCAGCTGATCCGCCAGGACCCGTCAGCACCGGTCTCGCGCCGCGAGCAGTTCGCCGCCTGGATGACCAGCCCCGACAACGACTACTTCGCGATGAGCTACGCCAACCGCATCTGGGGCTACCTCACCGGCACCGGCGTCATCGAACCGCTCGACGACATCCGCGCCGGCAACCCGCCGAGCAATCCGGAGCTGCTGCAGCACCTGACCAACGAGTTCGTCCAGAGCGGGTTCAATGTCCGCCACCTGATGCGCCTGATCACCACCAGCCGCACCTACCAGCTCAGCCTCGCCACCAACCCATGGAATGCCGATGACACCGTCAACTACAGCCATGCCAAGGCGCGGCGCCTGCCGGCGGAAGTGCTGTTCGACGCCGTCTTCGCCGCCACCGGCTCGCAGCCGAACATCCCCGGCGTGCCCAAGGGCACCCGCGCCGCCCAGCTCGCCGACGGCCAGATCCAGCCGGCCGACGGCTTCCTCGCCAACTTCGGCAAGCCCGCGCGCGAGTCGGTGTGCGAGTGCGAGCGCAGCAACGACGTCAACCTCGGCCCGGTCATGGCCCTGATGTCGGGACCGACGGTGGGCGACGCCATCAGCGATCCCAACAACGCCATCGCCAAACTCACGAAGCAGGTGGCCGACGACCGCAAGCTGGTGGAGGAACTCTTTGTGCGCGTGCTGAACCGCCTGCCCAGCGACAAGGAGATCGCCGCCGCGCTGGCGAGCATGCAGGGCATGGACGCCGAGCACCAGCAGCTCACCGCCGAATGGCAGGCGAAGGAGGCCGAGCAGAAGCCGGTCATCGCCAAGGCCGAGGCCGAGCGCGCCGCCGCCATGGCTGCCGCGAAGCAGGAGCTGGCCGCCTATGAAGCCAAGATGGCGCCCGAGTGGAAGAAACAGGAGGACGCCCGCCGGGCCGCCATCGCCAAGGCCGAGGCGGCGGTGAAGAAGGCCGGTGAAACCGCGCTCGCCCAGCAGCCGCGCTGGGAGCAGTACCTGGACCTGACCACGCTGTGGGAACCGCTCGACCTGAAGGTGGTGCGCGCGGCCGGGGTCGCCAAGCTCGAACCCCAGCCCGACAAGAGCCTGTTCGCGACGCCGCTGCCCGAGGGCCAGATGGCGGCCGGCAATTACCTCGTTCAGGCGCGCACGGCCCTCAAGGGCATCACCGCGATCAAGCTGGAAGTCCTGCCCGACGACCGGCTGCCGAGCAACGGCCCCGGCCTCGCCCCGGACGGCAACTTTGTGCTCAGCGAGATCCTCGTCAGCGCCAGCCCGGCCGATGCCAAGCGCGCCAAACGCGCCGGCGTGCAGATCGGTCTGCGCAATCCGCGCGCCGACTTTGAGCAGCAAAACTTCCGCGTTGCCGACTCGCTCAAGAAGGGCAACCGCGACCGCGGCTGGGCCGTCAGCCCCGAGGCCGGCTTGCGGCACGAGGCGGTTTTTGAGTTCGACAAGCCGGTCGATTTCGACGGCGGCGCCCTGCTCAATGTCCAGCTCACCCACTTCTTCCAGAACGGCAAATACAACCTTGGCCGCTTCCGCCTCTGGGTCACCACCGCGCCGGTGGTGCGCTTCGGCGCGCCGGCCGCGGTGGCCGCGGCGCTGAAGCTGCCGGCCGACAAACGCGCGCCCGCGCAGAAGGCGCTGCTGACCGCCCACTTCCTGGAGCAGGCGCGCGAGTACCAGACGCAGAAGGAGGCTCTGGCCATTGCCCGCAAGCCGCGGCCGGCGGATCCGCAGCAGCTCGCTCTTGCGGCCAAGGTCGCCGAGGCGGAGAAACCGATCCTGCTCGATCCCAAGCTGCTGCAGCTGCGCCGCGACGCCGGTCTGAGCGAGAAACAGCTCGGCGACCGCCGCCTCACCGCCGCCCAGGACCTCGCCTGGGCCCTGATCAACTCGCCGGCCTTCCTGTTCAACCATTGACGGGCCGGTCGGCCGCCGCGCCCGCGGCCCTGGAGTGCTCCCGCCCTCTGGAGCTCCGGGAAACCCGGGTGGCGGGGTGCCCGCGTTTGGGACTGGGTTTGGAGGGGAGCGCGGGCACTCTTGCCCGCTGCATCCGGAGGGAACACCGCAGAGGATGGAACCGCAGAGGTCTGAAGGGTGCTGAAACCTTCTCTGCGTCGTCATCCATCTCTGCGGTGCAACTAGGCTTGGACTAGGGGGTTCGGGCAAACCCGGGTGGCTGAGCCTCTGTGTTTGCCGATCGGCTGGGGTGGATCCGGGCGGATGGGAAAAAGCGGCGCAGAAGCGCCGCACTTCGCGGGCTCGGCGCGCGGTCGGGGGTGCATTCCTTCTTGCTGCTGCCGTCCAAACGCGGCATAAACGCGGGCATGTCGAGCCCCTCCCGCGGTCATCACTGGCCCATCGTCATCGCCCTGATCGCCGGTGTCGCTGCTGGCGCGATCCTGCAGCCCTTCACCAGTCCGGCCGAGGGGGAACCCGCCGCCTGGACCGGCAGCGTGCTGGCCGGCTGCCGGTTCTTTGCCGATCTTTTCCTGCGCGCGCTGAAAATGGTCATCGTGCCGCTGGTCGTCGCCAGCATCATCAGCGGCATCGCCGGCCTGAAATCGCTCGAGGGTTTTGCGCGCATGGGCCTGAAGACCTGGGCCTACTACCTCTTCGGCAGCCTGGTCGCCGTCTGCGTCGGCCTGGCCTTCGTGAATCTGGTGCAGCCGGGGTTGAGCGATGGCGCCCCGAACGCCACCCTGCGCGCGGCGATGCAGTCGGCGCTGGAAAGCAAAGAGGCGGGCGAGGTCGGCGAGATCATGAAAAACGCCGGTGGCGGCGCCGCTTCGCTGCTCGACATCATCCGCCGCGCCATCCCGACGAATGTCATCGAGGCCTGCGCGAACGGTGACCTGCTCGCGATCATCGTCTTCAGCATCCTCTTCGCGGTCGCCATGGTGCTGGTGCCGGGCGGCCCGCCCCGCGCCCTGCAGGATCTGTTCAACCAGCTCACCGATGTGATGACGCTGATCACCACCTGGATCATGAAGTTCACGCCCTACGCGGTCTTCTGCCTGGTCGTGCCGGCCATCGCCAGCGTCGGACTCGGCGTGCTGCAGAACCTGGTCCCCTACGTGCTCACCGTCGCCGGCGCCCTGCTCTTCCACCTGCTGGTCGTCATGCCGCTGGCGCTCAAGCTGCTCTCCGGGGCGAGCCCGATGGCCCATTTCCGCAACATGCAGGACTCGCTGCTGATGTCGTTTTCGACCGCCTCCTCGACCGCCACCATCCCGGTGACGATGCGCTGCGTCACCGAAAACGCGCGGGTCAGCGAAAAGGTCGCCAGCTTCGTCATCCCGCTCGGGGCGACGGTGAACATGAACGGCACCGCCCTCTATGAATGCATCGTTGTGGTATTCGCCGCCCAGGTGCTGGGGGTCGATCTGAGCCTGTCGCAGCAGTTCATCGTGGTCCTGCTGGCGCTCATGTCGAGCATCGGCGTCGCCGGCATTCCCGCCGCCAGCCTGGTGGCCATCATCATCATCATGCAGAACGCCGGCTTCAGCGAGGACATGATCAAGGCCAGCCTCGGCCTGGTCCTGACCATCGACCGTCCGCTCGACATGGCGCGCACGACGGTGAACGTCTTCAGCGACACGGTGGGCGCGGTGGTCATCGCCCGTTCCGAGGGCGAGAACGCCGGCTGACGGTCACAGCCAGATCATCAGCGCCTGCACCAGCTCGCGGGTCTGGCTGACGCGGAATTCATCGCCCGCCTGCAGCCGGACGCGCCCGCCGCCCGGGCGGTTGAACTCGAAGATGACCGGCAGGTCGCCGGGGTGGCTGATCAGCACCTCGAGGATGCGGTCAAGGTCGATGTCGCTGTGGCGCCGGCAGTCGAGACGCAGCAGCAGCGGTTTCGGCGGCGCCGGCGGCTTGGGTTCGGCGGCGGCCGGCGGCGCGGCGTTCGGGTCGCGCGCCTTCTTCGGCTTGAGTTCCTTGACATCGCCGCCGAGGGTGACGCGGTTGCCCTCGCCGCGCTGATCCTTGGCGCAGCGGCAGCGCAGGCCGATGACCTTGCCCTCCTGGAGCAGGTCCTTGAACTTCTCAAACTCGTCGCTCCAGGCCATGATCTCGGCGGAGCCGCTGAAATCCTCGAGCGTGAAGATGGCGAAGGGACGGTTGTCCTTCTTCGAGTAGCGCACGTCGAGGGTCTTGACGATGCCGACGACAAAGGCGCTGACCGGCTTCACCGAGGTGTCAACATCGTCGAGCGCGCCGATGCGGGTGATGCGCGGCGAGTCGTAGTGGCCGCGGTAGCTGTCGAGCGGGTGACCGCTGACGTAGAAGCCGAGCAGTTCCTTTTCGAAACCGAGCACCTCGTCGATCGTCCATGGCGCCACCGCCGGGGTGCCGCCCTTGGCCGGCGATTTCTTCGGTGCCAGGTCGAAGTCATCGAACAGGCCGCCCTGGCCGGCCTTGCGGTCCTTCTGCATCGAGGAGGCGGCGGCGAGCGACTGGTCGAGGCGGGCAAACAGCGCGGCGCGGTCCTCGCCGGAGAAGTCGAAGGCGCCGCACTTCACCAGCGCCTCCAGCATCTTCTTGTTCACCGCGCGGCTGTCCATGCGCCCCGCGAAGTCGTCGACGCCGGAGAAGGGGCCGTTGCGCTCGCGTTCCTCGATGGCCGCGGCCATGGCGGCCTCGCCGACGTTCTTGATCGCGCTCAGGCCGAAGCGGATGGCGTTCGGCGGGCCGTCCGGCGCGGCGTCCTCGTGGTGCTCGGGGGCAAACTTCAGCGACGAGCGGTTGATGTCCGGCGGCAGGATGGTGATGCCCATGCGCTGGCACTCGCTGACGAAGAAGGCGATTTTGTCGGTGTTGCTGATTTCGTAGCTGAGCACCGCGGCCATGAACTCGACCGGGTAATTCGCCTTCAGGTAGGCGGTGCGGTAGGTCACCACCCCGTAGGCGGCCGAGTGCGACTTGTTGAAGCCGTACTGGGCGAACTTTTCCAGCAGGTCGAAGACCGCGTTCGCCTGCTTGGGCGGGATGCCGTTGGTGGTCTCGCAGCCGGCGACAAAGATCTTGCGCTGGCGCGCCATCTCCTCGGCGTCCTTCTTGCCCATGGCGCGCCGCAGCAGGTCGGCCTGGCCGAGGGTGAAGCCGGCGAGCACGTTGGCGGCCTGCTGCACCTGTTCCTGGTAGACCAGAATGCCGTAGGTTTCCTTGGCGATCGTCTCCAGCAGCGGGTGCGGGTACTCGACCTGTTCCTCGCCCTTCTTGCGCTTGATGTAGTCGGGAATGAACTGCATCGGCCCCGGTCGGTACAGGGCCAGGATGGCGATGATTTCCTCGATCCGGTCCGGCCCGAGCTGCTTGCAGGTGTTGATCATCCCGCCGGATTCCATCTGGAACACCGCGACCGTTTCGCCGCGCTTGAGCAGGTCGAAGGTGGCGGGGTCGTCGAGCGGCACCGCGCCGGTGTCGAAGTCGGGCACGCGCCGGCGCACCCACTGCTCGGCCTCATGAATGACGGTGAGCGTCTTCAGGCCGAGGAAGTCCATCTTCAGCATGCCCAGCTCGGTGAGCGGCTTCATGGCAAACTGGGAGACAATTTCCCCCTCGTTGCCGCGGGTCAGGGCGATGAACTCCGACAGCGGTTTGTCGCCGATGACGACGCCGGCGGCGTGGATGCCGGTGCCGCGCGTCAGGCCCTCGAGGAAGAGCGCGTGCCGCCACAGTTCCTGGGCGGAGCCGTCGTTCTCGACGTAGGCCTTGAGCTCGGGATTTTTGTCGATGGCGCCGTCGATGTGCACCGACTTGCCGGTCGCCTTGTCCACCTTGTCCTCGCCGGCCAGGGTGATGTTCAGCTCGGCCGGGATCATCTTCGAGAGGCGGTCGGCGTCGCCGTAGCTCCAGCCGAGCACGCGGCCGACGTCGCGCACGACGCTCTTCGCGCCCATGGTGCCGAAGGTGATGATGTGGCTGACGCTGCGCTCGCCGTACTTCTGGCGCACGTACTCGATCACCTCCGGCCGCCGGGTCTGGCAGAAGTCGATGTCGATGTCGGGCGGGCTGACGCGCTCGGGGTTGAGGAAGCGCTCAAACACCAGCTCGAAGCGGATCGGGTCGATGTCGGTGATGCCGAGGGCGTAGGCGACCACCGAGCCGGCGGCCGAACCGCGGCCCGGCCCGACCGGGATGCCCTGCTCGCGCGCCCAGTTGATGAAGTCCCAGACGATGAGGAAGTAGCTGGTGAAGTTCTTCTCGTTGAGCAGGGCCAGCTCCTTGTCGAGGCGGGCGCGCAGCGACTCGTCGTTGAGCGCGCGGTCGCGGCCGTAGCGGCGGATCATGCCCTCCTCGCAAAGCCGGCGCAGGTAGTCGTTGCGATCGCTGCCATCGGGCGGGTTGAACAGCGGGTAGCGGTCGATGCTGGTCGAATCCAGGCGCAGGCTGAGGTCGCAGCGCTCGGCGATCTCCAGGGTCGTGTCGCAGGCCTCCGGCAGCTCGTGGAAGAGCGCGCGCATCTCCTCGGCCGTCTTGAAATAGACCTCGGGCGAGTAGGTGCGCAGGTTGGTGTCGTGCACGCTGGCGCCGACGCCGAGGCGCACGAGGATGTCGTGGCTCTCGTGGTCCGCGCGGTGGAGGAAGTGCACGTCGTTGGTGGCGACCGTTTTCAGGCTGTACTTTTTCCCCCACTCGACCAGCTGGCGCGTACTGCGCTGCTGCTGCTCGAGGCCGTGGTCCATGAGCTCGAGGAAGAAGTGGTCGGGACCGAAGATCTCGCGGAACTCGACGAGGCTGCGCTCGGCCTCGTCCGGCCGGTCGCTGTGCAGCAGCTCGTTGATCTCGCCGTTCAGGCAGCCGCTCAGGCAGATCAGTCCCTCGCGATGCGCGCGCAGGGCGTCCTTGTCGATCCGTGGCACGCCCTGCGACTGGCCGTCGAGATGGGCCAGGGTGACCAGGCGCGACAGGTTTTCATAGCCGGCGTTGTTTTCCGCCAGCAGGGTCAGGTGCGAGGCGCGCTGGCGACCCGGGACGTCCTTCGGCTCAAACATCGACCCCGGCGCCAGGTAGACCTCGCAGCCGAGGATCGACTTCATCTTGGCCTTCTTCGCCGCCATGTAGAAGTCGACCGCCCCGTACACATTGCCGTGGTCGGTCAGCGCCACCGCCGGCATGCCCAGCTTGCCCGCCCGCTTCACCAGGTCGTCGAGGCGCACGGCGCCGTCGAGCAGGGAGAACTCGGAGTGGACGTGGAGATGGACAAAGGAATCGGACATCGGACCCGGTGACCCTAGCCCGCGTTTCTCCTCCCTGTCCAGAACGGCTTGTCGGAACCCGGCGGCCGCGCCGCCCGGGTGGTGGCACCGGCCAGGCCCGGGGTGGGGGCAAGCGCGGCCGCCGCCGGCCGGGACGCCGAGCTTGTGAAATTTTTCACAAATTCGCCTTGCCCGGGTTTTGCGGGCGTAGAATACTGACAGTCGCCCCCGAACAGACATGCCCACGGTCACCCGAGAACACGAAGCCCCGGACACCGCCGCGAAAGCTGCGCGGCAGCTCGAGGCGCTGGACGAGACCGCGGCCGACATCGTCGGCGAGAAGCTGGTCCTCAACATGGGCCCCTCGCACCCGGCCACGCACGGGGTGCTGCGCCTGGTGCTGGAGCTGGATGGCGAGATCATCACCAAGGCCGATCCCGACGTCGGCTACCTGCACCGCGGCGATGAAAAGATCGCCGAGAACATGCATTACAACCAGTTCGTGCCCTACACGGACCGTCTCGACTACCTGGCGCCGCTGGCCAACAACGTGGCCTACGCCCTGGCGGTCGAGAAGCTGATGGGCTGGGAAGTGCCCGAGCGCGGCCAGGCCATCCGGGTGATCTGCTGCGAGCTGGCGCGCATCTCCGCCCACCTGCTCGGGGTCGGCGTCTTTGCCATGGACGTCGGTGCCATGACCGCCTTCCTGTACACCTTCACGGAGCGCGAGAAGATCTACAACCTCTGCGAGCAGCTCACCGGCGCCCGCTTCACGACCAGCTACACCCGCGTCGGCGGCCAGATCCGCGACCTGCCCGACGGTTTCACCGGGGCGGTGTCGAAGTTCCTCGACGAGATCCTGCCGGTGATCGACGAGATCGACCAGCTGCTCAGCCGCAACGCCATCTTCATCTCGCGCACCCAGGGCCTGGGCGTCATTTCCAAGCAGGATGCCATCGCTTTCGGCATCACCGGCCCGAACCTGCGCGGTTCCGGGGTCGACCACGACCTGCGCAAGGCACACCCCTACCTGCACTACGACCGCTACGAGTTCGACATCCCCATCGGCACCACCGGCGACTGCTACGACCGCTACCTGGTGCGCATGGAGGAGATGCGCCAGAGCGTGCGCATCCTGCGCCAGGTGCTGGCCCAGCTTCCCGGCGGTCCGATCAACGTCGCCGACGCCAAGAACCTGCTGCCGCAGAAGGACCGCGTGCTGATGAAGATGGAGGAGCTCATCCACCACTTCATCCTCGCCACCCAGGGCATCGACGCGCCGGCGGGTGAAATCTACTTCGGCGCCGAGAACCCCAAGGGCGAACTCGGTTTCTACATCCACAGCAAGGGCGGCGGCGTCCCCTACCGCCTGAAGATCCGCAGCCCCTCCTTCGTCAACCTCAGCATCCTGCCGAAGATGCTGCCCGGCCACATGCTCAGCGACATCGCCGCCGTGCTCGGCAGCCTCGACTTCGTCATGGGCGAATGCGACCGCTGAGGACGCCCCGACCTTCACCCCCGATTCCCAAAGAGATGGCCTTTGCAGTTCCCGCCGAGCTTGAGCGCAAGATGGATGAGGTGATCACGCATTACCCCGTCTCCAAGCGCAGTGCGGTGCTGCCGCTGCTGCACCTCATGCAGGAGCACTTCCGCTACATCAGCGACGACATCGTCAACTGGGTGGCCGCCAAGCTCGGCCTCGAGCCGATCCAGGTGCTGGAAGTGGTCACCTTCTACCCCGGCTTCCGCCAGACCGCCCCGGGCAAGTTCCACATCCGTGTCTGCCGCACCCTCTCCTGCGCCATGGCCGGTTCCTACGAGCTGATGGACGCCCTCTGCCAGGCGGCGAAGATCGACCGCAGCCACTGCGACCACCACCACCCCATCGCCGTCGGCGAGGATGGCAAGTTCAGCATCGAGTTCGCCGAATGCCTGGCGAGCTGCGGCTTCGGGCCCGTTTGCATGGTCGAGGACGACTTCCATGAGAAGGTCGATCCGGCCAAGGCGGCCGAGCTGCTTGCCCGCTACGCCTGAGAAGCGCGCGTGCGCCGGCGGCCCTTTGCCACGGCAGCTCCCGGCTGTTCCTACAGGCGTTGCGCCCGCCTCTGCATCACTCCAGTCCGGCTGACCCTGGCCTGCGCGCCGGCGGAACGTGGCGCCAGGAAATCCGGCCGTTGCATCCGGGCACAAAAAAGGCGGAGGGTCGCCCCTCCGCCCGAATGGCGATCGCGGTTTCAGCGCGTCGAGCGCCAGGAGACGATGTCGTCCTTGGTCGAGCGCTGCTTGTCCGGGCCGTAGCTGAAGACGATGGCGCTGGCCGACAGGAAGTCCGGTGCGCGGCTGGAGGTCAGCATGTCGTTGCTCTGCTTGTCCGGGTTCTCGATGCGGTTGTCGTAGTTGGTGTCGAGCGCGACCACGTAGGGCAGGCCCCAGATGTCGACGAGGCGGACAGGCGTGCCGTCGCCGGAGCCGCCGCTCGGATCGATGATGCCGAACTGGTTGTTGTTTTTGGCATTGGGCAGATCGATGAACTTGATCTTGCGCGGGTTCATGTCGTCGGCGCCCGTCTGCGTGTTCGCCATGAGGATGTTGATGATCGGCGTGCTGTTGCCGTCGGTCAGGAACGGCTCCAGGTCGGTGTCGCCGCTGGTGGCGTCCTGGGGATTGATCGGGAAGCGGTTGTACTCGGTGCGGTAGTGATTGATGGCGACGACGATGTCCTTCATCGTCTTTTGCGTGCGCACCTGGTCGGCCTTGCGCATGACGAGGTTGGCGACCGGGATGGCGAGCGAGGCGAGGATCGCGATGATGACGATGACCACGAGCAGCTCGATCAGGGTGAAGCCGCGCGGAGCGGTGCGGAGGGAGGGTTTCATGACGGCGAATGGGGGGGTGGGTTGAGGCGGTGCGGACGTGGCGCGTGACCGCTCGCATTTCCATGTTAAATCAAAATCCGGCGGAGCCGTCAACACTTGTTGCGTGACGCCTGTGATTCGATGGCGGGTGCGCCCGCGAAGCCTGCCATGCTTGTGGTCAGGCGCGCGTGTTGCCGCCGGCACCGGCATCGGCGCGCGCAACTTTTCATTGTCAACAAACGCTTGCATCCTATAATCCAAAGACAATTATCGGTGCTGTCTCCCGACGACAACATAACAACAAGCCCGATCACGAACACCCCCCTATGGCAAAAACAGCGAGCAAAAGCGGCAAGGCAGTGAAGTACGTCTATTCCTTTGGAGCAGGAAAAGCAGATGGTGATGGCTCCATGAAGTCGCTGCTCGGCGGCAAGGGCGCGAACCTCGCCGAGATGAGCCGCATTGGCCTGCCGGTGCCTCCCGGATTCACGATCACGACCGAGGTCTGCACGTACTACTACGCCAACAAGCGCAGCTACCCGGCCGATCTGCAGAAGCAGATGGAGGAAGGCGTCGCCAAGATGGAGAAGATCATGGGCTGCAAGTTCGGCGATGCCAAGGGCATGCCGCTGCTCGTCGCCGTCCGTTCCGGCGCCCGCGACTCGATGCCGGGCATGATGGACACCATCCTCAACCTCGGCCTCAACGACCAGACCGTGCTGTCGCTGGCCGCGACCACGAAGAACGAGCGCTTCGCCTGGGACTGCTACCGCCGCTTCGTCCAGATGTACGGCGACGTTGTGCTCGGCGTGCAAAAGCGCGAGGGCGAGGACCATGAACCCTTCGAGACCGTCATCGAGGGCTTCAAGCACGAGAAGTACCACAAGGACATCGTCGACAGCGACCTGACCGCCGACGACCAGAAGGAGCTCGTCAAGCGCTTCAAGGCGCTCGTCAAGGAGCGCACCGGCAAGGGCTTCCCCGAGAATCCCTGGGACCAGCTGCGCGGCGCCGCCGGCGCCGTCTTCGGCTCCTGGATGAACGACCGCGCGATCGTTTACCGCCGCAAGTACAACATCCCGGCCGAGTGGGGCACCGCCGTCAACGTCCAGGCGATGGTCTACGGCAACACCGGCAACGACTCCGGCTCCGGCGTCGCCTTCACCCGCAACCCGGCCAACGGCGTCAACGAGTTCTATGGTGAGTTCCTGATCAATGCCCAGGGTGAGGACGTCGTCGCCGGCGTGCGCACCCCCGAGCCGGTCAAGCAGCTCGAACAGGAGATGCCCAAGGCCTACGCCGAACTCATGAAGGTTCGCGCCATCCTGGAGAAGCACTTCAAGGACGTCCAGGACGTCGAGTTCACCATCCAGCAGGGCAAGCTGTTCATGCTGCAGACCCGCAACGGCAAGCGCACCGCCGCCGCCGCCCTGAAGTTCTCGATGGACATGGTCAAGGAAAAGCTCATCGACTGGGAAACCGCCATCCTGCGCAACCCGGCCGAGCAGCTTGACCAGCTCCTCGCCCCGATCTTCGACCACGCCGACGTGCGCAACGCCAAGGCCATCGCCACCGGCCTGCCCGCCGGCCCCGGCGCCGCCTCCGGCAAGATCTACCTCAACGCCGACCGCGCCGCCGCCGCCGAACAGCGCGGTGAAAAGGTGCTGCTCGTCCGCAACGAGACCTCCCCCGAGGATCTGCGCGGCATGATCGCCGCCGAAGGCATCCTCACCGCCAAGGGCGGCGTCTCCTCGCACGCCGCGCTGGTCGCCCGCCAGATGGGCAAGGTCTGCATCTGCGGCGCCGCCGCCCTGGAGATCGACTACGACAAGAAGACGGTCAGCGTCGCCGGCAAGACCTTCAAGGAAGGCGACTTCCTCAGCATCGACGGCACCAGCGGCACGGTTTACGCCGGCCAGCTGAAGACCGCCCCGTCCGAGATCATCACCGGCATGATCCACGGCGACACCGCCGCCCAGTCGACCGAGAAGTTCCAGCACTTCAACCAGCTGATGAAGTGGTGTTCCAAGGTCACCCGCCTGCAGGTGCGCACCAACGCCGACAACCCCGAGCAGACCCAGAACGCCATCGCGTTCGGCGCCCAGGGCATCGGCCTGACCCGCACCGAGCACATGTTCTTCGAGGGCGACCGCATCGACGCCATGCGCGAGATGATCCTCGCCGACAACGAGGCGGACCGCCGCGCGGCGCTCGCCAAGCTGCTGCCCTACCAGCGCGAGGACTTCACCGGCATCTTCGAGGCCCTCAAGGGCCTGCCGGCGACAATCCGCCTGCTCGACCCGCCGCTGCACGAGTTCCTGCCGCACACCGTCAAGCAGCAGAAGGAACTCGCCGCGAAGCTCGGCATCAGCGCCGACAAGATCGCCCAGCGCGTCGAGCAGCTGCATGAGTTCAACCCCATGCTCGGCCACCGCGGCTGCCGCCTCGGCATCGCCTATCCGGAAATCACCGAGATGCAGGCGCGCGCCATCTTCGAAGCCGCAGCCGACGTCGCCAAGAAGAAGATCAAGGTCAAGCCCGAGGTGATGATCCCGCTGGTCGGCTTCAAGAAGGAGCTCGACCTGCAGACCGAGATCGTCCATCGCATCGCCGCCGAGGTCATGGCCGAGAAAAAGGTCAAGATCGACTACATGGTCGGCACCATGATCGAAGTCCCGCGCGGCGCCCTCACCGCCGACGAGATCGCCCAGACCGCGGAGTTCTTCTCCTTCGGCACGAACGACCTCACCCAGACCGCGCTCGGCATCAGCCGCGACGACATGGGCAGCTTCCTCATGCCCTACACCGAGGCCGAGATCTTCAAGAAGAACCCCTTCGCGACTCTCGACACCACCGGTGTCGGCCAGCTCATCAAGATCGCCATCGAAAAAGGCCGCAAGACCAACCCCGGCATCAAGCTGGGCATCTGCGGCGAGCACGGCGGCGATCCGGACAGCGTCAAGTTCTGCCATCAGGTGGGCCTGACCTATGTCAGCTGCAGCCCCTTCCGCGTCCCCGTCGCCCGCCTGGCAGCCGCCCAGGCCGCGATCGAGGAGCAGCGCGCCGCCGCCAAGGCGGCCGCCGGAAAGAATGTCCGTGGTGGCGCCAACGCCGCCGCGGCCAAACCAACAAACAACGCAACCAACAACAAGAGGAACAACAACATGGCTAAGAAAGCTGCAAAGAAAGCGCCTGCCAAGAAGGCCCCGGCCAAGAAGGCCGCTCCTGCGAAAAAGGCCGCTCCTGCGAAGAAGGCCGCTCCGGCCAAGAAGGCT
Source organism: uncultured bacterium (assembly GCA_966252325.1). GTDB lineage: Bacteria > Verrucomicrobiota > Verrucomicrobiia > Verrucomicrobiales > Verrucomicrobiaceae > Prosthecobacter. Next base: position 88,452 of record CBINON010000003.1, on the reverse strand, counting down.
CCGGCCAAGAAGGCCGCTGCCAAGAAGGCTCCGGCCAAGAAGGCCGCTCCTGCGAAGAAGGCCGCTCCGGCCAAGAAGGCCCCTGCCAAGAAGGCCGCCAAGAAGAAGTAAGCGGGCGGTCTCCTCCGGGACCTTCGCCACGGTGAAGTGATTCGCCAACAAAAGCCCTGTGAAGATCGCTCTTCACAGGGCTTTTTGTTGCCTTTCCCCTTGCATTTGCCGGCACAGGCACGATACTTTACATCTAGACCGCGGGGTGGAGCAGCCCGGTAGCTCGTCAGGCTCATAACCTGAAGGTCACAGGTTCAAATCCTGTCCCCGCTACCAATTTTAAATCCCTGAGCCTCAACAGCTCAGGGATTTTTTTTGCCCTGTTTCCTGCAAGGGCCGGCAGGACTAAAAACCCCCCTTTTTTGCCCATTCTTGACGTTTTAGACGGCAATTGGACGTCACTTGGACGTGACGCGCCCGAGGACCGGCACGCGGCGCGCGCCGGTCCGTTCCAGCCCTTGCGTGGGAACGCTGAGGGCGCGGTTGAGGGTTCACCTTTGCGGCTTGCAGGAGGGAAGACCCGGCGCAGGCTGGGGTTGCCATGGCTGTCGATCCAGATCCGCCGCTGCCGGGGGAGCGTTTGCGGGCCCTGCTGCTCGGTCTTTGTCGTCACGCACGCACCGATCTGCAGCGGCTGCGGCGACAGCCGGGGCCGGCCGTGCATGCCCTGCGGGTGCGCATGAAAAAGCTGCGTGCAGTGTTGCGCCTGGCGGCGCCGGTGCTGCCGCCTGCAGCCCTGCAAACCCTGCGTGCCGAGGCCCGGGACATTCGCCAGGCCTTCGGCGCCTGCCGCGATGCGGAGGTGGCGTGCCGGTTGGCTGCCAAGCTGGCCGAACAGGCCGCTTTGCCGGTGCCGGTGCTGCGCCTGTCGCCGCTGGCTGCCTCACCGGCGGCATCCCGGGAAGAGCTCCGCCGCCGGCTGCGTCGGTTGGAAACGCGGCTGGTCGGCCTGCCGCTCGCGGCGCTGACGCGGGCCCAGCTTCGCGCGGTCTGGCTGGAGCAGTACCGTCGCTGCCGACAGCTTCACCGCTGTTGCCGGCGCGAGCCCGACCCGGAAGCCCTGCACACCTGGCGCAAACGGGTCCGGGAACTCGAGCACCTCGGCCTCGCTCTGGTCGCCCTGCGGGTGGATCAGCCCGCGATCAGGCAACGAATCCGCCCCGCGCGCGAACTCGGGCGGCGGTTGGGCCGGCTGCAGGATCTGGCCGTGCTGGCGGCGGCTCTGCCGCTCGCTGCAGGCCGGGACTGGCAGCGCCTGCTGGCGCGGCGGCGGCGGCGTCTTTTGCGGCGGGTTTTTGCCAGCGCTGACCGTTGCCTGGCGACTCCGGCGCGCAAGTTGCTGACCGGTGGCGCGGCCGATTGAATCACCCGCGGCCATTGCTGCTTGCATCCTCCGTCACCTCCCCCACACTGGCGCCCATGAGTCCCGACTCCCTCGATCGCCTGCGCGCTGCGGTGCGCGACGTGCCGGACTTCCCGCAGCCCGGCATCCTGTTCAAGGACATCACTCCCGTGTTGGCCGATCCCGCGCTGCTGCGTGCGGCGATTGACGGCATGGCCGAGACCTTCGCGGACCAGCGGGTCGACAAGGTGGTCGGCATCGACGCGCGCGGTTTCATCTTTGGCGCGCTGCTGGCGGACCGGCTTGGCGCCGGCTTCGTGCCGGTGCGCAAGAAGGGCAAGCTGCCCTGGCGCACGCGCGGCCTCGACTACCAGCTCGAGTATGGCAGCAATGGCATCGAGATGCATGTCGACGCCCTGGCGCCCGGCGAGCGCGTGGTGCTGGCCGATGACCTGCTGGCGACCGGTGGCACGGCGGGGGCGGCGGTGCGGCTCATTGAGGAGGCGCAGGCCGAGTTGCTCGGCGCGGCCTTCTTCATCGAGCTGGCCTTTCTCAACGGTCGCGACCGCTTGGCGGAACGCGCGCCGGTGCATGCGCTGCTGACGTATTGACGCGCATGACCGAACGCGAGTACAAGCGCCGCATTGAGGCCGCCGCCCAGAAGGTGTTCGCCGGCAGCGGCCCGCTGCCGCGCGGCAAGACCGTGACGCTGCGCCTGTGCAAACAGTTCCTCCGCCTCAAGGAGCAGCGCATCAAGCAGCGCCATCGCGCCGGCTGGAGCGGGGTGGAAATCTGTCGCATGCGCTCGGACATGCTCGATCACCTGATTGCCCTGCTGTGGGAGGAGTGCGTGGCCGCGCAGCCGGGGGCCGAGGCGCTGAAGATCAGCGTCGTCGCCCACGGCGGCTACGGTCGCCGGGTCATGAGTCCGGGCAGCGATGTCGACCTCACCTTCATGCTGCCCGGCAACGCCGCCCAGGTGCCGCCGGCGGTGGCCACCCTGGTCAGCACGCTGCAGACCCTGCTCTGGGACCTCAACCTCAAGGTCGGCCAGGGCGGCACGCGCAGTGTCGGCGACTGCCTGCGGCATGCCAACAGCGATCCGCACGCGATGACCGCGCTGGTCGAGGCGCGGTTTCTCACCGGCGACGACACCGCCTTCCGTGAGTTTCGCGCGCGCTTCGATGCCGAGTGCATCGAGGGGCGGGAAAAGGAGTTTCTGCGCCAGCGCCAGGAGGATCTGGCCACGCGCCACGAGAAATACGGCGGCACGCCCTTCGTGCAGGAGCCGCACGTCAAGAATGGCTGCGGCGGCCTGCGCGACTACCAGAACCTCATCTGGATGACCTACGCCAAGCTGCGCACCCTCGACCCGCGTGACCTGGTGGCGCGCGGCTTTGTCGCCCCCGGCGCCTGGAAGGAGGTCGAGGCCGCCTACGACCTCATCCTGCGTGTGCGCAACGAGATGCACTACTCCGAGCGGCGCGGTGAGGACCTGCTCACCCTGCGCCTGCAGGGGGTGGTGGCCGGCCACCTCGGCTACCGCCACAAGCGCGTGCTGCGCCGCATTGAGGCGTTCATGAAGGACTACTACATGGCGACGCGCGACGTGCTCCAGCGCAGCAGCGAGATCATGGACCGCTTTCATCTGGAGGCGCTGGAAGGCGCGGTCGCCCGCAAGGGCCTGCTGGGTTTTCTGGCGCGCCGCAAGGACGTCAAGCGCGCCGACAAGTTCGACGGCTTCATCAGTCGCAACGGCCGCATCTTTCCGGAGGGCGAAACGATCTTCCGTGACGATCCCGCGCGGCTGATGCGCCTGTTTGCCCACACCCAGAAGCGTCACCTGCGACTGAGCCCGGAGCTGTTCCAGCTCGTCCAGAAAAGTTTCCGCCTCGTCAATGCCGGCTTCCGCTACAACAAGGAGGTGCGCGAGATGTTCGAGGCGATCCTGTCGCGCCGCGGCGACGTCGCCCGCACCCTGCGCCAGATGCACCGCGTCGGCTTCCTCGGCCGCTACCTGCCGGAGTTCGGCGCCCTCACCTGCCTGGTCCAGCACGAGTTCTTCCACCGCTTCACCGCCGATGAGCACACCCTGCGCACGCTGGAGCGGCTCGACGAGCTTGCCGGGCCGCCGCAGGCGGGCGGCACGGCCTTTTACCAGCAGCTCTTCCACGACCTGCAGCAGCCGTCGATGCTGTACCTCGCGCTGATCATGCACGATACCGGCCGGGCGGCGAACAAGAAGTCACATGACGACGAGAGCACTCTGCTTGCCGATGCCGTCGCCCGCCGCCTGCTCATCAAGGGCGAGCGCCGCAAGCTGCTGCTCTTCCTGGTCGACAACCACCTGCTCATGTACCGCGTGGCGACGACCTCGAACCTCGAGGACGCCAAGGTGATCGAGGACTTTGTCCACATCGTCCGCACCAAGGAGAATCTCGACAGTCTGCTGGTGATGACCTATGCCGACTCGCGCGGCACCAGCGAGGCGAGCTGGTCCGGCTACAAGGAGGCCTCGATCCGCCACCTCTACCACAACGCCCTGCAGTTCATGCAGGCGCCGGCCGACTTCATGCGCAGGGCGAGCGTGCCGCTCGACGAGGTGCGCGCCGAGGTCGACAAGCGGCTGCCCGCGGACTATGCCGACGAGATTGCCGCGCACTTCCGCCACATGCCGCGCAGCTACTTCAATTTCCGCGAGCCGGCCCAGATCGAGGCCCACCTGCGCCAGTTCCGCCAGTTCTTCGTCCAGCTCGCCGAGGAGGAGGCGGAGGCCGGTCTGCAGCCGGTCATGACCTGGAACGATTATCCCGTGCACGGCTACAGTGAGCTCGTCGTCACCTGCTGGGACCGTCACCTGCTGCTGGCGCGCATCTCCGGGGCGCTCGCTGCGGAGAGCATCAACATTCTCAGCGCCGACCTCTTCCAGCGTTCCGACCACCTCGTGCTCGACATCTTCCGCGTCTGCACGACGAACCTCACCGCGGTCACCAGCCGCAGCGCCAAGCAGAGGGTTGAGAACGCCGTGCGCGCGGCCTTCGTCGGCCAGACCTTTGACTTTGCCCCGGCCATCGCCAAGTCACGGCGCAGCGTGCCCGGTTATGACGAGGTCATGGCGGAGATCCCGCAGCGCGTGCACATCAACAACGAGGTCTCGCCCGAGGACACGGTTGTCGAACTGCAGGTGGTCGACCGCCTCGGCCTGCTGCACGACATCTTCATGGCCATCGGCAAGCTCGGCCTGAGCGTCACCCACGCGCGCATCGCCACGGAAAAGGGGGTCGCCCTCGACGCCGTCTACGTGCAGGACGCCAACGGCAACAAGCTTGAGGATCGCCCGGCGCTGGACAGCCTGCGCGCCCGCATCGAGGAGGCCGTGTTCGGCTGAGGAGGAACGCCATGCGCCGCGCCCCGCTGTTCTGCACCGCCGACGAAGCCGCCGCCGCCCTGCCCGATGGCGCCACCGTCGCGATCGGCGGGTTCGTCGGCGCCGGCCATCCGGAACTGCTGACCGAGGCGCTGGAACGGCGCTTTCTGGAAACGGGCGGCCCCCGCGACCTGACGTTGTTTTACTGCGCCGGCCAGGGCGACCGCGAGGCGCGCGGGCTCAATCATCTCGCCCATGAGGGGCTGGTGAAAAGAGTCATCGGCGGCCACTGGAACCTGGCGCCCAAACTCGGTGCGCTGGCGCTCGACAACCGCATCGAGGCCTACAACCTGCCGCAGGGCGTGCTCTGCGTGCTGCTGCGCGAGATCGCCGCCAAACGCCCCGGCCTGGTCACCCGGGTCGGCCTCGGCACCTTCATGGAGCCGGACCAGGGCGGCGGCCGGATGAACGCGCGCACCACCGAGCCGCTCGTCGAACGCCTCGTCCTCGATGGTGAACCCTGGCTGCGCTACAAGCCGGTGCCGGTCCACGTCGGCCTCATCCGCGCCACCAGCGCGGACCGCCACGGCAACCTCAGCTTCGAGCGCGAGGCCCTGATCGGCGAGGCGTTGCCCATCGCCCAGGCGGCGAAAAACCACGGCGGCCTGGTCATCGCCCAGGTCGAGCGCGTCGTCGATCTGCTGCCCGATCCCAAGGCGGTGCGCGTGCCGGGCATCCTCGTCGATCGCGTCGTCGTCTCCGGCGGCGACCGCCATGACCAGACCTTTGGCTGCGCCTTCAATCCGTCCTATGTCAGCGCCGGCGCGGCGTTTGACCTGCCACCCCTGCCGGAGTCGGACCGCAAACGCATCGGCCGCCGCGCCCTGAGCGAGATCCGCGCCGGCGACATCGTCAACCTCGGCATCGGCCTGCCGGAAACCGTCGCCGCCGTCGCCGCCGAAACCGGCCGGCTCGGCGAGTTCACCCTGACGGTGGAGAGCGGTCCGATCGGCGGCGTGCCGGCCTCGGGGCTCGACTTCGGCTGCAGCCACTACCCGGAGGCGGTGATCGACCAGCCCGCGCAGTTCGACTTCTACGACGGCGGCGGCCTCGACATCGCCGTGCTCGGCGCGGTCGAGATCGACGCCGAGGGCAGTGTCAACGTCGCCAGCATGGGCGGCCGCTTTGCCGGGGTCGGCGGCTTCATGAACATTGCCCAGAGCGCGCGCCGCCTGGTCTTCTGCTGCACCTTCCTGGCCAAGGACCAGCCCAAGTTCGTGCGCCGGATTCGCCACGTCTGCTTTCACGGTCCCACCGCCCTCGCGCGCGGCCAGCAGGTGCTCTATGTCACCGAGCGCGCGGTCTTCGAGCTGACGCCCACCGGCCTGCGCCTCGTCGAACTCGCCGACGGCCTCGACTTGCAGGACGACATCCTGGCGCGCATGGAATTCCAGCCCCTCGTCGCCGCCCAACCCGCCCGCCTGCCATGAATGCCGTCCACCTCGTTGCCGCCCGTCGCTCTCCCATCGGCCGCTTTGGCGGCGGACTCAAGGATCTCAGCGCCGCCGACCTCGCCTTGGCGGTCGCCGAGGCGGTGGTGCCGGCGCCCCTGCGCGGTCGCCTCGATCAGGTCATCCTCGGCCAGGTCCTGCAGGCCGGCAGCGGCATGAACGTGGCCCGCCAACTCGCCCTCAAGCTCGGCGAACTGGAACACGTGCCCGCCTTCACGGTGAACATGGCCTGCGGTTCCTCGCTGAAGGCGGTGGCGCTGGCCGCCGACGCCATCCGCGCCGGCGAGGCCGGGCTGGTGCTCGCCGGCGGGGTCGAGGTGATGAGCGGCGCACCGCACTACCTGCGCGACGCGCGCTGGGGCAAAAAACTCGGCGCGCCGGAAGTCGAGGATGCCATTTTCAGCGACGGCCTCTGCGATCCGCTGCTCAAGCTCGGCATGGGCGAGACGGCTGAGCGCATTGCCGACAAGCACGGCATCGGCCGCGCCGAGCAGGATGCCTTCGCCGCCCTCAGCCAGGCGCGCGCCGCCGCCAGTCGCACGGCCTTCGAGCGCGAGATTGTGCCGGTGGGCGCAGTCACGGCCGATGAGCATCCGCGTGCCGACACGACGATCGAGTCGCTGGGCAAGCTGAAGCCGGCCTTCCGCAAGGACGGCACGGTCACCGCCGGCAATGCCTCCGGCATCAACGACGGCGCGGCGATGCTGCTGCTGGCGGGCGAGACCGCCCTGTGCGACTACGGCCTGTTTTCACGCGGGCGTGTGGTCGCCTCCGCGGCGGTCGGCTGTGATCCGGCCTTGATGGGTCTGGGCCCGGTCGGCGCCATCCGCCGGGTCTGCGCGCAGACCGGCTGGTCGCTCGCCGAGGTCGACGCCGTCGAAATCAACGAGGCCTTTGCCGTCCAGGTGCTTGGCTGCGCCCGCGAACTCGATCTCGATCCTGAGAAGCTCAACCGCCGTGGCGGCGCCGTGGCCCTCGGCCATCCGATTGGCGCCAGCGGCGCGCGCGTGCTGGTGACCCTGCTGCACCGGATGGAGGACGAGGGTCTGCGCCGCGGCATCGCCAGCCTGTGCATCGGCGGCGGCATGGGCATCGCCCTGGCCGTCGAGCGGGAGCCCTGAGTGGGCTCCCGCGCGGCGGGGGTCAGTCGGTTTTGCTGCGGCGCTCGATCCAGTCGTACAGCATCGGCAGCAGCAGCAGGGTGAGCAGGGTCGAGCTGAGGATGCCGCCGATGACGACCGTCGCGAGCGGTCGCTGCACCTCGGCCCCGGGGCCGTGGGCGAGCGCCATCGGCACGAAGCCGAGCGCGGCGACCAGAGCCGTCATCATGACCGGGCGCAGGCGGGTGGCGACCCCCTGCAGCACGGCTTCGCGCAGGCTCATCCCCTCCTCGCGCAGTTCGTTGAAGTAGTTCACCAGCACCAGGCCGTTGAGCACGGCGACGCCGCTGAGGGCGATGAAGCCGACGGCGGCGGTGATGCTGAAGGGCATGCCGCGCAGGTCGAGGGCGAGGATGCCGCCGGTCAGGGCCAGCGGGATGCCGGTGGCGACCAGGAAGGTCTGGCGCAGGCTGCCGAAGGCGAAGAAGATGAGCGCCAGGATGAGGATCAGCGCCGTCGGCACGACGATGGCCAGGCGCGCGCGCGCCTCCTGCAGGTTCTCGAAGGTGCCGCCGAACTCGAAGTCGTAGCCCTCGGGGAACTTGACCTCGCGCTTGATCCGGGCGGTCGCCTCATGGACGAAGCCCTCCATGTCGCGGCCCTCGACGCTGACCAGCAGGGCCGCGCGCCTCTGGGTGCGGCTGTGGCGGATCGGATCGACCGCCTTCTCCGTGCGGATCTCGACGGCCTCGCCGAGGTCGATCATGCCGTGTTCGCCGACCCGCAACGGCAGGCTGCGAATGATTTCGTCCTTGGAACGCGCGTCCTCGGGCAGGCGCACGACGATGTCGCGCTTGCGGTTGCCCTCGACGACCTGGCCGGCGACCTCGCCGCCGAGGCCGGCGGAGACCGCGCGGTTCACCTCGGCGAGCGGCACGTTGTACTTGGTGAGCACGTCGCGCTTCACCTGCAGGGTGAGGGCACTCGGGCGACCGTCGGTCTCCAGCTCGGCCTGGCCGCCGGGCGTGGCGTTGATGATGTCGCGGATCTGCGAGGCGAGCTTTTCCAGCAGGTCGAACTCGACGCCGTAGATGCGCACGGCGAGCTCGGCCTTGGTGCCCTCCATCATCTCGTTGAAGCGCGTCTCGATCGGCTGGCCGAACTCGATGGTCTGGCCCTCGTGCTCGCGCAGCGCCTCCTCCTCGATGGCGGCCATGAGTTCCTGCTTGGTGGTCGGCAGGCCCGGCCCCTTTGGCCATTCGGCGAGCGGTTTGTAGAAGACGTAGAAGTCGGTCTCGTTCGGAGGCATCGGATCGGTCGCCACCTCGCTCGTGCCACTGCGGGTGAAGAAGCGCGTCACCATGGGGAATTTCTCCCGCACCATGCGGCCGAGCTCGAGATCCTGGTGGAGCGACTCCTGCAGGTTCATGCCGACCTTGCGGTAGATCATCGCGGCGATGCTGCCCTCGTCGAGCTTGGGCACGAATTCCGCGCCCAGCGAGCCAAAGCGCAGGCCGCAGAAGGCGAAGAAGCCGATGGCGGCGAGCACGACGAGGAAGCGCAGGCGGATGGCGAGGCGCAGCAGGGGTTGAAAGATGCGGTTGAGGCCGGCGATGAGGAAGTTCTCCTTCTCGGCGATGTTGCCGCCGAGGAAGTAGGAGCAGAGCGCCGGCATGAGGGTCAGCGACAGCAGCAGGGCGCCGGCCAGGGCGAAGATGACGGTCACCGCCATGGGCCGGAACATCTTGCCCTCGATGCCGGTGAGCGAGAGAATGGGCAGGTAGACGATGGTGATGATGAGCACCCCGAAGAACATCGGGCTGGCCACCTGCTTGCTGGCGGCGAGCACCTCGCGGCTGCGCTCCTCGGGCGTCAGCCTGCGGCCGAGGTGATGCTGGCGCAGGCCGAGGCGGCGGACGATGTTTTCGACCATGACGACGGCGCCGTCGATGATCAGACCGAAGTCGACCGCGCCCAGGCTCATCAGGTTGCCCGACCAGCCGCCCTGGACCATGCCGCAGATGGCGAACAGGAAGGACAGCGGGATGGCCAGGGCGACGATGATCGCCGCGCGCCAGTTGCCGAGCAGGGCGAGCAGCACGGCGACGACCAGCACGGCGCCTTCGAGCAGGTTTTTCTCGACCGTGCCGACGGTGGCCTCGACGAGGTCGCTGCGCTCGTAGACGATGGTGATGTCCATGCCGGGCGGCAGTTTGTCGCGTACCTCGTGAAGGCGCGGTTCCACGCGGTGGCAGACGACGCGGGCGTTTTCACCCATGAGCATCATCACCGTGCCGAGCACCACCTCCTCGCCATCCATGGTGGCCGCGCCGCCGCGGAAGCCGGCGCCCCAGGCGACCTTGGCGACGTCGGACACCTTCAGGGGCTCGACCGCCGCGCCAAACTTGATGGGCAGCCGGGCAATTTCGTCGATGGTGCTGACGCGGCCGACGCTGCGCACGGTGAGTTGTTCGCCCTCGCGGCTGATGACACCGCCGCCGGCGTTCTCGACGTTGCCGCGGATGATGTCGGCCAGTTCGCCGACGGTCATGTTGGCGGCCTTGAGCTTGTCGAGCATGGGCTCGACCGTGACCTGGCGCTGGTGGCCGCCGTTGCTGTTGATCTCGGCGACCCCCTGCACGGTGCGCAGCATGGGTTTGACGACGTACTCGTGGGTTTCCCACAGGCGCATCAGGCCCTCGCGCTCGTCGGCAGGACGCTCCTTGGCGTCCTTTTTCCAATGCAGGGTGTAGTAGAAGATTTCGCCGAGGCCGGTGCTGATCGGCGCGAGGCTGAGCTCGCTGCCGGGCGGCAGTTCCTGCAGCACGGCGCCGAGGCGCTCGGTGACGAGCTGGCGCGCGCGGAAGATGTCGGTGCCGTCCTCGAACTCGATCGTCACCTGGCTGAGGCCAAACTTGGTGATCGAGCGGGAGTCGAGCACGCCGGGCATGCCAGCGAGCGCCATTTCGATGGGACGGGTGACGGCGCGCTCGGATTCCTCGGGGGCGAGGGCGGGCACGCTGACATTGATCTGTACCTGCGGGCCGGTGAGGTCGGGCACGGCATCGACCGGCAGGTGCAGCAGGGCGTAGGCACCGGCGGCGAGCAGGCCGAGGGCGCCGAGCAGCACGACGGCGCGCTGCCGGATGGAGAATTCAAGAAGGGCGTTGAGCATGGCAGGAGGTTCCTGAGGGGTTCAGGGCGGCCGGCAGGGCGGCAGCGGATTCGGCGCCGGCCGGCGGGCGGATCCGCGGCCGACGCACAGGGAGGCAGGATCAGGGCAGTTTCGTGCCGGTGAGCTGTTCGAGGGCGAGTCGCGCCTCGACGGCGTTGAGCTGGGAGTCGAGCACGGCGCTGACCGAGTCGATGTACTGCTGCTGCAGCTCGGTGTAGGTCGCCAGCGGCAGGGCGCCGAGGCGGTAGTGTTCGTCGGCCTCGGCAGCCGCCTGGCGGAAGCTGTCGAGGGTGTCGCCCGGCCACTTCGCCAGTTCCTCGACGTGGATGCGGTAGTGGCTGGCCTCGGCGGCGACCTCGCGCTCGAGCTGGCGCATCTGGGCGGTGAGCATCACCTCGGCCTGCACCTGGCGGGCCTTGGCGCTGTCGATGGCGCCCTTGTTGCGGTTCCACAGCGGCAGCGGAATGGAAATGCCGATGCCGGCCTGGGTTTCACGCGTCTCGTTCTCCTGGCGCTGCACGAAGGGCACGACGCTGATCGCGGGCCAACGCTCGTTCTCGGCGAGCTTCACCTCGTAGCCCTGCTGCTGGACGTCGAGCATGCGCGCGCGCAGGTCGAAGTTGTGGCGGCGGGCGCTGGCGAGCAGCGACTCCAGGGTTGGCGGCGGATTCAGCGTCGTGGTCTCGCGGCGCAGTTCGACCGCCTCGCCGGGCTTTTCGCCGAGCAACTGGTTGAGTTCAAAGCGGGCGGCTTCAAGCTCGTTGCGGGCCGCGGCGGCGGCGGCACTCAGGTTGAGGGCGTTGGCCTGGACGATGCGCGCCTCCAGACGCGGGGCGGCACCGGCGGGATCGCGCTGCAGCAGCACGGTCGCCAGCGACTGGTAGCGTTTCGCGACCTCCTCGGCGGCACGGGTTTTCTCCTGGCCGGCGAGCACCTTCCAGCAGAGGTTTTGCACACGGGCGGCGAGGGCGGTGCGGAACTGTTCGACGCCGAGCTGGGCGAGCTCGATGTCCTTCTGGGCAATGGCCTTGCGCAGGGCGAGGCGGCCCGGCCACTCGAAGGTTTGGGTGAGCTGGACCGACCAGGTCGGGCCGTCGCTGACGCCGCCGGTGGCGAGGTCGCGCACGCGCCAGTTGCCGACGCCGGTCAGCAGTTCGGGGTTGGCGATTTCACCGGCGGTGGTTTTGCCGCCGCGGGCGGCGTCGACCTGGGCCTCGTAGAAGCGCAGCTCGGGGTGGGTGGCCAGGGCTTTCTGGACCAGGGAGGTGACGGAGACGGGGGTGGCCGCGGCGGTGGCGGCGGTGAGCAGGCAGAGCAGGGAAGTGCGGAGGGAAAAAGACATGGCGAAAGACGTGGGGGTTGAGCGGTGGCCGGATCTTGGGGATCCCGGCGGGGTGGGGGCACGGAGGTGCTCCCGGGGGCGGGCTTTCAGGCCCGGCTCAACACACCAGTCGGGTGCGACTCTCCTTCACGCTCTGGCCGGGCGACCAAGCCCGAGCCGGGTGGCTGCGCCACGCGGGACGCAGAAGGGGCGCGGTTGGCGCGCGCGCCAGCACCCGCACGGGCGGACAGGCGGCGGGCAGGGGCGAGGCCGTGGAGGCTTCACGCACCTGGCTTTCATCGACCGCCTTGAAGCTCAGCACATGGTCGGGGCTGGTCGCGCCGCGGTTGACGGCAAAGCTGAGGATCAGCTCGCAGAGCGCGCCATGGCGGTGTTCCGCGACCGCGGCCCGCTCATGGGCGAGCACCAAAGTCACCGAGCCTCGCGCCTGGGCGTCCACTTCGACGCGGTGATCGCCGTCGGCATTCGCCGCGGCCAGCACCAGCACCGGCGCGATGCCATGCGAGGAGAGCAGCCAGCAGGCCAGCAACAGGCCGTGGACCAGCCGCGCCAGCAGGCGGCAGCCAGGTCGGTGGGCGGTGTGGAAGCGCGGCATGCGAATGATCCAATCTCCGCCTGAACAACGCGGCCGGCAAGGGAATCTATCGGATCAGCCTCGCGCCAGCTTGCGCTTGAGACGCGCCATCAACTCGGGATTGCCCTCCAATTCCTCCATCAGCAGGGTCAAAACGTCGAGCGTCTGCCGGCTGATGTGATGTTCCATGCCCTCGACGTCCTCATGCACGGTCTTGGGGTCGAGCCCGAAGCCGGCGAGCAGGCGGGTCAGGACCTCGTGGCGACGTGCAATCGCCCGGCCGATGTCACGTCCCGCCTCGGTCAGGGTGACGCCACGGTAGCGTTCGTACACCACGTAGCCCTCGGCATCGAGCCGCTGGATCATGTTGGTGACGCTGGCCTGCGACACCCCCAGGTTGCCGGCGATGTCGACGACGCGCGCGTAGCCCTTGGCCTCGATCAGATTGTGGATCTGCTCGAGGTAATCCTCCATGGCCGGGGAATGGACATGGGCGGTCGGCTCTTGGCGCTTGGGCGGCATCACCCATGGATGCCCGCCGGAGCGGGGGCGGACAACCGCTTTTTGCCCGGAGCGACACCGGAAAGTTAGCCCGGCCTATCTTTTTCGCTTGCCAGAGGCCTCGGTTTGAAGAATTAGACCGGACTAACATTGCTATGCCCGCCAATCATTGGATTTGCCTCTTTCTCACCGCCACTCCGCTGCTGGCCGCTGAACCCCGGCCGATGAGCACCGACCGACCCGACACCACGGAGTCGCCCTACACGGTGCCGGCCGGGCTGTTCCAGGTTGAGGCCAGCCTCTTCGACTACAGTCGCGACCATGCCAGCGGCCTGCGCGAAACCCAGTGGATCTATGGCCAGGTCAACCTCAAGGCCGGCCTCGGCAATGACACGGATCTGCAGCTCATCGTCAACAGTCACGCGGTCGCCGGGGTTTCCGAGCGTGGCGACAGCACCCGCACCACCGGCTTTGGCGATCTGACCCTGCGGCTGAAGCAGAACCTTTTTGGCAATGACGACGGTGGCCCGGCCCTGGCGCTCATGCCCTACGTGACCGTGCCCACCCACACCGACGTCAGCGACCAGGCCTGGGCCGGCGGTCTGATCCTGCCCTTTGGCCTCGACCTGTCCGAGCGCGTCACCCTCGGTCTCATGGGCGAGGTGGACCTTGTCCACGACGCCGAGACCGGCGGCCACGACCTCGAGTGGCTGCATTCCGCCACTCTTGGCATCGGGCTCACCGAGCGCGTCGGCACGTATCTGGAACTGGTTGGCATCGCCGGCAACGACACGGCCTACCAGGGTCTGTTCAATACCGGCCTGACCTTTGCTCTCACCCCCACCCTGGTTTTTGACGCCGGGGTCCGCCTCGGCCTGAACCGGCCGGCGCCGGACTTTGGCGTCTTCTCCGGGGTCAGCTTCCGCTTCTGATCGCCATGAAATCCCTGCTCCTGCTCGCCGTCCTCGCCCTTGCCGCCTGCAGTCCCGCGCCGGAAGCGCCGGCCGACGGCCGCAAGCGTGTGCTGACCACCTTCACGATCCTCGCCGACATGGCGCGCAACGTGGCCGGTGATGCCGCCGTGGTGGAATCGATCACCAAGCCCGGCGCGGAGATCCATGACTACGAACCGACCCCGCAGGATCTGGTCAAGGTCAAGGACGCCGACCTCGTGCTGTGGAACGGCCTCGGCCTCGAGCGCTGGTTTGAGCGCTTCTTCCAGCAGGCGCAGGGCGCCGCCTCGGCCGTGCTCAGCGAGGGCATCGAGCCCATGGGCATCGGCGAGGGCCCCTACCTGGGCAAGCCCAACCCACACGCCTGGATGTCGCCCGCCAACGCGCTCATCTATGTCGAGAACATCCGCCGCGCCCTCAGCGAGCTCGATCCGGCCAACGCGGCCGTCTATGCGGCCAATGCCGCCGCCTACACCGAGCGCCTGCGCGCCGTCGAGGCACCGGTGCGCGAGGCCCTCGCCGCCGTCCCGGAGAACCGCCGCTGGCTGGTCACGAGCGAGGGCGCCTTCTCCTACCTGGCCCGCGACTTCGGCCTGAAAGAGCTCTACCTCTGGCCGATCAACGCCGACGAGGAGGGCACGCCGCAGCAGGTGCGCCGGGTCGTCGACACCGTGCGCGCCCAGGGCATCCCGGCGGTCTTCTCGGAGAGCACGGTGAGCGATAAGGCCATGCGCCAGGTCGCCAAGGAAACAGGTGCACGCTACGCCGGCGTGCTGTATGTGGACTCGCTGACCGGACCCGACGGCCCCGTGCCGACGTATCTGGACCTGCTCCACTACAACGCCCGCGCCCTTGCGCAGGCCTTTGCCTCCCCCTGACACCCATGCCGGACACGCCGCTCGCCATCGAGGTTGCGGACGTCACCGTGGCCTATCCCAACGGCCACGTCGCCCTGCGCGACGCCACCTTCCGTCTCGGCCCGGGCACGATCTGCGCCCTGGTCGGCGTCAACGGCAGCGGCAAGAGCACCCTGTTCAAGTCGATCATGGGCTTCGTCCGTCCCGCCCGCGGACGCGTGCGCGTCGCTGGCGCCCCGGTCGAGGCCTCGCGCAAACGCCAGCTGGTCGCCTACGTGCCGCAAACCGAGGAGGTCGACTGGACCTTCCCGGTCAGTGTCTGGGATGTCGTGCTGATGGGTCGCTACGGCCGCATGAACTTCCTGCGCCTGCCGAGCGCCGAGGACAAGCGCATCGCCCTGGCCAGCCTGGAGCGGGTCGGCATGGCCGAGTTCCGCGACCGCCAGATCGGCGAGCTGTCGGGCGGCCAGAAGAAGCGCGTCTTCCTCGCCCGCGCCCTCGCCCAGCAGGGCCGCATCATGCTGCTCGACGAACCCTTCACCGGCGTCGATGTGCAGACCGAGGCCGCCATCATCGAGCTGCTGCGCGCCCTGCGCGCCGAGGGCCACCTCATCCTCGTCTCCACCCACAACCTCGGCAGCGTGCCGGAGTTCTGCGACCAGGTCGTGCTCATCCATCGCACTGTGCTCGCCTACGGACCGACCGAGGAGGTGTTCACCGAGCCCAACCTGACGCGCGCCTTCGGCGGCGCCCTGCGCCAGTTCCACTTTGAGCATTCGACGATTCAGGATCACGACGGCCGCACGGTGAAGCTGCTCACCGACGACGAACGCCCGCTCGTCTTCGGCAAGGACGGCCACCTCGAGTACACCGACCGCCAGGGCCGCGAGGACCTGGTCAAGGAACGCGAAAAGCTAGGTTGAGGGGGCAGAATATTGAATATCCAACAAGGAATGACCAAGTCCCAAGGTGGACTGGGGACTTCATGATTGGGACTTCCTTGTTGGATATTGGATATTCCTTCTGGGACACTCCGCCAGCAGTAGCAATCATGAATATCCAACAAGGAATGACCAAGTCCCAAGGTGGACTGGGAACTTCATGATTGGGACTTCCTTGTTGGATATTGGATATTCGTTCCGACTCCCTCAGCCCAGCGCCGCGAGCATTTCGCGCAGCTTGGCGAGCTTCTCCTGCCAGTCGGTCTTCCGCTGCTGGTGCTCGTCGAGCACCTTCTGCGGGACCTTGGAAGTGAAGTTCGTGTCGGCGAGCTTGGCGGTGACCTTGTCGAGTTCGGCCTCGGCCTTGGCCAGCTCCTTGCCAACGCGGGCGCGCTCGGCCTCGACGTCGATCAGGCCGTCGAGCGGCAGGAAGATCGTGCCCAGCGGGGTCAGCGCGCTCGGCGTGCCCTTGGTCGGCGCGAAGCCCGCATCGACCTCGAGCGGTTCGGCGTTGAGCAGCAGGCGCAGAACCTCGACCTCGTGGGCCGGCAGTTCCTGGTTCGGCTTGAGCACGAAGCGCACCTTCTTGTTGAGGTTGAAGGTGCTCTTGAGGCCGCGGCCAAGCACCACCGTTTCATAGGTGTCATTCGCCGCCTTCTCGTCCTCGGGCAGCAGGCCGAAGTGGGCGAGTTCATCGGCGTCGAGCGGCTTCGGCCAGGGGGCGAACTGGATGCTGCTGCCGCCCTGGTTCTCGGGCATGTCGAGGTTGAAGCCCATGCCCTGCCAGAGCTCCTCGCTGATGAAGGGCAGGAAGGGATGGAACAGGCGCAGGGTGTGGCCGAGGACAAAATCGATGACCGCCAGCGTGTTGGCCTTGCGTTTTTCATCGCTGCCCTGCAGCACGGCCTTGGAGGCCTCGATGTACCAGTCGCAGTACTCGCTCCAGAAGAAGCGGTAGAGCGAGGCGGTGGCGTCGCTGAAGCGGTATTCGTCGAGGGCAGTGCTGACCTCGGCAATGGCGGCGTTCAGGCGCAGCAGGATCCATTTGTCGTCGCGGCTGAGCAGCGCCGGATCGATCTCGGTTTCGGTGGCACCCCCCTGCATCTGCCGGAAGCGCGCGGCGTTCCACAGCTTGGTGCAGAAGTTGCGCCCGAGCTCGACGTTCTTCTCATCGAAGAGGATGTCCTGGCCGAGCGGCGCGCTGCGCATGATGCCGAAGCGCAGGGCGTCGGCGCTGTACTTGGCGATCAGCTCGAGCGGGTCCGGCGAGTTGCCGAGCGACTTGCTCATCTTGCGACCCTGCTTGTCGCGGATGATGCCGGTGTAATAGACGTTCCTGAACGGCAGCTCGTCCATCCACTCGAAGCCGGCCATGATCATGCGCGCGACCCAGAAGAAGATGATGTCCGGGCCGGTGACGAGATCGGTCGTCGGGTAGAAGGCCTTGAGCAGCGGGTTCTGCGCGTCCTGCGCCTTGTCGCCGGTCCAGCCCATCGTCGCGAAGGGCCAGAGCCAGGAGGAGAACCAGGTGTCGAGGACGTCGGGGTCTTGCTCCCAGTTTTCCGCATCGGCCGGGGCTTCAATGCCGCAGTAAATGTCGGACGCGTCTGATGCGTCGGACTTGTCGGATCCCTTGCGATACCACACCGGAATCCGGTGCCCCCACCAAACCTGGCGGCTGATGCACCAGTCCTGCAGGCCGTTCATCCAATGGTCATAGACCTTGGCCCAGCGGTCGGGGTGGAACGTCATCTCGCCATTGGCCACGACGGCCTGGCTTTCCTTGACGCTCGGGTACTTCAGGAACCACTGCTCGCTCAGGCGACTCTCGATCGGCACGTCGGCGCGCTCGGAGTAGCCGAGGTTGTTCTGGTAGGGCTCCTCCTTGACGAGGCTGCCGATCTCCGCCAGCAGCTCGGCGGCGCGCTTGCGGGCGGCGAAACGTTCCAGGCCGGCGAGGTCCTTGCCGGCGAGCTCATTGAGCACGCCGTTCGGGTGCATGACGTCGATGACCGGCAGGCCGTGGCGCTGGCCGATCTCGAAGTCGGCCTTGTCATGGGCCGGCGTGACTTTCAGCACGCCGGTGCCGAAGGTGAAGTCGACATGGTCATCGCCGACGATCGGCAGCAGGGCCTGGTTCTCGACCGGCAGCGGCCGGCGCACATGCTTGCCGATGAGGTGGGCGTAGCGCTCGTCCTTCGGGTTCACCGCGATGGCGGTGTCGCCGGGGATGACTTCCGGGCGCGTGGTGGCGATTTCCAGCCAGGTGCCGGGTTCCTCGACGACCTCGACCTTGAAGTGGTACATGACCGCGTTCTGCGGTTTCATGACGACCTCCTCATCGCTGAGGGCGGTGAGCGAGGACGGGCACCAGTTGACCATGCGCTTGCCGCGGTAGATCAGGCCCTTTTTGTACAAATCGACGAACACGCGCATGACGCAGCGGTTGTACTCCTCGTCGAAGGTGAAGCGCTCGCGGCTCCAGTCGCAGGAGGCGCCGAGTTTTTTCAGCTGCTCGATGATGATGCCGCCGTGCTTTTCCTTCCATTCCCAGATCTTGGCGACCAGGCCCTCGCGGCCGAGGTCGTCGCGGTGCTTGATGACGCCCTGCTTTTTCAGGGTCTTTTCGACGACGTTCTGGGTGGCGATGCCGGCGTGGTCGGTGCCGGGCAGCCAGAGCACTTCCTTGCCCTGCATGCGCGCGCGGCGGGCGAGGATGTCCTGGATCGTGTTGTTGAGGACGTGGCCGAGGGTGAGGATGCCCGTGACGTTCGGCGGCGGGATGACGATCGAGTAGGCCGGGCGCTTGGCGCTCACCCGCGCGGGATCGGCTTCAAAGCATTTGGCGTCGAGCCAGCGCTGGTACCAGCGCGGTTCGACCTCCGCCGGGGTGTAGGTCTTGTCGAGTTCGGGCATAAAGGGCCGTCAAGATGGGGGCGTCCGGCGACATTGCAAGGCGAGGGTGGCTGGTAGGGCGGGCTGTCCCAGCCCGCCGTTCTGTGGTCTCTATGAGCTGCAAACGTGAGTTTGCCCTGTCTGCCGGCCCTACCATCACGGCACCATCCCCAATCCCGGCGCCCTGAGGACAGGGCGGCCCTACCTTGAGCCCGGTGCCTTGAGGCCGGGCGGCCCAGCCCTCGCCTCAGACCAGCCCGCGCCGGGCCAGGGATTCCTCCATGGCCTGTTCGACGAGGCGGACGGCGAGTTCCTGGGTGGCATCGTCGAGGGTCTGGTTGGCGGCCTTGAGGGCGCGGGCATCGTGGCTCGGGCCGGCCAGCACGGCGCGCACGGCCGCGGCGGCAGCCTCGATGCCGGCGCGTTCCTCGGCGGTCACCGCCTCGCCAAACTGTTCCATCGCGGCGGCGACGGCGCCCAGCAGTTCCTCGGCCTTCAGCCGGGCCTCGGTCCAGACCCGCTCGTTCATGTCCTCGAAGGCGTGCTCGACGCTGGCGCTGATCATCGCCTCGACGCGCTCGTCCTCGACATCGACGGCGGTGTTGCGAATCTCCAGCACGGTGTCGACCCCGCTGGCGGTGTCGCGCGCCAGCACCTCCAGAATGCCGTCGGCATCGATGCGGAACTGCACGCCGACCCGGGCGCTGCCCTTGGGTCCGGCCGGGAAGGGCACGACCAGGCGGCCGAGCTCCCAGTTGTCGCGCGCCAGCTCGCGCTCGCCCTGGAGCACGCGCACCAGCATCTCGCTCTGGTTGGCGACCGCGTTGGTGAACATCTCGCCGGCCTTGCAGGGAATGGTCGTGTTGCGCGGGATGATGACGTTCATGAGGCCGCCGAAGGTCTCGATGCCGAGCGACAGCGGGGTGACGTCGAGCAGCAGGACATTGCGCAGGCTGCCGTCGAGGATGCCGGCCTGGATGACCGCGCCGAGCGCAACGGCCTCGTCCGGGTGCTGCGAGAGGTTGGGTTCGCGGCCGAAGATCTCGGCGACGGTGCGCCGTACCAGCGGCATGCGCGTGCTGCCGCCGACGAGGATGACCTCGTCGAGGTCGCTGGCCTGCAGGCCGGCGTCGGCGAGGGCGCGCAGGCAGTGGCTGCGGGTGCGGTCGAGCAGGGGCCGGGCGAGTTTGTCCAGCTCGGCCCGGGTCACCTCGGCGGCAAAGCTCTGGCGGCCGTCGTAAAAGGGCAGCTCAACGCGGGTGCTTTCCGCCTCGGACAGGCGCTTTTTCGCGGCTTCCGCCGCCTCCAGAAATCGCGCCGGATCGACGCCGGCCGGGGCGAGGTGCTCGGCGAGCGCGCGGTCGAGGTCGTCGCCACCGAGCTGGGTGTCGCCGGCGGTGCTCAGCACCTGGAACACGCCGTCGCGCAGCTCCAGCACGCTGATGTCAAAGGTGCCGCCGCCGAGGTCGTAGACCGCGACCTTGCGGTGTTCACCCAGCTTGTCGAGCCCGTAGGCGAGGGCGGCGGCGGTCGGCTCGCTGAGGATGCGCTCGACGCTCAGGCCGGCCAGTTCGCCGGCCTTCTTGGTGGCGGCGCGCTGGGCGTCGTTGAAGTAGGCCGGCACGGTGATGACGGCGCGGGTGATCTCCTGCTCCATCGCCCGCTCGGCGATGCCGCGCAGGTGGCGCAGGATCTCGGCCGAGACCTGCACGGGGCTGGTGCCCAGAGCGGCCAGATCGTAGGGCGGCTGCCAGTCGCCCTCGCCAGCGCGCCGGCCGATGAGGCGTTTGACGCTGGTGACCGTGCGCGCCGGCTCAAGGGCGCGCCGGCGCAGGGCGGCCGCGCCGACCGTCACCGTGCCGTCGTCCGCGAAATGCACCGCCGACGGCGTCAGCCGGCTGCCCTCGGCGTCGGCCAGCAGGATGGGGAAACCGCTGTCCATGACGCCGACGAGCGAGTTCGTCGTGCCGAGGTCGATGCCGAGGAGGAGGGACATGGGTGCCCTGTATCGCGAAATGGGGCCGACCGCAAATTCCGGGCTTCCCTTCCGGGGGCGCCCCGCACAAAATGGCGAAGACGGCGCCCTGCGCCGCGTACGAATCCCTCTGCCATGAGCTTCACCACCCGTCGCCAGTTCCTGTCCCGCACCGCCGGCAGCCTTTTTGCCGCGCCCTTCGTCACCACCGGCATGAAGGCCGCCTCGCCCAACGGCAAGCTCCGCCACGCCGCCTTCGGCGCCTCGGGCATGTCTTGGTCGGACATCAATGCCATGTCCAACCACGAGATGTGGGAACTGGTCGCCGTGGCTGATGTCGACACCCGCAACTTCGCCCGCCTGAAGGAAAAATTCCCCAACGCCCGCTGCTACCAGGACTGGCGCGAGCTGCTCGAGAAGGAGGCCGGCAACATCGACTCGGTCAACGTCTCGACCCCCGACCACATGCACGGCCCGATGGGCCTGAAGGTGCTCGAGCTGGGCAAGCATCTCTACGGCCAGAAGCCGCTGGCGCAGAACCTCTACGAATGCCGCCAGCTCATGCTCAAGGCGCGCGAGAAGGGCGTCATGACCCAGATGGGCATCCAGGTGTCGTCGGCCTTCACCGAGCGCCACGCGGTCGCCCTGATCCAGGAAGGCGCCATCGGCAAGGTCAAGGAGGTGCACACCTTCTCCAACAAGTTCTGGGGCGACATGGACCCGGTGCCGCAGCGCCAGGACCCGGTGCCGGCGGGCTTTGACTGGCAGCAGTGGCTTGGCCCGGCGGCCGACCGCCCCTACATCGACAAGTACTACCACCCCGGCCAGTGGCGCAAACGCCGCGACTTCGGCACCGGCACCCTCGGCGACATGGGCTGCCACATGTTCAGCGGCTGGTTCCGCTCCCTGAACCTGGCGGCGCCGATCGGCGTCAAATCGACCGGCCCGGCCCCGGTCAACCTGACCAACTGGGCGATCAACGCGGTCGTCGAATACACCTTCAAGGGCACCGAGTACACCGCCGGCGACACCGTCAAGGTGACCTGGTACGACGGCGATGCCCGTCCGCCGGCCCACGTCATGGCGCTGGCCGATCCGGCCAAGTTCCCCGGCCAGGGCAGCATTTACCTCGGCACCGACGGCGTCCTGCTCTCGCCCCACGGCAGCACGCCGATGCTCTACCCGCGCGAAAAATTCGCCAAGCACAAGTACCCCAAGCTCGAGCCGCGCGACCATTGGAAGGACTACATCGACTGCTGCCTCAAGGGCGGTGCCCAGCCGAGCGCCAACTTCGACTATGCCGGCCCGCTCACCGAGGCCGTCCTGCTCGGCTGCCTCGCCAGCGCCTTCCCCGGCCAGGATCTGGTCTGGGATGCCCCCGGCCTGAAGATCGCCAACAACGAGGCTGCCAACGCCCTGGTGAAGCCGCAGTACCGCGCCGGCTGGGAGATCTAGTCTCGGCTGGAGGGAGGTCGTCTCTGGCCTCCGCCGGCAAACCCAGCGTCACCGCCGGAGGGCGGTGACGCGGCCGTTGCCTGGATCGCCCAATCCCGGCGCCTTGGGACAAGGCCGCCCCACCCCTGCCCCCGAGCGCGTCTTGCCCCCTCCGGCTTCCGCGTGTATCGGCTCGGATGCGCCGCCTGCTCTGCCTGCTCCTCGCCCCCGCCGCCAGCGGGTTCGACCTGCGCCTGCCGACCGACAACGACGCCCTGCTGCGCGGGGACGGACCCGGCTACTTCCAGTTTGTCGACCGCGACTTCGAGGGCGTGAAATCGACGCCCTGGCAGGGCGGGCAGTTCGGTTTTGTCCGCGACGCCCGCCGGGTCGCCGCAGGCATTGCCTTCGCGCGCTTCCATGAGGGACTGGACGTCAAACCGCTGCAGCGCGACGCCGCCGGCAATCCGCTCGACGAGGTGCGCGCCATCCTGCCCGGGCGCGTGGTGCACGCGAGCGCCGAGGCCGGCCGCAGCAACTACGGTCGCTACGTGGTCGTTCAGCACGACCTGCCCGAGGGGCCGTTCTACAGCCTCTACGCCCACCTCGGCACAATCACCGCAGCGGTGGAGGATCGCCTGGAAGCCGGTCAGAAACTCGGTGTCATGGGTTTCACCGGCAGCGGCATCGACCGCCGGCGCGCGCACCTGCATGTGGAGTTGAACGTGCTGCTGTCCGAACGCTTTCCCGAGTGGCATGCCGAGTTCTTCCGCACGCCGAACCACCACGGTCTCTACAACGGCCTCAACCTGCTCGGGCTGGATCTGCAGTCGCTGTACCTGCAGCGCCAGCAAAACCCCGCCCTCGGCTTGACCGATTTCCTGCGCCAACAGGAGGCCTACTTTGAACTCACCGTGCCCGGCACGGCGCGCATGGAATTGATCGAACGCTACCCCTGGCTCGGCGCCGCCCCGCGGGGCGAGGCGTCGTCGTGGGTGCTGCGCTGCACGCGCTGGGGGTTTCCCGTTTCTGTCCGGCCGGGCACGGGTGCGGTGGCCACGGGGGTCGCCACCTGGGTCAAGGATGACCCGATGCCGCACTACTACAACACCCGCGGCCTGCTCAACAACAGCGGCCAGATCACCGTCGAGGGCCTGCGCTTTGCCCGCCTGCTCTGCGGCTTTTGATGTCATGATCCTCGCCCTCGAATCCTCCTGCGACGAAACCGCGGCGGCGATCTGCGCCCGCGACGGCCGCCTGCTGGCTGCCCGCGTCGCCTCGCAGGCCGAGATCCATCGTCGCTACGGCGGCGTCGTGCCCGAGGTCGCCTCGCGCAACCACATCCTGCACGTGCGCCTGTTGGTCGAACAGGTGCTGGAAGACGCCGGGGTCGCTCTCGGCGACATCGAGGCCTTTGGCGCCACCACCGGCCCCGGGCTGGTCAGCTCCCTGCTCATTGGCACCAGCTTTGCCAAGGCGCTGGCGGTGGCGGAACAGAAGCCGTTTCTGGCCGTCAATCACATGGAGGGCCATCTGCTCTCGCCCTTCATGGAGGGCGCCGGTCCGGTGCGACCCAACGTCTCGCTCATCGTCAGCGGCGGCCACACCATGCTGGTGCGCGTGCGCGGCCCCGGCGACTACGAACTGCTCGGCCGCACGCGCGACGACGCCGCCGGCGAGGCCTTCGACAAGACCGCGAAAATGATCGGCCTGCCCTACCCCGGCGGCCCCGAAATGGATCGCCTCGCGACGCAGGGCAACCCGCGCGCCTTCAGCTTTCCGCGCAGCTTCCTCGACGGCCGCAGCCTGGAGTTCAGCTTCAGCGGCCTGAAGACCGCCGTGCTCTATGAACTGCCCAAGCTCGACCTCGCCCAGCCCGGCGTGCTT
This sequence comes from uncultured bacterium, assembly GCA_966252325.1. GTDB lineage: Bacteria > Verrucomicrobiota > Verrucomicrobiia > Verrucomicrobiales > Verrucomicrobiaceae > Prosthecobacter. The sequence goes on along the minus strand of CBINON010000003.1, from coordinate 64,547 downwards.
GCCGACCTCTGCGCCAGCATCCAGGAGGCGATTGTCGAGGTGCTGGTCGAAAAGCTCGTGCTTGCCGCGCGTCGCTGCGGCGAAAGCCTCGTCACCGTCAGCGGCGGCGTCAGCTGCAACCGCGGCCTGCGCGCCCGCCTCACCGAACGCTGCGCCGCCGAGGGCCTGACCCTGCTGCTGGCCCGCCCCGATCTGTGCACCGACAACGCCGGCATGATCGCCTTCGCCGGCCTGCAGCGCTTCCTCGCCGGCCAGACCTCGCCGCTCGAGGCCGACGTTGATCCCAACCTGCCGCTGGTGGGGTGATCCGCAGATTACGCAGATTACGCAGATGGATGGGGCCGTCTCTCAAAGAAAATCTGTGTCATCTGCGGACCTCTCGATTTGGATATCCCGCATCCTGGGATCGATTCTGCGTCATCTGTGGAGCTTCCGTCTTTGAGCTTCGGCCCCTCGGCGGAGGCGCTACGGATCACTTGGCCGCCACGCCGGCCGGCTTGCGGATTTTCAGCAGGACGGGCCGGCTCGTCTGCAGGCCGGCGCTGTCGTGCTCGCTGCGCGCGGAACTGAGGGCGGCGTGGCAGAGCTTGTCCTGCTCGGCCACCCAGGCGGCGGCGCGCAGGAAGATGGGGCGCTCGTTTTCGCCGGCGCGGATCTGCACGCCGTTGAGGCCGATGTCATCGATGATGACCCCGTGTGGCAGGCCGTGGATGTCGAGGTTGATGATGCCGTCGTCGCCCTGGCGCACCGCGCGCAGCCAGGCCTTCACCGTCTGGCCAGCAACGAGCGTCAGCTCGAGCGGCTTTGTCGCGTCGGCCGGATCCGTCAGCGCGGGTTTGCCCCCGATGTCGGGTTCCAGCACGATGAGGAACTTCGGCTTCGCGCCCAGCTTGACCTTGCCGAACGTGCCGGCGTCGTGCGTGATCGTTTCGACGGGGGCGCGGGCACTCTTGCCCGCCGTCGGGAGGGTCGCGGTCGCGGTGATTTTCAACTTCGACCAGTCGGCCTCCGCCTTCGCGGTCGGGCTGGCATGCAGGCTGCCGCTGATCAGGTCGTGGCCGGCCTCAATGACGAGCGGCGAGGTGGCCGAGAACCCTTCCGGCAGGCCGCTGATGTCAAGGCGAATCGGTTCATCGAAGTTGTCGCGGCGATCGGCGCGGAAGGAGAAACCCACGGACGCCCCGGGCATGACGGTGGGGTTCATCCCGGCGAGCTTGACGCTGAAATCAGGCTTCGGTTCGCGGATGGCGAGTGAATAAACGTAGCGTTCGCCACCCCAGCCGCGGGCGTCAGTGACCCGGATGACATAGCGACCGTCGGCCGGTGCGGTGAAGGTGAGCCGCGAGTCGCGGCCGATCTTGCGGTCGCCACTGTCGTCGTTCTGATGGTTCAAGGTGAAGACCGGCAGGCCATTGGGCACCAGCTTCGTGCCCAGCGGGTGCGGCACCACCGTGTAACAGGGTTCGTCGAGCGAGTGCGCGGTGGCGCTGGTGTCGAAGTAGGCGCGGCGCTTGCCGTCGCTCACGTAAAAGAAGCAACCGCCGTCCGGACCGCGTGGCATGCGCACGATCTTCATCACATCGCCATTGAACCAGACGAACTCGTTGAGCTCCATCTCCTCCCAGTTCTGCAGGCGGATGTCCGGGTTGTTGGCGTCGACGCTGCGGAAGTTGTTGTAGCTGTCGCGCACGGCCTGCAGCAGCAGGCGGGGCACCGGGTTGCCGTCGGCAGCGAGGATCTCGATCTTGGTGTCGGCCGGTGAGCCGGTCTGGGCGGCGAAGGTTTCAACGATCCAGGTCTGGCCCTGCTTGGCGTCGAAGGCGAAGTGGTCGACATCACCCGCCTGGCCGAGTGCGCCACTGACATTGACTGGCGCGGCGACCGTTTGCGCCTTCGCGACCTCGTCATTCGCTTCCGTCTCCGCAGCCTGCGGCAGCGTGCCGACCCGTAGCGAGGGTGCCGTGCGAAACCGCAGGGCCCGGGCATCCAGGGGCACGGTCGCCAGGCCTTCGGCCGCCGGCTTCATCGTCACCTTGGCCTTGTCGCCGAGATGATGGCCGATGAGCGTGACCTGCGACTCTTTTCCAGCCTGCGCGGTCAAGGGCGACCAGGCGGTGACGTAGGGGAGGGCGCCGAGGGTCAGTCGGTACACATGGTTGGCACTGCCATCCATCGTCGTGTTGCTGACCAGGGCGACATACTCACCCGCGGCGGGCGCCGTCCAGGCGAGGAAGGGATCGCTGCCGCTGTCGAGCCCGCGGTTGACGGCCAGCACCGTGCCATCGGCACCGAGGATTTCCAGGGTGGGCGACTTCGCCGCGCTGCCCACCTGGGCCACCGCGAGATCGAGCACGAGTTCCTCGCCGGCCTTGGCGGTGAAGCGGTAGGCGTCGTGCTGGCCGGTTTCGGTGAGGGTGCCCCAGAGGCTGGCCGGCAGGGTGGCGACCCGCACCGGCCCTGCCTTGAAATCGGCCGCCTTCGTGACGGTGGGTGCCAGGTCATCGGCATGAAGGTTGAGACGGGCCGACTCTCCCCCGGCCGTTTTCAGCCAGATCGCATGCGCCCCGCGCGGCACGTCGGCGCCGGCGGTGATTTTCAATCGCGCACGGTTGGCGCTGACGCTCGATTTCGCCACCTGCACCTTCAGGCCGGGATGCACGGCGAGCGCCTGCAGGTCGGGGGTGAAGTTCTTGCCGGTAACCGTGACCAGCAACTCGCCGCCGATGTGCGCCGCGCGTGGCGTAACGGCGGTGAACTCGGGTTTGACAGCTTTGGCGGCCGGTTGGGGTGCAGGTTTGGGGGCCTGGGCCAGGGCCGCGAGGGCGGGCAGGACCGGCAGCAGGGCAAGGGCGGGGCGCATCATGGCAAAAAGTCTTGCCGGAGGAAACGCGCCTGGCGATCGGATCTGGATGGACGATGCCACTTTGGCCATGCCGGATTCGGGGTTGGGAGCCTAGGTTCACCGGGGTTGTGAAGCCGCGAAAGGATTAGGCGAATGGCGAACTTTATGGCTGCTTAGGGAGTTTTTCCTCGACGACCTTCGGCGAAATTCAGCAAGATCAGCAGAATGAAGAACCGATTGTCGCACCCCTGGGCCAGATTTTTTTTGACGCTGCTTGCGCTTTCCGCCGCGTTGGGGGTTTGGCTCTGGTTGGCGCAACCCGGAGATGCTTTACGTGAGGGGGCCCAGAATCCTGAGCCGGCGGCGGGTGCGAGAGGGGCAGACACACAAACCGCCGTGCCAAAACCTGAGCCTGCCGAACCCGCGGCTGCCCTGATCGCCCCGGATGGCTCGGTGCGTGCGGCGAGGGTGACCCCCGAGCCGACAGAAGCCGCACCGGGCCCGGCGGCGACTGCGGGCCGGAGTGCCGGGGCAAGTGGCGCTCCTGCGGTTTCGCTGGCCGAACTGCTGGCCCAACCGGTGGATCTGACCGATCCCGGCAAGCGCGCGGCCTTGGTGGCGCAGGTGCAGGCCCTGGAGGAGGCGGAACGGGCGGCGGTGCATGCCAAGGCCAGGCAACTCGGTTTGCCCATCACTGGCATTGGAGCCACGGGACGGCCTTTTGTGCTGCGCGGGTTCGAGGGCGACACGCCTCTTTATGAAGAACCCGACAATGCCAACGCGGCCATCAGCACCGCGGCGAATCGGGTGCGCCTGACGGCGCCGTTTCAAGTCGATGGTACGGGGTTGACCTTGGGTCTCTGGGAATCCGGCGGGGTGCCGCGGCCGACCCACCAGGAATTTGGCGGGAAGGTCACGGTGCGCGACGGCACAGCGAGCACCACCGACCATGCCACCCATGTTGCCGGTACCCTGGCGGGCCTGGGGATCAATCCCTCCGCCCTGGGCATGGCTCCGGCAGCCCTCATCGACGCCTACAATTCCAGCAATGACGTCAGCGAGATGCTGGCGGCGGGCGCCGCCTATTCGGGCGAAGCCGGCAAGATCCAGATTTCCAACCACTCCTACGGCACCCGCCGCGGCTGGTATGACGACGGGGTGACCTGGCTGGGGGTCTTTAGCGACGATGGTGATCGAAGCAATGATGTGGACTACGGCTTCGGTCGTTACGATGCCGCCGCCGCGACCCTCGACGGCATGGCCTACAACCTGCCGTATTACCTTGCCTTTTTCTCCAATGGCAACATGCGCAGCCGTGGTCCGCCAAGTGCCGGTTTCAACTGGTACCAGGGACACAGCGGCACCGCCCGCGCCTACGACCCTGCCCAGCATCCCGCCGGCAACGGCGAGTACAAGGCCGGGTATGACACCATGGACGGCCGCAAGACCGCCAAGAACATCCTGTCGATCGGTGCCGCAAACGACGCGGTTAGCGGCGGCCAGCGGGATCTGCCATCGAGCACGATCGCCAGTTTTTCCTCCTCAGGCCCGACCGATGACGGCCGCATCAAGCCCGATGTGGTGGCCAATGGCGTCAGCCTGACCTCAGCGGGGGTCTCCAGCGACAGCAGTTACTACTCCAGCAGCGGCACCAGCATGTCGACACCGAATGCCGCGGGATCGGCCATGCTGCTGGCCGACCTCTACCAGCGTCGTTTCCCGGGGCAGTCCATGCGTGCCAGCACGCTCAAGGGCCTCATTCTCCATACCGCGGACGACATTGGCATCCCCGGGCCGGACTATCTCTACGGCTGGGGTTTGATGAACACGGAAGCGGCAGCCGTGCTCATCGAAAAGCAGGCCGAGGGGGGCAGCAACCCGACCCTCATTGAGAATGCCCTGAGCACGGCGCAACCAAGCCAGACCTACACCTTTACCTGGAACGGCCTCGATCCGATCCGGGTCACCCTGTGCTGGACCGATCCGCCATCGACCAGCAGCTCCACCCATGACCTGCGCAGCCCGGCCCTGGTCAATGACCTCAATCTGACCGTCACCGCCCCGGGCGGCGCCACGCACCTGCCGTTTGTCATGCCGTATGTGGGCGACTGGAGCGTCGCCAAGCTCACCGCGCCCGCCGAGCGCGGTGTCAACCATGTCGACAACGTTGAGCAGGTGCTGGTGGAGTCGCCCTCGCAGCCCGGCGTGTACACGGTCACGGTCAATCACGCCGGCAGTCTGACCAACGGCACTCAGCCCTATTCGGTCCTCGTTTCCGGGGGTGGGGTGCCGGATGATCTGCAGCTCATGCCCATCAGTGGTTTCGTCAGTTCGGGCGCCGCCGGAGGCCCTTTCACACCGGTCTCGAAAACCTACACCTTGCGCAACCATAGCGCCTCTGCCGAGGCCTGGACGGCATCGGTCAACCAGCCCTGGCTTTCCGTGTCCGCAGCCGCTGGCACGGTGGCGGCGGGCGGCGAGGCGGAGGTGACGGTGACACTGAGTGCGGCGGCCGCCAACCTGCCGGTGGGCATGCATGAAGGCACCCTGACGGTGGTTGTTGGCGGCCAGCCGTTCCTGCGACTGGTGAGCCTGCAGACGATCGGTTATCCGCGCCTGGTCGTCGAGCAGCCGGAGGGTACGGCCCTTGGCAACGGCGCCGCGGTAGACTTTGGGAATGTGCTGTCCGGTGCCCGCAAAACGCTTCGGTTCGTGATTCGCAACACCGGCAATCAAACCCTGAACCTCGGCAACATCTCGCTGACGGGGGCGGCAGCGGCGGAGTTCGGCACCGTCATGCGAGGCCAGACGGTCCTCTCTGCCGGCGATACAACCCACTTGGACTTGACCTTTGCCCCGCTGATCGCCGGCGTCAAAACGGCGACTTTGAGCCTGGCAAGCGACGACAGCGAGAATTCACCGTTTCTGCTGCAAATCAGCGCAGAGGCATTCGTCTCAGGAGACATTCGCCTGACCCGGGCCATCAACACTCAAGCGGGAGGGATCTCACTGCTCAATGCGCTGTCGATGGGCGCGTACGTGCTCTTCCCGGGCACAACACCCATGGATGGGCAAGAACTCTGGCGTTCGGACGGCACGGCAGAAGGCACCTACCTGCTGAAGGACATCGTTCCGGGAGTCGGTAACGCGGTTCCCTCCAGCTTGATCCGCATGGGCGATGTGGCCTACTTCAATGCCACCACTGAAATCGAGGGCGCGGAACTCTGGCGCAGTGATGGGACGGAAGCGGGAACCTATCTCGTCAAGGACATTTATCCCGGAGTCACCAGTTCAAGCGTCGCCAATCTCACGGTCCTGGGAGACACCCTGTTTTTCCGGGCCGCGTCCACGTCCCTTGGTTCGGAACTCTGGAGGTCGGACGGGACGGCTGAAGGCACGGTGCTGGTCAAGGACATCAACAGTGGGTCGTCCAGTTCGTCTCCCGCAAACCTGACCAATCTGAATGGAACACTGTTTTTCTCGTGCTTTACCGGTTCATCTGGCACGGAACTGATGAAATCCGACGGCAGCTCTTCGGGGACGGTGATGGTCAAGGACATCAATCCCGGCAGCGGCAGCTCCTCTCCGGGCAATTTTGTGGTGGTCGGCGACCTGCTCTACTTCACGGCCAGCAATGGATCGAATGGCACGGAATTGTGGAAGAGCGACGGCACGGATGAGGGCACCGTGATGGTCAAGGACATCCATCCCGGCAGTGGTTCCTCCTCGCCAATTGGCCTGCTGGCAATGGATGGGACACTCTATTTCCGCGCCACCATCCCGGTTGAAGGCTACGAACTCTGGAAAAGCGACGGCACCGAAGCGGGCACGGTGATGGTCAAGGACCTGCTGCCGGGCTTGAGCAGCGGTGTGACGATGTCACCCTTTGCTCACAATGGCCGGTTGTTCTTCTCCGGAAATGATGGAGCGCAGGGCGCGGAGTTGTGGGTCAGCGACGGCACGGAGGCGGGCACCGTGATGCTGAAGGATCTCTATCCGGGAGCAAGCAGTTCCTCCCCGCAGTTGTTCGCCCCGTTTGCCGGCCAGCTCTATTTCAGTGCCTTCACACCCTCGGGGCGTGAACTTTGGAAAACCGATGGCACGGCGGAGGGCACGGTGCAGGTGAAGGACATTTACCCGGGAACCGGCGGGTCTTCGCCCGCGGTCATGACGGACATCGGCAGCTGCTTTGTCTTTGCGGCAGACGATGGAATTAACGGTCGGGAACTTTGGCGCAGCGACGGCACTCAGGCGGGAACCTGGATGATCAAGGACAGCAATCCAGACCAGATGGAGAGCACATCCTTCAACAGCTTCCGCGATGTCAATGGCACACTCTATTTTGGCGCCAACAATGGCAGCCTCGGCCTGGAGCTCTGGCGAAGTGACGGTTCCACAGATGGAACGCAACTGGTGAAGGACATCTACTCGGGTCCAGGTTCTTCCAGTCCAACCAACATGACCGCCGTGAATGGTGGCCTGGTGTTTACGGCGACCACTGCATCCAACAGCTCGGAACTCCATGTTTCCGATGGCACGGCGAATGGCACGCAGATGCTGCTGGACATCTACCCAGGGTTCGGTTCTTCCCTCGCAAACAACCATTTGAATGTGGGTGGCACGGTCTTCTTCTCCGCCAACAATGGCACCAATGGCGTCGAGCTCTGGAAGACCGACGGCACGACCGGCGGCACGGTCTTGGTCAAAGACATTTCCAGCGGCAGCTCCTCCTCCTCGCCCGCAAATTTCTGCGACCTGAACGGAGTGCTTCATTTCACCGCCAACGATGGCACGAATGGCACCGAACTCTGGCGCAGTGATGGCACGGCGATCGGAACCTACCGCGTCAAGGACATTATCGCCGGTGCCTCCAGCTCCAGCCCGCAGTGGTTGGTCGCCATCGGCGGTTTGCTGTACTTCAGTGCCGTGGACAGCATCGGAGGCAAGGAGCTCTGGCGCAGCGATGGCACGGCGGAAGGGACCTTCCGGGTGGCCGATTTGGCGCCGGGAACGCTCAGTTCCAGCCCCGCGCAGATGACATCTTGGAATGGGTCCATCTATTTCGCTGCGACAACCACGGCGACGGGCCTCGAACTCTGGAAAACCGACGGCACGGCCGAGGGCACGGTTTTGGTGAAGGACATCCAACCCGGCTCCGCCTCCTCCCAGTTGAGTGGACTGACGGCTCTGCCGAATGGACTGATCTTTACGGCCACTGCGGCAGGCAACAACGTCGAACTCTGGCGCAGCGATGGCACCGAAGCCGGCACGGTCCTGCTCAAGGACATTTATCCCGGAGACATCAGCTCCTCGCCTGGTTTGCTCACCCGGCTTGGCGTGCACGTGTACTTCCCTGCTGTGCACCCGGATCATGGTGGCGAGCTGTGGCGCACGGATGGCACGGAGGCGGGCACGGAGATGGTCGCCGATCTCTGGCCAGGCGCCACGGGGTCCACACCCATCACCTCAAACACACTGACCGTGTCCGGATCCAAGCTGTACTTCACGGCCATCCGTCCGAATCTCGGCCTCCAGCTTTTTCACGTCGAGGGCGTCTTCCCGCCGCGGCTGGCGATCGAACAACCGGCCGGCACGCCGCGCGCGAGCGGGGCCAGTCTTGACCTGGGGAGCGCGTTCCTGAACATCAGCACCCCGCATGTGCTGACCTTGCGCAACACCGGCGATCAGCCCCTGCAGATCAGCGCGGTGAACAAAAGCGGGACCGATGCCGCCATCTTCAACCTTGGCAGCCCCGGGGTGACGACGCTGCCAGCCGGTGAATCCACCACCCTGACGGTCAGCTTCCAACCAGACAGAGTCGGCACCAAAACCGCCCTTCTGGAGATCCACAGCAACGATCCGGACACGCCCGTTTATGATTTGAACCTCACTGGCACCGGCATCGGTGTCCCCAGCATGCGTGTTGAGCAGCCGGTTGGCTCCGCGCTGGTCAATGGCGATTCCACCGTGATCTATTCCACCACGGCGTTGGGCGCTCCGGCGGACTCCCGCACCTTCAGACTCGTCAATTCAATACCGGACACCCAGTTGGACCTCGGTGCCATCACCCTCAGCGGTCCTCATGCGGCAGACTTCCAGATCATCCGCGGCGGCATGAGCACCTCCCTCGCAGGCAACGAATGGACAACCTTCGCGGTCGAGTTCACCCCCCGCGGAACCGGCATTCGCACGGCCACCCTTAGCCTGACCAGCAATGACCCCGCGGCCTCGCCCTTCCTCGTCTCACTCAGAGGCTCCGGCTCCGCGGTTGCCGGTCCCGGGCAAAGTCTTGTCGTGGAAGCCGGCCGTCCACGCCGTGCCGCCGATGGCCCGTTCCCTCTTCAAGCCTTCGCCACCAGCGGTCTGCCGCTCAGCTACGAAGTACTCGCCGGGCCGGCCAGTGTGGACAGCTCAGGCACGGTGACGCCGACCGGCAGCGGCGCCGTGAGCCTCCGCATCCGGCAGGCTGGCGGATCGGGGTACACCGCCGTGGAACAGATCGTCACCTTCCAGTTGGGCGACTGGCCGGTCTTCACGAGCCTTCAGTCCGGCCATCAGGCTCCTGCCATCTACGCCATCCGCGACGATGGCACGCTTTGGACCTGGGGTTATTCCAACGGCACGGGCTATCTGGGTGCCTTGGTTACCGGCGGTCGCATCAGCCCGGTTCAGGTTGGCAGCTTCAGCGATTGGACCCTGGCGTCGCCGGGCAACTCCCATGGCGTCGGCCTGCGCTCAAATGGCAGCCTCTGGGCCTGGGGCGTCAACACCTATGGCCAACTTGGTGACAGCACCACATTGCCGCAGATCTCCCCCGTGCAAGTGGGATCCAGCAAGACGTGGACGGATGCAAGCGCCGGCTACAACCACTCGGCCGCCGTGGCCAGCGATGGCACGCTCTGGACCTGGGGCTATAACTTCAATGGCCAGCTTGGTTTGGGTGACACCTCCCAGCGAACCCTCCCGACGCAGGTCGGCTCAGCCACCCACTGGCGGCGGGTGGTCTGCGGCAGCTATTTTACCGTGGCCCTCACTCAAACGGGTGAAATCTGGGCCTGGGGCCAAAATACCAACAGCCAGCTCGGCAATGGCAACACCACCCAGCAACTCTCACCCGTCCGTGTCGGCACCGCGTCCGACTGGGCCAGCATCGCCGCGGGCACTGCCCATGCCCTCGCCCTGAAGGCCGACGGCAGCCTGTGGGCCTGGGGCGCCAATTATTATGGCCAGCTCGGCGACAGCACGCTCACTCAGCGCAGTACGCCTGTCCAAATTGGCATTGCCACGAACTGGAAGAGTATCCGGGCTGGCTCCCACGTCAGCGTGGCCTGCAGGACCGATGGCAGCGTCCTGGCCTGGGGATTCAATTCCGCGGGCCAACTCGGCGACGGCACCCAAATCAACCGCAACACGCCCCAACTCTTCGCATCGGGCCGGGGTTGGCGCGAGGGTGCCGCGGGTCTCTCCCAGATCGCCGCGCTGCATGAGGATGGCACGATTTGGGTGGCCGGCGAAAGTTATGGCTACAGTGGCGTTTCAGCCCGCGGGCTGACTCCCATCGCCGACACCGGCACGGCCTGGCTACAGCTCTCCGGCAGTGGCTCCACCTACCTGGCCCGGCGCGCGGATGGCACGCTCTGGGGCTGGGGCTACAGTGGCTGGGGCACCCTCGGCTACGGATCCACCGCCGACAGGTTCAGCCTCACACAAATCGGCACAAGCAATCAGTGGGCCTTTGTGGAGGTGGGCAGCCACAACTTCTTTGGCAACTCCTCCTACGCCATCCAGACCGATGGCAGCCTCTGGGCGGCGGGCTACAACGCCAGCTCCCAGCTTGGCGACGGCACCGTCACCCCCAAAAATTCCTTCGTTCAGATCGGGGGGGATACAGATTGGTCACGGGTTGCGGCAGGACAAAATCACGCCCTGGGCATCAAGACCCATGGCTCACTCTGGGCCTGGGGATCCAACAGCTCCGGCCAGCTTGGCGACGGCACCACCAGTACCAGCAGCACTCCCAAGCAAGTCGGCAACGACACAAATTGGGCGCAGGTGGCAGGCGGCTACAGCCATTCGCTGGGCATCAAGACCGACGGCACGCTCTGGGGTTGGGGATCCAACGGCAGCGCCCAACTCGGCCTGGGGGACACCACCAACCGAAGCGTGCCAACGCGCATCGGAACGGATTCGGACTGGGTCGCCGTGGCCGCCGGTGGGCACAGCCTCGCCCTGAAGGCCGACGGCTCACTCTGGGCTTGGGGGTACAACTCCACGGGCGCGCTCGGCTTGGGGGACACCACCTTGCGGGTCGTGCCAACCCGGGTGGGGAACGAAAACCACTGGACCCGCATCTGGGTCACGCGCACCTCCTCCATGGCAGAATCCGCGGAGGGTCGCCTCTGGGCGGCGGGCGATAATCACTCCGGCCAACTCAGCCATCCAGACACCGCCAACCTGCTGTCCTTCACCCCCGTGGCGGATGCGGGCTTTCAGCACGTGGCACTGGGCTCCACATCGCTGGCCGCGCTCACCAGCGACGGCATGTTCTGGACGGCGGGCACCGCGGGGTGCCGGGTCATGGGTGGGGCGCGGGATCACAAGCGACCGCTCCTGGTGCTGCCCGGGCTTGCACCGCAGAGCATCGCAGCCTGGCCCGAAGGCCAGCTCAGCGGATCGGTGACCGCCAGCAGCGGCCTGCCCGTCCAATTCCGGTTGTTGTCCGGCTCCGTGGAAATCACCGGCTCACACATCGCCCACACCGGACCGAAGGGCAGCACCGCCGTCGTGCTGGCCTGGCAGCCGGGGGATGAAACCGCCTGGAATGCCGCGCCTCCGACACGCATCACGCTGGAACGACCCTTCGGGAACCTCCAGGTCTTCGAAGGCGACAACGAACTCGCCAGCGGATCAAGCACCGTCGACTTCGGCACCGTCATCACCCCTGCCTCCGAGGTGCGCACCTTCACGATCTTCAACGACGCACCCGGCACCCTCGACCTGAGCGAGCTGGAGGTCACGGGCGATTGGAGCCTCGATACGACAGGTTTGGAACTCAGCCTGGCACCCGGGCACAGCACCCACTTCACCGCGACCTTCACCCCGTCCGCGGCGGGCGCGCGCAACGGGCTGCTGACGATCCTCAGCGATGACCCCGATGAACCGGAGTTCACCGTCGCTTTCACCGGCCAGGGCCGACTGCCCCAGAACCTGGTCTTTGACCCGATCGCCGAGCAGGCCTGCGGCACACCGCTGGTGCTGGCCGCCACGGTGAACAGCGGTCTGCCCATCAACTATGAAATCACCGAGGGCGCGGCCATCGCCAGCCTGCAGGATGACACCGTCACCTTCACCGGCACCGGCACGGTCACGATCCTGGCCTCCCAACCCGGCGATGACAGCTACGCCGCCGCCGAACCGGTCAGTCGCAGCTTCACCGTCGTGCGCGGTGTGCAGACGCTGGCTTTCCATCCCGCCACACCCGCTTCGGCAAGCCACCGGTCCTCGGTGACCTTGGGCGCCACCTCGGATCGCGGGCTGACTCCGGTGACCATCAGCGTGCTCGACGGTCCGGGCCAACTCAACGGTGCGATCCTCACCTTCACCTCGCCTGGAGAGGTTACGGTCCAGGCTGCCCAGGCGGGTGACGACCGTTTCCTGCCCGCCACGGCGCCACTCACGATCACGGCCACCAATGCCGTGCCGCTGGCCATCGCCGCCAGCGCCAGCGGCAACGATGGCGACACCGTTGAGGGACAGCTTGCGGCGACGGATGCCGACGTCGATGCCCTGACCTTCGCCAAGGTGGGGGATCCTGCCCATGGCGAGGTCCTGGTGACGGCGGATGGCCGCTTCACCTACACCCCCGACGAGTTTTTCCACGGCTCCGACAGCTTCACTTTCAAGGTCAACGATGGCCGGGTGGATTCGGCTCCAGCCACCCTCAGCCTGACAATCCATCCCGTCGCGCCCGTCCTCATCACCGACCTGGCGGGTCAGGTGGTCAACCCGGGCGCACGCGTCGAATTCACAATCTCCAACACCGGTTCGCTTCCGCTGACCTATGTCTGGCGCAAGGATGGCGATATCCTCCCCGGTGCCGATTCGGCGACTCTGGTTCTTGATCCGACGCAGGAAGGGCATGAGGGACTTTATCAAGTCAGCGTCGGCAACCTGGTGGACACCGTCCACAGCACCGAGGTCTTCCTTGGCATCAATGACCCCGTGGTCTTCACGACCCAACCCCAGTCGCGCACGGTCAGCGAGACGGATGCCGTGACGTTCAGCGTGATCGTCACCGGCACCGGCCCCTTCACCTACCAGTGGCGCAAGAACGGCGGGGATCTGCCGGGCGAGACGACCGCCGAACTCCGCCTCGCCGCCGTCACCGAGACGGATGCGGGCGAGTACGACGTGGTGGTCAGCAACGTGGTCGGCGATTTCCCCAGCGAAAAGGCGGTTCTGGAGGTGGTGACCGACCTGCCGCAGATCGTGCAGGAACCGGCCGACCAAATCCTGCACGCCGGCACCGACCTGATCCTGCAGGTCGCCGCCCTCGGTCGCCCGCCCCTGCGTTACCAGTGGCGCTTCAACGGCAAACCCATCAAGGGCGCCACCGACCGCGTGCTGGCCCTCTACGGCATCGGTCTGGCCCAGGCCGGACGCTATTCCGTGCTCGTCACCTCGGCGGAGTCGGTGGAGAGCCGGCAGACGGAGGTGGCCGTGGTCGTCGACCAGCCGGTGACGCGCGTGCTTGCCGAAAAAGCCAAGGCCGTGCTCAAGGTGCAGAGTGCCGGCAACGGCCTCAGTCATGCCTGGACCCGCGACGGCGGACAGCTGCCGGCCGACGCCCGCTTCACGGTCGCCAGCGATGGCCGGACCCTGACGATCGCCAATACCGCTGCTGAGGATTCCGGCCTCTATGCCTGCCTTGTCAGCGCCCCGGGAGGAGAACGCACCGGCGGCAGCGTCGACCTGCGCATCTTCGATGGCCCGCCGATCCCGGAGGCGCAAAACCTGCCCGACGCCATCGTCGGCGGACTCTACGAACACCCGGTGGTGCTCGGCGGTGGCGCCGATGGGGCGGCCACCGCCTTCAAGGCCAAGGGCCTGCCGCCCGGCGTGAAGATCGACGCGGCCACCGGCCTGATCCGCGGTGTGCCCACGCAAGCTGGCAACTTTGAGGTCCTGCTCACCGCCGCCAACAAGTTTGGTTCCGTGGACATGGAGGAAGAACTCGTTGTCCATGCGTTTCCGGATAACCTCGCCGGGGCCTACACGGCCCTGGTCGCGCGTCAGTCGGCCTTGAACCGCGGCCTTGGCGGCCGACTCGATTTCACCCTCACCGGTCTCGGCGCTGTCTCCGGCAAGCTGGTCCTGGGCGATCAGACGCAGGCCTTCAAAACCACGCTCCTGCTCGATCCCACCGGTGCCGCCAGGCCGCGGTTGGAAGTGCGCCTGCCCCGCGCCGGTTCACCACCCCCGCAGCCCCTCACTCTGGAACTCGCCTTCGACACGGACACGCAAGCTCTGGTCACGGATGAGGAAGACAGCGCCGTCAGCCGCGTCCACGCCGAGAGCGACGAGGCCGGCATCACCGGCTGGCGCCATGTCTGGCACGCGAAGGATCGCCCCGCCAACGCTGACGCCGGCTTCTACACCTTCGCCCTCGAGCCGGATGCCACGGAAGACCATCCGCAGGGCAACGGCTTCGGCAGCTTCCGACTCAGCACCGCCGGCCTGGCCAAGGTGGCCGGCAAGCTCGCCGACGGTGCCAGCCACACCAGCGCCGGCTTCCTCAGCCCCGGGGGCAGGCTCGCGGTCTACTCGCTGCTCTATGGCAAGCCCATCCCCGGCTCCCTGCTCGGCCTGCTGGAGGTCCACAGGGGCGACGCGGTCGAGGACGCCACCGACAACCCGCTTGGCGGCAGCCTCGATTGGCTGCGGCCCGAGCGCGGGACCGGCCTGCTCTATCCCGCCGGCTTCGGCCCGCTCGATCTCAGCGTGCTCGGCGGCCACTACAGCAAACCCGCCAGCCCGCTGGGGCGCACGCCGGGCAAGTCGGTGGCCCAGCTCCGCTTCGCCGCCGGTGGCATCGAGAACTCGGAAACCCTGCCGGACATCGACCTCAATCTCGATGAGCGCCTCCGCCTGATCCTGGCCACCCCGAACCCGGGCCTCGTCAGCTTCAAGGCCGATGCCACCAAGGCCGTCTTCAACGGCAGCTTCAGCCTGAACGATCCCCACTGGAGCAAACCCGCGCCGGCGCGCTGGACGCGCAAACCCGCCTACCAGGGCATCCTCATCCAAACGGGATCGACCTACACCGGCCACGGCTATTTCCTGCTGCCCCAACTTCCGGAAGCCGATCCGAAAACCGCGCCCGTGCTGTCGGGTCAGGTGCTGCTGGAATGAACCGCAGCGCTCGGCAGACCTAGCCCACGGGTTTGCAAGGGGTGCTCTGTCGGAATGCACCCCGCCCGTCCTGTGACGAGCGGGCTGCCTGCGGGAGTGCCTCAAGGCTTGAAGGGGTAGACCTGCCAGGTGCCGTCCACGCGGCCGGCGGCCAGGTGACCGTCCCCCGTGAAGGCGAGGGCGGCGGTCCAGTCAGGCTGCGGCTCCAGCAACTCATGCTCGGTCAGGTCGGCGGTCCGCCAGAGTTTCAGCGAGCGGTCGCTGGCGCTGGAGGCGAGCAGGCGGCCGTCGGCCGAGAGCGCGAGCCGGAGGATGCCGCCCTCGTGGGCGAAGCGGCTGGTGAGGATCCGGTTGCTGCCTTCGGTGGCCGCCTGGCTGATCGACCACACCCGGATGCGTTTGTCGGCGCCGGCGGCGAACAGGGTCTTGCCGTCGGCGCTGAAGACGACGCTCGTCTGCTCCTTGGTCGGCTGCGAGAGGGTGTCGAGCCGGCGACCTTCGGGGACGCTCCACAGCTTGATCGTGCGGTCGGCGCTGGCGCTGGCGAGCACTTTGCCATCCGCGCGGAAGGAGAGGCCGTTGACGGCGCCGTTGTGACCGCTGAGCAGGGCGATCTCACGGCCGGTCGCGGTGTCCCAAAGGCGGATTTTCTGGTCGTAGGCGCCGCTGGCCAAAACTTTGCCATCGGGCGATACCGCCAGGGCATCGACGGCGTCGAGGTGACCTTCAAAGGCGTGCTGCGGTGTGCCGTCGCCCGTCTTCCAGGCGCGCACGATGCCGACAATGCCCGGTTCACCCCCGGCGGCATAGACGACCTCGCCGTTGGGTGAAAAGGCGACCGCGTTGACCTTGCCGGTGAAGCCGGTCAGCCGGCGCACGACGGCGCGCGTGCCGGGCTGGAGCAGTTCGACCTCGCCGTAACGACCGAGCGCGATGAGCTGCGCCTTGGGCGAAAACGCCACCGCCTGGATCGAGCGCTTGGCGGGCACGGTGGGTGTGATCTTGGGCGTGACCACGATGCGCGGACTCGCTTTCGCCTCCGTCGCCGGGCCCTTGGCGCCGGCGTTGATCCACGACTTGATGAGGGCGATCTCCTCGGGGTTGAGCTTGTCGCGCTTGCCCGGCGGCATGAACTCGTTCTTGCCGCCGCGGCCCGAGCGACCCTCAAGGAACTTCACCAGCAGCGACTCGTCCGCCTTGCCCGCGACCAGGGCGGCCCCCTCCTCGCCGCCCTGCAGGAGCGCGGCAAAGCTGTCCAGCGCGAAGCCGCCATCGGCGTCGTCGGCACTGTGGCAGTCGATGCAGTAGGCGTCCCACAGCGGCACGATCTGCTTCGCGTAATCCACGTCCTGGGCGTGGCTGGTGGCGAGCAGGGCGAGATAAAGCGGAAATCGTTTCATGACATTCCTGGGGGAGACGGACAGACCTCAATGCTGGAACAAGAACTCCTTCGAGCTCATCAGGCCCCAAAACAGATCCTCAAGGGCGGCGCGGCGGTCGGCGGCCGGGGCGCTGGCGAGCAGGGCGCCCGCCTTGTCCCGTTCGCGCTCGCTCGGCGGCCGGCTCAGGGTGATCCAGTAGGCTTCGTCGACCAGTTCCGCCGTGCTTTTCCCGGACGCCAGCAAGGCGTCGAGGCGGTTGTCTTTCTGGGCGAGTTTTTGGTTGAGCGTCTCGCCATTGGCGAGGTGCAGGGCCTGGGCCATGCTCGGTTCGTTGGTGCGCTCGCATTCGCAGGTGGCGACGCGGTCGGCGCGGCCGAAGCTTTTCAGGAAGTAGCTGGCGATGTTGCTGTCCGGCAACTGCAGGGCGCGGAAGCCCATCGGGTAGGCGTCGGCGGTGCCGCGGTTGGCGTTGCGACGGTCGATCTTGAAGGTGGTCGGCGCGGCGGTGACCTGGGACACGGTGTCGAGCAGCACCTCGGCCTTCAGTCGCCGCGGCACGCAGTGCGAGCCGTAGCGCGTGTCGCTGGCGTTCTCGGGCCGGGTCAGGCTGCTGCGCTGGTAGGTCTCGCTCTGCAGGATCGTGCGCATGAGCGCCTTCAGGTCGAACTTCTGCCGCACCAGATGCTCGCAGGCGGCGGCAAACAGGGGCTCGTTGCTGGCGGGATTGGTGACGCGCAGGTCGTCGACCGGTTCGACCAGGCCGCTGCCAAAAAAGTTCGCCCAGACGCGGTTGACGATGGCGCGCTGGAAGAGGCGGTTGTCCGGCGCGGTCAACCAGTCGGCGAGCACGGCGCGGCGGTCGCGGCTGTCGGTGAGCGACACCGGCTCGGCGGCATCGAGCGGTCGCGGCGGCTGGGGTTTGCCGGTGAGTGGCGCGACGAGATCGCCCTGGCTGTCGCTGAACAGCACCCGTTCCTCGGCCTGCGTGCCGTTCTTCGTGCGCACCCGGGCGAACAGGTTGGCGAAGGCGTAATACTGGTCGTAGGTCCACTTTTCCATCGGATGGTTGTGGCACTTGGCGCAGCCGATCGAGGTGCCGAGGAAGGCGACGCTCACCGTCTCGGCGCACTTGGTGGGTTCGTCGTTGAGGATGAAAAAATTGCCGCCGCCGTTTTCGAGTGTACTGCCGGTGGCGGTGAGCAGGTCGCGCACGAAGGCATCCCAGGGCGTGTTGGCGGCGACATGCCGGCGGATCCAGTGGTAATAGGACCACATGGCCTGCGGCATGAGCTTGTCGCCATTGACGAGCAGCAGGTCACTCCAGCGGTGCGACCAGTAATCGACGAACTCCGGCCGCTGCAGCAGCGACTCGACGAGGTGGTCGCGCTTCGTCGCGGACGTGTCGGCGAGGAAGGCCCGCGTCTCCTCGTGAGTCGGCAGCACGCCGATCGTGTCGAGGAAGGCGCGGCGCAGGAACTCGGCATCGGTGGCGCGTTCCGACGGCGGGATGTTCAGCTCGCGCAGTTTGGCCAGCACGTGTTCATCGATGAAGTTGCGGGGTTTCAGGGCCGCGAAGGCCGCGGTGTCCGGCTTGCCGGGCTGCGGCACCGTGACCGTGGCCACCGCGAGCTGACTGAGATACCAGGCGCTGACCGTGCCTTCACCGGCGCCGGTGACCTTGACCAAGCCGTTGTCATCGACCGTGGCGACGCTGGCATGACTGGCGTTGTACTTGGCCCAGCGCGTCACGTCCTCGGTTCGGCCGTTGCTGAAGGTGGCGGTTACTTTCAGCGACACCGACTTGCCGGGCTCGGCGATCAGGTGAGGATCCGAGACCTCCAGCGCGACGATGCGCGGATCGTCTGCTTGCGGTCCCGGCGCGCCGGCGGCGATCCAGTCGACGATGGCCCGGTACTCCGGAGAATCCACGTCGAAGCGCTTGTCGCCCTTGTGCGGCACCGCCTTGACGGCCTTGAGCAAAAACAGGCTGCGCGCCGGATCCTCGAGCGTGAGCCGCCGGCCATTGGCGCTGCGCGTGATGGAAAGCCAGTCGCCCTCGTCGTCGAAGCCGCGCAGCGACAGCCGGAAGCCGCCCTGGCCGGCCGCCGCCCCGTGGCAGGCGCCCATGGCGCAGCCATAGCGCGTCAGGATCGGCTGGATCGTGTTGCGGAAGGACGGGGCCTCGGCGGAGGCCGGTAAGGCCAGGCCTGCAGCGCAGAGAAGGAGGATGAAGCGCAGTTGCATGAACCGTTGAAACCTTTAAAATGCCATCATGAGTACGTTGGCCGAAATTGAGATCGCCGCCGCCGGCTTGCCGGCTGCGGAGAAACGCTTGCTTTTGAGCTGGCTCACCTTGGAGGTCGAGACAGAAGCGCCTACGGAGACGAACAAGCCGAGAGTGCCAGGGCTCGGTGCGGGCCAGTGGCAGGTGAGCGAGGATTTCGATGCGCCGCTGCCTGACGAATTCTGGCTGGGGCGCGACGCATGAACTACCTGCTCGACACCCATGCGTTCATCTGGTGGAGCGAAAACAGCCCGCGATTGCCAGAGTCCGTACGACAGGTGTTGGGTGATCGAGCCAATGCAATCTGGCTGAGTCATGCGAGCGTTTGGGAAATGCAGATCAAGATTCAGCTCGGCAAGCTCAGGCTCAGCACTTCCTTGGCAGAGTTGATCGAGCAAGAGATTCGGGTGAATCGGCTGCGCTTGCTGGCCGTCAGCTACGACGACATTATGAGGCTGGGCAGTCTGCCTCTGCATCACCGGGATCCGTTTGATCGGATGATCCTTGCTCAGACCCTCAATGGTGGATTTCATTTGGTGGCGTGCGACTCGGAATTTGCGGCTTACGAAGTGCCGTTGCTTTGGTGAAACCAAGGCGTCTCATGAGCGGTTCAGAATCCCTCTTCACGCAAACAGCTCCCGGATGCCCTGGGTGCCGAAGTCGACGACCGGGAAGGGGCGACCCTGCGGGCCGGGCAGTTCGGTGTGCAGGTCGACGCCGAGCGCCTCGTAGATCGTGGCGACGATTTCCTTCGGGGCGACCGGGCGCTCGGTGGGATAGCCGCCGATGTCGTCGGACTTGCCGATGACCTCGCCGCCCTTGACGCCGCCGCCGGCGAAATTGACGGTCCAGCAGTTCGGCCAGTGGTCGCGGCCGCCGGCCGGGTTGATCTTCGGCGTGCGACCGAATTCGGCCAGGCAGGTGACGAGGGTGTCGTCGAGCAGGCCGCGCTGGAACAGGTCCTCAATGAGGGCGGTGTAGCCCTGGTCGTACATCGGGGCGACGATGTCGCGCATGCCCTCGATGCTGGTGAAGGGCTTGCTGCCGTGGATGTCCCAGGTGATCTCGCCGAAGACGGTGATGAAGGTGTTCACCGTGACGAAGCGCACGCCGCGCTCGACCAGGCGACGGGCGAGCAGGCAGCTCTGGCCGAAGCGGTTCAGGCCGTAGCGTTCGCGCACCTTCTGCGGCTCCTTCGACAGGTCGAAGGCCTCGCGCGCCTCGGTGCTGGTCATGATCCGGTAGGCCGACTCGAAATTCGCGTCCATGAGCTTGGCCTGCTCGCTGTACTCGAAGTTGCGCACGCTGCTGTCGACCAACTCGCGCATGAGCCGGCGGCGCTCCAGGCGCACCTCGCCGATCTCCTTCGGCGGCAGCAGGTCGGGCACCTTGAAGTCCTGGACCGAGGGGTCGGCATTGAGCACAAAGGGATCCCAGGCCTTGCCGAGGAAGCCGGCGTCCTGGCCGTGCGGCATGTTGCCGCCGGTCGGCCCCATGCTCTCGGGCAGGATGACGTGGGCGGGCAGGTCGCCGCGCCGGCCCTTGAGGAATTCCAGGGCGCTGCCGACGTGCGGGGTGATGATGCCGCCGCTGAACAGGCGGCCGGTCTGCATCATCTGGTGGCCGGTGTCATGCACCGCCGCCGCCGTGTGGTAGCAGGAGCGCACGAGCGAAAACTTGTCGGCGATCTTGGCGTGCAGCGGCAGGATCTCGGAGATCTCGAAGGCGTCGCTCTTGGTGCGGATGGGCTTGAACGGCCCGCGAATCTCGCTCGGCGCATCGGGCTTCATGTCCCACAGATCCTGCTGGCTGGGTGCACCCAGGTTGAAGATCATGATGCAGGATTTGCCGTCCTTCTTCGGGTCGACCCGGCCCGCGGCCTTCAGCTTGGCGAAGCCGGGCAGGGTCAGGCCGATGGCGCTGAGCGCGCCGGCCGAAAGGAAGTCGCGGCGGGTGACGCCGTCACAGGTCGTGGCGGAGGCGTGGTCGGTGCAGGTGAACATGGCGGGATTCGAATCGGGAAGGATACGCGCAACCACCGTGCTTCTGAATGGACGATGCCGCTTTGGTTTTGGTGGATTGCCGGCCCCCCCCCCGCGGCATCATGCCCCGGCTCAAAGCAACCGCAGTCCCTCGGCGAGGCAAAAGACACCTGCACCGACCAGCGCCACGGTCATGAGGACGAAGCTCACAAGGCCGAAGCGGTACCAGCCGGGGTTCTGTACCCTTGCCACCCTGAGGCCTGCAGACAGCTGCAGTTCGCCGCGGCGCACGCTGCGCCGGCAGTGCCAGGCCAGCAGCAGGCCGAGGGCCGTCATGACCAGACCTGCGGCGGTGACCGCAAGGGCATGGGTGGAATCGCTCATGGAGTGTTGCCGCGCGGGCCGTTTTCCGGCGAAAGCGCACCCGGAAGGGATCGAACCTTCGACCTACGGATTAGAAATCCGCTGCTCTATCCACTGAGCTACGGGTGCCTGTGGCATTGATCAACCTACCGCTGCGCAGCGCCGGGGGCAAGCGGATGTCAGCGGCGGCCGCGCTCGCGGTGCAGGCCGACGATTTGGCGCAGGGCGGCGAGCAGGCCGCCGAGTTTGCCCCAGTAGGGACGGCGCGGGGTGAGGACGGTGACGTCATGCTGCGGGAAATGCCGGCGCAGGCGGCCGCCCGGATGCACGAGCACGCGGTTGCCGGCGAACTCGAGCAGGGGGATGTCGGCCGGGCTGTCGCTGTAGGCCCAGCAGTGGAAGCGCTGCTCGTCGCTCAGCGCCTGCACGCCGGGCAGGGCCGCGCGCATGGCGGTGATCTTGGCTTCACGCTTGTTGTTGGGTCCGTCGAGGGCGGGTCGCAGCGGCACGGTGCCGCCGACGCGGAAGCGGGTGCTGATGCAGTGGTCGAACTCGAGCACGGCGGCAATCTCGTGGGCGTAGAAGTCGGGGCTGGCGGTGTTGAGCACGAGGCGGCGGCCCTGGTGCTTGTGACGGAGGATCTCGGCGCGCAGCTCGGGGTAGATCCAGGAATCGACGCAGTCGCGGGCGAAATCGCGCGCCAGTGCCTGCAGCCGGCTTTTCGGCAGGCCCCACAGGTAGGAGAGGAAGGCGCGCTTGGCGGTGGCGGTGCTGACCAGACCAACCGCCCGGCCGAGGGCGAAGGGCAGGAAGAGCAGGTGCAGGACGACGCGCCAGGGGTGGCGGTGCAGCACGTAGTTGCAGAACAGGGTCTGCGTGTCGAACGGCAGCAGCGTGTGGTCGAGGTCGAAGAAGGCGTAGCGCATCCGGCCGCAGCACACTGCCGGATGCGCCGGCGGTCAAGTGCGGGCTCGGGGCGAGCGCGATCCACGGCGGCTTTTTGAGGGTCCGCAGATTGCGCAGATGGAGGCTTTGGGGGTCCGCAGATTTCGCGGATTGCGCAGAAGGAGAACCGCAGATGTCGCCAATGAGCGCAGATGGGTGGCCGCGGGAAGCACGAGCTCTTTCCCGTGGGCGGGACACCCTCATTCCAACCCGACCGCCCCTCCGGCGGCGGCTTCGTAGTGGTGGTGCAGTTGCAGGGTCTGGGCCTCGCCGAGCCGGCGACCCAGCCGGGCGAGCCCGTAGAGACCGAGCCCGGTCGCGGCCATCACGGCAAAGATCCACAGGCCCCAGGGGCGCATGCCCAGGCGCGCCTGGCAGGCGCCGAGGATGCCGGAGAAGAGGCCGGCGCTGCCGACCAGCAGCCAGGCGTACAGGAAGGCCGACCAGAGATTGGCGTTGGGCCCATAGACGCCCTCCACCCGCGTGTGGGTTTCCCCCTCCGCCTCGAGGCTGAGGGTGAGGCGGGGCGAGCCGAAGTGGCGCTCGGCCTCGGGCACGAAGAGGCTGAGGTAACCGGGGAAGCTCTTGCATTCGCAACGCGCCGGATCGAGTGCGCCGGCGAGGCGTGCGCGCACCGTCTCGGGGTCGCCCTCGAGGATTTGGCGGAAACGCGGGCGGACTTGCAGGCTCGGCATGAGCCAGGATACGTGACCGCCGGCAGGTTGCTTGCCGTTTCCATGACGTCGGTTAGGCTGGCCGATGACACTTGCAAAAGGCTGGCGCGCTGGACTGCTTCTGCTGTTGGGATTGGCGGCTTGCGTCCAGGTCCCGGCGAGGCCTGAGTGGCAGCGCCCTGAAGAGATGGCGGCCGGGTTTTACGGTGCACTCCGCCAGCAACCCGTGATGGGTTTGCCTTCCGACGAAGCCTGGCAGAGGTTGCGGCCGTTCTGTACCGACGACTTCGCGAGGGCCGTCGCAAGCGCGCGCGTCCGGCAGGATGCCTTCCGCCGGGATCATCCCGGGGAAAAGCCGCCCTGGGTCGATGGCGATCTGTTCAGCAGCCTTTTTGAGGGCCCCCAAACCTTCCGACTCGGAGAGGCGCTTCATCAGGACGATCGTGCCGAGGTGCCGGTGCATTGTGTCCATGGTGATGGGACCAGCGCGACGCGGTGGACGGATGTGCTGATTCTGCGGCGCACGGCCGCCGGCTGGCGCGTGGAGGATCTGCGCTATGGCGGGCGGTGGGATTTTGCGCTGCGCGGCAGCCTGCGACAGGGACTGGCCGCCGCCGAATGAGGCCTCGAAAGGCGGCCGCGTGGCGCGCGTTCCCTTGCCATGAACCGCCGCCGTTTCCTCCGCCAGTCCGCCGCCGCCACCCTGGGTTTTCCCGCCATCCTGCGTTCGGCTTCCCCGAACTCCATGCTGCAGGTCGCCTGCATCGGCGTCGGTGGCATGGGCGGCAACACGATGCGCAGCGTCGCCCGTCACGAGAAGGTGAAGGTCACCGCCCTCTGCGATGTCGACGCAGGCTACCTGGCGAAGGCCTCCGAGGATTTTCCGGAGGCGTCGAAGCATGTCGACTGGCGCGAGCTGCTGGCCTCCGCCGCGGGCCGCTTTGATGCGGTGACGATCGGCACGCCCGACCACATGCATGCGGCGCCGGCGGTGCTGGCGATGCGCGCCGGCAAGCATGTTTATTTGCAGAAGCCGATGGCGACCACCCTGCACGAATGCCGGGTCATCACCGCCGAGGCCGCCAAGGCCGGCGTGGTCACCCAGCTCGGCAACCAGGGGCGGTCGAGCATCGAGTCGCGCATGACGGTGCAGCTGCTGCAGTCGGGCGCGATCGGCAAGGTCAAGGAGATCGTCATGTGGGAGAACAAGCCGCTCAACTGGTGGCCGAAGAACACCACCCTGCGGCCGCAGGGCGACCCCGTGCCCGCCGGTTTGGACTGGGACCTGTGGTGCGGCGTGCGCGAGCCGGTGCCGTACCTGGAAAACACCTACCATCCGAAAAACTGGCGTGCCTGGTTCGACTTCGGCTGCGGTGAAATGGGTGACATGGGCTGCCATCACCTCGACGCCAGCTTCGACGCCCTGCAGCTCGGCGCTCCGCTGCGCGCCCGGCTCACCCACGGTGGCAGCAGCGGGCCGCTCTGGGGCGAGAAGCGCATCGTGGAGATCGATTTCCCAGGCGGCAAATACACGGCCGGCGAGACCCTGCGCCTGACCTGGTACGACGGCGGCGTCGAACCCGACCGCAGCAAGATCCGCATGCCGTCGGTGCTCAAGGAGTTCCCGCGCTCCGGCGCCTACTGGGTCGGTACCGAGGGCGGCCTGTTCAAGCCCTATGGCGTGCGGCCATTTGTCGTGCCGGAGGCAACGTTCCCGGCGGAAAAGTACCCGCGCGGCATTCCCGGCCAGGATCACTACTTCGACTGGGTCGACGCGATCCTGCAGGGGCGCAAGAGCTGTGCCGATTTCAGCCATGGCGGTCCGCTGACCGAGGCGGTGCTGGTGGGGGCGTTCACGGATCGCTTCCCCGGCCAGTGGCTGGAATGGGATCGCGCCGCCGGCGCCTTCCCTGGCCACGCCGGTGCCAACGCCCTGGTCAAGCGCAGCTACCGCGATGGCTGGCAGGTGCCGGGACTGGGCTGAGCCGCGGCACTCCGGTCGCAACAGCAGGCTGCAGGGCTGTCGTTCAGGGTTTCTTCCGTCCCGTCTCTTCCGTGGCTGCCGCACCGTTGCGTCGGCCCGCGGTTTTGGAAAACTGCATGTGGCTGCTGCCGAGGCGGAGCAGGCCGGAGAACACCGTCGGATCGTGGCCAGCCAGGTAGCCGATGAAGGAAAAGATGCCGGCGTAGCGAATGTAGCGGCCCAGCGAGTCGATCTGATCCGGCGTTGTGGTCAGGGTTTCCGCGCCGGCAAACACGAGCAGGCCGGAGGTGACCAGCAGATAGACGACGAGACCGCGGAAGGCCGAGTAGGCCGGGTGCTCGGTCAGGTAGTGCAGGCGGCGTTTGAGGTCGTAGTGCTCCTCGGAATCCCTGTCACTGGTTTCCATCTGATTCCTGATGTCCTGGATCAGTTCGGGGCTCACCGAACAGCCGCCGAGGAAGGCGGCGACGATGGAGAGCAGCCCGACATTGATGGGCAGGTAGGTGACCAGGCCGATGAGGAAGGTCTGCCAGGAGGCTGCAGGCAGGGGGCGGCCTGGGTCCGCGGCGGACGACGCGGCGGCGGGTGGGGGAGCCGGTTTGGCAGGTCCTTTTTCAAGCGCCTCGATCCGCTCGGCCAGCGTTTGCAGTTCGGTCTTGGCGGTCTGCCCCCAACCGAGCGCCTGGCGATACGGCAGCGAGTCAATCAGCACGCCCGCGCCGAACAGCAGCAGCCAGGCGAGCATGGCGGCGATGCCGCAACGGATGTGCCAGCCGGGGGAAAGACCGGGCGCCAGCGGAGTTGCGGGGGAAACCGCGGGGGTGATCTGGGGGCTCATGAGGGTGCGGGGTGAGCGGCTGACGGCACAGATCTCGGCAGGCCTGGGTCTCTGAGGCAGAAAAATTCTGCCATGGTCCACGCGCCCGCTGCAAGAAAAATTTGTTATCCACGGCCCGACAGCTGCCGGGGTCGGCCGACCGACTCCCCGCCGCACCTGCCTTCAGGCCGGTTCAACGACGCGGTGGCACGCTTCGGTGACCAGCTCCTGGACGCGGATGTCGTGGCTCTCGCTAGGCACCCGGTCGCTGACCTGCCACTCGCAGGCCACGCCGATCCTGCGTGCGCGCAGGCCGGGGCTGGCGAGGAAGCGGTCGTAAAAACCGCCGCCACGGCCGAGGCGGGAGCCGTCGCTGGCGCCAAAGGCGAGCCCGGGCACGAGAATGAGGTCGAGTTCACTGGCGGGCAGCGCCGGGCAGCCGGGCTGCGGCTCCCAGACGTGGTGGGTGCCACGCCGGCAGTCCGGTTCGCCGCGGACCTCGGCCGGGCGCAGCTGCTCACCGGCAACCGCCAACAGCACGGTGCGCCAGCCGCGAGCCCGCAGCCAGGGCAGCAGGCCCTGAACCAGGTCGGGCTCGCCACGCAGGCCACCGAACAGTGCCACGGTGCCGGGGCGCTGCCAGAGGTGGTCCGCCGCCTGCAACCGGCTCAGCACGCCGGCCGTCGCCGCCGTCAGCTCGGCATCGGGCAGGCCTCGCAGGCGTTCGCGAATTGAACGCCGCAGGCGGGATTTGGTCCATTCCAGAGTGCCGTCCTCCATGGTTGATCTGTCGCTCCTGCCCGGGCTTTTGAAAAGCGGGACTTCCCGCTTGTCAGCACCCCCTGGCAGCCTTTAATTTCCTCCAACGACCGAGCGTCACTTGCATGATCACCGACCCCACGCCGGCCCCCGGCGGAGCCTCCGGTTCCGGCAAACGCCGGTTTGGCAACGGCGATGCCAACCGCGTCGGCCTGTTGCCCACGGAAGGTTGGCGCAAGCGCAACCTGCAGTTCCTTGGCGAGGTGCTGATCCCGTCGCTGCTCGCCCCGCGCCAGCCCGGCCGCGTCATCGACGGCGTGCCGCTGGCCGGAGCCGACGAGATCGGCGTCACCTGGCTCGGTCACGCCGGCTTCTTCGCCCGCATTGCCGGCGTCAACCTGCTCATCGATCCAAACTGGGCGCTTTGGCACGGTCCGATCAAGCGCCTGCGCCACCCCAGCCTGTGGGCTGGCGACCTGCCGCCGATCGATCTCGTGCTGGTCACCCATGCCCACTACGATCACCTGCACCTGCCCAGTCTGCGGCGGGTTGCGCGCGGCCAGCCGGTGATCGTCCCGCACGGTGTTGGCGATGTCGTCAAACGCTGCGGTTTCGGCCGCATTGTCGAGCTCGACACCTGGCAGAACTTCAAGTTTCGCGACCTGAAGATCACCCTGACGCCCGCCCGCCACTGGGGTGCGCGCATGATCCACGACACCCATCGCGGATTCGGTGGCTACCTGATCCGGTCGAAGGAACGCAGCCTGTTTCACTGCGGCGACAGCAGCCTGTTCGACGGCTTTGCCGAGATCGGCCAGCGCGCCGACATCGATCTCGCGCTCATGCCCATCGGCGCCTACCTCGCGCCCAGCGGCCGGCCCGTGCACATGAATCCGGCCGAGGCGCTGGACGCCTTTGAGATGCTGGGTGCCCGGCACATGGTGCCGATGCACCACGAGACCTTCCCGCTCGGCGGCGAACCCATCCATGAACCGGGCCAGTGGCTGGATCACGCCCGCCGCCAACGCGGTCTGCTCGACCGCGTGCGCCTGCTCCACGAAGGCGAGTCGGCACTGTACTGAGGCCATGCCGACCCTCCTCAGTCTCATTGCCGCCGTCTCCAGCGACGGCTACCTCTCGCGCGATCGTGGCGTGCCCTGGGATTTGCCGGCCGACCGCGACCACTTCCGCGCCTGCGCTGCCGGCAAATGGCTGCTGCTCGGGCGGACGACCTATGAAGAGATGATCGGCTGGTTCAGCGATCATCATCCGCTGGTGCTCTCGCGCGACCCGTCCTTCGTGCCGGCGGTCGGCCAGCGCGTGGCCAGTGTGGCGGAGGCGCTGGCCCTGGCCACGGCGGCCGGGCAGGAGGAATTGCTCGTCTGCGGCGGCGCCCAGGTCTATGCGGCGGCCTTGCCGTTTGCCGACCGACTCATTCTCACCCGCGTCGACCAGAGGCTCGGCGGCGGCTTGCCGTTTCCCACATTCGACGAAGCGGAGTGGCCGGTGCGGGTGCGCCGTCGCCATGCCACCGATGCCCTGCATGCGCAGGCCTTCGAGATCCGCATCCACGAGCGGATGCGCGAGGCGGAGTGAGGTCGCGTAGTCGTGCGACTTTCCCCGCACCTTGCTGTCTCCCAGGGTTAGAGGGAGCGCGAGAGTGCCAAAGGCCTCTCGCTCAGGGGCGGCGTGGCCGCGCGCGGGATTCAGCGACCAGGCTAAAGCCAGGCCCGCGCCCCGGTCAGCGGTCGAAGAAGCTTTGTTCCTCGCGGTCACCGACCTTCAGGTAGCGGTAGTAGACCTCGAGCATGAGGGTGCAGAGGGTCTGCCGGTAGATGGGGTCGGCGGCATCGCCGCTCGGCCAGTTGGGGCGCCCGCGCTTGAAGCTGCCGTCGGGCTGCTGGGCGGCGAGGATCTGCGGCAGGAACTGCTCGTTGTAGAACTTCCAGTCGTCGCCGCCGGTCTGGAAGAAGGTCTGGGTGTAGTAGTACCAGCAGTAGAGGTTGCAGTTCTTTTCCCAGTCGAGCGGTTCGGCGGTGAGGAACTCGCGCAGGAACTTTGTGCCCTTCTTGATCGTCGCGGTCTTGCCCTTGCTGAGGGTTTGCAGGCCGAGCGTGCCGACGCCGGTGAGGCTCCACTGGTTGTAGTGGTCGTCGCGGTTGGCACCGCCGAAACCGCCGTCCTTGGTCTGCATGCGCTCGATGTAGTCGACGCACTTGGCGATGGCGCCTTCGAGGCCCTGGATTTTCAGGCCGGTGTACTTGGCGGCCTTGAGGGCCTGGAACTGCCAGCCGGCCACCGACAGGTCGGGGCGCTTGGAGGTGAAGTTGCCTTCGGCGGCGTTCTTCGTGTAGTAATCCCAGGAGCCCTCGCCCTTGCCGGCATCGGCCCCGTTCTGGCACTTGATGATGAGCTGCACGCCCTTCTCAAAGGCCTCGCGCATGCCCGGCAGTTCCTTGCTGCCCAGGCGCGCCAGGGTGTACATCTCACCCAGCGCGTAGGTGGCAATGCCGTGCTCGTAGGCGCCGGCGTTGCCCTTGAAGTCGTCGGTGATGAAGCCGTATTCGTTCTTCTTCGACAGCTCGATCAGGTACATGATGGCGCGCATGACGTTGTCGCCATAGAAGGGCGAGTCCGGTGTCTCGCAGCGACCCAGGTAACAGAGCAGGGCCAGACCGGTCATCGCCGCCTTGTTGGAGCGGCCGTTGTTGCGGCCCCAGGAGCCGTCCTCGTTCTGCTGGCTCTTCAGCCATTCGAGCGAGGCCGACACCGCGCGCTCGCACTCCGGCGAGCCGCCGTTCTGGCGCAGTTTTTCGAGTCGCTCCGTGGTCGCGCAGCGCTGGCGCATCGAGGGGGGCAGGCTGACGAAACCGGCCGCGCCGCCCATGCCCATGCCGGTGCCGAAACCGCCGCCGGCGCCGGCCTTGCCGAAGCCGCCGCTGCCGAGCGAACCGCCGCCGATCATCGAGCTGACGTCGGGCACGTCGAGCATGTCCGGCGGCGCCTCCGGCAGGCTGATGGCCGCGTTCTGGCTCGTGCTGACGATCTTCTTCATCGGCATCGTCTTGTTGAGCGAGGTGCGCCGCTTCTGCTGCACCTTGTGGCGCATCTCCGCGCTGGCTTCCGCGCCCTGCTGGGTGCCGCCGCCGGGCAGGAAATCGACCTGCTTCTGGATCATCTGGGTGCTGACGACGATGGCACCGGCGAAAAGCAGGATGCCGGCGTGGATGGCCAGGCTGAGGGTCAGGGAACCGCCGCCGATCTTGCGCCAGGCGCGCACCAGGCCGTTGGCGGGTTTGGCCGGCTCGATGTGGGTGAGGGCGGGCGGATGGAAAACGTCGCCGGGTTCAGCGGCGGCGAGCACGACCGCCTCGTCTTCGTCATCGGCCGCGGCCACCGCGAGGGCGGCGTCGCCGGACGTCGGCATCGCGGGCATGCCGGGTTGCATGGGATAGCCGTAGGCGGGCGGGTAACCGAGGTTGTTGCCGGCAGCCGGTGTGGGATAGCCGGGCGGATACCCCAGGTTCGCCGCGGCAGGCGGTGGCGGCAGAACGCGCTGCGGCGGCGGCAGAACGCGCTGCGGCGGCGGCAGCGGCTGGGTCGCGCCGGGGTCGTCGGAGGAGGGCGGAACGGACGGGTTGGACATGGCGAGGAAGAGTCAAAATAAACTACCCGGGTGCGGGGCTGGCTGGCAAGACAATAACGAAGCTGCATTCCGCTTTACAGGAAGCAAATCCAGCATACTGGCAAAGCGCATGGCCAAAGCTCCGCGCCCTCCCGCCCCCGAGGCGATCAATGAGTTCGTCGGCCGGCGCGTGAAGAAGCTGCGCGCCGCCCGCGGCTGGTCGCTCGAGGAACTCGCCGCCGCCAGTGGGGTCAGCCGCTCGATGCTCAGTGAGATCGAGCGCGAGCGTGCCAATCCGACCCTGACTGTGGCGGCGCGCATTGCCCGCGCCTTTGAACTGACCCTGCAGGATCTGCTCGGCGGCGCGGAGAGTCCGGTGGCCAGCATCCGCGTCATCCGCGCCGGCGATCCCGCCCAGGTGTTTCGTGCCGACCGCGAGTGCGAGATCCGCACGCTCTCGCCCCTGCAGCTCGAGAAGGATGTCGAGTTCTACGAACTCGCCCTGCGCCCCGCCGGCAGTCTGCGCAGCCAGCCGCACTTCGAGGGCACGCGCGAATTTTTGACGGTCGTCGAAGGCCGGGTGCGGGTCGAGTCCGGGGGCAGTCGCGACGACCTCGCCGCCGGCGATTCCGCCACTTACCCGGCCGATGTTGCCCACGCGATCGTCAACACGGGTCCGGGTCAGGCCCGCGTTTTCCTGGTCGTCATCTACCCTTGAACAGGCACGCCCCTTCCCGAGCCGTGACGACCCCAGCCGCGCCGCGTGTCACCGAGCCCCTCACCGCGGCCGCCCGCCCCGCGCGCTCCAAGAACGAGGTGCAGCGTCTGCAGGCGGAATGCGCCGCCTGGGTCGCCTCGATCCGCCTGCCGAATCATTTCCACCGCATCTTCGATCACCTGCCCGGGCATTTCTTTTTCACCAAGGATGCCCGCGGCCGGTTCATGGTCGTCAGCCGCAACTTTCCCCATCATTACCAGCTGCGCGATGAGGACGCCATCCTCGGCCTCACCGATCTGGATGTCACGCCAGCCGGCATGGCCGGCGGCTACATCAGCGACGACCGCGAACTGCTCAGCGGCCGCAAGGACTGCGTGCAGCGCGTCGAACTCTGGTTTGACGACCAGGGCCTGCCCGACTGGTTTTTTGTCACCAAATTGCCGCTCCTGGGCAGCCGCGGGCGCATCATCGGCATCATGGGCGTGCTGCGCCGCGCGGCCGAACATGAAATGCAGATTCCGGTGCTGCAGACGGTGTCGCGCGCCGTGGATTGGATCCGCCGGAACCATGCCCGCCCCGTGGCGATCGCCGAGGTCGCCCGCGCCTGCGGGCTCTCCCAGCGCCACCTGCAGCGCCGCTTCCACGAGACCTTCGGTTTTTCCCCGCAGGAATTCGTCATCCGCACCCGTGTCCGCGCCGCCATCGAACTGCTCGAAAAGACCCGCTGCAGCGCCGCCGAAATCGCCGACCGCTGCGGCTTCCGGGATGCCAGCGCTTTTGCCCTGCAGTTTCGCCAGCGCACCGGCATGAGCCCGACCCACTGGCGGCGGCGGCATGCCCCCGCTGCCCAGCACGCCTCCTGATCCGCCGATGCCGGCGGATCAGCGCGTCACCACCGCCGCCGGCCCCAGCTCCCAGGCCCGGCCCGCGGCACGGATCGCCACCGCCGTCGCCGACCCCGGCCAGTCCAACTCGCGGCGGTCGCGAAAGCAGACCTCGACCGTCCGCCATTGGCCGTCGATCAAGGCCTGCACGACCCACCAGCGCCCGAAGGACTCCCAGCGCGCATCGCCGAATCCCCAGCGCAATCGCCTGCCGCCATCGGTCTTCTCCACCAGCGGGGCCGGCAGGGACACGTTGCTCAGCCACGGACTCGCCGGCGGCAGGGCATGCACGTTGTAGGCGCGTTCGCGGGTCAGTGCGCCGAGCTTGCCCAGGTTTTTGTCGAGGGCATTGAAGTTCCAGTGAAAGTGCCCCGGGGGCATCACCCGCCCACGCTCGCGCAGCACGCTGATCTGGCGCAAAATCTCGCCGGCGTTGCGGTCATCGCCGACCTTGCTGCTGTTCATGCCCGGCCAGATGTGCCTTCCCTGCGTGTTCTGCGCCAGCCACCAGTCGTAAAAGGTCGCAAAGCCGAGCTTGGGCCGGTCGATCGTCCAGTACAACTGCGGCGTCAGGTAGTCGACCCAGCCCTGCTGCAGCCACTTGCGACTGTCGGCCGCCAGGTCCTCGTAGGGATCGAGCCCGCCGCCCGTGCCTTCCGGATGGTTCGGTCGCCACAGCCCAAACGGGCTGATGCCGAACTTCAGGGTCGGTTTGATCCGGCGCAGGCCGCGGTGCACGGAGTACACGACCTCGTCGATGTTCTGGCGTCGCCAGGCCATCAGCTCCAGGGTACCGCCGGCCGCCCGGTAGGCGGCGAACAGGGCGGCATCGTCGAACGGCACCGGCTTGCCATCCGCGCCCGGCACGGGGTAGGGATAAAAGTAGTCGTCGAGGTGAATGCCATCGACGTCATAGCGCGCGGCCACATCGAGCATGACCTGCACCGCCCGCTCGCGCACCTCGCGCACGCCCGGGTTCATCCACCAGTCGCGACCATACTTCACCGTCCATTCGGGATGGGTCAGGCGGAGGTGGTTGCCGCCCGGCGCATGGCGGTCGCCGGCGAGCGCGCGAAACGGGTTGAACCAGGCATGCAGTTCGATGCCATGGCGGTGCGCCTCGGTCACGGCGAAGGCCAGCGGATCCCATTTCGGCGAGGGCGCCACGCCCATGCGCCCGGTGAGGAAGGGCGACCACGGTTCGAGGGCCGACTCATAGAGGGCGTCGCCGGCCGGGCGCACCTGGAAGATGAGGCAGTTCAGGCCCTGATCGTGGGCGGCGGCGATGAGCCGGCGCAGCTGCTCCTGCTGCCGCGCCACCGGCAGGCCGGGCTCGCTCGGCCAGTTGATGCAGTGCACCGTCGCCAGCCAGGACCCGCGCAGCTCACGCGCCGGCAGCGGCACCGCCGCCGGTTCGGCCGCCGAGAGCAGGGAGGCGGCGACGCAGCAGAGCAGGGCGGGAAGGCGCATGCCGCCACGCAACGAGCGGGTGGCGATTCTGTCAAATAAGAGATATTCTTATTAAGCGAGAGAATTTTTTGTCAGATTTTCTTGTGATTTTAGGTCTAGGGTGGGATGATGTTGGGAGAATTCATTAAAATGAATTCGTGAAACCGGAGAACCGTCATGAATGCGTCCCGTCTTGTTTCCTCCCCTGTCTTGCAAGGGCTGCGTCGGTTGAGTCGCCGCGCCTGGTGGCTGCACGGCCTGCTCATCGGCCAGTTGGCCCTGCTGCCCTGCCCGCTGTCGCGCGGGGTTTGGGTGGAACTGGACACCGATGGCGATGGGCTGGTGGACTCCGGCTATGACGATGGCGTTGCCGAGGGCACGGTCGAGGATGCCCAAGCCGTTGCGGAACCGGATGCCGATGGCGACGGCTTGAGCGATGCCGAGGAGGCCGTCTTGGGCAGCGATCCTCACAATCCGGACAGCGATTACGATGGCCTGACAGATGCGGACGAGGTGCGCCTGACGGGTACCCATCCGATGTCGGCTGACAGCGATGGCGACGGCATCTCCGATTACAATGCGTTCTACGGCAACACCGCCGTGGACACCCTCTGGGCCGGTGAGGGGACGACCGCCTACGACTGGGATGGCGACGGCCTGCATGACCCGGTCGATCCGGATCCGTTTTCGGCGCAGAACATCGGCGATGCCGACGGCGATCACGTGCCGGATCCCGAGGATTCACATCCGCTCGATCCGGCGCTTTGGTGCGACGGCAACGGCAATGGCGTCAATGACGATGCCGAGGCAGACGGCGCCGATTTCGATGGCGACGGGGTGTCCGACGCAACCGACTCGCATCCGGCCGATCCGGCCCTCGACAACGACTGGAACGACAACGGCGTCGATGATGAACACGAGGACGGGGATGGCGACGGGGTGAGCAACCTCCAGGACTCGCATCCCAACTCCAACACCCTCTGGTGCGATTGGAATGGCAACGGGGTCAACGAGGATGCCGAAGCCGCCGTCGCGACGGGCCATGCCATCTCCGGCAATGTGGAGGAGTCGCAGGACACTGATCCCGCCGCCAGCGGCACGCAGGACCTGGATGGCGACGGTTATGCGGGCGAGCGTGATTCGCATCCCGCAGACCCCGGCTTGTGGAACGACCACAACGGCAACGGTCGCAATGACGATGAGGAAGCACCGGCGGATACGGACCGCGACGGCATCCCCGATGCCCTGGACGCCGTGCCGGCGGATTATGACAACGACGGCCTCACCGACACCGAGGAGTGCACGCTGGGTACGAATCCCGCCGAGGCGGACAGCGATGGCGACGGCCTGAGCGACGGCGAGGAAGTCTATGCCGGCACGGACTCATGGAGTGTCGATACGGATGGGGATGGCTTGACCGACAGCGAGGAATTGTTCGCCTACCACACCGATCCTCTCGAACCCACGGCCATAGCACCCCCCGAGACCGCGACTCCTCCAGAAGCGGAATCGACGCCCGCCGCCGGATCCACAGTGTTGAGGGTGTCGCACCTGGTTCCCGATCCGGGCTCGGAGACCGGTCAACGCCGCGTCGAGCATCCGGATGGCGGCCGTTTGGCCTTCCCCAGCAAAAGCGCGCTGAAGAGCAGGGCGGACCTGACCAAAACCCTGACGGTGACAAACGGCAGCGCCACCACGCTCAGCGGCCTGAGCGTCAGCGTGTCGGGTCCGGATGCCGCACACTTCAGGCTGGGCAGCTTGGCAAACACCGATCTTGCGCCGGGCGCCGAACGCCCGTTGGCGGTGACCTTTTTGGCGCCGACACCCACCACTGACGCACGCAGCGCCACGCTGACCCTTCACGGCGGCGAGCCGGCCGCGCCGCTCTTTGTCCTGAACCTGCGCAGCGTCGTCAGCAGCGGCCTGTGGACCACTCACGATGAGTACTTCTTCGCCGATTACACGGACTCCGACGGCGACGGCATTCCCGATCTTGTGGAAGATATGTACGCACCGTTGACGGTGACGGCCACCGGGGATCTCGACGGTGATGGCGTCAACAATCTGGATCAGTATCTGGCGGGCCGGAATCTGCGCGACCGCGCCAAAAGCAATGATGTGGATGGCGACGGCCTCACCAATGCGACCGAGGATGCTTGGAATGCCGCTTACCCGGGCAAGCTCAACAAATATTACTTCGCCGATGCCTACGCGGATCCCGACGGCGACGGCTTGCTGACGATTGAGGAATTGAACTGCCTGTGGGGGAGCGACAAGGATCCGCATGCGGTGGCCACGCATCCCTTCGTCGCCGGCAGTCCACCCCCCAGCGTCAGCAAGACCGCCACCTACAAGACGGCCGGCCGCAAACCGCCCAAGACGGCGCCGGCGAGTGCCGCCGGCGAGACGGCTTCCGGGCCTCTGGCCTCGCGCGCCGGTCTCTACGCTGCGTGGATGAACGATGGCCAACTGCGCCGCGCCTGCCGTGAAACCGCGCACGCCAACGGCGGCAAACTGCCCGCGGACTTTTTCACCCCCGAGCGCGTGGTGCACGCCGCCACCGCCGCTTTGCAAAAGACCCAGGGTTCCGATCACCTGCCGCGCGGCTATCTGCTCTGGTTGGGACGGCAAACACCGGCCCTCACTCCGCCCACACCCGTGCCTGCCGCGCCGGACAGCGAGGCCATGCAAACCCAGTTGAACGGCCTGTGTTTGCCGGATGCGTCGGATGCGGATGCCGACGCCATGCCCACGGCCTGGGAGGCGGCCTGCGATCTCAATTGGCGGTCGGCAGCCGACAGCCATCTGCGGCACGCTATCGAGACCCTGGATCAGCGGCTCGCCAGCCTCGCCAGCAATGCCGTCGATCTCATACAGACTGCCGAACAGGAGGCAGTCGCCGAAGTTCGCCATCGGCTGCTGGCCGCCCAAACGGTCTGGCCCGCCATCACCTACCCGGCAACGCTTCAGGGCCAGACCCAAACCGTCCAAAGCCACCTGGTCCCGGTTTACGCCGTCGAACGGGTCAAATACCCCGCTTCGCTCACTACAGCCGCCGCGGCGGATGCGACACGTCGCTCGGCCTGGATCGCCAAATTCACCGCCGCCCTCCACTGGCAGATGCTCGCCGGCTTCGACCCCGATCACGACGGTCTCATGAATCAGGACGAATATCAGCAGGGGCTCAGCCCACATCTGCCGGATTACGAGGCCACCGGCGAGCGCGACAGCGATGGCGATGGCTTCATCGACGCCATCGAGCTGGCCACGGGCACCGATCATCTCGATGCCAGGAAAAGACCCGTCTATGCCATCGAAATCCTGACGCCAGTCAAAGAGCGCATCGGAACAACTCTGCAGCCGTTGGCCGTGCCCGCGCAAACGGGGTTGCGCGGTCCCACGGGCCTCTGGCCGCTCGCCGCCCAAAGCCTCACCGTCAGCGCGCCGGACACGCAGTGCCTGCTGGCCTGGGGACAGGACCACGCCGCTGTGGATTGGCATCCCAAGACAGCTCCGGCAGCCGTGACCGATGACCAGGGCAGGGTCACGTTGCACGTCCACCCTGGCTGGAAAAAGGACGGTCTGCGACTGACCTTCAGATCCACACCGGGCAGCGGGCTGCCCGCAGGCCTCAAACCGGTCAGAGTCATCTGCGACCTGAAAATCACCGCACCCACGGAGGACAGCGACACCGATGGTTTGCCCGATGCCTGGGAGGCCCGCCTCGCCAAGGGGCCCGGCGATCCTGCGCACTCGCTCAGCAAAGCCAGCGCGCTCGACGCCGAGGCAGGGCCGCAGCACTTCGGTTACCATCCGTCGACACCGGCAGAACGGTTGCCTGAGGTCGTCCTGAGTTTGCTCAACGAATGGAAGGCCGCCGAAGCCGACCTCGGCTACCTGCCGGAGCACCCCGCTATGACGGCCACCCTTACGCCGCTGGCCGTGCCGGCGACGGAAGAGGCCATCACCACCGCGCGCCACAAGATCCTCGCCCTGATCGACCCGGATCACGACGGCTGGAGCAACCGCGTGGAGTTCGAGAACGGCAGCCACCCGCGCGTGCCCGACAACCCCGCCACCGCGACGCGCGACACCGACGGCGACGGGGTCGCCGATGTGCTGGAATGGGAGGCAGGCACGAATCCCCAGGATGCCGGCAGCGTCCCTTTGGCCAACCTCGCCGGTGCAGGCTTGAAAGTGGTCTGGGGCAATGGCCAAAAGGCAGCGCCGGGCGACCTTGCCCCGCAACCCGTCGTGGTCCAGATCGTCAGCGCCAACGGCGCGCTGCTCAAACGCGTCGCCCTCAAGGCCCATTGCCCGGGCGGGCATTTTGCCGTGCCGGCCGCCAGCGAAAGAAATGTCCAGTGGCAGGCCAACGAACTGCCGCTGGTCACCGACGCCAAGGGCAAGGCGGTGTTTCATTTCTGGACACCGGCGGACACCGCCACCCAGTGGCAGATCCGCGTCGCACTCACCGCCCAGTCGGCGGTCGAAGCGCGCGTCCAGATCCTCAACGCCGGCAGTGGGGGATCAGGAACAACCTCGGGAGGGGGAACGGGGGGTGGACCAGGTGCCGGCGACCGGCGCCCCAACGCCGGCGACAGCCCGGGCTTTGACAGCTCACACGCGCCCTTCGTCATAAGTTTCGATAGTTGGAAGGCTGGCTTTATCAGCCATCAAATGGAAGGAGGGGTCTACGCCTTAGGGTACAGACCCTACGAGGCAAGACTCCAATCCAAACGATGGGAATTGCTCAACGGCATGCCTTGCGTGGTGAACGACGGCCCCGCAATCGTACAGGATATCGGCCATCA
This sequence comes from uncultured bacterium, assembly GCA_966252325.1. Taxonomy (GTDB): domain Bacteria; phylum Verrucomicrobiota; class Verrucomicrobiia; order Verrucomicrobiales; family Verrucomicrobiaceae; genus Prosthecobacter. Next base: position 26,614 of record CBINON010000003.1, on the reverse strand, counting down.
AACGAGCGAATCGGCTCAAGCCTGGCAAAGTAGCCACACTCAGCCAACACCCCCTTGCGTGCTGAAAGAGTATGGCAAGGAGTGGTTCGGCAGCCAGGAAGAAGGCGGCTTCGGATCCGCCTACTATGAGATTTACGAGGACAATCCAAGCCTGGCCATCCGCCGAATCCTAGGAAGGTTCACGCTTGCCAACTGGATTGATTATGCGGACTATGAGTCTTATGAAACGCCTGCTGCGGAATACCAGCTTCAAGGCGGCAATTCTTGGCTGGTGGTCGAAATGGTCTGGCCGGTTGATGACCAAGAACCCACAGAGACAGATCCCATGAATCATGGCAACAAGGTAAAGCATTACTACCAGCACATGGCACCTGAGACCTTCTCCACTGTTGATTCTGAGGATTTGGACTTGCGCCGACACTCTGTCGAGGTGGCGGGAAGCCAGGACGCTGAGAACCGGTTCCGAGAATTCGGGATAGATTTGTCGATTAAGGAGAAACGGATGTCCAACACTCAGGGTGAGGAATCGGAAGGCAAGATAGCAAGCGTCATCGCCTCAATGAGCAAGAAGTTGACGGAAGAAAATAATCCAGCCTACACGGCGCTGAAAACCAAGGGCAGGGTGCGCATCGCCTGGGACCCCGACTACCCGGTGAGACTCAGTGAAAAAAGCCGCGAGGCGTGGCTGCAGCGCATTCTGGTCATTCGCACCAAGCAAATAAAGGTTGATGGTGCCGAACCCATTGTGACCACCGAAGCCACCAAACTCAGCGCTTTACTCAGCCTCACAGCCACCGAACCCGTCACGTTCGATCTCGACCCTGGCCCCCTCCAGGAAGGCGTGGAAATAAGCGTGACGCTAAGTCTCTTTGCCTGGGACCTTGCCATCGACGCCAACCGTGACGGCACCATTGCGCAAGGAGAGACGGCGTCCGCTGACAGACCTTTCAGGTTCTGGATCAACAATGATCATGACTCCTCGAGTAATGAGGGAGAAGATGTCAAAGGCGACAAGGATAATTCTGACGAGCTGATAGCGAATGAACGAGATTTGGAGGATTTTCAGTTGCTAAAGTTTACCCTTCCTAGAAGTCTGCTTAATGCTGCGAGACTTGGCAATGCTCACATCGGCTTGAAGTGGAAGAGCGTTAGCAAATCAATGCCAAGTATCAGAGTTTTCCGAGCTAGGTCAGGAATTCGAAATGCAAACGATTATCTATGGAACTCAAACAACGCAGAGTTGCAAGTTCAGGTTGAACGATACAGAAGGAGCATTGCTACGGTCGCTGATACGACAGGCGTGCCTCTGCCGAAAGATCTGATGTATTATTCATCAGATGGATTTGGCTACACAGGCGAACCGTACCTCCTGTTTGAAGGCGTGACGAGTGGTGCAGGCCAGCTTTGTTTGGTGATTCGGATGAAGGGGGGGGTCACGATGGAAGGTCCTGGGCCATGGCTCAATCTAGAGAGCATTGAGAAGATGTATGTGAAGAACAATCAATCGGAATTTGAGCCACCACCCAGGGGAACCGAGTCTCCTGAGGTTGTCACTTTTGTGCATGGCTGGAACATGTCCCCCGATGGGGCGAGGGTTTTTGCCGAAACTTTGTTTAAGCGACTTTGGCACAAAGGCTTCCGGGGGCGCTTTGCCGCATTTCGCTGGGACACGGATTGGAGTGATGCATTCGATGATGTGCCTGGAGTGGGTGAGCCCGTGGAGGCTTACCTGGCAAACTACAACGGAAGCGAACTCATTGCGTGGAACTCCGGCCAGGCTCTCAGAAACTTTATCAATCGACATCCGCCTTCATATCGATCCATGTTGGTGGCCCACAGCATGGGCAATATCGTGGTCGGATCTGCGCTGGCTCAAGGCTTGAATGTCGACAAGTACGTTCTCTTGCAAGCCGCGGTGCCGGCATCTTGTTATGATGATCGAGTTGAATTGAAGGAGCCTGAAACTCGCAAACATGACATTCCTTGGCTTCCTGACCCCACCATGTGGGACGAGTGGACACCGGACGATGATTACGACCCCGAAGCGTATCGAGGCAAGCTGCTGCATATCGGCGGGGATCCGACGAGCTTTTATCAGCCCGAAGATGTGGCAACGAGTTATGCTTGGGAAATCAACAATGACCTGACAAAACCACCGGGAGTAATGTCTCTAAGGCATGCTTACCTCAAAGATCGCAGCCCCGGGAAAAGATGCCTATACATCATCAATGATCGCCAGGAAGGCTTTTATATGGAGTTTGAATTGCATGGATTTGAGGCATTGACAAAAGCATGCCGCTCTTGGAGTAAGGCAGTGGGGTCCCAGGGGCAGACAAGAGGCGCCATCAAAGATTGGGTTAATAACGATGAGTTGTTTGGGTTCGACGACGAACACAGTGCGGAGTTTAACCGCAGAATCCAGAGGGTTAGCAGTTTTTACTCTATATTAGCTGAAAAATTTAGCATCAGATGAAAAGAAAAATAGCAGCCGCGGTATTTGCCGGAGTAGTTATCACAATACTATTGTGGAGCAATGAAAATCCGAAGCCTTCGGTCACTCGGGGGGAATTATCTCCAGATAATCCGGAGAAGACTTCAATAGCTGTGGGCGAAAAAGCGACGGCTTTGCCTTACAAGCAAGGTGCTGAAACCAAGAACAATATAATCGGAATAATTTCGGCCATTTACTCTTCCCCTGTTAATCTGTATGGCAGGGTCGAAGACGAGGCTGGAAGTCCCATCAGCGGTGCATTGATCAAATACAGCCTCAACGACAAGTACTTTAAGGATGGCACGAAGGGTACTACTGCGAGCGATGGGAACGGGAATTTTATCATCCAGGGCAATGGAGCTTCGGTCTATGTTCATGTTCAAAAGCAAGGCTATTATAGGATACCTGAGCGATCCTATGGTTCGGTCAGAGCCAATCAATCGACTTCACCGGAAATGCCCGCGATTTTTGTTCTGAAGGTCGCGGGTCAACCGCAAATCCTTGTAGGCAATGCTGTGGAGCGAGGTCACGTGCCTGTGGATGGCACACCCAAGGAAATCCATCTCTCTCGCAAGAAGCTTGTGATGGCAGGCTCAGGGCACTTGCGAGTTGAAGTATGGGTCACGGCGGTTCAACCGGGTCAACGCAGGGGCTTTCAGTGGAAGTGCCGATTGAGTGTGCCGGGGGGGGGCTTGACGGAGCGCAGCGATCACATGAGCTTTATGGCACCTTCCGAGGGCTACGAGTCAAGCGTTGAATTCTCAATGCCTGCCAACACTTCTTCCGATGCTGAATGGCGCAGATCCATTGAAAAGCAATTTTTCGTCCGGCTTCCTGATAACACTCATGCTCGTGGCCGTCTGTACCTCACAATTGACCATGACTTGGCCTTGGTTTCCTTCGACTCCTTCTGGAACCAATCACCAACTGAGTCTCGAAATCTAGAGGCGGGCGCGAATGAATTCGGGAAAGCCCTTTGAGTGGCCCATGAGTTCGTCAAACGTAAGCGTCACGCGCAGCGCTATCTGAAGTTGCTGGCGACAGTGAGGCCGTAGGGGAGGGCTACAGTCTTTATGAATGAAGAAGCAATCATCCTGAAGGTGTTTCGCCAGTGGCGACTACTGCCTTAAGTCATGCGGCATACAACATATGGGAAGACTTGAATCAGGCACCATGAAAACGCGAACTCTCACCCTCATTGCTGCATCTGCTTGTGCGCTGCTTGCCTGCATTGCAATTAGACAGTGTTGCTTCCTCAAGCCGACTGATGCAAGGAACGCAACTGGCAAGACCGCATTTACCCAGCCGGATGGGCAAACGCAACTGTCAGTCGGCGGGCAAAAATCACAGCAATCGCTACCACGACCCCAAACACCCGAAGACATCTTAAAGCGGCATAATGCAGGGGCGTCAGGCTTTGATAGCAAAGTACGGTTTTGGGGGAGGGTGCTCGATCAAGATGGGAATCCTATTGAGGGAGCCAGCATTCGCGCATCAGTGACGACTCTGCGAATAATTAAAACGGAGAAAGGTTACCGGGAGTTTGAGCTTATGGACACTCAATCAAAGTCAGATGGCACGTTCATGTTTGATGGAGCGGAAGGTTTTTCATTGACCATCGAGAAGCTGACCAAAACGGGTTATGTGCTGCCATCGGCATATCAGGAAGCCATGCGCTACCCAGAGGACTTCAAATATCGCTTCACGTATAATCCAATGGGTGGTTCAGACCGAATTTTTCGCCCAGATCCGTCCTCGCCATTTGTCTTTCGGCTTTGGAAGCTGCGAAACCCTGAGCCATTGTTCATGGAGGGAAGTTGGGCGGGCTTTAGAGGGCCGACATTTCAAATCGACGGAGAGTCGCGTAAACTCTCAATGGCTTTTGAGCCTGGGGGCACAAGGCATCCCCCTGATATTTCAATTGCAGTTATTTCTGTTGGGACGGAGCAGTCTCCTCAGTGGGAAGTCACTGTGGCAGCTGTTGAAGATGATGGAGGTGTGATCAAGGCTGATCCGGATGACGCATTCATGTTCGAAGCGCCAGCGGCAGTTTATCTGCGCACTCAGAAATTCCGATACGGCCGCGAAGACGTTAATCAATACGACGAAGGGACGCCAGTCCGCTTTTTCGTTCGGAGCAAGCAGGGGCGCTGGTATTCTGCTGCTGACACGATCTTTTTCCCCCCTGACTTCCATGGGAAGATCGTTACAAAGTGGCGCAACTGGCTCAACCCAAACGGCAGTCGCAATCTCGAACATGATTCCGCCAATCCTATACTTATTAAAGGCTTATAGGCATCAGCCCGAAGATGTGGCAACAAGTTATGCGTGGTAAATCAACAATGATCTCACGAAGCCCCCAGGCCACCTTGCCGGGAAACATGCCTACATCAAAAATCGCAGCCCCGGCAAGAGATGCTTATACATTATCAATGATAATGTCGAAAGTATCAGCATGGAGTTAGACCTGCATGGATTTGCGGCTTTGACAAAGGCATGTCGATCCTGGAGCAAGACGGTGGGCGCCCAAGGCAAGACGCGCGGCGCCATCAAGGATTGGGTTAATAACGATGAGTTGTTTGGCTTCAAAGATGAACACAGCGCGGAGTTTAATCGCAAAATCCAGAAGCTAGATTATTTTTTTGGAGCTCTTAAAGAGCAGTTAAAAATTGAAACACCATGAAAAAAAGAATAGTTGTCATTCCGACCGCTGTTTTGGCGATTCTTGCACTGTTGTGGCTGATCTTCTTAAAGAGTGGTCATGACGCGAGTCGCAACAGTGCAGTGCAAAAGTCCACAAGTGACATTCAGTCGGCTGAATCTGCTCTCTTAAAGCAGACGCAAAAAACCATTGAGAGAGATCAGAATTTGAGTGCTGCAATAGCAACAATCTACTCATCACCCATCCACCTTTACGGATGCGTCGTGGATGAAAAGGGCAATCCCGTAAGTGGAGCGAAGGTGGAGTATAGCCTCAATGACAAGCACTTCAAGGACGGCACCAAAGGAACCGCAGTGAGTGATGCACGGGGAAACTTTTTCATCAAGGGAAAGGGCGCTTCTATATATGTAAACGTCGAGAAAAAAGGTTATTATCGCGTCACAGATCAATCCTACGGATCTGTTCGGACCGATAGAGTTACATCATTGCAGATGCCCGCACGGTTTATGTTGAAAAAAGCCGGAATCCCTCAAAAACTTATACACAACACGATCACTACAAGACTTGCTCCCATCGACGGCACGCCTGTGGAAATTCACCTAGCGAGACCGAAACTCGGTTCAGTGCAATCTGGGCACTTCCGTGTCGAGGCATGGATTGCACCTGCGGAACCCGTGCGGCGGGAAGGATTTGAGTGGAAATGTCGACTGAGTGTCCCTGCGGGAGGATTGACAGAGCGCACTGACACGATGCATTTTGAGGCGCCTTCGGAAGGGTATGTGCCGTCCATCGAGGTCACGATGCCTGCTGCCCCAATCGGTGCGCAGAATTGGAGGAGTTCCTTGGAAAAGCAGCTTTACCTTCGTCTTCCTGATGGAACACACGCCCGAGGTCGTCTCTACATTAGCTTCGACCCCAACCGGGCCTTGGTTTCCTTTGATTCTTTCTGGAATCAATCTCCGACTGAGTCAAGAAACCTCGAAGCTGGTGCGAACGAGTTTGGGAAAGCCCTTTGAGTGGCCCGTGGATTCGTCAAACGTAAGCGTCACGCGCAGCGCCATTTAAAGGCGCTGGCGACACTGAGGCCAACGGGAGAACTACAGTCTCTATGGATGAAGCAGCGATCCTTTTGAAGCGGGATCTCGGTGGACGTGTGGTGGTGGAGATGCAGCGCTTCAATCAGCTTTTGGAATCACGAAGGACGAATTTCACGAAGGGAAGAGGGTGGCTGGCCGCAAAAGAGCGCAAGGATTCCGGTAGAGTTCCTTTTGCGTTCTCTGCGTTCTTTTGCGGCAAGTCTCTGGGCTATACGTCCAAAGATGACGGCAATCGGAACCTGGAATGAGGTCTCTCGCGGCGCAGGGGGGATGACCCAAGCTTCTGCGCCTTTGAGAATTCTGGTCTGGCATCCATCAGCGTCGGGTTAGCGTCTCATGAGCGGTTCAAATCGGTTGGAACCACGAAGAGCACGAATGAGACGAAGGCCAGAAGTCAGCGGTTTCGTGGCCGCAAAAGTGTGCAAGGTTTCTGGGAAAGTCCCTTTTGCGTTCTCTGCGTTCCTTGGCGGCTCCATTCAGCCTTGGAACCCCGAGGGGCACGAAGATCACGGAGGGGAGGCGGCTCGGGGAGAGGCGGCGCAGGCGCTGCTGGACAGGGGAAGGGCGCTGCTTCCCTGTCGCCTTTTGTCTTGGCGCTGGCGTACCTTGCAAGGAACGCTAGGGTTTTTGTTCGCATGATACGTGTCGGGATTCGCTGCATGACGCTGGCTGTCGCCCTGGGGGCGCTGGCGGGCTGTGCGTCGTCAGACGACAAGGCGGGGACCAACCCGGAAGCAGCGGGTGAGGCCACCGTGTCCGCGGAGGGAGCAGCCGCGGCGCCGGGGGCGGCGGATCTGGCGTTTTTGCTGAGCATGAGCTTCGAGGAGGCGAAGGCGCTGAGTGGCGACAGCCTGGACCTGGGCTTTTATGGCCGGGTGGCGGCGGAGAAGATCGAGGTGCTGAAGACGGATCGCGACGGCCGGCCGCGCAAGGTGCGGGCGGTCGGCAAGGTCTTCCTCGAGCACGGCGCCGGAGAACCGGCGCGGGTGCTCTGCCAGGAGGCCCTGCTCAATGGCGACGAGGCCATCCTGCGCGGTCGGCCGGTCCTGCAGCGCGGCGGCAGCATCCTGGAAGGGCTCAACGAGCGGACGGTGTTTTATCTGCTTGGTCAGCGCCTGCGGGTGATCGGCCTGCACCGGGTGACGGTGCCGGAAATGCCCCCTCTGCTGGCGCCGGGGCCGCTCGACCCGCTGGGACCGGCGGTTGCGCCGCGGCTGCCGGATTTCCGGCCCTGGGCAAGCGGGCCGAATCCGCTGCTGCCGGCGCTCGACGAGAACGCGGTGCCGGCCGGGCTGCGGGCGGAGATGCAGCGTGCGGCGGAATCGGAATCGCTGCTCCAGCAGCAGCGCGGCGTGTGGATGCGCGAGCCCGCGGCGGAACCGGCGCCGTGGGTGAAGCCTGAGAGTCGAGAGTAGGGAGTGGAGAAGTATCCAAGCTCCTCGCTCTAAGCTCTGCGCTTTTTCCAGCCCGCGTTTGGGTGCCGCCTCTCAGAACTGCTCGAGCAGGTACTTGATCAGGTCGGTGCTGGTGACGATGCCGCAGAGTTTGTGGCCGTTGACGACGGGCACGGAGTGGAACTCGCCGCGGGCGAGCACCTCGGCGGCGTCGCGGACGCTGGCGGTGTCGGGCAGGGTGACGGGATTCTTCTGCATGATCTGCTCGATCGTCAGGGTGTGATCGAGGGTGGCGTCGACCGCGCGTTCGTCGGTGTTGAAGGCATCGCCGAAGCTGACGCGCAGGATGTCGCTCCAGGAGATGATGCCGAGCAGTTGGTCGCCGCTGACGACGGGGATGTGGTGGACGCCGTGGTCGCGCACGAGGTGGCGGACCTTGGAGACGGGGTCGCCGTGGTGAACGGTGACCAGGTGGCGGCTCATGATGGAGGTGACGGGGTCGTGGCGTTTCATGGTGGGAAGTGCTTCACCCTGAACCCGGAACGACCCGGCTGCTGCGCCGGGCTTGCCATTCAGCCCGCCGGGTTTGTCGCCCACCGAAAGCAGCGAAGGCAGGCCTTGCGGCCTGCCTTCGCGGTGAGGGGACTGTCTGCTCAGATCACTTCGCCGGGGCGCTGGCGGAGAGCGCCTTGAACTCGGGGGCGATCTTTTCAACGGCGGCCTTGGGGCCGGTGAGCTTGATGAAGATCGGGGCATCCGGGCCGGGGACGATGGCACCGAGCAGCATGTAATCAGCCTTCGGGGTCTTCGGGCCAAACATGGCGCCGTCCATGTAGGTGCCGGTGGCGATGACCAGGGCGATCTTGCGGCCGCCGGCCTCGAGGTCCTCGCGCTTCGACACCGGTTCGCCCTCGAACTGGCCGAGCCAGCGCTGGATGTTGGCGTCGACATCGCCACCCTGGCCGGGGCCAAAGTAATAGAAGATGGCCTCGAGCGGCTTGTCCGCGCCTTCCGCCTTCACCTGCAGGGTGGCGGCGCGCATCGGGCTGCTGGTCGGCACCGAGGTCCAGGCGGACGAGGGCAGGGTGAAGTCAAGGCCGCCGGCGCTGACCTTCTTGTCCTCCGCGAGGGCGGGCAGGGCGGTCATCAGGGCGAGGGTGGCGAGCAGGGCTTTCATGGCGGTGGTGCGTGCGGCGCGCGGGGCTCAGGGGGTGACGTGCATGACGCCCTTCATCAGCAGCCAGTGGCCGGGGAAGGTGCACAGGTAGGGGTAGTCGCCGGCCTCGGCGGGGGCGGTGAACTCGATCGTGTCGGTGCTGTTCGGCTGAACGAGCTTGGTGTGGGCGAGGATGTCGTCCTTGGCGGCATCCGGGATGTAGTTCTTGGCCATGGCCTGAGGGTCGGTGAGCATGGCGTTGGCCTGGGCGCCGACGGCCTGGTCCTTGCCGGGCTTGATGAGCAGGAAATTGTGCGGCTGCGGGGCGATGCTGCCGGTGTTGTTGAAGGTCAGCTTGACCTTCTGGCCGGCCTTGACGGTGAGGTCGGTCTTGTCATAGCCGAGCGGGTTGCTGGCGTGGGGCTTGAGTTCGATGACAGCGACGTCGCCCTCCTGGGCGTGGGAGGCGAGGCTGGCCAGGGCGAAGACGGCGAGTGCGGCGAGGTGTTTCATGGGATGGCTTGGGGGGTACGCTAATCGGCCGCGGGTTGGCGGAATTTTCAATCTTTTTTATTGGCGGCCGGCCCGGCCGGGCGGAGAGCGTCAAGGAAAGTTTCAGCGTCTGCCGACGTAGAAGCATCGAAACCCTTGTCATGAACCCCTATCACGAAACCGCCGCCGCCACCCACCAGCTCAGCCGCCGCAAGGTGCTGCGCGGCTTGGGCACCTTTCTGACCCTGCCCTTCCTGGAGTCGGCGGGTGCGCGCGCCTTTGCCGCTCCGGCTGCCGCCAAGTCGCCGCTGCGCGCGGCCTGGCTGTACATCCCCAACGGGGTCAACGTCGAGCAGTGGTTCCCCACCGGCGAAGGTGCCGGCTACACGCTGAGCCCGACGCTCAAGCAGATCGAACGCCACCGCGGGGATTTCATGGTTGTTTCCGGCCTCGCCCAGGACAAGGCGCGCTCGCACGGCAACGGCGGCGGCGACCACGCCCGCGCCACCTCGACCTTCCTGACCGGCTGCATGCCGAAAAAGACCGCCGGTGCCGACATCAAGCTCGGCGTTTCGGTGGACCAGATCGCGGCGGAGAAGATCGGCCACCTGACGCGTTTGTCCTCCCTGGAACTGAGCACCGACGGCCAGCGCAGTTCGGGTCGCTGCGACAGCGGCTACTCCTGCGCCTACCAGTACAACCTGGCCTGGAAGAACGAGACCATGCCGATGGCGCCGGAAATGGATCCGCGCCTGGTTTTTGAGCGTCTCTTCGGCTACGGCGCCTCCGGGGCCCGCGGCGAGGAGGGCGCGCGCCGCCAGCGCCTGCAGAAGAGCCTGCTCGACACCGTGCTCGGCGAGGCGAAATCGCTGCAGGCCAAGGTGAGCAGCAACGACCGCCGCAAGCTCGACGAGTATTTCGAATCCGTGCGCGACATCGAACTGCGCATCGAGCGCTCGGAGAAGTTCGCCTCCCAGCTGCCGCCGGGCGTCAGCGTGCCGGAGGGCATTCCGGAGAGCTACGAGGAGCACATCCGCATGATGTTTGACCTGCTGGTGCTCGCCTTTCAGACCGACACGACCCGCCTGTGCACCTTCCTGATGGCGCACGACGGCAGCAACCGCAGCTTCCCGCAGATCGGCGTGCCGGACGCGCACCACTACCTGTCGCATCACGAGAGCGACCCGCAGAAGCTGGCGAAGATCGCCAAGATCGACCAGTTCTACGTCCGCCAGTTCGGCTACTTCCTCGACAAGATGAAGGGCATCCGCGAGGGCGATGGCACGCTGCTCGACCACAGCATGATCGTCTTCGGCGGCGGCATCGGCGACGGCAACCGTCACAACCACGACAACCTGCCGATCCTGCTGGCGGGGCGTGCTGGTGGCACCTGGACGCCCGGCAAGCGGGTCGTGCTCAAGGACGAGACGCCGATGACCAACCTTTATCTCTCGATGCTCGACCGCCTCGGCGTTCGCGCGGAGCGCGTCGGGGACAGCACCGGCGTGCTCGAAATTGGCTGAAGCACGGCCTGCTTGTGCGTTCCCTGCCAGAGGATCGTTGCATCGCGCCGGCAACCGCTGTAAAGGGGAGTTTCATGTCGGAACGCGACGCGGAACCCTCCAGTTTGCCCGGGATGGAGGCGGAGTCTTTTCCGCCTCCGGATTCCGTGTTGACGCACCTCAGGGCCGAAGCTCCGGCCGGAGCGGAGATGGAACCGGACCAGCCGCAGGGCGAGGCGCCCGAGTGGACTGCCGCGACGGAAAACGCCGAGGTGCAGGCGAGCGAGACGGAGGCAATCCCGTCGCCCGAGCCGGAACCTCCTGCCGAGCCGGAGTTCCCCAAACCACTCGTCGCACCGGCCGAGAAGCTGAGCCGGAACCTGCACGATCCAGTCCTGCTGCCGCAGGCCTTTGCCGATTTTTGCTCGGCTGCCTACGCCAAGCCCGACTGGGTGGGCGCCGCCAGCACCTTCCTGGCCGAGCAGTTTGAGGGTCGCGAGGAGGAACTCGCCGACATGGCGCGCGTGCCGGACCTGATCATTGAGCTGGCCTCCGGCCACTACGCCCTCAGCTTCATGGCCGCCTCCGTCTGGGCGGAGCGCTGTGACATCGCGCGCATGGCGCGCATGGCCGAGGCCCTGATGGCCAAGCTCGCGGTGAAATCGATGCCGGCCAGCGCGGAGGTGATCGACCTCATGCTGGCCTTGGCGACCTCGCTGGCGATCAGTCGCTATGCGCGTGCCGAGCAACTTGTCCAGGTCGCCACCCCGCTGGCCATGGCCGAACACCAGCAGGCCCTCACCGAAGCCCGACAATGGCTTGCCATCGGCAGGTTGGTGCGTTCCGGCGATCAGGAGGTGCGGGATCTCTGGGATCAACGCCTGCGCCGGCCGCGCCATCGCTGGACCTGGGAGCAGCCGGTCGAGCAGGCGGCCTTGGCCCAGCTGGCGGAGGTGATGACGCCGGATGCCGAGGGGTTGGCCTGGTTTCAGCCGGTGGTACCTGCCTGCTGGTGGGATTTGGCCCTGCGTCGCGCCAGCGAGCGCGCTGCGCGACCGGAAATCCGGACCATCAAGGAGGAGCCGCGCGAAAAACCCGCCTCGGCTGAGCCAAGCCAGGTGATTCCGCGCACCCCGGTGGTCATCTGGCATGCCGTGCCGTTTTTTGTCGGTGGTCTGGTCGGCGCCTGGGCCTTTGCCGTCGGTGTCTGGCTGGGCCCCTTTGATCTGGTGCGTCCGACCGAGAACGAGCCGGTGCCGGCGGCGCCTGTTGCCGCCGTGAAGGACAAGCCGGCAGCCGCCGAGGAGCGGCCGGTGCAGGGCGACACCACCCAGCGGCTGCCGGCCACGGCCGAGCCTGCGGTCGTGACGGCTCCCGCTCCGGCGACCAGTCCCGCTCCGGCCAATCACCCCGACCGTGTTTGGCGCGAGGAGGAAAAGGCGCGGTTGCTCGCCGAGCATCCGGAACTGGCGTCCTGGAGCGAGAGCTTCCGCAGCGGCACCTGGGCCGAGCATCGCGCCCTGCTCGAGGGGGCGGATCCCGCCCTGCCCAAGGACGATCCCGAATACGCCCGGCTGCTGGTCTGGCTGCACCTCGCACCGGCTGCCGATGCGGAGGTCAACGCCCGCGTGCCCGGTCTGCTGGCTGCCTATCAGCCGGAGTCCTTTGTCCTCGATCTCTGGCAGCGGCTCATTTATCCGGGTTCACCGAACGCCGCCCTGATCAAGCAGGCGGCGCGCACCGAACATCACGAGCGGCCGCAGTCCTGGTCGCCCAGCCAGCGCGCGCGGCTCAACCTCATCGGCTGGCCGCCGGAGAACTGACGATCTCAGGCGGCAGCGGGTGCCAGCCAGCGCAGTTTCGGCAGAGCGCGCATGTGCGCCTCGGCATTGAACAGCACGACCAACAGGCCGCTGAAGCCGAGGTCGCTGAGCAGGGAATTGCGCAGGAAGGTCCAGGTCGGCGCGTAGCCGGGCAGGCCCGTGGTCAGCGCCTGCAGCCAGCCGCCGGCAGTCTTCGCGTAGGCGGGTTCGACCAGCCAACTGACGCTGTTGGTGACGAGATAAAAGGCCAGGGAAGCCATCAACACGCCGCCGAGGGTGGTTGCCAGGCCGGCCTGGCCGCGCCAGCGGGCGGCGGTCCAGGCGGCGGCGGCATAGCAGGCATACATGATGAAGGCCTCGAAGCCGCCGCCCTGCGGGGTGAGCAGCGACAGCCCCTGCGAGGCGAGATCAATGCCGAGCAGGAGCATGGGCCAGGACCACCAGGGCAGGGCGCGCGGGAAAAGCAGGGTGCCGGTGAAGGCCAGGGCCATCCACGGGGAGAAGTTCGGCAGCAGGGTCATGCCTGGCGACTCCAGTTTCAGCCAGCGCAGGCCGAGCGCGAGCAGGATCAGCGCGAGGGGCAGCCAGAGGATGGGCGAGGGACGGCGATTCATGATGGACAGCATAGGGGTTCTTACGCCGGGCGCAACCCCGGCGCCGCGTCGTACTCGATCAGGGCCTTGATCACCGTGCGCCGGGCCACCTCATCGAAGGCCTCGCGAATCCTCGCCAGCGGGAAGCGATGGCTCAGGAAATCCGCCGAGGTCAGCCGGCCTTCGCGAATCCACTGGCAGAGCTGCGGCTGGCTCTCCTTTTCGTAGCGACGGGTCGGCCACTGGTGCACCAGCAGGTTGAAGTTGAAGTCGGCGCGCGCCTTGTCGACATGCAGCACCGGCTCGGTGAGCACTCCGTAGATGCAGTGCGATCCGCCCCGGCGCAGCAGCGGCAGGCCCTCGCGCAGCAGGGCCACGCTGCCGACCGCGTCGATCACCGCGTCGAGCTTGCCTGGTGGGGTCACTTCGCCCGGCGCAAAGGCGGCGTCGGCCCCGAAGGCCAGGGCCCGGCGGCGCTTGTCGTTGTGGCGATCAACGATGCCGATCCAGCCCAGGCCGAACAGCCGGCCGAGCTTGACGAAACTCAGGCCCACCGGGCCGGCTCCATAGATCAGCACCGCGTCGCCCGGCTGCAGATGGAAATCGCGGAAGGCGCCGAGCACTTCGCGCCAGGTGCAGAGCAGCACCGCCTCCTCGGCCGGGATGTCGGCATCCACCTTCGTCTGAATTTCATGCACCTCCACCCAGCCGTGCGCGGCATCGGCCACGCCGTCCGCCACCATCGCCTCGTGGTCGGTCGCCAGGGTGTACTCGCCAAACCCGCCCCAGCCGGAATCCAGACCCTCCATCTGCAGGTCGAAGACCAAACCGCCGACCACGCGGTCGCCCGGGCCGAAGCTGCGCACCCGTTCGCCCGCTTCGACCACAAGCCCGACACTTTCATGGCCTAGGGCGAAGGGGAACTTGTCCTCCATGCCGGGGAAACGACCGTGCAGCAGCTCGCTGTCGGTGCGGTTGCACAGGCAGGCCAGCTCCGTGCGCACCAGCGCCTGGTAGGGGCCGGGGCGCGGTGTCGGTGTGTCGAGGAGTTCCAGATGGCCGGGATGCAGGGCGACGACGGATTTCATGGGCGATGAGGAAAGCGGCGGGCGAAGGTTATGCCAAGCGCCGAATCGGCGCGGACAGAAAACGCCGGCCGCCAGCGAAAGATTTCCAAATCTGGAATCGTTTCTGGATTTGGAAAATGAAAAACACCCTGAAAGAACCCGCCGCGATCCGGCTCGATGAACAATCGGCCGCGCCCGGCACGGAGCGCACGCTGGCCATCCTGGAGCTGCTGGGGCGCCATCGCACCGGCCTGAGCCTGACCGAGATCGCCCGCGACCTCGAGCTGCCGGTCAACTCGGTCTTCCGCATCGCCGGCGTGCTGCAGGCGCGCGGCTACCTGCAACGGCGCGAGGACGACAAGCGCTTCGTGCTGACGAACAAGCTCTTCGACCTGGCACGGCCGCAGGTGCGTGAAAAGAGCCTGGTGGTCTGCGCCCTCGAGGCGCTGCGCGAACTGCGCGACAGCACCGGCGAGACGGTGCAGCTGCTCACCGCGGTGAATCACAAGATGACCGTGCTCGAGCAGTGCATCTCGAGCCAGCCGATCAAGGTCAGCAGCACGGTCGGCCTGCGCGTGCCGATGTACTCCTGCGCGCCCGGCAAGGCCGTGCTCGCCTTTCTGCCGCCGGCGGAACGGGCGGCCTTTTTCGACGAAGTGACACTGAAGCCGTTCACGCCGAACACCCTCGCCACCCGCGCGGCGCTGGAGGAGGATCTCGCGCGCATCCGCCGCCGCGGCTACGCCACCGACCTCGCCGAGGGCCTGGAAGGCATCCATTGCGCCGCCGCCGCGGTGCTCGACGAGCATCAGTATCCGGTCGCCGCCATCACCGTCATGGCCCCGGCCTTCCGCGTGAAGAAGGAACGCTTCGCCGAACTCGGCCGCGCCTGCATCGCGGCCGCCGAAACCCTGCGCCGGAGGTTGCTGGCATGAAGAGGTTCGCCAGCCTCCGAACCCGCGCTTTGGCGAGGGCGCCGACGTCTTGTGGGCGCCTTCGCCCGAAGGCGGCTGTTCTGTCCCTCTTCGCCCTGGGCTCCTGGCTCTGCGCTGTTCCCGCCGCCACCCCCGAGCAGGTCGAGTTCTTCGAGACCCGCATCCGCCCGGTGCTCGCCCAGGAGTGCTACGAGTGCCACAGCGAGTCCGGCAAACGCAAGGGCGGCCTGCTGCTTGATTCCCGCCCGGGCTGGCAGGAGGGCGGCGACAGCGGCCCGGTACTGGTGCCCGGTGATCCGGCGGCCTCGCTGCTGATTCAGTCGATCCGCCACGCGCATGCCGATCTGCAGATGCCGAAAAACGGCGCCAAACTCGACGAGGCCATCCTTGCCGACTTCGAGAGCTGGGTGCGCGAGGGTGCGCCCGACCCGCGCGACTCGTCGCCGACGCCTGAGCAATTGCGCCAGGACACCGATTGGAACGCCGTGCTGCAGCGCCGCAAGCAGTGGTGGTGCTTCCAGCCGTTGCTGGTCCAGCCGCCGGTCCGGCCCCTGACTCCGGTGGAACTCGCCGCCGAGATTGACCGCCAGCTCGAGGCCACCATCGCCGCCGCCGGTCTGACACCCGCGCCCGCGGCGGACGCCGCCACCCTGCGCCGCCGGCTCAGTTACGTGCTCACCGGCCTGCCGCCGGAGGCGTCCGATCCGACGGTTCGGTCGGATCCAACCGAGCTGCTCGCGAGCCCGGCCTACGCCGAAAAGTGGGCGCGGCACTGGCTCGACTGGGTGCGCTATGCCGAGACCTACGGCAGCGAGGGCGACACCCCCATTCCCTATGCATGGCGCTACCGCGATTATGTGATCCGTGCCTTCCGCGATGACGTGCCCTACTTCCAGATGCTGCGCGAGGCGATTGCCGGCGACCTGCTGCCCAAGCCGCGCATCCGGGACGGCGTCAACGAAAGCGCGCTCGGCATCGGCCAGCTGCGTCTGGTGCTGCACGGGTTCTCACCAACGGATTCGCTCGACGAACTGGTCACCTGGACCGACAACCAGATCGAGACCGTCAGCAAGGCCTTCCAGGGGCTCACGGTGTCCTGCGCGCGTTGTCACGACCACAAGTTCGATGCCATCAGCCAGGCCGATTTCTACGCGCTTTATGGCATCTTCACCAGCACCCGGCCGGCCATCATCGATGTCAACGCGCCGGGCACCGGTGCGGCCGAACGCGCGCAACTGCGCCAGATCAAGGAGCGGATCAAGAAGGCCGTGGCTGCGGCCTGGCTGAAGGTTCTGCCGGAGCAGACCGAGGGTGAGGCCGCCCCCGCCAGCCTCCCCGCCGCAAGCCGGCGCTGGGACCTGCGCAAGGACACCTGGTTCAGCGACGGCGAGGGCGTCCGCCAGGGGGCGACCGCCGCGGGTGAATTCATCATCGCCCTCGAAGGCGACCGCCTGCTCGCCCACCTGCATCCCGGCGGCCTGTTCTCCGACCTCGTTTCCACCGCCGATCGCGCCGTGCTGATGTCGCCGCGTTTCCGCTGCGACGGTGGCACACTCTGGTTTCGCGTCGCCGGCGGTGGCGGTGCGGTGGCCAAATACGTTGTGCAAAACTACCCGCGCACCGGCACCATCCACAAGGCGCGCGAGTTGAAGACCGACAAGGACGCGTCACTCGGCTGGCACTCGCTCGACCTCGACTATTGGAAGGGCGACGACCTGCATCTGCAGATCACCACGGTCGCCGATCTGCCGGCGCAGGCAAATCCCGACGCGCGCTCCTGGTTTGGCCTCACCGATGCCTTCATCACCCACGGGGATCAGGCGCCCACGGGTCCGGTCATCCCTGCGCAACCCGGCCGCGACGCCGTGCGGGCCTGGCTCGACGGCACCCTCACCGATGCGCAGGCGGAGTCGCTGAATCTCGCCCTGCAGGCCGGCAAGTTGCCGAACGACTTTGCCGCCATCCCCGAGGCGGCCGCCCTGGTGAAAACCTATCGTGATTGGGAGGCGCGCCTGCCGCGGCCGACCCGTGCGCCCGGGGTGCTTGAGGGCGATGCCCGCGATGCCGCGCTCTTTGTCAGGGGCAACCACAAGCAGCCCGGGGATTCCGTGCCGCGGCGCTTCCTCGATGGCATCGATCCCACGCCGTTTCAGACGCCCCAGAGCGGCAGGCTCGAACTCGCCGACCGCCTGGCCGATCCGCGCAATCCGCTCACGGCACGCGTCATCGTCAACCGCCTCTGGCACCATGTCTTTGGCCGCGGGTTGGTTGCCACGACTGACAACTTTGGCCGTCTCGGCGAGCTGCCGTCGCACCCGCAACTGCTCGACTTCCTCGCCGCCCAGTTCCTCGCCGATGGCGGCAGCTTGAAGCGCTTCATCGAAGCCCTGGTGCGTACCCGCGCCTTCGCCCGCTCGGCGACGGCGCCGGGAGCGGAGCGCGATCCCGACAACCGCCTGCTCGCGCGCTGGAGCGTGCGCCGGCTCGAGGCCGAGGCCATTCGCGACAGCATTGTGCAGCTTTCCGGGCGACTGGATCCCACCGCCTTCGGCAAGCCCGTGCCCGGCAACCAGCCTCGCCGCAGTGTTTACGTGCAGGTCATCCGCAATCAGCTCGATCCCTTCCTCACCGCCTTTGACATGCCGGTGCCCTCGGCGCCTCGCGGACGGCGCGATGCCACCAACGTGCCGGCGCAATCGCTGGCCCTGCTCAACGATCCGGTCATCCAGGGCTGGGCCACCGACTGGGCCGCGCGCGTGACGGCGGAGGCCGGCGGTGAAGCCAGACTGCAGCGGCTGTTTCGCGAGGCGCTCGGGCGTGCACCACGGGCCGACGAACTCTCGGCGAGCCGGCGTTTTCTGGCGGGGCAGACCGCCGAGTTGCAGGCCCGCCAGGTCCGCCTGCAAGAGCTGAGCCGCGCTGGCGAAGCCCTGCGCGGAAAGATCGCAAGCCTGCTGCAGCCCGCGCGTGCGGCCCTCGCCGGATCGGATGGATTCGACCCATCAGTTGGAGTCCCAGAACCCCTCGCAGAGTGGACCTTTGACAAGGATCTCACCGACACCCAGGGCCGCCTGCCATTGACGCTCACCGGCAAGGCGCGCCTGGAAAACGGCACGCTCGTTGTTGATGGTGCCTCCATGGCCCAGTCGGCGCCGCTGCCGAAGACGCTCACCGCGAAAACCCTCGAAGCCTGGGTGCAACTCGATTCGCTCGACCCGCGCGGCGGCGGCGTGCTGACCGTGCAGGGCAGGGACGGCGGCCGCTTTGACTCGATCGTCTTTGGCGAAAAACAGCCGCGCCACTGGGTGGCCGGCAGCGATCACTTCTCGCGCAGCGAGACCTTTGACGGGCCAGCCGAAACCGAGGCGGACCGGCGCGTGGTGCATGTGGCGGTGGTGTACGAGGCGGATGGCACCGTCCGCGGCTACCGCGATGGCCAGCCCTACGGCCGCAGCTACCGCAAGGCCCCCGGGGCGGTGTTCGATGCCGCCACCAGCCAGGTCCTGCTCGGGTGTCGCCACGGCGCGCCGAGCGGCAACCGCGGCCTGCGCGGCCGCATCCACCGCGCCCGTGTCTACGACCGCGCGCTGACGCCGGACGAACTCGCCCGCAGCGCCCGACTCGAAGGGCTGCCTATCACCGACCGCGACCTGCTCGCCGCCCTGCCGGAGGCCGCGCGCACCCGGGTCGAAACCCTGCGCGCCGAATTGGGTCGCCTCGAAGCCGAAACCCGTGAGCTCAGCGAAGCCCTCGGCACCGGTGCCCCCGAAACCGCTGCCTGGAACAGCCTGGCCCTGTCGATCCTCAACCTGAAGGAGTTTGTTTACCTGCGATGAACTGCACCCGCCGCCACCTTCTCGCCCGCGCCTCGAACGGTTTTGGCCTGGCCGCGCTTGCCGGCCTGATGGCTGAGAACGCCGCGGCCGCGCCTGCCACCCACCGCGCCAGGCGCTTCACTCCCAGCGCGCGCAGCGTCATCTTCTGCTACATGAGCGGCGGGGTCTCACACCTCGACAGTTTTGATCCCAAGCCGCTGCTGGAGAAGCATGCCGGCAAACCGCCGCCGGTGGCGACCGCGCGCACGCAGTTCAACAACGACGGCGTGGTCCAGCCCTCGCACTGGGCGTTCCAGCGCCATGGCCAGTCGGGTCTGGCGGTGAGTGCCCTGTTTCCGCACCTGGCGACGGTGGCCGACGAGCTTTGCGTGGTCCGCAGCATGACCGCGAAATTCAGCGAGCACGCGCAGGGCAACTTCTTCATGCACACCGGCTTTCCCTTCCTCGGTTACCCGAGTGCGGGTGCCTGGACAAGCTATGGACTCGGTACGGAAGCGCGCGACCTGCCCGGCTACGTGGTGCTGCAGAGCGGCGGCGCCGTGCCGCCACACGGCGGCGTCGGCCTGTTTGGCAACGGCTTCCTGCCCGCCCAGCACCAAGCCTCGCTGATCCGTGTCGATGAAGCCGAACCGGTGCGCAACATCCGCCCGCGCGAGCTGGCCGCGCTGCAGCGCCGGCGGCTCGATTTCATCGGTGAACTGGACCAGGGATTTCTCGGCGAACTCGGCGCCCAGCGCGACGTCGAGGCCGCCATTCAGAATTATGAAATGGCCTGGCGCATGCAGTCGGCCGTGCCCGAGCTGTGCGATCTTGCCGGCGAGAGCGAGGCGACGAAAAAGCTCTATGGCATCGACGGCCCGGAGAGCACGCGCAGCGCCTACGGCAAGCAGTGCCTGCTGGCGCGGCGGCTCGTCGAGCGCGGCGTGCGCTTCATTGAGCTGAGCTGCCTGCCCCAGCAACTCGGGGCCGGTCAGGCCCCCAACCCCTGGGACCAGCACGGCCAGCTCAAGGAGGGGCATGGCAACATGGCCTGGCAGGTCGACCAACCCATCGCCGGCCTGCTCAAGGACCTGAAGTCGCGCGGTCTGCTCGACAGCACGCTGGTCGTCTGGGCCGGCGAATTCGGCCGCACCTTCTTTGCCCAGGGCAGCGACGGCCGCGACCACAACCCCTACGGCTTCAGCGTCTGGATGGCCGGCGGCGGCGTGCGCGGTGGCATGACGCTCGGCGAAACCGATGACCTGGGGTATCACGCTGTCGAAAAGGTGCAGACGGTTTACGACCTCTGGGCGACAGTGCTGTATCTGCTCGGGGTCGACCACGAGCAGCTGACCTACCTGTTCAGCGGCCGCAACTTCCGCCTCACCGACGTCCATGGCCACGTCATGCGCGAGATTCTGGCCTGATAAAAATCTCAAATTTCAGAAGCCCGCGTCAACTCACCGACCCAACTTGTGACGGTGCCCCGCCATCTGAAATTTGAGATCTGAAATCTGAGATCCCTCAGGCCAGCGCGCGCTTGAGGGCGTTGGCGGTGATGCGTTGGACGCGGTCATCCGGGCCGTGCGGGCGCGACCAGTGGCTCCACGGGATCATGTGGCCGGGCGGGTCGCTCAGGCCCTGGCTCCAGAAGATGGTGCTGGCATTGAAGACGATGTTCTTCTTCGGCCCCTCAAAGACCGTGGCGGCGTAGCGGCCGAGACGGGTGCCACCGGCCCAAACATTGCCCTCGGCGACCACTTCCAGCCCTGGCTTGGCGGTGTCGGGATCGCCGTGAAACTCCCAGCCAACGAGACCCGGAATGCTGTCGCCCTGCTTCATGCCAGTGCCCTCGAAGAGCCAGTGATCGGGCTTGGCGCAGGTCCAGTCGCCGCCGCCGTTGAAGGGCACAACCGTGCGCGCGCCGATGATGTCGCGCTCATCGGGGCCGGGCTTTTCAAACGGCCCGAGCACCTTGGCGTAGGCCTGCTTTTCCTCCTCGCGAAACTCGCCGTAGCAGGTTTCGCGGGTCAGTCGGCGGTTGGGCGCGCCGGCGGCGTTGGCGCTGAAGGGCGTGACCATGTACACGTCGTTGGCCGAGAGCCAGAGCACGCTCAGGCCGTCGGCGATGGCCTGCTTGACGTTCTGATACTGGCGCAGGTCCCAGTACTCGTCGTGACCGATGCTGAGCATGGCCTTGCAGCGCGCCAGGTGGGCGGGTTCCAGGGCGTCGACGTTCGAGCCGTAGGTGACGTCGTAACCCTCCTTCTCCAGCCAGTAGCAGAGCGGGTATTCCCAGAGCAGGAACTCGCCGCTGCCCATGCTCAGCGGGTTGTCGAAGATCTGCGGGTACTTGCCGTAGGGCCGGTCGAAGCTGACGCTGACACCGGGGGCATGGGCGGCACGGGGGTCGGTGTACAGCGATTCGTTGACCGGCCAGCGGTTGTAGGCCTGCCAGGTGTTGTCGCTGCACTGGAACAGGACGTCGGCAGGACGGTCGTCCTTGACGATGAAGATGACGTAGCTCTGCCAGTAGGGCAGGTCCGCGGCGGCCGGCACGGTGGTGAGGCGACCGAGGTACACGCCGCTCGGCCAGTCGGCCGGGATGACCAGGGAGGTGCAGGCCTGCCAGCGGCATTCGCGCAGGCGGTTGTCGCCGATCTCGGGCACGGGCTGCTCGACGCCGTCGAAGGGGCCAAGCTCGGCCATGTGCCGCGCGCCGGCACCGCCGTAGTAGCCCATGCGGAAGATCTCGAGGGTGAAGCGGGCGGCGGGCTTGGTGCTGACAAAAAACTCCAGGGTCTCACCGGCCTTGAGCGACTGGCGCGAGCAGTAGCCCTCAATGAGCGAGGTGCGGTGCGACGCCCGCCCGTCGGGCATCATGCGGGTGAGCTGGAAATCGTGGCCGGGCCGGGCGTTTTCGGTGCGGATGAGTTCCGGCTGGCGCGGTGCCGCGGCGCTGGCGGAACGCAGGGAACCGGCCGCAAGAGCGGCGGCGCTGGAGGTCTTGAGGAAGTCGCGGCGGTCCATGGAGGAGCAATACGGGAGGCGAAGCGCGCGTATAGCAGACATGCCGCTGCACCTCGTCTCACGCCGTCAATTCCTGGTCCAACTCGGCGCTGCCGCAGTGGGGGCGAGCAGCCGCGCCGCCGCGGCCGGGGACACGCTGGTGGCGGTGCTGAACGACACCCACATCGGCGAAAAACAACCGGCCGACTCGGCGGTGCCGGCGAACCTGCGACGCACGGTCGAGGCCCTGCTGGCGCTGCCCGAGCGACCGGCAGCGGTGGTCATCAACGGCGATCTGGCCCTGAAGGACGGCCAGCGCGGCGACTACGTCCATTTCGCCCGCCTGATCGCACCGCTGCGGGAGGCCGGCGTGCCGGTGCATCTGACGATGGGCAATCACGATGATCGCGCGGTGTTTTACGACGTCCTGAAGCAGGAGCGACCGGTGGCGCCGGTGGTGGAGTCGAAGCACGCCGCCGTGGTCCGGCTCGCGGGTGCCAATCTTTTCCTGCTGGATTCCCTCAAGCAGACCATGGTCACCCAGGGGCTGCTGGGCGAAGTGCAGCGCGACTGGCTGGCGCGGGCGCTGGATGCCGAACCCGGCAAGCCGGCCCTCGTTTTCGCCCACCACAATCCTCGGCTTGGCGGCGATCCCCTGCATTACCCCGGTGGCCTGGAGGATTCCGAGGAACTCTGGAAGCTGCTGGCCGCGCGTCCGCAGGTGAAGGCCTACCTGCACGGCCACATCCATCACCGCGAGTTTTACGTTCACCAGGGCATCCACCTGCTCAACACGCCGGCCACCTCCTACGTCGCCAACAAGGCCACCTCGACCACTGGCTGGACCCTGCTGCGCCTGGGCGCGGCCGGCATGCGCGTGACGACGCACACCCACCTGGCCGATCACCCGTGGAATGGCGTCGCGGTCGACCTGGCCTGGCGCGCCTGACCCCATTTGCCGCTGGCCAAGTCCGTCGCGGTCGGCATCATCCCCCTTTCCCATGCGATCCCTGCTGTTTTTCCTCCTCGCCGTCACAGCCACCGCGGCCGAGCCGCGCACCGGCCATGTCTTTGTCATCAGCATCGACGGCGCCAACTGCGAACTCGTCCAGAAGGCGGCCATGCCGAACCTGCATCGCCTGGTTGCCGAGGGTGCGCACACCTGGCAGGCGCGCACCATCCTGCCGTCGAAGACCCTGCCCTCGCACACTTCCATGCTGACCGGGGTCGACATTGCCCGCCATCAGATCGACTGGAACGATTACTTCCCCATGCGCGGCATGGTCAAGGTGCCGACCGTGTTTGCGCTGGCCAAGGCCACGAGACCGGAGACCTCGACGGCGCTGTTCTGCGGCAAGATCAAGTTTCGCCACCTGTGGAGCCGCAAGGACTCGCTCGATGTCTTCGACTGCGGCGGTGCTTACGCCTACGGCCCGATTCCCGCCTCCGAGGACAAGAAGCTCGTGCCGGCCGCGCAGGTCGCCGAGCGCGCCGCCGCCTGGATCGTCGAGAAGAAGCCGCAGCTGTGCATGGTGCACTTTCCGGATGTTGACAGCGCCGGCCACAAGTTCGGCTGGGGCTCGCCCGAGCAGGCCGAGGCCTTCAAGGTCTGTGACCAGGCCCTGGGCCAGGTGCTGGCGGCCATCGACAAGGCGGGGCTGCGCGACGACAGCACGGTGATCGTCACGGCCGACCACGGCGGCAAGGACAAGGGCCACTTCGAGCCGATCCCGAGCAACACCCACATCCCGTGGATTGCCTGGGGCAAGGGCGTGCGCCAGGGCCACAGCCTTCAGCAGCGCCAGCCGATGACCTATGACACCGCCGCCACCGTGCTCTGGCTGCTCGGTGTGCCCCTGCCGGAGTCTGGTTTTGACGGCCGTCCGGTGACCGAAGCATTCGGTCAGTGAGGGGCTGGAGGATATCAGATCGCAGATTTCAAATCTCAGATCGGATCTCTGAAATTTGAGATTTGAAATCCCCGCACCCCGTCCTAGGCGAGGGCGGGGTGCGGGGAGCGGCTCAGCCGCCGATGTTCGCCGGGCCGTTGACCTGCGAGTTGACGCGCAGGCGCAGGCCGTTCAGGCGAATGAAGCCGGTGGCGTCGTCCTGGTTGTAGGCCTTGGTCGGGTCGGCCTCCATGGTGGCGATGTGCGGATTGTAGAGGCTGAAGCGGCTCTGGCGGCCGGCGGCGTGGATGCCGCCCTTGTAGAGCTTTACGCGCACGGTGCCGGAGACATTCTTCTGGCTCTCGCTGACCAGGGCCTGCAGGGCGAGGCGCTCGGGCGCGTACCAGAAGCCGTTGTAGACGAGCTTGGCGTATTCCGGGATCAGGCTGTCGCGCAGGTGCATGACCTCGCGGTCCATGGTCAGGCTCTCGATCTGGCGGTGGGCGAAGTGCAGGATGGCGCCGCCGGGGGTTTCATAGACGCCGCGGCTCTTCATGCCGACGAAGCGGTTTTCCACCATGTCGACGCGGCCGACGCCGTGTTTGCCGCCGAGCTTGTTGAGCGCCTTCATGACCTGCAGCGGGTTCATCGGCTTGCTGTTGACGGCGACGCAGTTGCCCTTGTCGAAGTCGAGCACCACGTACTCCGGCTTGTCGGGGGCGTCCTCGGGGAAAACGGACAGCGTGGTGAAGTAGTCGCGGTACTTCACGTCGCCGGCGTTGAACCAGGGATCCTCGAGAATGCCGGCCTCGTAGCTGATGTGCAGGAGGTTGCGGTCCATCGAGAAGGGCTTCTTGGCGCTGGCCTGCACCGGGATCTTCTTTTCCTCGCAGTAGGCGATCATTTCCGCGCGGCCGGGGAACTGGTTGCGGAAACGCTCGTCGCGCCAGGGGGCGATGATCTCGAGGTCGGGGGCGAGCGCGGCGGTGGTCAGTTCAAAGCGCACCTGGTCGTTGCCCTTGCCGGTGGCACCGTGGCCGATGGCGGTGGCGCCCTCGGCCTTGGCGATCTCGACCATGCGCTTGGCGATGAGCGGGCGGGCGATGCTGGTGCCGAGGAAGTACTGGCCCTCGTAGATGGCGCCGGCCTGCATCATCGGGAAGATGAAGTCGCGGGCAAACTCCTCCTGGAGGTCGTCGACGTAGATCTTCGAGGCGCCGGTCTTCTTCGCCTTGGCGTTGAGGCCCTTCAGCTCGTCGTCCTGGCCGATGTTCGCGCAGAAGGCGATCATCTCGGCGTCATAGGTTTCTTTGATCCAGGAGAGCAGGACGGAGGTGTCGAGGCCGCCGGAGTAGGCGAGGACGATTTTCTTTTTCATGGGGAAGGGGGGCGAGGATAAGCGCCCGGCGGGGGTTTGTCGAATGGAAGACGGGGCACCCGGGCCGGGCGCGCGCGGGTTCAGTCGCGCAGCTCGAAAATCGCCTCGATCTCGACCGCGATGTTGCCCGGCAGGGAGCCCATGCCGACGGCGCTGCGCGCGCCGATGCCGTTTTCCTCGCCCCAGACCTCGGCGAAGAGTTCGCTGCAGCCGTTGATCACCTTGGGATGGTCGGGGAAGTCGGGGGTGGAGTTGACCATGCCGAGCAGCTTGATGACGCGGCCGACACGGTCGAGGCTGCCGAGTTCGCTCTTCAGGGTGGCGAGCATGGCCAGGCCGACCTGGCGGGCGGCGGCGCGCCCGGCCTCGAGGTCGAGGTCGGCGCCGACCCGGCCGGTCAGGTAGTCGTCGGGGCCGCGGTACGGACCGTGACCGGAGACGTAGGCGAGGTTGCCGGTGATGACGACCGGCTTGTAGATGCCGCCCTTGGGCGGTGCGGGCGGCAGGTTGAGACCGAGGGATTGCAGGCGGGCTTCGGGTGTCATGGCGACCGAATCAGGCGCAGGGACCGGTCCCGCGTCAAGCCGTCAATCCGCGGCGCGAAACCGGAAGGCGTAGAGGTCGGCCTCGCGCAGGACGAAGCGCAGGCGCACGGGCCGGCCGGCGAGTGCGCCCAGGTCCGCATCGGCACGCCAGCGCACCGGCAGTTCGATGGCGTCGCCGACGAGTTCCTCGCAGTCGGCCAGGGTGAAGCCCGGCAGCGGTTTGCCTGCCGGGTCCTGGATTTCGACGCGCAGCGATCCGGCGGCCGAGGTGCCGGCATTGAGCACCAGCGCGTTGCCCTGGAAGCGCAGCGGCCGCGTCCGGCATTCGCCCTCGGCGGCTCCGGCGCGCAGGGAGACAAAGCCGTCGGTGCGCAGAGTGTGGCGGCGGCCGCTGCGGGCGTGGTAGATCGACATCTCGGCCGGACCGGTGGGGACGACGTTGAGCGCGGCGTAATTGGCGCGGCTGGCCCAGCGCTCGGGATCGAGGCCGGGACGCAGGAAGGCCTCGGTGAAGGGTCGGTCGAACCGCGTCGAACCGGCCCGCGAGGTCATCAGCAGGATGTCGGTCGAGCCGAGCATGGAGTGCGCCTTGCCGGCCCCGAGACGGCCGGCCATGTAGCGGGTGGGCAGGGCGATGTAGAGGTGCGGGGCGCGGAAGTAGGGATGGGTCTGGCTGGTGTAGAGATGTTCGCCGGGCAGGTTGGCGTTCATCGCCACCGGCCGGCTCCAGGTGCGGAAATCTGCCGAGGTCGCCCGGCTGATGCCG
>CBINON010000002.1:0-277434 GCA_966252325.1 uncultured bacterium | reverse complement strand
TCGGCCTTGGAGTTGATAGATGATGGTTGATGGTTGATGGGCCCAGAATTCGGCGAGCCGGGCTCGACGGTTTTTCTCTATCAACCATCAACGATCATCCATCATCGGCCTGAGAGTTGATAGCGGATGGTTGATGGGCCCAGAATTCGGCGGGCCGGGGTTTGGCGGTCTTTCTCGATCAACGATCCATCATCGGCCTTGGAGTTGATAGATGATGGTTGATGGTTGATGGGCCCAGAATTCGGCGAGCCGGGCTCGACGGTTTTTCTCTATCAACCATCAACGATCATCCATCATCGGCCTGAGAGTTGATAGCGGATGGTTGATGGGCCCAGAATTCGGCGAGCCGGGGTTTGGCGGTTTATCTCGATCAACGATCCATCATCGGCCTGAGAGTTGATGGTTGATGGATCTCAGAACCGGCCGGCCGGCGTTTGGGGTTTCTCTATCAACCATCAACGATCATCCATCATCTCTCTTCGCTCGGCTCAAAACTGCCGCAGCGGCTGCAGCCAGGTCCGTTCGATCTCGCGAACCTTGCGGAAGAGGGTGAGCTGCTGGCGGCCGAGGCGGCGGGCCAGGGTGCGGCGCCAGGCGGGCCAGTCGGGACGGGTGACGAGGTAGGGCGAGTGCTCCTGGTAGGCCTCGGCGAAGTTGCGGCGCAGGAAGCCCAGGACCTTGCGCACGTGCGGGTGGGCGCTGTCGTCAAAGGCGAGCAGGCCGCCGGGTTCGAGCAACTGATGCGCGTAATAAAAATCGATGAAGACCTCCTCAAACAGGTGGCTGCCATCGAGGTAGATCAGGCCGAAGCGTTCGCCGCGTGCGACAAGTTCCGGTAGGGCCTGATCGGAAGGCTTGGCGTGATGAATGAAGCCGGCCGCCAATCCCTCGGCCTGCAGATGGTGCAGGGCGCAGTCGCCCCAGAGTTCGCGCTGGAGCGGATCGATCGCGTGATGGCGCAGGCCGTCGTGGCCGGCGCGTCGGTGCAGCTCGCAGAAGAGGGTGGCGGAAGCGCCGCAGCCGAGGCCGGTCTCGAGCGTGCGCTGCGGGCGGATGACGCCGAACCAGTGGGCGAGGGCGGTCAGGTTGTTCGGGGTCGAGGTCGAGTGCGGCCGCATTTCGCCGCCCTCGGCCACGGCCATCGGCCGACCTTCGACAAAGGGCGCCATGCAGGGCCAGGTGCGCCACTCGGTGCTCATGCGTGTCGCCTTTCCAGAAACCCGCGCACGGTGGCACGCAGGGCGGTGTTGAAATCGGCCGCCGGTCGCCAGCCGAGGGCGCGCAACTTGGCGGCATCGACCGCGTACCGCCGGTCGTGGCCGGGCCGGTCGGCGACGAAACGGAGCTGCTGGCGCGCCGTGCCGGCGGGGCGACCGGTCTCGGCATCGAACAGATCGCAGAGCCGCCCGGCGAGGTCGAGGTTGTCGAGTTCGACACCGCTGCCGAGGTTGTAGATGCCGCCGACCTCGCCGCGCTCGAGCACGAGTCGCAGGCCCTCGACATGGTCGCTGACCGCCAGCCATTCGCGGACGTTGCGGCCGTCGCCATAGATCGGCACGGGCTGATCGTCGGCGAGGCAGCGCAGCACGGTCGGGATGAATTTCTCGGCGTGCTGGGTCGGGCCGAAATTGTTGACGCAGCGGGTGATCACGGCCGGCAGACCATGGGTGCGCACGTAGCTCCGCACCAGGTGATCAGCCCCGGCCTTGCTGGCGGAGTACGGCGAGTTCGGCTGCAGCGGATCGGCTTCCGTGAAGGCCGGCTCCGCCGGTCCGAGCGAGCCATAGACCTCATCCGTGCTGACCTGGACAAACCTGCAATCCGAAATCTGAGATCTGAAATGTGTGATTTGAGATTTGAGACTCCACGCCTCCCGGCAGGCCTCAAGCAGGTGCAGGGTGCCGAGCACGTTCGTTTCCACGAACACCTCCGGGCCGGCAATGGAGCGGTCGACATGGGTCTCGGCGGCCAAGTGGACGACATGCGTGATGCCATGCCGGCGCACCACCTCGCGCACGGCGGCGCGATCGCGCAGATCGACCTGCTCAAAGACATGGCGCGGGTGCACGCCATGGATGCCGGCCAGGCGTCCGAGATCGGCCGCATAGGTCAGGGCATCCAGATTGACGAGCTTGGCCACCTCCGGCCGATCCACCCAGGCGCGCACCGCTTCCGCGCCGATGAATCCAGCGCCACCGGTGATCAGGAGATGCATGGCGGGGGAGGGATAAGGGATAAGGAGGAAGGAAGAAGGACGAAGGAAGAAGGGGGAGCGACCGGCCCTCTTCCCCTTGCCTAGGCTCCGGGCAGGCCGAGGCGGCGGACTTCGGCGGCGACCGCCTGCAGGGCGTCGCGGTATTCGCAGGCCGGCATGGCGGCGGTCAGGGCCTCGAAGGCGGGCAGGTCGATGAAGCCGCGGCGCAGGGCCGCCTCCTCGGGGCAGCCGAGTTTCATGCCCTGGCGTTTTTCGATGGTCTGCACGTAGGCCGAGGCCTCGTGCAGGCTGCTGCTGGTGCCGGCATCCAGCCAGGCGGTGCCGCGGCTCAGCCGGCGCACCTGCAGGCGACCCCGGCGCAGGTACTCGCGGTTCACATCGGTGATCTCCAGTTCGCCGCGCGCCGAGGGCGACAACCCGCGCGCGATTGCCCCCACGTCGGCATCGTAGAGGTAGACCCCGGGGACCGCGTAAGGGCTGCGCGGGGCGGCCGGCTTTTCCTCCAGGCTCAGCGCCCGGCCGTCGGCAGCGAGTTCGACCACGCCGTAGTCGCTTGGGTTCTGCACATGGTAGGCGAAGATCTGCGCGCCGCCGCGGAAACCGGCCACCGCGGCGGGAAAGGCGTCGCCGCCAAAGAACAGGTTGTCACCGAGCAGCAGGGCCACCGAATCGCCGGCGATGAAATTCTCGGCCAGCAAAAACGCCTCGGCAATGCCGCGCGGCTGGGGCTGCTCAAGGTACTCCAGACGGATGCCCCAGGCCGAGCCGTCGCCGAGCAACTGCCGGTAGCGCGGCAGATCGTCCGGCGTGGCGATCAGGCCAATCTCGCGGATCCCCGCCGCGATCAGCACCGTCAGCGGGTAATAGATCATCGGCTTGTCATGCACCGGCAGCAACTGCTTCGACAGCACCCGGGTCAGCGGGTACAGCCGCGAGCCATTGCCGCCGGCGAGGAGTAGGCCTTTCATGGGGAGGGGAGGAAGTTGATGGATGATGGTTGATGGTTGATGGAGCTCTGAGACGGGGGCGGTTGGAAGATTGCCTCTATAAACCCTCAACAATCAGCCATCATCTCTGGTTCCGGCCATCCTCTCCCGCTCCAGTCTTCTCACTCGGCCTTTCCGCGCGTCGAACGTCGCAGTTGAGAATCGCGCAGCTTGCTGATGCGCGGAGCAAGATCAGATATGGCATGGAGCAAAGACTCGGCTTCTTCCACAGACACCCGTTCGAGATCGCGAGCCAACTGAACAAGGCAGGCCAATTCCATGAGAGAACCAAACGCCAGTTGAGAAAAGTGCGCCTGATCCTTGGCGCTGGTGCGCGAAGTTCCTTCCGCCAAATTGGCTGCAACTGAGACCGCAGCGCGCTGCACTTGTGAAGACAGGCCAAATTGCTCCTGCTTGGGAAAAGCCTGTGTCATCCGATACGCCTCGATCACCAGAGACCGCGACTGCTGCCAAACCTCAAGGCGCTCAAAGGGAAAGGATGGCATGAGGGAGGAGTGGAGGAAGTTGATAGAGGATTGTTGATGGTTGATGGAACTCAGAGCCCGGCCGGCCGGGGCTTGGCGGTTTATCTATCAACTATCCACCATCATCGCACCAGAAGTTTATAGATGATGGTTGATCGTTGATAGACGGAAGAAGAATCGGTTAGCCAGGGTTTTGGTTTTTCTCTATCAACTATCAACCATCATCCATCATCGACCTGAGAGTAGATGGTTGATAGGCCCAGAATTCGGCGAGCCGGGGCTTGGCGGTTTATCCATCAACCATCAACGATCATCCATCATCTTCTGACCACCCAATCCCCGACCACCAGCACGTCCATCTTCGTGCGCAGGAAGCAGTCGAGGGCTTCCTCGGGGCGGCAGACGACGGGTTCGTTTTCGTTGAAGCTGGTGTTGAGGACCATGGGCACGCCGGTGCGGGCGTGGAAGGCGGAGATGAGGCGGTGGTAACGCGGGTTGGTCTCGCGGTGGACGGTCTGCAGGCGGCCGGAGCCGTCGACGTGGGTGGTGGCGGGCACGAGGGCGCGCTTGGCTTCGCGGACCTGGAAGACCTGCATCATGAAAGGCACATCCTGGTCCTGCTCAAACCATTCGCCGACCTGCTCGCGCAGGATGCTCGGGGCGAAGGGGCGGAAGGATTCGCGGCGCTTGATCTTGAGGTTGAGGATGTCCTTCATGTCGGCGCGGCGCGGGTCGCCGAGGATGGAGCGGTTGCCGAGCGCGCGCGGCCCCCATTCCATGCGGCCCTGGAACCAGCCGATGACGCCACCCTCGGCGATGGCGGCGGCGGTGGTGTCGCAGAGCTCGGCCTCATCGGTCATGCGCTGCACCTGGCAGCCGGCGAGGTCGGCAGCGCGCGCCTGCAGCAGGGCGGCGATCTCGGCGTCGCCGGCCTGCGGGCCGACGTAGGCGTGGTCCATGACGAAGGGCGCGGCACCGTGGCGACGGGCGACGACCATGGCGGCGCCGATCGCACCGCCGGCGTCGCCGGCGGAGGCGGGCAGGTACAGCCGGCGGAAGGGCGTGCGCAGGTGGATCTTGCCGTTGGCGACCGAGTTCATGGCACAGCCGCCGGAGAGGGCGAGGTGATCGTGTTGGTAGCGGGCGTGCAGGCTTTCCAGCAGGGCGAAGAAGGCCTCCTCGTACATCGCCTGGGCGCTGCGGGCGAGGTCGCGGTGGCGCTGTTCGAGCGGTTGGCCCGGCTCGCGCTGCGGGCCGAGCAGGGCCTCGAGTTCCTGCCGGCGGTACAGCGTGCCCACCTCGGGAATGCAGTCGTCCCAGGTGTAGTGAACGTCCTCGCGGTGGTGGCGGAAGTAGCGCAGGTCGAGGCGGAAGCTGCCGTCGCCCTGGACGCGGACGATCTCGCGCAGTTGCGGCAGGAACTTCGGCTCACCGTAGGGCGCCAGGCCCATGACCTTGTACTCGTCGCCGTAGTGCGGGAAGCCGAGGAACTGGGTGAGCACCGTGTAGAAGATGCCGAGCGAATGCGGGAAATGGATGCGGCCGTCGATGGCAATGTCGGCGCCGCGACCCATGCCCCAGGCGCAGCTGGCGAAGTCGCCAAAGCCGTCGACCGAGAGGCAGACCGACTCCTCAAAGCCGGAGACCAGGTGGGCGGAGGCGAGGTGGGCGAGGTGGTGTTCGACGTGATGGGCGCGGGCGCGCAGGCTTTCGCCGGGGAAGGCCGCGCGCAGGGAGTCCTCGAAGGAACCGGCGCGGCGCAGGTTGCCGAGGCGCTTGAGGATGAGGCCGAGGCTGGGGCGCCGGCGCAGCACGTAGAGCGCGCGGCGCAGGTGGTTGGCGCGCGGGTCGCGGTTGATGGCGATGTGGTCGACGTCGGCGAGGCGCAGGCCGGCGTCGCGCAGGCACCAGGCGATGGCTTGGGTCGGCAGGCCCGACCAGTGTTTCAGGCGACGGAAGCGCTCCTCTTCGGCGGCGGCAACGAGACGGCCGTCGATGACGAGGGCGGCGGCGGAATCACCATGCCAGGCATTGAGTCCGAGAACGATCATGGGGGCTTACGGGCAAGCTGCCGCCCCTGGTCGCCCCGGGGATCGGGGCACCATGCGGCGGAAAAAGCGTTCCATTCTGAATTTCAGAATTCGGGGGTGAACGTACCATGACGGTTTATGCCGCAAAGAACAAACTCGGTGTCGCCCCTCTTCTTTTTTGCTGAAGGTGGGCGGCGGGTACGCTAAACAAAGGGCGTGTTCCCCGTCCTTCCCCTGCCGTTTCGCCCTCGTCCAGGCCGCCCGTTGCGGGTCGCTGCCGGTCTGCTGGCGCTGCTGCTGAGCCCGGTGCTGTTGGCGCAAACGCCGGCGGCGCGCAGCCACCGCAGCAGTCTGGGCCTGGAATTCAAGGCGGTGCCGGGCACGGTCGTGCTGGTGGCGGCCCATGAGACGACCCTGGCCCAGTGGCAGGCGTTTGTGCAGGCGAGCGGCCGTGAGTGGACCTACAAGCCGCACTTTGCGCAGGGACCGGATCATCCGGTGGTCGGCATCACCCTGCAGGACGCGCGCGCCTTCTGCGGCTGGCTGACCGAAAAGGAGCAGCAGGAGGGCAAGCTCACCGCCAACCAGGCCTACCGCCTGCCGACCCGGGCTGAATGGGATGCGGCGGTGGGTCTGTTGCGCACCCGCAAGCCGGATCTGACGCTCGAGGACAAGCTCGCCGACGACAAGGTCTTCCCCTGGGGCCTGGCCTGGCCGCCGCCGGCCGGGTCGGGCAACTTTGCCGAGGGGGAGATCGCCGGTTACGAGGACGGCTTTCCCTTCACCGCGCCGGTGGGCCAGTTCAAGCCTTCGGCCGAGGGGCTGTTCGACCTCGCGGGCAACGTCTGGGAATGGTGCCATGACCCGGAGATCCGCGCCGAGCAGGTCGGCGTGCTGCGCGGTGGCGCCTGGGCCTACTTCCAGGCCGACAGCCTGCGCTCGGGCCACCTCTACACCGTGCCGGCCACCCTGCGCATGCCGACGATCGGCTTCCGCTGCGTGTTTGAGGACCGCGCGCAGACCGGCACCCTGCTGGCGGCGATGCAGGCGCAAACGGAGAAGGCGCGCAGCGAACGCCGCGAGGCGCTCACCGGCGGCGAAGTCAGCGAGGCCGAGATGGCCGAGGTGCGACGCCGTCTGGAAGGCGGGGCCGGCGGTGGCGGTCGTCCGGATCCGGCGAGCCTGAAACCGGTGACGGCGGGCGCACGTCACACCAACGCCTTGGGCATGGAACTGGTGCCGCTGGATGCGACGCACCTGATCGCCACCGCCGAGACGCGGGTGCAGGATTACGAGGCCTTCCTGAAGGCAAGCGGCCGCTCCTGGCCGGCGAAACCGCCCTTTCTGCTCGGCGCCAGTCATCCGGCCGTCGGGGTGAGCTGGGACGATGCCGTCGCCTTCTGCGAATGGTTGAGTGCCGGCGAACGCGCCGGTGGCCGCCTGCCCGAGGGCGCCAGCTACCGCCTGCCGAGCGACCTCGAATGGAGCCGGGCGGTCGGCCTGCCGCCGGAGACCGATGCCGACCCGGCGACGCGGGCGAAGTACGCGCCCAAGCACTACCCGTGGTCGGCCGAGGGCCGGTTCCCACCGCCGCCCTACAGCGTCAACCTCGATGCCGGTCGCATTGACGACTACGACGACCGCCATTCCTACACCTCGCCGGTGCTCGGCGAGGCCGCCAACGCGCTCGGCCTGCACGGCCTGGGCGGCAACGCCGCCGAGTGGGTTCTCGACCCCTGGCCGGACGCGCCGGAGGAACGTGTCATCCGCGGGGGTTCCTGGCTGTCGCACGATCCCGAGCAGCTGCGCAGCGGTTACCGCCAGCATGCCGCCAAGGGCAGCGCCACCGCCGGCACCGGCTTCCGCGTCCTGCTCGAACTGCCCGCCCCCTGACGCCGGCCATGAACCGCCAAGACGACCTGGTGCTGAATCCGCGGCCGTGGTTCACCTGGATCTTCGGCAGCCTGGTGCTCGTCGGCCTGCTCGCCCTCGCCCTCGGCCGGCCGCTCGCCGACAGCGGGCGACGCCTGCTCGCCGAGCATTTTGCCGCCGAGGCGGAACGCCGGCTTGAGGAGGCCGATTATGCAGCCTGCGCGAAGGCCGTGCGCTCGGCGCGCCGCTGGAGCCCGCAGCACCCGCCCGTGCTGCGCGCCGCCCTTGCTTTCCTGGATCAGGCGGGCGGCGAGGACCAGGCCCGGCTGCATTTCCTGCGCGAGCTGGTGGAAAGCGGCGAGGCCACGGTCGCCGAACGCGCGCGCATCGGCCAACTGCTGCTGGCCCGCGGCGAGGTGCAGTCGGCCCGGATCGAGCTCGAGCGCTTCAGCGCGGCCGAACGCCAGGACCGGCACGTCCTGGAACTGGTCGCCGGCCTGGAGCGCGCCGACGGCTTTCCCGAGCGCGCCGAGCAGACCCTGCGCGCCGCCCTGGCCAGCGCGCCGGACGATCCCGAATGCCGGCTGCGCCTGGCCGAACTCGACGCGCGCAATCCCTACGCGGAGACGCGCCGGCGCGCGCGCGCCGTGTTCCTGGAGCTGGCCGGCGGAGGCGAGGCCCTGGCCCTGCGCGCCCTCGACTGGCTGGTGCGCGACAGCGAACTGACCGGCGACGAGGCGCAGCACTTGCTGGCGTTGGCCGAGGCGCATCCGCAGGCCGGGCAGGCGCGCCGGCTGGAGGCCCTGGCGACCCTGCTGCGCGCCCGGCCTCAGGATCGCGCCGACCGCCTCGATGCGGCAGTGGCCCGGGCCCGTGGTTTTGACGAGGAAGAGCTGGCCGTCTTCACCGGCTGGCTCATCGGCCAGGACGAGGCCGCGCGCGCGCTCGACCTGCTGCCCATCGAGCACGCCCGCAAGTCGAGCCGGCTGTTCAACCTGCACATCGCCGCTCTCGCCAGGCTCGGTCGCTGGAGTGATCTCGAGGCGGAACTCAAGCGGCCCGGGGTCATCCCGATGGCGCGCCATGGCCTGCATCTGTGGCTGGCACAGGCGGCCAACCAGCGCCGCGACGGCCTCGGCGAGGTGCGTCAGGCCCTGCGTGCGGCGCTCATGGCCGCCGGCGAGGGCGCCGACCTCGCTGCCACCCAGCGCACCGCCGAAGTCGCCGAGCAGACCGCCCAGTGGGACCTGGCGGCGGCCGCCTGCGAGGGCATCGCCCGCCAGCATCCGCGCACCCGCGCCGCGATGTACGAAAAGCTGCTCGAGTTCGCCCTGCGCGACAAGGACACCGCCGGTGCCGCCCGCGCCGCCGCCCGGCTCGCCGAACTGCAGCCGCAGAACGACCAGGCGCTGTTCCGTGCCCGCTGGTTCAGCCTCGTCGCCGGCG
Source organism: uncultured bacterium (assembly GCA_966252325.1). Taxonomy (GTDB): domain Bacteria; phylum Verrucomicrobiota; class Verrucomicrobiia; order Verrucomicrobiales; family Verrucomicrobiaceae; genus Prosthecobacter. Next base: position 268,400 of record CBINON010000002.1, on the reverse strand, counting down.
GCGCCATCGAGGCGGATGCCGAGCGCCTGCTGGCGGAGAGCCCGCGCTTCCGCCGCGACGATCCGCGCCACCTGCTGCTGGCCCTGGCCGCCTTCCGCATGGGCGATCTCGAGCGCACCCGCGCCCACCTCGCGGAAGTCACCGATCCGCCGTCGCTGAACGCCGGCCAGCGCGCGGTGCACGCCGGTCTGCTGTCGGTCTGCGGCGATGCCGGCCCGGCCTTCCGCCTCGCCGAACACGTGCCGGCGGCGCTGCTGCTGCCCGAGGAACTGCGCTTCCTGCAGCGGGCGCTGTGACGCCGGTTACTGCGGCACGGCGAGGTGCAGCTCGTTGTGATGAACCTGCACCAGGCGCCAGCTCCACGGCCAGATGCCGCGTTTGTGCCAGTGGAAGAACCAGGGCTCGTTGAGTTGGTTGAGCCGCGCCACCACGACATCGCTGAAGCCGAGGCCGTGCCCCTCCAGGCGCAGGCGCATCTTCACCATCGCCAGATCCGGCACCGCCTGCAGGGTGTCGAGCTCGCCATGAATCGTCAGGCTGAGAAAGCCGCCCAAGGCGGTCTGCGCATCCTCGATCGCCGATTCACGATCGTGCCCGTAGTCATCCCTGTAATCGTCGGCCAGGCGCGCCTTCACCGAACCCCAGGAACGGTTTTCGACCTTCTTCAGCAGGGCCGCCTGGGCGGCGAGCACCTCGGCCTGCGGCCCGCGGCCGAAGCACCACCAGGCACCCGCACCCAGCAGGACCAGAAACAAAACCACCGCCAACCCGCGCTGCCAATTCATGCCCCAGTCTGAGCAGAACCGTCACGCCAGGCAAGCCGCAAACGCAGGCAAAGGTTGAACCCGGCCACGGGCTGGGCGATGGCGTAAACTCCGCATGCCACGCGAGTACACCCTGCACAGCCACGCCCACGCCGGGCCGCGCATCGATTATGCCGCCGAGCTCAACGAGCAGCAGCATGCGGCGGTGACCGCGCCGCCCGGCCAGACCCTCATCATCGCCGGGGCCGGCTCGGGCAAGACCCGCACCCTCACCTACCGGGTCGCCTGGCTGCTCGACAACGGCGTGCTGCCGGAACAGATCCTCCTGCTCACCTTCACCAACAAGGCGGCGCGCGAGATGCTTGAGCGCGTCACCAGCCTGGTGCCGGTGGAAACCCAGCGTCTCTGGGGCGGCACCTTCCACTCGGTCGGCAACCGCCTGCTGCGCTGGAATGCCGAGCGCCTCGGCTACCGCGCCGGCTTTTCCATCCTCGATCGCGAGGACCAGAAGGACCTGCTGGAAACCGTGGTCGGCGCCAGCGGCATCGACACCGCCGGCTACCGCTTCCCCAAGGCCGAGGTGCTCGGCGACATCTTCTCGCTCGCCGACAACACCTGCCAGCCGCTCACCGAGGTCGTCGCCGAACGCTACCCGTGGTTCGTGCAGGTGGTTGAACCCATCGTACGCCTGCGCGGCCTCTACCAGGAGAAGAAGCGCGAGACCAACAGCCTGGATTTCGACGACCTGCTGACGCTGTCGGTGCAGCTGCTGGAGGAGCACCCCGACCTGCTGGAGCGCTACCGCCGCCAGTTTGAGTTCATCCTGGTCGACGAGTACCAGGACACCAACCGCCTGCAGTGCCGCTTTGTCGAACTGCTGGCCGGCGACGACGGCAACCTCATGGTGGTGGGCGACGATGCCCAGTCGATCTACTCCTGGCGCGGCGCCGACGTCGGCAACATCCTGCGCTTCCACGAACGCTGGCCGCGCGCGCGCACCCACAAGATCGAGGTCAACTACCGCAGCGTGCCCGAGGTGCTGGCGCTGGCCAACGCCTCGATCGCCTGCAACCGCGCGCAGATCCAAAAGGAACTGCGCGCCGCACGACCGGCGCGCGGCGGCCTGCCGGCGCTGGTGCCGCTCGACAACGCCTCGGCGCAGGCGGCCTTCGTCGCCCAGCGCATTCTCGAACTGCAGGACGAGGGCGTCGAGTTCAGCGAGATGGCGGTGCTGTACCGCGCCCACTTCCACAGCCTGGAAATCCAGATGGAACTGACCAGCCGCGGCATCCCCTTCCAGATCACCAGCGGCCTGCGCTTCTTCGAGCAGGCCCACGTCAAGGACGTCGCCGCCTTCATGAAGTTCGCCGTCAACCGCCGCGACGAGGTCAGCTTCATGCGCCTCGTCCGCCTCGTGCCCGGCATCGGCGCCACCAGCGCCGGCAAGCTCTGGCTGGCCTGGCTGAAAAGCCCGGCCGCCGAAGCCGAACCGATGACCGGCAGCTTCTCCGAAGTGCTGCTCACCCTGCCCGTGCCCAAGAAGGCGCGCGAGACTTGGGAACAGTTTGCCTACACCCTCGACGAACTCCTGGTCGACGGCAAACCGGCGCCGCCGCCGGCGATGATCCGCAGCGTCGTTGAGGGCGTCTATGCCGATTACATGAAGGCGAAGTTCAAGAATGCCGACCAGCGCGCGCAGGACCTCGACCAGCTCGGCAACTTCAGCGACCGCTTCACCGATCCGCTGGAATTCCTCGCCCAGCTCGCCCTGCTCAGCGGCGTCGACACCGCCGACAAGCCGGACAACCGCGAACGCGACCGCGACGCCGTCACCCTCACCACCGCCCACCAGGCCAAGGGCCTGGAGTGGCACAGCGTCTTCGCCGTCTGGCTGGCCGATGGCATGTTCCCGCACAACCGCGCCGTCGAGGAGGGCGGCGACACCGCGCTCGAGGAGGAGCGCCGGCTCTTCTACGTGACCGTCACCCGCGCCAAGGACGAACTGCACCTCTGCTACCCGGTGCTCAACCACGCGGCGCGCGACGGTGACATCCTCATGCGCCCCAGCCGCTTCCTCACCGAACTGCCCGAGGGCCTGGTGGAAAAGTGGAACGTGCGCAGCAGCTGGTGAACCTGCAGGCGGTCAGCGCGCCTGCTGCGGATGGGCACGCGCCCATTCGAGGTACTCGGCGACGCTGTGGAAGACGCCGTGGCGGTACAGCCGACCTGCCTCCTCGACGAGTTCATTCGAGTTGAAGCTCCAGGCGTCCCCGTGCCGGCGCATGAGTTCGGTGAGACGGGCATCGAGACGTTCGCGCAGGGCCAGCGCCGACGGATCCGTGGCGAGGTTGCGCTGCTGGTGCGGGTCGGCCTGGTCGTCGAACAGCACCCAGGGCGCCTCCTCGAACCGGGCATAGGTGTGCTCGCGGGTGATCAAGCCGCGCCAGGGCTTGGCGATGCCATCCGGGTTGAAGGGTACGAAGATCTGCAGCAGCACGGCGTCGGGCCCCTGCTCGGTTTCACCGCGGGCGACCCGTGAGAGATCGGCCCCCTGCATCTCCGGCGGCACCGGCAGGCCCGCCAACCCGAGCAAAGTCGGCGCCATGTCGACGTGGCTGAACAGCGTGTCGACGACGCGCCCGGCCGGCACGCGGCCGGGCCAGCGCAGCAGGCCGGGCACGCGCGCCGACTCGTCGTGCGGCTTGCGCTTGCGGCGCAGGCCGTGGTTGCCCAGCATGTCGCCGTGGTCGGAGGTGAAGAGCACGATCGTGTTTTCCTCCGCGCCCGTTTCCCGCAGCACCGCGAGCAGGCGGCCGACCTGGTCATCAATCGCGGTGACGGCGGCGTAGTAGGCGGCGATCTCCTCGCGCCCGCCCACCGGCACAAAACGGCTCGCCAGCGGCCCTCGACGCAGGCCGGTCTTCGGGGTGGGCCGCGTCTCGCTGCCCTCCACCCAGGTCGGGTCCGGCGTCAGGGTGGCGGCATCGTACTGTTTCAGGTACTCGTCTGGTGCGCCATAGGGATCGTGCGGCGGCCCCATCTGCACGGTGAGAAAGAAGGGCCGGTCCTTCGGCTGCGTGCGCAGGAACTCCACGGCAAAGTCACAGGAGGCCTCCGGCTCAAATTTCTGCACCACGATCTTCTCCGGCGTGTCGCGGAAGTAATCGGGTTCGAAATGACGGTGATGGCATTCGTAGGCCGCCCAGAACTCGAAGCCCTGGCGACGCGGTCCCGGCGGCACATAACCGGGCTCGCGCGGACCGCCATCCAGATGCCACTTGCCGACAAAGCCGGTGCGCCAGCCGGCATCGCGCAGACGCTCGGCCAGGGTCACCTGCTCGTCGCGCAGGCGCAGGTCGTTCGCCATCATGCCGTTGACATGCGGGTAGGTGCCGGTGAGCAGGATCGCGCGCGCCGGGCAGCACACGGGCACGTTGGCATAGGTGCGCTTGAAGCGGATCCCTTCCGCGGCAAGCCGGTCGATGTGCGGTGTCTTCACCTGCGCGTTGCCATCACAGCCCATGGCGGTGGCACGCATCTGATCGGGCAGGATGAGCAGGATGTTGGGCCGGTCCGCGGCGGCGGCGGGATCGACCCACAGGAGGGCGAGAGCAGGGAGGAGTGACAGGCGGGCCATGGCCGGAAAACGTCGGCGCAACCGCACTGTGTCAAAGAAAGCGCCGCAGGAATTTGTCGGATTCGTAAAAACAGACTTGGCTTCAGCGACGAAGTTTTAGAGGGTTTCACCATGCGGCTGAAATTCCCGAAATTCGCCCTCCTGTCCGTGCTGGCCCTGCTGGCAGACAGCGCCGCCGCCGAATGGCGGGCCGGTGTTGCCAAACGCGACATCACCCCCGACTTTCCCGTGCGCCTGAGCGGCTACGGCAGTCGCACCGGACCGCACGAAGGCGTGTCCATGCCCATCCACGCCAAGGCCCTGGCCCTGCGCTGGACCGGCGATGAACCGCTGGTCATGCTGACGGTGGACAATTGCGGTGTGCCCGCCGCCCTGCGCAGTGCCGTGCTGGCCAATCTCGCCAAGGCGGGTCACAAACTCGCCGACGAACGCCTGGCCCTGCATTCCAGCCACACCCACTGCGCCCCCCTGGTGAATGGCGTGCTGGGCTTCTTGTTCGGCACGGACCTGCCGCCGGAGGAACAGGCGGCCGTGGACCGCTACACGGCGCTGCTGACGGAGCGCATGACCGAGGTCGTCGTGGCGGCGCTGAAGGATCTGCAGCCGGCGCAGGTCGACCGCGGCACCGGTCGCGCCGGCTTCGCCCTGAACCGCCGCCTGAAGACGGAGACCGGCTTTGCCAACAGCCCCAACTTCGCCGGTCCGCGCGACCACGATCTGCCGGTGCTGCGCGTGCGTTCGCCCGGGGGCAAGCTGCGCGCCCTCTTCACCAGCTACGCCTGCCACTGCACGACGCTGTCGATCAACGAGATCCATCCCGACTGGGCCGGCACCGCCCAGAAGGAACTGGAACTGCGCTTCCCGGGCGCGATCGCCCTCACCGCCATCGGCTGCGGCGCCGACCAAAACCCCTACCCGCGCCGCGAGATGGTCCATGTCACCACCCACGGCGTCGACCTCGCCAAGGGCGTGGTCGCGGCCATCAACCAGTCGATGCAGGCCCTCAGCGGCCCGGTGACCTGCCGCACCAAGGAGCTGGCCCTGCCCTTCGACACCCCGCCCGACCGCGCCGAGTGGCAGCGCCGCACCAGCGACAAGAACAAGTGGACCGCCCATCACGCGCGGCATTTCCTCGGTCTGCTCGACCGCGGTGAAGCCATCCCCACCCATTTGCCCTACCTGGTCCAGACCTGGGACTTCAACGGCGGCCTGCTGATGGTGCAGTTGCCCGGCGAGGTCGTCGTCGACTACGGCCTGCGCTTCAAGAAAACCTACGGCCGCGGCCGCACCTGGGTGAATGCCTACACCAACGATGTGCCCTGCTACATTCCCTCGCAACGCGTCTGGGAGGAAGGCGGTTACGAGGCGGCCGGTGCCATGACCTACTACGGCCGGCCCACCCGCTTCGCCTCCGGCGTCGAGGCACTCATCGCCCAGGCGGTCGATGAACTGACCCCGCCCGCCTTCAAGCAGCCGGCTCGGTGACCGGCGCGCTCGGATGCCGGCGGATGGCGACCTTGTCGATGCGCCGGCGATCCAGGTCGGCGATCTCGAACTCGCAGCCGTCGTACACGAGCTTCTCGCCCTCCCTCGGCACGTGGCCGAAGCGGTGCAGCAGGAAACCGGAGAGGGTGCGGTAGAGCCCCTCATCGATCTCCTCCTTGGGCAGGGCAAACCCGATCTGCGTGGCGACGTCCTCGATCTCCATGAGGGCGTCGACCAGCCAGGAACCGTCGGCCAACTGCCGCGCCTTGGGCAGCTCGCGCTGTTCGGCGTCCGGCATGTCGCCCAGAACCGACTCCATGAGATCGTGCAGGGTGACCAGGCCGGCGACCCCGCCAAACTCGTCGACCACCAGAGCCAGGTGGCGGCGCTGGCGGCGAAACTCCTCGATGATGCGCGGGCAGGGCATCGTCTCGGAGACAAACAGCGGTTCGGTGACCAAGGCTTCCAGCGGCCGCGGCGCGCCCTGATGGGTCTCGGCCCAAAGGGTCTTCACCGAGATCATGCCCAGCACATTGTCGCGGGTGTCGCGATAGGCCGGGAAATGAGTGTGACCACTCTCGACCATGCGGCGACGATTCACCGCATCAGGCTCGTCGAGGTCGATCCAGACGATCTGGTTCTTCTGGGTCATGACGTCGGTGGCCACCAGGTCGTCGAGCTCGAGCACGCCCTCGACCATGCGCTGTTCGCCGGGTTTGAAGACGCCGGAAAGGGTGCCCTGATGGATCATGGCACGCACCTCCTCCTCGGAGACCCCCGGTTCATCGCCGGGTTTCGCGCCCAGCAGACGGGCAATCAGGCCGCTGGAACCGTCGAGCAGGTTGACCACCGGTCCGGCCAGGCGCGCGAGCAGGTTCATCGGCGGACTCAGGCGGGCGGCGGCGGTCTCGGGCGATTGGATGGCCAGACGTTTCGGCACCAACTCGCCGAGCACGACGGAGAGGTAGGTGATGAGGGCGACCACCAAGACCGTGGCGATCATGCCGGCCCAGGGGGCGAGCGCCGGCACGTCGTCGATCACCGGGGTGAGGCGGGCGATCAGCGAGGCACCGCTGGAGGCACCGGCAAGCGTGCCGACGAGGGTGATGCCGACCTGCACCGTCGACAGGAATCGGCCCGGCTGGCTCATCAGGTCGAGCGCCGCGCGGGCGCCGCGGCTGCCGGAGTCGGCCAGGGTCTGCAGGCGGGCCCGGCGCGACGACACGACGGCGATCTCCGCCATGGCGAAGATGCCGTTGGCCACCAGCAGCAGACCGAGCAGGCCGAGTTCAAAGAGAATCCCTGTCATGAAACGAAAACCCAACACGCGGACGGCTCCCGATGCAAGGGAAGTCGGCCGACTCAGCCGGCGTCGAGCCAGCGCTCCAGCGCCGCCAGATTGAGCGCGGCCTTGGGCGCGAAGGAGTCGCGCTCGACGTATTCCGGCAGCTTGCTGCCATCGGCCGAGCGCTCGGAGCAGTGGGCATTGCCGCCGGCGGGACCGAGACCGTCGAGGGTCGGCGCCAGGTCGTGCAGGTAGTTGGCGTCGCTCAAACCGCCGCGCGACTCGACCACCACCGGCAGACCGAGACCGGCACCTGCCGCCTGCCAGCACGCGGTGAGGCGCGCCGTGGCGGCGTCGCCGGGCCAGGCGCGGGTGTGACGGAGACGCTCGACCGTGAGCATCGCGCCAGCTGGACTGCGCCCCGCGCAGGCCTCGACCGCGCGACCGGCCGCCGCCAGCACGGCGGGATCGAAGGCGCGGATTTCCAGTTCGGCGACCGCCTCATGCGGCACGCGGTTGAGCACCGTGCCGCCGCGACAGGTGGCGATGTTGACGGTGAGTTCGCGCGCGGGATCGCTGAGCGCGGCGAGCCGGGGCAGCAGGGCGGCAAGTTCGACGACGGCGTTGACGCCCTGCGTGAAGCCGCTGCCGGCATGGGCGGCGCGACCCGAGGCGGTGAGGCGGTATTCCAAGCGGCCTTTGCGCGCGGCGACCACGTGCCAGCCATCGGCGTCGCGCGGCCCGCCCTCAAACACCAGCACCAGCCGCGCGCCGTCGGGACAGCGTTCGCGGGTGCGATCGGCAAAGTCGGACCCGACCACCTCCTCGGCGGCGTTGGCGGCAATCAGCCAGGAGGTGGCGGCGAAACGTTCCGGCCGCAACTCCTGCAGCACCCGCAGCATGAGCCAGATGAGGATCGTGCCGCCCTTGTTGTCGACCGTGCCCGGCCCGTAAAGGCGCCCGCCCAGCTCGCACCAGCGGAAGTCATTCCGCTGCTCCTCCTCCGGCGGAAACACGGTGTCGAGATGGGTGACCAGCACCACCGGCGGGCCGTCGCCGCGGCGCAGGAACAGATGCTCGCCATGGGCCGGGTTGGCAGCAGGCACGAATTCGGCGCGAAAGCCGAGCCCGGCAAAGCATTCGGCAGTCAACCGGCCGAGGCGGGCCACCCCTTCGCGATGGGTCGTGAAACTGTTGACCGCCACCATGCGCTGCAGCCCTTCGAGGGCTTCAGGCAGGTGCCGGTGGGCGGCGGCAAGAAAGTCGTCCATGCCGGCATTGTCGCCCGCACCGGCGCCACGCCAAGGACGAAGCGCCGAATTCGGGTTTCGCGGCGCCAAGTTGAGGCTAAGCTGACCGGATGCCCCTGCCCCGCCCGCTCTTCCTGCTGCCCGCCGCCGCGGTGCTGGCGGCCGCGGCCTGGGCGGGTGCCACCGTGCTGGCGCGACGCGCCCAGGACCGTTCGCAGGAATGGCGCCTGCTGCTGCCGGGCGCCCTGCCGGCGCTGCGGCCGTTTGCGCCGGCGGACGAGGCGGAGCGGCAAATCCTCGACCTCCTGCACGAACCGCTGATCCGGCTCGACCGCCAGGGGCGACCGGCTCCGGCGCTGGCCGAAGAATGGCGCTGGCACCTGCGTGTGAGCTGCTGGTTTGCCGATGCCGCCCGCGCACAGGCCGCGCGCACCCGCCTGCTGGCGGTGCCGGCGGAGACCCGGCTCGACTGGGGCCTTGAAGACGTGCGGGTGGAAAAGACCGCCCTGGTCCTGCGCTTCGCCAAACCCGATCGCACGGCCGCCGATGCCGCGCTCGGAGCGCTGGCCGGCGCAGAACCCCAACCGCTGACCTTCCTGCGCCTGGAGAGCGTGCCCGGCCTGCGCGCCGCCCTCGAAACCCATGCCGCCAGCGCGCCAGGCGGCCTGCAGCGAGTCTGGTTCGACACCGATGGCGCCTGCGAAATCGTCACCCGTCAACCGCCACTGGCCGCCCGCGAAGCCCTGGCCGCCGCCCTGCGCCCACACCTGCCGCGGCTGCCGGAGATGCGCCCGCTGGCCGAGGTGGCCGGCCTCGCTGAACCCGTGCTGGAATTCCGCTGGAGCGCGGCGCGCGCGCACTGGCCCGACGGCCGGGCCATTGATGCCGCCGATGTCCAGGCCACCGTGGCCGCCGTGCTGGCGGAACCGGCCGCACGCAGCCGCGACGGCCTGCGCGATGTCCAGGCCATCGAAGCCACCGAGGGCGGCTTCCGAGCCGTTTATCGACGCAGCCGCGGCGCCGCCCTGGCCGCCTGGATCGATCTGCCGATCCTGCCGGCTCCCGCCCCAAGCCCGACCGCCGACGCCCCCGACAAACATGCCTGGCAGGTCGGGGCGGGTGCCTGGCATGTGGTGCAGCGCGACACCCAGACGCTGGTGTTGGAAACCGACCTGGACACCGGCACCGACGGCCCGCGCCGTCTGCGCTTCTTCCCCGCCCTGCCGCCATCCGGCACCCGTCTCACGGTCGCCGCCGGCGGCCTCGACGCGGTCTGGCCGGGAACCGCCTCCCTGACCGAACTGCAGCCCTGGCTGGAACGCCGCGCCGCCCCCCCGCGCGGCCGCGTGCTGCTGCTGTGGAACAGCCGCCGCCTCGACGACCCCGACCTGCGGGCGGCCCTGGCACTCGCCGTCGACCGCGAAGCGCTGGTGCAGAAAGTGGCGCCGGGACGCGCACGCCCGCTCTTCAGCCACTTCCCCGCCGGCCTCTGGTACGACCCGCCACTGCCGGCCCCGGTCGCCGACGCCGAGGCCGCGCGCGCAGGCCTGGCCCGGCTCGGCTGGTTGCCGGACAACGGTCGCCTGCGCCGCCAGGGACAATCCCTGGCCTTCAGCCTGCTGGTGCCCGAGGGCAATGCCCAGCGGCTCGCACTCGCCGACGCGCTCGCCGGCCAATGGCGGGCCCTCGGCGCCGAGGTGCGCATTGAACCGGTGCCGGCCGCCGACTTGGTGGGCGCGCACCTGGCCACCGGTCAATTCGACGCCGTCCTGCTCGGCCGCGCCGAAACCCTGGACTGGGATGTCGCCGACGACTGGCACAGTCGCCGGGGCAGCCGCAACTTCACCGGCGCCGCCGATCCGCGCCTCGACCTGCTGCTCGAAGCCCTGGCCGATGAATTCGACATCACCCGCATCCCCGAGCGCGTGCGAGCCGTCGAGCAGCGCCTGCGCGACCTGAACCTGGCGCTGCCCCTGCTCGGCGACGAACCGCAAATCGGCCTGCGCCGCGACCGTTTCCGCGATCGTCCTGGCGCAAGCCTGCGCGAGCTGCTGCGACCCGCGACAGCGACATCGCCCTCCCTGCAAATGCGCGAACCGAAGGAATGAACCCCGATCCTTGGAACCGTCTCGACCTGCCCCTGCTGCGGCAGGCGCTGGGCGATGCCCTGATGCCGGCACAGCTGGCCTCGCTGGCGGGCTGCCTCGGCTTCGCCCTGCTCGCCCTCGCGCTGGCCCACAGCACCGCCCATGCCCTGCGCGGCCGACAGGCACCGGGTCCCTGGACACGACTGAGTCGCGGTCTCGCCAGCCTCATCGCCGCGCTGCCTCCGGCCGCACCGGTCCTGGCCCTCGCCGGTTGGGCGGGCGCGCGCGGCTGGCCGGTGCCGAGCCTGATGCCAACGGAGCGCGGTGAGGCCTTGGCCGATGTGCTGTGGTTCTGGTTGCCGCCGCTGCTGCTGCTCGCCACCCTGCTCACCGCCGGCCGGCTGGCGTCGCCGAACCGTCGCCGAAGCGGCGTGCAGGCGGTCGCCTCTGCCTGGCTGCTGAACGATGCCCTGGCACTGTTTCCCGACCTGGCCACCCCGGCACGCGCGATCCACGCCAACCACCCGGTGCTCTTCGCCCAGGCCCTGGTGGAATTGAGCCTGCTGGGCGCCCTCGTTTGGGCCGTCGCGGGCCTGCGCCCGAGACCGGCAGCCCGCCACCCCAGCGCCGCTCGCCGCGTGTTCGAGGGTGCCCTGCTGCTCGGCCACAGCCCCTGGGCCGCCTGGCGCCGGCATCGCCTGCCCGAACTGACACGCCGGGGTCTGGCAGGCCTGGCCCGGCTGCTCGCCTGGGGTGCACTTGCCGTCGGCAGCACCGCCCTGCTGGCCCCCCTGCCCGGCCTGGAAGCCCTGCAGCGGGCGGGCACCGGTTTCTTGGAAAACCCGTCCGGGGTGTGGACCGCCACTTGGCCGGTCCTGCTTTGCGTCTTGTCACTGCGCCTCGCCGCAGGCATGCTGCCGCGGCCGCCCCGATCCGTCCCGACACCCGCCAAGCCATGACCCCCCTGCTCCGCATCCGCGACCTGCACATCGCCTTCAGCCGCCACGGCGCGGAACCGGTCGAGGCGGTGCGCGGCATCGACCTCGACCTCGCCGAGGGGGAGTCGCTGGCCGTGGTCGGCGAGAGCGGCAGCGGCAAGAGCGCCACCGCCCTGGCCCTCGCGCGACTGCTGCCGGAACCGCCGGCCCAAATCACCGCGCAGGAACTCCGCCTCGGCGACCGCGACCTGCTGCAGCTCAGCCCACACGAATTGCGCGCCGTGCGCGGCAAGGACATCGCCTACATCTTCCAGGAACCCACCACCTCGCTGAACCCGGTGCTGAGCGTGCGCACCCAGATCGGCGAGGCGCTGCGCCTGCACCGGCCGGAGGTAACCGATCGCGACGCCGAAACCCTCGCCTGGCTGCGCCGGGTCGGCATCACCGAACCGGAAAAGCGCCTGCGCGCCTACCCGCACGAACTCAGCGGCGGCATGCAGCAGCGCGTCATGATTGCCATGGCCCTGTGCTGCCACCCGCGCCTGCTCGTCGCCGACGAGCCGACCACGGCGCTCGACGTCACCATTCAGAAGCAGATCCTCGAACTGCTCGCCCAGTTGCGCCGCGAACTCGGCATGAGCCTCATCCTCATCACCCACAACCTCGGCATCATCCGCGATGTCGCCGACCGCGTGGCGGTCATGTTCCGCGGTCACATCGTCGAGACCGGCCCGGTCGGGCAGATTCTCAGCCGGCCCCAGCATCCCTACACCCGCGCCCTGCTCGAATGCGTGCCGCGCCTGGGCGAACGCCGCGCGCGCCTGCAGACCATCGACCACGCCGCACTCGAGGCATGATCCCCTTCCTGTTCAAGCGCCGCCGCCGGCGCCGCGGGGCGCTGTGGACGCTGCTTCTGGTCGCCGCCGCCGCCTGGCAAGTCTGGCAGCAGGGCCTGACGCCGCCCGACGCCCCCCGGCGCAGCGGCCCCGCCGCCACCGCCTTCGAAAGCCTGCACGGCGCGCGCCTGCTCCGCCACGGCAGCAACGATGGCGACAGCTTCAAGGTCGAGCACCAGGGGCTCGCCCACCATTTTCGCTTGTACTTCGCCGACTGCGCCGAGACCTATCTGAACGCCCAGAACGCCGCGCGGGTGCGCGATCAGGGCCGCGATTTCGGCGACCTCGACGACGCCCGCACCCTGACCCTCGGCCGCGACGCGCGCCAGTTCACGCGCACCCTGCTCGAGGCCGGCGGTTTCGTCATCCACACCCGCTGGCAGCGCGTGTACGACAGCGACCGCTTCTACGCCTTCGTCACCTTCCCCGATGGCGAGGATCTCTCGGAGAAACTCGTGCGCGCCGGCCTCGCCCGCATCCACACCACCGGCACCACCCTGCCCGACGGCCGCAGCGCGCGCCAGTTCGAGGCGCGTCTGCGCGAACTCGAGCGCGAGGCACGCAGCGCCGGCCGCGGGGCCTGGCGGCGCTGAGCGGACTCAGAGCCGGCGCAGGCGCAGCTGCTTGAAGTCCATGACCTGCGCGCCCGCCATCCGCACGACCTCGACGGTGATCTGCTGACGACCGGCGGCAAGCGGCAGCCGGCCAACGACCAGCGTGCCCCAGACGCGGTTTTGATAGCGCTCGCGCCCCTTGGCATCGCGGGTCGGCAGGTCGACCGGACGGATCGGCGCGGGCGTCACCGCCGCTTCCACGGCGGCTGTGCCGGCGCGCACGCGGATGACCGAGCCGGCCTCGGCCTCGGGACAGGCATGATCGATTTCCACCGCATACTCGCCCGCCTGCACCACCTCGACCTCAAACCACAACCGCGCTTCCGCCGAGGTCCAACCGGTGAGCCAGTCGTGGGCAAAACCCGGTCCGGCGTGAAAACGCAGGCCGCCGCTGAAGTAGGCCTGCGGCGCATGCAGTTCGACGGGATTGTGGGCGTCGTGACCGACCGGCAGCGGCAGCCGCTCGCGCCCCTCGCGGGTGACCTCCTCAAACCAGGCATCGTAGGCCTTGGCGAGACGCTCGACCACCGCCGGCTGCGCGCGGGCGAGGTCGCGCTTTTGACCGGGATCCGCGAGCATGTCATAGAGCTGCCAGGGTTTGGCACTCGCATCGTTGGCCTTGGCGGCGGAACCTGCCGAGGGTCCGGGAATCTCGCGCACGAGCCTGTGCCGCGACGTGCGCACGGCGCCGGGATAGCGGTTGGTTTCATCGATCGGATTGTGGAAGAAGAGCGTGCGCTCGGGCCCGTCACCGGCGCGGCCCTCCAGCAGCGGGCGCAGGCTGCGACCGTCGACCGGCGGCCCGGGCGGCGGCGTCACGTCGCAGAGGTCGAGCAGCGTCGGATAGAGGTCGAGGTGGGCGGCGAGCTGCGGCAGCGCGCGCGGCTGCCAGCCGGCGGCGGGCCAGCGCAGGAAACAGGGCACGCGCGCGCCGCCCTCGTGCACGCTGGTCTTGCCGCCGCGCATGCCGGCATTGAAATGCTTCACCCCGGCCGTGCCCCCGTTGTCGGTGAGAAAGACGACGATCGTGTGGTCGGCCAGCCCGAGCTCGGCGAGTCGGTCAAGCAGGCGACCGACATTGGCATCGACGTTTTCACAGAGGCCGTAAAAGGCCGCCAGGGTGTCGTCGAGACCGCGAGCCTTGTACTTGTTGAACTCGCGGTCGGGCACCTGGTAGGGCGAGTGCGGGGCGTTGTAGGACAGGTGGCAGAAGAAGGGCTCCCCGGCGCGGCGTTCGATGAACTCGATGGCGGCATCGGTGAGCACATCGGTGATGAAACCGCGCGTCGGCTCGGGCTTCGCGCCGCGCAGCAGCACGGCGTCGAAGTACTGATTGATGTGGCCGTTGGTGAAGCCGAGGAACGCGTCAAAGCCCTGGCCGGTCGGCGTGTGCGGATACTGCTCGCCGTTGTGCCACTTGCCGAAAAAGCCGGTGCGCCAGCCGGCGCCGCGCAGGGCCTCGGCCAGCGTCACCTCGCGGTCGCGAAAGGCCTCGCGGTTGTGCGTGACCCCGTGCGTGCCGGTGCGCAGGGTGTAGCGCCCCGTCAGCAGGGCGGCACGAGTGGGCGCGCAGACCGAACTGACATGGAAGTTGTCAAGTCGAACCGATTCGCGCCCGAGGCGGTCGAGATGCGGTGTTTCCAGCACCGGGTTGCCATGCAGGGAGAGGTCGCCGTAGCCCTGGTCGTCGGTCAGGATGAGCAGGACATTGGGTCGCTCCGCGGCAGGCGCGGCGACAGCGACCCACAGAACGGCGAGAGCAAAAAAAAGGCGGCGCGGCATGGACTGGGAACGCCGGCCGCCGGCGAATCTACCCGCGATCAGGCGGACGGACCCGAGGTCAGCTTGAGGCCGGCGATGCCGACCAGGATCAGGCCGATGCAGGCCAGGCGCAGCGCCGTGCGCGGCTCGCCGAACCAGACAATGCCAACCACCACCGTGCCCACCGCGCCAATGCCGGTCCAGATCGCGTAGGCGGTGCCGATGGGCAGGCTCTTGAGGGCCTGCGAGAGAAAGCCGAAACTGGCGATCATGAGCAGGATCGTGATCAGGCTCGGGCCCGGGCGCGTCCAGCCATGGGTGTGCTTGAGACCGACCGCCCAGGCGATCTCGGTCAAGCCGGCGAGCAGAAGGTAGAACCAGGCCATGGGAAAGGCGGTCAGCCTCGCACGCCCGGCCCGATTTGCCAGCAAGAAGACGGGCCCGCGCATCGTGCTTCTTCCACCACCATGATTCGCCGCCACCTCCTCGCCCTGCTCGCCGCCGCCGTTGCCCTGCCCGCCGCGGCCGCGCCGAAAAAACTGCTCGTCGTCACCGTCACCACCGGCTTCCGCCATTCCTCGATCGAGACCGCCGAAAAGGTGCTCGCCGAAATCGGCCAGACCTCGGGCGCCTTCACGGCCGACTTCGTCCGCCAGCCGGAGGGCGGCCAGCCGAAGAGCCCCGGCCGTCCGCCCGAACGCAAGCCCAAGGAGAGCGATGAAGCCTTCCAGGCGCGCCAGGAGGCGTTCAGCATGGCGCTCGCCGAATTCAACCGCGCCAACGCCGCCTGGAACGACACCGTGCGCGCGCACATGGCGCAGCACATGAGCCTCGACAAGCTGCGTGGCTACGACGGCTTCGTCTTCGCCAACACGACCGGTGACCTGCAGCTGCCCGACCGCGAGGGCTTCGTCAACCTGGTCCGCGAGGGCAAGGCCTTCATCGCCATGCACTCGGGCGGCGACACCTACCATCCCTTCCGCGGCTACGTCGACATGCTTGGCGGCGAATTCCTCACCCACAAGCAGCAGGTCGAGGTGCAGCCGATCCTGCACAACCCGGCCCATCCGGCCACCAAGCCGATTCCTTCGGCCTGGCGTGTCTTCGACGAGATCTACATCTTCAAGAACTACGATCCGGCCACCGTGCACGCGCTGATGGGCCTCAACGAACATCCGAACGACAAGACGCCCGGCTACCACCCGATCGCCTGGTGCAAGGACTTCGGCAAGGGCCGGGTGTTCTACACCTCGCTCGGCCACCGTGAGGACGTCTGGGATCCGACCTGGAAGCAGGGCAGCAAGGAGCGCAAGAACTCGCCGGAGGTCGCCCGCACCTACCAGGCCCACCTGCTCGGCGGCATCCGCTGGGCACTCGGCCTGGAACCGGCCGAAGCCGGCATCGGCAACCTCAAGCCCTGACCGGCTCCAGACTCAACCGGCCGCCGCAGCGCAGCACTTGCTGCGGCTGGCCGAGACGCTCGCAGGCCCGCTCGAACTCCGCGGGCGACTCGGTGTTGAAGGCGAACAGGTCGTAGTGACAGGGCACCACCAGGCGGACCGCACAGGCACGCGCCAGCGCCGCCGCCTCGGTGCCGTTGAGATTGCCGGCCACGCGCCGCTCCGGCCGGTGGCCATTGATCGGCAGCAGCATGAGGTCGCAGGCCAGGGGCCGCAGCACCGGCACCAGACCGTCGTGCCAGAGGGTGTCGCCGCTGTGATACAGCGTAAACGGCCCGCAGCGCAGGATGAAACCGAGGTAGTGATGCCGCCCCTGCGCGTCGGTGGCCAGGTCGTTGTGGGCGGCGGCGACCCCCTGCAAACTCCAGCCCTCGCCCTCCAGACACGCACCGGCGTCGAGCGGCAGGAATTGCGCGTCCTCACCTGCCAGGCGCCGCCGCGCCTCGTCGAGCACCGGCCAGGGCAGGACGAGGTTCAAGCCGGGATGCGCCCGCGCCAGCGGCCGCAGGGTGTCGCCATCCAGATGGTCGGTGTGCACGTGGCTGGCGGTGACGAACTCGGGGCGCGGCAGTCGCCCGGGCTCAACGCAGCGCGCGGTCAGCCGCACATGCGGTTTGTCGGTGCCGGCATACTTTTGCGTCAGGGAATCCGACAGGTAGGGATCGAAGAGGAAAACACGACCCGCATAACGGACCAGAAAGCCGCTCTGACCGAGCCACCAGACATGCAGCCGCAGATCATCCACGCCGCCGTGGGCGGCCATGTCGGCCAGCAGGGCCTCGTCGCGTTGTTCGGGTTCGATCATGGCGTCAGCAGGCCGGCGATGCAGGCGGTCAGGTAACAGGCCAGCAGGCCGCCCACCATGGCGCGCAGGCCGAGGCGGGCGAGTTCCCCCCGGCGTTCCGGCACCAGGGCGCCGAGACCGCCGACCTGGATGGCAATGCTGGCGAAATTGGCGAAGCCGCAGAGGGCATAGGTGGCGATCACCGCGCTGCGCGGCTCCAGGGCGCCGGCCTGCTGCATCTGCTCGCTCAGGTGCAGGTAGGCCACCAGCTCGTTGAGCACGATGCGCTCGCCGAGCAGCGCGCCGACTGCGCGACAGTCCTGCCAGGGCACGCCCATGAGCCAGGCACAGGGGGCGTTCAGCCAGCCGAAGGCGGTCTGCAAAGGCGTCGCTTCAACGAGGCCGATCTGGGCGAGCAGGAGCGAGAGCAGATGGTTGGCGAGGGCCACGCAGGCGACCAGGGCGATGAGCACCGCCATGACCCGGCCGGCAAGGATCAGCCCCTCGTGGGCACCGCGACAGAGGGCGTCAAGACCGTTGACCGGCGCCTCCTCCAGGCCCGCGGGCGCGGTGGGCTCGGCGGCCGGCGTGCCCGTCTCCGGCAGCAGGATTTTGGCGATCATCAGGGCCGCGGGCGCACTCATGACCGAGGCGGTGAGCAGGTGACCGGCCGGAATGCCAAAGCCGATGTAGGCGGCCAGCACGCCGCCGGCAATCGTCGCCATGCCGCCCACCATGAGCGAGAGCAGCTCGCTGCGCGTCATCACTGCCAGCCAGGGCCGCACCACCAGCGGCGCCTCGGCCTGGCCCATGAAAATGTTCGCCGCCGCAGCCAGGCTTTCACTGCCGCTCGTGCCCATGGAGCGACGCATGACCGCGGCCAGCAAGCGGACGATCCATTGCAGGATACCGTGGTGGAACAGCAGGGCGGACAGCGCCGAAACCAGGATGATGGTGCCGGTGACCGTGACCGCAAAGATGAAGGCATGCCCCGCGCCGAGTCGTTCGCGCAGCAGCTCGGCATCGGCAAGCGGCCCGAACACCATGGCCGTTCCCTGCTCGGCAAACCCCAGCAGGACACCGAAGGCGTGGTCGAGCCCGCCGAAAAAGGCGCGACCGGCATCCGTGCGCAGGATGAGCCAGGCCACCAGCAGCTGCAGGCCGAGACCGGCGACGACCGTGCGCCAGGGGACCCGGCGGCGGTTTTCGGACAGCAGCCAGGCGAGGCCGAGGAACACCAAGAGCCCGAGCCAGCCGGCGGAAATCATGGCGGCGCGACGGGAAGAGGCTCACTGACCGCCGAGCCGCCGCTGCTCCTCGACGCGCAGGCGCTGCTCCTCGGTGAGGGTCGAGGGTGTGTTGCGGTACTTGTGGGTCAGGCCGGCGACAATGACGCCGACGTCGAGCACCAGAAAGGCCATGGCGATGAGGATGCTGTAGTGCTTGAGCTGCTCGTCGAGGTATTTGTTGCGGTTGACCGACACCTCCTCGACCCGCGCAATGCGCGCCTGCCAAAAGCGCCGCCACTGGCGTGGTTCGCGCGAGATGCTGAAGGCAACAGCAAACAGGGCGGTCAGCAGGATGAAGCCGATCTGGTAGGGGAGGGGAAAGCGCTCGTCCATACGGAAGCCGAAATTGCCGCCCTTGATACGGCAGCCGGCTGCGGATGGCAATGCTGGAATGCAGGGGGAGCCAAGAGCGCAGAGCGAAGGGCCAAGAGAAGGCCCGCTCTCTGCACTCCGCTTTACTCCGCCGCCAGGAAGCGGTCCTGTGCGGGGCTGTCGCCTGCGGCGGCAACCCGGGCGGCGCCGTTGGCGGCGAGGTGCGACAGCATGTGCCAGGCATCTTCGGGGTCGATGCCGAGCTGGGCGGCCATTGCCTCCGCCCCCACTCCGGAACCGGAGGCCGGCAGGGCGTCGCGAACGCGGCCGAGCTGGGCGAGAAACTCCGTCGCGGCCTTTTTGCCAGCCTCGACACCGGGCTGGTGGTAGGCGTTGACGTTGACCAGGCTGGCATAGAAGCCGACGGCGCGCTCAAACAGGGCAATCAGCATGCCCAGGCTGAAGGCGTTCAGCTCGTGGATGCTCAGGGTGACCGATTCGCGTCCTTTTTCGGCCAGCGCCTTGCGGGTGCCGCGCAGGAAACCCTGCAGGTAATCGCCACTGCGGTAGCCGGGTTCCACCTCAATGCCGGCGCTGTCGCGGGCACGCGCCACCTGCAGGAAGACGGCGAAGAAGTTGTTCACGCCGTCGCGAAGCTGCTGCACGTAAGCATGCTGGTCGGTCGATCCCTTGTTGCCGTACACGGCGATGCCCTGGTTGACGACCTTGCCGTCGAGATCGTGCTCCTTGCCCAGGCTCTCCATGACAAGCTGCTGCAGGTACTTGCTGAACAGCACAAGGCGGTCCTTGTAGGGCAGCACGACCATGTCCTTGACGCCGCGGCCACCGCCCGCGTGATGCCACATGAGGGCGAGCAGCATGGCGGCGTTCTCGCGGGTCGGACGGGAACGCGTCTCGGCGTCCATCGCCGCGGCACCGGCCAGGAACTGCCGCACGTCGACGCCCTGCAGGGCGGCAGCCAGGGTGCCGACCGCACTCATCACACTGGTGCGACCACCGACCCAGTCCCACATCGGGAAACGCGCCAGCCACCCCTGGGCACGCGCATGCTTGTCGAGCTCACTGCCGTCGCCGGTGATGGCGACCGCGTGCCGGGCGAACTCCAGGCCGCGCGCCTGGTAGCCGGCTTCGGCCTCCAGCATGCCATTGCGGGTCTCCTTGGTTCCGCCCGACTTGGAAATGACCAGGGTCAGCGTGGTGGCCAACTCGGGGCCGATGCGTGCCAGCACGCGATCGATGCCGTCGGGGTCGGTGTTGTCGAAGAAATCGATGGCCAGCGGCGGGTTCGCCGGCGTCAGGGCGTCGGCCACCAGCTGCGGGCCCAGCGCCGAACCGCCGATGCCGACCACCAGCACGCGGCTGAACTTGCGACCGTCAGCGGAGGTGATCTTGCCGGCATGGACGTCGGCGGCAAAGTTGAGGGTGGCGTCGAGGGTGGTGTCAATCTCGGCCTTCAGCTCGGCGTTGGGCGCCAAAGCGGGGCTGCGCAGCCAGTAATGACCGACCATGCGCCCTTCGTCGGGGTTGGCGATGGCGCCGGCTTCAAGGTCGCTCATCGCCGCAAAGGCCCGGGTGATGGCGGGCTCCAGATCGGTGAACAGGGAGTCCGGAAAGTTCATCCGGCTGACATCCATCGAAAAGCCGAGCTGCGGGTAGCGAAGGAAATGGGTCTGGAAGCGGTCCCAGAGGCGGTTAGGCGTGCTCATGTGTCGCCAAGAAGCATGGCCGCCCCGCGCGTGCAACCGCTATGTCAGCAGGCTGCCGATGAAAAAAATCCATGGCGAGGATGAACCGGAACACACGCCGGGCTTCAGGCGCCGCGGCCCTTGCGGTTGAAGCTGGACACCACGCGCTGGGTTTCCCGCTGCACCGCCTTCTCCTTGAGGTCGATGCGCTGGTCGCCCTTGGTTTTGCCCTTGCCGACGCCCAGCTCGACCTTGATGTGCGACCCCTTCCAGTAGGCCTTCAGCACCGGCAGGGTCAGGCCCTTCTGCTGGGTGTGGGCAAAGAGCTTGGCAATCTCGCGCTTGTGCAGGAGCAGGCGACGGGTGCGCCGCGGCTCGTGCTGCTCGAAGCTGGCCTTGTCATACGGCTGGATGTCCATGTTGTACAACCAGACCTGGCCGCGCTCGACACGGGCAAAGGCGTCGGTCAAATTGAGCCGCCCCTGGCGGATCGACTTCACCTCGGTACCGCGCAGCTCGACGCCCGCCTCGTAGCGTTCGAGAATGTGATAGTCCCGGAGAGCCTTCCGGTTGGTGGCAATTTCGTCAGACATGCGGCGGCGGCATCAAAGCCGCCCGGGGCCGGAATTCACGCCTCTTCGAGGTCGGTGATGGTGATCTTGCCCTGGATGATCTCCAGCAGGGCGAGGTCGGCCTCACGCAGGCCGGGGCGACGCTCGACCAGAGGCGCGCGGCCGGAGGTGAGCTGCTTGACCCGCTTCGAGACCATGTTGATCAGGATCGGCGGGTCTTTGACGATCTGGGCGGCTTGTTCAACGAGTTCGGCTTTCATCGGCTGGGGGGCCAGTCCTGGGACACAGGCGGCGAGGGGGTGCGACTCTAATGCCCCCGCCCCACCTCGCAAGGTGAATTTTCAAACCCCGTGCCCCCACCGGATGCCAGACATTTGAGTCACCGCGCCCAGCCACTGGCAGCCCTTGCGTGTCTGTCGACTTTTCATCTCGCCTTTTCAGCGCTCGGAACCGGCAACTCTGCTGCACAAGCATGACGTGCCACGCATGGCGCCATTCATGTCAGGCCTGTTTGAGGCCGTCATCGGAAAATGCCTGGCATGTTGGATGGACGAGGCCCGGAAGGATGGCAGGGCCGGGAGAGGGCGTCAGTGACCGGCGGGACTGTCGCTGCGGATGTAATGGCGGCCGGGCAGGGCGCGGACAAGGCGCTTCATTTCCAGGCGCATGAGGCAGACGTTGACGGTGGCGGCGGTCAGGCCGGAGTCGCGGATCAAAGCGTCGATGTGGACCTCGTCATCCCCGAAGGTTCGGAGCAGGATCTGCTCGTCGAGACTGAGGGCGGCTGGCGAAACCACGGCAGGTGCGCTGGCGGCCGCCGCTGCGGGTGGCAGCAGTTCACCGAGATCGTCAAGGATGTCGGCGCCATCCATGACCAGCTTGGCCCCCTGCTGGATGAGGCGGTTGCAACCCGCCGAGCCGGGTTTGTCGATTGGGCCCGGCACGGCATAAACGGTGCGTCCCTGCTCGACCGCCTGCTGGGCGGTGATGAGGGCGCCACTGCGTTCGGGGGCCTCGGCGACCAGCAGCCCGGTGCACCAGCCGGCAACGATGCGGTTGCGATAGGGGAAGGTCTGCTTGTCGGCCACGCGATCGACCGGATACTCGCTGATGACCGCGCCGTTTTCGGCGATGCGCTCGGCCAGTGCCTGATTTTCCGGCGGGTAGAGTCGCCCCAGTCCGGAGCCAATGACCGCCACCGTGCGCCCCTGCGCGGCCAGGGCGGCCTCGTGGGCGGCGGTGTCGATGCCACGGGCGAGGCCGCTGATGACGGTGTAGCCGGCATAGGCGATCTGGTAGCTGAGGCGCTTGGCGGCGTTGAGACCGTAAAGCGTGGCCCGCCGGCTGCCCACCACCCCGATCGCGCGGTGATCGCGGGTCGCCAACCGCCCCCAGACGTAGAGCACCAGGGGTGCATCGTGAAGGCCGCGCAGCAGCGGTGGGTAAAGGGAATCGTCCTCGGTGATCACCGTCAGGCCGCGCGCCTGGATCTTCGTCAACTCGCCTTCAAGATCGGTCTGCGTCCGCCAGTTGGCCACGGCCTGGGCCAGCGCCGGGCTGACGCCCTCCAAGCCCGCCAGGTCAGCGGCACGGGCCGTCAGCACCGGCTCCGGGCCGCCACAGGCGGCGATGAGGCGGCGCGCCCGCACCGGCCCGATCTGCGGGATCAGGTTGAGGGCGAGCAGGGCCTCGGCGCGGGTCATGGCGATTCCCTGCCCCAGCTTGCCGCCCCTGACAAGACCGAATGCGAAGAAGCCCCAAGAAAAAACCTTAACTTCAAAACTCAACGCAGGCTGCGCAGCCAGGCCACCAGATCGAGCAGTTCCTGCTCCGGCAGCGTTTGATCCAGACCCAGCGGCATCAGGCTGGTGGGCAGCTGGGTGCTGGCGCTGATCGCCGCGTGCGGCAGATCCTGCTCCTGGCCGGCCACATCCATGACACGCAGGCCTTCGGCCGTGTGGCTCTTGATGACGCCCATGACGGACCGGCCGTCGGCCATCTCCAAAAGATGCGTCTCGTAGTCGCGCGCCAGGCTGGCGCTGGGGAAGACAATGCTTTCGATGAGGTCGCGTTCCGTGCGGATGGCGCCGATCTTCGACAGGTCGGGGCCGAGCGCGCGCCCGACGCCACCGATCTGGTGGCAGGCGAGGCAGGTACCCTTGCCCTGCTCGAAGACCTTTTTGCCCTCGGCCGGGCGTCCCCGGGCGGCGGCCCGGGCCGCGAGCTCGGGCAGTTGGCGCTTCTTCGCCTCCAACACCTCGCCGGCGCGGACGTAGGCGGGCAGCACCACCGCCTCAAAAATCTCCGGCGGGTGGCCGCTGAAGACCGTGCGATAGCTGCTCTCCTGCTGGCTGGCGATGGCGGCATTGCGGGCCAGCGCCTCGGCATAGGCGCGGGCGGCGGGTTCCCTGGCGCGGCGCACCAGCGGCAGCAACTTCTCCAGTTCCACCGGGCCGGCACTGGCGAACAAGGGTGCCAGGCCGGCCTGCTGCTCGGGCTGAAGCGGTGCCGCGGCGAGCATGCCAGCCGCCTGGATGCGCGCGGCGGGCGAGGCGGCCGCGTCGGCCACCACGCCCTGCAGCAAGGCCAGGGTCTCCGCGGAAAACTTCAGCCCCTTCATGGCATCGAGCGCCTTCAGGCGCAGCGGCAGCGCCCGTGTCGCATCGTCGGCCAACGCCTGCAGGGGGGTGTCAAAGGGATGGGTCTTGAGGCGCTTGACCGCGTCGAGCACCGCGGTCAGGCCGACCTCGCCCGGTTCGGCGAGCAGGGCCGCCAGCGCTGGCAGCCAGGCCTCGTGGGCTTCGACCGAAGGCTGGGCGGCGAGCACGCGCAGGGCGGCGCGTCGGGGTTCGGCATCGGCGGTGGTCAGCAGACCGGCCAACAACTGGCGCGTTTCCGGACCCGCGAGCTGCGCCACGCAAAAACCCTCCAGCGCCCGCAGACGCGCCGGGGTCAGCGGCTGGCCAAGCCAGGCCTGCAATTCGGGGGCGACCCAGGCATCGGCATCCGGGTGCTGCACCACCACGCCGAGCGCGGTGCGGGCCAACTCCGCGTCGGCGGCATCGAGCTGGCGGATGGCAAGGCGCATGTGCTCGTTGTGCGCCGCCGCGTCGTCGGGCACGAAGCTGACCAGCAGTCGGCGCAGGGCGACCGGGTGCTTCTCCGCACGCAGGGCGTCGAGGCTGACCGCCTGGACATTGAGGCTCTGCGCCGCGAGCAGCAGGGCGTGTTCGAGCGGCGGATCCAGCGGCTCGGCCATCATCGCACGCACGGCGGCGCCGATTTTGGCGAGATCGGCGGAGGGTTTGTCGGCGCGCGACAGATCGCGGGCGATGCCCTCGAGGGCGCGCCGGCGCGTGTGCGGGTCGGTCGACTTCAAGTCGGCGAGCACGGATTTCGCCGTCGGTGCCGCCGCGGCACGGGCAACGGTCGCCTTGCCGGGCCGCGCGGGGCGGACACGATAGACCGCGCCGAGCACGTCGGGCTTGGCCATCAGGCCGCTCGGGCAGCCGATGCGGAACCAGCCGCCGGTGTCGAGCACGAGCAGGGAGCCGTCGCGGTCCTCGATGACGTCGGTCAGGTGCACATCCGGATCATGGATCTTCAGGAACTCGCTCTCGGTGGCGCGGTAGCTGGCGCCTTGGCGGGCGAGATCCATGCGCACGAGGCGCTGGGTGTTGAAATGCGTCACCATCAGCGGTGAACCCGGCTGCGAGCGCCAGAAGGCGCAGCCGCTGACGGCGACATGGCCGAAGTTGTGCACGATCGGCATCTTCTCGAGCGTGCGCGGCAGGTCGGCGATGACCTGCATCTGGTCGGCGCGCTCGTAAACACCGCCGTAGAGCCAGTGCATGAGGGTGTCGCCGCGCGGGTTGCTGTAGTAGAGGTTGCAGGTGCCGATGAGGTCGCCCTCGGGGGTGAAATCCAGGCCGGTGGGGTTGTCGGCGCAGCCGAGCGCGTGCCACTGGACGTCGCTGCCATCCGGCTTGCAGGACCAGATGCCGCTGGCCTTGCCCTCGTGGACCAAACTGCCGTCCTTCTGCACGACCTTGTGGCCCTTGCGTCCATGGCACCAGTACAGTCGGCCGTTGGGATGCAGTTTCGGGCCGTGCACATCGGCGGCGTTGCCGGTGTAATCGAAGCCGCCGACAATCATTTCGCGCTGATCGGCGACGCCGTCGCCGGTGGTGTCGGTCAGCTTCCAGATGCCGGGCGGGCTGGCGACATAGAGGCTGCCGGCATGCCAGCAGGCGCCCTGGGGAAAGGTCATCTTGTCGGCAAAGACCGTGCTGCGGTCGTAGATGCCATCGGCGTTGCTGTCTTCGAGCAACAGGATGCGGTTGGGTGGGTTCGCCTCGAGCTGGGCCTGGTTCCAGTTGACACCGACGGCGTCGCCGATGAACAGCCGCCAGCGGTTGTCGACGCAGCCCATGATGGGGTGGGTGACCAGCGGTGCGGCGGCGGCGACCTCCAGCCGGTGGCCCTCGGGCAGGGTGGCCTTGACCTCGCGCGCCGGAAAAACGCCCTCGATGACCGCAGACCGGGCCGCGCTGGCAGGCATTGTGTTGCCCCGGTCCGGCGGCAGGTCGGCGGCGGGCAGGCAGGCCGGAAACAGGAGGAGCAGGGCGCGGGCGTTCATGATGAGCCACTACTACGGCGCGGCCCGACCCGGGCTGTCAGCCGAGTCGACTCACTGACGGCGCGTCAGGGCGCCGCGCAGGGCGGTGCGGTAGTTGACGATGGCATCGGCAATCGCCGAGGAGACCGACTTGCGGTAGGTGTCGGAGGCGACCAGGCGGCATTCGTTGGGATTGGTGACGAAGCCGCCTTCAAAGAGGATGCCCGGGCGCTTGCAACCGGTGAGCACGCTCCACTGGGCGCGCTTGATGCCGCGGTCGACGAAGCGGAACTTGCTGATGACCATGGCATGCACGGCGGTGGCGAGGGCGATGTTGGCCGAGTCATGCGCGTTGCCGGTGAGGCCGTTGGCGTTGTAACCGCCGCCGCGCTCGAGGCTGGCCGAGCTGCCCTGCGGGGTCAGCGCGAAGGTTTCGATGCCGGTGGCCTGGCTGCTGCCGCCGGCATTGAAGTGCAGGCTGAGGAAGATGCTGTTGGGCGTTCGGTTGGCGACCGCGACACGGCCGCTGAGGGTGATGAAGGTGTCGGTGTCGCGGGTCAGGATGACCTTGAAGCCGCGGGCCTGCAGGGCATCGCGGACCGCGCGCGCCATGAGCAGGGCAAAATCCTTTTCGTAGCCGTAGATGCCGCGCGCGCCGGCGTCATGGCCGCCATGGCCGGCATCGACCACGACGGTGTCGAAGGGCACCGCATCGCTGATGTGGGTGGGGCGCAGGACCGGGTCGATCAGCTTGCAGAGGTCGATGCGCGAGAACAGCGCGCGACCGCCATAGGACTGGACCGGGTAGCTGAGGATGAACTTGATGTTGTTGATCAGCAGTTCCTGGCTGCCGATGGT
Source organism: uncultured bacterium (assembly GCA_966252325.1). Lineage (GTDB taxonomy): Bacteria > Verrucomicrobiota > Verrucomicrobiia > Verrucomicrobiales > Verrucomicrobiaceae > Prosthecobacter. The sequence continues at coordinate 242,084 of CBINON010000002.1, read as the reverse complement.
GCCCTTGAGGATGAGGTTGTTCGAGCGCAGCCAGACGTGCTTGCCGTCGACCTTGTAGGAACTGAAGCGGTAGAACTGGTGCAGGCTCTCGCCGGTGATGTAGTCGCGACCGTTGATCTTGACGATCTGCCAGCCGCCGCTTTGCGTGGCCGCTGGCGGCAGCGGCGCGGGAGGTGGCGGCGGGCGGATCTCGCCGCGGTCCTGAGCGTAGGCCCCGCTGCCGGCGACCTTGACGGCCGGCTTGGCTGGTTCGACCGGCTTCGTGTCCGCCTTGGGCGGCTCGGACTTCGCCACCGGTTTGGCCTCCTCCTGCTTGGGCTCAGCCTTGGCCGCCGGCTTGGCTGCCACCGTCTTCGACTCCGCGGGTTTTGCCTCGCTCTTCTTCGGCTCGCTCTTGGCAGTGGCCGCCGGCTTGGGGGCGGTCTTTTTCGCCGGAACCGACTTCGCGGATGCCTTGGCGGTCGACTTGGACTTGGTGGTCACCTTGGCCGGCGGTCCGGGCGTTGGCTTGGCGGGAGCGGGCGGCGGTGGGGCTTCCACCGGAGGTGGCGCCTCGTCCTTCTTGCCGCCAAAAAACCGGCCGATAAAGCCCTTCTTTTCACTGCCGGCGCTGACATCGGCGCGCACGGCACAGGGCAGGACCGCCAACAGGGCACAGAGAGCGCCGGTGGCGCGCAGGGTGGCGGGCTGGATGGAGGTCATGGGCTTCGCAAACAGGCAACGCGTCCCGGAACGCATCCGGAGCGCCAATTTTTCAACCTAGGGCATTCCCGGCAAAGCGCAACGCTTCATCACGCCGGCACCGCCCCAAGACGGGCTGGCAGGGAGGCAGAATCCGTGCCATTCCTATTCCCATGTCCCGCTGCCTGTCCTTCGCCGCCACCGGCAATCCCGCCGAGGTCCTGGAACTCATCGAGCGTCCCCTGCCCCCCCTCGGCGCCCACGACGTGCGCGTGCACATGCGCTATGCGCCGGTCAATCCGGCCGACCTCAATTTCATCGAGGGCACCTACGGCCGCCCCGCCCATCCGCCGGCCATCCCCGGTCACGAGGGCTGCGGCGAGGTCGTCGAAACCGGCCCGGCGGTGACCTCCCTTGCGCCTGGCGATGTGGTCATTCCCCTGCTCGGTGCCGGCTGCTGGACCCGCCACTTGACCGCCGCCGAGCACTTCTTCGCCAAGCTGCCGCCCGCCATCGACCGCGTCCAGGCCTCCATGCTGCGCATCAACCCGGTCACCGCCTGGCGCCTGCTCAAGGGGTTTGTGCCGCTCGCCGAGGGTGGCTGGATCCTCCAGAACGCCGGCAACTCCGGTGTGGGTCGCGCCATCATCCAGCTGGCCCGCCACTTTGGGCTGAAGACCGCCAGTTTCGTGCGGCGACCGGAGCTCATCGGGGAACTGCAGGCACTCGGTGCCGATGCCGTCTTTCTCGACGACGAGGCCGGTCTGGCCGCGGCGAGGGAGCGCCTGCAGGGCGTCGACCTGCGCCTGGCGGCGAACGCGGTCGGGGGCGACAGCGCCATCCGCCTGATGGACCTGCTGTCACCCGAAGGCACCCTGGTCACCTACGGCGCAATGAGCCGTCGCAGCCTGAAGGTGCCGAACAAGTTCCTCATCTTCAAGGACCTCAGCCTGCGCGGCCTGTGGATCACCCGCTGGTTCGAGCAGGCCGGCAGCGCCGAGCTGTTCGAGGTGCTGGACCCGCTCGCCAAGCTCGTCGCCCATGGCGAGCTGCTGCAGCCGGTCGCCGGGATCGTGCCGATGGCCGACTTCCGCCACGCCATCCACCTCGCCCAGGAATCCGGCAGGGCCGGCAAGATCGTGCTCGATCTGGCCTGAGGGAACACCGGATCCGACACGCCTCACCCAAATGGGGTCAGTGTGCAACTGCTTGACAGTTGGTCACGATCAGGTGTCATCGCCATTCACTTCTTCCAGAAAGATTCTCAGTGCTTCCGGCACCCGGCCCAGCGCGCGCTTCCGGTCCAGTCGCCGCAACTGCTGACTGACGTTCGCCGCCGAGCGCATCCGCAGTTTCTCCGCCAGCCACTCCTGCGACACCACGGTGCGTCGCCAGAGCAGATCCGCCAGGAGCCCCTTGCGCTCATCCGACCCTTTCACGCTCTCCAGGTCCGTCGCCTTGATTCCGGCCGCCTTCAGGCCCCGCGCCAGCCAAGCCTGCGCCTGGCGCTCGCCATGCTCCTGCACCAGCCTGTCCTTTTCATAAGCCCGTGAGCGCGGCGACTTCTGTTTCAAGGCTGCCTCAGCCACCTTGCGCATCCTCTCCGCAAAGGCCTGCGTGCCCCAATACCAGCCGCGCCGCAGATGGCTCACCCGCGCATCGGTCTCCTCCGCCAGCTCAGGCACACCACAGCTCTTCACGGCTTCTCCCCGCGCTCGCTTGTCGAGCCGTTCCACCATCGCCCGGCGACCCGCCGTGGTGTCGCTGAGATGGAAGGCCTTCAAACCGCTCTCCGCCGCCAGCCACTTCGCGCGCTTCGTCGGCGGCAACGCGTAACCACCGGCCAGACTGCTCCAGGGGTAATCGAGCACACTCTCCCCTGCCTCGGGTCGAATGATCCCCGCCCGCACGGGATTAAGATGCAGGTAATCCATCAGGGTCTGGTAGTGGTAGGGGTCGTCGCCTTCCACCACGACCGACTTGTAGCGGTCGCCAAACAATCTCCCCCACTGGCGGTGACGGACATTGTAGCGCCGGGTCAGGGTGTTTTGCAGCCAGGACATGCCGGCGACGAGGTTCGGTTCCGGGGTCTGCAGGAAGAGGTGGTAGTGATTGCCCATGAGCACCCAGGCATGGACGCGCCAGCCGGTGCGTTCGCAGGCCTGGCCGAGGGTGTGCAGGAAGAAGCGGCGGTCGTCGTCATCGTGGAAGATGGCTTCCCGGCGGTTGCCGCGCGCCATGACATGATAAAAGGCCCCCGCGGCCTGGATGCGAATGCTGCGCGCCATGCTGACATGGATCATAGCATAGCCATTTTGTCAAGCAGTTGCACACTGACCCCGTTTCCCGAGCAACCAGCGTTACCCCAAGGGATGGAGACCACTCATCAATGCGATCAGCTTGAGCAGCCCCTTGATCGGGCCATGGAGCAGTTTCGCCAACGCATCTTGGATCAACTCGCAACGACCCCGTTGATTCATGATTAGGAGCCTCTTGCGCCAGGACACAAAGGTCTGGTAGGCGATACTGCCTCATTGTCCAATTGCCCAATGGCCCGGTTGAAGCTCATTTGGCACTGGTTCAGGCTCACCGCCCAGAACAAGCGCCTCCATGGCTTCATCCATAGATCCAGAAAAATAACTTAACTCACCTGGTTCGAGCAGAAAAATGCGCCCATGATGATCAATCCAAACAGTAGCATCAGACCAATAGCTCGTAAGCGCGATTGGACATAATGAGTCGCGCAAACTAAGCGGCAGCTTCTCTCGTTCATTCAGCGCCAACTTCACATAATAAAGATCAAAAAATACCCTTTTGCCTATGGCCAAGTCTGCAAATTCCGCCAGAACTGCGCAAGCCGCAGGATGCATAACTTCTCCAAGAATATTTTTGAACTGTTGCAAATACTCTGCCGCGCATCGACCCGGATGCCACCCCGCCTCACAAAGCATTTGTGAAAGTTTGTGTGAAAATCTCATGGTTATTTAACAGCGTCATTAATATTTCTTCTTTCGAGCACCGGCGAACAGCGCCCACAAGCCGGTATTAGTTCACCAGATCTCTTACCCCCCACCAATGCAGCCGCCGAGCTACCTCCACTCATATTAACACCTGCGGAGTCCACTTTCGTGAGTGTCTCAGCTTCAGCACAACCGGAACCTTTACCATTTAGACCACCGTATTCCGCCTTCACCTTATCGCTCACATTACGCGGAACCCCGCCTTTTGAAGCATACACACTTCTACCCGTGAAAAGCTTGAAGTCTTTACTTATCATTGCATTTACCGCCCCCTGCTCTGCAGTGCTTGCAGCCGCCTCCTCTTTAGCCGCCTGCCGCGCTAACTTATCTCTGAAATTACCACGCACGTTGCGCATCCCAACGCCAGTTCCGGCGCCACCCAATACGCCACCAACCAGATTGCCAGCTTTTTCCGAATGGGCGTCGTCCGACATCTCACCATGATTCTCAAAACCTCCGGACCACGACCCAGTAATTTCATTGCCAGTAGCCACCGATGCAACATCAGCTGCAACAGAAGGAGCACTGATGACGGCGGCTGTCACCGCCACGGTTGTTGCCGCTGTAGACGTTATCGCAGCAGCTGAAGCGGCTGTAGCAGCGCTTGCCCCCAATGCAATCGCAGCAGACCCAGCTAGCACAGGTGCCGCGATTACAGCCGCCGTTACTGCGGCTGCAAACGCCGCCCCTACGGCTAGCCCCTTACCGAATGAACTCCAACTCCAAAGACCATGAGGATCGAAGCTAGTCCACGGGTTCTGTTTCACATACGCATACACGTTCGGCCCGTCCACAAACCCCGCTGGGTCACGGCTCAGCCAAACCCCGGTCTCCAGGTCCCGATACCGGAAGCCCTCGTTGAGCAAACCCGTCGGGTCCTCGTCTTTGCTGTTGCCGCGTTGCTTGTCGAGGTTCTCGCCCGTCTCCTTGGTGCGCTTGCCGTAGGCCTCGTAGCTCGCCGTCCAAGTGAGCGCGCCCGATGTGTCGCTCTGGGCCACGATATCACCACGGCCATTGCTGAGGTTGAACTTCACCGCCTGGGCGCGCCGGCTGTAGAGCAGGCCACCCACCCCGCCGCCCATGTCGGGGCCGCGCACGTAGCGCACCGTGCTCTGGCTGGGACTGGCGATCGTGGTTTGGGTGGCTTGACTTTCGTATTCAGCCAGACTGAGGCCGCCACTGAACACCACCGCCGTTGACTTGGCGGGTTCAGCACCGGCCGCCGTCTGCTGCAGCCCGATCCGCCGTGTGCGGTAGTCGTAGCTGTAGCTGTGGACCTGGCCGTTGGGCAGGCTGACCTGGGCCAGGCGCCCATGGACGTCCCAGCCGTAGGTGCGGGTGCCGGTCGGGTTGACCTGCTCGCCGCCTCCGCTGAGGCTGACCGAGCCGGCCGTGACGACGGTCTCGCCACTGCCCGAGGTTTGGATGAGTTCCGCCACCTCGGGGGTGCCGTTGAGCAGTCCCACCACCTCATCTACGGTCGAGACACTGGCCGGGGCCTGCCCGCCGGACAGGAAAAGCTCTGCGGGTTGGACAATGGCCGTGGGATCGCCCATCACCGCGGCCGTCATGGCCTCCGCGACAGAGGACACACTCTGAAAGAGCGCCACGAGAGCGGCAGCCGTCACCACCGAAGCACGAGCCACCCCGCCCGACAGCGGCATTGAGGGTAGCGCCTGGAGGACCTTTGTGCCCGAGCCACTGGCGGTCAGGCGCTCGGTGACGGCAGGAGTGCTGTTGAGGAGGGAAACCACGCTATCAATGGTGCTTTCCACGGTGTAGTTGGCGCCGCCGCCCGTCAACACCACCTCGCCTCCTCTGCGTCAAGCGGCGAAATCCGCGGCCCGGGCTTGCCGATCCGGGCCCGAGGCGCATCTTGCCGGCATGGACGAACCGCCCCCGATTCCGCCGGACTTGGACTGCGAGTACGAGGGCCGACCCTTCCGCCATTGCACGCGCTGCGGCGAGACCCTGATCGATGACGCCGGCGGTTACCATGTTTCCAAGGCCTACCGCAGGGGCGAGTGCGTCATGGAATACGCCCTCTGCCATCACTGCCGCAGCGCGATGATGGAGGAGTTCTCCGGCGAATCCAAGCAGCGCCTCGCCGAGTTCCAGGACGGCCACGTCGACCTCGACCGCGGTCTCGACCACTGCTCGGTCTGCAACAGAGCCAGCGAGGGGCTCGACGATTATGTCATCACCGGCCTCTGTGCGGGCGACCGCCTGCACCAGGGCGTGCTGCTCTGTGGCGACTGCGCGGAGGAGGTCCAGCACCTGCTGTCGAAGCCGACCAAGGACACCTGGCGGCGGTTCATCGACGAAAACTTCCCCGGCCCGCCAGGCGAGGGTGTCGAACCCGAGGTGGAAACCCTGCCGGCCCTGCCCGTGACGGTGGCCCGGTCCTGAGCATTCCCTGCCAGAAGCGCCGCGCCAGCACGTAGGCTTGGGATGCGTGCCTTCCTGCTCCTCCTGACCGCCGTCGCCGCCGCCTTCGCCGAGGCGCCGCCCTCCCTCTACATCGACGGCTATGCCGGCAAGGTCAGCGTTGCCCAGGGCGAACCCGTATCGCTGCATGTCAGCACCACGGCCCCGACCTTTGAGGTCGAGGTCGCCCGCCTGGGCCGCGAGCGCGAGGTCGTCTGGCGCAAGGCCGGCGTCAAGGGCGCGGCGCATGCCGTGCCCGAGGACGCCTCGGCCAACGGCTGCGGCTGGCCGGTGGCGCTCGACATCCCGGTCGGGGCCGACTGGAAATCGGGTTATTATGAGGTGACCCTGAAGGCCGCCGACCGCGGCGGCAAGTGGACCGCGCGCGGTGCCCGCACGGGCGCGGGATCCGCCTTCTTCATCGTCCGCACCGCCAAACCGGGGTCCACCTCGCAGATCCTGCTGCAGCTCGCCACCAACACCTACAACGCCTACAACAACTGGGGCGGCTTCAGCGTCTACGCCTACAACAGCCTCTCGAACAACCAGGGCCACCGGGTCAGCTTCGAGCGCCCGGCCGCCCCGCAGTTCTCGCGCTGGGAACTGCCCTTCGTGCAGTGGGCCGAGGCACAGGGTTACACCCTCGAGTTCGCCGCCAACAACGACCTCGAATTTCACCCCGAGATCCTCAAGACCTACCGGCTCGTGCTCAGCGTCGGCCACGATGAGTACTGGTCGACCCCGATGCGCGACCAACTGGAAGCCTTCATCGGTCGCGGCGGCAACGTCTGCTTCTTCAGTGGCAACACCTGCTGCTGGCAGGTGCGCAACGAGGACGGTGGCCGTGCCTACACCTGCTGGAAGCAGAACTACCACCTCGATCCGGTCTTCAAGGAGAGCGACCGCGCCACCCTCAGCACCCTGTGGAGCCACCACCTGCTGGGTCGCCCCGAGACCCAGCTCACCGGGGTCGGCTTTCTCTGGGGCGGTTACCACCGCAGCCACGGTCAGTTCATGGACGGCCCGGCCGCCTACACCGTGCACCGGCCCGACCACTGGCTGTTTGAGGGCACCGGCCTGAAGCGCGGCGACGCCTTTGGCGGCAAGGACACCATTGTCGGCTACGAGTGCGACGGCTGTGAGCTCGAGTGGCGCGAAGGCCTGCCCTACCCGACCGGGCGCGACGGCAGTCCGAAGACCTTTGAAGTACTCGGCACCTGTGAGGCGCGTTGGCATCCGGATGATGCGGAGTGGTATGAGAAGTGGGAGAAGGGTCGCACCGGCGCCGCCTGCATGGGTGTGTACACCCGCGGCGGCACCGTGTTCACGGCGGGCACGACCGACTGGGCCCACGGTCTCACCGGCGGTGACAAGGCGGTGACGCGCATCACCCGCAACCTGCTCGACCGGCTTGGCAAGTGAGCTGAAAAAAGCCGGGGACCCAGCGATTCCCACTTGAGGCGACGCGGCCTTCCGCGCAAATGGCCCCATGCCATTCCCCGCCCTGCTCGCCGCCGCCGAGGGCCTGCCGCCGCTGTTCACGCTGCTGGCGCTGATGCTGACGGCGGTCGTCGGCGTGTCGCTGCTGCTGCTGCGCCTGCAGCAGTCGCTGCTCGCGGGTTACTTCCTCTGCGGGGTGCTGCTGGCCAACAGCGGCGTGCTCGACCTGCTGGGCGGTGGCGAGACTGAGGCCAGCATCAGCCAGATGTCCGAGTTCGGCGTCATGCTGCTGATGTTCACCCTCGGCCTGGAGTTTTCGCTGGGCGAGCTGCGTTACCTGCGCCGCCAGGCCTTCGTCGGTGGCGGCTGGCAGATGGGTTCGTGCATGGCTCTGGCGGCGGCCTCGGCCTGGGCCTTTGCCAACCTGCCCTGGGCCGGCATCGTGCTGCTCGCGGTGGCGCTGGCGATGAGTTCGACCGCGGTCAGCCTGAAGAGTTTTCAGGACCTGGGTCTCGAGTCCAGCCCCGGTGCGCGCATGGCCCTGGCGGTGGCGATCTTTCAGGACCTCTTCATCATCGTCTTCTTCCTCTTCCTGCCCCTGCTGCTCAACGGCGGTGGCGGCGCCGATGAACCCTCGCTGCTGGCGCGCACCGGCTCCCTGCTCGGTCGCGGCGGGCTCTTTGTCGTGCTCGCCGGCGTCAGCGCGCGCTGGATCATCCCGGCCCTGCTGCATGCGGTGACCCGCACCCGCAACCGCGAACTCTTCACCCTCAGCGTCGTCGGTTCCTGCCTGGGCCTGGCCTTTGTCGGCGGCCTGCTCCAGCTCGGCCTCGCCCTCGGCGCCTTCGTCGCCGGCCTGGCGGTCAGCGAGTCGATCTACAAGCACCGCATCCTGGCCGACATCCTGCCGATCAAGGACCTGTTCCTGACGCTGTTCTTTGTCTCGGTCGGCCTGATGGTCGATCTCAGCGTGGCGGCCGCCCACTGGCCAGCCATCCTCGGCCTGACCGTGCTGCTGATGGTGGCCAAGACTGGGCTCATCACGCTGATTGCCCGTCGCCTCGGCCTGGCCCATCGCCAGGCGCTCATGGCCGGCATCGGCCTGTCCAGCGCCGGGGAGTTTTCGCTGGTCCTGCTGCAGAAGGCCGGACCGGCCGGGCTGTGGAGTCCCGCCGCCCAGCAGACCCTGATCGCCGCCGCCGCTTTGAGCATGGGCCTGCTGCCCGCCTGCATCCGTTTCGGCGAACCCCTCGGCCAGTGGCTGGAAAAACGCGGCTGGGGACGCCACCGGCCGCTCTTGCCGGACTCCGCGCCGCTGCGTCAAAAAATGGAGTCGCTAACCGGCCACGCCATCATCTGCGGCCACGGGCCGGTGGGCCGCCAGCTCAACCAAGCCTTCCTCAACGAGGGGGTGCCCACGCTTGTGGTGGAACTCAATGCCGACACCGTGCGCGAGCTGAAAAAGCAGGGACAAGCCGTCATCTTTGCCGATGCCACCCACGAGGAAACCTGGCAGCTCACCCGCCTCAAACAGGCGCGGCTGGTCGCCTTCACCTTCCCCGACGCCACCCTCACCAAGGAGGCGCTGGCCCTGATCCGCGAGCTGCGCCCGGAGGTGCCGGTGATCACCCGCGCCCGCTTCGCCTCCGACGTCGAGCGCCTCAAGCGCCTCGGCGCCACCGTCGTCATCAACGACGAGGTCGAGGCCGCGCGCGCGGTCGTCGAGCAGGCGCTCGTGCTCTAACAAGAAGCGGCGGCCCGCCGGAGCGAACCGCCGCCGAAAGCAGGTGCGACTCAGAATCGAATCTTCACCCCGGCATAGGCGCCGGTGTCGAAGGCCGGGAAACCGGCCGCCTCCTCGTAGTTGTCGCCAAAGAGGTTCTCAATGCGGGCGAAGACCTCCAGGTTCGACCGCACCCGCCAGTTGGCCGACAGCCGGCCGAGCAGGTAGTCCTCGAGATCCTTCTGGGCAAAGGTCACCGGATCGAAGTCCTCGCGGTCCATGACATAGAGCGCGCTCAGGCTGAGGGTGAGTCGCTCATGCGGCTTGAGCACGATGCCGCCCGCCAGCGTGTGGCGCGGCCGGCGCACCAAGCGGACGTCGCCGCTGAGGTCATCGGCATCGAGGTAGTTCCACGAGCCGTGCAGTCCGACCGACTCACAGGGCTGCCAGCGCGCGCCGAGTTCCACACCCTGGGTGCGGGCGCGGCCGATCGGCTGCAGGGCGAAGCTGGCGAGGTCGAACTGGTAGATGTCGCTCAGCTCATTGCGGAAGAAGGTTGCATTCACGGTGGTCTTCGCCGCCGGGATGGGCTGTTCGAGGCCGATTTCCCAGCCGCGGCTGCGCTCGGGTTCGGCGAGCTGCGGGTTGCCAAACAGCGCCGGCTCGCGGTCCTGGCCGCTCGGCGGCGAGAAGGCGGTGCCGTAGTTGCCGTGCAGCAGGCTGCCGAGGCCGGGCACGCGCCAGCTCAGGCCGGCGCGCCAAGTGACCGCATCCTCGAAGTCCGAGTAACGGTCGTAGCGCAGGCCGTTGACCAGGTTCACGCCGGGCAGGATCTCCGCCTGCGACTGCAGGTAGACCGCGCCATTGGTCTCGTTCTGGTCGATGTCACGCACGCCGAGGTTGTCGTTGAAGCGGCTGAAGTTCAGGTCCTGCAGCCACAGGCCCGCCGTCAGCGTCCAGCGATCAACCGGGCGGAACTCACTCTGGTATTCCCAGAAGTGGTGACGCACGGTCGAGCGGTTGTTCGGGTTGAAGGGGCTGGTGAAGCCGTCGGCGACCTGCCGGAAGCGGTTGTAGGACCAGGTCAGGGTCTGTCGCCAGCGCGGGCTGGTGTCCCAGATCAGGCGCGGCGAAACGCTCCAGAACTCGGTCAGCAGGCGGTCGTCCGGATCGTTGTTGAAGCGGGTGCCGGGCAGGCCGGTCTCCGCCTCGTACCAGCGACCGTCCAGTTCCAGGCGCAGGGTGTCGCCAAGCTGCCAGCCGGTGCGGCCGTTGGCGCTGCTCTGCTCGAAGCGACTGTTGACCCGCTGGCCGTGCACGTCGGCCCTGCTGGCCTCGAAAGCCCAGTCGAAGTCGCCGGCGGCCCCAAGGGTGCTGACGCCCTCGCGGAAGCTGCCGTAGCTGCCGGCCTCGAAGAAGGCCGAGCTCTCGGGTTTCTCCAGGCCGCGACCGCTGCGCGTCAGGATTTGGATGACGCCGCCGATGGTCTTGCCACCGTACAGGCTGGAGGCCGGTCCGCGCAGGACTTCGATCCGCTCGATGTTGTCGAGCGGCGTCGTCTCCAGATTGTAGGCGCCGGCCAGGTTGGCCGGCACCGGCCGACCATCGATGAGCAGGCCCGTGTGTTCGGTCTTCGTGCCGCGCATAAAGACGCCGGAGACGGTGCCGGGCGCGCCGCGGTCAGCGAGCGTCAGCCCGGGCACGAGGCGCAGGGCGTCGGCCAGCAGCCGGAATTGCTGGCGCTCGATCTCGGCGCGGTCGATCACGGTCAGGCTGGCGGCCGTGCGATCGGGCGGGGTCGGGGTCTTGGTGGCGGTCACCACGACGGAGGGCAGTCGGCCCTTCGTGGATGCGTTGGGTTTCGTGGACTCCGCGTCGGCGGCGAAGCCGGCGCAGGTCCAAGCGAGGCCGGCCGCGCCCATGGCGCGCAGGCCCCAGGATGTCTGGGTCATGTGTGTTTTCTTGCGATGCTGCGGCAAGAACGGGGGCGCGCGATATCGACCCCTTTGGCAGAGGCCGTCGCGGCACACCCGATCCCACCCTTCATTGTTGCGATGAAGTTTGGCCCGCCAGCCTCCACTCGGAGGGGCGGGAGTGAGCGTTCGCAGCGAGATATTCGGACTCCGGGTTTGTGAGGGAGAAGAATCTCCAATCTCAAATTCCGGGATTCCAATCTGAAATTTGAAATCTGAAATCTGAAATTCTTCCCCTCGCCTTTCCCGCTCGCCTTCACCGGGGTTGCCCCCGATTGGCTTCACCCGCGTGCCGTCGCCGGCCCGCGCGTCGCGGAATTGTGACCCGATACCGCAGCGCCACTGTGGCCGGTTCTCACGGCCTTCCCTGCATCTGCAAACGGCTGCCGGTGGCTCATGCCGCCACCGGACTCAAAGAGAACGCGACCGCCGAACGGCCGCGCCATGGGGGTTGATAGCCCGCTGCGAGGCGGTCGCAAGCCCGGGCTGCCGGGCGCGAAACTTTTCCACCCGGGTGAAAGATGCCGGGGACGACCTCGTTTTCGCGCACGTCACCCCCATGAAATCGCCCCTTCCCCTTCTTTTGAGCCTGCTGGCCCTCCACTCGCTGGCGGCCGCCGGCCTGCCGGCCGACGAGTTGCGCGCCAAGGCGGCCGAGATCGACCGACTTGTGCTCGCCAAACTGGTGAAGGAAAAGATCCAGCCCAACGCCCCGGTCAGCGACGAAGCCTTTGTTCGCCGCATCCATCTGGATTTGGTTGGCCGCATTCCGACCCTCAAGGAGACGACCGACTTCCTCGCCGATGGCGATCCCGACAAGCGCGCGAAGCTGATCGACCGCCTGCTCGAGTCCGACGGCTACGTCCAGCACCACTTCAATTTCTGGTCCGACCTGCTGCGCCTGAAAAGTCAGTCGGTCGGCGGCGGCCAGAGCCTGCCGGCCGGCTACGCCTACGCCGACTGGCTGCGCGAGTCACTGCGCAACAACAAGCCCTACGACCAGATGGTGCGCGAGCTGGTCACCGCCGATGGCAAGACCTATGAAAACGGCGCGGTCGGTTTCTACATCCGCGACTACAACATGCCGCTCGACAACATGGCGGTGACCACCCAGGTCTTCCTCGGCACGAGCATGGTCTGCGCCCAGTGCCACAACCATCCCTTCGACAAGTGGAGCCAGATGGACTATTACCAGATGGCCGCCCACACCTACGGCATGACCGGTTCCAACGGCCTGTCGAACCCGCTGCTCGCCGAGGCGTTTTACGGTCGCTCCAGCCGCAAAAAGGCCAAGTCGGCCGGCATGATGTCGGAGGGTTTCTCCGGCAAGGAAATGGGCAAGGCGATGACCGAGATCCTGCGGCCGCTGCGCTACAACTACGTCGTCGACCAGACCGACAAGCGCGCCCTGCGCCTGCCGCATGACTACCAGTACAGCGACGCCAAGCCGAAGGCGGTCATCGAGCCGGTCATCCCCGCCGCCTTCGCCAAGGATGGCAAGATCGTCAATGAGAACGAAAAGCCGGCCGAATCCTACGCCCGCTGGATGGCCTCCAAGGACAACCCGCGCTTCACCCTCGTCATCGCCAACCGCCTGTGGAAAAAGGCCATGGGGATGGGCGTCATTGAGCCGGTCGACGAGATCACCGACTCGACCGTGCCGAGCAATCCCCAGCTCATGGCCCACCTGGAGCAGACGATGAAGCAGGTGAACTACGACCTGAAGGAGTATCTGCGCATCCTCTACAACAGTTCCACCTACCAGCGCGCGGCCAGCACGCGCGACGTCGAGCTCGGTGAGACCTACCACTTCCCCGGCCCCCTGCTCCGCCGCATGAGCGCCGAACAGATCTGGGACAGCGTCGTCACCCTGCACAAGCCCGGTGTCGACGTGCCGAATGCCGCCGCCCGCGTCGACCGCACGGTCGCCCTGCGCCGCATCGAATGGCTCGACCGCGCCCTCAACGCCCTCTCCGCCCAGGAACTCACTGCCGGTGCCGCCAAGATCGCCGCCCTCCAGAAGCAGCTCGCCGCCGATGTGCGCCAGGCCCAGGAAAAGCTCGTCGAGGCCCAGAAGTCCAACGACGAGAAAGCCATCCGCGAAGCCCGCCGCATCGTCACCAGCCAGCGCAGCCGCATCAATGAGGCCGTGCAGGAGGTGGTCTACACGATGGGCTTCAAGAAATTCGCCGAGCTCGCCCGCGACGGCAAGCTCAAGGAACAGACCGACGACCTCGAGTTCGCCCGCGAAATCACCGCCCTGCTCAAGGCCAAGCAGGACGAGGGCCTGACCATCGACGACGCCCTCAACGTTGTCGCCCGCCAGGAGCGCGCCCGCCTCAACGAGATTCAGAAGGCCCGCCTGCAGCGCGATGCCGAAACCTTTGCGGTGCGCAGCAAGCAGGACAAGGCGGCGCTCGCCTCCTGGGAACGCCTGCGCGACACCACCATGGTGCGCGCCGCCGACCTGCGCAGCCCGGCCCCGAACGGTCACTTCCTGCGCACCTTCGGCCAGAGCGACCGCGAGCTGGTCGACAACTCCAACCACGAGGCCAGCGTCACCCAGGCCCTGCAACTGCTCAACGGCGACACCTTCAACGACCTGCTCAACCCCTACACGGTCATCGCCCGCGCGCTGGCCCGCGCCAAGACGCCCGAGGCGGCCATCGAGACGATCTACCTGTCGCTGTTCAGCCGGAAGCCGACCTCCGAGGAGCGCGAACTGCTGCTGCCGGTAGTCGCTGCCGATGCCGAGAAGGGGCGCGGCGACGCCCTCTGGGCCACGCTCAACACCCGGCAGTTCTACTTCATCGAGTAGTCGCTTGTCCCATCCAGCGCGGCGGTCCCTGCGGGCCGCCGCGCTTTTTTTTCCCGCCGCATAGCCTTGCCCGGGCGCCCCATCTCGCCGACGCTGGCACACATGCCCCTGATTGAACTCGCCGGCGCCAGTGGCGTTGGCAAAACCACGGTTGCCCCCCTGCTTGCCCGGCGCCTGCGCGAAAGGCTTGGCGAGGGTTGTGTCGCCGCCCTGCCGGAGAAGGACCAGCCGCGCCGGCGCCGGCACTGGCGGCATTTCCAGCGCCGCCTCTGGCTCGCCCTGCATCCCGGCCATCTGCGCGCGGCCTGGCAGCTCAGCCGCCGCGCGCCCGTGATTGCCCGCGCCCGCGCCTGGTTCGACCTCGTCTCCACCCTCGGCATCGGCCGAAGCTGCCTCGCCCGCGGCGCCCAGGTGGCCCTGGTCGATCAGGGGGTGCTGCGCCTGTCGCTGCACGCGGCCCATGTGCCGGCCTTGCCCGGCGACCTGCTGCCCGATCTCATCCTGCAACTGGTCGCCGATCCCGCCACCCTCGAACAGCGGCGCATCCTGCGCGCCAAGGCCAAGCTCGCCCGCCTGCATGGCGAGGAGCGCCTGCACGGCGCCGCGCGCAGCCGCGAACGCCTGGCCGCCCTGCCGGCGGAGCGACGGGCCGAGTTGCTGGCGCAGTTCAATGCCAAGTTCTGCGAACCCGCGCTGACCGCGGCCGAACTCGCCGACGTGCTTGCCGGCCGGGTGCCGGTGCCGCCGGAGCCGCCGCGGGTGAGCCGCTGCGATCCCGCCACCTGCGCCGCCCTGCAGGCGCGCGGGGTGCGCTGGGTGCAGATCGACAACTCGGAGGGGCGCACCCTCGAGCAGGTCGTCGACGATGCCCTGCAGGCCGTGCTGGCGCATCTGACGGCCCGCGCCTGAAACGCCTTTTTGCCGCGACGCCTTGAACGCGGTCGCGACCTCGTCCATGAATGTCCTGCCTTGAAGCCGCACCTGCCCAACCATCCCACCCAATTGTACCTGATCCGCCACGGCGAGGTCGAGGAACGCTACCACAAGGTCTTCGGCGGTTGCCGCATCGACATGGGCCTGTCCGAGCACGGCCAGCGCCAGGCGCGTGCGGTTGCCCAGTGGCTCAAGGACACCCCGCTCGACGGCCTCTACGCCAGTCCCATGCGCCGCGTGCAGGAAACCCTGGCCCCGCTGGCCGAGGCCACCGGCTTGAAGCCGGTCATCATTCCCAGCCTGCGCGAGGTCGATTTCGGCGACTGGACCGGGTACCGCTGGGAGGGCGTGCAGGAGCACTTCGGGGTCAGCGCCTTCGATTGGCTGGAGCTCATTGAGGAGGCCGGCATTCCGAATGGCGAAAACGGCCGCGAACTTGCCCACCGCGTGCAGCCGGCCCTCGAAAAGATCCTGCACGACAACCCGCACCGCCGGGTCGCGGTGTTCTGCCATGGCGGCATCATCCGCGTCATCCTCGCCCTGCTGCTCGGCCAGCCGCTCAAGCACATGGCCCACTTCAACATCGACTACGGCAGCCTCAGCGTCGTCGAGATCCAGCCGGAGAAGAAGCACGCCTTCGAGATCGAGCTGCTCAATTACTGCCCGCCGCTGGCCTGAAGGCCTTGGCCAGCCGGGTCCAGTGCCAGGCGATGGCGCGGCGAATTTCAGCGCCACATCCTTGCTTGTTCACAGCCCTGCGGCTTATTCACACGTTCTTGGAACGTCAGCGTCCCGCATCTTGTTTAAGATGAGCTAAGCATCCACAAGATGTGGGAATTTGAGGGCTTCGTTCTTGCCCTTCCCGGCGCGAATCATGGATACTGGCGACGGTCCTTTTCCTTTCGCCCGCCATGTATCTCAAGAGCCTCACCCTGCACGGTTTCAAGTCCTTCGCGGACAAGACCCACTTCGAGTTCCACAAGGGCGTCACCGGCATTGTCGGTCCGAACGGTTGCGGCAAGTCGAACGTCGTCGACGGCATCCGTTGGGTGCTTGGCGAAACCTCGGCCAAGGCCCTGCGCGGGGATGAGATGGCCGACGTCATTTTCAATGGCACCGACAAGCGCAAGCCGGTCGGCATGGCCGAGGTCGTGCTGACCATGGCCGACTGCGAGCAGGCGCTCGGGGTCGATTACAACGAGGTGGCGATCTGCCGGCGTGTCTTCCGCGACGGCCGCAGCGAGTACCGCCTCAACGGCACCGTCTGCCGACTGAAGGACATCCACGAGCTGTTCTCCGGCACCGGCATTGGTCGCCAGGCCTACTCGATCATGGCCCAGGGCCAGATCGACATGCTGCTGAGCTCGAAGCCCGAGGACCGGCGTACGGTGTTCGAGGAAGCGGCCGGCATCACCAAGTTCAAGGGCCAGAAGAAGGAGGCGCTGCGCAAGCTCGAGTACACCGAGGCCAACCTGCTGCGCGTCGCCGACGTCATCGCCGAGGTGAAGCGACAGATGGGATCGCTGCAGCGGCAGGCCGCCAAGGCGCGCCGCTACCAGACCCTGCTCGACGATGTGCGCATGTTCGACACCCACCTCGCGCACAAGCACTACACCGAGTTCAGCGCCGAGAAGGGCGAGACGGAAAACCACGTGCGCATGCTGACCGCCCAGCTCGACGAGCTGCAGTCGCGCCTGCAGGCCACCGAGTCCGAGGCGATGGAGACGCGCGAGGCCTATCACACGGTCGAATCGCAGATCAACCAGCTGCGCCAGCAGGCCCAGGAACTGCGCAGCCAGGTGCAGAGCGCCGAGGGCCGCATCGGCTTCAACAATGAGCGCACCGAGGAACTGCAGGGCCGCATCCGCCAGAACGAGGAGCAGATCGAACAGGGCCGGCAGATGCTCGAGCAGCAGCGCCAGGAACTGGCCGACGCCGACGAACAGGTGCTGTCGCTCGGCGCCAATCTGGAGACCCGTCGCCAGGCGCTCAACGAGCACCTGGCTGTGCACAACGCCATCCTGCCCGACCGCAGCCGCCTCGATGAGTCGCGCCGCAACGCCCGCGAGGCGATCCGCCAGTTCGAGGGCCAGATTGCCGCCGCCGAGGCGCGCGCGCAGAGCCTGACCTCGCAGATCAGCGCCGATCGCCAGCGCCACGAAAGCCTGGCCCACGATCGCCAGTCGGCCGCCCAGGCGCGCGAGGCCAGCCAGGTCGAGTACGACGAACTTCAGCGCCTCATCCAGGAACTCGAGCAGAGCCGCACGGAGCTGGAGGAAAAGGCCAAGCAGTGCGCGCGCGACATCCACGACAAGCGCGCCCGTCGCGATGCGCTGCAGGAGGAACTGACCGACCTCCAGCGCGCGGTCACCCAGCGCCGTTCGCGCATCGAGATCCTCGAGCAGCTCCTGCAGAAGGGCGAGGGCCTCGCCGAGGGCACCCAGCAGGTGCTCAAGGGGCTCGACAACCCCGAGGTCTTCTCCACGGGCGTGCGCGGCCTGCTGGCCTCGTCGATCGAGGTGGAACCGCAGTTCATCGCCGCCATCGAGGCGGCGCTGCGCGACCACCTGCAGGCGGTGCTGCTGACCAACAGCGAACTCGCCTCGCAGATCCTCGACCGCCTGTCCGGTCAGCAGCTCGGCAAGGCCGCCCTGCTGCCCCAGGACTTCGTCACCCTGCGCGCCCTGCCCGACCGCCAGCTGGTGCCCGGCGGCGCCATCGCCTGGGCGGTCGACAAGGTGCGCGCCAAACCCGGCGCCCAGGAGATCACCGACCGACTGCTCAGCAACGTTCTCATTGTCGACGATCTGCACACCGCCCTGCGCCTGAAGCGCCAGTTGCCCGACGCGGCCATCGCCACCCTCAAGGGCGAATTCATCGGCGCCGACGGCATCATCCACGGCGGCGCCACCAAGGAGGAGGCGGCGTCCATGCTGCGCCGCGAAGCCGAGGTGCGCGGCCTGCGCAGCGAACTCGAGGGCTTCGAATTCCAGCTCCTGGAAAAGGAGGAGACCGCCGCCCAGTTGCGCGCGCAGCTGGAAGAGATGCAGCGCGAGGAAATCGGCCTGCGCGAGCAGAGCCAGCGCGTGCGCGAGGAGTTCTCCCAGTTGCAGGGCCAGTTGACGGTCGTGCAGCGTGCCCTGCAGCAGGCCACCACAAAACTGGAGAGCCTGGAGTGGGACCAGAACCAGATCGCCTCGCGCATGCAGTCGGCAGAGGCCCAGATCACCTGGCAGCGCGAGCAGGCCGCCTTGGCCCAGGAACAGCTCGAGGGCGCACGCATCCACGAGGGCGAGCTCGAGCTCGAGATGGAATCCTTCCTGCGCCGCGAGCTGGAGTCCTCGGAAAAGCTCAACGAACTGCGCACGGCCCTCGCCCTCGAGGAGAGCGCGCTGAACTCGATCAACCGCCAGAAGGCGCCGATGGCCGCCCGCCTGCACGAGCTGCAGTCGGCCATCCAGCGCTTCGACCAGGAAATCTGCACCTGGCAGTCGCGCATCGAGCAGAGCGTCGCCGAAAACGCCCGGTTTGCCGAACAGGTCGAATCTCAGCGTGGCGCCATCGCCTCGATCGAGGAGCACCTGCAGGGCCGCACCGAGGAGCGCGCCGCCGCCTTTGAAAAGGTCAGCGCCCTCGAAACCCAGCTCGTCCAGCTGCGCCAGCAGCTCAACGGTCTTGGCGACTCGCGCAACCGTCTGGAAGTCCAACTCACCCGCGTCGATCTGCGCCTGGAAAACCTCGTCAACCAGGTCCAGGAACGCTACAACTTCCACATCTCCGCCTTCGAGCCCGATTACCACGCGCTCATGCTCAGCATCGCCGAGCAGAAGAAGAATCGCAGCCGCGGTGAGAAGCGCAAGGCCGGCTCGGAAGCCGAACCGACCAGTGATGCCACGGGAGAGGCCACCCCGGTCGAAGCTGTTGCCGAGCCCGAGCCGGCTCCGGAACCGGCGGTGGTCGAAGCCGACGAGGAGGTGCTCGACCTCGAACAGATCGAGATCCCCGGCGAGGAGGGCCATCCCGACTGGGACTTCGTCTCGAGCGTGGTCGGCGACCTGCGCCAGAAGCTGGACAGCATCGGCCCGGTCAACCTCGACGCCATCCAGGAGTTTGAGGAACTCGAGGAGCGCCACAACTTCCTCGACAGCCAGCACGCCGACCTCGTCCGCTCGAAGGAGGAGCTGCTGCAGGTCATCGCCAAGATCAACGAGACCACCAAGACGATGTTCGCCGAGACCTTCCAGCTCGTGCGCAACTTCTTCCAGGCCAACTTCAAGGAGCTGTTCGGCCCGCAGGCCAAGGCCGACCTCATGCTGGTCGACGAGAGCGACCCGCTCGAGTCCGGCATCGAGATCATCGCCAAGCCTCCGGGCAAGAAACTGCAGACCATCACCCTGCTCTCCGGTGGCGAGCGCAGCATGACGGCGGTCGCCCTGCTCTTCTCGATCTACCAGGTCAAGCCCAGCCCGTTCTGCGTGCTCGACGAGCTCGACGCGCCGCTCGATGAATCGAACATCTCGCGCTTCCTCAAGATGCTCGACAATTTCATCGAGAACTCGCAGTTCATCATCGTCACCCACAACAAGCGCACGATGGGCCGCGCCGACGTGATCTATGGCGTCACCATGCAGGAGTTCGGCGTCAGCAAGCCTGTCGGCGTGCGCATGACCCAGGACGAGGGGCGGCCGGTGCGCAGCGAGAAGGCGCGCGTCGAGGCCGAGGTCGCCGCCGAGGAGGCGCACCATGCCACGGAGGAAGCCGTGGTGGAGTCGGACGGGTCCGACGATTCGGACAAGTCGGACAAGTCGGCTGAGACGCCGGCACTGTCGTCCTGATCCCGCGAGGTCCTGCCGCCTGCGGGCGGCAGGGACCGGTCAGTGACCGGCGCTATCCGACTCCGGTGGATCGGTGTCCTCGATCACGGCCGAAGCCTTCAGGCCTTCGATGAAGGCGTTGAACTGCGCGTCCTTGCGCACTTCGAGCAGGCGCTCGCGCACCGCGTCCTGAACCGCCGGGAACGGCAGCGGCTCGGCCGCGCGACGCTCCAGCACCGTGCACAGGTGGAAGCCGAGCTGGGTGACGAACACCGGGCTGATCTCGCCGGTGCGCATGGAGAAGGCGATGGTCTCAAACTCCTCCATGAACTCGCCGCGCTTGAACCAGCCGAGATCGATCTGCTGCTGCTCGCCGCTGCGGTGCTGCTCGGCCAGAAGCATGAAGTCCTCACCGGCGAGCAGGCGCTCGCGCAGGTCGCGCAGTTCCTGATAGACGGCCGTGCGACTGCTGGCGCCCTGCAGGCTCTTGGTGATGTGCGCGGCGCGGATCATCTCCTCGCTCATGAACTGGTCGAGGTGGCTGTCGTAGTACGCGCGCAGATCCGTGTCGCTGAACTCGGGATCCTCGCCGTAAACCTCGGCCAGCAATTTGTCGAGGCGGACACCGCCGGCGACGTTTTGGCGCACCAGCGCCTCGTCCTTCACCGGCATGCCGAGATTCATGTAAAAGCGGGTCTCGCCGCCGGCCTGCTCGATGAGCTTCTCCAGTCGGGCAGTCACCTCGGACTCATCGACCTCGGGAAATCGCTTGGCCGCCTCCTGGTTGAGCAGCAGGCGCGACAGCACATTGTCCTTGGCGGTGGCGCGGAACTCGGCATCGCGCTCGCAGCAGGACACCATGAGCAGACGCTCGTAATGACCCTTCACCTGGTTGAACTCCGCTTCGATGAGTTCTTCGTCGACCGGTTCGCCGTTGAGGAGCAGGGCCATGGGAATAGAAGGAGTCTGAGATGGCAAGACCGTCAAGACGCGGGCGCCTTGACGGTCAAAGAGCTGGATTGGGGGGCTGGCCGGTTACTTGAGGCTGCCGTGGAAACCGGCCTTGTTCATCGCGGCGATGAGCGCCTGGCTCGAGAACTCACCCTTGACGGTGAAGGTGCTCTGCTTGGAGACGATCTCGGCCTCGGTGACGCCCGGCACGGACTTGACCGCCTCGCTCATGGCGTTGACGCACTTCTGGCAGCAGAGGTGGGCGCCGGTGACGGTGGCTTCCTTGAGGGTCTTGTCGGCCTTGGGGCTGGCAGCGAAGGATTCCTCGCTGACCTTGCCGTAGTAACCGGCTTCGAGGATGGCCTCGACCGCCTTCTTGGCGTTGGCCTTGCTCTTGGCGGTGATGGTGACGGTTTCGCCGTCGGCGGTCACTTCAACGTCCTTGAGACCGGCGGCGGCCTTGACGATGCCGTTCGTGCAGCTTTTGCAGCAGTTGTGCACGCCCTCGAGCGTGACGGTGGTGGCGGCGGAGGCGAGGGTGGCGCTGGCGAGCAGGACGGCGAGAATGTTTTTCATGGGCACCCAGTAGACGCGCGAAAGCGGCGCTTCTTAGCGGACTTTTTCCTGCGTGCCCGCCCCGCCGCGCTCAGGCCAGGCTGCGCCGGTGCTCCAGCCCAAGCCGGCCGCGGCGGTCGCGGCGCAGGCGGAACTCCTCGCGCAGCAGCTCGGCGGCCCCGTGTTCAACCGTCACCGTCACCATCTGCGGCAGGGCTTCAATGCCGGTGATGCGGAACACCGGCACGCGGCGCGTGCGGAAAAAGGCGTGCAGGGGGATGTGCGGATGCGCGGCATTCCACAGCCAGCGCGCCGGCGGAAAGTCCTCGATCTCGGCCAGGGCCAGCAGCACCTCGCGGATGACCGGCTCCTCGTGCCGGCGCAGCAGCTTCGAGGCGGCGCGCCGGCTGAGCATTTGCTCGAGAAAGGCCATCGCCGGGTTGGCGTGGTCGTCGATCATCTCGCCGATGATCTCGCGCGCATGCTCGCCCATGGCCGCGCGAAACTGCTCGCGGCTGATGCGGCCGGAGTCGAGTTGCTGGAACAGCAGGCGCGGATTGGGGGTCGGATCGGACACAGGGAGGATTCAAGGGAACGCGGCTCGGGCGCGCAAGGATGAAGTTGCGCATTCGCCGCCCCGATTTCGCCTTCCCAAGCCCGCCCGGCCGCGCTATCACGGGGCATGGTCGATATCGCCCTGCATGACCTGACCAAGCGCTTCGGCACCCAGACGGTGCTCGACCGCGTCAGCCTGGAGATCGCCGCGGGCGAGTTCTTCTTCCTGCTCGGCCCGAGCGGCTGCGGCAAAACCACCCTGCTCCGCCACCTCGCCGGCTTCCTCCAGCCCGACGCCGGTCGCATCGCCTTTGGCGGCGAGGACGTCACCCGCCTGCCACCGCACCGGCGCGACACCGGCCTGATGTTCCAGAGCTACGCCCTCTGGCCGCACCTGAGCGTCGCCGAAAACGTCGCCTTCGGCCTCGAGGAACGCCGCCTGCCGCGCGCGGAGGTGCGCACCCGGGTCGCCGAGGCGCTCGACCAGGTCCAGCTCGGTAACCTCGGCGAACGCCGCATTGGCCAGCTCTCCGGCGGCCAGCAGCAGCGGGTCGCCCTGGCCCGCGCCCTGGTCATCCGCCCGCGCTGCCTGCTGCTCGACGAACCGCTCTCCAATCTCGACGCCAAACTGCGCCACGAGATGCGCGCCGAGATCCGCCGCATCGTCAAGGAGTTCGGATTGACTGCCGTGCATGTCACCCACGACCGCGACGAGGCCCTGAGCATGGCCGACCGGCTCGCCGTCATGGATGCCGGCCGCATCGCCCAGGTCGGCACGCCGGAGGAAGTCTATCGCAACCCGGCGTGCCGTGGGGTCGCCGAGTTCATCGGGTCCACCAACCTCATCCCGGCCACCGCCGGCGCCGTGGTCAATGGGAGCCGCCAGGAGGTGCAGACCGCCTTTGGTCGCCTGCTGGGTCGCCCCGGCGGCGCCACCCCTGCCCCCGGCACCCCGGTCTTGCTGTCGATCCGCCCCGAGGTGCTTGTCTTCGACCCGCCCGCCGATGCCGTCAACACGCTGACAGCCCACATCACCGACCTCACCTACCTCGGCGCCACCGCCCAGTATGAGGTGGAGGTACCGGGTGGCCCGAGCCTGCAGGTCTGCGAGATGAACCCGCGCGTGCTGCGTCGCCCCGGGGAGACTGAGGTCCGCCTGGCGGTTGCCCCCGAGGATGTGCTGCTGCTGCCGGCCGACGGCTGATCCGCTCACCAACATCGCCTCGCGGCACGATCTCAAAAGGAGTCTCGCACGAAGGGCACGGAGCAGGCAGGAGGCCGAGCAGTCTGCGGAAATACACCGGCCTGGCCTTGGCGACTGACGGGGCGGGTGGGCGGCATCGATGAGAAACTCAGTCGCGTCGGTGGCGAAAACGCCCACCTTCGAGAAAGGATTTGGGCAAAAGGCATGGCTATGGCAGCATGTGTACCGTGTTGAAGTCCTGCGCACGGAGCTGGCTCGGCAGCAGGCTTTGCCTGCTGGCCGCCATCCTGCACTTACTTGCCACATTTTGCCCAGCATCCCTGCATCGGCCTGACCGGGCCGTGACAGAGGCGGTGTCGCCGGCGCAGTGGAACGGGCAGCCGGCGGTGCGGCCGGAGATCAACGCCATGCCCGACAAACTGAGCCGGGCGCTGGCGGTGACGCCGTACTTGTTCGGGGGTGAGCACGGAGTGATGACCGACCCGACGGGCCTCGTCCACATGCGGGCGAGGTACTACCACCCCGGCCTGCGCCGGTTCGTGAACCCGGACCCGATTGGGTTTGCCGGCGGCATGAATTGGTACGGCTATGCCGCTGGGAGTCCGGTGATGATGGTGGATCCGAGCGGGCTCAAAGCGAGGTAATCGTCGACATCCCAGCCGCGTTTGGCAGGACTTTTGCGAAACCTCGAAATGGCGCAGGAGGCTTGCCACAGATCGTCATTCCCAACTGGCAGGGATCCTTGCGGCCAATTCACACCTCAGCCCCCCCTACTCGGCTCGGTGGCGTCTTCTCTGCCGTCGGTGTCTCTGCCAGACCTGGGTGCTGCGGTCAAAGCTCACCTTGAATTCCAGCTTGAAGCAGGCCCAGGATGTGGTATCAAATAATACCATGAAGACAGCGAATGTAGCCGACTTGAGGAATGACTTTCAGAAGGTGGCGGCTTGGATTTCCGATGGAGAGAGCGTTTCTATCAAGATGAGGGGAAAGCTCTTCGCCACCCTCATTCCTGCCAATGGATTGAGCGAACCAGCGATGCCGAAAATCGATTTCGCCGCCCAGCTCAAGAAAATTTGGGGCGACAAGGTGTTTACCGATGAAGAAGTACGGGAGATGAAAGCCGCCGAGCTGGAGGGCGAAGAGGGCTAGCATGACGTATCCAGACACGTCATTCCTCTGTGCTCTGTATGTGGCACAGAGCACATCCACGCGGGCTTTGGCATTCATGCAATGCCAGCCAACCGCATTGATCAGCACTTCTCTCCTCCTGTATGAATTTCGCCAATCGGTGCATTTCCAAGTTTTCAGGCACTCAAAGGATGCAACTCAAGGCTATCCTTTGAGTGTCGCCAAAGCTGCACTGTCCACGCTACAAGCCAACATCTCAGCGGGTGTCTTTCGGCAGGGCCGGGTCGATTGGGCAGACGTCCACAAAATTGCCGAGAGGCTGACCTTCAAGTACACCGTGAAAGGAGGCCATCGCAGTTTCGACATCCTCCATGTGGCTTCTGCCATCCATCTTGGTGCAACGGAATTCCTGACCTTCGATGGAAACCAGAAAAAACTGGCTGAAGCCGAAGGCCTCCGAGTGCCGGTATGACAACGCAACCACCAGCTTCTGCGACTCCGATGGCTGGCCGACCTCCTTCTGAGCCTGCTTGGGAAATGGGGTTGGCGTGCAACGGCTTGACCATGCGGATCCCGCCCGCCACCGCCTCGATATCGAGGTCCTGACCCGACTACCCTGCTTCACGGCAGCAGCTCATGCCGCGCGCCGGCGGCATCGATCAGGACCAGGTCTGTCACACGCACCGCGCCGGGGGCGGTGGAGGGATCGAGGCGCAGGGCGGAAAGCGTTTCCACCGGCAGCGTGACGCTGACGGAGTCGACCTTGCCACTGTGAGTTACCGTCAGTGGCAGGCTGCGCTCGCGCGCGAAGGCGGGGGCGGCCGGGGTGGCGAAGTAGACCCGCGCCTCGCCGCGCGACTGGCTGCTCAGGCGGAGTTCCAGTTGGAAGGGTCCCTTCAAACCCTTGGGCAGGCTTCGCGTGCTGATCCAGGGATCACCGCCGGTGGACTGAATCACCAATCCCCCGCCCTCGCGACGCAGTTGCGCCTGCGCGCTGGCCTGCCAGCCGGCCACGGTCGGTGACGCCTTTTTCGCCGCCTTGGACGCCGGTTTGCCTTCGAGCTCGGGTCGGTACTTGCTCGGATCAAAGGCCGGATTCGGCAGCGGCCGCACGGCACCGGTTCGCTCCAGGAAACCCTCGATCAGCGCATCCAGTGCCGCGACCCGCTGGGGTTCGGCAGCGGCGATGTTGTTCTTTTCGCCCGGGTCCTTGACGAGATCAAAAAGCAGGTGGCGATGGGCGCCGTTGTCGCCGGCATGGAAGAGTCGAATCAATTTCCAATCGCCCTGACGCACCGACACCGAGGCTGGAAGCCAGTCGGGCACACCGGGATCGTGCGGGAAGTACTGAAAAATCGCCTCGCGCGCCAGGCGTTCGCCACGCAGGGCCGGCAGCAGGCTGACACCGTCGCCCTGCGGCGGCTCCTGATTCAGCAAGCCCGCCAGCAGGGTCGGGAAAAAGTCCTCGCTCTGCACCAACTCGGCACTGCGACTGCCCGGTGCCACCAGCCCCGGCCAGGCGACCACGCAGGGCACACGCGTGCCACCCTCGAACATGGTGGCCTTGCCGCCGCGCAGCGGCCGGTTGCTGGTCGGCGTGGTGCCGTCGATCTCGTTGTACATGTTGCCGCCGTTGTCGGAGGTGAAGACGATCACCGTGCGCTCGGCCAGGCCGAGCCGGTCGAGGGTGTCGAGCAGGGTGCCGACTGCGTCATCCAGGCTTTCGACCATGGCCGCGTAGGTCGGGCTGCGCTGGGCATCGGTCGGATCGACCCGGGCGCGGTGCTTGTCGATGAGCGACTTCTTGGCATCGAAGGGGGCATGCACGCTGAACTGCCAGTAGTTGAGGAAAAAAGGGCGGTCACGCTGCTGTTCCATCCAGGCCGAGGCCTCGGCCGCCATGCGATCCTCGAGGTGTTCGCCGGGCGCCTTTTCCTTGAAATTGGCAAACTTCCACGGCGCCACAAAGCTGCCGGCCGGACCGGGGCCGGGATGATGTGGCACATCGACGTCAAAGCCGTGCTCCAGCGGCGAGTAAGGTTCGGCACCGAGGTGCCACTTGCCGAAATGGCCCGTGGCATAACCCGCCTCGCGGAAGATCTCGGCGAGGCTGCGGTATTCGGTCTTCAGGCGTGTCACCGTCTCCGGCGAGATCGCGTGCTTGGTCGGCGGCGCCGACTTGCCGGGTTTGGCCTCCAGCGCCACCTGCGGCAGGTGGCAGTTCGGGGTCGTGATGCCCGTGCGCGCCGGGCTCAGCCCGGTGAGGATGGCCGAGCGGGTGGGAGAGCAGAGCGGGCTCGCCGAGTAGGCCCGCGTGAAGGTCATGCCGCGCCGCGCCAAGCGTTCGAGGTTCGGGGTCTGATAAAACTTCGTCGTGCCATGCAGCGTCGTGTCGCTCCAGCCCAGGTCATCGGCGAGGATGAAGACCACATTCATTGGCTGCGCCGACAACAGCGCCGGCAGGCAAAGAAAAAGGAAGAGGCGAACCATGGGCGCATGGGAACGCTGGCGCCGGGCCGCGCATTTCAGCCGCCTGCAGGACGAGCGCAAAGCGTCGAGCCAAGGGTCCAGAGAGAGAGCATCGGCACACTCGCGCTGCGTCAGACCGCCGTCTGGCGACATCGTTACGGGGCCCCACCCCAAGGACCCGCGCAGCTGAGCCTTCCCCCCGTTCCCTTCGTGATCTTCATGGCTGCTTGACACCGGAATGAATGGGCATCGCAGAGATGGGTTGGGACGCAGAGAGAAGCCGCAAGTCTGACCTCTGCACATCACTCTGTGGTGCAGCACCGACCGTTGGCCTTCAAACCCGCGGAACTTGCAACCTGCCCCGTCCTAGTTCTGGCACTTCGGGCAGAAGAAGGTCGACCGGTTGCTCATGACGGTGCGGCGGATCGTGCTGCCGCAGGTGCGACAGGGTTCACCTTCGCGGTCGTAGACGCGCAGGGTCTGCTGGAAGTAGCCGGGCTCGCCCTTTTCATTGACGAAATCGCGCAGGGTGGTGCCACCCATCTCGATCGAGGCGGCGAGCACTTTGCGGATGGCTTCGACCAGTTTGGCGAGTCGGGGCTTGCTGATGCCACCGGCGGAACGGTCGGGGCGGATGCCGGCGAGGAAGAGGGCCTCGCAGGCATAGATGTTGCCAACGCCGGTGACGACGTGGGAATCCATGATGACCGCCTTGATCGGCGCACTGCGCCCGCGGCAAGCCTGGTGCAGGTGCTCCGGGGTGAAGTCCGGACCCAGGGGTTCAGGCCCGAGATTGGCCAGCAGTGGGTGCCTCTCCGGGTCACCCTGGAACCAGAGGCAGGCGCCAAAGCGGCGCGGGTCATGGAAGCGAATCTGGCGGTCGCGGTCGGTGGTGAGGGCGACGTGATCGTGCTTTTTCCACGGCTGGGCGGGGTCACTGACGCGCAGGCTGCCGGACATGCCCAGATGCAGGAGCAGGCTGCCGGCCTTCGTGGTGAACAGCAGGTACTTGCCACGGCGGCGGGCTGCATCGATCCGCCGTCCCTCGAGTTCGTGGATCGTATCGGGCACCGGCCAGCGCAGGCGCGGGTCGCGGACAATGACTTCGCGCACGGTCCGTCCCACAAGCCAGGGTGCGACCCCGCGCAGGGTGGTTTCCACCTCGGGCAGCTCAGGCATGGACGTCACCACTGCCCTCATTGAGGGCCTGTTCGAGCGCGCGCCAGGCAAGCATGGCGCACTTGACGCGCTGGGGGAATTTCTGCACACCCTCGAGCAGTTGCAGTTCGCCGAGCGCGTCCTCATCGGCCACCTGGCCCTCGCCGGTGACGACGCTGCGGAAGTCCTGGAGCAGGCCGGCGGCCTTGGCCTTGCTGGCGCCCTTGACCTTGACGGTCATCATCGAGGCGCTGGCCTGGCTGATGGCGCAGCCCTGGCCGCTGAACTTGACGTCCTCAATGCCGCCCTCGGGGTTGAGCTTCAGCCAGAGATCGATCTCGTCGCCGCAGGTGGGGTTGTCGCCGTGGACGTGGATGCAGTCGCCACCGAGTTCGCCGTGATTGCGCGGGTGGCGGGAGTGATCGAGAATGACCTGCTGGTAGAGGTCGCGGAGGTCGTCGGAAATGGGCATGGGCGGGTCAAGTACAACCGCGCGCCGGGGCACGCAATCGGAAAGGAACGCGGGGGTCGCACTCGGCGGATGCGTCAGCCAAAGAAGCGGATCGCCTCGCGCAGGACCTCGAGCAGGCGGTGGACCTCCTCGGGGGTGTTGTAGAAGTAGAAGCTGGCGCGGCTGGTGCCCGGGACCTTGAAGCGCTTCATCAGCGGCTGGGTGCAGTGGTGGCCGCCGCGCAGGGCGACGCCCTGGGTGTTGACGAACTCGACGAGGTCGTGCGGGTGGGCACTGGCGAGGCTGAAGGCGGCGAGCGCGGCGCGCGGGCTGGCGGGGCCGAGCAGGCGCAGGCCGGGCAGTTCCTGCAGTCCTTCCCAGGCGAGACGGGTGAGGGCTTCGCCATGGGCGTGAATGACGTCGAGGCCGATGCCGTCGAGGTAGTCCATGGCCGCGGCGAGGCCGATGGCGCCGGAGATGTCGGGCGTGCCGGCCTCGAAACGCGCGGGCGGCGCTTTGTAGGTGCTGGATTCGAGGGTGACGCCGAGGATCATCTCGCCCCCGCCCTGCCATGGGTCCATGGTCTCGAGGAGTTCGTAGCGGCCGTACAGCGCGCCGATGCCGGTGGGACCGCACATCTTGTGGCCGGAGAAGGCATAGAAATCGCAGCCGAGCTCGCGGACATCGACCGGCAGGTGGCCGACCGCCTGGGCGCCGTCGACAAAGGTGGTGATGCCGAGCGCGCGGGCCTTGGCGCAGAGCTCGCGGGCCGGGTTGATCGTGCCGAGCGAGTTCGAGACATGGACGAAGGCGAAGAGCTTGACCGGGCCGTCGAGCAGGGCGTCGAGCTGCTCCAGGTCGAGGGTGCCGTCGTCGAGCACGGGGATGTGGCGCAGGGTCGCGCCGCTGCGCTTGGCGGCGAGCTGCCAGGGCACGAGGTTGCTGTGGTGCTCCATGCCGGTGGTCAGGATGACGTCGCCGGGTTTGAGGAACTGCAGAGCCCAGACCTGGGCAACCAGATTGACGGCCTCGGTGGTGCCGCGGGTGAAAATGATCTCCTCCGGGCGGGCGGCGCCAATGAAGCGGGCGGCGCGGGCGCGGGCGGCTTCAAACGCGTCGGTGGCGCGCATGCTCAGCTCATGCAGGCCGCGATGGACGTTGGCGTTGTCGGCCTCGTAGTAGTGGCGCAGGACGTCGAGCACCTGGCGCGGCTTCTGGCTGGTGGCGGCGTTGTCGAAGTAGACCAGCGGCCGGCCGTGCACCTGCTGGTGCAGGACGGGGAAATCGGCGCGCAGATGAGAGAGATCGATCATGGGGGATTCAGGATGGCACGCTGCGGGCAAGTCTCAACCCTTCACACACGCAGCAGGTGGTGCTTGGGTTTGCCGTGGCGCTGGCGGTGGGTGAGCGGCGGCAGGTCGAGGTGGAAAAGGTGGCGCAGGGTTTTGTCGTGACGTTTCAGCACCCGTCCGGCCTCGGCCTGCAGGGCCTGCCAGCGCCGCCAGGGGTGGTCGGGCGCGTGGACGAGGTGGCGCAGCAGGCTGAGCCATTCGACGTAGGCGCGCGAGAGATCGCCCTCGGCGACGCCGCGGCGCAGTTCGCGCGCGTCGGGTCGCGCCGGGTGCAGCAGGGCGTCGAGCAGTTCGGCCGCGCCCTCGCCGTAGTCGACCGGCAGGCCGTGCTCAAGGTAGCCGTGGTGGTTGACGTAGCCGTAGGTGTTGCGGCAGATCGCCGCGAGTCGCTCCGAGCCGCAGGCCACCGGCAGGTCGAGCTTGGCGCCGCTGCGCAGGTTGGCGAGGTGGGGAATGAGGTCCTCGACCCGGTAGCTTTCATCCTCCAGGGCGGCGACCACGGCCAGCCCTTCCCCGCCCTGGAAAAAGGAGAAGATCTCGCCGCGCCGGGTCGGTGCGCCGCGGGCATCGATGAGTCCCAGGGCCCGCCAGGCATGGATCGGCGAACCCGGGCGCGGCTGGCGTTCGCCGGCGACGGCATCCTGGGCTTCGACGGCCGTTTCACGCCGGACCATGACCGTGCGCTCGCGCGGCTGGAAGAGCGGACGATCGTGCGAGTCGCGATGCACGGGTGCCTCGAGCCCGGCGAGGTCGAAAACCGCAAAGACCAGGCCCTCCTTGTCGATCAGGCCGGTCAGACGCGGCCGCGCCTCGGGCAAAAACTCAGGGTGGGGTGCCAGAATCGCCTCGGCGAGGGTCTCGGCATGAAGAACCTCGATCTCCTCCAGCGCCAGTTCCTCCTGCTTGCGCGGCAGGCCCAGCAGGCGGCGCAGACCCTTGGTCGGCCGCACCCGGCGCGATCCCTCGCCCTCGATTGGCACCCCGAGTGGGACTTCAACACCGTAGCGTTCCTTGTCGAGTTTGCCCACCCGGCCGAGGCCGTGGGCGAAGCGGGCGACAAAACCCGGCACACTCAGGGCCGGTGCGATGCGTTCCGGATCGGCGAGCCAGGCCTGCGCAAGCGGCAGGTGTTCCGCCGGAACGTTGGTGCGGCGTTCCCATTCGCCCTGGGAATTGAAAATCTGCTTTTCGGTCGCCTCCAAGCCAAACAGCGCCTTGGCCTCGCGCAGGCCTTCGGCGAGCGCGCCCTCCTCCGTTTCCTCCAGCCCGAGCAGGGGTGGCACGCGGGCATAGAGTCGGTCGGCAAAGCGCGCCGCCGCCTCGAAGGGGCAGGCGTCCGTCTGCGCCGCGTGCTTCATGACGCGCAGGAAGACCGGCCAGGCGAGCTGGCTGCTGCGGTGCAGGCGCGCCGGCCGGGCATCCATGAGGGTGGGGCTGAGGCGGGTGGTGACGACATGCCCCTTGTCATCGAGGCCGCGGCGACCGGCGCGACCATACATCTGCAGCAACTCATCGGGCGCCAGTTTGTGTTCGGCGCGGCCGTCATGGAAGGTGGTGGCGGCGACGTGAACGCTGCGCACCGAGAAGTTGATGCCGGCGGCGAGGCCCATGGTGGCGACCACCACGCGCAACTGGCCGGCCTTGGCGAGCGGTTCGACGACGCCGGCGCGGGCGGCATAGGACAGGCCGCTGTGATGGTAGGCGATGCGGCGCTCGAGCAGGCTCGCCAGCTCTCGGCCGCAGGCGGCGCGCTGCTGCGGGGTCAACTCCAGTGGATCGGCCGTGGGCAGATCGTTGGCCAGGCGCTTGGCGATGCTCTCCGCCTCGCGTCGGCGCGGTGAAAAGATCAGCAGGGGCGCCAGATCGGCGAGCAGGACGGCGGCGGCGAACTTGGGCCAGAACTGCTCAAAATGACGGGTCAGGCGCTGTGGCAGGGCTTCCCAGGGCACTTCTTCGAGTGGCACCGGGCGCTCGCGGGTGGCGACGCCCTCGGCCTTGCGACCGAGTCGGTGCAGCCAGGCCACCACATCCTCGGGATTCGCGACCGAGCCGCTGAGCAGGAGCAGGCGCGTGCCGGCCGGGGCCAGGGCGACGGCGGCTTCATAATGACTGCCGCGCGAGCCGTCGGCGATCATCTGGTATTCATCGATCACCAGCAGGGCCGGTCCCTCGCCGCGGACGAGTCGCTCCAGCTGCGTCTCCAGGGTGGCCACCAGGACCGGGGCCGACAGATTTTCCGCGAGGTCGCCCGTGGCGATGCCGACGTCCCAGCCCGCCTCCTGCCATTCCGCGTACTTGTCATTGGCGAGTGCCCGGGTCGGCACGGTGTACACCGCCTGGCCCTGGAGCGAGCCGGACTGGTGCAGCAGTTCGAAGATGTAGGTCTTGCCGGCACCGGTGGGGGCGCTGACGACCACGTCGCTGCCCTTGCGCAAGTGCGCGACCGCCTGATGCTGCCAGGGATCGGGCAGCTTCAGCGTATTGAGGGCTTCGAGCATGGACTTGTTTACGAACGGGCGGCCCGGCGGGCAAGGACCAGCACGGAAAATCCCTGGTCTGCCACTCGGCACCTGGGGAAACCTGCCCAAGACGACCGGGGGGGAGCCATGCCGTTCTTGCAAGATTGCCGCTCCGCAGCGTGTTCCATGCTTTCCATGAAACCCCTTTCCCTGCTCTGCCTCCTGGCCCTGCCCAGCTTCGCAGCCACGCCCACGTTCAAAAAGCACACCCTGACCCGCGAATTTGTCGCCGAGGGCGCGCACTTCGCCGATTTCGACAAGGATGGTCACAACGACATCTGCGCCGGCCCCTACATCTGGAAGGGACCCGAGTTCAAGGAGCGGATCGAGTACACCGCCCCGGCCGCCGAACCCTACAATCCGGGCAAGGGCTACAGCGACTACTTCCTGACCTACAGCCACGACTTCAACGCCGACGGCTGGCACGACATCCTGGTCTTCTCCTGGCCGGGCAAGGAGACCTGGGTGTTTGAGAACCCGCAGAACAAGGGCGGCCACTGGACCCGCCACACGATCTTTGACATCACCGACAATGAATCGCCGACGCTTGGCGACATGAACGGCGACGGCAAACCCGAGCTGATCTGCCACACGAGCTCCGGCAGCCAGCCGCCAAAGGGCGGTCGCCTCGGCTTCGCCGAGATCAACTGGGCCCAGCCGTTCGGCAAGGCGCGCTTCCGGCCGATCACGCCGGTGACGCCGGAGAACGACAAGAAGTACTTCCGCTACACGCACGGGTACGGCTTTGGCGACGTCAATGGCGACGGCCGCGCCGACCTGCTGACCAAGGAAGGCTGGTTCGAGCAGCCGGCCGATCTCAAGCAGGACAAGGATTGGGCCTTCCATGCCGCCGCCTTCACGCCCGAGGGCAAGCGTGGCGGTTCCTTCCTGCTCGTCTATGACGTCAACGGCGATGGCCGCAACGACGTCATCACCAGCCATGACGCCCACGGCTACGGCCTCGCCTGGTATGAACAAAAGGCCGACGGCAGCTTCGCCGAGCACAAGCTCATGGGCGCGACCGTCGAGGAGAGCCCGGTGGGTGTGAAGTTCAGCCAGCTGCACGCCCTGCAGCTCGCCGACATGGATGGCGACGGCGTCATGGACCTGGTGACTGGCAAGCGCCGCTGGGCGCATGGCCCGCTCAAGGACGATGAGCCGAACGCCCCGCCCGTGCTGTACTGGTTCAAGATCGAGCGCGACGGCAAGGGCGGCGCCAAGTTCGTGCCGAACCTGATCGACGACGCCAGCGGTGTCGGCACCCAGGTCACGCCCGGCGACGTCAACAAGGATGGCAAGATGGACGTGGTCGTCGGCAACAAGATGGGCGTCTTCGTCTTGCTTCAGAAATAAGGAATTTCTTTATTTTCGCTGAAAAAAGGCTCTGGATTTCTGGCGCAGACCTGACATCGTGCCGGTCTGCGCCTCCCGCGCGGCACGGCACGGATGTTTGAAATCGTCTTCAATCCCGATGAGATCGATCCCACGGTGGTCCCCCTGCCCGTGGGTCTGACCCGCATCGGGCGCGACGAACAGAACGACCTCATCCTGCACGAATCCTCGGTGTCCTCCTTTCACGCCGAGCTGGTTCGCCTTGAGGATGGCGGTCTGCGCGTGATCGATCTGGATTCCTCGAATGGCACCTTCGTCAACGGCGACCGCATCAACCGGGCCGTTCTCAAGGTGGGAGACCGCCTGATGTTCTCCTGCGTGCACGCCCTGGTGACCCTGAAGCAGCAGGGTGCGGGCGAGCTGTGGAAACCACGTCTGGAGAGCCTGGCTCAGGCGGTGCGTACGATCGCGGTCCGTCCCTGAGCTCACTCCTTCGGTTTGTCGCGGAAGCGCGAGAAGAAACCGCGCTTGACCGGGGGCTCCGCGGGCATCGGGGCGTCGTCCTCAACGGGGATTGCCTTGGGCGGTTCCGGCTTGGCGGGCGCAGCCTTGGGGGCGTCGGTGGTTTCCTTGGCCGGGGCGGCCTTCGGTTCGGCAGCCACTTTCTTCGACGCGGCAAGCTTGGACTCGGCCGCGGTCTCCGTGACGGGGGGCGGAGCCGGGGGCGCAGTTTCGGCGGGCATGGCCGCCGGCGCGGAGGGGGCGTCCTTGCGACGGTTGCCGAAGCGCAGGCTGAAGCCACGCTTGGGTTTGTCCTCCTCCACCGGTTCCGCCTTCGGAATCTCGGTGGCCATGGTCGCAGGAGCGGGTTGGATCGGGGCATTGGTGATAACGGTCACCGGATCACCGGCCGGTTGGGCAGCAGGCTTGGCTGCCGCCTTCGGGGCAGCCTTGGGTGCCGCTTTGGCGGGGGCCGGTTTCGGCACCTCCAGCCGCGGGGGTTCCGGCATGGCGACAGTGCTCGGGGCGCCCCCCTGGGGTTTGCTCACCGCCGGCTGGGGTTGCGGCTCCGGCTTGACCGCAGGCGCCTTGGCGACGGCCCTGGGTGGCGCCGCCTTGCTGGCGGGTGGCGCGGTCTTCTTCGCCGGTGCCTTGAACAAGTCGGTTTTTTTCTCCGGCGTCTTCGGGGCTCCCGACTTGAGGGAGGCGAGGTAGGCGACGACATCGCGCACCTCACCCGGGTTCAGAATGCCGAGCATGGGAGGCATCACCGACATGGATGGACTTCTCTGGGCGATTTCGGCCGTTTCCACCTGCCGCAACTCGCCGTCGGGCAGTTTCAATTCCAACGCATCGGCCGTTTCGGAAGTCAGGGTGCCGGCGAGACTGCTGGCATCCTTGAGGGTCAGCGAGACCAGACCATAACCGGGACTGATGGCCGCGGCCGGGCTGACGAGCGATTCCAGCAGTTCGGCCCGAGTGCGCAGCGCGCCGATGCCCTTGAGGATCGGGCCGACTCCACTGCCCTCCTTGGCCTCGATCGTGTGACAGGCAATGCAGTTGGCTCCCAGGTGATTCGTGGCGAGGTCGCGCCCCCGCTCGGCATCCCCGCCTTCCAGCAGATCCTCCACCGGCACCGACTTGCGCGTCTGCTGGAAGGAGGCGAGGCTCGCCGCCAAGCCGGGACGCTTCTGGGCCGCCTCAAGGATGTCAAGGCGCAAACCCGGCTCAGCCGAGCCCTCGCCAAGCTGCTTCAACCAGCCCTCCATCCAGGCGTCGGCGGCCTGGCCGGGCAGGCTGGCGGCGAGCTGAAAGGTCTTCTGCTTTTCCTTGAGACTGCCGGCCGCGAGCACCTGGTCGAACTCCTGCAGGGCCTGCTCAGGCCGGTGGGCGGCGAGCTGGGTCAGCGCCTCCAGGCGCAGCGGCTCGGGGGCGGCCTTGCCCAAGGCGACGCGCACCGACTCGGCAAAGGCCGGCGTGGCGGCGTGGCGGGCTGCGAGCAGGCGCAGGGCGCCGGCACGCAGGGAGGCGTCCGTTTTGGCATCGGCGATGAAGCCCTGCAGGATGGGGGCCTCCAGATCGATCTCCAGCTGGATGAAGAGGTCGAGCACGGCCGCCTTGAGGGCCGGATCCGCAAGTGCGAGCAAGTCGGCCTTCCACGTTTCGATCAGAGTCGGCGACAGTGCCTTGTCATCAAGACGCGGGTAAGTGCCGGCATTGCCGTCGATCCGGTCGAGGCGGGGTGGCTTGGAAAAGAGCCGCAGGGCGTCGAAGGCCTCCAGGGCCGTGGACGGTTCGTGGTGCAGGGCAAACTGCAGCAGGCGCGCGGCATTGACCGGCTGACCGAGGCGCAGGTTGGCGTTGATGACACGGCGGCGGACTGTTTCGGAGAGCGGACGCTCGGCGTCGAGCAGGGCCGCCAGCTTGGGCAGGGCCTCGGGAATGCCGGCATCGTCGTGGATGGCGCGGGCGACCTCGTCGCGCACGACCTCGGCCGGATCATCGAGGTAAGCGCTGATCTCGGTCGAGCGCTGGCGCGCTAGGGCGAGGGCGCAGAGCAGGCGCACGGGTTCGGAGTCGGAGTCGTGGCGGGAGGCCAGGTCCTCGGCGCTCAGGCAGCCGGCAAGGCCGCTGACCAGGGCGTGGCGCAACCAGGGGTCGTGGGCGTCGCGCTCGACGCGATCGAGCAGGTAGAAGGCGGCATTGTTGAGTTCGACCTTGGCCAGCGACAGATTGGCGCGCGCGGGCGCCATGTGACCGAGAGCGATACCCGCATGAAAGCGCACGCGGGCCGATTCGCTGGCAAGCAGGCGGCTGAGCACGCGGGTGGAGGCAACGCTGGGCCTGGCATCGCCGAGCACCCTGGCGATCTGGCACTGAAGTTCCGGATCGTCGGTGGCGGCGAGCAGGTCGTGGATCGCCGCTTCCGCCACCTGTCCGCGACGCAGGCCGATGCCGGCGCCCCAGATGCCGTGCACCCGGGCCAGCAGTGGCCGCTTGGCGTCGCCCGCGACGGCCAGCAGGGATTCCCAGAGTCCGCGCCTGACGAGTTCCAGTTGGACCGCGACACGGACACGCTGGTCGGCATGCCCGAGCCACTGCTGCAATTCCGCTTCATCCCGTGAGCCGAAGCCGACGGCGAGCAGATTGAGGGTTTCCTGACGCGCGGTCGTGTCGCGTTCCTTGACAGGCACATCGACCGACCAGACGCCCCCCTTCTCGTCGAGCGGATAACCCCCGTCCCAATCGGCCAGATAGAGCGCGCCCTCAATGCCCCAAGCCATGCCGATGCCCATCAGGCCGCTGTGGACCGTGCGCTGGCCCGCCATCTTGAAGGCGACGCCGTCGGGCTCGAGGGTGAAGGCCTCCATCCGTCCCGAGGGAAACTGGTTGAGCAGGAAATGGCCGCGCAGGCTCCTGCCGAGCGCCGTGCCGGGCTCGCGCACAAAACCGGCCGGGCCGTCGCTGGTGTTGGCGAGCGGAGGCGTGATGAAGAGTGGCTGGCGCGACGGACCGCCCAGCCAGGGCGCCTGCGGCTTCCAGATGTCCTCGCGGAACCAGCGACTCTCTTCCTTCATGTACTGGTGTCCGCAGCGCCAGCCGGAGTCGCTGTCCTGAACAATGTAAACCAAGCGCTCACGCTCGCCTGGCAGGTCGGCATCGTTGTCGACCCCGAACAGGTTGCCAAAATCGTCGAAGGCGACCTCCTGAACGTTGCGCAGGCCATGGGCGAAGACCTCGAAGCCGGCACCATCGGGCTCAACCCGCAGCACGGCGCCCTCGTTCGGATAGGCCCAGGTCCTGCCGCTCTTGTCGGTGACGTTGACGCCCTTGTCACCAATGCTCCAGTAGATGCGGCCGTCGGGCCCCAGGCGCGGCCCGTGCATGTCGTGACCGGCGTAGGCGAGGTGCATGCCGAAACCATGGGCCACGACCTCGCGGATGTCGGCGACGCCGTCATCATCCGTGTCCTTGAGCCGCCAGAGGTCGGGCGCAATCGTCGCGTACACCCAGCCGTCGTGGCAGAGAATGCCGGCGGCGATGCCGGTGACCTCGGTGTTGAAGCCCTCGGCAAAGACCGTTCGTTTGTCGGCGGTGCCGTCGCCATCGGTGTCGCGCAACTGGTAGATGCGCTCGCTGTGCACGGTGAGGTCACGCCAGTCGATGCTGCCGTCCTGGTTGTGATCCTTGAGGCCGCCGCGCGGCTGGCGCAGCTTGCCGGGGGCAAGCTCGCGCTGCAGGAACTCGCGCTTGGCCTCGACGCTGCTCAGGCCGACATCGTCGGGGATCCACAGCGGATGCTCGCGGATATCGAGATCGGCCACCTTGCGGCGGGTGGTGGCCGCCACGTAAACACGGCCGGCTTCATCGACGGCACAGGCCACCGGATCAGGGACGTTGAGGCTGCCCGACCAGCGGTGCAGCGCGACTTCGGCGGCCTGGCCTTGCGCCAGCAGGACCAACAGCAGCAGGAGACGGGGGGGACGCATGCCCATGAGTGCCCGCCCCAGGGCCCGGAGTCAAGGAAACAGCGCTCAGGCCTGGGCACGTAAAATCGCCTCGGCGACGCGCATGCCGTCGGCCGCGGCCGAGATGATGCCCCCGGCATAGCCGGCACCCTCACCCGCTGGATAAAAGTTCGCCAGGCCGGTGCAGACCAGCGTCTGTGGATCGCGCGGGATCCGCACCGGCGCCGAGCTGCGGGTTTCAGCCGCGGTGAGCACCGCATCGTCCAGCAGGAAGCCGGGCAACTTGCGCGCGATCAGCGGCACGGCCTGGCGCAGGGTCTCGATCACCGGCCCCGGCAGGCACTCGCGCAAATCGGTCCAAACGACACCGGGCTCATACGACGGCAGCACCGAACCACCCGTGGTGGAGGCGCGCCCGGCCAGGAAGTCGCCCAGCACCTGGGCCGGCGCACGGTAGTCGCCACCGCCAAGCCGGAAGGCGGCACGCTCGATGTCGCGCTGGAACTCCACCCCGGCGAGCGGATGCGCCGCGCCGTAGTCGTCGGGTCCGACCTCGACCATGAAGCCGCTGTTGGCGTTCGCCTCCGCGCGGGCGTAACTGCTCATGCCGTTGGTGACCACCATGCCTGCCTCCGAGGTGGCGGCGACGACGAGTCCGCCGGGACACATGCAGAAGCTGTAGGCACTGCGGCCGGTGGCGGTGTGGGCAACGAATTTGTAGGGTGCCGAGCCCAGGCGCTTGTCGCCGGCCCAGCGGCCGTACAACTGACGGTCGATGTGCGCCTGCGGGTGCTCAATTCGCACACCGACCGAGAACGGCTTGGGTTCCATGGGCAGGCCGTGGCCGTGCAGCATGGCAAAGGTGTCGCGGCTGCTGTGGCCGACCGCGAAAATGACGGGGGCAGCTTCGAGCACCGAACCGTCGGCCAACACAACCGCGCGGGCGGCGCCGTGTTCGACCACGAGGTCGGCGACACGGGCGCCGAAGCGCACCTCGCCGCCGAGGGCGATGATTTCCTCGCGCACGTGACGGACGACACGGATCAGGCGGTCGGTGCCGATGTGCGGTCGCGCCTTGACCAGGATGTCCTCGGGCGCGCCGGCCGCCACCATCTCGCGCAGCAGCCAGGGGATGCGGTGCTCGCGGTCGCGGATCTGGGTGTACAGCTTGCCATCGGAAAAGGTGCCGGCACCGCCCTCGCCAAACTGGACGTTCGACTCGGGATTGAAATCCCAGCCACGGCGCCAGAAGCCGGTGACATCGCGCGCACGGTCGCCGGCGCTCTTGCCGCGCTCCAGCAGCACGGGTTTCAGACCGGCGCGGGCCAGCAGCAGGCCGCAGAACAGGCCGCAGGGGCCGGTGCCGACGACGACGGGTCGCTGCCTCGCGTCATGGCGGGCGGGCGGCAGGCCATCGAGCTCGCGGTAGGTCTCATCGGCAGCCGGGCCGACCGGACAGCCGGGTTTCAAGCGCTTCAGCACGGCCGCCTCGTCGTCGAGACCGACCGTCAGCGTGTAGCTGAAGGCGACATGCCCGCGACGGGCATCGATGGCGCGCTGCTTGACCTGCAGGCCGCGCAGCGCGGCCTCGGCGACGCCGAGGCGGGCTCCGACGGCAGCACGCAACTGGGCGTCACTGTGGTCGACCGGCAACGAGAGCTGGGAGATCTGCAGCATGGGGGCGCCCTTGTTCGCTCAAAGGCGGCCCGCTTGCAAGTCTCTCACAGGCTGCCGTGGATGCGGGCCAGGGCGAGCAGCATGTAGCTGGTCGTCAGCACGCGGTCGCTCTCCATCCAGCGGCCGGTGTCATTTGCCCAGGAACCGTCCTCGCGCTGCAGGTTGAGCAGCTTGGCGGCAAGGTCGGCGCGCCAGTCGATGACCCGGCCGTCCTTGGTCTTGAGGAAATCGACGCCGGCAATGGCCAGTCCCTTGGCCATGGTGTGGTAGTAGTAATAGAGTCCCTCGCCGCCGAGTCCAGGATTCTCGTTGAGGGTGTAGTTCTCGCTCAGCCAGTCGATCACCGCCTGAACGCGCGGATCGCTCTTGTCGAGGCCGGCGTAGATGAAGCTGAGCAGGCCGGCGTAGCTGATGCTGCCGTAGCTGCGCAGGGCGGTGCGACCATCAGCCGTCTTGGTCTCGCCGCCGCGGGTCTCGCCGGGGCTGTAGATGAAGCCGCCGCGGTCCTTGGCATCGGTGCTCACCCAGCCGGCCTTGTTGGTTTCGGGGCGGTTCTGGCAGTTCTGGATGAACTGGATGGCGGCCGCGTAGTTGAGCTGCGGCTCGTTCTTGCCGGCATCGCCCTTGTCAGCCAGCAGCGACTCGGCGTAGTAGAGCGCCTCCAGGGCAAAATGGGTGTTGGAAAGGTCGGCATGGGCCGGGATGCCGGGCTTGGGCGTGCCGTAGCCGACGCCGCCGTCAAAGGGGTTGTCGGTCTTGCCCGGCTCATCAAAGTCGTTCTGCTGGCCGACAATGAAACGGCGTGCGGCAAGCATGACCTGCTCGTTCTCCAGCTTCGGATGCAGCAGCAGGGCCATGAGGGCGAGTGAGGTGTTGTAGTTGGCGCGCGCCTTGACGTAGATGCCGCCATCGGGTTGGACATTCTTGAGCAGGAAGGCGATCCCTTTCTCCGCCTCGGCTGGTGTGGCAGCGCCGGACTGGCGCTCGGGATGCAGCAGGAAACTGGCGGTGGCAAGACCGGTGAAGGCCACCGGTTCGGCATCCCCCCACTGGCCGGTCGTGCTGTTCTGCTGCGCGCGCAGGAAGGCAAGGCCGCGGTCGTAGGCAAGGCGGATTTCCTGTTTCAAGGATTCATGGCGGGCCGGCTGGGTGGCGGACTGGGCCGGGGCGAGTTGCGGCAGCACCAGAGCGACGGCAAGAGGAAGCAGGGATTTCATGGCGGTATGGAGGAGGTAACAGCGGCGGAATAGCGGGCTCAGGCTCCGGGCTTGGCGGGCGCCTTGGAGGGGGTGAGGGGGGCCGGGCGGATGACCACGGTCACCTCCGTACCCTTTTCCGGAATGTTTTTCGGCATGGAAATCCAGCGCTGGTCCTCCCAATTGCCTTCAGCGGGTGAATTAAAAATAGCGCCGCGGTCGAGCCAGACCGCGATGAGACTGCCCTCCTGCTGGGCAATGAAGCCACGCTCATCAATGTAGGAACCGTTGAAGATCCAGTGATCGAGATCAGCAGGCGGCTGACGAGTTTCCGCGTTCTGCACCCAGTCGGACAGGGGGGCTTGCTTGAGCTTGCCCTGTTCCTGCCACTCGGCGTGAAGACTCACCCGGTTGCCACCCGGTGTCGCCGGCGGCTCCTCCTTCCAAGCGATTTGCGGACGCTGCGCCTCCGGGAGTTTGGCCAACAACCCCTCGGTCGC
This sequence comes from uncultured bacterium, assembly GCA_966252325.1. GTDB lineage: Bacteria > Verrucomicrobiota > Verrucomicrobiia > Verrucomicrobiales > Verrucomicrobiaceae > Prosthecobacter. Next base: position 200,739 of record CBINON010000002.1, on the reverse strand, counting down.
CGCCTGATAGTTGGCCAGCAGCAGCGCCACCTGGATCGCCGTGGGAGTCACGGCCGTGGTCAGCACGGTCTCATGCGTCTTGCCAGTTTCGTGGACCAACAAGTATTCAATGGGGGCTTCCCGAAGTTCGATCTTTGCCGGCAGACGCACCTCACGCGTGGTGGCGTTGATACGAATGCCATCCAGCTCATACTCGCCCGACTCCAACTTTTTCAGTCGCTTTTGCGCCTCGGCAAACTGCGTGGCGCCATCAGGCCGCGCCGGCTCTTGGGCTGCCAAGAACGGTTGGGCGACAAGGCCAACCAACAGGAGGAAGTATCGAAGCATCAGTCAATCTAGCCGCAAACGTTCCTGACACAATCACCGTGTTGTGAGCGCCCAAGACTCGAACAGGAATTGCCCGCAAATTCACCAAGCCGGACAAGACCTGCCCAACACCGACTCACTCCTCGCGATTGCTGGCCGTCATCTGCAGCACGTAATAGAGGAAGTAGCCGAGGCTGCTGACGAAGGCGGCCACGTAGGTGAGCGCGGCGGCATCAAGCACCTTGCTCATGGCCTGAAACTCCGCGCCGGGAGCGACAGCGCCGGTGCCGGCGAGGATTTTCTTGGCGCGGGCCGTGGCATCAAACTCGACCGGCAGGGTGACGAGCTGGAAGAGCATGAGGATGCCCATGGCGATCGCCATGACCGTGATGGCCAGCTTGTAATCCACAAAACCTCCGACCATGCCGAGAATCGGCACCCACATGACCACTTGGCTGGCGATGCCGGTGATGCCGACCGCCGCCATGCGCCACTGCAGCGGCGCGTAGAGCTGCTGGTGCTGGAGGGCGTGACCGGCTTCGTGGGCCGCCACACCGAGGGCGGCCACCGAGGTGCCGTAGTAGTTCTCCTCGGAGAGCACCAGGCGACGGTGCGCAGGATCGTAGTGATCGGTCAGGTGGCCCTGGGTGGCGTGAATGGTCACGTCGCGCAGGTTGTTCAGGTCCAGAATGCGCTGGGCCACCTCGGCACCGGTGAGACCCGAGGAGGCCGGCACCTGGGAGTAGCGATTGTAGGCACTGCGCACCTTGAGCGAGGCCAGACCGGAGAGGGCCAGGGTGACGACAAAGAGGAGGAGCATGGTCATGGGAAGAAAGGACGGGGGTTGGGAACAGATACGACAGTTTTCACATAAAGAGCGTTGAAAAGCGTGCATGGAGAAAAACCGGGCGATTTTGGAATCCGGTTGCGCGTCCCCACCCGCGGCCTTGAGTCGGGACATGGATTCCCCCGCCCCGCCTGTCGATCCGATCGAGTGCCGCGTCACGGCCTGGTACTACCGCCGCATGGGCATCCTCGCCGGCATGCTGCTGCTCATGGGGCTGTACTTCCTCTACGACGGCCGCTACGGCTATCCGGCGGCCAACGCGGTGGCCGACCAAAAGGACTGGTTTGAGCAGGAACTGCTCAAGGGCTACGACGAGGCCAAGGCCGCCGGCCGGCTTGAGGCGTGGTCGGCGGAGGCCCAGGCCAAGGGCTGGCCGGTCGGCAAAAATGGCGAGGCCCCGCGCTGGGTCAGCTACGCCGCCGCCAAGGGCTGGCCGGAAAAGCCGCACCGCTACACCGAACGTGAGATCCGCGAACAGTTCTGGTGGGGGAGCGGCACCCTGGTCGTGGCGCTGGCCGTCGCCGCCCTGCTGCTGGCCAACCGCGGCAAGGTCCTGCGCGCCGGTGCCGACCACTGGATCACGCCCGAGGGCGAGCGCATCGCCTTTGCCGACGTCTTCAGGGTCGACAAACGCCCCTGGGACCAGAAGGGGCTTGCCTACGCCTGGCATCGAACGGCCGACGGTCGGGAAAAGCGCGCCGTAATCGACGACCTCAAGTTCGGCGGTGCCGCCCTTGTGCTGGAGCGCCTGCTCGCCCACTTCCGTGGTGAACTCATCGAGAAAGCCCCCGACTCGGAAGCCTCGGAGGAAAAGTCGCCCGCCGACGCAGCGTAACAGCACGGGTGTCGCCTTGAAAAAAGAGCGAATTCGCCCTTGCCAAACAGAAACCAGCCGCTACCTCTCCGCCGCACATCCTCATCCCCATTATGGCAGACAACATTCAAGAAAAAGTCAAAGACATCATCGTCGAACAGCTCGGCGTGAACCCGGAGCAGGTGACCCCCGAAGCCAAGTTCATCGAGGATCTGGGTGCCGACTCTCTTGACACCGTGGAACTCGTCATGGCCTTCGAAGAGGAGTTCGGCATCGACGTTCCGGACGAGGAAGCTGAAAAGCTGCAGTCCGTCGCCGACGTCATCCGCTACGTCGAAGAAAACTCCGCCGAGTAATTCCCCTTTCCCACGGCGGGCGGTCCTTCGGGTCCGCCCGCCTTTTTTGTGCCAGTGTCCGGCCCACAAAAAAAGCCGCGCGCCCCGGGGGGACGCGCGGCATGGAAGCGAGCCGACCTCAGCGCCCGAGCAGGCGCGCCATGATCTGCTCCGTGCGCGCGACGATGCGCTGCGGATCGTCGAGCAGGCCGGCCGAAAGCAGGGCGTTGTCGAGCACCTGGGCGCCGACCAGCCGCGCGGTCTCGGCATCGCCCTCGCTCAGCCCGGCCAGCTTGCGGATGAGCTCGTGACGCGGATTGATCTCCAGGATGACCTTGGGCGCCGTCACCTCGTCGGGCTTGAGCGCCCGCATCATCTGGCGCATCTGCGGCGTCAGTTCACCCTCGGGCGTGATCGCCAGGGCAGGACTGCCCACCAGGCGTTTGCCGGCCCGCACCTCCTCGACGCCATCCGCGAGCGTTTCCTTGAGCCAGCCGCAGAGGCGATCCGCGCTCTCGGCATCCAGGGATTCACCCTCGTCCTCCAGCTCGCCGAGATCGACCTCGGGGGAGTTGACCGCCTGCAGCGGCCTGCCGTCGAACTCGCGCAGGCTGGTGGCGACGTACTCGTCGATCGTCTCGTAGAGGTAGAGCACCTCGTAACCCTTCTTCTTGAAGGCCTCGATGTAGGGGCCGGTCTCGATGGTCGCCCGGCTCGGCGCCACCTGGTAGTAGATCGCCTTCTGGTCCTCCTTCATGCGCGCGACGTAATCGGCCAGGCCGACCACCTCGCCGGCGCCGGTCAGGCTCGACTCGAAGCGCAGCAGCTTGGCGATGGCCTCGCGGTTGGCGAAGTCGGTGGCGACCCCCTCCTTGAAGAAGCGACTGAACTTGGCGTAAAATTCCTGGTACTTGTTCGCGTCATCCTGCGCCGACTTGTCGAGGAACTTGAGCAGGCGCTTGGTGACCACCTCGCCCAGCTTGCGGACGAGGGCGCTGTCCTGCATGGATTCGCGCGAGATGTTGAGCGGCAGATCCTCGCTGTCGATGACCCCGCGCACGAAGCGCAGCCAGTCGGGCAGCAGCTTCTTCGGATGCGGATCGATCAGCACCTTCTTGCAGTACAGACCCACGCCCGGCTCCATCTGGCCCATGCCAAAGAGCTCCGTGTTCTGCTCGGGCAGGAACAGCAGGGCGTTGATGACCAGCGGCGCGTCAGCCTGGAAATGCAGGCGGTAGGAGGGCTTGTCGAAGGCGTGCGCGGCGAACTTGTAGAACTCCTCGTACTGCTCCTCGGTGACCTCGTCCTTGTTCTTCAGCCAGATCGCCTCGACCGTGTTGACGCGCTCGCCGTTGAGGTGGATCGGGAAGCCGACGAAGTTCGAGTACTTGCCGAGGATGGCGCGGATGCGGTGCGCCTGGGCAAACTCCTTGGCGTCCTCCTTGAGCCGGATGACAATGCGGCAGCCGCGCTGCTGGTCAGGGGCCTCGTCGATCGTGTAGGTGCCGACGCCGGTGCTCGACCAGACCAGGTGTTCGGCATCGCCGCGCCAGGAGTGGGTGTAGACCTGGACCTCCTCGGCGACCATGAAGGCACTGTAGAAACCGACGCCGAACTGGCCGATCAGGCTGGCGTCGCCGCCCTTGCCGGCGTTCTTCAGCGCCGCGGCGAAGGCCTTGGAGCCGGAGTGGGCAATGGTGCCGAGGTTTTCCACCAGTTCGGCACGGGTCATGCCGATGCCGTGATCGGCAAGGGTGATGGTGCCGGCGGTCTCGTCGGTCGTGATGCGGATCTCCAGCGGCAGCTCGGCGCCAAAGACCTCCTTCTCGGTGAGCTGGGTGAGGCGCATCTTTTCCAGCGCGTCGGCGGCGTTCGACACCAGCTCGCGGACGAAGATCTCGCGGTCGGTGTAGAGCGAGTGAATGACGATGTCCAGGACCTGCCTCACTTCGGCCTGGAATTCATGGGTGGTCGGAGTGCTCATGGGGTATTTGGAATGCGGGGCGGAGATGATAATGGGCTGCGCCTCCGGGTCAAGACCCCGGGCGAAAAACCCGCGGCCTCAGCGCCATTCGTGCTTCGGGTAGCGGCCGCGCAACTGGGCTTTCACCGCCGGATAGCCCTCCTTCCAGAAGCGGCCGATGTCGCCCGTGGTCTGGATGGGCCGCTGGGCGGGCGACAGAAGATGGATCGTCACCGTCACCCTGCCGCCGGCCACCTTCGGATTTTCATGCACATCGTAGAGCTGCTGGAGCACGACACTGACGCTGGGCGGCTGCTGGGCGTCGTAGACGATGCGGGCGCTGCGGCCGTTTTTCAGCGCCAGGCGCTCGGGTGCATAGCGCTCCAGCAGGTCGCGCTGGGCGTGGCTGAGCCACTGGTGCAGGGCCGGAAAGATGTCGCGGTCCTTGAGCTGGCGGTAGGCGATGCAGCCATGGCAGACCTGCTCGAGGATGAGCCGGCGGTCCTCATCGCCAATGGCCGGGATCTCGAGTTCGGGCATCCACTTCGCCAGGCAGTTCACCCGGGTGATCCACTGCTCGACCTTATCGTTCCAGTTCACCAGGGTCAGTCGCCCTGCCTGCACCTCGTCGGCCAGCAGGCTGGCGGCGGTGGCGGCATCGGGTTCGCCCTTCTCGCGACTGCTCAGCACGAGCGAGCGGAAGCGCCGTTCCTCCAGGTTCATGACCCGTCGATTGACGCTGTCGTAGGCGGCGCGGTGGGCGGTCGCCAGGTCGCCCGGGAACAGCTCCTGCAACCATTCCTCCTCGACGCGGGTGACGTGGTTGAGGCGCACCGTCAGGGCCCGGCCCTGCACCTCGGTGATCTCAGCCGCCACCAGCAGACGCGGCGGCTTGATGTGGGCGTCCTTGTCGAGGTGGCCGGTGTAGCCGCCGGCGAGCCGGTAAATGCGGCTGCCCGGACTGGTCTCGATGCCCAGGTGATCGCTGAAGGCGGCCAGCAGCGTGCGCGCCAGCGCCTCCGGCGCCGCCACCTCGTCGCTCACCTCCAGGCCGGCGCGACGGGCCAGCCGCAGGAACTGCTCGGCGCTGCGCGCCGCCTCGCGCGCCGCCTGGGCGTGGATGCGCAGGGGCGCGCAGGCATTTGGATCGTAGTTCAGCGCCTCGGCGCGGGCAAAGGCGCGCAGCAGCGCCTGGAACTCGCTGAGGTCGCCCGGCTCCCAGAGGTCGTCGTTCTTGTGCGACGCCTCGTTGCGGCCGGCCAGCAGCAGGTCCCTGCCCTGCGCCACCGCCGCACAGAGGGCGGCCTCGCGCACGCAACCGTAGGCGCCGGCGGCGAGCAGCATGCGCGCGAAACGCGGGTGCAGCGGGAAGCGGCTCATGCGCCGGCCGGTGTCGGTGATGCCCTCGGCATCCACGGCGCCGAGGTCGTGCAGCAGGCGCTGCGCGCGCTCCAGCGCCGCCGGCGCCGGCGGCTCAAACCAGGCAAAGCTGTCGCCCAACCCCAGCACATGCAGGGCCAGCAGCGCCTCGCTCAAGTCCAGGCGGTGGATCTCCGGCGTCTCGCTCTCCGCCCGGTGCAGGTGCTCGCGCTCGGGCCAGAGCCGCAAGGCCAGGCCGGGACCGAGTCGGCCGGCGCGGCCGGCGCGCTGCTCGGCCGAGGCCCGGCTGATCTTCTGCACGGTGAGGGTGTTGATGCCGCGGCGCGGATCGTAGCTGGCGACCCGCGCCAGGCCGCCGTCGACCACCGCGCGAATGCCCTCGATGGTGAGCGAGGTTTCGGCGACGTTGGTACTGACGAGAATCTTTGGCACACCGCCGGGCGCCACCGCCGCATCCTGATCCTGGGGCGACAGCTCGCCGTGCAGCGGCAGGATGCGCCGCCCCCGGGCGAAGGCGCGACCCGACAGCGCGGTCATGGTCTTGCGAATCTCATAGGCGCCGGGCATGAACACCAGGATGTCGCCGTCGAAGCCGGGCGTCTGCACCAGGGCCTCGCAGGCACGCGCCGCCTGATCCCAGAGTGGCTCGGGCTGGCCGGTCTTGAGCTTGAGCGGCGGCTGGTAACTGATGGCGACCGGGTAGGTGCGACCCTCCGACTCGAGCAGGCGGCAGGGCTGCATGAACTCGGCCAGCGGACCCGGCACGAGGGTGGCCGACATGACCAGAATTTTCAGGTCCGGGCGACGCCCGCGCTGCAGGGCCCGGGCGAAGGCGAGCACGAGATCGCCGTCGAGATGGCGCTCGTGGAACTCGTCGATGACAATGCAGCCGACCCCGCGCAGTTCGGGATCCTCCAGCAACTGGCGCAGCATGACACCCTCGGTGACGTAGGCGAGGCGGGTGTCGCGGCTGGTGACATTGTCGAAGCGCACCTGGTAACCAACCTCACCGCCCACGCGCACGCCGCGTTCCTGGGCGACGCGTTGGGCCAGCAGTCGTGCGGCGATGCGGCGGGGCTGCAGGACCACGCAGCGCTGGCCGTCCTTGAGCCAGCCGGAGTCGAGCACGAACTGCGGCACCTGGGTCGACTTGCCCGAACCGGTCGGCGCCTTGATCAGCAGGTTCGCCACCGCGGGGTCACGCAGGGCGCCGACCACGGCATCGCGGATTTCGAAAATGGGCAGCGGCTCGGACATGTGCGGCTGTTCATGCCCGAAGCAGGCCAGCTTGTCAAAGCGGGCGCGGCTCGGTCGTCACTTCGCCGCCTCCAACTGCGGCCAGAAGGCGGCCGGCGGCAGCAGGTCACGCCCCTCCTCGTCGAAGCGCGTGCCCACCTCCTGCAGCGGCAGGGCCTTGGCGATGTCGAGGCCGGCCTTGACCGTCGCCGGGGTGAACACCAGGCGGGTCAGGGGCAGGCCCTTGAGCGGCGACAGATCCTCGACCGGCGTCTCGCCGATGTGCAGGCGCTGCAGGTTCGTGCCGGCCAGCGGGGCGAGGCTGCGCACGCGGGTGCGATGCAGGGTGAGCGAGACCAGCGGCAGCTTCGCCAGCGGCGCAATGTCCTCGACCGGTGTGCCGGTGAGCCAGAGCATCTGGATCGGCGACTGCGCCAGCGGTGCCAGATCGCTGACGCGGGTGTCGACGGCGTTGAACTCGATGAGCGGCATGCCCTCGAGCGCACTCAGGTCGCTCACCGGCGTGCGGCTCAGGTAGAGCTTCTGCAGCGGCATGCCGCGCAGCGGCGACAGGTCGGTGACCGGGCTGTCCTCCAGATAGAGTTCCTGCAGCTTCAGGCCCTTGAGCGGGCGGATGTCGCGGATGGGCGTGCCGCTGAGGTCGAGGGCGAGCGGCGACAGCCGTTCGAGGAAAACCAGATGCGTCACCTGCGCCTCGCGCAGGTTGAGGGCCAGCACCTCGCCCTGCTCAATGGCGAACTCGCCCGTGCCCGTGTAGTTCGGGTTGTGGTACTTGATCTCGGTGTGCAGCATCTCGGCCGTCCACCAGACCTTCTTGGGGGAGGTGGCTGGCACGGGCTCCGCAGTTTTGGCCGGACTGGCGGCAGCCTCCGGTGCCTTGGGCGCGGGCCCGGCGGCCGACTCGGGCTTGACGGTCGGAGCGACTGCTTGCGCAGGCGGTGAGGACTTCTCGCCGCAGGCGATCAACAACAGCGGGGCTAGCAGGAGCAGGGCACGGATCATGACAAGGGAGAACGCAGTCGGTCGGAAAAGCTGTCAGCCTGCATCGCGCAGGGCCACCGCCGGATCGACGCGGGCGGCGAACCAGGCGGGCACGAGGGCGGCGAGCAGACAGAGCACAATGGCGAGGGCGCAAATCGAGGCGATGTCAGCCGGCTGGATCTGGGCGGGGATGCCGCTGAGGAAGTAGATGTCCTGCGGGAAAATGTCGCGACCGGTGCGTTCGGCAATGAAGTCGCGCAGGTCGTTGCGATACTGCAGCACCAGGCCGCCACCCGCCAGGCCCAGCAGGATGCCGAGCACGGCCACCACGCCCGCCTTGGCCAGGAAGATGCCGATGATCTGCCAGGCACGGCCGCCAAGGGCGGTGAGAATGCCGATCTCGCGGCGCTTTTGCACAGTGACGGTGATGGTGGTGTTCATCACGCAGATCGCCGCGACCAGCATGATGAAGACCAGCAGGAACCACATGAGCGACTGCTGGTTCTCGACCGACTGCAGCATGGCGCCGTGGCTCGAACTCCAGGTGCGCAGGCTCCAGTCGTGCGGCAGCACGTCGCCGCCGAACAGTTCCGAGGCGAAGCGGTCGGCCAGCTGCGGATCCGCGAGCTCGAGACCGATGCCGGAGACGTCGCCCTCCAGGCCGAACAGATCCTGGGCGATGTCGAGCGGCACGTAGCAGCGTTCGCCGGCGGTGTCGGCGCGAACGATGCCGGTCACCACCAGCTCGCGCGGCAGCACAACGATTTCCGCGCGCGCCGCCGCCGCCTTGTCGGGATCCGCCTCGGTCTCCGCGGCGCGCAGGTCGCGGATCATCTGGCGCACGGTGTCGGAGGCGAGCACGGCCACGGCGTCCCCGGTCTTGACGCCGAGCCGGCGGGCGACGCGATCGGTCAGCACCACATGATCGCCGCCGAGATCAAAGCGGCCGTCGACCAGATGCCGCGACAGTTTCGCCACGAGGGCGTTGTTGGCGCTGGCCTGCAGGCCAAAGAGTTCAGCGCCTTCAGGATCGGAATCGCCGAGGCGCAGCACGGCCATGCCCTCGGCGACCGGAGCCGCGGAAACAACGCCTGGACGGGCCTGCAGAACCTTGAGCAGGTCGCGCCAGTTCGAACGCGGCGGCACGCCCGGGGGTGGCGGCTCGTCGGAACGGGGTTCCTGCAGCAGCAGCACGTGCGGTTCAAAACCCAGCAGCAGCTTTTTGAACTCCACCTGCCAGCCCTGGAAGACCGACATCACCACGACGAGCACGCCGACGCCAAGCATGACCCCGAGCACGGAGATGAGGGTGATGATCGACACCAGCGAACGCTTGGGTCGCAGGTAGCGCAGGGCCAGGAAAAGGGAAGCGTTGGAGGGCATGCGGAGGCGCTGGCGCAGTCTCCGCCGGAACGACGGCGCCTCAATCGAAAAGGGCATCGCCATCGGCATCTTTTTTTATGAGGGATGCAACCACCACTAGGGTCCCGGGTTTGAGGCGCTGCGTGACCGAAACGCCAACCCAAACCATCATGAAACTGAAAACCACCCTCGCGTGCACCCTCGGCCTGCTGGCCGCCGGTGCCCTTCCCCTCTCCGCCCAACAGCCGGGCGGCGGCCGACTGGCCGAGTTCCTCAAACGCGCCGACAAGGACGGCGATGGCAAGATCAGCAAGGACGAGTTCAAGGCGATGTCGCAGCGCGACGAAAGCGAGGAGCGCTTCGGCCGCGCCGATGCCAATGCCGACGGCTACCTCGACAGCGACGAGATGGCGCGCATCGGCGAGCGCATGCGGCGCGGTGCCGGCAGCCCGGGGCGCCCCGAGGGTTCCGGCGGTTTCCGCCGCCCGCCGGGCGACAGCCCTGAAGGCGCCCCGCGTCCCGAAGGTGAGCGCCCGCCGGGGCCGCGTCCCGATGGCGACCGTCCAGCAGGTTCACGTCCGGAAGGCGATCGCCCGGGCGGCCCGCCCCCCGGTGGCCCCGGCTTCAACCCCGACGAAGTCTACGCCCGCATGGACAAAAACAGTGACGGCGCGGTCGACAAAGAGGAGTACCAGGAGTTTGCCCGCCAGGAGATCGAGCAGCGCTTTGGCCGCCTCGATGAAAACGGCGACGGCAAGGTGACCAAGGAGGAAATGCGCAGCGGCATGGAGCGCCTGCGCAACGCCATGCGCGGAGGCCCCGGTGGCCCTCCGGGCATGCCGGGAGGCGAGGGCATGCGTCGCCCCGGCGGTGAAGGCAGCCGCGACGGTGGCTTCCGTCGCCCGCCTGAAGGTGGTTCCGATCGCGGCGGCTTCCGTCGCCCGCCGGAAGGTGAGGGCCGTCCGCAGCCACCGGAAGGTGAAGGTCGTCCGCGCCCGCCGCTGGAGGACGAGGCACCCAAGAAAGATCCGGCCTGAGTCGCGGCCCGTCCCGGCTTGCAGCGAGGCGGAACCCGAAGGGGTTCCGCCTCATTCTTTTTGCAGTGCCAGTTGAGAGCCGCCGCAGCGGGTGCATGTTGTCTTGTGGCATCCCTGTTCGCCTCAGTCGCATGGAACGGCACGGAGGCGCCGGCCCGTCCGGCGCAGCCGCGCGTTCGCCCAGCCCAACCGAGGCCCCTGCCGGGGATTGAACCGCCCTACCACGTCATCCTGCACGATGACGACACGCACACCTACGAGTACGTGGTGGAGATGATGATGCAGATCTTTGGCTACGACGAACGCCGCGGCCTGCGCATCGCGCTCGAGGTCGACTCGCGCGGTCGCGTCATCGTTGCCACCTGCCACAAGGAGCTAGCCGAGCTGCGCGTCGAACAGATCCATGGCCACGGTGCCGACCCGCGCATGAAGGAAAGTACCGGGCCGATGAAAGCGACGATGGAACCGGCCGAGTGAGGCCGTCTTCTCCGCTTGCCGTCGACCCCGCCTGATGCTTCGTGCGGCGTCCCCTTTTCCAACCATGTCCCAGCGCCAAGGCATCCTCGCAGGAGGCAATTTCATCATCGATCACGTCAAGCTCATCAATGTTTGGCCGGAACAGGACATGCTCGCCGACATCCGCGGCGAGACCTCGAGCAACGGCGGGGGTCCCTACAACGTGCTCAAGGACCTTGCGGCCATGCGCGTCGGCTACCCGCTGGAGGCCGCCGGTCTCGTCGGGGCCGATGCCAATGGCGACTGGATCCTGCGCGATTGCCGCGCGGCCGGCATCGGCACCGCGCAACTGCGCCAGACCGATCGGGCACCCACCTCCTACACCGACGCCATGACGGTCGCCGAAACCGGCCGTCGCACCTTCTTCCACCAGCGTGGCGCCAATGCCCTGCTCGGCGAGGCTGACTTTGATTTCAGCGCCACGCAGGCGCGTCTTTTCCATCTCGGCTACCTCATGCTGCTCGACGGGATGGACCGCCTGCTGCCCGACGGCAGCACGCCGGCCTCGCGGGTGCTGGCCGCCGCCCGCAACGGCGGCCTGCTCACCTCGGTCGACATCGTCAGCACCGAGAACCCCGACTTTCGTGCCATTGCCGAGGCCGCGCTGCCACACACCGATCACCTGGTCATCAATGAGGTTGAGGCCGGCAAGGTCGCCGGCCTGCACCTGAAGACCGTGCCGGTGGATGTCGAGGCCGTGAAAGCCGCCGCCCTCGCCCTGCTGGACCGCGGCGTTGGCCAGCGCGTGGTGATTCATTTCGAAGCGGGCGCCGTCGCCGCTGATCGTGGGGGTGCGATCACCGTCCAGACCTCGCTCAACCTGCCGCCGGGCTTCATCACCGGTGCCACCGGGGCGGGCGACGCCTTTGCGGCCGGCTACCTGCACGGGGTGCATGAGGGGTTTGACACCGCCGCCTGCCTGCGGCTCGCCGTCTGCACCGCCGCCGCCTGCCTGACCGATCCCACCCCGTCCGGCGGGCTGCGGCCGGTGGCCGACTGCCTGCGCCTGGCCGAAGAACACGGATTCAGGGACTTGTCATTTGCCGGCCGGATGGCATGATGAATCCATGTCCGAGTTGCTGTCCGAAACGGAGATCGCCGCTGCCCTGGCCTCGCTGCCCGGTTGGGAAATCGAGGATGGGGAACTGGTCAAAACCTTTTCCTTCGCCTCCTACATGGCGGGCATCAACTTCGTCAACCGGCTGGCGGAACGGGCTGAAACGCTCAGCCATCATCCCGACCTGCTCATCGGCTGGCGCAAGGTGACCGTGCAGCTCAGCACCCACAGTGCCGATGGCCTGACGCCATCCGATGTCCGCCTCGCCGCCGAGGCTGAGGATTGCGCCGCCAGCCTGCGCTCCTGACCCGGCGCCCTGCCCATGACATATCATCTCGCGCGCAACAACCAGCAGGCCGGCACCTGCAGCGACTATGAAATCCGCCGCCGTCTGGCCAACGGCGAACTCTCGCCCCGGGACCTCTGCTGGACCGAGGGCATGAACGAGTGGCGCCCGGTGGGTGACATTTTTGCCGAGCCGGCAGAAGCCGATGCTGAAGTCGCCACGCCACCGCCGGCCGCCGCTCCCCTGGCCACGCTCAGCCAGCGCCTCATCGCCGCGCTGGTCGACGGCGTGCCCCTGGCGGCCATCTTCTTCCTCACCCAGTCCGGTCTGCCGGACGAAAATGACCAGGGCGGCTCCAACCTGCAGGTCGCCATCGGCCTCGTCCTGATGCTGGCCCTGGCCGGCTGCAACCTCTACCTGCTCGCCACGCGCGGACAGACCATCGGCAAAAAACTGCAGCGCATCCGCATCGTGGCGCTTGAGGGCGACCATCACCCCGGTTTGTTCCGCGTCTTCTGGCTGCGCAGCTTTCTCAACGGCCTGATCGGCAGCATCCCGCTCTTCGGTCCCATCCCGGTCTACAGCCTGATCGACGTGCTTTGCATCTTCGGCAGGGAGCGCCGCTGCCTCCACGATTACCTGGCGCAGACGCGCGTTGTTCAGGGTGATCCGCCCTGAGCCTCAGAGCCGGATCTCCACCGGCGGTCCACCGTGACGAGGCTGCGTGCCGAGAACGGTGACATCGAGCACCGCCTTCACCCGTGCCAACACCTCGCGCAGATGGGTGGTCGGCGCAGCAGCCACCGGCACGTCGGCGGCATTGAAACCGTGCACCTTCAAGCCGAGTCGGCGACCGAGAAAAACCGCGCGCTCGTTGTGAAAGCGCTGGGAAACGACAATGAATTCGTCCTGGCCGAAGATCCGCTGGGCGCGGAGGACGGAATCAAGGGTGCGCAGCCCCGCGTAGTCGCACCAGATGCGGTCGCGCGGCACACCCGCGCTGACCAGGGCCTCACGCATCGCCCCTGGCTCATCGTAGTCCTTGCGACGGTTGTCGCCACTGACGATCAAACCCTGCACCCTGCCCTGCCGGTAGAGCTCCGCCGCCGCCTCAATGCGATGGCGGAAGAACCGGTTGAGACGGCCGTCGGCCAGGCGTTCCGAGCAGCCGAGCACCACGGCAACCCCGGCCTGCGGCACGTCCTGAAGCCGCGCGTGGCTGTGGACACCTCCCACAGCGCGGACCCAGGCATCCGAGCCGACCAGCACGGCGGTCGTGACGACGATCCATATCACGGCAACCGCCAGAGAACTGCGCAGCGGCCGTGGCATGGAGACTCTGTGCTTACTCGCCGCCGTCGCCGCGCTCCTGGCCGTTGCCGAAGGCGTCCTTGAGGGTGGCGACCGCGTAGTCGCGGTTGAGTTTGGTGATCCAGCGGACGCTGATTTCCTTCGGGCAGGCAGCCTCGCACTCGTACTGGTTCGTGCAGCCGCCAAAACCCTCGAGGTCCATCTGGCGAACCATGCCGAGGGTACGGCGGGTTTTCTCCGGCTGGCCCTGCGGCAGGGTGTTCAGCTGACCCGCCTTGGCGGCGACGTACAGCATGGCGCTGGCGTTCTTGCAGGCGGCCACACAGGCGCCACAGCCGATGCAGGCGGCGGCGTCCATGGCGGCGTCGGCAACCTCCTTGCCGATAAGGATGCTGTTCGCCTCGGCGGCGGAACCGGTGCGCACGGTGACGAAGCCGCCGGCGCGCTGGATGCGGTCGAAGGCGGAGCGGTCGGTGACCAGGTCCTTGATGACCGGGAAGGCGCGGGCGCGGAAGGGTTCAACCCAGATGGTGTCGCCGGTGCGGAACTTGCGCATGTGCAGCTGGCAGGTCGTGGTGGCCTTTTCCGGGCCGTGAGGCATGCCGTTGATGGTCATCGAGCACATGCCGCAGATGCCTTCGCGACAGTCGTGATCGAAGGCCACCGGTTCCTCGCCCTTGGCGATGAGGCGCTCGTTGACGATGTCCATCATCTCCAGGAAGGAGGCATGGTCCGGAATCTCCGGCGCGTCGATGTCCTGGAAATGGCCCGGCTGGCCCGCGTTCTGGCGCCAGATTTTGAGGTGGAGGTTGAGAAGTGCCATGGCTGTGAAAAAAGGGGGATCACTTGTAGCTGCGCACCTGCAGATGCACTTCCTCGAAGGTCAGGTGCTCCTTGTTGAGGATGGGCTTGGCGAGGTCGCCGGTGTATTCCCAGGCAGCGGCGTAGCAGAAGTTTTCGTCGTCGCGCTTCGCCTCGCCGTCGGGATACTGGTGCTCGGTGCGGAAGTGACCGCCGCAGCTCTCCTCACGGTTCAGCGCGTCCAGACAAAGCAGTTCGGCGAACTCCATGAAGTCGGCGACGCGGCCGGCCTTCTCGAGCTCGGGATTGGCGGCATCACCCGAGCCGGGCACGACGACATTCTTCCAGAATTCCTCGCGCAGCTCGGGAATCCGGCGCAGGGCCTCCTCGAGTCCGGCCTTGTCACGGGCCATGCCGCACTTGTCCCACACCAGCAGGCCGAGTTCCCGGTGGAAACTGTCGACACTGCGCCGGCCCTTGTTGCCGAGCAGGCGGCGGATCTGCGAGGTGCTGTCCTCGAGCGCCTTCTTGAACTCCGGATGGTCGGTGGTGACCGCGCCGGGCTTCTGGGTGACCAGGTAGTTGGCAACCGTGGTCGGGATGACGAAATAACCGTCGGCAAGCCCCTGCATGAGGGCCGAGGCCCCCAGACGGTTGGCACCGTGGTCGGAGAAGTTCGCCTCACCCAGCACGTGCAGACCCGGCAGGTTGCTCATCAGGTTGTAATCGACCCAAAGGCCGCCCATCGTGTAGTGCACGGCTGGATAGATGCGCATCGGGCGCTCATAGGCGCTCTCGCCGGTGATGCGCTCGTACATGTCGAAGAGGTTGCCGTAGCGCTCGGCGATGGTCTTCTTGCCAAACAGCTGGATGGCCTCGGCAAAGTCCAGGTAAACACCGCGGCCGCCCGGGCCGACGCCGCGGCCTTCATCGCAGGCCTCCTTGGCGGCACGCGAGGAGATGTCGCGCGGCGCCAGGTTGCCAAAGCTCGGATACTTGCGCTCGAGGTAGTAGTCGCGATCCTCCTCGGGAATCTGATGGGGAGCCTTGCCGCAGTCGGCTGCCTTCTTGGGCACCCAGACACGGCCGTCGTTGCGCAGCGACTCCGACATCAGGGTCAGCTTGCTCTGGTAATCGCCGCTGACCGGAATGCAGGTCGGATGGATCTGGGTGTAGCAGGGGTTGGCGAAAAAGGCCCCCTTCTTGTGGGCGCGCCAGGTGGCGGTGACGTTGCACCCCATGGCGTTGGTCGACAGGTAGAAGACGTTGCCGTAGCCGCCGGTGCAGAGCAGCACGGTGTCGCCGGCATGGGCCTCCACCTTGCCGGTGACGAGGTCGCGGGTGATGATGCCCTTGGCGTGGCCGTCGACGACGACCACATCGAGCATTTCACAGCGGGTGTACATCTGCACGCCGCCGCGGGCGATTTCCTTGTTGAGGGCGGAATAGGCGCCGAGCAGCAGCTGTTGGCCGGTCTGGCCGCGGGCGTAGAAGGTTCGGCTGACCTGGGCACCGCCAAAGGAACGGTTGGCGAGCGCGCCGCCATACTCGCGGGCGAAGGGCACGCCCTGCGCGACACACTGGTCGATGATGTTGACGCTTTCCTCGGCGAGGCGGTGGACGTTGGCCTCACGGGCGCGGAAGTCGCCGCCCTTGACCGTGTCGTAGAAGAGACGGTGCACGCTGTCGCCGTCGTTCTGGTAGTTCTTGGCGGCGTTGATGCCGCCCTGGGCGGCGATCGAGTGGGCGCGGCGCGGGCTGTCCTGAAAGCAGAAGCACTTCACCTTGTAGCCGAGCTCGGAGAGCGTGGCGGCGGCCGAGGAACCGGCGAGGCCGCTGCCGACGACGATCACCGTGTACTTGCGCTTGTTCTTCGGGTTGATGAGCTTCGAGTCCTGCTTGTGTTTGGACCACTTGAGGGCCATCGGGCCGGAGGGGATCTTGGAGTCGAGGGGCATGGCGTGAAGGGGTCGGAGGCTTGGAAGGGGGCGGGATTCAGCGTCCGTAGCCGAAAAGCAGGATGGCGATCGGAATCGAGCAGTTGCCGACCAGGATGAGCAGGGCGAAGGCGCGACCGAGTTTCAGGAACAGCGGCCAGGTCTTGTGGGTGGCGATCCCGAGGGTCTGGAAGATGCTGGCGACGCCGTGGCCCAGGTGGCTGCAGAGCAGGACCATGGCGAGGATGTAAAACGCCGAGACCGGCGCCGAGGAGAAGCCGTCGATCACCATCTTGTAGACATTGTGCACCGTCTCGCCGTGCAGTTCGGTCTTGTAGGCCGGACCGTCGAAACCGAAACCGGTGCGCACGGTGAAGTGCAGCAGGTGGAAGACGATGAAGGCGAGCACGGTCAGGCCGCTCCAGATCATGGTGCGCGAGGCGCGCGAGGAGACCTTGGCAACCTCGACGCCGTACTTGTCCTGGCGAGCGGCGCGGTTGGCGCGGGTCAAATGGATGGTGGCAACGACGTGAATGATCAGCGCGACGAGCAGTCCAAGGCGGGCAATCCAGACGCCGCCGCCATGCAGGGCGGTCTGCAGCATGTGACCGTATTCGTTGATCGCTTCCGCTCCGGCAAAGATGAGCAGGTTGCCGATCATGTGACCGAGGACGAAGATCGCCAGCAGGGCTCCGGTCAGGGCGACAAGAATCTTCTTGCCGATGGTCGAGGTGTAAAAACGCGAAATCGGGTCAAAAACGGCGCTCATGGGTGTTGAAACTCACCATGCCGATACGATGGCAGGTGGCAAGACGCTCGTGGAAATTTTCTTTTCCAGCGGCGATTCTTCACTGCACCTGCACCTTCACGCCGATGGTCCGGTAGGCGGCCACGATCTCTTCTGCGAGCTTTTCGTAGGGACGCTCATCGACCAGCAGGGCCACGTGACGCAGGACGGCCGCCTCATCATTGAAGGGCGGCGGCTTCAGATCGCGGGGGTAGCTGAAGCGACCGCCTTCCAGGCGCTTGACACGCGGGTCGGCAAAGAAGGCGCGCATGGCGGCCACCTCGCTGTGGACCGCCTCCATGAAGCGCAGGAAGCGGGTGCCGGTCTTGTCGCCGTCCAGGTGGCAGAAGTAATACACCAGCAGGTGCGACTTGTGGTACATCTCGCGCATGCGCTCCGCCGTGGCGCTGGCGGCATCCCAGGCGTCGCGCCCCAGGGTCAGGTGCGCCTCCAGATTTTCGATCACCGGCTGAAAACCATACTCGGCCCAGCTGTCGATCGCCTCCTTCATCGCCGTCTTGTGCGAATCCGCGCGGAAGACACCGGCTCGGTAGGGCAGCATCTCAACGTACTCGGCGGTGCCCTCAATGACCCACTTGGGCAGGAAGGCCAGGTAATCGTGCATCATCTGGTGGGTGATCTCGTGCACGAGGGTGTCGTTGGAAAAATCACTCTTGAAGTAGGTCTGGCCGCGCTTTGCCAGCCCAAGGCTGGCAAAGGGGATGCGGAAGGTTTTTTCCGCCGTGTTGTAAACCCCGCCCGACAATTCCGGGCCGCCCGCGGCGACATAGTCCTCGCGGGTTTCATAGAGCGCCGCGAGAAAGCGTGGCAAACCCTCCGGCGGCCGGCAGACCACACCCCAGGGCAACGCGTCGATGACGGCGCGCGTGGCTTCGAAAGTGCGCGCCACCTCGGTCATGACACTGCCCGCCAGTTTGGCCTGGGAGGTGAACTCGAAGGCCTCGGACTGATAGACATAGCGACGGGCGGCGGCGTTTTCCTCGACGGCACGAATCTCCACCGAGCGGGTGGGCACCGTCACAGTGCCCGGCCAGGTGCGCTTCTCCAGCGGCAGCCGCGCGGGGTCGGTTGCGGGCGCCTGGGCACCCCCACCGCCGCCGGCGGTGCGCGCGAAGGCCTGATCGGCCCCGCTCAGGCGGGCGAGCGGAAACGGCACGGTCTGACCGTTGCCCATGCGCAGCAGCACGTTGTCCCCTTCCAGACCGGCAAAGACCGCCTCGACGGTGCGCCCCTGCAGGTCGGTCCACTGGCGCGACGCCTGCTGGGCGGACAGTGGTGCAGACAGAACCGCCAGCAGGGCGGCCAGGAGGGAGGGCACTCTCATGCCGGCGTTTTAGCACCGGACAGGGTCCGGACGCAAGCCCGCACTGGCACAAGGTTTCACTGGCGACTCCGGCGCATCTCTCTATGGGCAGGCCATGATCTTCACGCCCCCCCACGTTTTCGAGCAGCCTCCGCCCGCCTTCGACCTGACCCGCCTCGACACACCGGCCTTTGTCGTCGACCTCGGGCTGCTGCAGGCGAACCTGGAAAAGCTTGCCCGCGTCCAGGAGGCCTCCGGCGCCAAGATCCTGCTCGCCCTCAAGGGCTTTGCCATGCACGCCACCTTCCCGCTGGTGCGCCGCCACCTGCATGGCTGCTGCGCCAGCGGCCTGCATGAGGCGCTGCTCGCCCGCGAGGAATTCGGTCGTGAAGTCCACGTCTATGCCCCAGCCTTCAAGGAGTCGGAAATGACCCAGCTGCTGCCGATTGCCGACCACATCAGTTTCAACTCGCCGGCTCAATGGCGGCGTTTCCGTCCGCAGATCGAGGCCACACGCGCGGCCGGCCTGCATGCACCCAGCCCGGGCCTGCGCGTCAACCCGGAGCACAGCGAGGTCGAGGTCAGCCTGTACGATCCCTGCTCGCCCGGCTGCCGTCTTGGCACGCGCGCCGCGGCGCTCGAAAACGAAGACCTTGAGGGCCTGGAAGGCCTGCACTTCCACGCCCTCTGCGAGCAGGACGCCGACGTGCTCGAACGCACCCTGGCGGCCGTGGAGGAGCGCTTCCCACGCCTGCTGCAGCAGGTGCGCTGGGTCAACATGGGAGGCGGCCACCACATCACCCGCAACGACTACGACGTCGACCGACTGGTGCGCCTGATCCGCGGCTTCCGCGAGCGCTGGGGCAAGGAAGTCTACCTGGAACCCGGCGAGGCCGTGGCGCTCAACACCGGTTATCTGGTCGCCACCGTGCTCGACCTGGTACCGACCGACGTGCCCACGGCCATCCTCGACACCTCCGCGAGTGCCCACATGCCGGACACCCTGGAGATGCCCTACCGACCGCACATCATCGGCTCGGGCCGGCCGGGCGAATTCGCCCACGCCTACCGCCTCGGCGGCCTCACCTGCCTGGCTGGCGATGTCATCGGCGAGTACAGTTTCCCCGAACCGCTGCGGCCCGGTCAGCGACTGGTGTTCACCGACATGGCGCACTACACCATGGTCAAGACCACCACCTTCAACGGCGTGCCGCACCCGGACATCGACCTCTTCGATCCCGCCAGCGGGGAGTTGCGCGTGGTGCGCCGCTTCGGCTACGCGGATTTCAAAAACCGGCTGTCATAACACCGCCCGCAGCAGCGCCGCCAGGCGGCCCGAAGCGGCGCGACCTGCCGCGACCACCTCGTCGTGGTGCAGCTTGCCCGGGACCAGGCCGGCGGCCCAGTTGGTGAGCATTGAGACCCCGGCGACCTGCAGGCCCAGCGCGCGTGCCTGGATCGCCTCGGGCACGGTTGACATGCCCACGGCGTCGGCACCGAGCCGCGCCAACATGCGCACCTCCGCCGGCGTCTCGTACTGGGGTCCCTGAACGGCGGCATAAACCCCCTCGTGCAGTTGCAGCCCCAGCCGGTCCGCGGCCTGCCGGAAGGCGGCACGCCAGGCGGCGCAATACACCTCGCTCATGTCATGAAAGTGCGGACCGCCGCGCAGGGGCGAATCTCCGAGCAGATTGAGATGATCGCCAATCAGCATCAGGCCACCCACGGCAAAGGCCGGGTTCAGGCAGCCGGCGGCGTTGGTGAGCACCAGGCGCCGCACCCCCAGGCCGTGCAGCACGCGCACGCCGGCGGCGACTTCTTTCGCACTCAGTCCCTCATAGAGATGCCTGCGCCCCTGGGCCAGCAGCAGGTGCCGCCCGGCAATGTCGCGCACCAGCACGAGACGACCGGCATGACCGGGCACGGTCGAGGCTGACAACCCCGGCACGTCTGAGTAAGCGACCTCCGCCTCGACCTCGAAGGCATCGACCACGCCGCCCAGGCCACTGCCGAGGACAACGGCGGTTTCGGCGCGGGCGGCCTGCAGAAGGGTGTAACTCATGGGCTATCTCAGGGGCTGGGTGATCGATGCACGTGGCCTTCAGGCCGCGACGGGCGAAGCTTCGGCAGCCGCCGCGCGGCGCGGCGGAAAAACCCAGCGCCAGGCCCGGCCGACATCGGCGATGGCGAGGTAACAGAGCGGCACCAGAAAGAGGGTGATGACGGTGGCAAAAAGGCTGCCGTAGCCCATGGCCACGGAAACCGGCGTCAGGAACTGGGCACTGGTCGCCTGGGCGGCGCGGTCGTCACCGAAGATCAGCACCAGCAGGTGGCTGAGGCCGGGCGGCGCATTCTCAATGAGGGAACCAAACTCAAAGATGAGCGGCATCAGGCCGACAAAGGTGGTGATTTGGGTCAGGAAGATGGCGCGGAAGCGGCTGCGCCCGCCCTCCTGCACGGCGTACTTGAGATCACCCGTCTCGGCATACAGGTGGTTGATGCGATCCACGAGCACCAGGGTGTCGTTGACGATGACACCGGTGACCGCCAGCATGCCACAGACGCTCATGCTGCTGAGCGGCATGTCGTGGACGAGGTGACCGAGCACGGCGCCGACGATGCCAAAGGGCACCACCAGCAGCACGATGAGCGGCTGCGTGTAGCTGCGAAACGGAATCGCCATCATGCTGTACAAGCCCAGCAAAATGATGACCAGCGCCCACTTGCCGGCCGCGGCGCCCTCGCGCTGGGCGCGCGCCTCCCCCTCGAAGCTCCATTGCACATGCGGATGCCCGGCGAGAATGTCGCGCAGGTGGATCTCCAGATCCGCCCGCACCTTGGCCGGGTCGGTGGTCGCCTTGTTGACGTCGGCGGTGACATTCATGGCACGTCGTCGATCGACCCGCTTGATGCTGGTGAAGCTCTTGCCAACCCGGGCCTCGGCCACGCGCGCGAACGGAATCTCCAGACCGTCGGAGGTGCGCACGCGCATCGTGTCAAGGGTGGCCAGGCTCTTGCGGTCGGCGCGCGGATAGCGCAGCATGACCTTGACTTCGTTGGGACCGCGCTGGATGCGCTGGACCTCATCTCCATAAAAGGCCTGGCGCACCTGGCGGGCGAGGTCGCTGACCGTGACCCCAAACTGCCGGGCCTCGGGCTTGAGCCGCAACTGAATCTCGTTGCGGCCGCTGTCGAGGGAATCGCTGATGTCAAAGACCCCCGAGTAGGTGGCCAGCTGATCCTTGATCTTCGCCGAGATGGCCAGCAGCTCGTCGGGATCCGTGCCGGCCAGCTGGATGTCGATGGGATCGCCGCTGCGGACAATTTCGGCGCGAAAGCTGAGCTCCTCCGCACCGACGATGGTGCCGATGCGCTGACGCCACTCGTTGGCCATGTCGACCGTGTTCACCTTCAGGCTGCGTTCCTCCGGCCCGTAGGTCTCCATCGTCACCTCGCCGATGTGCGAGCTGCCGGTCGTGCCGGAACCGCCGCCGTAGGTCAGGCGGGTCGTGCCGGTGGTGGCCAGGATCGCCCGAATCACCGGCCGGCCATCGGGCCCCACGTACTCGCGCCGCATTTGCTCGGCGATGTCGTAGATGCGCTGAATGTGGCCGTCGGTCACCTCGAAGGGGGTTCCGTCGAGCATGCTCAGGCGTGCCTCAATGCGCTCGCTCTGCACGCGCGGGAAGAAAATCCAGAGGATGCGACCGCTGAAAAAGAAGGCGCAGAGCACGACCAGGCCGCCGAAGAAGCAGGCGAGCGCCGCGTAGCGGTGGTGCACGCACCAGCGCAGGGCTGGCCGGTAGAAGGTGTCGACGAACCCCTGCAGCAGGCGGTCGGAAAAGCGGTGCACCGGGCCGAGGATGTCGGAGGCGCCACTCAGGCCGGGGATCGGGTGGGCGAGATGGGCGGGCAGGATGATCTTGGTTTCCACCAGCGCGATTAGCATGACCAGGATGAAGACCACGGCGATCGGCTTGAACATGAGCAGGAAATCGCTCGCGCCGATGGCCATCGGCAGGAAGGCGATGACCGTGGTCAAGACGCCGAAGGTGATCGGCACCGCCATCTCGCGCGTGCCGCGGATGGCCGCCTCCAAGGGGGGCAAACCCTCCTGGCGCAGGGTGTCGACATGCTCGGAGATGACGATGGCGTCATCGACCACGATGCCCAGCACCAGGATGAAGCCGAACAGGGAGGACAGGTTGATGGCCGTGTCGAAATACGGCATCAGGGCGATGGCACCCAGGAAGCTGGCGACCATGCCGACGGCCACCCAGAAGACCGCGTCCAGGCGCAGGAACAGGCCGACGAAAATGAAGACCAGAATCAGGCTGCTCTGGGCGTTCTGCATGAGCAGGTTGATGCGGCCCTTGACGATCTTTGAGCGGTCGTTCCAGAACTCGATCTGCACGCCTTCGGGCAGGCGCTTGCGCGCCTCCTCGATGTAGGCTTTGACCTCCTCGGCAATGCGGATGGCATTCTGCCCGCCCTCACGCATGACATTGATCACCACGCAGCGCTTGCCATTGAGCCGCGCCAGCAGCGGGTTTTCATTGAAGCCGTCGCTGATCCGGGCGATGTTCCCTAGAGTCAGGCTGCTGCCATCCGGCCGGGTGAGTACCACCACCCGCTCGTAATCGGCACCCGTGTAGGCGCGGCCGCGGGTGCGGATGGAAACGTCCCCGGCCTCGGTCTGAACCACACCGGCGGGCAGGTCGATGGCCGAGGCCCGGATGGCCTGGCTGACCGACTCCAGGGTGAGGCCGTGCTTGCGCAGGTTCTCCTCGGGAATCTCGATGCCGATCTCGTAGGGGCGGACGCCGCCCAGACCGGTGTGGGTGACATCGGGCAGTGCCGCCAGTTCATCGCGCACCTGCTCGCCAAGCCGGCGCAGGTCGCGCTCGGCCATGTCCGCGGCGATGACGACGTTGATCACCGAATGAAAGCTGTCGTCAAGCTGGATGACGGGGCGTTCCGCCAGTTCGGGAAAGTTGGGGATGGTGTCGACCTTGTTGCGCACCTCCTCCATGACCACGCGCGGGTCGCGGGTTTCCTCGACCTCGATGAAGACCGAGCCTCCGCTTGAGCCGGCCGTTGAATTGATGTGCTTGATGCCGCCGACCTGCTGCACGGCCTCCTCCACGCGCAGGACGATGCTCTCCTCCACCTCCTCGGGCGTTGCCCCGGGATAAGGCACGGTGACCGAGATGATGCGCGAGGGCAGGTCGGGAAAAACCTCCAGGGGAATGCGCTCCGAGATCAGCGTCCACATGCCGGCCGCCATGACGGCCAACATGAGGAGGTTGGCGGCGACGTGATTGCGGGCAAACCAGGAGATCATGCGAGGGGGTGCACAAGCAACGCTTGGCAGGCTGGAAAGTTGCCCGGGTTTCAGCCGGCGGCAAGGAAAGCCGGTGCCGGAACGTAGCTCAAGGGTCATGCCCATCTCCCCTTCCCGCCGCTCCTTCCTGAAGCAGTCCGCCCTCGGCGCCGCCGCCGTCGCCTTTCCAGCCGTGGTCCGGTCGGCCAGCCCGAATTCCCAGCTTCAGGTGGCATCGATCGGCGCCGACGGCATGGCGTTCAGCGACATCAAGAACATCGGCAGCCATGCCAAGGTGCGCTACATCGGTTTCTGCGACATCGACAGCACCCGCTTTGCCAAGGCCGACGCCGCCCATCCGGGCGTGCCGCACTTCGCCGACTTCCGCGAAATGCTGGCCAGCCTGGGCGACAAGGTGGACGCGGTCAATGTCGGCACGCCCGACCACATGCATGCCAAGGCCGCCATTGAGGCGATGCGCCGCGGCAAGCATGTCTACTGCCAGAAGCCGCTGGCCCACACCGTCTGGGAGTCGCGGCAGATGCGCCTGGAGGCCGAAAAGGCCGGCGTCGTCACCCAGATGGGCAACCAGATCCATTCGAACCTCGAGTACCGGCTCGGCACCCGCCTCATCAAAGAGGGCGCCATCGGCAAGATCAAGGAGGTCTTTTCCTGGGTTGCCGTCACCGGCAACGAACGCAACAAGAAGCTCGAGCCCCTGCCCGGCGCGCCCGTGCCGGCGCACGTCAACTGGGACCTGTGGATCGGCGTGGCACCCATGCGCGACTACGCCCCCTGCTACCACCCGTTTGTCTGGCGCGACTGGCAGGACTTCGGCGGCGGTGCCCTTGGCGACTTCGGCTGCCACATCCTCGACCCTGTCTTCACCGCGCTCGGACTCAACGCCCCGCTGACGGTGACCGCGCGCAACAGCGGCATCAACCGGCACATCTGGCCGGTCAACGAGGAGGTCGAATACGTCTTTCCCGGCAATGAACTGACCGCCGACAAGACCCTGAAAGTCACCTGGAGCGACGGCGGCCTGCGTCCCGACCGCAAGAAGGCAAGGATGCCAGCCGACCTGGAACTGCCGAAAAGCGGCTCCCTGTTCATCGGCGAGGAGGGCAACCTCGTGCTCGCCCACGTTGCCGGCCCGCGGCTGTACCCGACGGAAAACTTCCAGGGCTTCAAGTACCCCAAGGAGGAGGGCCGCAACCACTGGCATGTCTGGGTCGACGCCTGCCTCGAGGGCAAAAAGACCAGCGACGGCTTCCACTACGCGGGCCCGCTCTCCGAGACGGTGCAGCTCGGCAACGTCGCCACCCGCTTCTGCACACGCGGTCCGATCGACTCGCGCACCGGCGACCCGCTGAATCCGGTCACCCTCGAATGGGACGCCGCCAACCTGCGTTTCACGAACGCACCGGAAGCGGACGCGCTGCTGACCAAGACCTACCGCGAAGGCTGGGCAATCTGAGTCGCCCGCCTCAGGGATTGGTTTTGTAGACCCGGCGCACCGGCTGTTCAGCCGTGCGCTTGCGACTGAAGATCCTCGAGAAAAGGCTCTGGCGCCGCTCCTCCACAGGTTCGGCAGCGGCGGGCACCCCCTCGTTCGGGAAACGCTGGGCGGCATCGGCGCCGACCTTGGTGCGCTGATCCTCCTTGAGCGAGGACAGGCGCAGGGCGTTGTTGTCCTGAATCACCTGCGGCTGAATGAAGATGATCAGCTCGCTGCGGGTGGTGCTGTCCTTGTTCTCCTTGAACAGATTGCCAACACCGGGGATGCGACTGAGGAAGGGGGCGCCCTGGGTGTCGCGCTTTTCCTGCTCGGAAATCAGGCCGCCAAGCACGATGGTGTTGCGGTCGGGAACGGTGACCGAGGTAATGATCTGCTCGGTGCCGATGATCGGCACATCGTTGGGCTCGACCCGCTGCGAACCGATGACGGTGTCGTTCACCTGGGCAATGGTGAGTTGAACCTCGCCGTCGGAGTTGATGAGCGGCACCACCTCCAGCTTGAGGACGACATCGCGGTACTCGATCGTCGTGGTGGTGTTGCCCTGGTTGGCATTGTTGTTGGCAAAGACCGTCTGCTGCGAGGGCACCGGGATCTGCTGGCCGGAGGTGATGGTCGCCTTCTTGTTGTTGAGGGCAAAAACGCTCGGCCGCGACAGCACGCGGAAGCGGTTCGTCGTTTCCAGCGCGGTGACAAACACCTCCAGGCTGTCGCCAATCGAGCCGTACAGGTTCATGCCGGCGGCGGGACCAAAGGGCGCGGTGATGACGTTGTTGCGCAGGTCGCGAACGGCACGCGTGGTGGCGTTGCCGGTGAGCACATCCTGGCGGCTGAGAAAGCTGCTGCCGGAAAAGTTCGTGCCATCCCGGTCATTGAGCGCGGAGAGGTAGTCGATGCCAAACTCAAAGCCGTCGCCAAGGGTGAGCTGACCGATGACGGTGGACAGGTACACCTGGGCCGGCTTGCGGTCGAGCTTGTCGAGCAGGCCGTTGACCTTGTCGACCGCGTCCTTGCGCCCCATGACCAGAATCGCGTTGGCCATGGGATCGGCGACCACGCGCGTTTTGCCAACCAGCACCGAGATCGGCGCATTGTCCTCGGTGGGGCCCTGGATCAGGTCGGCACGGCTGGCTGTGCCGCCGGTGCCGGTGGCGCTGTCCTCGGCGCCGCCGGTGGCCAGCAACTGGCCGCCACGGGTGCCGGTGGTGGTGCGGCCGGTGAGCAACTGACTGCTGCTGGAAGCGAGCAGCTGGTTGCGCTGCTGCTGCAGCGTGCCGCCGCCGGGCAGCTGCGTGGTGCCGCCGCCGGTGTCCTGGAGGAGGTCGGCGATGGCGCTGAGCACATCGACGGCCGAGGCATACTTGAGCTTGCGCTCGTACGGTTCCTCGATCGGCAGCGCCTTGTCGAACTCAGCGATCATGCTGGCGATGTAGGTGTAGTCCTCCGGCGAGGACACCACAAGGATCTGATTGAGGCGGGTGTCGGCGACGACCTGCGCCTTGGGCTTGGGTGCCTGCGAGCGGGCACCGCCGTCGGGCTGCCGATTCGAGCCGCCGGAAGACTGGGACGAGCCGCCGGAGTTCGAGCGCGAATCCCCACCGGAATTGCCGCGATTTTCCGGCACCGGACTGCCCCGGAAGGTGTTGACCCCGCGGGTCTCCTCCTCCTGCAGCTGGGCATCGAGGGTGGCCTGGAGAATCTGCGCCACGGTGGCGGCATCGGCGAACTCGACCGGGATGAACTTGGTGAGCAGGGTGGATCCGCTGTCGGCGATGTCGAGCGCCTCCTTGATGTGGATGAGCTGCCAGACGATCGAACTGGCCTCGGTGATGAGCAGACCGGGGGGCGTTGCCACCGGCGTGATGCGACCGTAGACACCCAGGCCGACATGGGAGGACAGCATGCTGGCCGCCGCCTCCGGTTCGAGATGGCTGAGCGGCATGAAGTAGCTGACCAGGGTCTCGCCCTCCGGCAGGTCGAGCGGCGAGGTGTAGAAATTCACCCCTTGCGAGAACTGCACGCTGTTGGCGCTCTGGGTGCGCGCCGGCAGGATGCGGGCGCTCTTGCCATCGGGTTCCATGACAATGGCATAGCCGTTGGTGAAAAGGGTCGCCTCGATCAGCTTGACCGCCTCCTCCTTGCTCACCGGCCGCGGGGTTGCCAGACTGACCTGCGGTCCCTCGAAGATGCTCGAATCCTTGATCAGGGTGATGCCGGTGAGCAACTCGTAAATGCTCAGCATGTCCGCCACCGGATTGTTCGGAAACTGCAGCACAATCTGGTCGCCATCCATGCGAATCGTCTCGGAGAGGGTGCTGGCCATGCCACCACCCGCGCCGGGCGGTCCGCCAAAGCCACCTTCACCTCGCCTGCGGAAGCCACCGGGTCCGCCCGGCCCGCCGGGTGCCGCCGGTTCAGCGGGTTGGGCGGGGGGCGGTTGCGCCGCTGGCTCAGCGGGTGCTGCCGCACGCGCCGGCACCTCCGGCGCGGTACTCGGCGTCGGAGCGGCGGAAGCCGGGGGCTGGCTTGGTGCTGCAGGCTGGGTGTCTTGAGCCGACAGCAGGGCGGCAGCGCAGGGAGCGAGGCAAAAGGCGGCAAGGCGGAGGCGAAGCGAATGCATGGGAAATGGGAGCGTCGGAAACAAGGTCTGGTCCGGAGGTGCGGAAGGCGTCAACGACCGCCCTTGTCCTCCTTTTCGATGCGATCAAACTCGCGACGAATGATGTTGCGCCGCTCCTCCTCGGGAGCATTGCGGAATTTTTCATCGCTGAACTTGGAGCGCATCATGTCGCGAAACTTCTCGCGCGCCTTTTCGGAGAGCGACTCGTAGCGGCGGCGATCTTCCTCGCTCGGGCCGCGGTTCGGGCCGCGGAAACGATCACCATCGCCGCCGGGCGAAGGACCGCGGTCCCCCCTTTCGCCGTCGCGTCGTCGCTCGCCGCGCAAGTCCTCGGCGCTGACGCTGGCGTAGCGGACACTGACCACCTCACCGCCGATGCGGATGCGGGCCTGGCTGAGCTTGACATCGGGTGCCGGCAGGGCCTCCTGCAGGGTCCAGCCCTGAAAGTTGGGTTCGCTGCCCACCACGCTCGACTGCTTGGTTTCCTTGTTGAAAACCGTCGCCACCGGCTTGCCGTCGACATAGGCGATGCCGGTGAGCACCAGGTTGTCGGAGAGGTTGACCATGCGTGAGAAGGGCGAGTTCTCGAGTACCGGCGCGACCGACTTCGGGTCAAACGGCTGCGGCAGATCGGGGTCGGCCTCCCGGGCACCGGACACGAGGGCGGCGGTCAAAAGCAGGGCGGTCAGGGATTTCATGGCGTTGGGGCGGGGTTCAAAGACCGCCTTCCGGCTTGAACCAGCGGGCTAGGGTCAGGTTGCAGATGGTCTGTGGCGTTTTCTCGCGGGCACGACCGTCGAGTTCCATGCGCAGCTGCTTGAGGGCCTGAAACTTCTCCGGCGACTGCATGCCGGCCAGCCAGCCGAGCACGGCGGTCTGGTCACCGCGAACGCGCAGGCTGACGGTGACCTCGCGGTAATCGGGGGTGGCCACCGCCTCCGGCAGGGTCTGCTGCTGGATGGCGATGCCGAGATCCAGTGCCTGGTTCTGCAGTTCCTCCAGCAACTGGCCCTGGGCGCGACCCAGACTGTCCGTGGTTGGCATCGCCTTCTCGAGCCACTCGCGGCGCTTTTCCCAAAAAGCGCGATCGGCCATCCAGGTATCGTTCTCGCGCTTCTGGTTTTGCAGGGCCACCAGGCGCTCACTGAGCGCGGCACGCTGGCGCAGGAAGGCATTGGCCCCAATGGCAAAGGCCATGAAGAGCAGCACGCCGGCGCAGAGCAGCAGCAGGTTCTTTTCGCGGGTGGATAGCTGGTTGAGCATGGCGTCGGCGAAAGAAAGTTACTGCATCTTGCCCTGGGCGCGGAACTGGGCCGTCTTTTCGCGCACGGTCGGCTGCGGCTTCGACCAGGTGTAGAGGCCGAGCACCGGATGCTTCTGCAGATCCTCGACGAACTGGAACGCAAGCTGGGCGTCGCGCGCCTCGCCGCGCAGGTCAATCTCGTTGCTGCGGATGTCGCAGTCGCGGATGACAATGCCGCTGGGCGGCATGAGCCTGGTGATCTCGGCGAGCAGGACAAGCGGGTAGCGTTTCGGCTCGATCGCGGGCGCCAGCGCCTTCCAATGCCCGGCGGTGCGCCGCACCTGATCGGCGGTTTCGGCGGTTGCCGCCACCTCGGCCTGCAAACGCTCGGCCGCGCGTTCGAGGAAACGCAGGTAGGCAAAGGCAAAGAAGCCCAGGGCGAGAATCAGGGCGCCTGCCAGCAGTCCGGCCCGTGTCAGCCGGGCGCGCCGGGCGCGCGCCACCTGGCTGGCATGAACTCCGGCCGGCAGCAGCCGGGTCCAGTGCGAGGCATCCACCTCGGCCTGTGGCGGCAGCTGGCTGACCCGACGCACCGGCAGACCACTGAGTTCGGCGAGGGCCTGCTCCTGGGCCTCATTCCAGGAGGCACCAGCAAGGGTGACACCGCCGAGGCTGCCGGCGCCGAGGTCGAGTTCGAGAGCGAGGCGCGCCAACTGCACTTCCTGGCCAATCTCCTCCATGGAAGCCGAGGCCGGCGCGAACAGATGGCTGTGATAGAGCCGCCCCTGAAAACCGGCGGCCAGCACAAGCGCCCCCTGTTCCTCAGTGACCACCAACTGACCGGCGGGCAGACTGACAAGACGCAGGGCGGCCGTGTAATCGGCGGCATCGGCGAGGGCCAGAGGCTCCGGAAAAGGATCGGCCAGAACATCGACACTGACCGTCGCGGTCGCCGCCGTCTGGGTCAGCAGATGCCAGCGAAAATTGCGCGGCGCCTCGGCACGCGGCTTCAGGCCGCGGCGTTCGAGCTGGGTCATGATGATCTGCTCGAGCAGCGCATGATCGGCATTGGGCAGTACCAGGCCGATGCTGCGGCAGGCCGAGGCCGGCAGGCCGATGACCAGAGGTCCACCGCGGTCCGTGGCTTCCGCCGGTGAATCAACGGAGGCCGCCGCCTTGCCCGACCGGGGTTGCCAGACCCGCCAGGTGGTGTCGGGCGCGGGAAGCAGCAGGGTCGAGGCGGAGAGGGTCATGCGGAAGTGGGTGGAACGCCAGACGGCAGGGGAAGTTGCGGACAAAGCACGGTCACTCTTCGATTCGAGCCAGATAGGTCAACGAGCGGTCCTCGCCCCGGCGGGCGATGACGATGATCTGGGCGCGCTTTTCGCCGACATAACCCGTGCTGGTGATGCGGCGCAGGCTGTCCTCGCTGGTCAGGATCGCACTCAGCGAACTCGCCCTGTCGCCGGTCAGGCCGAGCAGGCGAAAGGCCTCGCCATCGGAAATCCGCTGATCGTCCTCGGTTCCGGGAATGCCGTCGGCGCCGTCGCGGCGGGCGAGGTAGTTCTCGACATCGTTCTCCGAGGCACCGGTGACGGCGATCAGCGTGTCCTTGAAGGCGGTGCGCAGGTCGATGGTGCCATCGCCGTAAACGCTGAAAAATTCGCGCCAGTCAGGCTTGAGCCGGTCGACCACGCCCATGCCGCGGACCAGCAGCATTTCGTCGACATCAATGAAGCCCCCCTGTCGCGGCATGTCCTCAATGTCCTGCTGCTGGTAAAAGGCCGACTCGGCGCCGTTGGCACGCACGTCGTCATCGCGATCCACCCAGTCGGCGAGCGATTCGCTGGCCACACCGGCCTCATCGCTGTTCAGTCCCCAGCGGATGAAAAGCTGATACACCGCCTCACGCAGGCGGTCGTCGGTGACAAAATTGATCGGGATGCGCGCGCCCTCATAGTTGATGACCACGTCAAAACCGCTGTCACTGCCAACCTTCTGCTTGAGCACCTTGTCGCCACGCCGCGCCTCGGGATGCAGACCGACCGCCAGGCCGCTCTCGGCCAGATGCAGCGCGTAAAACTCCGCCGCGCCAAGCTTCGCCTCCTCGGCGCTGTAACGGATGTATTCGACCACGCCCATGACCGTGACCGACATCAGCAGCAGGGCCCAGACCATGAGCATCAGGGCGGAGCCGGACGCCCGCGTTTTGACCGGCGCCAGACGCCATCCTCCCACCGCCGGGCGGCTGGCGCTGAAAATGGAAGGTCGTTGCATGGGTCTCATCGTCCTGGGTTGCCCCCTCCGCCCCCCGAGCCGGTTGGCCCTGCGCCGCGACCGCCAGCGGCGTCGCCGCCTCCCTGCCCCCGGCCACCGCCCGGGGGCGCGCCGCGTCCGCCATCCTGACCTCGTCCTCCTGCGTCCGAACCCCCGCGCCCCCCGTCGGCTCCACGCCCACCTGCAGCCGGAGCCCCACCCCCGGTTGCGCTCCCCCCCGTCGTACCTCCCTGGGTCGGTGACGCCTGAGTTCCGCCACCGCCCGTGCCGGCGGTGATCTGGATGACCGGCAGGCTGTAGACCATGCGCAGCGGTGTCAGGCGGTCGCGCATGAGCAGCTGCACCTCAATGAGCTGGGGCCAGTCGCTCTCCGACCATTCCTCCAGCCAGGTATCGTCCTCCTCCTGATAAAACCGCCATTTCAGCGACACCACGTCGGACAGCAGCGGCATCCAGTAACGCCCCTCCTCGTCAGGCGCCGCGAGGCCGCTGACTTCCTGGCGGAGGGCGATGTCGCGACTGTCGGACTGGGCGATCAAATCCTCGCGAGACAGGCAGAGGTACTGCAGCGGCGCCTCGTTGGCATCGGTCGCACCCGCCGGATCCGGGCGCAGGCCGAGAATGGTGTCGCTGTAGGAGATCGGGCGCATGCCAAAGCCGAAGCAGTTGGGCGCGCCGCTGAGCGTCAACTCCTGGCCGGCATCTACGTTGGCATCCAGGGCGGTGAGGGTCAGGGTCGCCGTGCTCGGCAGGGTGGTGAAGGTTTTGCGGCAGAGTTCGAGGAAGCGGTTGATGCCGTCGTTCTCGCGC
Source organism: uncultured bacterium (assembly GCA_966252325.1). Lineage (GTDB taxonomy): Bacteria > Verrucomicrobiota > Verrucomicrobiia > Verrucomicrobiales > Verrucomicrobiaceae > Prosthecobacter. Next base: position 168,649 of record CBINON010000002.1, on the reverse strand, counting down.
TGCAACTGCTCGATCTGCGCCGCCGCGCGCACGCTGCCCTGGATGATCGAGAACAGCGTCGCCGTGATCATGCCCAGGATGGTCAGGGCGATGACCACCTCCATCAGGGTGAAGGCCCGCAACCCGGGCCTTGCGGATCGAGCCCCGAGGCTCTCAGCGCTGGACGGGTTTGTGCACATAGAGGGAAACGCTTTCCTCGCGCGCCTCGCCGCCCACCGCATAACTCGCGGTGACGGTGAGGTTGTAGAGGTCGCTGAGCTGACCACCGCGCGTCGTCGTCAGGACCACCGGCTCGGTGCTGCTGGTGTAGGTGACGCCGGTGACGGCGTCGGCGACGCTGACACTCATCTCGGCCAGCGGCTTGCGCCGCACCTCCTCGAGGAACGAACGCAGGCCGATGCGCACGCGCTGGTCGCGGTTGAGGATGTTGGCGACCTCGACCGAGGTGTTGAGGGCGCGCGCCAGGCCAAGCACGCCGATGGCGAACATGCCGAGGGCGATGACCAGCTCGAGCAGGATGTAACCGCTCCGGCTTGAACAAGCCGCGCGCCGGCAAACTGGCAGCCGCGCCTTCATCGCAGGTCGATCACCTCCTTGACGATGTCGGCGGTCAGCGCGCCATACTCGACGGCGAATACCGCGCTCGGCCCCTCCAGCCGCAGCTGCAGGGGCTGGCAGATGCCGGTCGGCTGGAACACCCAGAGCTTGACGATCTCCCCCTCGACCGGCGTCTCTTCGAGGTCATGCCAGAACTTGAGCGTGTAGCGAACCTCGGGCGGCAGCTCGTAGCGCTCCTGCCAGTGGTTGTCGAGCACGGGGCCGGGCGGCGCCAGCGGCAACTGGGTCTTCGGCACGGCGGTGGCACCGGAATCCAGATCCACCAGGTTCGGATCCTCGTTGGGGTTTTCACGGAAGACGCCGCTTGCCTCCTCCTGCACCAGCAGGTCAAGGTCGGCGAGTTGCAGGTAGGGATTGAAGTACCGCGAGGCCAGGAAGCCGCCGGAGTAAAAGGCCACCTGGTAGGGTCGCTTTTCCTTCATCGCCCGCAGGCGCGCTTCCTTGGCCAGCCGCGAGAGTTCGAGGATGGGCTCGCGCGCCAACTGTTCATCACGGATGCCGCGGATCGTCGGAATGCTCGCGGCGGCGATGACGATGACAATCGTCAGTGAGATGACGATCTCGACGAGGGTGAAGGCGCGCGCCCGCCGGAGCGCGCGGGCGGTCCCGCCCGGAAAATCGAACTTCGAGCTTCGCATTTCCGGGCAAATCTTCACGGGGCAGCCGCCTTCCAGTTACCGATGTCGTCCTCATTGCCCTCGACACCGTCCTTGCCGACCGAGTAGACGTCATAGGCCTTTTTCGACTTCTGCGCCGGGTAACGGTACTTGTATTCCTGGCCCCAGGGATCCTTCGGCACTTCCTCGAGCAGGGCGGTCCACTTCTCCGGCAGGGGCTCGGTGGTCGGCTTCTCGACCAGGGCCTTCAAGCCCTGTTCCGTCGTCGGCGGACGCATGTTGCGCGCCTCATAGAGCTGGAGCTGGGTCATCAGGTTCTGCAGGTCGCCGTCGACCCGGGTCTCCTTGGCGACATCGACGTTGCCCTTGAGCATGTAGATCGATCCGGCGGCAAGGATCGAGATGATGGTCAGCACGATGACGATCTCGATGAGGGTGAAGGCGGCACTGCCAGGGCGGAGTGCGGAGTGCGGAGGGCGGAATGGCAGCGTGGCGCTGCGGAGGGGGGCTGGCGGTGTGGCAGGGCGGATGTTCATGGCAGTGGAGGGAGATTCGGGATAATGCGGATGTTACAGGAAACGGCGTTGGATTAGAATCAGGTTTTTCAGGGGGGGCATGGGTTACACGCGGCTCTTGATGCCGTTGACCGACTGGAAGACGGCGGAGATGATGGAATAGGCGACGACCCCGACAACGACGGCCATGATCAGGATGATGACCGGCGAAATCATCGCCGTCATGCGCTTGATGCGTTTGTCGAGCTCCTTGTCGTAGCGGACGGCCGCCTTCTCCAAGGACTTGCCGATCTCGCCGGTCTGCTCGCCGACGGCGATCATGTCGACGAGCATCATCGGGAAGTGGCCAACCTTCTTGAGGGCGTTCGACAGCGAGGCGCCCTCGGCGACCAGACCGTTGACGCGGGCGAGCAGGCCCTGGATGAAGACGTTGGCGGAAATCTTCGAGACCAGGCGAATGCTGTTGAGCAGGGGCACGCCGTTGCCAACCAGGCTGCCCAGCGAGTGGGCGAACTGCGCGTAGAAGCGGGTGGCAATGACCGGTCCAAAGAGCGGCGTCTGCAACTTGGTGCGGTGCCACCAGAGCCGGCCGCCAGGCGTTGCCAGGTAGGCCTTGAAGGACAGGGCGACCACCACGGCTGCACTGAGCATGACCCACCACCAGGAGGCGAGGAACTGGTTGAAGCTGATGAGCATCTGGGTGGCGAACGGCAGCTTCTGGCCGCTCTTGGCGAGCAGGTCGGTGATCTGCGGCACCATGACCGTCATGAAGACGATCATGAGCACCGCGCAGGCGCCGACCAGGAAGGCGGGATAGATCATCGCCTGGGTCACCTTGGCCTGCAGTTCGGCGATGACGACCAGGTTCTGCGCCAGGCGGCGCAGGATCGGCGCCAGCGTGCCGCTGACCTCGCCGGCGGCGACCAGGTTGCAGTACAATTCATCGAAGCTCGGCGAAGCCTTGCGCAGGGCCTTGGCGACCGTGGCGCCCTCGCGGATGTTCTCGCGCAGGATGGCCGACACCTGGCGCAGGGCCGGCGCCTCCTGGCGCTCGTTCATCACCCGCAGCGCCTGGTCAATCTGCAGGCCGCCATCAAGCAGATCGGCCATCTCCTCGGTGAAGAGGATGATCTGGGCGCGCTTGAGCTTGACCGGCGCATCCGGCCGCTCCGCCGCGGCGGCGCCCGCCTTCGCCGGCCTGGCCTCCTCCGTCACCCTCACCGGCGTCAGGGCCTGGGCTTCGAGCTTGCGAAAGGCTTCCGCGCGCGAACCAACGGCCATGCTGCCGGTGATCGTCTGGCCGGCGGGATCAAGGGCGGTGTAGGTGAAGGAGGGCATCGCCGGGGTTCAGGATTCGACAGCTTCGGGGCGGCTTCGCAGGTGACGGGCGGAACGTTTACTCGCCGGCGGCGGTCACGGTCAGAACTTCCTCGAGGGTGGTAACCCCCTCGGCGGCCTTGCGGAAGCCGTACTGGCGCATGGGCACCATGCCGTCGGCCAGGGCCTGTGCCTTGAGTTCGGTGGCGGTGGCGCGGGCGTTGATCTTTTCCTGCAGCGCATTGGACATCTGGCAGATCTCCATGATGGCAAGCCGGCCGCTGAAGCCGGTGTTGCGGCAGGCGCGGCAGCCGACCGAGTGGCTGAGGCGATCCTTCCATTCCAGCGGGAAACCGACCGACTGCAGGTGGCTGTCCTCGTAGTGCGCCGGCTTTTTGCAGTACGGGCAGAGCGTGCGAACCAGTCGCTGGGCCTGGAAGGCGCGCACCGAGGACGAGATCATGAAGGGTTCGATGCCCATGTCGAGCAGGCGCGAGATGCCGCCGACCGCGTCGTTGGTGTGCAGGGTCGAGAAGACCAGGTGACCGGTCAGCGCGCCGCGGATGGCGATCTCGACGGTTTCCTGGTCGCGCATTTCACCGACCATGATGACGTTGGGATCGCCGCGCAGGATGGAGCGCAGGCCGGCGGCAAAGGTGAGGTCGATCTCCGGTTTGACGGCGATCTGGACGACGCCGTCGAGCTTGTTTTCCACCGGGTCCTCAATGGTGACGATGCGCCTGTCCTTGGTGTTGAGCTCCTTGAGGAAGGTGTAGAGCGTGGTCGACTTGCCGGAGCCGGTCGGTCCGGTGACCAGAATGATGCCGTTCGGCTGGGCCAGCAGTCGGCGGATGATGCCCTCGGTGTGGGCGTCGAGCCCGAGGTGGGCCATGTCGAACTTCTTGCGCGTGAGCAGACGCAGTGCCACCGACTCACCGTTGACGCTGGGAATCGTGGCGACGCGCACGTCGATGGGTTCACCGTCGAGTTCCAGGTTGATGCGACCGTCCTGCGGCAGGCGGCGCTCGGCGATGTCGAGGTGAGCCATGATCTTCAGGCGCGAGACGAGCGAATTCTGCAGCAGGCGCATGTTCGGCGGCACCGGCACCTCGATCAGCTTGCCGTCGATGCGATAGCGGATGCGCAGGTCGCGCTCGAGCGGCTCGACGTGAATGTCGGTCGCGCGCTCCTTCAGGCCCTCGCGGAAGATCTGGTTGACGAAGTTCATCACCGTCGCCTCCTCGTCCGCCTCGTCGAGCACGGTGGTCTCCTGCTTGAGGTCGTCGTCGTCCTCGGTGCCTTCCCTTCCCTCGAGCAGTTCCTCAAAGTTCTCGGCACCGACACCGTAGCCCTGGTGCAGGGCCTCAAGGATGCGGTGCCGGCTGGCGACCTGCCAGTGCACCCGCTTGCCGAGTTCCTGACCCACCGCCTGGCGCGCGCCGAGGTCGAAGGGATTGTAGGTGAGCAGGGTGGCCTCGACACTGCCGACGTGGGCCGGGCAGATGCGGTGACGCAGGGCGAGCTTGGCCGGGAAGCGGGCGTGCAACCCCTCCTGGGGTTCGCCCTCCTCGCGGGCAAAGGGCATTTTCAACAGGCCGGCCAGGCGCTCGAAAAAAGTTTCCTCGTCCACCAGTCCGGTATCGAGCACGGCCTCAATGAGGGGAAGGCGACGGTCGACCGCCTCTTCCAGGGCGTGGCGGAGCCGGGGCGCGTCCCGACAGCCGGCCTGGCCGGCGGCTTGCAGCAGGACATCGGGGAGCGTGGAAGTGACCATGAAGCGGGTGTAACGCCGGCCGCGACGGCAAGTTGCGGTCGCTCAGCGGAAATGCTCGGGCTCGTTGCCGGGTTGCCACTTGATGTTGCAGCCGGAGCTCGGTCGCTGCGGTTCCGGAGCCGCCTCGCCGGCCAGCAGGGCGGCCACGGCGGCACGCAGGTCGGAGCCGGTGACCGGCTCCGGGTTGCGCGGCCGGGAGGCATCGAACTGGCCGCAGTAAAACAGGCCGAGTGCACCGTCGAAGAGGTAGAAATCGGGCGTGCAGGCCGCCACGTAGGCGTGGGCGACCTCCTGGCTGGCATCGATCAGGTAGGGGAAGTTCCAGTCGTGCTGGGCGGCGAATTCGAGCATCCGTTCCGGAGCGTCGGCCGGGTAGTTGGCCACATCGTTGGCATTGATGGCCACAACCCCGATCCCCTGCCCCTCCAGCTCGCGGGCAAAAGCCGCCAGTGCCGGCGCCAGGTGGATGACAAAGGGGCAGTGATTGCAGACGAACATCACCAGCAGGCCGCGCGGGCCGCGGACATCGTCGAGGGTGAAAACCCGGCCGGAAGCATCGGGCAGTTCAAATTCCGGAGCGGTGCTGCCGAGGGGGAGGGCGCGGGTGGAGGGGACTTCAGCCATGGTTGCCAAAAGAACACGGTGGACGGGCCGACCGCAAGCGCGGGCACCCCTGCCAACCGCCTTTCTCCACCCGCGAAGCGACCTTCCTCGACAAGGCCGGGCCGGCTGCTCCCGGCCGGTGGCAGGCTCCGCAGGCCTTGCCTTGCCAGCCCGCCCGGCGACTTCGCACCCACGAGGCCGGCAAACTCGCGCTCGCACAGGCGGAAAGATGGCAACAGCGACCGCCAACACGGGAAAACCGGGCCGGCAACGGCTTTGCGGCGTATTTTGCCTTGAGCCGGCGACGGCTTGCGGCTAACTCGGTCGAAGACTCGGCCGTCAAACGCCGTATGGATCCTCTTCCCACCCAAGCAACCCCACCCATTCCTCTCATGGCAGTCGTCTCCAAAGGTCTCGAAGGCATCGTCGCAGCTGAAACCCGCCTCGGTGAGGTGAACGGCGCGGAAGGCATCCTCTACTACTGCGGCTACGACATCAACGAGCTCGCCGGCAAGGTCTCCTACGAGGAGGTGGTCTACCTGCTGTTCTACAACAAGTTGCCGAACCGCAGCGAACTCGACCGCCTGACCACCGCCCTGCGCGCCGAACGCGAGTTGCCCCAGGGCGTCATCGACTTCCTCCAGCACGCGCCCAGGAAAGCGCGCCCGATCGACGTGATGCGCACGGCGGTGTCCATGCTTGGCTGCTACGATCTGGCCCGCCACGATGTCGACATGAGCGACAACCTTGCCACGGCCATCCGCCTGGTGTCGCAGATCAGCGTCATCGCCGCCTACTTTCATCGCGCCCGCCAGGGCAAGAGCCTGCCGCCCGTCCGCAAGGACCTCAGCGAGGCCGCCCACTTCCTCTACCTCATGAATGGCGAGGTGCCGTCAAAGGAGGCGGAAAAGACCCTCGACGTCGCCTACGTCCTGCACGCCGAGCACGGCTTCAACGCCTCGACCTTCACCGCCCGCGTCGTCGCCTCGACCCTGAGCGACATGTACTCGGCGATCAGCGCCGCCATCGGCGCGCTCAAGGGGCCGCTGCACGGTGGCGCCAACGAGGGTGTCATCCACATGCTCGAGGAAATCGGCAGCCCCGACAAGGTCGACAGCTGGGTCGAGGACGCCCTCGCCCAGAAGAAGAAGATCATGGGCATCGGCCACCGCGTCTACAAGGTGCTCGACCCGCGCGCGCCGCACCTGCGCGAGATGGCGATCCAGCTCACCGCCCAGCTCGGCGAGCCGAAGTGGATCCAGATGTCCGAACGCATCGCCGAGATCATGCGCGAGCGCAAGGGCCTGAACGCCAACGTCGACTTCTACTCGGCGACCGTCTACTACAGCCTCGACATTCCGACCGACCTCTTCACGCCGATCTTCGCCATCGCGCGCATGAGCGGCTGGACGGCGCACGTGCTTGAGCAGTGGAGCGAAAACCGCCTGTTCCGCCCGCTCAGCGAGTACATTGGCCGTCCCTACGGTCAGAAGGTGGTGCCGATCGACGAGCGCTGATCCGCCATGGCCAGCCCCGTTCTCGACGCCCTCCAGTGGCGCTACGCCTGCAAGGTCTTCGACCCGGCACGCGAAATTCCCGCGCAGACCTGGTGTGAGCTGGAGCAGTCGCTCGTGCTCACCCCCTCGTCCTTCGGCCTGCAGCCCTGGAAGTTCCTCGTCGTGCGCGAACGGGCACTGCGCGAGTCGCTGGTGCCGCTCGCCTTCAACCAGCGCCAGGTCGCCGACTGCTCGCACCTGCTGGTGCTGACCGTGCCCAGGGCCATGGACGAGGCGCACATCGACGCCAACATCGCCCGCATGGTCGAGGTGCGCGGCGGCACCGCCGACGCCCTGGCCGGCTTTCGCAGAATGGTCTGCGGCTTCCGCGATGGCATGGCGGCGCGCGACGGCGCCCTCGAGCAGTGGGCCAAGCTGCAAGCCTATCTGGCACTCGGCCAATTCATGCTCGCCGCCGCCCTGCACGGCGTCGACACCTGCCCCATGGAGGGTTTCAATGCCGCCAAGTTCGACGCCGCCCTCGGGCTCACCGAACGCGGCCTGACCACCGCCGTGCTCTGCCCGGCCGGCTACCGCAGCGCCGATGACCGCTATGCCGGCCTGCCCAAGGTGCGCTTCGAGGCCGGCGACGTCGTCGAGCATCTTTGAACACCGGCGGCCGCGGCGAACGTATCCCCACCATGGCCCCGTTCGACCCATCCGCCCATGCGCTGAGCGTCAACCGCCGCGCCTTCCTGTCCGAGTCGGCCTACGGCCTGGGAGGCATGGCTCTCGCCGCCCTCGCGGGACAGGCCGGGGCCGGTGTGCCCGGAACCCTCACCGCACCGCACACACCGGTGCGCGCCAAACGGATCATCTTCCTGTGCATGGCCGGTGGCCCCTCGCATCTGGAGACCTTTGACTGGAAACCGCGCCTCAAGGAACTCGACGGCAAACCCTTCCCGGAATCCTTCACCCGCGGCCAGCAGCTCGCCCAGTTGCAGAATGCCGAACTCAAGGCGCGCGGTGCCTTCTGCAACTTCCGCAGGTGGGGGCAGTCCGGCCAGGAGATCGCCGAAATCTTCCCGCATCTCGGCGGCGTCGCCGATGAACTGTGCGTGATCCGCTCGATGCAAACCGAGCAGATCAACCATGACACGGCGCACGCCTTCATGAACACCGGCAGCATCATCAAGGGCCGGCCAAGCATGGGCTCCTGGCTGCTGTACGGTCTCGGCTGCGACACCAGTGACCTGCCGGGGTTTGTCGTTCTCACCTCGGCCGGCAAAACCGGCCAGCAGCCGGTCTCGGCGCGCCAGTGGTCGGCCGGCCTCCTGCCGAGCAAGTTCCAGGGCATCCAGTTCCAGTCCAAGGGCCAGCCGGTGCATTACCTTGGCAGCCCGGACGGGGTCTGCCAGAGCGCCCAGCGACAGGTGGTCGAGGAGGTCCGGCGCCTGAACGGCCTGCTCGCCCCGGAAAAACTCGACCCCGAGATCCAGACGCGGCTCGCCCAGTACGAGATGGCCTTCAAGATGCAGGCCAGCGTGCCGGAACTGACCGACATGAGCGGCGAGCCCCAGCACATCCTCGATCTCTACGGCGTCAAGCAGCCCGGTGATGGCAGCTTTGCCTCCAACTGCCTGCTCGCGCGCCGCCTGGCCGAACGTGGCGTGCGCATGATCCAGCTCTACCACCGCGCCTGGGATCACCACGGCGGCATCGTCGACGGCATGAAGGCCTCGGCCCAGGATGTCGACCGCGCCACTGCCGGCCTGATCCGCGACCTCAGGCAGCGCGGCCTGCTCGACGACACCCTCGTGCTCTGGGGCGGCGAGTTCGGCCGCACACCGATGGGCCAGGGCACCGGCCGCGACCACCACATCCTCGCCTTCAACGTCTTCCTCGCCGGCGGCGGCGTCAGGGCCGGCCACTCGCATGGGGCCACCGACGAACTCGGCTACCGCGCCGTCGAGGACGTGGTTCACGTCCACGACCTGCACACGACGATGCTGCACCTGCTCGGCATCGATCACAAGCGGCTCACCGTCAAATTCCAGGGCCTCGACGTGCGCCTGACCGGTGTCGCCGGCCACCTCGTCAAGGGCATCCTCGCCTGACCGCCATGCTGCCGCGCCTGCCAGCCGCCCTGCTCTGGGGGTTCTGGGCCGTGCTGACCGGCTGGCTGGTGCGCGACACCTATTTTCCGATGGCCGAAAGTCACCGAGTCATCCCGCCGGGTGAGGTGTTCGACCGCTTTCTTGCCCAGGCCGATGCCTTCAACACCACCCTGCAGATCTACCAGGGACAGGAGTCGGCCGGCCATGCCGTGATCAGCGTGCAGCCGCGTCAACAGGCCGGTGAACTGCGCCACCACCTCGTGGCCACGGGCACGGTCACTCCGCCCGGCCTGCAGCCGGCGGGCGGCCAGGGCAGCGCGGAGCTGTCCTTCCGTCTGGGGCTGGCCTTCGCCGCCGGTGGCGCGTGGCGTGCCTTGGATCTCGATGCCAGCGCCCCCGAGGCCGGCCTGCGAGCACGCCTCGCCTGGCAGGGGGGGCAGGAATTGCCCAAGGTCGACATTCGCCAAAACAACCAGATCATTCTCGACTCGGCCGGATTGGAAAATCTGCTGCAATCGGGTGGCGCCCTGCTGCCCGCAGGGCTGACCAGGCAACTGACCGAACATCCGCCGGTCCTGCAGGCGGTCGAGGGCGACATGGAACTCGCCGGCAAACGCCGTCCGGGCCTGCGGCTCAGCCTCGACCTGCCCGGCCTCGGTGCGGCGCGCGCCTGGTTCACCGGCGACGGCCTGCTGGTGCGCGCCGAACTGCCCGGTGGCTACCGTCTCGTCGAACCGCTCATCCACGGCCTGGCCGGCAGTGACGGCGCGCCCTGAGCTCAAACACCGACCGGCGTGCGACGGTCGTCGCGGAAAAACGCCTCCATGCGCTGGCGCAGGTCAGCATAAAAGGTCTCGGCCATCTCCTCGAGCATCTCGGCCTTGCCGGCAATGCCGCCCTGGGAAAGGCGCTCGCGCTCCAGTCGAACCTTCTCCTGGAAGGCCTGCTCGAGATCCATGAGGTGCTCCAAAAAGGCCTTGGCGGCGCGGCTGCGGTCGACGCCCTCAATGAGCGCGCGCTCCAGCGGTCGGTTCTGGGTGACGTGCAGGAAGGGACTGTCGACCAACTGCTTCATGTAGCGGTCGAAGCCGCGCAGGAAGGCGAGGCGCTCGCGGTCAAACTTCACCTCGTCGCAATCCAGCAGGGTGTCATAGGGGCCGGGCTTGGAGAAGAACTTCACCACCAGCGGAATGGTGTCGACCAGCATGAAGAGCGCCGAGAGTACCAGGTAGGCGATCAGGGCGAAACGACCGCCCTCCGCACCGCGGTCAAAAAGCGCGTGCAGGGCAAGCGTCTGGGTGAGGATGTCGCGACGCGCTTCGGCGCGCAGCCCGGCAATGCGGGATTCGGCATCGGCACTCAGTCGCGCCGACTCCTCCTGCAGTCCGCGCAACTGCGCCAGCAGGGTGTCGATCTGCGTCTTGAGGGTTTCGCGCAGCGCATTTTGCTGACTGACAAACTGGTCGGCCTGCTGCTGCTGAACTTGCCGGCGCAGGCCGTCGAGCCGGTCGCGCTCGTCCTTCAGGCGGGCGGCGGTCTCGGTGGCCGCGGCATCCAGGGCGGCATTGACCCTGGCCTCCTCGCCCTTGATTTCAGCGAGCAGGGTGGTGCGGGCCGCGGTCAGGCTGTCGAGCACCCCGGACAGGCGGGCCGACTCGGCGCGGCGCCAGGCAAGCTGGTCCTCCTGAATGCTTTTGGCGCGCGGCCCGAGGCCGATGATGCCGCTGCGCTGGCCGTTGACCTCACGCTCAAATTCCGTCTGCCAGTGGTTCAGTTCACCGGCAATCTTCTGGTGCTCGGCTCCCTGCTTGGCGAGTTCGGCCTCGAGCGCGTTGAGACGCTGGCGGGCGGGCGCGGTGGCCTCGGCGATCCTGGCCTCGCGTTCGGCGCGCGCCTTCAGTTCCTCCTCGGTCGGCGGCGCCTCGCCGGCGCTTGCCGGCTTGTCGAGAAAATCGGCACGGAAGGTCGCATTCCAAGCCTGGCGCTGGGCGGCAATCTGCGCCTCCAAGGGCGCGACCTTTGCCTCGACAGCGGCCCGGCTCCGGGTCGCTGTCAAACGAACCGCCTCAATCTCCTGCTGTCGCTCCTGCTCGATCACGGCGGAGACGGTGTCGCGGAACAGCAGCAGGGTGAGCGGGTGGGCGATGGTCACCCCCATCAACGTCGCCACCACCAGGCGCAGGGCGAACTGGGCGAGCTTGCGAAAGAGATTCTGGTAGGCTCGGTAGGTGGCGAGCAGGGCGCGGTCGACGGTCAGGATGATGAAGGACCAGACCAGTGACACCGGCGCGATGACCAGCCAGTTCTCGGTGAGGGTCGACAGCGCGTAGGCGCAGGCGATGAAGGCGAAGACGCAGGGGACGAGCACGGTGGCGCCGAAGGCGACGTACTTGCGCCGTTCCCAGGCGGGGCAGGCTTCCAGACTGTCGGTGGCGGCTCCGGAGAGCCAGAAGAAGAGCCGTTCCAGGCGTGAGGTGGTGTGCATGGCAGCCGGGCGTGCCGGCCCAACAAAATGCAGTCGGGCCGCTCGAAGTCAAAGCCGACTTGGCGGTTCCTCAGCCAGCGCCCACCCCGGCCGGCAGGCGGATCGTGAAACGGGTTTCCACGCCCGGCATGCTGGCCAGCTCAATGGTGCCACCGTGGGCCTCGACCGTCCGCCGAACAATGCTGAGTCCGAGGCCGGTACCCTTGATTTCGGGCGAGTGATGCTTGTGGCCGCGGTAGAAGCGCTTGAAAACAAAGGGCAGGTCATGGGCCGGGATGCCGATGCCGTTGTCGCTGACGGTGAGGACACAGCCGTCCGGCCGCCACTCGCCGCGCACGCGGATGACCAGACCGGGATTGGGATTCTCCTTGATGGCGTTCTCGAGCAGGTTGGCAAAGACCTGGTCCCAGTAGAAGCGGTCGCCGCGCAGTTCGCCGCCTTCGGGGGGGAAGTCGAGTTCAATGCGGATGTCCCGCCCCTCCAGCAACGGCGCCAGATGGTCGAGCGCGTCCTGAACGCAGGCGCGGACGTTGAAGGGCTCAAGGTTCAGGGCCGAGGCGCCGTTCTCCAGCCGCGAAATGGTGAGCAGGTCCTCGATGATGCGCAGAATGCGCTTGCCGTGCTTCTCCATGACCGACAGGCAGCGCGCGCGTCCGGCCTCGTCGCGGACGACGCCGCTCTGCAGCGACTCGATGTAGCCGTTGATCAGGGTCAGGGGCGTGCGCAGCTCGTGCGAGGCGTTGGCGACGAAATCGCGGCGGATCTGCTCGGTCATCGTCTGCTCGGTGACGTCGTAAACCATCAGCCAGACCCCGCGCTCGGCCTTGGCGGGAAGAGGCGAGGCCTCGACAAGGTAGTGTCGGATGCCCATGGCACCGCCCTCCAGCACGGCCTGGTGCTCGATCTCGCGCACACAGCGCCGCTCCTCGCGCAGGGCGGCCTGGGCCAGTTCCGCAACCTGGTGATCGGCCAGCTCCTCCAGCAGCGTGCGACCGCGGCGGATCGCGGCCTTGTGCATGAGCCGCTCCATGCTGCGGTTGCAGAACTTGATGCGCATCTGCTCGTCGACGATGACCACGCCCTGGCGGATCTCCTGGAGCAGGGCCTCGAACAACCGCCGCAGGTATTCCTCCCGGGCCAGGGCACCCTCCGCCTCAACCAGGCCGGTGAAGCGTGCGGCCAGCTTGTCGGCCTCGGCGGGACGCAGGCCGGCCGCCTGGGTGAGCCGATCGGTCAACTGGCGCCAGCGCCGCTCACGCGCCCACGTCCAGGCCGCCAGGGCGAGCAGGCACAGGAGGAGCAGCAACGACGGCGGGGGCATGGCGGGCATCGAAAGGCGGCGCGGCGGAAAAAGCAAGGGCTCAGCCGGTCCGGCCTCCGGCACTCAAACCCGTTCCAGTTCGGTCGGTTCGGCGACGAACTGGTAACCGGTGCCGCGCACCGTGACGATGTGGCGGCCGGCATCCCCCAGCTTTTCGCGCAGGCGCTTGATGTGGGTGTCGAGCGTGCGCGTTGCGACGTCGTCCGAATAGCCCCAGACTTCGCGCAGCAGTTCGGCACGGGTGTGCACGGCAGTGGTGTTCTCCATGAGCACGGCGAGCAGCTTGAACTCGGTGGTGGTCAGCTCAATCGGCTGATCGTCGTGGAAGCACTTCATGTTCTTGCGATCGAGCAGGAAGGGGCCAACACGCAACTCCGAGACGTGGGTCACCTTCTTGGTGCGGCGCAGGATGGCGGTGATGCGCAGGGCCAACTCGCGCGGCGAGAAGGGCTTGGTCAGGTAATCGTCCGCCCCGAGCTCGAGGCCGTTGATCTTGTCGGTCACCTGGGCGCGGGCCGTCAGCATGATGACCGGCACGGCGCGGGTGCGGCTGTCGGCGCGCAGGCGCTTGAACACCGACATGCCGTCCTGGCCGGGCAGCATGAGGTCGAGCACCACCAGATCCGGCTCGTGTTCGATCACCGCATTGAGGACCTGCAAACCGTTGGTGATGCAAACGCACTCATGGCCCTCACGCATGAGATGCAGGGTGATCAGCTCCGAAATGTCGGGTTCGTCATCAACGACCAGGATTTTGCTCATAGGACGCGGAAGTACACCAGCCCCCGGGGGCTCCAACAAACGAGAATTGGTGACGAGTACGACACATCCTACACCAATCCCACCAGAGCCCAAGGGCTTCGTGACGGATTCGTCACCATGCGACACTTTGAGGCGGTCGACGTCTGAGGTCTGTACGCGAAACCGCCCGCCATGAGGCTGCTGCTGATCACCGACACCTATCCGCCCGAGATCAATGGCGTGGCACGCACGCTGTCGACCCTCGCCCGGGGCCTGATGGCTCGCGGGCATGTGGTCGAGGTCGTCACCACCCGTGCGGCGGAACCGGCCGAGCCTGCGGGCACCCCGGCGCGCCACCTCGTGCCCTCCCTGCCCCTGCCCGGCTACCCCGGCCTGCGGGTCGGCCTGGCGACGCGCGGCCGCCTGCGGCGACTGTTCGAGCAGTTCCGTCCAGATGTCCTGTATGTCGCCACCGAGACCCCGCTTGGCCTCGCGGCCATCCGCGCCGCCCGCCAGGCCGGCGTGCCCGTTGTCTCGGGCTTCCACACCAATTTTCAGACCTACCTCGGCGATTACGCGCCCCCCGGTGTCGCCGCCCTCGCCCGGCCGCTGCTGTGCGCCCTGCACAACCGCACCGCGCGCACCCTGACGCCGAGCGCCGACACGGCGGCCATGCTCACCAGCTGGGGCGTGCGCGAGGTCCGCGTGCTCGGCCGCGGTGTCGACACTGCCCTGTTCAATCCGGCGCGCCGTTGCACGGAACTGCGCCGGAGCTGGGGAGCCGACGACGCCACGCCGGTGGCGCTGTACGTCGGCCGCGTGGCGGCGGAAAAGAATCTCGACCTGCTGGCGCGCGCCTTCCAGGCCTTCCGGGCGATCCATCCGCAGGCGCCCTGCGTCGTCGTGGGCGACGGCCCGCGCCGGCAGTCCCTGCAGTCCGCCCAGCCCGATTGCATCTTCACCGGCGCGCGCACGGGCGCGGACCTCGCGCGCCACTATGCCAGTGCCGACCTCTTTCTCTTCCCCAGCGTCACCGAGACCTTTGGCAACGTCGTGCTCGAGGCCCTGGCCGCCGGCCTGCTCCCGGTTGCCTACGATTACGCCGGCCCGCGCCAGCTGATCCGCCACGGGGTCAACGGCTGGCTGGCTCCGCTTGGCGACGAAACCCGCTTCCTGGACGCCACCCGCGCAGCCGCCGGCCACTGGCACGACACCGGACGCCGCGCCGCCGCCCGTGCCGCCGCCCTGGAACACGGCTGGCCGCAGGTCATCGAACAGTTCGAGGCGGAACTGCAGGCCGTCCGGCCAGCCCGCCCTTGACGCCCGCCCCCGTATCACCGTTGAATCCCGCCATGCCTGAAGACCGTCAAGCCCCGGCCGCCGAAGCCGCCGTCGGCGCCAAGACCAAGCTGCGCGTGCGCACGGTCTTTGTCTCCGACATCCACCTCGGCATGCCTGATTGCAAGGCGGCGCAGGCCTCGCACTTCCTGCGCAACACGCAGTGCGAAAAGCTCGTGCTCAACGGCGACATCATCGATGCCTGGCACCTGCGCCGTGCCGGCGGCTGGAACAAGGCGCACACCCACTTCATCCGCACCGTGCTGCGCAAGATGGAGAAGGAAAACACCCAGATCATCTATCTGCGCGGCAACCACGACGACATCCTCGACCGCTTCATCCCGATCGCCCTCGACAACTTTCTCATCACCGGCGAGCACATCCATCGCACGACCGCCGGCGACTACCTGGTGGTGCACGGCGACGGTTTCGACCACGTCACCACCAACCACCCCTGGATCGCCCACCTCGGCGGCATCGGCTACAACCTGCTGCTGCGCGTCAACCGTGTCTACAACTGGTGGCGGCGCGTGCGCGGCAAGGAGAGCTTCTCGCTCAGCCGCTGGGTCAAGCTGAAGGTCAAGTCGGCCGTCAGCTTTGTCGGCCGCTACGAGGAGCAACTGCAGGAACTGGCCCGCGCCAAGGGCTGCAAGGGCATCATCTGCGGCCACATCCACAGCCCGGCCGACAAAATCATCGGTGACACCCACTACCTGAACTCGGGCGACTGGGTGGAATCGCTCACCGCCATTCTCGAGCATCTCGACGGCCGCTTCGAGGTGATCACCTACGACCAGTTCTGCGAGCGCACCGGCCGCGAACCGAAGGGTGGCGCCGATGTCGCCGAGGTTGCCGGCGCGCCCGGGCCGGGCGAGACTGCGCCGCGACCCGCCATGTAATCCCATGCAGGACCACATCCTCACCAGCTTCGACCAGAATCTCCGCAGCCTGCGCGACCAGGTGCTGATCATGGCCAGCATCGCCCGCAAGAACCTTGCCGGCGCCATGCGCGGCCTGATGGAGCGCGACACCGACCTGTGCAACGCCGCCATCGCCGCCGACCAGGACGTCAACGAACTGGAGAAGAGCATCGACCGGCTGGGCATGCAGATCCTGCTCAAGTTTCAGCCCACCGCCCAGGACCTGCGCCAGGTCATGGGCACGATCCGCATCGCCAACAACCTGGAACGCATCTCCGACCAGGCCGGCAGCATCGCCAAGCGGGCGCGCGCCATCAACCTGCTGCCGGAGATGCCCGAGACCAGCCTGATCCAGCCGGTCTACCACCTCTGTGCGCGCAACCTCGAGGCCGCCATCCAGGCCTTCAGCGACGGTGATGCCGAGGCGGCCGCCGAGATACGCCAGCGCGACAAGGAACTCGACGCCGCCGAAAAGCACCTTGACCAGGCCCTGCTGCAGGTCATGGAGGCGCGCAACGCCCCGCTTGAGGGCTATCTGCACCTCATCTTCATCGCCCGCTTCCTGGAGCGCGTCGGCGACCACTGCAAAAACATCTGCGAGGACACGGTCTTCATCGAGAAGGCCGAGGACATCCGCTTCGACAAGGCCAAGCGCGCCGAAGTGGGCGCCGCCTGAGCCGGCTCAGGATTCCAGCACGATGCGGATCCTGCCGGCGGTTTTGCCGGCGGCGGCCAGGCTGTCGGCGAGGGTCGGTCCCTGCGGCACGGCGGGTGCCGCCGGCACGACAGTCCCCTGCTCCGCCTCAAGGGCGGCCTTGAGCGCTCCCTCGACCATCTGCCCGCAGTGAATCTTCATCGGCGGCAGCGGCCCGAGCGGGGCACTCAATTCCTCGGCCGAAAGCTGCAGGGCCTCCTCCCGGGTCTTGCCGCGGATGAGTTCGGTGGCGAGGCTGGCGACGGCGATGGCCGTCTGGCAGCCAAAACTCTGGAAGGTCGCCTTGTCGATGACCTTGCGGCCATCCTGCTCGCGAAACTTCAGCCACATGCGCACCATGTCACCGCAGTCCGGGCTGCCGACCGTGCCGACCGCGTCGGCATCGGCCATTTCGCCGAGGTTCTGCGGTTTTTCCAAAGCGGACTGCAGGGTGTCTTCGTTCATCGCGGTTCGCTACTACTTACGCCAGGCGGCCGCAGCACTGCTTGAACTTCTTGCCGCTGCCGCAGGGGCACGGGTCGTTGCGGCCGGCCGTCAGCCTGGGCCGGGCCTGGGGGGCGGCGCGCGGCAGGATGAGGCGCGGGCCCTCGGTGGCGGGATCGTGCGGCTTCGGCTCCTCCTCGGCGGGGCGGCGCTGCGGGGCCGGCTCGGCACCGGCCTGCTGCAGGGCCAGCTGAGCGAGGAACTGCTCGAAGGCGGCGAGCTGCTGGGTGCTCTTGAACAGGTTGCCGAGGACCTCGCCATTGATGCTGCGCATGAGGTCGGCGAAGATGGCGAAGGCCTCCTGCTTGAACTCGATGAGAGGATCCTTCTGGCCATAGCTGCGCAGGGAGATGCCCTCCTTCAGGGCATCGAGGGCATAGAGATGCTCCTGCCAGAGACGGTCGATGGCGTTGAGCAGGATCATCTTCTCGATCTCCTGCAGCGCCTGCGGGTTGGCGCCGGCGACCTTGGCGTCGTAGGCGTGCAGGATGCGCTCGCGCAGCCACTCGCACTGCGCCTCGTAGGACAGCCCCTTGAAGGCGTCGTCGAACTCGCGCAGGCCGATCGGGAAGGTCGTGTTCACCCAGTGCAGCAAGCCGGCGTAATCCGGTTCCAGGTCGCTGCCGGCATCCTTGGGCAGGAACTCCTCAAGGCGCTCGGTGATGCCCTCCTTCACCGCCTCGTCGATGAGCAGGCGCGGGTCGTTGCTGTTGAGCACGTCGTTGCGGCGCTCGTAGATGACCTCGCGCTGCTGGTTCATGACATCGTCATATTCCAGCACGCGCTTGCGCCAGGTGTAGTTGCGCTGCTCGACCTTCTTCTGGGCGCTCTCGACGCTGCGGTTGAGCCAGGGGTGCTGCAGCTCCTCGCCCTCCTTCATGCCGAAGCGCTCCATGATCTTGGTCATGCGGTCGGCGGCGCCGAAGTTGCGCATGAGATCGTCCTCGAAGCTGAGGAAGAACTTGCTCTCGCCGGGGTCGCCCTGGCGCGCGCAGCGGCCGCGCAGCTGGCGGTCGACCCGGCGCGATTCGTGGCGCTCGGTGGCGATGACGAAGAGGCCGCCGAGTTCGGCGACGCCCTCGCCCAGCTTGATGTCGGTGCCGCGGCCCGCCATGTTGGTGGAAATGGTCACCGCCCCGCGCTGGCCGGCGCGGGCGACGATCTCCGCCTCCTGGCGGTGGTACTTGGCGTTCAGCACCGAGTGCGGGATCTTCTGCAGCTTGAGCATGCGGCTGACCGTCTCCGAGGCCTCGACGCTGGCGGTGCCGACCAGCATCGGCTGCCCCTTGGCATGGCGCTCGTGAATGAGGGCGATGACGGCGGCGTATTTCTCGCGTCGCGTCTTGTAGATGCTGTCGTTGTGGTCGACGCGCTTCACCGGCCGGTTGGTCGGGATGGTCAGCACGTCGAGGCCGTAGATGTCGTGGAACTCGGAGGCGTCGGTCTCGGCGGTGCCGGTCATGCCGCCCAGCTTTTGGTACAGGCGGAAGTAGTTCTGAATGGTGATGGTGGCCAGGGTCTGGGTCTCGGCGTCGATCTGCACGCCCTCCTTGGCCTCGACCGCCTGGTGCAGGCCGTCGCTCCAACGGCGACCCGGCATCTTGCGGCCGGTCTGGCTGTCGACGATGACCACCTTGTTGTCCTCGACCACGTACTCGACGTCTTTCTCGTAGATGCAGTAGGCGCGCAGCAGCTGGCTGATCTGGTGGATGCGCTGGCCCTGGTGCGACAGGCGGTCCTGCAGCTCGGCCTTCTTGGCCGCCTTCTGCGCCTCGGTCAGGGCCGGATCCACGTCGATCTCGGAGTAGAGGGTGGCGAGGTCAGGCAGCACGAAGGCATCCGGCTCGTCGGGGCTGAGGAAGTTGCGGCCCTTTTCACTCAGGTCGGCGTCGTGGGACTTCTGGTCCATCGAGAAGAACAGCTCCTCCTTGAGGGCGAAGAGATCCTTCTTCTGGGTGTCCTCATACAGCTTCAGCTCGGCCTTCTCCATGGCCCGGCGCAGGTCCGGGTCCTCCATGCAGCGCATCAGGGCGCGGTTTTTCGGCTGGCCGACATGGACCTGGTAAAGCTTGCGGCCGGCCTCCTCGAGGTTGCCGGCGGCGGCCAGTTCCTTGGCTTCGGTGACCAGGCTGTTGCAGTAGGTCTGCTGGCGGCGCACGAGCTGCTCGACGAGCGGCTTGTAACGTTCGTACTGGTGGGTGCTGTCGGCTCCGGCAACCGGGCCGCTGATGATGAGCGGCGTGCGCGCCTCATCAATGAGCACGGAGTCCACTTCGTCGACGATGGCGAAGTAGTGACCGCGCTGGACCTGCTGCTCGCGGCTGGAGGCCATGCCGTTGTCGCGCAGGTAGTCGAAGCCGAACTCGCTGTTCGTGCCGTAGGTGATGTCGCAGGTGTACTGCTCGCGGCGCAGGTGCGGCGGCTGGTCGTTCTGGATGCAGCCGACCGTCAGGCCGAGGAATTTGTACAGGTAGCCCATCCACTCCGAGTCGCGGCGGGCCAGATAATCGTTGACGGTGATGACGTGAACCCCGCGGCCGGTGAGGGCATTGAGGGTGACCGGCAGGGTGCCGACCAGGGTCTTGCCTTCGCCGGTGGCCATTTCGGCAATCATGCCGCGGTGCAGGGCGATGCCGCCGATGAGCTGGACGTCGAAGTGGACCATGTTCCACTTGAGGGGGGTGTCGCAGACCAGGTGCTCCTGGCCGCACAGGCGGCGGGCGGCGTTCTTGACGACCGCGTAGACCTCGGGCAGCAGGTCGTCGAGCAGCTTGGCCTCGATGGCGGCGAAGCGCGGCTGGATCTCGTTCCAGGCTTCGCGGGCGCGGTCGATGCGCGCCTTCTTGTCGTCCAAGGCCGCACCGGCCCAGGCGGATTCCGCCAGGTAGTCCTGATCCAGCGAGGGGAAATGCGGCTTGAGTGCGGCGAAGCAGCCGGCGATGTGGCGCAGACAGCCCTCGACCTCCTCCTCCACGGCGATGCGCAGGGAGACACCGCCAAGAAAATGCGGCGTGTGAAAGGCGCGGAACTGCTGCTTCCAGGCGGCGCACTTCTCACGCAGGGCCTCGTCCGGCAGCTGCTGCAGCTCGGCTTCCAGGCGGTTGATCTCGGCCACGACCGGCTGCAGGCGGCGCACGGTGCGCTGGTTCTTGGTGCCGATGATTTTTTTGAGGATCCAGTTGAACATGAGAAGGGGAAAAGGGCGGGATGGGCGCCGGGCGCGCACGAGGGGAGCCTCACTTATTGAAGCGGATGCAGGACTTGGCAAGGACGAGCGGCGCCCCTCCGCCTTGACGGAGGGGAAAAATCCTCCTCGCATTTCCCGGCGGGCTCCGGCATCTTGCGCGCATGTCCGACCGCCACGCCACCGCCGCCCAGCGCCGACGCCATGCGCTGGTCGCCCAGTGGCGCGGGGTCGAGGACGGCCCCGTGCTCGATCTGCCGGCGCGCAGCGCCGCGGACCTGGTCGGCGAGGTGGTCGCCCAGTCCGGCCTGGCGGAGCGCATGCGCCTTGAGGAGGTGCTGGCCGCCTGGCGCGGGATCGTTGGCGACTTCCTGTTTCAGAACTCGCGACCGGACTCGATCCAGCGCGGCGTGCTCACCGTGCGCGTGCTGCAACCCGCGGTCCACCACGCCCTGGCGGTCGAACGTCCGCGCCTGCTGCGCCGGCTGCAGCAGCAGCTCAAGGGGGCCGGCATTCGGGACATCAGGCTCAAGCACGGCTGACCTTTGCACATGAATTGGAACGACTGGTTGAGCCTGCTGCGCTGGCGGGCCCTTGAGGAGGGCGACGCCGAAGGCACCCTGCTGGCCGAGGAACGGCGCCAGGAAGCGACGGCGCGCACGCGCGGCGGCCTGGTCAGCGAACAGCTGCGCGGGGAAGCCGCCGGCGAGCGGGAATTCGCCTTTTTGCGCAAGCGCGCCGAGTGGCTGGAACGTGAAACCCTTGGCTGGGGCGGCGCGGTGGCGCGCCTGATGGAACGGCTGCGCGTTCCCGAGGGCCGTTGGTCCTGGGCCGGCGCCGGCTTGGGGGGGGGGCTCGCCGCCGGCTACTCCCTGTCCGCGCTTGGCCAGGAGGCGGAATTCAACCTGCTGGCCCTGCCGCTGGTTGGACTGGTGATCTGGAACGCCGTGGTGGTTCTGCTGTCACTGCTGCTGGAACTGCGTCGGACGTCGCCACCGCGAGCCGGCCTGCTCGAATGGCTGGCTCGGGCCGCCGCCGCGGGTTCGGAAGAGCGTGCCAGCGACGGCGAGATCCTGACTGGCAGCACGGTCGATCAGCGTTTTGCCGCCCTCGCCCTGCCGGCGGCCATGGAGCGCCTGCGCGGTCGCCTGCGCGCCTGGCTGCACCTGGCGGCGGCAGTTGTCGCCCTCGGCAGCATCACCGGTCTCTACGCCCACGGCTGGTCGCGGGAATACCGCGCGGTCTGGGAGAGCACCCTGCTCGACGAAGCGGCGGCCGGACGCTTTTTCAGCGGCGTCTTCGGCCCGGCCGTGCGGGCCTTTGACCTGGAACTGCCCCTGGAACGTCTGCCCGCCATGCGCCGCAGCCAGGGCCGCACCCCCGAACCCGCCCCCGCCCTGCCCTGGATTCATCTGTACGCCGGCACCCTGCTGCTCGGCGTGGTGCTGCCCCGCCTCGCGCTGGCCGCGCTGGCCGCCTGGCGCACGCAGCGGCGCACACGCCTGGCCCTCGCCCGACTCGGCTGGCGCGGCTACGTCAGCCGCACCCTGCGCGCGGTCGAAGGCGAGCAGTCGGTCGTTCCGCTGCTGGTCCATGCGGCCACCTCCACCCCCGGCCACCGCGAAGTCTGGGCGCGCGGGGTGCGCGAGCGCCTCGGCGGCATGACGCGCGCCAACGTGCTGCACGTGCCGCCGGGTGAGGAGGACGACTTTCTCGCCGCCTGGAAGCCGGACGACGGCCGCGCCTTCCTCGTCTTCAACCTCGCCACCACCCCCGAAACGGAGGTGCACCGCCAACTCGCCGCCGAGATCCGCCGCCGCCTGGCCGCCACCGGCCAACCGGTCGACCTGACGGTCCTGCTCGACGCCACCAGCATCGGCAACCGCTGGCCGCCGGACAAGACGGCCGGCCGGGAAAAGCTTTGGAACAGCCTGCTGGAGGGGCTGGCCGACACCGTGCTGATCGCCGCCCGCCGCACCGCCTGACCCCCATCCCCGACGCCCCGACTGCCATGCCCCCGCCTCCAGGCATCACTCCCCCCGCCTCGGACATCGTCACGCTGAGCCTGATTTCCCACACCAATGCCGGCAAGACCACGCTCGCCCGCACCCTGCTGCGCCGGGATGTCGGCGAGGTGCGGGACGCCGCGCACGTGACGCTGCAGAACGAATCCTTCACCCTGCTCGAACAGGAGGCCCGCAGGCTTCAGCTTTGGGACACGCCCGGCTTCGGCGACAGTGCCCGCCTGCTGAAAAGGCTGTGCCGCGAGCGCAATCCCGTGCTCTGGTTTCTGTCGCAAACCTGGGACCGCCTCACCGACCGTCCGCTCTGGTGCAGCCAACAGGCGCTGCGCAATGTTCGCGACGAGGCCGACGTCGTGCTCTACCTGGTCAACGCCACCGAGCCGCCCGAGATCGCCGCCTACATCCGTCCCGAAATGGAGGTGCTGGCCTGGGTGGGCAAGCCGGTGCTGGTTCTGCTCAATCAGACTGGCCCCGCCCGCGAACCCGCCGAGGAGGCCGCCGAAACCGCCTCCTGGCGCCAGTGGTTTCGCGAGTTCGAGCAGGTCCGCGAGGTGCTCAGCCTCGACGCCTTCGCCCGCTGCTGGGTGCAGGAGGACCACCTCATGGAAACCCTCGCGCCGCTGTTGCCGGAAACCAAGCAGGAGGCCTTCAAGCATCTGAAGAAAGCCTGGCGCGGCCGCAACCTGCAGGTCTTCCAGCAATCGGCGCGCGTGCTTGCCGAACTGCTCACCGCCGCCGTGCTCGACGGCGCCGAGGTCCGCCACGAAACCCTGCTGGAACGCATCGGCATTGGCCGCACCGAACTCAACAAGGCCTACCAAACCGCGCGCGAGCAGCTCGCCGTGCGCCTCGCCGACCGCGTCGTCCGCGCCACCAACGAACTCATCCGCCTGCACGGCCTCGAGGGCGAGGCCGCGCGCCGGCTCGGCCGCCTTACCGAGGCGCAGTTTCACAACCGCCAGCAGGTGCCCGAGGCGATCTGGAGCGCGCTCGGCAGCGTCGCAGGCGGTGCCATGGGCGGCCTGATTGCCGACCTGAAAATGGGCGGCATGACCTTCGGCGGCGGCGCCCTCGTCGGTGGCCTCGCGGCGGGTCTCGGCGCCTACGCCCTGATCAAGAGTTACAACCTGGTGCGTGGCGGCGACCACCGGCTGCACTGGTCGCGCGAGCACTTCCGTGAACAGGCCCGCCTCGCCCTGCTCGCCTACCTCGCCGTCGCCCACTTCGGCCGCGGCCGCGGCGAATGGCAGGAAAGCGCCGAACCCGCGCACTGGAACCGGCTGGTGGAGGAAATCGTCAACGAACACCTGGAGGGCGTCGACCGCCTGTGGCGCCAGGGCGTGGAGGACGGCGCCATGCCTGAGACCCTGTCCAAGGCGGCACACAGCCTTGTCGGCGACTGCCTCGCCTGCCTGCTGCTGCGACTGTATCCCTCGGCGCAACTCAGCCGTTGAGGCCGGAAAACAAGAGACCCTCCGGCATGCGGAGCCGGAGGGTCTGTTTGGCGATCCAGCAACCAACAACAGTGAGGATCGTTGGCACGAAAGTTTTAGCTGAGGAGAGCTGCAACTTCGCGGTTGCCACCACGGACAGGTCCGCAGCGGAACACCCCAAGGTTAAAAAGTTTGCGCCGGGAGTCAACCCGCGGCCTGCCCGAAACGACCTTTTTTTGCAAAACTCCCAGTTATTCTCAAATTTGAGGGCTTCACTCTTCCAGAATCTGTGATAATTTTACAAGAAATCGACTTGACAGAGCTGGGGGCAAGTCGCTGTTCATGTGAATAACCCCAACAACTCCGCCGCTTTTCCACCCGGATCGGGGCGACCCAGCCTCTGCCCGAAAGATGCCGCCGGTGCCGGTCGTTCTTCGCTACGCCCGAACCCCTTGGCGAACCCCGGCCGCGGTCTGACAAACCGATTGAACTGGCGTCCCGCGCATGGAAGTTTGCGGCTCAGCCCCATTCCCTTCCTCCATGGCCCCAACCCGTTCCCTCCACCTGGCCGTCTTTCTGGCGGCAGCCGCCCTCGCAAGTGCCAACGACTGGCCCGTCTGGCGCGGCCCCCTGCAGACCGGCGTCAGCCTTGAGCGTTACAGCGGCCTGGGCAAGCTCGAGGAGCAACCCGCCTGGACCTACGACTCGCGCAGCCGCGGTTGCCCGGTCATCGCCGACGGCAAGGTTTTCAGCTTCGGTTACCGGGGCGAGAAGGAGGAACTCGTCGAACTGCTCACCTGCCTGGACGAAAAAACCGGCAAAAAGCTCTGGGAAGTCGAAATCAAGGACTTCATTTCCGACACCGTCTACAACCGCTACGCCATCGGCTCGCCGACGGTCGATCTGGCAACCCGCCGGGTCTACCTGCTGACCGCCTACGGTGTCTTTGGCTGCTGGGATTTCGAAGGCAAGGAACTCTGGCGCCACTCGCTCATGGAGGACATGGGGCGCCTGACCTTCCCGAACTCCAAGGTCGGCTGCCCGGTCATTGAGGGCGACCTTGTCATCATCCGCGGCATCACCGCCAACTGGGGCGCCGACGGCCCCGCCGCCGACCGCTTCTACGCCTACGACAAGCTGACCGGCGAACTGGTCTGGTCGGCCACCCCCGGCGAAATCCCGCCCACCGACTCCTCCTTCTCGACCCCCGTCTTCGAGACCCGCGACGGTCGCCGCATCTTCTACTCCAACACCGGCTGCGGCAACCTCGTCGCCATCAACGCCCGCAACGGCAAGGTGCTCTGGCGCTACAAGGCCTGCAAGGTCGGCGTCAACGCCACCCCGGTCCTGCACGGCGGCGACAAGGTTATCGTCATCCATGGCGATGAAAACGTCGACACCGCCGACAAGGGCCGCATGATCGCGGTCAAGATCCCGGAGAAGTTCACCGACACCCAGATTGTCATGGACCCGTCCGTGGACAAGGCTGTCTGGTCCGCCCACGAGCTCTGGCGCAACGCCGAGTCGGCCGCCTCGAGCTCGCCGATCCTGGTCGGCGACACCCTGTATCAAATCACCGACGGCGGCGCCGTGCTCGCCATCGACGCCCGCACTGGCAAGCAGGTCTGGTCGGCCAAGGTCTCCAATGGCAACACCCATGCCTCCCCCTGCTACGCGAACGGCCTGATCTTCGCCCCGCTCATGGAAGGCAAGCTGTTCGTCCTCAAGGCGGACTCCGGCGAAGTGGTGCAGAGCCTCCAACTCAAGGGCAACTGCATCGGCGCCGCCATCGTCTGCAACGGCCGCGTCTACGTTCACACCACGGAAAGCCTCTATGTCTTCAACCTGCAGCAGAGCGGCATCCAGGTTGACCCCGCCCCGGTGGCCGACATCCCCAAGGCCGGTCCGCCCGCCTCCCTGCAGATCATTCCGTCGGAGTTCGTCGTCGCACCGGGCGAAAAAGTCGCCTTCCGCCTGCGCTCGGTCGATGCCATGGGCTTCCCGGTTGCCGAACTGAAGAATGCCAGTTGGGAGACCTTCGTGCCGCCCACCGCCAAGGTGAAGGCGAAGATCGACGACGCCAACTTCGAAGGCGACACCCTGGTTGCCAGGGCCGACGCCAAGCCCGGCGCCGGCGCCTTCAAGGCCAGCGCCGGTGGTCTTACAGGCACGATGCGCGGCCGCGTCCTGCTCAAGCCGCCGTTCAAGGAGGAATTCTCCGGCTTTCAGCTCACCGAGGAACAGGCCCTGGAAGGCGTGCGCTTCTCCTATCCGCCGCTGCCCTGGATCGGCGCCCGCTTCAAGTTCGATGTCCGCGAGGAGGCCGGTGAAAAGGTCTTCGCCAAAACCTTCGACCGCCTCATCTTCCAGCGCGCCACCGTCTTCATCGGCGACAGCCACCTGAAGAACTACACGATCCAGGCCGACATCATGACCGACGGCAACCGTCGCGTGAAGTCGGACGTCGGTGTCATCAACCAGCGCTACGCGGTCGTGCTCAAGGGCAACGCCAATGTGCTGGAAATCAGCTCGAACTTCGAGCGCCTCACCCGCACCGCCCCCTTCAAGGTCAGCGCCGGCACTTGGTACACGATCAAGGCGGCGATCAAGGACAACGGCGACGGCAGTGGCGTCGTCATGGGCAAGGTCTGGGAGCGCGGCCAGCCCGAACCGGCGGCCTGGACCCTCGAAGCCCCCGTGCCGATGCTGCACAAGCAGGGCTCGCCCGGCCTCTTCGGCTTCACGCCGCAGAACCAGAAGCGCGTCTTCATCGACAACGTCAGCGTGACCCCCAACCCCTGAGCCCCACCCCTTTCCCACATGAAACCCAAATTGACCCTCACCTGCTCGGTGCTCGCCCTCGCCGGCACCCTTGTCCAAGCCGCCGACTGGCCCACCTGGGGCGGCCGGGCCGACCGCAACATGATCTCCGAGGAGAAAGGCCTGCCCATCGAGCTCGATCCCGGCAAGAAAAAGGCCGGCAGCGATGAGATCGACCTGGCCACCACCAAGAACGTCGCCTGGGTCGCCAAACTCGGCTCGCAGACCTACGGCACCCCGAGCATCGCCGCCGGCACCGTCTACGTCGGCACCAACAATGAGTCGCCACGCAACGACAAGCACATCGGCGACCGCGGCATTGTCATGGCCTTCGACGAGTACACCGGCGAGTTCAAATGGCAGATGGTTTCGCCCAAGCTCGGCGCCGGCAAGGTCTCCGACTGGGAATTCCTCGGGATGTGCTCGACGCCTTCCATCTCCGGCAACCGCGGCTACGTGGTGACCAACCGCTGCGAAATCGTCTGCATCGACACCAACGGCCTGTCCGATGGCAATCAGGGCATGCAGGATGAGGCCAAATACATGGCCGCGCCCGACAAGGACGGCAAGGTCAGCCCGATCGAGCCCGGCAAGACCGATGCCGACATCATTTGGGTTTACGACATGCGCAAGGAACTCGGCGTCTTCCCGCACAACATCGCCTCCAGCTACGTGCTCGTTCAGGACGGCAAGGTCTACTGCACCACCTCCAACGGCGTCGACTGGTCGCACACGAACATCCCGGCACCGACCGCACCGAGCTTTGTCTGCCTCGACGCCGAGACCGGTGAATACGTGGCCGAGATGAACCCCCTCGTCAGCGAGCGCGTGCTGCACTGCTCCTGGTCCTCGCCCGCCTACGGCCTGGTCAACGGCAAGCCGCAGCTGTTCTTCGCCGGCGGCGACGGCTGGGCCTACGGCCTCGGCACCGCCGACGTGAAGGAGAAGATCGACGACGAGATCAGCGAGCTGCCGATCCTCTGGTCCTACGACGCCAACCCGCCCGAGTACCGCAAGAGCCCGGCCGGAGAACCGATGAAGTATGCCGAGTATGACGGTCCGAGCGAGTGCATTGCCACCCCGGTCTACCATGACGGCCTGCTCTACATCGAAATCGGCCAGGACCCCGAGCACGGCGAAGGCGTCGGCATGATCTCCTGCATCGACCCGTCCAAGGCCGAGGGCGACATCACCGGCAAGGCCGTGTGGACCTACAAGGGCATCGAGCGCTCGATCAGCACCCCGGCCATCAAGGACGGCCTGCTCTACACTGCCGACTACACCGGCCGCATCTTCTGCCTCGACGCCAAGACCGGCAAGGAGTACTGGGTGCACGACACCAAGGGCCACATCTGGGCCAACCCGCTCGTCGCCGACGGCAAGGTCTACCTCGGCAACGAGGAGGGCGAACTCTTCATCCTGGCCGAGGGCAAGGAGAAGAAGCTGCTCGCTGAGATCGAGTTCTCCGCCCCGCTCAAGGGCTCGGCGGTCGCCGCCAACGGCGCCCTCTACATCGCCACCGAGACCCACCTCTACTGCTTCAAGGAGGGCGCCAAGCCCGCGCAGTAAGCACACGCCGCCCATGTCCCCACCGCGGGCCGGAGATTCTCCGGCCCGCTTTTTTTGCGTTGCATCCCGTCACCGGGCATCCGATGGCGTGACTCATGCCTCCGCGTCCAGCCCCGCTGCGCGACCCCGCGACGCTCGCCCACGTGCTGCCGTTCGCGGTCTTCCTGCTGCTGCTGACGCTGCCCGACCTCCTGCGGATCGACAATCCCGAGCTGCCCTGGTACCGACGGGCGCCGGAACAGTGGGTCTACCCACTGCAGACCCTCGTCTGCGGTGCTCTCCTGCTCGCCGGCCGCCGCCACTACGAGTTCCCCCCCTGGCGAGGCCATGGCCTCGCCATCTCGCTTGGCGTGCTGGGTTTTGGCCTGTGGATCCTGCCTGTCGAACTGTTCTCGCGCCTGCAGCCGCCCGAACCACCCGCCTGGTGGGCGTGGTTGGGGCTGACCCCGCGCACCGAGGGTTTCAACCCGGCCGACGCACCCGCCGGCTGGCAGACCGCCGTCGTCAGTGCACGCCTGCTGCGCCTGATCGTCATCGTGCCCCTGGTCGAGGAAATCTTCTGGCGCGGTTTCCTCATGCGCCATCTCAACGCCCACGGCCGCTCCTGGCGGGAGGTGCCGTTCGGCAGCCATTCCTGGCCGGCCTATGGCATCGTCACCAGCCTTGTGGTCGTCTCCCACCAACCGGCCGACTGGCTCGCCGCGCTGGTCTGGGCCAGTCTCGTCTACGCCCTGGCTGTGCGCACCCGCAGGCTCGGTGCCTGCGTGCTCATGCATGCGACCGCCAATGCCCTGCTCGGTCTGTACGTGCTGCGCACCGGCCACTGGGGCCTGTGGTGAAGGCTTGTCGCGGATTGCCGGAATTTGGGGGTTGCGGGAAGGCGACCCTCCTCCATTGTTGCTCCCCTCCCGAATGTCCTCGCCCGTCCAAGTTGCCGTCCTCGGCGCGAGCGGATACTCCGGCATCGAGCTGCTGAGAATCCTGCTCCGCCACCCCAGCGCCGAACTCGTCGCTGTCACCTCGCGCACCCTCGCCGGCCGCACCCTGTCCGCGGAGTTCCCGCGCTTCCGCGGCGTCGGCCTCGCCGACCGGCTGGCCTTCAGCGAACCGGATGTCGCCGCCCTCAAGGCCAGCGGCGCCAGCGTCGCCTTTCTGGCGCTGCCCCACGGGGTCTCCGTCGAATACGCCGGCGCGCTGCTCGAAGCCGGCCTCAGGGTGATCGACCTGAGTGCCGACTTCCGCCTGCGCAGTGCCGGTGTCTATCAGGAGTTTTACGGCCACGCCCACGCGGCCCCGCATCTGCTCGATGAAGCCGTCTACGCCCTGCCCGAGTGGCGTGCCGACGCGATCGCCACGGCACGGCTGATCGCCTGCCCGGGCTGCTACCCGACCAGCGTGCTGCTGCCGCTGCTGCCCCTGCTCAAGGCGGGCCTGCTCGCCGATGAACCGCTCTCCGTTGCCAGCATGAGCGGCGCCAGCGGCGCCGGCCGCAACGCCAGCGTCCCCCTGCTCTTTTGCGAAGTGCAGAACAGCGTGCGCAGCTACAGCGTGCCAAGCCACCGGCACCTGAGTGAAATCACCCAGGAACTCAGCCTGGCCGCCGGCCGGCCGGTGCGTCTCGCCTTCGTGCCCCACCTGGTGCCCACCTTTGCCGGCATCTGCACCACCACCTTCGCCGCCCCCGCACCCGGCGTCGGCGCCGACCAGGTCGGCGCGGCCCTGGAGGCCGCGTACGGCAACCAGCCCTTCGTCCGCCTGCTCGGCCGCAACCAGTGCCCCGACACCAAGCATGTCGTGGGCACGAACTTCATCGACATCGGCTGGGCGCTCGATGAGCGCTCGGGCCGCCTGATCCTGATGAGCGCCGAGGACAACCTCGGCAAGGGCGCCTCCGGCCAGGCGGTGCAAAACTTCAACCTCCTCTGCGGCTTTGAGCCGACCGCGGGCCTGCTTCACGTATGAGTGCCATGATGGAATGCGACCCGTTCCGCGAAGTGCGGGTGCCCTTCAAAGTCGTCGACGGCGGTGTCACCGCCGCGCGCGGTTTCCGCGCCGCCGCCCTTTCCTGCGGCATCAAGAACCCGGAGGCCACCCGGCTCGACCTCGCCCTGATCGTCTCCGACGCGCCCACCGTCACCGACGCCGTCTACACGACGAACAAGGTGCGCGCCGCCTGCGTGCGCGTCTCCCAGGCGCACATTCGCGAGGGCGACACCCGCGCCATCATCGCCAACAGCGGCAACGCCAACGCCTGCACCGGGCCGCAGGGCATCCAGGATGCCAAGGCCATGTGCAAGGCCGCCGCCGAGGCCCTCGGTGTACGCATGCGCCAGATCCAGGTCTGCTCGACCGGCATCATCGGCATGACCATGCCGATCCAGCGCATCACCCCGCGCGTCGCCGAACTCGCCGCCAAGCTCAGCCCCTCCGGCTCCGATGACGCCGCCGCGGCGATCATGACCAGCGACACCCGTGCGAAGTCCTACTCGATCGAGGTGCCCTGCGGCGAAGGCTCCTTCCGCATCGGCGGCATCGCCAAGGGCGCGGGCATGATCTGCCCGAACATGGCGACCATGCTCTGCTTCATCACCACGGACGCGAAGATCGGCGCCGATGAGCTCAAGCGCGCCATGCGCTGCGCGGTCGACCAGTCCTTCAACTGCATCACCATCGACGGCGACACCAGCACCAACGACACCGTCGTCGTCATGAGCAACGGCCTTGCCGACGCGCCGACCATCCGCAAGGGCAGCGACGAGGCGAAGATCTTCCGCTGCGCCCTGCACAAGGTCATGCTCGAACTGGCCAAGATGATCGTCGGCGACGGCGAGCGCGTCACCAAGTTCGTCGAGATCCGCGTGCGCAACGCCCGCACCCATGCCGACGCCAAGAAGGTGGCGGAAGCCGTCGCCAAGTCCATGCTGGTGAAATGCTCCTGGCACGGCAGCGACCCGAACTGGGGCCGCGTCATCCATGCGGTCGGCTATTCCGGCGCGCGCATCCGCGAGGAACTCATCGACATTTACTTCGGCGGCCTGCTCGCCTGCAAGGGCGGCCTGACCTCGGGCACGCCGGTCGGCGAACTGGAGAAGGTGGTGCGCGAGCCGCGTTTCTCGGTCACCATCGACCTCAACCTCGGCAACGCCAACCACATCGTCTACACAAGCGACCTCTCCGAGGCCTACGTCGACTTCAACAGCAGCGAGTACTCCGCCGCCGTGCATTCTCGCCGGCAGAAGGGCCTGGCCTGACGCCGTCAGCCGGCGCTCTCGCGCCGGTAGGCGGCCGGCGAGGTGCCGCGGTACTGGCGCATCATGCGGCTGAGGTAATGGCGGTTCACCAGGCCGCTCTGTTCGGCGATCTCGTCGATGCTGGCATCGCCATGGCGCAGCAGGGCGCAGGCCTGGTCGAGCCGGTAGTCGAGCAGTACCCGCATCGGCGGCAGCTTCAATTCCTGTTGAAACAGGTGGTTGAGATTGCGCACGCTCAGCCCGGCAAATTTGGCGATCTGACCGGCCGTCAGCTTGAGGGCCAGGTGGGCGCTCATGAAATCCAGCGCGCTGCGCAGCCGCGGATCGAGACGCTGGCTCTCCCAGACCGCCACCGGCAGGCGCGCGACCGCCTCGACGACCAGCGCCGCCGCCGGCCAGGAGAACAGCGCACCGCCCGCTTCGGCCAGCCGGATCAGCGCGCGCAGGCTGGCACGCGCGGCGGCGGTGACGGCGAGCGGATACACGCCGGGCACGGCACGGTCGCCGGCGGCACCGAGGTTGAAATGCACATACCACTTGCTGAACGGCCGGCTGTTGCGGCCGCTGAACGAGGTGTGCGGCGGGATCAGATACAAGTGCCCGGGCACCAGCGCCGTGACGGCGTCGCCGATCTCCACCTCGCCACCCGGCTCGAGCGGCCAGTACAGCCGCCAGTAGGGATCGCTCAGCCGGTGCAGCTCCCACTGCTGCAGCTCGATCTTGCGCGCGGTCAGCACATCAACGGCGCAGCCCGGCAGCGCCACAGTGCGCTCACCAACGACCCGGTGGCGCGAGCCCGGGGGCACAAGGCTGAGCAGGTCGGACGGGGTTTTCATGGCTTGCCGGATCGGACACAGCATGGCGAGCCGTGGCCGGCTGACAAGCCCGCGTCTCAGGGGAAGATGCCGTGGTGGCGGTAGCTTTCGGCCACCAGCTCCAGGGCCAGCAGGAAGGCCGCCGTGCGCAGGTCGGGCAGATCCCGCTCCTTCCAGAAGCGCCGCAGCCTCTGGTAGGAGCGCACCATGCTCTGCTCCAACGCCGCAACCACCAACTCCTCCTCGGTCGGCCCATGGATGAGACGGGCCGACTGCTCCGCCGTCAGGCGCGCGCCGGTCAACTGCTCGACCGCCGTGAGCAACTCGCGTTTCACCAGCTCCTCGTGCCGCGAGATCATCCGGTCAAAACTGACCCCGGCGCGGTTTTTCAGCCACTCAAAGTAGGAGACGGTGACACCGCCGGCATTGAGGTAGAGGTCGGGCAGCATGAAGATGCCGCGGCGCTGCAGGATGGCCTCGGCCTCGAAATCGACCGGGCCGTTGGCGGCCTCGGCGATGATCTTCGCCTGCACCCGCGGGGCGTTTTCGGCCGTGATCTGGTTTTCCAGCGCCGCCGGCACCAGGATGTCGCACTCACGCTCCAGCACGGACATGCCATCCTCGACACTCTCCGCCCCCGGGAAATGCAGCAGGCTGCGGTTGGCCTGGCGATGGTGGAACACGGCCTCGACGTCGAGTCCGTCCGCATGGAAAAGCGCCCCCTCGCGCTCGATGAGCCCGGTGATGACGGCGCCGCCCTGGTTCTGCAGGTACCAGGCCGCATGATACCCGACATTGCCCAGGCCCTGGACAATGACCCGCTTGCCGGCAAGGCCGGGGCTGAGCCCGAGCGGCTTCATGTCCTCGTCGATCTCCAGGCAGGTGCGGATGCCGTAAAACACGCCGAGGCCGGTCGCCTGGCGACGGCCGGGAATGCCGTGCATGCTCAGCGGCTTGCCGGTGACACAGGCATAGGCGTCGCCGCTGTTCACCTTGAGGTTTTTGTAGGTATCGGCAATCCAGCCCATCTCGCGCTCGCCCGTGCCGTAGTCGGGTGCCGGCACGTCGATGTCCGGGCCGATGAAGTTCTTGCGGATCAGTTCGGCCGTGTAGCGGCGCGTGACGCGCTCGCGAAACCCCTCGGACGCCGTGCCGGGATCGATGCGCACGCCGCCCTTGGCACCGCCGAAGGGCACACCGACCACGGCGCACTTGTAGGTCATCAGGGCCGCCAGCGCGATGGTCTCGTCCATCGTCACGTGCGGACTGAAGCGGATCCCGCCCTTGGTCGGCTGGCGATGATGGCTGTGCTCGGCGCGAAAGGCTTCAATCACGGTGATGCGGCCGTCGTCGGCGCGCACCGGGAAACGCATGCGGTAGGCCGAGTTGCAGCAGCGCACCTGCTCGACCAACCCCTCCTCAAGTTTGGCGTGCGCAGCCGCACGGTTGAAGTAGTGGGAAACGCTTTCGTGGAAGGAATCGCGTGCCATGCCCACTCCATGCCACATTCGGGCCCGGGAGCAAGTCCGGGACAGCCCGGCCTTTACTTCCGCGCGCTCCCGTCCTGAGTGCCGCATGCAGTGGCTCATTCGCGGCACCCCCCATGATCTCTCCCGGCACGGCCGGATAATGGGCATCGTCAACGTCACCCCGGACTCCTTTTCCGACGGTGGCCGTTTTGCGGACAGCGGTCGCGCCGTCGAACATGCCCTGCGCCTCGTCGCCGAGGGCGCCGACATCCTCGACATTGGCGGCGAATCGACCCGCCCCGGCGCGGAACCCGTGAGCGAGGCGGAGGAACTGCGCCGCGTGCTGCCGGTGATCCGCGCCGTGCGCGGCCAGACCCGGGCCCTGATCTCGATCGACACCATGAAGGCCTCCGTTGCGCGCGCGGCCCTCGACGCCGGTGCCGACATCCTCAACGATGTCACCGGCCTGCGCGGCGACCCGCTCATGCTGCGCCTGGCGGCGGACTGCGACGCCGGCCTGGTCGTCATGCACATGACCGGCACGCCGCTCACCATGCAGGCCGGCCCCAGCTACGCGGACGTGGTCGCCGAGGTGCGCGGCTACTTCGAGGCCCGCCTGTCGATCCTGGAAAAGGCCGGCATTGATCCACGCCGCGTCGTGCTCGATCCAGGCTTTGGCTTCGGCAAAACCCTCGAGCACAACCTCGCCCTGATGCGCGCCCTGCCCGCCCTCGCCCCGGCCGGGCGCCCGCTTCTGGCCGGCGTTTCGCGCAAGTCGATGATCGGCGGCCTGCTCGGCAGCCCGAACCTGAGTGACCGCGACTGGCCCACCGTGGCGCTCACCTCGTGCTGCCGCGAACTCGGCGCCCGCATCCTGCGCGTTCACGAGGTGCGCGCCAATGCCGAGGCCCTGCGCATGACCGAGGCGGTGCTCGAGGCCTGAACTCAGCCGCGCGCCCCGAACAGAGCGCTGCCCACCCGAACCAGAGTGGCACCCTCCTCGATGGCCACTTCAAAGTCGTGGCTCATGCCCATCGACAACTCCGGCAGAGGCGCGCCGCCGAGTCGTTCAAGCTCGTCGCGCAGGCCACGCAGGCCGGCGAAGTAGGGCCGGCTTTTCCCGGGATCGGCGGCGGGCGGCGGGATGCACATCAGCCCCTGAATGTAGAGTCGATCGAGCGCATAGAGTTCCTCAAGCCGCGCCTTCAACAGTTCGGCGGAAAATCCATGCTTGGAGGATTCCGCGGCGACATTGACCTCGAGCAGCACCCGCGGATGCAGGCCGAGTTCGGCGGCGATGCGGTTGATGTCGCGGGCGATGTCGAGCGAGTGCACCGATTCGATCATCTCCACCCGCGGCAGCACCTTGCGCACCTTGTTGGACTGCAGCGGTCCGATCAGGTGCCAGCGCAGGGCGGACGGCAGCAGGGGCTGCTTGGCGAGGATTTCCTGGACACGATTCTCGCCAAAGAGCGTCTGGCCCGAGGCAAAGGCCTCGCGCAGCGCCTCCGGCGGCTGGGTCTTCGACACGGCCACCAGCTCGACGGCCTCCGCCGGTCGACCCGCGCGGGCAGCTGCCGAGGCCATGCGCTCGCGAATTTGCTCAAGTCGTTCAACCAGGGTGGACATGGCGCTAGGCTGGCACGTTCCGCGGCGAGACGCAACCCGTCAGGCCGGCGCGAGCACGGCGAGCACCTGATCCAGGTGCGCATCCGGCTTGACCTTGGGCAGCACGGCCTGCACGCGGCCGTCGGTCCCAATGATGAAGGTCGTGCGCTCCATGCCGAAGTAGGTGCGACCATACATGCTTTTCTCCACCCAGGTGCCGTAGGCGTCGGCGACGCTGTGATCGGCATCGCTCAGCAGCGGAAACGGCAGCGCGTGCTTGCGCGCAAACTTCTCGTGACTGGCGATCGAATCGGCGCTGACACCGATCACGTGAGCGAGCTTTGACAGCCGCTGCCAGCCGTCGCGCAGCGCGCAGGCCTGGCGGGTGCAGCCCGGGGTGTCGTCCTTCGGGTAAAAGTACAGCACCACCGGCCGGTCGCGCAGGTCGGCGAGCCGCAGACGCGTGCCCGGGGCCAGGCCGGGACCGGAGACCGGTGCGTCAAAATCGGGGGCAGGCTGGCCGGGCGACGGCTGTTTGGAAGGAGCGGGAGTGGACTTGGACATGGCCAAGCAATACGTGGCGAGGCAGGAGACAGATGCGCCCCGAGACGGGGCTTTACCGGGGAATGCTTTCCTCCTAGGCTCGGTCATGCCCGCAGCCCCGACAGTCTTCAGTGCCCTCTGGCCCGAACAACCGGAAGCCCTCGCCGCACTCGCCGTGACCCGGCACCTGCAAGCCGGTGAAACGGTGTTCCTGGAGGGAGAAACCGGCGACGGCCTCTACCTCATCGAGTCGGGCCAGGTGGAGATCTCCGGCCAGATGCTCGGCCAGGGGCATCGCGTGTTCTGTCGCCTCGGCCCAGGCGAGCTGTTCGGCGAAATGGCGGTCATCGAGAATCACAACCGGTCGGCCAGCGCCGCCGCCACCGAGCCGACCGTGCTGCACTTTCTGGAGCGCGACGCCATGCTGGGACTCATCCAGCGCACACCGGGCCTTGCAATGCGCCTGCTGCAACTCATCAGCCATCGCCTGCGCGACTTCAACCGCGTCTTCCTCGATGAAATTGTGCAGGCCGAACGACTCTCTGTCATCGGCCAGTTTGCACGCTCGATCATCCATGACCTCAAAAACCCGCTGCAGATCATCAGCCTCAATGCTGAATTGATCGCCACTCCCGGCCTGCCCGCCGACCTCACCGCGCAGGCTCCCGGCCAGATCCGCGCCCAGGTCGAACGCATCAACGATCTTGTCGCGCAAATCCTCGAGTTCACCCAGGGCGGCGCGAGTCGGCCTCAGGTCGTCGATTACCGCCAGTTCCTGCTCGACACCCTCGCCCAACTGCGTCCTGCGCTCGACCTCAAGCAGATCGAAGTGACGGTCGACGGCGAACTGCCCGCGGTCAGCCTGCTGGCCGATCCCCGGCGTCTGCGCCGTGTGCTGGCCAATCTGACCGGCAATGCCGCCGATGCCATGGAGGGGGGCGGTCGCCTGCGACTGCGTGTCGAGGCACTTGACCACGAGTTGCTCACCGAACTTCAGGACAGCGGACCCGGCATCGCCGACGCGGTGCTGGGAAAACTCTTCCAGCCCTTCACCACCCACGGCAAACATCATGGCACCGGCCTGGGGCTGTCGATCTGCCGGCAAATCATCGAGGAGCATGGCGGTCACATCAGCGCCCGCAACGCGCCGGAAGGGGGGGCCATTTTCGGCTTCAGCCTGCCGCTGCAGCCCTGATCACGCGCGCAGGTCAGAGAAGGCATGAAAGCACACCAACACCAACTCCAACAATAAACACTTCATTTGCGTTAAAAGTGACGCAGTGAGCTTGTTACGTGGCAGTTCCATGTGTGGCTATTCATGCAATCCCTGAGTCTTGGCATTTTTCTCATTGTTAGTCTTACTTTTTTTTTGTATTTGTGTGACCTCATTCACGGAGGCTTGCATGCAACGCTTGCTGAACTCACCCACTTCTGGCTTGCCCCAGCCTACCGCCCTGAGCTTGCTCGAGGTCCTTGTGACACTGACCCTGCTGGCCACGCTGACTGCCCTGACGGGCGGTGCCCTGACGACCCTGGCAAGCTGGCGTGGCCTGAGCGCCATCCAGCAGCTGGCCGCCGACCTCGATGAGGCGCGGGCGCAAGCCCTGAGCGGGCCGGAGGAGGTCTGGCTGGCCTTCACGACGGTCGGCCCCGATGCCTTCCGCGCCTACCAGCGCTGCGCGTCGAGGCGCGGCCCCGATGGTGCCAAGTGCTTGCACCCGGTCGGTGACTGGCACCGCTTGCCGCCCGGCCAGGTGTTTTCTCTGGCCGCGCCAGCCAGCCCGGAGGCTGGGCGCAACCTTCTGACCGATGCCGCCGCCCTGCAGTTGGTGCAGCTTGCCGGGTCTCAGGCGCAGCTGCCCTGCCTCGGCTTTGGCGGGCTGGGGCAAATTCTGCATCCGCCGCAGGGTCGCCCCCTGCTGGCCTTGACCGAAGGTGAGATCGACCGCGGACAGCCCCGCCAACGCCAGGGGCCGGGTCCCGAAGCCTGTCGCTGGCTGGTCCTGTACCGTCACACCGGCAACGCCCTGCTTTTGCCATGACCCCCGCCTCCCATCGCGGCTTCAGCCTCGCCGAAACCCTGCTCGCCCTTGCGGTCGCCTCCAGCGCGGGAGTGGCGGTTATCGGCCTGCTCGCCGGGGCTCTGAACACGGCGCTTGAGTGCCGTCGCCAAACCGCCGCCGGCCTGCTGGCCCAGCGCCTGGCCACCGAAGGAATCCGCGACGCGACCTTCGAACTCCTGCTGGTGGACCCAGCTTTGCAGCCGCTGCTCCGGCGACGCGATCAGGCTGAAGCCACTGAGGCAGCCTACATCCATGGCTCACCCCTGCCCACCGCCGCCCATTTCGCCCGCATCGACCGACTGCCTTCCCCTGCCCCCGCTGAGAAGGCCGCCGAGCGACTGCGCATTCGCATTGAATCTCCAGCCAGCGCGCCGGCTGGACGACGCCAGGTCCGCACCTATGTCACCCTCGCCCTGCCCTGACCCAGGCCAACGCGGCACCAGCCTGATCGAGCTGCTCAGTTCCCTGGCGGCCGCCGCCGTGCTTGTCCTGGCCCTGCTGGATGGTGTCAGTGCCGCGACCGAAGCCTGGCATCGCCAGATCGGCGGCCTTGGCATGGAACGAGAAGCCCGCACCGCCCTGCGCCTGCTCCAGGATGACTGGCAGGGGCTGGCTCGACTTCCCCAGGCTGAATCGGCACACCCGCTTGGGCCCGGTTTTTGGGTCGAGACGCCGGACCAGCCAGGTGCCTCCAGCCGACTGGCCTTCCTGCGCACGGATTCGTCTCACCACAACGCATCTGCCGATTCCGGCGGTGACCTCAGCCTTGTGCTCTACGGTGTCGTTTTCACCCAGGAGGCGGGCGCAACCGCCGCAGCGAGCCGGCAGATCAGTCCCAAGCTGGTGCGCCGGGTGTTCTCCCCGACGGAAACCTACCAACGCCTGCGCGCGCACCAGCTTGAAGGCAGGTCGCTGCTGACGGAAGCCGACTGGCCATCGCTGCACCAAGGATCGGAGAATCTTGAACCCTTGGCCCACAACGTGGTTCGCTTTCTGGCCATTCCACAGGCCGCGGCCACACCAGATGCCGCCCGCCCCCCGGCGCCCGCCCATCTCGATCTGAGCCTGCGCGTCACACACCATGCCATGGCCCGCCGTCTGAACGACGAGGCCGACTGGCGTGGCGATGGCGCACAGGCGCAGTGGCTGCACCAGAACACGCCCGACGACCCGAACGACGATCGTGAAGTCCGCACCTACACCCTGCGCCTGGCCACGCGCTGAGGCCACTGCCTGCGGCTTCGCCCTCGTGGCTACGCTGCTGCTGCTCGCCACCCTGACCCTGATCGTCACGGGCCTGCTTGGGCTCGCCCTGCGCGAACGCCGGGTTGCCGGCGCCTACGACGCGATCGCCCAGGCCGAACTCGCCGCCCAGGCAGGCCTCGCCGAAGCGGTCACGCGGCTTGACCGCAGCTTGCGCGACGAAACCGGCGTGCTTTTCGCCGTCGCCTCGGCCGTGCACCCCACCCAGTTGCCGGTCCTGTTGACAGCCAACCAGGATCCCGTCACCCGGCAGTGGCAGTACCAGGCCCTCGTCTCCGGCTGCCGCGCGCCAGTGGCGAGTGCGCTGCTGAAGGCGCCTGGCGACGACTGGCCCGCTCCCCTGCATCCCGCCACCTCGGAGGAGACCCTGGCCATGACCCGGCAGGGTCTCGTCCCGCCCGGCCAGGAACCTCCACCGCGCTGGTGGGAAAACCTCAAGCTGCCGGAGGGCGAAACCGAAACGCTGCTCGCGCGCTACTGCTTCCATGTCGAGGACCTGCAGGGCCGGCTCAACCTTGGACATGCCGGCAACCTCGATGGCCCGAATGGCCGCCACGCCCGCGAGCCTCCCGAACCCCACGCCGTGCCGGGACTGCATCTCCGACGGGCGGGCGCGCTCGATCAGGCTGCCCTGTTCACCCTGCTCGACCCGACCGCCAGCGACGACCGCTCCGACCTCGGCCGCCAGCTCCTGCGTCACCGGGGCCTGCTGTTGTCGCCCGATCTCTGGAAGGAAGTCCTGCTGCACCCCATCGCAGACTGGCCGGGGTGCCAGGCCGCGGAGGTGCTGGCGCGTGACCCATGGAGCGGACACCTTCAGGATCCTGTGTGGCGGGCGCTGGAGGAGCAAACCAGCCACCGACTGGCCGCCTACGAGGAACGGGCCCTCATCCCGCCCGACCCTGCCTTTGCCAGCCTGGCTGCGCCGAGCATCAAGCTCAATCTCAACCGCCAGCTCGGCACCCTGGAGCGCGCCGCCGCCACGGAACGGCCCGTCCTGGCGCGACAGGCGGTGGCGAAGATTGCCGACCACATCCGCCGGCATCTGCCGCAGTTCGCCCGCCGCCGCGGCGGCTACCCCCTCGGCGGCAACGAAGCCGAGCGCGACTTCAACTACCTGCAGTGTCTGGCAGCCGGCCTGCTGGATTACGCCGACCGCGACCCCTATCCCATCCTCATCGAAGGCGTCGGCCGCGGCACGGACGCGCATCCGATCGTCAGTGAGCAATGGCAACGCTATCGCTTTGAACGCACCTACACCGAAGGCAACGACCGCTTCATCGAGTTTTCCATCACCACCTACCTCGAACTCTGGAACCTCAGCCAGCACCCCATACAGGGACGGGTCCAGGCGGCCTTCGAATGCCGCGGCCAGCTCACCGCCGGCGCCGGCCTTTACCTGATCGACGAACTGCTGTCCGGCACCGCTGCCGACGGTCGTGTCTGCAGCGGACAGCCATTGCCTGAAGATGGCCAGTGGTGGCATGCCGCCCGCCCCATCGACCTGGCACCGGCCGCGTTCGCCGTTGTCGGCTTCGAACCGGTCGTCTTCAAACTGCGCGCCGGTCCGGCCAGCCTGCTCACCCGCCGCATCGACTACACCGGCCCCGACGATGGCCGCGACCGCCAGAGTCGGTACCGCCTGCGCTTCGGCCAGGGCGACGCCCCCCCGGTGCTGGTCGATCTGCCGCTGCGCCCGCTTGACCGGCCGGCCTGGTTTGGCCTCAACACCGGCAGCCGCCGCCAGCGCTTCAACACCACCCTGCCCGGCATGTCGCATTCCGAGGGTTTCGGCAGCGGTCGCTACGCCGACAACCTGGGCGACCCGCGCGCCGCCTTCTTCATCGACCATCCCCAGGACCAGGTGAACTATGAGCATGGCTCCAGCCCGGGCTCGCGCAACCTGCGCCACAATGTCGCCGCCGGCGCCTTTCATCGCGAATGCCTGCCCCACCTCTGGCCCGATGGCGGCCACACCGGCAGCGCGCGCAGCGAGCGCATCGGCGGGTTCGACCGCAACCCCGATGAACTGCCACGCCTGCCCGCCGAACCACACACGCACGTCCAACACCTCTCCAACCAGGGCAGGCTCTTCAGCCTCAGTGAACTCGGCCACGTTTTCGACCCCATCCAGTGGGATGCCAACGGTGGCGGTGAATTTGACACCCCCTCCTACCGGGCCGCCGCCAACCTGACTGCGGCAGCCAAGCCCTCGGCGAAATTCTGCGGTGGCCACAGCCTGCGCATCGGTCGGCCCGAACACCTGCGCTTTCGACCAGCCTACAATGCCCCCAGCACCGGCCGTCCGCCGGATCGGCGTTACTGTGCGACGGCGTTGCTCGACCTCTTCCACTGCGGCCAGCCCTTCAGTGACGACCCGGCACTGCGCGAGGGCGACTTCGTGCGCATCGACGGCCACCTCAACCTCAACACCGCCACCCGCGACAGCCTGCGCGCGCTTGCCGCCGGCCGCCTGGTCATGGATCCCGCGTCCGTGCCGGCGCGAATCGATCCGCCAACACAGGACGCGCAGGCCGACCAGGTCGCCGACGCGATCCTCCGCCACCGGCCCTTCCTGTCGGTCGCCGAACTGCCCGAACGTCTGCTGCGGGATGACGGTGAACCGCTGCTGGGACAAAGCGAACGCAGCGGCGAACGGCAGGTGGCTCCCGAGTGGAACGACGCGGCTGCGGAGGAGGTGTTCGCACGACTGTTCAACGGCGCCACGGTTCGCAGCCGCCATTTCCGAGTCGTCATCACCGGCCAATGCTGCCGCCTCACGCGCCAGGGCGAGCTGCGGGTGCTGGCCACCCGCTCGCGCAGCTGCGACGTCTTTTTGGAACCCGTGCGCGCCGACGACGGCTCGATTCTCCGCCATGAAATCCACCTCACTCGCTCGCGCCAGCTCTAGCGCCGCCTGCCTGCTCCTGCTGGTTGCCCCGGCTAGTCAAACCCAGGAGGCAGAACCGGCGAGCCTGCGCTTCGTCAACGCCACCGGTGTCGTCGAAGCGCTGACCGTACACGTCAATGGTGAGCCCCTGCAGGCCCGCGGTTATCGGAGTGGCGAGGTCACCGGCCGGCTCGAACTAGCAGCCGGCCCCTGCCGCATCGAACTCCTCCACCCACAGCTTGGCCGCGTCGCTCTGCCACTGGAACTGCAGCCGGGCGATGTCCGCACCGTGGTTGCCTTGATCGAGCCTGCGCGCGCCACAGTGACTCCGCCGCAACCGCCGAA
Source organism: uncultured bacterium (assembly GCA_966252325.1). Lineage (GTDB taxonomy): Bacteria > Verrucomicrobiota > Verrucomicrobiia > Verrucomicrobiales > Verrucomicrobiaceae > Prosthecobacter. The sequence continues at coordinate 126,312 of CBINON010000002.1, read as the reverse complement.
ACTGACCAGCCATGTTCTTGTCCAGCCTGCCCCCGACCCGCAGGTGCGACGCCGGCTGCTGGTGTGGCAGGCCACGGCCCTGGATCAGCTGGATCTGCGCCTTGCCGGTCACGAACTCCGCTGCCGCCGACTCCGGGGTGAGTCCTTGAGCATCGAACATCCCCAGCCGCTGCTGGAGCACGCGGGACAAGCGCTCGGTCGCCTGCCCTTCGATGAAGCCGGCGATGGCACGCTGATTCTGTTTGCCGACGACGGAGGCCGCCTGCGTCACCTGTTTTTTCTCGATCCCGCCGGCATCAACGAGGCGGCCGATGAACGAAGCTGAGGCCCGCCCAAAACAAAACGGCTTTCCCGCGAGGGAAAGCCGCCTGCATTTCGAGGACTCGGAAAATTACTTCGACAGGGTGACTTCCTTGCCGCTGGTCACGGCCGGAGCGGGCTCCGGAGCCATCACGTGATGCGGGGTCTGCGGGAACGGGCGGTTCCAGCCGGCGCCGGGCATGCCAGTGACGGTGTACTGATCGTTGGCGCTGCCCACCATGTAGTTCTTGGTCGGCACCACGGTGCGCTTGAAGAGGCAGAAGAAACCGCTGCTGGCGGTGTGGACGGTGTCGGCATACACCTCAACGCCCGTACCGACCGTCTTGCCAGTCGTGCACATCAGGCGACCGGCGGCATGGTTGACGATGCCAGTGTAGTTGGTGAGTTGCTCGTTGCCGAGGTCGACCGTGTCATCGGTGATGTCGAGCACGGTGTCGCTGGTCTTGTGGGTCTGCTTGGCAACGATGCCACTGCCGCGGCGGGCGGTGTCAATGACGGTCCCGGAGTAACGGCGGGTCTGCTTGCGGCCAAAGTTGCCGAACAGGCCGGTGGAGTCGTCGGTCACATCCATCGTGGCGACCGCGGTGTTGTCGATCGTGCCGTGCACGCCCTGGCCGAAGGCCTCGTCGAGCTTCCGTTCGCCTTCATAAGCCGCGTCGCGCGACGGGCGCTGGGCCACTTGGCTGGAGGTGCAGGAGGCGAGAACGGGGATCACCACGAGAGCGAGATATTTATTCATAAATGCGCGCCGAGTTTGTCTGGTTGGCCGGAGGATGTCAAAAAAATAATCACCCTCGCAAAATCATTTGCCGATGCAAAAGGAGGCGAAGATGACGTCAAGAACCTCCTCGACATCGACGGCCCCCACCACCTCGCCCAGCGCCTGCAGGGCCTCCCGCAATTCCAGGGCGACAAATTCCGGTGCCAGCCCCTCGATGAGGACCCGGCGGGCCTCGGCGGTACGTTCGGCGGCCTTCTCAAAGCAGGCGCGGTGGCGGGCGTTGACGGCAACCGGGTGCGCCTCCTGCAGGGGGCTGGCACGCAGGATGAGCTGACGAATCGCCTCGCGCAGCGCCACGAGTCCGGCACCGTCGCGACAGGAAAGCGCGAGGTCAGCCGGTCCCGGCTGCCAACCCGGGGCCAGGCCGAGATCGGCCTTGTTGAGCACGCGCAGATGCCGGCTCTCCAGGCCGGGCGGCACTTCAACACCGGGCTCGGGAGGTTGACTGGCATCCACCACCTCAAGGATGAGATCAGCCCGCTCCATCTCCCGGCGCGTCCGCTCAATGCCGAGCTGCTCGATGGCATCGCCGCTGTCGCGCAGGCCGGCGGTGTCGACCAGCTTCAGGGGCAGTCCGTGCACCTGCACGATCTCCTCGATCGTGTCGCGCGTGGTGCCGGCCGCCGGGCTGACAATGGCGCGCTCAAAACCGGAGAGCAGGTTGAGCAGGCTCGATTTGCCGGCGTTCGGCCGCCCGCAGATGACGGTGCGCGCGCCCTGCCGCAGGATGCGCCCCTGCTCGCTGGTGGCGATCAGCCGCTGCGCCCGGACGAGGACGGCGTCGAGCCGGGCCACCAGGGCGGCGCCGGTCTCGGGACTGATGTCCTCATCGGGAAAGTCGATGAAGGCCTCGACGTGGGCCAGCACTGGCAGCAGCTCCTGCTTGAGGGCCTCGGCCTCGCGACCGATGGCACCGCCGAGCTGCTCGTTGGCGGCACGCAGCGCCAGGGTGCTCTGCGCATGAATGAGATCCATCACCGCCTCGGCCTGGGTGAGGTCGAGTTTGCCGTTCATGTAGGCGCGCTGGGTGAATTCACCCGGCCCGGCGGCACGGGCACCGGCGGCCAGCAGGGCGGCGAGCACGGTGCCGCTCACCAGCAGTCCGCCGTGACCCTGAAACTCAACCACGTCCTCGCCGGTGAAACTTGCGGGCGCCCGAAAGACCAGCACCAGGCCCTCATCAACGACCTCACCTGCAGCTCCCAGCGCCCGCATTCGGCAGGCTGTGCGCGGCGGCAACTCAGCGAGCCGGCGCCGCCCGCGCAGGACGGCATCGGCAATCTCCAGGGCACGCGGACCACTGACGCGGATGACACTGACGGCGGCTTCGGCCGCAGCGGTCGACAGGGCGGCGATGGTGTCCTGCAGCATGGCCGCGGCAACTCGGCTCAGCGGGCCTTGCCTTCCTCTGGCTTGGCTTCCGGGGCCGTGCCGAGGGGCGTGATGATCGGACGATCCTTCATCTCCGGCCAGATCAGGTAGGCATCGCCCTCCTTGACAAAGGAAATCAGGAAGAGCTCCTCAATGCGGTCAGTCAGCGTCTCCTGCGAGGTGCGCACGGTGACATGGACGTAGTTCTTGTCGGCCTCCTCGACGAGACCCAGCACGTCGATCTTGAGGGTGTCCTGCTTGCGCTTGGTGACTTCCGGCGAGGAATTCACGCGCTGGTGCCAGGCGGTTCGGTCGGTGATGTAAAACTCCTGCGGCGTCAGCTTTTCCAAGTCGCGGATCTCCTTGACGCCGAAACGCTCAAGCATCTCCTCCTCAACCGTCATCGTCGGCGCGGTCTTGATGATCGAGATGGTCTCCTTCTGCTTTCGCTCCAGCGAACTGGGCAGCAGCATGCTGGCCGCCGTCTTCCAGTCCTGGGCCACCACGCTCTGCAGGTATTTCTTCACCAGGCCGGAGCAGGGATGGTCCAGGGGCAGCGGTCCGCTCAGCGCGGCACCGACCATCGAAAGGAAGCCGAGGGCCACGGAAAGGCGGAACAGGGAGCGGGAAGAATGCATAGGATGACTTTGACCGGCTTGGAGCCGGAATGTTCGGGCTGAGTTTTTACTCCGCGCCCCTCGGCACGTCAAATGGAGAAAGCAACACCAGGGCTCAGCGGTCCTCGAGATTGTCCTTGACCTGACTGGCGGCCGCTTCCGGCAGATCAATCCAGGCGGCACCGGCCGGCAGCTTGCGACCGCAGTCGGTCAGGGTGTTGGCACTCACCAGTACGGCCCGGCAGGGGCCCGCGCTCCACACCGCCGCCCCGGACAGGCCGCTGAAGCTGTTGCCGGTGATGCTCAGGTGCGCCGCCCCCTTCTCGATGAGCACCCCGGTGCCCGCGTCGATGCCCATCGGCGTCTTCGCCTCGGCCGGCCGCTTGTCGGCGCCGCCGATCCAGGTGTTGCAGAAGTTGTTGCCGGTGATCGTCAAACGGCCGGAGTCCGGCCCCACCCGGACGCTGAACTTGTGGGCGATGGTGAAGGTGTTGGCACTGATCGCGCAGCCATGGGCGTCGCGCAGGTCGACGCCACCCTCCAAATGGTGGGCGATGACGTTGGCGCTGAGGGTGATGCCGTAGCAGTCGCGGTCGAGGATGACGGCCGTGCCCGAGCATTCCTCGATCATGTTGCCGCTCAGCACCGAGCCGTAGGTGTTCTCGATGACAACGCCATGGCGGATGTGATCGTCGATGTTGTTGCCGTTCATGCACAGGTTGAAGGCGTCGACGCAGTGCAGGGCGTCGAGGTTTTCCTCAAAATGGCAGGCGTTGACGACGATGTCATGCCCGCCGTTGATGCGCACGCCGGCCGCCTTGTTGTAGGTGAAGATGCAGTCGGCCACACGCGGATCCTCCGTGCAGTTGATCATGTGGATGCCGTGACCGCCGTGGTGGTCGACCGACATGCCCTCGAAGTAAATTTCCTGGATGCCCTCGGCGAAAACGCCGTCACCGCTCTTCTCCTGGCCGCTGACGCGGAAGTTCGCGAGCTGCACCCGCCAGAGCTGCGACTTCTTGTTCGTGTCGAGGTCCGCCGGCCGCAGGATCAGCGCCGGCTGGCCCTCGGTGTTCTCATTGATCAGGTGGGTGGCCGCGCCGGCACCCTCGATCCGCGTTTCCGCCGTCTTCACACGCAGCGGCTCACTCAGCCGGTATTCCCCCGGCGGGAGGCGCACCAGGCCCCCCGTCGCAGGCAGGGCATCGAGGGCCGCCTGGAGATTGGGATGGGCACCGGCATCCACGACCACGGGACGCGGGGTTGGCGACTGGGCGGCGAGCGAGACCGCGAGGCAACAGGGCAGAAGGAGCAGGGAGCGGCGAAACAAGGTCATCCAGAGGCATACGCCGCCCCATGCCGGTCATTTCACCCGCCCTGCCAACGCCGCCTCTTGGCACAGGGTGTCGAGCGCCAGCCGGCGCGCCTCGACGTCCGCGCGCGCGGCAAGCTCAGCTCCGCCCTCGACTTGGCCCGCCGGGCGACGCTCCAGAACACGCAGCAGGTGCCAGCCCAGATCGCTCTCCACCGGAACTGAAACCTCGCCGGGCGACAAATGAACCGCCGCCCGCCACAGCACCTCGGGAAACCGGCCAGCCGCCACCCAGCCGAGCTCCCCTTCCCGCCCCTTGCTGCGAGCGTCCTCGCTGTGCGCCACCACCAAGGCCTTCCAATCCCCTTCCTCGCGCAGCCGTCGCTCCAACCCGGCAACCTCGTCGACTCGATCGGTCAGCCCTTCGCGGTGCCGCGATAAAAACAGGTGAGCCACCCGCAGCACCGCGGGTACGGCCAGCATGCCGGTCGCCGTCGCTGCCGGCTTGGGCAATCGCCGCTCCAGCCAGGATTCGTCGAGCAGGTGCTCGCGGATCCGGCGTTCAAGCTCCCCACCCCCCAGCCCGGCCAGGCGCAAGCGGCGCAGGCGCTCCTCCTCCGTCGGGAACTGCCGCGCCCAGATCTCCAACTCGCGGGTCACCGCGACATCAACCTCGGCGCGAAAGCGACGATCCTTCAAGCGCTCGGCGCGCAGCCAGCGCTCAAACTCGGCCTGCACCCGCAACCCGGGCTCCTCGCGACCATGGCGCCAGACCAGACCGGGCAGAGGGTCATGCTCGAGCGCCCGCCAGGGCCGCGCCAGCCAGTCGTGCAGGGGCTCGCGAAACTCCCAGAGCAAGGCGAGCAGCAAAAGGGCGGCAATCAGGGCTTTCATGAGGCGAGTTCCTTCAGTCTGGCCAAACGCGCCCGACCTTCAAGCCGGCGCAAGCTGTCGATGTCGCGGAAAAATGCCTCGAAATCACCGGCGTGCCGACGCAGCAGGGCCTCAAAGTGCGGCAGCAATTCGTGATAGGCGGCCACCGTGTTGAGACGCGCGTTGTTGAGCGGCTGGGCCAGCCAGCGATCCAGCCGCAGCGATCCCCCGTGGCGCCGATCCAGCACCCGCAAGCGCGTCTTCAGTCGCTCGAACTCGGACTGCTTGGCGCGCCGCAACTCTTCCGGCGGCCGACCCGCGTCGATCTTGTACAGCACCGCCAGTCGCTGCCGGGTGGCGAGCACCTCGGCGACAAACTCCCGCTCGACCGCCAACTCGCGTTCAAAGGTCGCCAACTCCCGCAGGCGACCGCGCTCGCGCAGCCAGCGCCTCGCCCCCTCCTGGCCCACCGCGGTCGCCAGCGCCTCGTTGAAATCGGTGTCGCCGGGCAGGTAGATCCGCTGGTGGGTCAACTCGTGGAAGAGCAGGTCGGCAAGCCAGGCATCGTCGCGACCAAGGAAGGTGTTCAGCAAGGGATCATGCAGCCAGCCGAGGGTCGAGTAGGCCTCGACGCCGCCGACAAAGACATCCAGGCCGCGAGCCTTCCAGCGCTCGGCCTCGGCACGCGCGAGGTCCTCGCGGAAAAAGCCCCGGTACTTCAACTTGCCGATGAGCGGGTACCACCAGGTCTTGGCCCGCACGCTGAACTCCGGAGCCGCGAACACCACCCAGACGGCATGCTTTCGACCGAGGTCGGCATAGCGCTCGTACTGCCCCTGCACCGGCAGCGCCAATTCCCGCCCGGCAAAGGTGAGCTGATCGCGCGCCGTCTCCAGCTTGCGGCGCAGGGCCGGCGAACTGGCCGGGTCGGCAAGCACGACGCCGACCGGTCGCGCGCGACGCGACATCTCGCGCTGACCCGCCAGCGCCTGGCCGTAAAAACGCGCCGTCGAGCAGGAAGCCAACGCCAGCACGGCCAAGAGGCCAAGCACGCATCTCCATTTGCCATCGCACGTCATCCGCCCACTTTGGCTCACAATTCCAACCCCTCAACCGCCATGAGCTTCATTCACGACGACTTTCTGCTGACCAGCCACGCCGCCCGCCGACTCTACCACGACTTCGCCAGGGACGAGCCGCTGCTCGACTACCACAACCACCTGCCGCCCAAGGACATCGCCGAGGACCGCCAGTTCAAGAACCTGTTCGAAATCTGGCTGGAGGGCGATCACTACAAGTGGCGCGCCATGCGCTGCAACGGCGTGCCCGAAAGGCTCATCACCGGCGACGCCAGCCCCAAGGAAAAATTCCTCGCCTGGGCGCGCACCGTGCCACACACCCTGCGCAACCCGCTCTACCACTGGACCCACCTGGAGCTAAAGCGCTACTTCGGCATTGATGACCTGCTCAGCGGGAAGACCGCCGAGGCGATCTGGGAGCAGACCGAAGCCGCGTTGGCGCGTCCCGAGATGAGCGCCCGCGGCATCCTGCGCACGCAGAAAGTGCGCGCCCTGTGCACCACCGATGATCCGATCGACGACCTGCACTGGCACCAGCAGTGCGCTGCCGACGGCTTTGAAGTCGGCGTCTACCCGACCTTCCGCCCCGACAAGGCCCTCGCCATCCACCAGCCCGAAGCCTGGAATGCCTGGTGCGACCGCCTTGCCGCGGCCAGCGGCATTGAGGTGAATTCCTACGCCAGCCTGCTGGAGGCCCTGACCCAGCGTCACGACTTCTTCCACGCCCAGGGCTGCCGCCTCAGCGACCACGGCCTCAACGCCTGCCACGCCAGCTTCATCAGCGACGCCGAAGCCGAGAGCCTGTTCGACAAGGCCCGCACCGGCCACGCCGCCAGTCCGCAGGAACAGGACCGTTTCGCCAGCAACCTCATGCTCCATGTCGGCCGCCTCAACGCCGCGCGCGGCTGGACGATGCAGCTCCACCTCGGCCCGGTGCGCAACAACAACAGCCGTCTCGCCCGCCTCGTCGGCGCCGACGTCGGTTGCGACAGCATCGGCGACTTCCCGCAGGCCCAGAGCCTCAGCCGCTTCCTCGACGCCCTCGACAGCGAGGATGCCCTGCCCAAGACCGTGCTCTACAACGTCAATCCCGCCGACAACTACGTCTTCGGCACCATGGCCGGCAATTTCGCCGACGGCACCACGCCGGGCAAGGTGCAATTCGGTTCCGGCTGGTGGTTTGTCGACCAGAAGGAGGGCATGGAATGGCAGATCAACGCCCTCAGCAACCTCGGCCTGCTCAGCCGCTTCATCGGCATGCTCACCGACAGCCGCAGCTTCATGTCCTTCCCGCGCCATGAGTACTTCCGGCGCACGCTCTGCAACCTGCTCGGCAACGATGTCGAAAATGGCCTCGTGCCCGACGACGACGCCCTGCTTGGCCCGATGATCCGCAACATCTGCTACGCCAACGCCAAGGCCTACCTGGGCTTGGAAAAGTCGTGAGCCTCTAAAAACGTCCTTCGCCCGAAAACGGACTGGGTGCGTGGGAGGTCAGGCAAGGGGCATGGAGCGAAGGGCGCAGAGGTTTTTCCCTAGCTCCTTGTCCTTGCTCCCTCAGGCGCCCAGCTCCGCGACAGCGGCGTCGAGGGTCGCGCTGTCGCGGATGGAAATGACCTTGGCCTCGCGGTCGATCTTGCCCATCAGGCCGGCAAGCGTGGCATCGGGCCCCAGCTCAATGAAGAGACGGTGCCCGGCGCCGGTGAGATGGCGCATGGATTCCACCCAGCGCACGCTGCCGGTCACCTGGGCCGTCAGGGTGCGCCGGATGTCGTCGGCATCGCCGACGGGCCGTGCCTCGAAATTGCAGACCACCGGCACGGCCGGCGACTGGATCGACGCCGACGTCAAAACCTCGGCAAGGCGTTCCTGGGCCGTGCGCATGAGCCGGCTGTGGTAGGCCCCGGCCACGGGCAGCGGGATGGCACGCTTGATGCCTTTCTCCTTGGCCAGGGCCGCCGCCTTCTCGATGCCCTCGACGCTGCCGCTGAGCACGATCTGGCCGGGCGCGTTGAGGTTGGCGACATCGACGTCGCATTCCGCGGCCAGGGCACGCACCGCCTCTTCCTCGCCGCCAATCATCGCCGCCATGGTGCCGCGGGTCGCCTCGCAGGCCGCCTCCATGAAGCTGCCGCGCTGGAACACCAGATTGAGGCCGGTGGCAAAATCGAAACTGCCCGCCGCCGCATGGGCGGTGAACTCGCCGAGCGACAGACCCGCCGCCGCCGTCACCTGCAGGCCCGGCACGCGCTCGCGCAGCGCCCCCAGCAGGGCCAGCCCATGGGCATAGAGGGCGGGCTGGCAACGGCTGGTCTTCGTCAACTCCTCCATGGGGCCCTCGAACATCACCTGCGACAGCGAAAAGCCGAGCGCCGCATCCGCCTGCTCAAAGAGACGACGGGCGGACTCGCAGGTGGCGGCCAGATCCTGGCCCATGCCCACTTTTTGGGCACCCTGACCGGAAAAAAGAAGAACAGCGGGGATGGACATAAGAGTAAGAGTGCAGCGGCGCCCCTGAAAAAGCATGCCCCCGGACAGGGCGCAAGCCCTGAGTTAAGCCGCCACCCGTCCACGGTATCTGAAATCTGAAATTTGAGATTTGAAATCGTCCCAGCCCGGCCCTCCATGCGCCATGCCGCGTCCCTCCGTCGCCGACCTGCCGCCAGGCTTCGATGGCAGCGCCCTGCCAATGCGCAGCCGACGACTCATGGTCGGCGTCTCCGGTGGCCGCGACTCGGTGCTGCTGCTGCACCTGCTGCTGCGCGGCGGCTGGACAGATCTCGTCATCGCCCATTTCAACCACGGCCTGCGCGGGCGCGAGTCAGGCCAGGACGCCCGCTGGGTGCGCGCCCTCGGCCGGCGCCTCGGCCTGCCGGTGGAAGTTGGCAGGGCCGACCTGGCCCGTCTGGCCCGGAAGCACCGACAATCGCTCGAAACCGCCGCGCGTGAGGCACGCCATGCCTTCTTTCGCGAGGTTGCCAGTCGCCACCGCACCCGCCAGGTCGTGCTCGCCCATCATGCCGACGACCAGGCCGAGACGATCCTCGCCAACCTCTGCCGCGGCGCCGGTCTCAACGGTCTGGCCGGCATGCGCGCCGTGCAACCTCTCGGCCAACTGACCCTGCGCCGGCCCATGCTCGGCATGGAGCGGCCCGGCATCGACCGACTCATCCACGCACTCGGCCTGCGCTTTCGCGAGGACCCCAGCAATGCCTCGACCGAGCATCGGCGCAACCGACTGCGCCATGAGGTGCTGCCGCTGCTCGACGCCATCTATGCGCGACGCGTGGCTCCGCTCATCGTCCGCGCTGGCACGCAGGCCCGGCTCGCCGCCGAACATCTCGACGAACTCGCCCGTGCCGCCCTCACCGATCCCGCCTGCGTCGACGCCGACCGCAGGCTGTGTCTTGACACCGCGTGGCGAACCCTGTCACCTGCGGTGCAGTCGCTCGTGCTGCGCCGCTGGCTGCGCGAGATCTGGCGACTGCCGGAAATCGGTCACTCCGAAATCGAGCGTGCGCTCACCCTGCTCGATCCCAACGGCGCCGCCCGCATCAACCTGCCCGGCAACTGGCAATTGCGGCGCAAGGCTCGGCGGCTGGAGCCGGTGCGACTCTGCCCCTGAGGCAGCGCAAGTCAGGTGGGAGGCACTGGGACTGATTTATTTTTTTCTCGCACGAACACCCCCTGTTTCTGAGACGCGCGTCACACGCGTACGTACGCTCGGGCGACCGGCAGCAAATGTTTGACAGGCGGGCCGAAAGCGTCCCCTAGGTTCGCCCGTTCGCCCCCTTTTTTTCTCATGTCCAAGGCCCTCATCATTGCCGAAAAACCCAGCGTGGCCGCCGATCTGGCCCGAGCTCTTGCCAAGGCGCCGGGCATGACTGCCTTCAAAAAGGAGAAGGATTTTTATGAGAACGACAGCCACGTCATCAGCAGCGCCGTCGGTCACCTGATCGAGCTGGCCATGCCCGAGGCGAACGGCAAAAAAATCGGCTGGGGCTGGACGCACCTGCCGATCCTGCCGCGTGAATTTGAACTGAAGCCCATCGAGGACAGCAGCGATCGGTACAAGGTGCTGACCCGTCTGATGAAGCGCAAGGATGTCGACCGCCTCATCAACGCCTGCGACGCCGGCCGCGAGGGCGAGTTGATCTTCCGTTACATCGTCGAGGCGGCCGGCATCAAGAAGCCGGTCCAGCGCCTGTGGATGCAGTCGATGACCCAGGGCGCCATCCTCGACGCCTTCAAGAAGCTGCGCTCGGACGACGAGATGCGGCCGCTGGCCGACGCCGCCAAGTGCCGCAGTGAGTCGGACTGGCTGGTCGGCATCAATGCCACCCGCGCGCTGACCGCCTTCAACTCGCGCAACGGCGGCTTCCGCCTGACCCCGGCCGGCCGTGTGCAGACCCCGACCCTGACCATCCTCGCCAAGCGCGAGCTGGAGATCCAGGCCTTCGTGCCGCGCACCTATTATGAGGTGCACGCGCTTTTTGAAGTGCCCGCCGGCCGCTATGAGGGCCGCTGGTTCGATGAGAGCTTCAAGAAGGACGAGAGCGACGAACACCGGAAGGCCGAGCGACTCTGGGACCCGGCGCAGGCGCAGGCCATCGTCGATCGCTGCATCGGCAAGCCCGGCAAGATCGAGCAGACCACCAAGCCGACCAAGCAGGCGGCTCCCCTCCTCTATGACCTGACCAGCCTGCAACGCGAGGCGAGCAACCGCTTCGGTTTCTCCGCCCGGCGCACCCTGCAGATCGCCCAGGCGCTCTATGAAAAGTTCAAGGTGCTGACCTATCCGCGAACCGATTCCCGCTACCTGCCCGAGGACTATCTGGGCACCGTGCGCGAAACCCTCGGCACCTTTGCCAGCCACGACAGCCGCAAGCAGGATGCCCTGCCCCATGAACTGGGCACGCATGCCGCCACCGCCCTTGACCAGGGTTGGGTGCGGCCGACCAAGCGCGTGTTCGACACCAGCAAGGTGAGCGACCACTTTGCCATCATCCCCACCGGCCTGATCCCGCCGAAGGAACTGCCGGAGGCCGAGCAGAAGGTCTTCGACATGGTCGCCCGCCGCTTTGTCGCCGTCTTTTTCCCTCCGGCCGAGTTTGAGGTCACCACCCGCATCACCCGGGTCGGCCAGGATGCCTTCAAGAGCGAGGGCAAAATCATGATCGAACCGGGCTGGCTGGCGGTGTACGGCCGTCGCGCCGCCGCCGAGGCGGGGGCCGAGGGCGACAGCAAGGACCGGCTCATCGTTCAGGCGAAGGATGGCGACACCGCCAGCACGATCGACGCCAAGACCGAGGAACTCGCCACCAAGCCGCCGGCCCGCTTCAACGAAGCCACCCTGCTGTCGACCATGGAAAACGCCGGCAAGTTCGTCGAGGACGAGGAGCTGGCCGAGGCGATGAGCGAGCGCGGCCTGGGCACACCGGCGACGCGTGCGGCCATCATTGAAGGCCTGATCCAGGACAAGTACCTGGAGCGCACGGGGCGCGAACTTTTTGTCACCGCCAAGGGCCTGGCCCTGATCGACCAGATCAGCCAAATTGGCATCGAGGCCCTGAGCAGTCCGGAACTCACCGGCCAGTGGGAGTACAAGCTGCGCCAGATGGAGCACAACCAGCTCGATCGCTCCAGCTTCATGCGCGACATCCGCAACCTCACCACCGAGGTGGTCGAGAAGACGCGCGCCTACCTGAAGGTCGCCAAGGAGAAGGTCTATGACGACTTCGAAGCCCGCTGCGGCCTCTGCGGTCACAGCGGCTTCAAGCAGACCGAGGACCATCTGTCCTGCAAAAACCCCGACTGCAAGGTGCGGGTGTACAAGGTCATCGCCGGTCGCGTGCTCAGCAACGACGAGATGCGCGACCTGCTGGAAAAGCGTTTCCTGCCGCCGATGGAAGGTTTCCGCAGCCGCAAGGGCCAGGAATTCACCGCCGGCCTCGAGATCAAGGACGACGGCAAGACCGCTTTTGTCTTCGCCGGCGGCGAAAACGATCCCGACGCACCGCCGCCCTTTGATTTCAGCACGGCCACGCCCCTGGTGGCGGTCTGTCCGGTCTGCGCCAAGAAGGGCCGCAAGGGGGCGATCTACGAGACGCCCGACAACTACATCTGCAACATCGCCGCCGCGGATCCCAAGGCCTGCAACGCCAAGCTGCCGAAACTGCTCTGCCAGAAGGCGATCACGCCCGACAACGCCGTCCTGTTCTTCACCGAGGGCAAGACCGCGCTGATCGAGGGCATGATCTCCAAGCGCGGCCGCCCGTTCAAATCCTTCCTGGTCTGCAACGCCGGCGACAAACGCCTGCTCGGCTGGGAGTTCCCGCCACGCGAGGCGAAGCCGAAGGCCGAGGGCGCCGCCGCCGCCCCCAAGCGCAAGAGCCGATTCGGCAAGAAGGACGAGGCCTGAGCCCCGCGCACCCCATGATCCCCTGCCCCAGCCTGGCCAGCCCGGAGGGACGCGCCGAGCTGGCGGCCTTCTACCGCGGGCAACTGGTCGACAACGTGCTGCCCTTCTGGCTGCGTCACGGCCTGGACGCCGAGCACGACGGCATGCTCACCTGCCTCGACCGCGACGGCAGCCTGGTCGACAGCGACAAGAGCATCTGGTTCCAGGGCCGCGCCGCCTGGACCTATGCGACCTGCTTCAACACGGTCGAACCGCGCCGCGAGTGGTTCGACGCCGCCGGTTCCTGCCTGAGCTTCCTCGACCGCCACGGTTACGCCACCAACGGCAAGCTCTTCTTCACCGTCACCCGCGACGGCCATCCCCTGCGCATGCGGCGCTACGCCTTCAGCGAGGCCTTCGCCGCCATCGGCCACGCCGCCTACGCCCGCGCCAGCGGCGACCACCACTACCACGAGGCGGCGGTGCGCGACTTCGCCTCCTTCCTGAAGCTGTCCTTCGAACCCGGTGCCATGACGCCCAAGGTCAATGCCGAGACCCGGCCGATGATCGGCATCGGTGCCCCCATGATCGGCATCGCCACCGCCCAGGAATTGCGCGCCAACCTCGGCCACGTCGAGGTCGCCGGTCGCAGCGCCACGGAGTGGATCGACCGCTTCATCTATGAGATTGAGCATCTCTTCTTCAAGCCCGGGCTGGATGCCCTGATGGAGACGGTGGCACCGGACGGCAGCCTGATCGATCACTTCGACGGCCGCTGCCTGAATCCCGGCCATGCCATCGAGTGCGCCTGGTTCATCCTGCACGAGGGTCGGCTGCGCGGGGAGAGCAGCTACAAGCGCCTTGGTCTGCGCATCCTCGACGCCATGTGGCGGCGCGGCTGGGACCGCGAGCGCGGCGGCTTTTTGTACTACCGCGACGTCTTCGACAAACCGGTGCAGGAGTACTGGCAGGACATGAAGTTCTGGTGGCCGCACTGCGAGGGCCTGATTGCCGCGGCGCTGGCCTACCAGGTGAGCGGCGAGGCCAAGTATGCCCGCCAGCACCAGGAGCTGCACGAGTGGAGTTTCCGGCATTTCCCCGATCCGGAGCACGGCGAGTGGTACGGTTACCTGCACCGCGATGGCACGCCCTCGACCCGCCTCAAGGGCAGTCTCTGGAAGGGCCCCTTCCACCTGCCGCGCATGCTCGCCTACCTGGCCCAACTGCTCAAGGAACCGGCACCGGCATGCTGAGCCCGCGCAGGTCTCAGAGCATGGTGTGCTCGAGCGCCTGGACTTCCTTCTTCACCAGCGCACCGACCCGGTGCTTGGCGAGGTAGACCTGGGCGGCGTTGATGCCGAGCGCCTCGCTGGTCTTCTTCACGCCCCAGCCCTTCATCACGTAACAGTCGAAGATCTGGAACTGGCGGGGCGAGACCTTGGCCTTGACGCGTTCCAGGGCGGCGGCGGTGATGTTGTCGCGCCACTCGCGGTCCCAGATCTTTTCCAGCATGTTGTCCTTCTCGTTGGAAAGGCGGTCGAGGGCGAGATTGCTGGTCTCCTCGCTGTCGGCATTGCCCTGGTCGGCCAGCGACGGCTGGCGCTTGCGGGCGCGGAAGACATCGAGCACGCGCCAGCGGGTCATCTGCAGCAGCCAGGCCTTGAAGGAGCCGGCGCGCGGGTCATACTGCCCCTTCTGTACCTGCCGGGCGATGGCAATGATGGTTTCCTGGATGACGTCAAAAGCCTCCTCACGGGTCAGGCCCGCCTTGGTGGCGACGCTGTAAATGAGGCGCCAGTAGGTCTGGTAGAACTCGTTCCAGGTACGCTGATCCTCCCAGTTGTTGAGACGCTCGATCAGGCTCTTGCGGGTTTTCTCCCACAGGCCTTTCTCTTTCTTGGCTTCTTCTGGAATGTCGGGCGTCTCCTCCATTTCTAAGAAACTATAGTCACCGCTTGTCCGCCCCTGTCAAACAGCGGATGCACCCCCTCGGGACCCCGCGTGAAAAAGGTTTTTCTATCGCTTTTCCCATCTTTTCGAAGCCAATGCCGGCTCGCCGGTTGCACGCCCGCCGCCAACGATGCTAGAATGACGGCTTGCCCCCACCGGTTCGCCGGCCCCTCCCTGCTATGAAGATTCTCGTCACCGGCGGCGCCGGATTCATCGGCTCGCACACCGTCGAGCGCCTGCTGCGCGACGGTGCCGGCGAGGTAACCGTGCTCGACAGCTTCAACGACTACTACAACCCGGCCATCAAGCGTCGCAACCTCGCCGCCGTCGCCGACCGCGTCGCCCTGCGCGAGGGCGACCTCACCGACGCCGGCTTCGTCCGCGAGGTGTTCGAGGCGGGCCGGTTCGACGCCGTCATTCACCTCGCCGCCCGCGCCGGCGTCCGCCCCTCGATCGCCGAGCCCGAACTCTACCTCGACACCAACATCAAGGGCACTTTTCACCTGCTCGACAACGCCCGCCGCACCGGCTGCCGGCACTTCGTCTTCGCCAGCAGTTCCTCGGTTTACGGCGTCAACACCAAGGTGCCGTTCAGCGAGCAGGATCCGATCCTGCAGACGATCAGCCCCTACGCGATGACCAAGATGGCCGGCGAGCAGATGTGCTCGAACTACAGCCATCTCTACGGCCTGCGCACCGTCTGTCTGCGCTTCTTCACGGTCTATGGCCCGCGCCAGCGACCCGACCTGGCCATCTCCAAGTTCACCCGCCTCATCGAGGACGGCCTGCCGATCGACAAGTACGGCGACGGCAGCACCGCCCGCGACTACACCTACATCGACGACATTGTCGAGGGGGTCATCGGCGCCCTGCACCTGCGCACGGGCCCGCTCTGTGAGATCCTCAACCTCGGCGGCTCCCAGACGGTGACGCTCAACGAACTCATCGCCACGATCGAAGCCGCGGTTGGCAAGCAGGCCCGCATCAACGCCCTGCCCGACCAGCCCGGCGATGTGCCGCTCACCTCGGCCGATGTCAGCAAAGCCACCCGCCTGCTCGGCTTCCGGCCGCGCACGCGCATCAGCGAGGGCGTCGCCCGCTACGTCGAGTGGTTCCGTCAGATGCGCCGCGACGGCGTGGCGGTCTGCTAAGCCAGCAGCGGCCCGCGCACCGGCTCGGCCAGCGCCGAGCGGACGTGGGCGACCAGTTCTTCCGCGGCCACCTCGGCCTGCTCGCGGCTGACCAGATTCTTCACCACGACCCGCGGGTATTCCGCACCGAAGACCAGGGCGAAACGGGCGTTCTGGTTCTCGGCAGCCTGGAACTGCTTGTTCACCTTCTGCGCCGACAGGCTGACATCCGCCTTTACCCCGGCGCGACGCAGGGCCTGCAGGGCCGCCAGCGCAGGCGCCCGCTGCGCCTCGTCGGCCACCACGACATAGGCATCCACGCCCTGGGCGGCATTGAGGTACTCGGTCAGACGCATCTGGGCGCCGGGTGTCTTCGCCAGCAGGATGCCGAGCACGACGTCGCCCATGGCAAAACCGGCCGCGGGCATGTCGACCGCGCCGTCGCTGATGAGCGCGCACAGGCGGTCGTAACGGCCGCCGCCGGCCACCGCACGCAGTCCGTGCTTGAGGTCGAAGACCTCGAAGACGGTGCCGGTGTAGTAGGCGAGCCCGCGCACGATCGAGGCGTCGATCTGGACGTACTGCCAGAGTCCGCGCGCGCTCAGGTCGGCGCGCAATTCAGCGAAGGCCGGGTGCGTGTCGTCGGTGCCGGTCATGAAGCCGCGCACCTCGTCGAACTGCAGGCCGATGGCGGCCAGCCTTGACGCCGTTTCCTCGGGACGGGCACGCTCGATCTTGTCGACGATCTGCAGGAAGGCCGGCGCATGCTCGTCAGCCACGCCCTTGTCGCGCAGGAACTGGTTCCAGATCTCGCGGTTGCTCAGGCGGATGCGGAAGTCGCCGGGCTGCAGGCCGAAGTCGAGCATCACCTCGACGGCCAGGGCTATCAGTTCGGCGTCGGCGCCGGGCGAGGCATCGCCGAGGATGTCGGCATTGAACTGAATGAACTCGCGGGTGCGCCCCTCCTGCGGCTCCTCGTAGCGGAAGCAGGAACCGATCTCGAACCACTTCAACGGCTTCTTGAAATCGCGCTGGCGGGCGGTGGCCATGCGCGCCAGCGAGGGGGTCACCTCCGGCCGCAGGGCGATCTCGCGCCCGGCCTTGTCCTCGAAGCAGAACAACTGACCGGTGATCTCGTCGCCGCTCTTCTTCCGATACAGATCGGTGCTCTCGATGACGGGCGCCTCGTACTCGACGAAGCCGCAGCGGCGGGCGGCGGCACGCCAGGTGTCGGTGACATAGTTGCGCAGCGCGCACTCCCGGGGGAAGAAGTCGCGAAAGCCTTTGACGGTGCGGAAGGAGGCCATTAGAAGGGCCGGACTGATGCCCGCCACGCCTGCAAGATCAACCGTTTTTCCCGATGCTGTCCGAGCTGTTCGTGCGTGACTTCCGCTGCTTCGTGGAAGGACGGCTGCGGCCGCACCCGGAGCTGACGGTGCTGGTGGGACGCAATGCCCAGGGCAAGACCTCCCTGCTCGAGGCCGCCTGCGTGCTGCTGCGGCTGCAGTCGCCGCGCACGGCCAGCCGCACGGATCTCGTCCGCTTCAGCGCGGCCAACTGCCTCGTGGAGGGCCAAGTCGGTGAACACCGGCTGCGCTTCGCCCAGAACGCGCGCGTGCGCCGGCTGGCGGTCAATGGCGCGGTCTGCACGCGCTCGGCCGACTACCTCACGCACAGCGGCCGCGTTGTCTGGATGGACCATCGCGACATGGGCCTGCTGCGCGGCGGCGCCGAACAGCGCCGGCGCTACCTCGACTTTGCCGCCAGCCAGATCTTTGCCGACTACCTGCCCGCGCTGCGTGGCTATGAACGGGCGCTGCGCGGCCGCAACCACGTGCTCAAGCGCGATGCCGTCATCGCCTGGCGCCAGGCCGATGCCTTTGCCGGCGTCATGGACGGCTTCGCCCGCGTCCTGCGCGCCCGGCGCGCCGAACTGACCGCGGCGCTGGCACCCGAGGCCGCCCGCGCCCATGCGGCACTCAGCGAGGGCGCCGAAAGCGCGCTGGTCTGCCATCAACCGGGGCAGCAGGGCGACGACCTGATGGCCGAGCTCGCTGCGCTGCGCAGCGAGGAACAGCGCCAGCGCCTCACCCTGGCCGGCCCGCACCGCGACGACCTGAGGCTCGATCTCAACGGCCTTGATGCCACGGCCTTCGCCTCCGAAGGCCAGCAGCGCAGCTTCGCTGTCGCCCTCAAGGTCGCCCAGGCACGCGTGCTCGAAACAACCTGCGGCGCGCCACCCCTGCTGCTCGTGGATGACGTCTTTGGCGAGCTCGACGCCCACCGCCGGCGCGCCCTGCTGACGCTGCTGCCGGTGGGCACCCAGAAGATCCTCACCACGACCAGCCTTGACTGGGCCCGGGCGGACGGTGTTCAGGGCGAGGTCTGGCGCGTCGAGGCCGCCACCCTGCAGCCCGCCTGAGACGGACTCAGACCTGGCCGAGATACACCGCGCCGAGTGGCGGCAGATCAATGATCACGCTGTAGGGCAGCCCCTGCCAGGGCGTCTCGCCGGCGGGCAGCGGCAGCGGATTGACCATGCCGCTGCCCGCGTATCCGGGGGCGTCGGTGTTGAGCAGTTCCCGGTAGCTGCCGGGTTTGGCGACCCCGACCCGGTAGCCCTTGCGCGGCACCGGCGTGGCGTTGACGACAACGTAAACCGCACCTGCGCGGCGATCACGGCGCACAAAGGCGAAGATGCTGTGGTCGGCATCGCTGGCGTCAAGCCAGTCAAAGCCCTCCGCTGCATGGTCGAGTTCGTGCAGAGCCGGCACCGTCTGGTAGAGCCAGTTGAGATCCTGCACCAGCTTCTGCGCCGCGGCATGTTCCTCGCCGAGGAAAAGATGCCAGTCGAGGCTGCGCGCGTGATTCCACTCGTTCCACTGGGCAAATTCACCGCCCATGAAAAGCAGCTTCTTGCCGGGATGCGCCCACATCCAGGCATAGAACAGGCGAAGGTTGGCGAACTTCTGCCAGCGGTCGCCCGGCATCTTTTGGATCAGGCTGCCCTTGCCGTGGACGACCTCGTCGTGGCTGAGCACGAGAATGAAGTTCTCGTCGTACGCATAAAGCATCGAAAAGGTGGCCTCGCCATGGTGGTACTTCCGGTGCACCGGCTCCTCCTGCATGTAGTGCAGGCTGTCATTCATCCAGCCCATGTTCCACTTGAAGCCGAAACCGAGACCGCCGGCATCGGCCGGCCGCGACACCCCAGGCCAGGCGGTGCTCTCCTCGGCGATGATCGTCGTGCCGGGATGCCGGGCGTAGCAGACGCGGTTCAACTCGCGCAGAAACTCGATCGCCTCCAGATTCTCGCGACCGCCAAACTTGTTCGGCACCCAGGCCCAGGGCTTGCGTGAGTAATCGAGGTAGAGCATCGACGCCACGGCATCGACCCGCAGGCCATCGATGTGGAACTGCTCCAGCCAGAACAGGGCGTTGGCGAGCAGGAAGTTCTTCACCTCGGCGCGACCGTAGTTGAAGATGAGCGTGCCCCAGTCCTGATGCTCGCCCTGACGCGGGTCCGCATGTTCATACAGGGCGGTGCCGTCAAACTGGGCGAGGCCGTGCGCGTCCTTGGGAAAGTGTCCGGGCACCCAGTCGAGAATGACCCCGAGGCCTGCCTGGTGGCAGCGATCGACAAACTGGCGGAACTCATCGGGATTGCCGAAGCGGCTGGTCGGGGCAAAATAGCCGGTGATCTGGTAGCCCCAGGAACCGTCGAAGGGGTGCTCGGCGACCGGCATCAGCTCGATGTGGGTGAAGTTGAGCGACTTCACATACGGAATCAAATCGTCGGCCAGTTCCAGGTAGGACTTCGGGCGGTTGCCCTGCTCCGGGATGCGCTTCCAGGAGCCGAGATGGACCTCGTAGACGCTCATCGGCGCGCGGTAGAGGTCGTGGCGGGCCCGCCGCTCCATCCATGCATGGTCGCTCCAGCGGTAGCGATCGAGGTCGAAGACCAGGCTGGCGGTCTGCACGCCGTGCTGGCCGAAGAAGGCAAAGGGGTCGGACTTGACCAGCACATGCCCCTCGGCGCTGAGGATCTCGAACTTGTAATGACTGAGTTCACGGATGCCGGGCAGGAAGATCTCCCAGACACCGCCCTCGATGCGCAGACGCATGGGGTTCACACGACCATCCCAGTCGTTGAAGTCACCGACCACCGAGACCCGCCGGGCATTGGGCGCCCAGACGGCGAACTGCACGCCGCTGACACCCTCGATCACCCGCGGCCGCGCGCCCAGGCAGTCCCAGAGGCGCTGGTGGGTGCCTTCGCGAAAGTAGTAGATGTCCTGCTCGCCCAGCAGCGGCCCAAAGGAATACGGATCGGCGCCGCGGCTGACGCGACCGTCGTAACCAACGACCTCCAAGTCGTAGGCCAGGCGTTCCGGCAGTTCGGCGGCAAAGAGACCGTGGTGATGCTCGCGGCGCATCGGCCAGGCACTGCCGCCCTCGCGTGCCAGCACGCGCACCGAATGGGCCTTGGGCTGGAAGACGCGCACCGTCACGCCGCCGCCCGGCTGCTGCTGCGGACCGAGGAAGCCAAAGGGGTTGCCATGGCGGGCTTCCAGGAGGGCGAGGGCGTCTGCGGAGAAACCGGGGTCGTCGTTCAAGCTCATGAATGGGGTGCAAGTAGCAGAGGCTCAAGATGTTCCAAGCAGATTTTCGCCAACGCGTGGTCACGCAGCAACGCCTTGCGCGCGCGCCCGGCCGGATCGAGCCGCCACCATTGCACAATCCGTGCCGAAACCGTGTCCGGGTCCGCCGCAGGATCAAAAAACTGCGCCGCCCCCCCCAGAACCTCCCGGTGCACCGGCAAGTCGGAGCACCAGACCGGCAGACGGTGCGCCACCGCCTCAAGCAGGGGCAGCCCGAATCCCTCGCCCGTGCTCGGAAAAAACAGGGCGTCGGCCAGTTGATACAGGGCGCGCACCTCCGCTTCGTCGAGCGGCGCCTGCTCGCCCAGAAACACCGCCGTCTCAGCCAGTCCCTGCTGCTCGCGCAGGGTGCGCAATTCGGCCAGGTAGCGGACGCCGTCGGCCTGATGCGGATCGGGCGCGCCGGTGACCGCGTAGGCGGCATCGAGGCCGGCCCGGCGCAGGGCAGCGGTGACGCGCAGACCGAACTCGATGTTCTTGCGGCGGATCAGGCGCGCCGGATGCGCCAGCACCAGTTCGTGGTTCCAGAGCGGCAGGGCGGCAAGCCGCGGCGACAGGCCCAGAACCGCCGCCAGGTCAATGCCATTGGGAATCACCCGCACCGCTCCGGCCGGCAAGCCGGTCGCCCGCAGGTAATCGCGACGGCGCGCCTCCGACACCGCCACATGACAGGCAGCCGGCACCGGTTCGCTCCAGCCGTGTGTGGCGTACTGCGGGTTCACGGCGGCAACGTCGTGAACCCAGTTGATCCAGCGCAACTGAGGCTGTGCCGCGGCCTGGGCGGTCAGTTCGCGGGTCCAGTCCAGGTCAAAGGGCATGGTGAAGACATTGTGCACGAGCACCGCCCCCGCAGCCGGCGCGGCCAGCCAGGCACGAAAGCGCACACGGTCGTGCCGGCTGAACAAGACCACCTGATGACCGAGCGCGGCGAGGGCCCGCGCCTGGTCGCCGACCAGCCGCTCGACCCCGCCAATGACCGGAGGCAGGGTGTAGTGGAGCAGGGCGACACGCATGCGTTTATCTTGGCGCGCCCCCACGCGGCGGCAAAAGAAAAAGGCCGCTGGCCCGGCGCAATTGCGCTTGCGGGGGCAAACGCCCTCGTCCAGCCTCCCGCGCCCTTTCCAACCCGATCCAAGCCATGAGCAAGAATCCCGCGAAAAAACTCCTCAACGACCCCCTCAAGTGCGCCGACGAACTCTTCGCAGGCCTGGTGCTTGCCTATGACGGCAAGGCCCGCCGGGTCGGCAAGCGCTCGATTGTCATGAATGACCTGCGCCCGAACGCCCCCGCCCTGCTCATCGGCGGCGGTGCCGGCCATGAGCCGATCTACCACGGCCTGGTCGGCAAGGGCATGGGCGATGGTGCCGCCGTCGGCGACATCTTTGCCGCACCGCCCCCCGACATCGTCCTGGAAGCGACCCAGGCCGTGAACCGTGGCAAGGGCGTGCTCTATCTCTACGGCAACTACGCCGGCGACGTCATGAACTTCGACATCGGCGCCGAACTCGCCGCCGACGAGGGCATCGAGGTGAAGACCGTCATCATCAACGACGATGTCTGCTCGGCGCCGCCCAGCGAAAAAGCCAAGCGCCGCGGCATTGCCGGCCTCGTGCCGGTGGTCAAACTCGCCGGCGCCGCCGCCAGCCAGGTCGACAGCCTTGAGGAACTGGCCCGCATCGCCCAGAAGGCGGTCGACATGACGCGCACCGTCGGCGTCTCGACCCGGCCCGGTTCCATCCCCGCCACCGGCGAACCCACCTTCGAACTGCCCGATGAACTCATCGGCCTGGGCATGGGCATCCACGGCGAAAAGGGCGTTGGCCTGATCCCCATGTGCACGGCCGACGAACTGGCGGCGAAGATCCTCGACCTGCTGTTCGCCGATGACCTGGAACTGAACGCTGGCGACGAGATTGTCTTCTTTGTCAACAGCCTGGGCAGCACCCACCTGATGGAACTGCTCATCCTGCTGCGCGCCGCCCGCCCGATCCTCGAGGCACGCGGCCTGAAGGTGCACCAGACGATCTGCGACAACATCGTTACCTGCCAGGAAATGGCCGGCGTCAGCTTCAGCATCACCAAGCTCGATGCCGAGCTGAAGCAGCTCTGGGACCTGCCCTGCGAAAGCCTCGGCTACACGAAGCTCTGAGGCCCGCGAGCGCAGCCCCGGAATCAGCACGGGCGGGACCGCGAGGTTCCGCCCGTTGTTATTTGAAATGACCGGCCGTGGTTAAAGGCCGCCTCACTGAGACAGCCGCCACCGCCCCGCCTCACTTGGCCGCCTTGTCCTCGGTCTTGGCCGTGGTGGGCTGCTTGCCGGTCAGCTCAAGGTAATCGCGCAGGATGTGGATGGCCTCCAGCTTGGTGGGCTCAAGGCCGTAGGGGAACTTGGAGGCGTCGGAATCCCCTTCCTCGCCCTCGCTCTTGGCGGCCATCTTCATGCCGGTGCTCTGCTCGCGGGTGAAGGCCGACTCGGGGACCAGTTCGGGCGCGTTGACGTTGTCGAGGGTCAGGTGGTAGACCTTGAAGGTGTCATCCTTGAGACGCTCGGCAACCTGCTTGGCACGCTCGGCGCGCTCCTGCTCCTGCTTCTCGCGGCGGGCCTCGTTCTCGTCCGCCTCCTGCTGGCGCTTGGCGAGGTTGATGACCACCGTGTTGCGGTCGATGCGATCCTTCAGTCGCGCCGATTCCTCACGAATGTACTTGAACTCCGGATTGGCATCGAGGCGGGCCGCCAGGCGGCTGGCCAATTCCTGAATGGGCAGGGGCTGCGGCGAGACCAGATTGTAATTGCGCGCCGGAATGGTGTCATAGGGCAGCGGGTTTTCCGTCGCCGATTCACCGATGTCGAGCACGTCGCGGATCGAGGGCAGCACGAGGTCGGGTTCCACACCCTTGAGCTGGGTGGAGCCGCCGGCGATGCGGTAGAACTTCTGGATGGTGACCTTCAGGTTGCCAGCGCGGTCCTTCTTGGCGAAGAAGGGCATGAAGCGATCGACCGGCAGGATGGTCTGCACGGTGCCCTTGCCGAAGGTCGACTTGTCCCCCACCACCAGCGCACGGCGGTAGTCCTGCAGCGCGGCGGCGAGAATTTCCGAGGCCGAGGCGCTGGTCTTGTCGGTCAGCACAATCATGGGACCGTCGTAGAAGGCCTTGGGATTCTCGCATTCGCGCCAGGTGATGGTGCCGCGCCAATCCTTGGCCTGAACGACGGGGCCCGCCGGCACAAACAGCCCGGTCAGGCGGATCGCCTCCTCCAGGGAACCACCGCCGTTGCCGCGCAGGTCGAGCACCAGGCCGTCGATCTTTTCCTTCATCAGGCGGGTGAGCAGCTTCTGGACGTCGTCGGTCGTACTGACCGTGCCGTCCTCCATGTCGGCATAGAAGGAGGACAGATTGATCCAGCCAACCTTCAGCGGCTTGCCAAGTTCGGCGGGGGTCTGGATGAGTTCGGCATTGGCGAGCTTCTCCTTCAGCTCGACCGGTCCGCGCACGATGGTGATGATTTTGGTGGCGGCAGGATCCTGCGCCGGATTGACGCGCAGCCGCACAACGCTGCCTTCGGTGCCGCGGATCATGTCGACAATCTTCTGCAGCTTCATGAACTTCGTCTCCACGAACTCCGCCTCGCCCTGGGCAACGCCGGTGATCTTGTCGTTGAGCTTGAGTTCCCCCTGCTTGTCGGCCGGACCGCCGACCACAATGCCCTGGATGACCGCCACATCGTCCTCGAGGCCGAGCAGGGCGCCGATGCCGACCAGCTTGTGCTTCATCTGGATGTTGAAGTTGTCCATCTCATTGACGCTCATGTACTCCGTGTGCGGATCATAGGCGGCCGAGAGGCTGGAAAGGAAAAGATCCACCACATCCTCCTGGTCGTTTTCCTCGAGCGATTCGAGCAGTCGCTCGTAGTCCTTGAGCACGCGGGCTTCGGGAGTGCGTTCCTCCTCCTTTTCAGCCGCCGCCGCTTCCGCCTTGGCCGCTTCGGGCTTGCCCTCGGCTGGCGGCGCGTCCTTGGCCTTTTTTGCAGCCTCGGCGTCCTTCTTGGCCTTTTCCTCGGCCTTGGCCTCATCGGCAAGCCGCTCCTGGAGCAGGTTTTCCTCGAGGATGTCAAGCCAGAGTCGATCCTGCTCGGCCGTGTCGGCCGGATACGACGCCTTGTCGCGCTTGATCAGGGTGGTGCGCTCGGAGTCGAAGGTGAACTTGTGGTCCTTGAGTGTCGTTCGGACAAATTCCAGGCGCTCCTTCACCCGCAGCTTGTACAGATCATAGACCTCAAAGGCCGGACTGATGTCGCGCATGAGGATGAGGTCATCGAGCGTGGTCTTGAACTTGGTCTCGAACTCCTGAACATCCTTGGCGGTGAAGAAGACCCGACGGAAGTCGAGCGTGTTGAGGTAGTTGCGCAGCATGCGCACCGACATTTCGTCGTCAAAATCCTGGCGCGAATAGTGCTGATTCTGCAGCATGTAGGCGACATGCATCGCCACCTGGCCGAAGTTGGTCTCCGCGCGGGCGGTGGGTGAGACGGACGCCGCGAGGGCGAGGCCGGCTCCGAAGATGAGGGGTAGGGCGCGAGTCATGGGGGGAATTGCCGACGGAAGAAGTACGACCTAAACGGTGGGTTCGTCACCAAATTTGCCTTTTGCGGCTTGAAATGTCCACAGGATTCCCTCAGGAAGCCGCTGATGCTGGACATTCACACCTTCACGGGCGGCATCGCCCAAACCAACGCCTGGCTGATCGAGTCCCCTCGGGGCAACCTGCTGATCGACGCCCCCGAGGGCTCGGCACACTGGCTGCTGGCCCGCGGCGCCAGGATCGACGCCCTGCTGCTGACCCACCAGCACTTCGACCACGTTCAGGACGCCGCCCAGGTGAAAGCGGAACACGGCTGCCGGGTGCTGGCTTGGTCGGCCTTTTCGCGTGAGTTGACCCTGGAGCGCCTCGTGGGTGCCGTCGGCGGCCGTGAGTTGGTGCCGGCCTTCATCGTCGACGAGGTTCTTGCCGGTCGCGACCAGGCGGAAGCGGGTGGCTGGATGTGGAACCTGCTGCACATTCCCGGGCACTCGCCGGACAGCCTTTGCTTTCACCTGCCGGAGACCGGCGACGTGTTCGGTGGTGACGTGCTGTTTTTCGACGGCGTCGGTCGCACGGACTTCCCGGGCGGATCCTTTGAGCAGTTGCTGGAAGGCATCCAAAGCAGACTCCTGGTACTGCCCGACGCCACCCGACTGCATCCCGGCCATGGCCCCGCGACCACGCTCGGTCGCGAGCGCCATCACAACCCGTTTTTGATCAATCTCTGAGAACGCGGGGATTTTGCCGCAGGGCGACACAAGGCCGGTTGCCGCGGCGTTAATGCGGTGCACCCTGCCCCCTTCATGGAAACCCAGCTCCGCCCCGCCACCCGGCAAGCCCTGCAGGCCTTTCGCGCCCGCCGCCGCACCCTGCTCGCCTGGCGTGCCCTGCTCTGCTTCGCGCTGATCGCGCTGGCCGCCGCCCTCGCCGCCGCCCTGCTCGACCGCGCCCGCTTTCTGCCCGAGGTCCTGCGCCCCTGGACGACGCTGTCCGCCTACGCCGCCGCTGCCCTCGCCGCCTGGCGCACCGGCCTCAGCCACCTGCGTGAAGCCGGCAGCGACCTGGGTGCCGCGCGCCTGCTGGAAAGCGTCGCCCCCGGCCTGCATGAGCGCCTGCTCGCCGCGGTCGAACTGGCCGAAGGCCACGCCGGCGAATCGGCCGAGCTGCGCGCCCGCCTGCAGGACGAGGTCGCCGCCGCGGTCAAAGACCTCGACGTTCCCGCACTGCTGCCCGCCCGCGCCCTGCGCGGCTGGCTGCTCGGCTGCGGCGGCCTCGCACTGCTCACTGCGGCGCTCAGTTGCATCCCGGCCCTGCACCTGCCAGGCTTCCTCGCGCGCGCCGCCGTGCCCTTCGCCAATCTGCCCCGCCCCGCGAGTGCGGTCATCCGCCTGGTGGAACCCGCTCCCGCCGACACGCTCGCCGCCTTCCACTCGGAAGTCGCCATCGTCGCCGAGGTCAACGGCCGCTTCACCGGCCCGGTACAACTGGAAAGCCAGCCGGAAGGCGCACGCAGCCGGCTCGAAGCCATGCGCCCCGGTGCCGGCAGCCGCCACGAGTCCAGCCTCGGCATCGGCCAGACCGACGTGCGCTACCGCCTGCACGCCGGCGATGCCATCAGCCCCTGGCACCGGCTTGCCGCCCGGCCGCGACCGCGCCTGATCGAGTTCGTCAAAACCGTCACCCCGCCGGCCTACACGGGCCTGCCGGCCAGCGAACGCACCGAGGACCACGGCGACCTCGAGGCTCTCGAAGGCTCAACGGTGCGCCTCATCCTCAAGGCCAACCAACCCGTTCACAACGGCCGCCTGCAACTCAATCCCGAACATGCCGAGCGGCCGGAGCCACTCACCGTCACAGCCCTGCCCGATGGCCGTCTGCAGGCCGACTGGACCCTGACCGCCGGCCAGGAGGCCTGGCAGGTCGCCCTGACGGCGATCGAAACCGGTTTCACCAACGAGGAAGCCTCGCCCTGGCGCATCAGCACCATCCCGGATTTGCCGCCCATCGCCCAAATTCTCGAACCCCAGGAACAGCTGGCCCTGCTCGCCGACGCCTCCGTGCGCTTGCAGGGTTTCGCCAGCGATGACGTCGGATTGGCCGCCGTGGCGGTCGCCCACGCCGTCAACGGCGGCACCTGGGAGGAACGCCCGCTTGCCGGCAAGTCCGGCCGCGAAACCGAACTGCAAAGCGTGCTGCCGCTCGCCCCCCTGCAGGTGGCACCCGGCGACACCGTCCTGCTCAAACTGGTCGCCACCGACCTCAAGGGCCAGAAGGCTGATTCGCCGGTCGTGCGTGTCATCGTGCAGGAGCAAACCGTCGATCCACTCCAGCGCCAGTGGGCCGAGGAAACCCGTCGGCTTGCCCAGCAGGCCGCCACACTGGCGGACAAGGCACGCGACCTGCGCAAGGCAATGGAAGCCGTGCAGAGGTCGACCCGCCAGCAGCGCAGGGAGTCGCCCGAAAGTTCGCTGGCCCGTGCCCAGACCGAGTTGAGTCAGGTACGCGACAGTGCCGACGACCTCTGGGAGCGTCTCAAGCAGGCCGCCACCACCGCCCCCGGCCATCTGGAAGCCGCTGAAATGCGCCTGGTGGGCGATCGCCTCGCCCACCTCCGCCACGCGCCCCTGACCCAGTTGCAGAACCTCGCCGAGGGCGACATCGAGAGCACCGACCCCCTGCGCCGGCAGGCCGCCACCGCCGGCACCGATGCCGAGGCGATCGCCCAGGCCCTGCGCGCCTTTGCCGCCGAGGACGGCGCGCGCATCGCCGCCCAGTCCGCCCGCCAGCTCAGCCGCCAGGAGCGACTGCTGACCGACCAGTCGCTGCCGGCGAACCGCGACGCCGCCCAGCGCCCGAAGTGGCAGGAGCAGCAGCGCGCCGCCCTGCTCGCCGGCGAAGGCCTGCAGCGCGAGTTGGAGAACCTGGAGTCCGTGGTCGATGGCTCCCCGCAGCGGCAACTCGAGGAGACGCGCAAGCAGTTGGGGGAAACCGCCGCCGACCTCGGTGCCAGCCTCGACAAACCGGAGCAGACCAAAAGTCCGGAACACCTTTACGGGGCTTCCGACAACCACCGCCAGCGCCTGCAGCGCGCCGCCGACGCCCTGAGCACCCTGGCCGACAGCGCCGCCCAACGCTCGGCGGAGCAGCGCGAGCGCCTGGCCCGGCAGGACAACCCGGCACTCGCCGCCTTGACCGAGGCCCAGGCCGGGCTCAAGCAGGCGGTCGCCGAAGCCCGCAACCCGAAGGCGCGGCCGCGTCGCGACGCCGAAAACCTCAGTGCCGTCGAGCGGGCGCAGCGGGAGTTGGCCCAGGCGGCGCGCCAACTGGAGGACCAGGGCGTGCTGCGCGAGCAGAACCCGCTGACCAACCGCGAGGCGGCCCTCGACACCAACCGCGCCAGCCGTGCCGCCGATCAACTCGCACGCGAGCTTGAGAAGGCCCCCAACGCCGATGAAGCGCTGAC
This sequence comes from uncultured bacterium, assembly GCA_966252325.1. Taxonomy (GTDB): domain Bacteria; phylum Verrucomicrobiota; class Verrucomicrobiia; order Verrucomicrobiales; family Verrucomicrobiaceae; genus Prosthecobacter. Next base: position 97,773 of record CBINON010000002.1, on the reverse strand, counting down.
GCGACTGCAGGAGAAAACCGACCAACTCGACAGCGCCGCCCGCCTGCTCGAAGCCGATGCCCTGGTGCAGGGCGCGGCCGAAGCCGGAGCCGAGGCCGCCGCCGCGCCCGATCCCACCCAGGCAGCCGATTCCGGCCAGCCGGCCCGTCAGGCCAGGTCCGCCGCCGAGGCCCTGCGCCAGCTGCCGGAGAAGCTGCGTCGCCTGGGGCGGTCCGCCCCGCCCGCGCTGGCCGCCACCGCCCCCCAGGCCCAGCAGGCCGCCGAAGCCAGCCGTCAGGCCGCCGACCAACTGCAGGCGCTTGCCCAGCAGGCCAACCAAGCCCCCGGCACACCGCCCCCCGGCTTGGAAGCGGCCGCGGCCAGCGCCACCCGTGCCGGCGAGCAAACCGAGGCCCTCGCACGGCAGTTCGCCGAGGCCAGCCTCGAGGCGCGCACCGCCCTGGCCGGCCTGACCCCGCAGGTGAGCGACATGATGAAGGCGGTCGCCGAGGACGTCCGCCAGAACCAGCAGCAAACCCAGGCGGCCGCGGAACAGGCCGAGGCCGGCGAGCCGGTGGACGAAGTCGCCGAAGCCGCGCGCGAGCTCCAGTCGGAAACCGCCGAGCAGGCCGCACAAATGGCCTCGCTGCAGGCCGCCCTGCGCCAGGAAGCGAATGCCGCCGACCTGCAGCAGCAGGCCCAGCGGCAGATGGCGCGCACCGCTGATGTCGCCCTCGCCCAGATGCAGCAGCAGGCGCCGCAGATCGCCCGCAACCTGCGCCAGGCCGCCCAGGCCGCCCAAAGCCAGCCGCAGGCCCAGGCCCTGCAAAACGCGGCCGCCGCCCAGCAGCAAACCGCCCAGGCCCTGCAACAACTGGCCGAAAACATGGCCCGCGCCGAGCAGGGCGAGGCGCTGACTGAGCAGGAACTCGCCGCCATGCAAAACATGGAACAGGAACTTGGCGTCCAGGAAGCCCTGGAGGAAGCCTACCAGCGCGCCCAGCAGCTCGCCGAAATGGCCCAGGATGCCAGCCAGAACCCCGCTGCCGTGCTGGCCGAACTCGAGAAGGAACTGCCACGCAATCCGGCCATGCAAAAAGCTCTGGCCGAGGTCGCCAAACAAACCGCCCAGGGCAGCGAACAGGCGGTTGCCGCCGAGGCCGCCCAGCCCAGCAACCTCGGACTTGCCACCGAGCAGGCCGCCCACGACCTGGCCCGCGTGGCCCGCCACGCCGGACGACTCGGCATGGAGGCGACCGCGCGCCAGGCCGCCTCGGCGAGCACCGACCTGCAGAAACAGGCCCAGGCCGCCAAGGGCAGCGCCACCCAGCCCGGACAACAGCCGGTGGGGCCTCAGGCCCAGACCGCGGCCAGCGAAGCCGCACAGGCCATTGAAACCGCCGCCTCCGCCCTGCCGCCGGCCTTTGCAGCCAATCCCTTCCAGCAGGTCCAGGCCGCCCTGCTGGCTCAGGCCCTCGACCAGCTCGACCAAACCCTGCACCCCATGCAGGGCAACCAGCAGCAGCAGGGCGGGCAGCAACAGCAGCAGGGAGGCAGCCAGCAGCAGGCCCAGCAGAGCCTGGCAGACGCCCAGCAGAGCCAGCAGCAGGCCATGGCCAACCAGCGCAATCAGGGTCAGACCCCGGGCTCGCAGCAGCCGGGTCAGCAAAATGCCCAAACCCCGCCGCCGCAGGGCCAAAACCCGCCCTCGCAGGCAAGTTCAGAGGGGGGCAACCTCTCCCAGCAGGTCAGTGAGGGTGCCCTTGGCGCGCCCCTGGTCCTCGTCGATGGCGACTGGGGACGGCTGCCCGGCAAAATGGCGGCAGACCTGAGCGAGGCCACTCGCTCGGAGGCAGCTCCCGAATACCGGGCGGCCATCGAAAGCTACTACAAGGCCATCGCCACCAAAGCCCGAAAATGAAGCCGGACCCCTGTTCGGAACGTAGTTTGCAAGGTCAACGGCCCCGACAGGAAAAGCCTTTGGCCGGCAAAAAGTGCTTTGCAGGGCCTGCCCGGAACGGTTAAATTTGATTGAGTATTTTTTAGTTTCCGCCCCATCACGCTTTATGAAACCCCACCGCCTTCTCCTTGCCGCTTGTCTTCTGGCCGTTCCGGCCGTGGCCAAGTGGAACCGCATGCCGAGCCTCGACAAGAAGCCGACCCCGATCAACACGGTGTTCAGCGGCACCACCCTGCTGGAGTCGAGCCGCATCGGTCAGGCCGGCTTCCTGGTGCTCGCCGACCCGCTCAAGCCCGTGACCCTTGTCGCCGGCAAGAGCAGCGCCACCCTGCGCCTGGCCAAACCCTCGGTGATCCAGGATATCTCCTTCGTCTCCGACGGCCTTGAGGGCAAGGTGGCCGTCTCGCTCAGCGCCGACGGCAAGGCCTGGAATCAGGTGGACAGCGATGTCTTCCAGCCGGCCGACCGCCTGGTGAAGATGAACGCCGGCGCCGCCCAGGGCCGTTACCTCAAGCTGGAATTCGACCTCACCCGTGGCGGCGTCCTGCGCAGCTTCCAGGTGCTCGGCACTGACACGGACGCCAACTACACCGTCAACCAGAACGTCGACAACGGTGCCACGGTGAACTTTGCCACCGGCATCGGCGGCGGCCGCCTGCTCTATCTCAGCCCGGAAAGCTTCGGCGCGCGCGGCGAGGCCGTTCGCCTCGGCCGCCTCGAGTTCCCGGAGTCGGATGAAAAGTACCGCACCGCCGTCTACGACTTCGGCCAGGTCCGCACCCTCAACGAGTTCGGTTCCGTGCACTCGCCCCGCCCGGTCCGCGTGACGGTGTACGCGTTTGACGAACTGCCGGAGAAGGAAGACTGGCGCGGCCGCCTGGCCTTCGACCCGTCGGTGTTCGACACCGCCGAACCGGTGGCCAGCGTCGAGGATGCCCAGGGCAGCGGCACCGTCACCGTGAAACCCAAGCAGGCCGTCAAGGCCCGCTACGTTGCCATGCGCTGGGAGCCGGACTTCAATCCGCCCGCCTTCTCGGTGAGCGGCACGTCGATCACCGGCTCCGGCCAGGTCGGCTACACCAATGGCAACCTCAATGTCAACACCAACGGCAACGGCCAGGGTGGCACGAACAGCAACGTCAACAACAACGGCGACCAGAGCAACATCAACGTCGACGGCAGCGGCAACGTCAACAACCAGGGCGGCGGCGGCAACGACGGCACGGGCGGCAATGGTGAGGGCAACAACAACAACAATAACAACAACAATGGTGAAGGCGGCGGCAGCGGTCCCGGCAACAATGTGGCTCCCGGTGCCCTGAGTGCAACGGGCGCTGGCATCGCGGGCGCGCCTGGCGACAACAACCCCGATGGCGGCAACGACACGCCGGCCCCCAGTCCTGATTGAGCCTTCCGGCAGACTTTTGCCATCAGCGGGCAGGGTTTTTCCCTGCCCGCTTTTTTTTTGGGGCTAGCAACGCCCCACCGGTCGGGGCGGAAAGGACGGGGTTCGCGGGTGACCCAGCCTCGTTCGATCAGCCGGCGGCGTTCGAGCGTCGGCCATGGCGGCAACCCGAGCATGACAAGGTCCGGCTGGCCTGACTTGCGAGGAAGCTGCAGCCCCCTCCAGCGTCGGCGCGCGGTGAAGCCCGGCCTCACTGCAGGCTCTCCAGCCACTGCTCAAGCTGCTGGCGGAGCTGGTCCGGCCCTTCCTCGGGAAAATGCTCCGTCAACCAGCGCACATCGGCGGCGGCCGCCGCCTTGTCGCCGAGCTGCTGGTGCAGGCGAGCGCGCGTCAGGCGCTCGACCGCCGCCTCGGGATCAATGGCCAGCAGCAGGTTCAGGTAGGGCAGCGATTCACGTGCGGCGGCCTCGTCGTCGAGTGCTGAGCCGAGCAGGTTGCGCAGCATGCGCAGAATGATGGCGCGCTTGCTGGCGGGACGAAGAACCTCCTCGTCGAAGCGACCGCTGTCGGTCAACTGCAGAGCCGCCTGCTCAACACTGAGCGGGCGACCGCGCTCGAAGGCGTCGAGAAGCTGCAGTTCCCCCTCGGGACCGTCCTTGTACCCAACCATGAATTGCCCGGGCAGCGGCAGGCCATGGACCTCCTTGATGCCGAGTCGCGAGGCCAGCTCGACGAAGAGCACGGACAGGGTGATCGGCAACCCCTCGCGGTCGTCAAGCACTTCGTTCATGTAGCTGTTGGACCGGCTTTGGTAGTCGTGCCGGCTGCCGTGGAAGCCCCCCTGATCGAACAGGTACTCGCGGATTCGCGCCACTGCCGCCGCCGTGCCGCGTTTCAGGGCCGGATCACCGCGCAGGTCCTCAACCATGCGCGCAAAGGCCTGCAGGTAATGGTCGATTTCCACCTCGGCATTGTCGTGGCGCGCCAGCAGCAGGGCCGCGCGCATGAGATCGATCTGGTCTTCCGGCTTGGCGAGTTCCGCCAGCAGTTCGCGGGTGACGCTGAGGCGGTGCAACTCCTTTTCCAGATCGCGCAACTCGGCGGCCTGGCGCTCAAGTTCAGCACGTCGTTCGGCCATCAGTCGTCGACTGGCGATGGGATCGGCGAGCAGGCGGTCAAGCGTCGGATCACGCCCCGCCCTGCCACCGGCGAGATCGTCGAGCGCGCTGCGCAGCCCCGCCGCCAGAGCCTCGGGCAGCGGCTTCTCCGCCAGGTCCGGACCGAGACGGAAGCGGCGGAATTGGGCAACCGTGTTGCGAAACTTGCAGAGTCCGGCACGCCCGCCGCGCAGGCCTGCATCCTCCTGGGTGAGCAGCAGTCGGCCGTTGACCCAGCAGCGCAGGGTGCCCGTCTCCACCCGCACCCGCAGATGGTTCCACTCACCCGGCCGGTAAGCCTCCGAGGGCACATCGGCCAGAATGGTCCAGGCATAGACATCACCGCCCTCAAAGCGGGTCAGGCGCAGCTTGCCGGCCGAGGGATAAAAACCGTAGTGCCGATCGCCCCCGTCGGCGCAGAAGGCGAGCCCGGCGGCACCGGACTCGTCGTCGAGTTTCACCTCGACCGCAGCCTCGAACACCGCGGGCGGCACCTCCGGCTGCCAGAGGCAGAGCGAGCGGCCGCCAAAGCCGGCGCCGGGCGTGTCCGCCTGAATGACGCCGGCGCGCTGGGTCCAACGGGCACCGAACAGGGGCTGCCAAAGCTTCGGGTTCAGCACGCCAATGGTCAGCCAGCGCTCCATGAGCACCGGATTCGGCGAGTCGATCATGCGCTTGAGCTCATTGACCGGCATGGCAAAGCCAAGGTTTTCCGTGCGCGCGGACTTGAGCGTGAGGATGCCGAGCACGCGCCCGTCGCGATCCAGCAGCGGCCCGCCGCTGTTGCCCTTTTCGATCGGCAGCGCCAGACGGATCATCGGGATGTCGTCGATCAGGTCGGGGTACTCGGAGACAACCCCGTCAACGACGCTGAAGGCGAGCCCCTGCGGATTGCCCATGGCGACCACCGGTTGTCCCTGGCGGATGCGGTCGCTGTCGCCCAGCGGCAGCGGCTTCAGCCGACTGCCGACGCGCAGCAGGGCCAGGTCCCAATGGGCGTCGGTGGCGGTGACCTCGGTCACCTCGTGACGGGCGCCATCCGCGGTCTCGACCTCCAGGCGGCGCGCCTCGCCGATGACATGCAGATTGGTGGCGATCAAGCCGTCGGCGCCGACGACAAATCCGGTGCCAATGCCATCGAGTCCGTCGCGGCCGACCTGCATGATCTTGACCACGGAGGGTTTCACCTCGGCGGCAATCTCCTCGACGGATTTGGCCTGCAGTCCGGCAGCCGGAAGCAAGGTCCAGAGCACAAGGGGCAGAAACATTCGCATGGCGGTCATGATTCCTGTGGATACGTTCCGGGCCAAGGTTTTTCTGCCGGCCGGCCTGGCGCAATCCGTTTGCCAGGCCGGCGCGGCGCTTTAGCGTGACGGCTTGCACTCTCCCATGCGCATCACCACCCGAGCCTACGCGCGCGCCGGCCTCGTCGGCAACCCCTCGGACGGCTACTACGGCAAAACGATCTCCTTCATCATTCGCAACTTCAGCGCCGAGGTCACCCTCGAGGAAAGCGACGCCCTGCGCATTGAGCCGAATGAACGCGATCACTCGGTTTTTGCCAGCATCGAGGATCTGGCGCGCGATGTCCGCCAGTTCGGTTACTACGGCGGCATCCGCCTGCTCAAGGCCAGCGTGAAGCGCTTCTTCGAACACTGCGCCCGCCAGGGCCTGCCCCTGCACGGACGCAACTTCACCCTGCGCTACGCCAGCAACATCCCCCCCCAGGTCGGCATGGCCGGTTCCAGCGCCATCATCACCGCCTGCTGGCGGGCGCTGATGCAGTTTTATCAGGTCGAGATCCCCAAACCCCTGCTGCCCAGCCTGGTGCTGAGCGTCGAGAACGACGAGTTGGGCATCCCGGCCGGCCTGCAGGACCGCGTCATTCAGGCCTACGAAGGTGCCGTCTTCATGGACTTCAACCGCGCCGCCGTGGAAAAACTGGGCCACGGCCTGTACGAGGAGCTCGATCCGGCCCTGCTGCCCAAATTGTACGTCGCCTACACCACTCGGCTGAGCGAGGGCACCGAGGTTTTCCACAACGACATCCGCGGCCGCTGGAACCGTGGCGAGCGCGAGGTCGTCAGCGCCATGTACCACTGGGCCGGCCTGGCCCAGCGCGTGCGCGACCTGCTGGTTGCCGGCCGCGGCAACGAAATCGGCCCCCTGCTCAATGAAAACTTCGACCTGCGCCGCCGCCTCTACAAGCTCAGCCCGGGCAACCTCGAAATGGTTGAAGCGGCGCGCGACTGCGGCGCCAGCGCCAAGTTCACCGGCAGCGGCGGCGCCATCGTCGGCACTTACGAGGATGAGGCCATGTTTGCGCGCCTCAAAGCCACCTTGGAACCGCTGCAGGTCGCCGTCATCCAGCCGCACATTCAGGCGCTCCACGACGCCTGAGCCGATTGGACTGGCACTGCCTGATAAGCGCACGGCATCGGCTTCATTCCGCCGCCGTCTCCACCGGAACAGGCACGACCAACACCGCGCAGGGGGCATTGCCGAATCGCGGTTCATGCCGTGACGTTCGTCGCTCCTGAATTGGGCCCGCCACTCCCGCTTCTCGACCCGGAAAGCCTCCGGCCTGACAACTTTTCCCGTGCAAGACGAGGCGCATCCGCCATTCATGACGTGTGATCCTCGACCTTGTCACCTACGATCCGGGCCGACCGGCCGACACCCCCGTCGCCTTCGCCCAAGCCGTCGCCCAGCGCGTGCTGGCCAGCTGGGATGACGGCGCGGATCTGGTCCTGCTGCCGGAGTTTCTCTGGCTGGGCCTGGAACCGCTGCTGCCGGCCACCGGCGGTGCGTCAGGCCTGGAACGTGTCGCCCAGGCCTTCTGGCGCGACCTGCTGCCGGACCTGCAGCGCGAACTCACGCGCCCAGGCAAGGGGGTCGTTCTGGGCACCTGCCCTGCCCGGCAGCGCGGCGGCCTGCGCAACCGCGCACCCATCTACAATGGCTCGACCTGGAGCCATCAGGACAAATTGCACCTGACCCCCTGGGAAAAAGCCTTTCGTCCAGGCAGCTCCGTCCGCCTCTGGTCCTTTCGTGAGTGGCGCGTGGCGGTGCTGATCTGCCTCGACATCGAAATCCCGGAACTCGCCGCCCGTCTGCGCGGGCAGGCGGTCGATCTCATTCTCTGTCCCAGCGCCACCGAGACCGTGCTCGGCGTCGAGCGTGTCGACCGCTGCGCCTCGGCCCGGGCCGTCGAACTCGGCTGCCATGTCGGCGTTGCCCACCTCACCGGCCGGGCCGCCTCGGAACTGATCGATGAGAATCTGGGGCGCGCAGCCTGGTATGGCCCTTCCCAGCACGTCTTCCGCGACGCGCCACGCTGGCTGGAAGGCGGGATCCACGACTCCGGCAGCCAGGTCCTGCGCGTCGAACTGGATCGCGCGGCGCTGCAGCGCATGCGCCGCCTGCAGGCGGAGACAAATCCCTCGCACTTTGGCGCAAAATTGGCTGGCATGCGCAGGCGGATTCAGGTGCAATGCCTCTGAACCCGTCCATCGCCATGCTCTCCGAATTCAAAAAGTTCATCCTCAAAGGCAACGTCGTCGACCTCTCCACCGGTGTCATCATCGGCGCCGCCTTCGGCAACATCGTCGGCGCCTTCACCAAGGGCATTGTCGATCCGCTCATCAAGAAACTCTCCGGCGGCGGCGATCCCAACATCACCCTGCAGGTCTGGATCTTCGATCTCGGCCTGGTGATCAATGCCCTCATCGGGTTCCTCATCACCGCCGCGGTGATCTTCTTTGTCATCGTCAAGCCGGCCAACCGGCTGATGGCGCTCATGCGCAAGGAGGAAGCCGCGGCACCGCCACCGCCGCCTCCGGCCGAAATCCAGCTGCTCACGGAAATCCGTGACCTGCTCAAGAAGTGAGCCGGATCAGGGCACTTCGAAGACTTTTTGCGTCGTCGGATCCAGCGCCAGCGAGCCGCTGCTCAGGCCTGTGACATCCAGTTCCTGATAGGGCGGATACGGACTGACCACCCGGCCCGGCTTGTTGGTGCGCTTGCCCTTGAGGAAGGCGCCACCACTCGGGGCCGACTCCGCTTTCTTTTCGGTCGTGGAAGGCGGCGGCGATTCGGCCACCTCCTTGCTCGCCGGCTTGGGTTGCTGACGCGGTGGCGAGTCCGCCACCGGCTTGGAAGGCGCGGTCCTGGAGTTGCTCGACGTCGTCGCGGCCGTGCTTGGCGGCGGCGCCTCGGTCTTGGGTTTGGCGGGTGCCGTCACGGCGGGCGACTGACTGCGGGTCGGCGGCCGCACGGTCGGCGGGGACTCACTGCGCGCTGGCGCGGGGGGGGAAGTGCGTGCCGACGGCGGCGCCTCGTAGCGGGGTGGGGGCTGCTGGCGCGACGGCGCCTCGTAGCGGGGCGGCGCCTGGTAGGCGGGCGGAGGCATCGGCGGCTGAGTCCCGCGCGGTGAATAGCCGGACGGCGGCTGGTCGAGACTGCGACCGGCCCCGGGCGGCGGGTAGCCGCCCTGGGGTGGGTAGCCGCGCGGCGGAGCATCGCCATAAAACACGCGCCGGAACATTTCGCCAAACTTGCGGCCGAAAGTGGGCAGGAACTCCAGCGGGCTCACGTAATAGCTGGAGGGTGGCGGCGCGGGCGGCGGTGGATTCGCGGAGGGCGGCGGATAGCCGGGCGGCGTCTGGTACTGCGGCGGCGGCACGTAGGTCGGCGCCTGCTGCGCGCGCAGGGTGGCGACGGGCACCAGGGTGGCCAGGCCGGCAAGGACCAGACAGTTCAACACAGGTCGCGTCTTCATGTGATTAAGATTTCTTAAATTCCAGGGCTTTCAAGACAATTCTTCCCGGCGGCGCATGCCCCCGTCCTGTAGTCCGACGTCGTGCGCCGGCTTTTTGTTCAGCCGCGCGCGCTTCAGCCTCCCGCCAGCCGCGCCAGCCAGGCATGGCCGAGATGACGGAGCAGGATCCAGGCCTTGCGCAGCGGGTGCAGGCGGCAGCGCTCCTCGAAGACCGGGTAACGCTGCCGGTGCAGTTTTTCGAGAATCTCGCGATAGACCTGCGCCATCATGCGTGCGGGCAGCAGGGCGGCGCGGTCGGCGGGAGGCAGCACTGCCTCGGCCGCCTCAAAAAGCTCGCGTGCGCGCGCATATTCGAAGTCCATGAGGGCGATGAAGCCCGGTCCGGGCCGCCCCTCCAACACCTCCTTCTCGCCGACTCCGAAGCGCGCCAGATCCTCCAGCGGCAGGTAGATGCGCCCGCTCTCGCGCGCATCCTGCCCCACGTCGCGCAGGATGTTGGTCAGCTGCAGCGCGTAGCCGAGTTGCACCGCATACTCGCGCGAGGCCGGCTGCGTGCAGCCAAAGATCTCCGCACTGACCAGGCCCACCACCGAGGCCACCTTGTAGCAGTAGCGGAGCAGTTCCTCGTAGGTCGCATAGCGCACGCGGCCGAGGTCACTGGAGACACCGTCGATGATCTCGACCAGCCATTCGCGCGGAAAGCCATAGCGCCCGGGCAGCAGTACGGTCTCGGCCAGCACGGGGTCACCCCCGCCACGGGCCTCGAGAACCGCGCGCCGCCAGCCGTCCAGCCTAACCGCACGTTCGGCCGGAGCCGCACCGGGATCGTCGGCAAGATCGTCAACGACACGGCAGAAGGCATAAAAGGTCGTCATGTCACGACGCCTTGCCGCGGGCAGGCAGGCGAGCGCCAGGGCGAGATTCGACTTTGCCTTGCGGGCGATCTCGGCGGGAGTGGACGCGGGGTTGGACATGGGGTGAACGGCTGCCGGCAAACACCGCCGGCGACGGGCTGTTTAGAAACGGCCAAAGCACGTCGCTGGCAAGCCCAATCGCCGTCGGCGACCCTGGAATTCAAGAACCGTGCCAGCCTGCGCTTGCACACACAAATAACCAGTTGCCGACAGCTTGTTCACCGGTTGTTCACGGGCTTGTTCACGGTGGCTGCGAATCTCTTCAAAAATTCCACGGCTGCGTGGAACAATCAGCCGGGAAAGTTTCAAAAAGAAGTGAAGATTCTCTTGTGAATCGTGGCGCTTTTGTCATACAGAAAGACAGTTTTCAAAAACAAATGCCGGCGCTGATTCCGCCCTGAATCAGCGCCGTCTTTGTCCCCCTCCCGACAACCGCCCGCAGCCTCAACACCCAAACCATGGAGAACCATCCCGATGAAATGCCTCTCACTCCACCTGCCAACGGCCAAGGCCACCCTGCTCAGCCTGAATTCACCCTGCTAGAGTCCGCCGGCTGGGAGCAGATCTGCGACATTCTCCGCCGCAAGCTGGGTGAAGACAACTTCAGCCGCTGTTTTTCCGGCACACGGGCGCGCATCGAGGACGGCCAGCGCCTGCTCCTTTCGGTGCCAAATCCAATCCATCAACTCTGGATCGAAAGCAACTTCGAGGGCATCCTCAACGACGCCGCCGCCGAGGTTCTCGGCACCGCCGCGCGCATCGAGTTCAGCGTCGCCAGCGAACCTGTCGCCTTCCCGACGACCGGGAAGGCGCAGGCACAAAAGGTCGCCCGCGGCCCGCAGCCCCAGTTCGACCGCGCCTCGCCGCACGTGGCGGTCGCCGAACCCCTGGCGCCGCGCACCCTCGCCGAGGCCGGTCTCAATCCGAAATACACCTTCGACAGTTTCGTCGTCGGCACCAACTGCAGCTACTCGGCCGCCGTCGCCCGCGCCGTGGCGGAAAAACCCGGCCGCATCTACAACCCGCTCTTCCTCTACGGGGCCACCGGCCTGGGCAAGACCCACCTCATGCAGGCCATCGGCCAGGAGGTGCTCATGCGCAAAAAGCGCGCGGTCGTGCGCTACGTCACCTCGGAGCAGTTCACCAACGAGTTCGTCGAGTCGATCAAGAAGCAGAATTTCAGCCAGTTCCGCCAGAAGTACCGCAAGGTCGATGTCCTGCTCATCGATGACGTCCACTTCTTTGGCGGCAAGGACAGCACCCAGGAGGAATTCTTCCACACCTTCAACGAGCTGTTCAACAACGCCCGCCAGATCGTCCTGGCCAGTGACCGGCCGCCGGCGGAAATGAAGAACCTGGAAAGCCGCCTGGTCTCGCGCTTTGACTGGGGCCTCACCACCCAGATTCAGACCCCGGACCTGGAGACGCGCACCGCCATCCTGCGCCACAAGATGGCCGGCTTCAACGTCAGCCTGCCCCCCTGGATCATCGAGTTCATCGCCCAGCGCGTGCGCACCAATGTGCGCAAGCTCGAGGGCGCCCTGATGCGCGTTGCCGCCCACGTCTCGCTCGAGGGCAACCTCGAGACCGAGTCGGCCCTGTCCGCCTTCCTGCACGACGTCATCGAGGACGAACCGGCCAAGTCGATCACCGTCGACCGCGTCCAGCGCACGGTGGCCACCCACTACGACCTGCGCGTGAGCGACCTCACCGGGCCGCGCCGCCCGAAAAACATCGCGGAGGCCCGCCAGGTCGCCATGTACCTCACCCGCCAGATGGTGCGCCTGCCCCTGGTCCAGATCGGCGAGGAATTCGGCGGCCGCGACCACGGCACCGTCATCCACGCCTGCAAGGTCGTTACCCAGCGCATGAGCCAGGCCGACGACTTCCGCGCCATGGTCGACGGCATCAGCGCCCGCCTGCTCGACGCCTGAGCCGGCGGCGCCCCGGCCCCGTCCGCAGTTGACGCCCCGGCCGTTCGGCACTAAGCATCCGCCCCGGCACGCATGTTGCTGCCGGTCTCCAACACACTCCGCACACACAACATGGTCAAAATCGGCATCAATGGTTTCGGGCGCATCGGCCGCCTGGTTTTTCGCGCAATCTGTGATCAGGGCCTCCTGGGCAAGGAGATCGACGTCGTCGCCGTGAACGACCTCGTGCCCGCCGACAACCTGGCCTACCTCGTCAAGTACGACTCCACCCAGGGCCGCGCCCGTGAGGAGGTCTACTCCAAGAAGTCCAGCCCCGACGTTGCCGAGGATGACATCCTGGTCGTCGACGGCCACGAGATCAAGTGCCTCGCCGTCCGCGAGGGCCCGGCCGCCCTGCCCTGGAAGGAACTCGGCGTCGACATCGTCATCGAGTCGACCGGCCTGTTCACCGAGAAGGAGAAGGCCATGGGCCACATCACCGCCGGCGCCAAGAAGGTCATCATCTCCGCCCCCGGCAAGAATGAGGACATCACCATCGTCATGGGCGTCAACCACGAGAAGTACGACCCGGCCAACCACCACGTCATCTCGAATGCCTCCTGCACGACGAACTGCCTCGCCCCGGTGGTCCACGTCCTGCTCAAGGAAGGTTTCGGCGTTGAGGAAGGCCTCATGACCACGGTGCACTCCTACACCGCCACCCAGAAGACCGTTGACGGCCCTTCGAAGAAGGACTGGAAGGGGGGCCGCAGCGCCGCCATCAACATCATCCCGAGCGGCACCGGCGCCGCCAAGGCGGTCGGCCTGGCCATCCCGGAAGTGAAGGGCAAGCTCACCGGCATGTCCTTCCGCGTGCCGACCCCGACCGTCTCGGTCGTCGACCTGACGGTGAAGACCGTCAAGGAAACCAGCTACGCCGAAATCAGCGCCGCGATGAAGAAGGCCAGCGAGACCTACATGAAGGGCATCCTCGCCTGGACCGCCGACGAAGTCGTCAGCACCGATTTCATCCATGACTCGCACAGCTCGATCTTCGACGCCGGCAGCGGCATCGAACTGAACAGCAAGTTCTTCAAGCTGGTCAGCTGGTACGACAACGAGTGGGGCTACTCCAACCGCGTCGTCGACCTGGTCAAGTACATCACCGGCAAGGGCCTGTGATCCCACGGCCGCTGCCTGCAGCGGCCTCCGCAGCTTCGGAAGACCGGGCGGGCGCCAGCCCCCCGGTCTTCTTCATTTCTTGCGCTGGCGCGCCTTCTCAAAGGTCCAGGCCCGCTCGGGATTCATGCGCTCGCGGTCCTCGGCCGTCGGACCGCCGCCAAACTGGCGCCAAAACAGCTCGGCAAACGGATTCAATTCCGGTCCGCGCGCCTGCTCATGCAGGTCGGCCTGGCCGGCCAGCGACGCCCACCAGGCCTCGTACTCGGCCCGCAGCGCCCGCACCACCTCGGGCTTCTCGGCGGCCAGATCGTGTTCCTGGGCCGGGTCATCGACCAGGTCAAAGAGCTGCCAGCCCGCCGCGGCGGCCGGCTGGCCCTTGCGCGCCGGCTGGGCGGCGCTGACCAGCTGGTAGCGACTGTTGCGCACACTGGCGTTGCGCTCCTTGGCGTCCCGGTAATCGCTGCCCTTCGGCCAGCGGCCGACGTGACTGAAGAGGTGGCGGTCCGGCCAGGGTGCGCCGGCCTGCTCCAGCAGCGGCAGCAGGCTGCGGCCCTCGGCCTGGCGCTCGGCCGCCTCCGGCAGGGGCGCTCCGGCCAGGCCCGCCCAAGTGCGAAACACATCGATGTGGGCGGTCAGCGCCGCGCAGTCGGCCGGCTGCACACGTCCCGGCCAGCGCCAGAAGGAGTTCGCGCGCGTGCCCCCCAGCCAGGGGCTGCCCTTGGCGCCGCGCATGCCGGCGTTGAAGACCTTGACGCCGGCCGTGCCGCCGTTGTCGTTCATGAACACGACGAGGGTGTTTTTGGCGATCCCCCAGGCATCCAGCCGCGCCAGCAGGCGGCCGACATTCTCGTCGATGTTGTGGAGCATGCCGAAGAAGTTCTCGGTGTCGGCCCCCAGCCCGCGCCCCTCGTAGAGCGCCCGATCCTCGGGCCGGGCGATGTAGGGGCCATGCGGCGCATTGGTCGCCAGCCAGCAGAGGAAGGGACCGCGCTCCTTGACGCCCTCGATCCAGCGCGTGGCCTGCTCAAAAAAAACGTCGGTGCAGTACCCCTGCGTCTTCACCAGGCGATCGTTGTGCAGGATGACCGGATCGAAGTAGCGGTTGCCCGGGGCGTCGCCGCAGCTGCCCGGGTAGCTCTGGCCAATGCCGCCGCCGCCGTGGATGAACTGCTCGTCAAAACCCCGTGCCCGCGGACGAAACGCCTCCTCATCACCGAGGTGCCACTTGCCAAACAGGCCGGTGGTGTAGCCGGCCGACTTCAGCACCTGGGCGACGGTGACTGCCTTTGGATCCAGCCGCTCACGCTCCAGGATCGTGTGGGTGACACCATTGCGAAACTCATGGCGCCCCGTCAGCAGCGCGCTGCGCGTCGGCGCACAGGTCGGGCTGACCATGAAGTCGGTGAAACGCAGGCTCTCGGCGCGCAGGCGGTCCAGGTTCGGCGTTTTCAGCACCGGATTGCCGTGGGCCGAAACATCGCCATAGCCTTGGTCGTCGGTGAGGATGAAGAGGATGTTGGGGCGCGATCCGGCCAATCCGGCGGCGGCGGCAACCGGGGTGGCAAAAAGCAGACAGGCGAGCAGAAGACGAAGCATGATGGCGCTGAAAACGCTGCCCGCCGCCCACACCTTCCGCGAAAATCAGGCCAGCAGCGGCGGATGCATTTCGAAACGCGGGATGCGCGCGCACACCGGCCGCCCCTGACCTGTCGTGCCGAAGAACGAGCCCGTGGCGGTGCTCTCCGCCTTGATGACGTGGTAGGAGTTGTAGCTGAAGGTCTCACCCGGCGAGAGCTTGGGGAACTGGCCCACCACGCCGTCGCCCTCGACCACCAGGGTGTCGCCCTCGCTGTCGCGCACGATCCACTTGCGACCAAAGATGTTCACCGTCTCCGCCGAGTCATTGTGGATCGAGACATGGTACAAAAACGGATGCGGCCGGTCCGGCGGTGCGGGCCGGGACGGGTCGTAGTGGACGTCATCCACCGTCACCCGCAATCCCTCCAGCGGCTCAAAGCGCACGTTCATGCCAAACCCTACTCCCGAAGCCACCATCTGGCAAGCCGTCGCCGGCGATCGGCGAAAGCCCGCCTGCCACCGCGCGTTACCAGCCCCATGCTACGCTTCCTTGTCCTCACCTGCGGCCTGCTCGTCCTGCCGCTCGCCGCCGCCGACCGCCCCAACATCCTGTGGATCACCAGCGAGGACAACAGCCCTTGGCTCGGCTGCTATGGCGAACCGCTGGCGCAGACCCCCAACCTCGACCGCCTCGCCGCGCAGGGCGTACGCTACCGTCGCGCCTTCGCCAACGCCCCGGTCTGCAGCACGGCACGCACGACCCTGATCACCGGCCTGCACGCCTGTGCAACCGGCCTGCAGCACCACCGCAGCCGGGTCCCCTACCCGGCCGACCACCTGATGTATCCCGAGCACCTGCGCGCGGCCGGTTACCACTGCACCAACAACAGCAAGGAAGACTACAACTTCGCCGGCAAACGCAAAGTCTGGGACGCAAGCAGCCGCAAGGCCCACTACCGCGACCGCCGGCCCGGCCAGCCCTTCTTCGCCGTCTTCAACCTGACGAGCAGCCACGAAAGCCAGGTCGCCCCGAAACCGGGCAAGACCCGCTTCCGCATCGCCCCCGAGGCCATTCCCCTGCCCCCCTACCATCCGGACACGCCGGAACTGCGCCGCGACTGGGCCAATTACCACGACCAGATGACCGTCATGGATGCCGAGGCCGGCGCCCTGCTCGACGAGTTGGAGCGCCTGGGCGAAGCCGACAACACGATCGTCTTTTACTACGGCGACCACGGCGGCGCCCTGCCGCGCGGCAAGCGCAACCTGCACGAGTCCGGCACCCGCGTGCCGCTCATCGTCCGCATCCCGGAGCGCTGGCGGCACTGGCGACCCGCCGCCCCCGGTGGCTGGGTCGAGGACCTGGTCAGCTTTGTCGATCTGCCCGCCACGGTGCTCAGCCTGTGCGGCGTCGAAGTGCCTGCCGCCTACCAGGGCCGGCCCTTCCTGGGTGATCACCGGGCACCGGCCCGCGAGCACGTCTTCCTGTTCCGCGGCCGCATGGACGAGCGCTACGACACCGCCCGCGCCCTGCGCGACCGCGACTTCCGCTACATCCGCAATTACAGCCCGCACCGCCCCTGGGGCCAGCACTACTGCTACGCCTTCCAGGTGCAGCCGGGCATGCGCTCCTGGTTCGCCGCCTTCGAGGCCGGTCGCTGCACTCCCGTGCAGGCCGCCTACTGGCTGCCCAAACCGGCCGAGGAACTCTACGACCTGCGCAACGACCCTCACGAGATCCACAACCTGGCCGCCGATCCAGCCCAGGCCGACCGCCTCGCCAGCCTGCGTGCAAAACTGCACGGGGAGATGCTGACGCTCCGCGACACCGGCTTCATCCCCGAGGGCCTGTTCCCCCGCCTCGCCGGCGAGCGCACGATCCGCGAGTACGCCCTCAGCGAGGCCTACCCGCTGGAACGTCTCATCCCGCTCGCCGACCTCGCCTGTTCACGGGATCCGGCCGCGCTCGACGAACTGACCGACGCGCTCGCCGACCCGCAGCCGCTGCTGCGCTACTGGGCCGCCACCGGCTGCCTGGTGCTGGGCGAGGCGGCTAGGCCGGCGCTCGCGGCCCTGAAACCCCTGCTCCGCGATGACACGCCCGATGTGCGGGTGGTGGCCGCAGAGGCGCTGGTCCGGCTCGGCCAATCGACGCCGGCACTGGAGACCCTTGCCGGCGTGCTGCAAACCGGCAACCTGCATGAGGCCCTGGCGGCACAAAACGCGATCGAAGCCCTCTGGCGAGACGGCAGGATCGAGCGCGCGCAGGCGCAGCTGCTGCTCAATGCCCGGGACCTGCCGGAACCGGGCGACCGCATTCCGGCGCTGCTGCGCGGGGAGGTTCCTTGAGCGGGGTTAGTGGCCGCCGTTCTTGGCGCCCTCCGAGGCCGTCTCCTGCAGGGCAGGCGTGCCGCCACCACCAGTGAGCTTGCGGAAGATCTTCTGCGGGAAGGACATGCCCTTCTCCTCGGTCTCGATCTGCGACTGAGCCTGGCTCTTGGCCATCTCCCAGGCCGGGGCAAAGCCGGGCGCGTTGAGCAGCATGTGCTTCTCGGCGCGCGCCAGGATCTCGAGGTCGCGCTGCAGCTTGTTTTCCGGCCGGTCGTTCAGGCGGCTGACCTGGATGCGCAGGTTTTCGTTCTCCTGGGCCAGGCGCGCCCGCTCCTTGTTGGTCTCCTGAAGCTGGCGGGCGTCCAGTTCCAGCTTGTCGCTGAGGTGCGACTTGTAGCGGCGAAATTCCCCGCGGGTGCGCCAGTGGGCAAAGGCGGACATGAACCAGAACACGCAGCCGAGCCCGAAGCCCATGCCGAAGGTGTACAGCGGATTGGAAAAGATGTCGAACATGCGAAGCGGTCGCCAAGATAATCCCGGAAGCGGTTTTGTCTCGGGAAGTTTGCAAAAAGCCCGGCGGCTCAGGCCGGCCCACCGGCGGCGGGCCTGGCCGCGCGGTGGCGGTCGTAGGCCTCGATGATGCGCTGCACGACCGGCAGGCGGACAATGTCCTTGGGCAGGAACTGCACGAAGCGCACGCCCTCGACCCCATGCAGCACTTCGACCGCCTCGCGCAGGCCGGAGCGCACGTGCCGGCGCAGGTCGACCTGGGACGGATCGCCGGTGATGACCGCACGCGCCCCCTCGCCAAGGCGGGTGAGGAACATGAGCATCTGCTCGGTGGTCGTGTTCTGCGCCTCGTCGAGAATGATGAAGGCGTTTTTCAGGGTGCGCCCGCGCATGTAGGCAAGCGGGGCGATCTCAATGGCGCCGCGCTCGATCATGCGCTCGGCCTCGTCCGGATCGAGCATGTCGTAGAGCGCGTCGTACAGAGGCCGCAGGTAGGGAAAGATCTTCTCCTTGAGGTCGCCCGGCAGGAAACCCAGGGCCTCGCCGGCCTCCACCGCCGGTCGCGTCAGCACCAGGCGCTGCACCTGCTTCTCGCGCAGGAAATGCAGGCCCTGGGCCATCGCCAGGTAGGTTTTGCCGGTGCCGGCCGGGCCGATGCCAAAAACGACCTCGTGATCGCGCATGGCCTGGACATAGGCGATCTGGCCGCGGGTCTTGGCCAGCACGGGGGGTTTCTTCGCCGAACCCGCCAGACGCAGGGTCATCACCGCCTCGGCGGGGGCCGCCTCGTCGTGGGCGGTCAACACGCTCTCGGTGACCAGCTTCAGCATCGACGGCGTGATCTCGCCGCCCTGGCGACGCAGGCGCTCCAGCTGGATGAACACCTCGCGGGCATTGCGCACCTCGGTCTCGCCCCCTTCCAGCCGCACCCAGGCCTCGCGCGAGGTGACCTGGGCGCCCGTGGCCCCGGCGATGTGGCGCAGGCCGGCCAGGTCATGGCCGAGGAGCTTCTGCAGGAACTGCGGCGTCTCGTAGCTGAGGGTCTCGACGGGCATGGCCGGGCGGTCAGCGGTAGCCGTAGGCCAGGGCCCAGTACAGGCTCTTGCTGCTTTTCGAACTGACGGAAAAGATGACCGTGTAGGTGCCGGTGCGCGGCGGATTGATGCGCAGGCTGGCGAAGTAGCGGCTGGCACTGAAGTCGAGCGCGATCTCCGCGCCCTTCTCGTCGAGCACGGTCAGCTCAAACTCGGCGTCCTCCTCCGGACAACCGAGCCAGAAGGCATACTCATTGCCCTTGAACATCTGGTGCTTGACCATCAGGCGCTGACCGCTCTTGACCTCGCCGTTCCAATAGTCCTCGCGCACAATGAAGCCCTTCTTGACAAAGGGGATCGCCGCCTCCATGGCGAAGCTGTGGGCGTCGTCAATGGTCGCAAGGACCGGCAGCGCCGGCAGCAGGCAGGCGGCCAGCAGCAGGGCGACACAGCGGAGGGTGCGGGCGGTGAAGTTCATGGCGGGTCCGGGGTTGGCGGGGAAAGCTGGGATCACTTGACCGAGCGAATTTCGGTCAGCAGCGACTCACACACCTTGCCGATGTCGCGCACGGCATCGCGGGTGAAACCGTCGACCGCGCCCTCCATCCGCTCCAGAATGACCTTCAGCCCCTTGGCGATGTCGCCGACGGCATCGTGCTCGCGGCGCTCCCGGGCCATGCGCTCGATGCGCGCGATGAAATGCTCGACCAGCATCGGCTGGTTGAGCAACTCGGCGCTGTCCGCGGAAAAATTCTTTGTCACCACCGAGGTCACGCTCGCCGTGCCGCGCAGCCAGCCACCCAGGCTGACACACTGGGAGAGGTCGGCGTCCTTCATCTGCTCCATGGAATCGCGCACGGTCTTCTGGGTCTTGTCGAACTCCTTGCGGATGCTCGCCCAGTCGCCCTTGTCGGCGGCATCCAGAATCGCCTGCGCATGCGGGCGCACCGACTTGATCAGGCCGAGTGCGGTGGCCAGGTCGATGACGTCCCGACCGATGTCCTTGACCGCCTCCTTGTCCTCGGCCTGCACGGCGACAAAGCCCTCGGCAACCGTCACGCCAAACAGCAGGGACAGCCGGGTGCGGTCGCCGGTTTTCGGCGGCTTTTCCTTGCGCACCTCCTGGTGCCAGTTGGGCGAACCCAGCTTGTCGAGCACCGTGAAGACCTCGCTCGGCACCGGCACGATGACATCGTCCACCATCTGGCCGGGGAAGGCGCGCGGATCGAACTCCTGGACGCCCGCCTTGCCACCCTGGGCGGTGGCGAAGACCGGCAGCCCGGCTGCAATCAGCAGGGCGCACAAGACCGGGGGAAACGGGGCAAGGGCTTTCATGGGGCGAAACGGCTGAAGTGACTCGGCAAAATCCTGCAGCATGAAAGCCCGGTTTCGAGGTGGTCGCAACCCCTTTGAGGTTGGGCGACCGTTCAGCGGGCGAAAATCTCCAGCTCGGCAACGCCCCAGCGGGCGCCGGCCTGACCTGCCGATGGCCCCACTCGCAGGTGACGCGCCTTGACCGGCTGCCGGAAAAGGATCTCCAGCACCGGTTGGGCCGCGCCACCGGTCGCCACCTCGGTCCAGGTCATGGCATCCTCGGATACCTCCACCTTGCAGGCGCGCACCTGCTCGCCGGGCACGCAGGCAACATCGAGGGCGAGGCCGGAGATCTCGCGCGCGGCCGGCAGGCCGACCTGCAGCCACTGCCCAGCGGCCTGCGGCTTGGCCGTGCGCCAGCGTGTCACCGGATTGCCATCGATCGCCAGCCAGGCATCCTCGGCATGTTCGGAGGCTTCGACCCGCCAGTCGCTGCGCGGTCCAACCCGCGGCTTCTTGCCGGCCAGCCGCTCGGGCAGAGGCCGCAGACGCGGCAGCTTGGGATCCACCAGCGCGTTGAAGTAGTGGTCGGGCAGCTGCTTGCCGGCAAGCAACTGCGCCTGGTCGACGCTGAGGGCGGCCGCATGCACCAGCACCTCGGCAAGGTGCCCCTGAAAGGCATCCTTGCCCGCGGCACTGGCACCCCCGAGGGTGATCCGGCTCAGCGCGGCTCCCGGCGCGGCCTGGGTGACCGGTTTCGCCTCCACCGTGCGACCACTGGCTTCGCGACCGCGCAGGCGAATGTCACCCGTGGCGCCATCCCAGCTCAGCAGCACCAAAATGGGCCGACGGGCATCGATCTGTTCCAGCAGCAGCTCGGCCTTGCGCCCGCCACTGCGACACTCGGCGCGCACGGCGCCGTCAGCCGCCACATGCAGGCTGACCCCCTCCGCCCCGCCCGCCAGCTCAAGCACACGCGCCGGCACGCGGTCGGCATCGGCCTGAAACACGGTTGTCAGTGTCAGCCCGCGTCTGCCGCGCACAGGGGCCGTGCCAAACGGCATCGACTCCACCGCCTTCACCTCGGCCTGCAGCACACTGTCGGCCCCGGTCTCGCGACGAAAGCGCAGGGCCTGGCGCCCCTTGCGCACACCGGTGAAACCGCTTGCCTCCGGCCAGGTCACCCTCAGCGGTCCGGCACGGCCACCGGGCGGTGCCAGCCGATCGGCACCGCCGCGCTCGGCCAGATCATGCCAGAATTGCACCGGCGTGTTCAACCCGGCCGGGACCGGCCGGCCATCGCTCCCTTTGCCCGCCCCCGTGGCACCGGCGTCCACCACCACGTGCAGGCTGAGATCCTCCGCGGCGGGCGGAAAGATGCGATCCTCGGGCAGCTGAAACAGCGGTCGCGCTGCCTCCACCGGTGCCGGCGCGGCAGAAGGCATGGCGGTCGCCGAAGCCGCCGGGCGACTGCGGCCAAGCCAGAGCCAGAGCACGGTCGCCAGCAGCAGCAGGCCAACGGCCAACAGGATCCAGCGGCCGGCCGGCCGCTGGGGAGGGGCCGAAGCCCCCGGCAGGCTCTGGGTGGCGGGACGGCGCACCGCCGGACGCACCCTGGCACTGCTGCGGTTGCCGCCGGGACGCGTCACCTGGGCCGTGGTCCGCCGCGGCGGCAGTGCCCCGGTCTGCGCGGCCATCTCAACGACGGGTTTCGCCACGGGTATGACCTCCGGCACCTGGGTCGGCGGCGCAATGCCGTACCCCATCGGCATCCACGGCATCATCATCGGTGCGGTCGCCACCTTTTCCCAGGCGCGAAACTCCTCGATCGCCTGCTGCGCTCCGGTCGGTCGATCGTCCGGATTGCGCGCCATGAGTCGCAGCACCCAGGCCCCCAGCCAAGGCGGCACATGGGGAGCAATGACGTGCAGCGGCACGATCTCATGGTTGACATGCTTGTCGATGACCGCGGCCACCGTCGGTCCGTCAAAGGCCTTGCTGCCGGAGAGCGCCTCGTAAAACACCGCGCCCAGCGAATACAGATCCGTGCGCTCATCGACCGGATGGCGCGTCAATTGCTCCGGCGCCATGTAAAACACCGAGCCCATGACCGTGCCATCCAGGTCCTCGGTCTGCTTGCCGACCCGCTGGCCGGAACGCGCCAGGCCGAAGTCGATGAGCTTGGACTGCATGCGCCCCCCCGGCAGGCGTTCGACCTTGATGTTCTCCGGCTTGATGTCGCGGTGCAGGATGTGGCGCTGATGCGCGGCGAGCAGGGCCTCCAGCGTCTGCGAGGCCAGCTCCTTGAAGTCGTCGTAATGCAGCGGCCCACGTGCCACGACATCCGCCAGGTCCTCGCCCTCCAGCAGCTCCATCACCAGAAACAGGCCCTGATCGTCACTGGCGACATCGAAGATCGTGACGATGTTCGGGTTGCGCAGCGAGGCGAGGGCATCGGCCTCGCGGCGCAGTTCGGCGGCGCGCGCGGCGTCATCCCCCTCCTCACCGGCATTCATGAGCCGCTTGATCGCCACCCAACGGCCGAGCTGGTGGTCGTACGCCCGGTAGACCGTCCCGACACCACCGGCGCCGAGTTGGTCATGAATCGTATAGCGTTCGGCCATGCGGGGAGGGTTCCTGCGGAACCTGTGGAGATTTCCCACCCCGCCCGTCTTGGCAAGGGCGATCTTCCAGAAAGTGCCCGCTTGGGCAAAAAAAGAGTGCAGGCGGATAGCCACCTGCACTCCGTCGAAATCCGCTGGCGCGGCTCGGAACTTACTTCGTGGCCTCAGCCGGCTTGGCAGGAGCTTCAGCCGGCTTGGCGGCCTCGGTCTTCGGGGCTTCTTCAGCCTTCTTGCAGGAGGCGACGAAGGAGGCGGAGACCAGGGCGAGGCACAGGAGGATGTGTTTCATAGGGACTTTACTGTGACGCGTGGCCGCTCGAATGCCAAGAGGGAAATTCAGCCATTTTTGGCACCGTTCACCGCCGTCACTAGGATGGCCGACTGACGCTCGGCCATCGCCGCCGCCTCGGCCGGATCGTGATCCTCCCAGCCCGCCAGGTGCAGCAGGCCGTGCACGGCATAGAGCGCCAGTTCGCGGTCGGGCGTTTCGCCATGCTCGGCCGCCTGGCGCACGGCGGTGTCGGCACTGATCAGGATCTCGCCGTGATGAAAGGTGATGACATCGGTCGGCTCAGGGTCACCGAGAAAATCCGCATGCACCCGGCCAATCTCGGGATCGTCGATCAGGGTGATCTCAACCTCCTCCAGGACCGCCAACGGCGCCCCGGCCGATTTGACTGCAGCCAGGCAGTCCGGCAGGGCACGGCGGATCACCCGGCGCAGCCAGGGCAGGTCCGGCCGATGCCCGCGCTGGCGGTTGTACAAACGAATGGTCGGCTTCACGCGGCGGAGGCGGGCGGCGGCTTGCGGGTCGGACGCTTGCGGACCTCACCGCCCTCGGCGTAGGGCGATTCCATGACAACCGTCAGGCCGTCGTGCACGGCCGGCGCGGCAACGGACGGGGCTTCGACCACCTTCTGGTACTTGATGCGGCTGTGCATCATGCTCAGCAGGGTCTTGACGAAGCTCGCCTTCACCCGCGCCAGATCGGCCATGGTCAGGTCGCACTCGTCGAGCTGGCCGTCGCGCATGCGGTCGAGCACGATCTCGTCGACCAGCGTCTCCAGGCGCGAGGCATTCGGCTTCTCCATGGCGCGCGAGGCGCTCTCGACGGCGTCGGCCAGCGAAATGATGGCGGCTTCCTTGAACTGCGGCAGCGGCCCGGGGTAGCGGAACACTTCCTCGCTCACCTTCGGCACGTCGTCCTCCTTGGACTTGCCCTCGCTGACCCGGCGCATCATCTCGGCCTGCTGCTCGAGCGCGCGATGGTAAAAGTACTGCGTCAGCGAGGTGCCATGATGCTGCTCGATGACGTCGATGATGCTGCAGTTGAGCTTGTGCTTGATGGCCAGGTCGACGCCATCCTTGACGTGCGCGATCAGGATCAGGGCGCTCATGCGCGCCGTCAGGTCATCGTGCGGATTGTCCGCCGGATCCATGTTCTCGATGAAGTACTCGGGTTTGGTCAGCTTGCCGATGTCATGGAAGTAGGCGCAGACGCGGGTCATGGCGGCGTTGGCGCCGATCGCCTCGGCCGCGGCCTCGGAGAGGTTGGCGACCACCAGGCTGTGGTGGTAGGTGCCCGGCGCCTCGATGCTCAGCCGCTTCATCAGCGGGTGGTTGAGGTCGGCCAGTTCCAGCCAGGAAACCTCGGTGGTGACGCCGAACAGGCTCTCGACCACCGGCAGCAGGCCGCCGACCAGCAGGCCGGTCACCACGCCGACCCAAAAGGGCACGCCCAGGACGCGCAGGATGACCGCGCCATCGAACAGGCCGCCGGCCGTCTGATGCAGCAGCAGGGAGAACACCGCCGCCATGGCGCCGGCATAAACGCCCGAGGCGAAGAGCCGGTGCCGGCGGCGCACCCGGCGGGTGAATTGCACGACCAGAAAACCGATCAGCACCGAACTGGCCAGGTAGGTCAGCGGATTCACCGCCACACAGACCAGGGTGCCGAGCAGGGTGCCATAGAGGGCGGCAAACAGGCCCATGCGCCGGCCCAGGGTCACCGCCAGCACCAGCGGCGCGAAGGCGTGCGGCAGGGCCATCACCAGCAGGGCGCCGGTCCAGCCCTCGCGCTGGCCGAACTTCAGCATGAGCACGTGCCCGCCGAGTTGCAGCAGCAGGGTGCCGAGCACGAGCAGCAGCTCGGTGTTGTCAGCCACATCCTCCACCAGCGACACCCGCAGGTGCACGATCATCGCCGCCACCAGGGCCGCGGCAAACAGGTAGGTGGCCGGCTGCGGCGCCACCGTGCCGGGCATGACCGCCGCGCCGACCTGCATGAGCATGGCCAGACCCATGAAAAAGGCCAGGAACAGCAGGGCGGTCACCCCCGGTCGCGTGCGCAGTTCATCGAGCAAGTCACCCTCCTGGTGCTTGCGGCGCACCCGCCCGCAGGAAAGGCCCTCGCGCTGCAGTTTCGCCCGGCGAATCGATTCAAACATGATGGTCAAAGGGAGGCAGCCCCCACAGTGAGGCTAGCACATGGCCGGGGGCCAACAAGCCCGGATTTGGACAAATGACTGTTCGATTGAACTTGACAAAAGCCTGGCCGTTGACAGCGCCGCCTGCGTCCGGCATCGGGTTCCCCTTGAACTTCCTGCTCACCAACGACGACGGCATCGACGCCCCCGGCCTGGCCGCCCTCGAACGCGCGATCGCCCCGCTCGGCACCCTGCACGTGGTCGCCCCCGCCCGCGAACACTCGATGTGCGGCCACCGCGTCACCACCCGCACCCCCATCCGCGTCGAGACCGTCGGCGAACACCGCTGGGCGGTCGAGGGCACCCCGGCCGACTGCGTCCGCATCGGCCTGCACGCCCTCGGCCTGCGCCCCGACTGGGTGCTGTCCGGGGTCAACGCCGGCGGCAACCTCGGCCAGGACATCGTCATCTCGGGCACCGTCGCCGCCGCCCGCGAGGCCGCCTACCACGGCCTGCCCGCCCTGGCGCTGTCCCACTACCTCATCCGCGACCTCGAGGTCGACTGGCCCCGCGTCAGCCGCTGGGCGACCGAGCTGTTCCGGCGCTGCGCTGGCGAAAGGCTGGCCGACGGCGAATTCTGGAACGTCAACCTGCCGCACCTGCCACCGGGCGAGCACCCGCTGCCGGAGGCGGTCCCCTGCCCGCCCGCACGCAGCCCGCTTGGCGTCAGCTACGAGGCCACCCCCGAGGGCCACCTTTACACGGCCAGCTACGCCGGCCGGCCGCAGGACCCGGGTTCGGATGTGGAAATCTGCTTTGGCGGACGCGTGGCGGTTTCCCGACTGCGCCTGCATTGAGCCTTCCCCGCGCTCGATCGGTGGGCAAGCGCCTCACTTGGCCGCGGTCTCGACGCGCACCTCGATGTCGTCGAAATGGATCGGCTGCTCGGAATACGGCGTGCCCCAGACACTGACCTTGCCCTGGCCCTTGAGGCCCTGATCGGCGTGCTTGAGCTGGGCTTCGGCCGGTTCGCTGGCGTCGGCCGACCAGGCCTTGCCGGTGATCTGCCAGGCCTCGCCCTCGCCGCGCTTGGCTTCCAGCTTCAGCCAGACCCAGGCGCCGCTCGTCCAGGCGAAGGGCGCGCTGGCCAACACCTCGTCGTTCTTGACCAATTCCAGCTGCCGCTTCGGCGCGTTGAGCAGCAGGCGGTGGCCGCTCATGCCGTGCACCGCCACACCGAATTTCGGCGCGCTGCGGCCACGCTTGGTGCCGAGGACCTTTGCCTGGATCGACGCCTCGCCGGCGGCCGACACGCCAAGCTGGGCGCTGGCATCAGTGATCGGATCGGGCTGCACGGTCAGCACCTTGTTGCCGTCCTGGGTCGTGACCTGAATCGTGCCGTCGACGACGAAGACCTCCTTGGGAGGCGCGCCCTCGGCCCAGTCGTCGGCCGTGAACTTCAGGGTGGTCGACTCGCCGGCCTCGGCGGCGACGGTGGACAGCAGGGCGAACAGAAGGGCGGTGCGTTTCATGGGGAAGCAGGGGTTGGCGGCACGACAGGAACGCCGCGCCGCGGGCGGTTTTTAAAAGCTTTGTCAGTGCAACGCCTCAGCGCAGCGGTTCCTTGAGCAGGGCAAGGGCCTCGAGCGCCGAGACATCCTGGTGGACGATGGCGTTGAGGCTGCGGGCGATGGCGGCCGGGTTGCGGTGCTGCCAGACGTTGCGGCCCATGGCAATGCCGGCGGCACCGGCCTCCATGGCGTCCTCGGTCACCTTCAGCAGGGCGGCATCGTCATTCATCGAGGCGCCGCCGAGGATGACCACGGGGATCCAGACCTGCTCGACGATGCGCTTGAAGTCGCCCGGCTTGGCGTCGCTCGGATACGGCACCTTGACGACGTCGGCCCCCAGCTCGGCGGCCAGGCGGGCGGCGAAGGCGACGTTTTCGACCGTGTACTTGTCGGTCTGCCCCAGGCCGTAGGGCAGCGCCTCGAGGATGACCGGAATGTCGAGGTCCATGCTCGAGCGAATGATGTCGGCACACTCCTGGAAGTTGATGCGCTCGCTGACCGACCACGGGTACAGCATGTTCATCACCGCGTTGGCGCCGACCATTTCGGCTTCCTCGGCGCCGTAGACATTGATGCTGCCCGCGCCCTCACCGGTCATCCGGGTGTTGTAGACGTCGGTGCGCAGGCAGATGCCCTTGCCGGCCATGGAATCGGCGGCGCGCATGGCCAGGCCGAGGTTCATGACGTAGCCGTCGACGTAGGGGCTGACCGCATCGATCAGCGGGAACGGATTCTCCAGGCCCGGCACCGGGATGGCGACACCGTGGTCAATGGGCAGAATGACGGTCTTGCCGTCGGGGAAGAAAAATTCGAGGTTTTCCTGGCGGGTCATGATGGGCAATCACCCTTGGACCGAAAACCGGGGGTGTAAAGGATGAGAACGTGGAGCGGAGGGGACAGGAAGTTGATGGAGGATGGTGGATCGTTGATCGAGAAAGCCCGGCTCTGACTTCCATCAACCATCAACAATCCGCCATCAACAGCCTCTACCCCCTACTCCGCCGCCTCCAGCAGCGCCGTGCGCAGGGCGCCGGCGGCCGCGAGAGCCGTCTCCAGGCTTTCCGGCGGGGTCAGGGGCTTGATCAGCAGGCCGGTGCGCTCGGCCTGAAAGGCGCTGCCGACCGCCGTCGCCGCGGCCTCGCCACCGCCGAGCACGAAGACCTGCATCACCCGCTCGCGCCGCGTCTCGACCAGTTCGGCCAGTCGCGCCAGGGCCTGCGGATCGACACCCAGAGGCACGGCGGCAAAGCGCAGGGTGCGCGACCGCGTCTCGCCGGTCAGCGCGTGCGCCAGACTCATCTGCATGGCCAGCGCCCGGCTTTCCGCCTCGGCCTGGCCCGCTTCACCATACGGCACGAGCAAGAGCACCACTTCGCGCGGCCGCGGCTTGCCGGTCAGCTCGACGTCGATGTTGGCCACCTCGGCCTCGCCGATCCGCGAACGGTCGCGCCGCACCTGGTAGCCCATGTTCTCGGCGCCCATCGACGATTCCAAATAGGCGGCCACCGCCTGAAAACGCGCCGCGTCGGTCCGGCCCAGCGCCTCGGCGAGGATGTCGGCATGGCGACGCAGCCCCGCCTCGCTCAGGTCGCGGCGCAGGGCCAGGGCGTACTTGTAGCCGCGCTCCTCGACGCGCTCGCGCTTCCACCACCAGATGCCGAACGACAGGATGCCGAAGACAACGGTGCCGACCGGAAAGATCACGAGTGCGGCCCGGATGAAGCGTCCCTGGGCGGAGGAGGTGGGGGTGTCTGTCATGAAAGTCCTGACCTAGGAACGCATCGCCGCGCGGTCAAGCCGCAAGGGGCTTGCGCCAACCGCGCCCCGCCCTTGAACCGCCGGCGCTTTCCGGCTATGCAGGGCGCACCATGAGCCACGCCGAAGCCGCCGCGCGCGCCGCCGTCCTGCGCGACGAACTCCACCGCCACAACCGCCTCTACTACCTCGAGGCGAAGCCGGAGATCAGCGACCGCGAGTTCGACGCCCTGCTGCGCGAGCTCCAGGACCTCGAGGCGGCCCATCCCGACCTCCTGACGCCCGATTCCCCCACCCAGCGGGTCGGCGGCGCCCCGATCGAGGGCTTCACCCAGATCGTCCACGCGGTGCCGATGATGAGCCTCGACAACACCTACTCCGAGGAGGAGCTGACCGCCTTCTTCCAGCGGCTGCAAAAGGGCCTCGGCCGCGAGCGCATTGCCTGCCTGCTCGAACCCAAGATCGACGGCGTCGCCATTACCGTCCGCTACGAAAACGGCGTCCTCAAGCATGCCGCCACCCGCGGCGACGGCCGCACCGGCGACGACGTCACCGCCAACCTCAAGACCATCCCCTCCCTGCCCCTGCGCCTGCCCGCCGGCGTGCCGCAGACCCTCGAGGTGCGCGGCGAGGTCTTCATGTCCAAGGCCGGCTTTGCCAAACTCAACGACGAGCGCGAAAGCGCCGGCGAACCCCGCTTCGCCAACCCGCGCAACGCCACCGCCGGCACCCTCAAGCAGCTCGACCCGCGCATCGTCGCCAAGCGCCCGCTCGACATCATCTTCTACGGCGTCGTCGAGGCCGGTGCCGCCGCCCCCACGGGCGACGACCTCTTCGCCGCGCCCGCCGGCCCGCAGTCGCAGCAGGAGGTCCAGGCCCTGCTCGCCCAGGCCGGCTTCCGCCGCGCCGAACGCGTCTGGCAGGCCGACAGCGCCGAGGACCTGCTGGCGGCGATCCGCGAGCTCGACACCCTCCGCCACGGCCTGCCCTACGAGACCGACGGCGCCGTCATCAAGGTCGACCGCTTCAGCGACCAGCGCCAGCTCGGCGCCACCAGCAAGGCCCCGCGCTGGGCCATCGCCTACAAGTTCCAGCCCGAGCAGGCCGAGACCCGCCTGCTTGCCGTCGACATCCAGGTCGGCCGCACCGGCGCCCTCACCCCGGTCGCCCGCCTGGCACCCGTCCTCCTCAGCGGCTCCACCGTCAGCAACGCCACCCTGCACAACTTCGAGGAGATCGAACGCAAGGACATCCGCGTCGGCGACCTCGTCGTCATCGAAAAGGCCGGTGAGATCATCCCCGCCGTCGTGAAGGTGCAGACCGCCGCGCGCACCGGTGCCGAAACCGCGATCCCGCGCCCCACCCACTGCCCCGTCTGTGGCACCGCCGCCCGGCAGGACGAGGAACAAGTCGCCATCCGTTGCCCCAACCCGCACTGCTCCGAGGTCGTCAAACGCCGCCTCGAACACTTCACCGCCCGCGGTGCCATGGACATCCGCGGCCTCGGCGAATCCATGGTCGCCCAACTCGTCGACGCCGGCCTCGTCCGCGATGCCGCCGACCTCTACGACCTCGACGCCCTGCGGCTCGCCGGGCTGGAACGCCAGGGCGCCAAAAGCATCGACAACCTGCTCAAGGCCCTGGCCGAGAGCAGGAACCAGCCGCCTTGGCGACTCGTCTTCGGCCTCGGCATCCTGCACGTCGGCGCCACCGCCGCGCGCACGTTGATGGAACACTTTGGCGGCATCGACGCCCTCGCCGCCGCCAGCATCGAGGAACTCACCCAGTGCCCCGACATCGGCCCCGTCGTCGCCCCCAGCATCCACGCCTGGTTCCGCGACCCGGTCAACGTCGCCCTGCTCGACCGCCTGCGCACGGCCGGCCTGACCTTCACCCAGCGCGAGGTCGCCGCCGTCGGCGACAGCCTCAAGGGCACCACCTGGGTGCTCACCGGCACCCTCAGCCAACCCCGCGAGGAGATCGCCGACCTCATCCGCGCCCATGGCGGCAAAGTCAGCACCAGCGTCAGCGGCAAAACCACCTACCTGCTCGCCGGCGACGAAGCCGGCAGCAAACTCGACAAAGCCACCAAACTCGGCGTCAAGGTGCTGAGTGAGGCGGATTTCCGGGGGTTGGTGGCCGGTGACGCAGGCGCGGCCTGAGCCGGGGATTCGGGGGATCGGTCGGATGCCACCTCGTCGAACTGGTCGGACAAAAGCCCTCGAGCTTCCGAAACACGGGCGAAGCTGCGACACGCAGGACGCTTCGAATCCCCATCCCTCAACGACCTCGCATCCGAACCCTTCGGACACTCATCGGGGTTCAGTGAAGTCTCTCCGCCCCAGGCATTCGCGTCCAGAAAAAGACAAAGCCACTGCAAGCCCCTCCCGGCCCTCCCCCAGCGTGACTGCGCACGAAGGCTTTCAGGCTAGGCGTGCAAACCCGGCCTGAGCGCCGGTGCCGGCGGTCGCCACCAACTGTTCCCGATTCTGCAGGGCGGCCAGTTCGACACAGACCTCGTCGGCTGCGCCGAGCAGGGCATCGATCATGGCTTCATCATGGGCGACCATGACATAGCACTGGCCGCTCGCCAGAAAGCCGCGGTGCAGCAGGCCGCGCACCCAGAGGGTCCGGGCCGCGGTGGCGGCATCTCCGAGATCGAAACGCAGCGAGGGCGCGCAGGGTTGACCTCCGACCACGAGTCGCAGGGCCGGATGGCGAGCCGCCATCGCCCGCAGCCCATCCTGCAAACGCGCCCCAAGCGTCGCCACCCGCGCCACCGCCCCGGTCTGCTCGAGTCGCTCCAGACAGGCCAGGGCCGCGGCCGGACCGAGGCCATCCGTCCAGGAACTGCTGGAAATGAAACTCGCATTCGCCGCGTCCATGACCGACCCGCGACCCACGACGGCGGCGCAGGGCACGCCGTTGCTCATCGCCTTGGCATAAACCGCCACATCAGGCTCCACCCCAAGCACCGCCGCAGCCCCTGGATGACCGAAGCGCCAGCCGCTGGTGACCTCGTCGAGCACAAAAACCGCCCCGCGCCGCCGGCACTCCTCCTGCACGCGCTTCAGGAAGCCGTCGCGCGGCGCCTCGGCGCGCATGGGCTCCATGACCACGGCCGCGAGGTTCGTCCCAAGCCGGTCGAGCGCCTGCTGCAGAGCCACCGGATCATTGTAGCGAAACGGCAGGGCCGTGCCGGCCAGCTCGCGCGGCACGCCCAGCGGCTCAAGCCCGGGCAGCAGGTGGCCGTCGAGGGCGCCATCCGCCTCGAGATTGGCCGCGAGGTACCAGTCGCTCCAGCCATGGTAACCACAGAAGGCGATGCCGCTGCGGCCGCTGGCGGCACGGGCGATGCGCACCGCCAGCGCCAGGGCCTCGCCGCCGCCGCGGGCGAAGCGCACCTTGCCGGCCCAGGGATGCAGGTCGAGCAGGCGCGCGGCCAGCGCGGGTTCATCGGGCGAGAGCAGGGTGCTGTAGCTGCCGAGCTGCAGGCGCCGGCGCACGGCGGCATTCACCGCCGGATCGGCATGCCCGAGCAGCAGTGCCCCCACCCCGCCGGTGAAATCGGTGAAGCGCCGCCCCTCCAGATCCCAGACCCAGGCACCGCTGGCGCGCGAGAAGTAACTCGGCCAAGTCTGCGGATCAAACTGCGCGGCGCGCTTCGACAGCAGGCCGGTGCCGCAGGAGATCTGCCCGACCGCGCGCGACCACAGCTCCGGCCCGGGCGGCACCGCGGGCGGGGCCGGCTTCGGCAGGTGCGGTGCCAGCAGGCGCCGGGCATTGTCATGAAACAGATCGCGCAGGTCGCCGGCATTCAGGCCGAGATCCTCGCAGGCCTCGCGCAGGCGCAGCAACGACTCGAGACCGACCAGGGTGTAACCGCCAAAGACCGTCAGCCCGCGCGCCGATTCCAGGTCGGGATGCACCCAGGTAAAGCCGTCGCCGTGGCTGAAGCAGGCGCCGCGCAGGTCGCTCACCATGTAATCGCTGCCCCAGAGCACGCGGCGCGGGCCGAGGATTTCCAGGGCCGCGCGGAAGGCGCCGGCCTGGGTGACCGCCGAGGTGTCGACCACGACATTGTCGAGGTCCACCAGGGCCTGCAGACCCGCGCGGGCGTGGCGATCGTGGAAGCAGCGGGCGACATGGGCCAGCACCAGCCGGCAGCGCGGGTGACGCTGGCAGAGGCGTCGAATCGCCTCGACATTGAGCGGATCGGTGATGCCGCCGGCGCGCATGAGGTGGAGCATGAGCACGCCGTCGTGAGCCGCGCACAGCTCCCACATCCACTCCGGCGCAAAGTCCTCGATCGCCGCCTCGCGGGTGTCGGCCACCGGCGCGTACAGCCGGTAGGGCTTGATGCCGATGAAGGGCGCCTCCGCCAAGCGTTCCGCCACAAGGTCCGGCCCGTCTTCGGGCGCGGCCAGCACCAGGGCGCGTGAGGCGGACGACGCGGCGACCGGCCGCACCTGATCGCGCACCCAGTCATTCTCCCCGGCACGGTCGTTGCCGGCACTCGGGTAGCCAAAGAACAGGCCCTCGACCTGCCGCCCCGGCAGCCAGCGATGCATCGCGGCGTTGAAGTCGGCGAGGCCGTAGCCGCGATCCTCGTCGAGAAACTCCGGCCGCCGGCCGGCCGCGAAATGACGGCTGTGGAAGAGGTGGGCGTGGATGTCGAAGACGCGCTCCGGGACAAAGCCCTCGACCGCGCGCTCGCGCAGCCGCAGGTCGAGTTCGTTGAGTTCGGTGACAAGCTGCAGGGACATGAGGGCAGAATCTGAAGGCCTTCGGGGTCAATCGGGGAACTGAAAGGCGAAGACGTCGGCATCCTGCAGGGCAAGACGCAGACGCACCGGCTTGCCGGCGAGGGTGCT
Organism: uncultured bacterium; assembly: GCA_966252325.1. Taxonomy (GTDB): domain Bacteria; phylum Verrucomicrobiota; class Verrucomicrobiia; order Verrucomicrobiales; family Verrucomicrobiaceae; genus Prosthecobacter. The sequence continues at coordinate 64,466 of CBINON010000002.1, read as the reverse complement.
GAGGTCACTGCCCGCCTTCCAGGTCACCCGTCGATCCAGCTCGTTGCCGATCTGCACCACGCAGTCCTCGATCCCGAAACCGGGAATGGCCCGGCCATCGGCCTGCTCCAGACCAACCCGCACGCCACCGGCGGCGGAGGTGGCAAAGTTGAGCGACAGCTCACGGCCGGAGAACACCAGCGGCCGGGTGACGGCGTGCCCCCCCTTGTAGCCGGCATGCAGCGAGGCGAAGCCATCGAGCCGCAGCGAGTAGCGCCGCAGGTGCGCCGTCGGCTGCGCGTAGTCCTGGTTGACGAAGACCGACATCTCCTGCGGACCCGTCGGCACCACATTCAACGCCGGATAGTTGGTGCGCGAGACCCAGTTTTGCGCGCCGATGCCGCCGCGGATGAAGCCTTCCAGAAAGGTGCGATCGTAACTGCCGAGCTGCTCCGCGCCCTCAACCGGTCGCGTGGTCATGAAGATGGCATCCGAGGTGTCCTTGAAGTAGCCGGGGTTGACCTGAATGGCCCTGGCCTGCGCGTCGCTGAGCACGCGTCGCCCGGGCATGAAGCGCGCGGCGATGGCCACATAGAGATGCGGCGCGCGGAAGTAGGGATGCGTCTGGTTCGTGTACAGGTGCTCGATGGGGGCCGGACCGTCGGGATGACGGTACTCCAGCAGCACCGGCGCCGACCACTTGAGGAAGTCGGGGCTGTCGCTGCGCACGATGCGGCGGATGCCGTTCTCAAAGACACGGTAGTAGGCCACGTACCGGCCCTCCGCGACCGACCAGAAGGCCACGTTCTGCGAGTCGAACATGTACTTGTAGGGTACCAGCGCCTTGGGGATCACCGGGGCTTCGGCCATCTTCTGCCAGCTCAGGCCGTCGGCGGACTTCCAGGCGGTCAGGCCGCCGCTTTCCATCGTGCCGCCCAGGGCCTTGAATCGCTCGCCGGCCGGAACACCGGGCCGTTCATCGCGGAAGGGACTGAAGTTGTGCGTCGCCGTCTGGGCATGCATCAGCACGACGTTGTTCTTGCGCGTGCCGTGCACTTCGTAGAGACCCAGCTCCGGCTTGGTCCAAACACGACCGTCGACGGATTCCGCGCAGCAGGTCACCTCCTCCTCGCTGCCATCCCGGTTGGCCACCGCCTTGCCGCGGTAGTAGGCGCGCAGCCGCCCATCCGCCAGCGTCACGATGGTCGCGTAACCGCTGAACAGCCCTTCCCAGGGCTTGTCGAACTTCAAGGCAATCCCCTCATCGCGCGGCATGTGCAGCTGCAGACGCAGGCCATCGAGCTCCGTCAGCAGGAAACGATCGGCGAACAGCTCGCGGCGTCCGCCGATCGACACCGGCTCGCCGGCGACGACCAGGGAGTGACTGAACAACAGGCAGGCGAGGAGAGGTCGGAAGATCGGGTGCATCAAGCTTATGGAACCCTGCGAAGCCGCCGGGGGCGACCGGATGCTTTTGGTCTGTTTTTCGGACCAGATGTGACTCCGGCAGTCGAAACCCACCCGCTGGGGCAGCCACGACGCCACTCAGGGACGCTCCGAGGATGGCAGCAACGCCGACAGATCCCCTGCCCCGGTCGCCGTCTCCTGATCGGGCGGCATGGGCCGTCCGTTGATCCGGCAGTTGTCCCAGGTGGCGGTGCCGGTGACCTGCAAGTCGAGACCTTCAAAAGTGCAGTGGCGGGCTTCCAGGACGGCGTTCTGCGCCACCGCGCCCTGGCGCGGTTCGACCAACCGCCTGAGGTGCACCTGCTCCAGCACCAACCGGCATTGGCCCCCGGCACGACCGGTGATGACGAGCGGGTTCTGGGCGGAGGAGTGGATCAGGGCCTTCGAAACGGAATACCGGCCTGCATCCAAAAAGAACAGATCGTAACCGACATTGCGGGCGAGAAAGACATTCCGGTAGCTCGTCTGCGAGGTGCCGATGTCGGTGATGCCAGTACTGTTGCCGATGCTGACCAGGCCGTCGACCCGGTACTGCGCGGATTCATGGGCGCTGATGCCGTCATCGCCGCATTCGATGGCGCGGATGTTCTCGAAGACCACCTCCCGGCAGTCGCCGTGGATGTTGAAGCCGTCGTTGTAGACGTGGGTCGCCGTCAGGTTGCGGATGACCAGATGGGCGTTGTCGCCGCTGAGCTGCACGCCGGCGGAGCGCACCGGCAGCCGGATGCCCGCCTGCACCAGCGCCTGCCCCGGCGCCAGCCGGATGAAGAAGCGGCCATGGATTCGCTTCGACGCGGACTGCTCGCGCGCCGGGTCACGAACAAAGGTCCATTCGCCGGGCTGCAGCCCGGCCGGTGCCTTGAAGTCGGCCTTGCGCCCCTTGGATGTGCGCCCCATGCGCTGCATCTGGCCGTCAAAAAGGAAGTACCAGCGCCCGAGCACGGAGTCGCTCAGCGACGGCAGCAGATCGTCGGCAACCCACAGACCCGGCTCGACCTGCCGCCACTGCGCAGGATCGAGCGGCTCACTGCCATCCAGCGTGGCGCCGTGACCGTCCAGGGTGATGGGCCGGCCAGGCTCGCCCTTCCTCGCATGAAATCCGGCGTACTCATGATACACCCGCGGTTCGAGGTGAATCGTGTCACCTGGCTGAGCGGCCCGGATCGCCTGCGCGATGCCGGGGAAATCTTTGCCAACATGAATGTCCCGGGCCGGCAGCATGGGGCAAAGGGCGGCAAACAGGATGAAGGAGCAGCGGAACATGGAAAACGGAACGGAAGTGCCGGCACAGGTTTTGCCAGCCGGCAGCCGCAGTACAGGGTCAGGCCGGAGGCATCTGGCAGAAGCAGGCCTTGTCCTGGTGACGCGGCACGCCGGAGCCGACACGGGCAGGTTTGTTGAAGGTCTCGACGGCGGCCTGCTGGGGCCCGCCACACACCGGGCGGCGATCGGGCGACGGTACTTTCGGCGTCATCGGGACTGCTGCCTGGCCAACTCGGTCAGGAACGCCTGTTCTCGGTCCGCGACGTAACGATGGTAACCGGCGGGATCCAGGAAAGGGTTCGCGTCATCCGCGCCGAGACGCGCGTGCTTCGCCGTCATGTCGTAGTAGCCACCGTGGGCGCCGAGAAAGAGATCCACCGGCAGGGATTTCAGCACCCGGAAGCAGCGCTCATAATCCGCAGCAATGCCGGGATAGTCCCTGTTGTTCACGAGGAGATAGCCCGGATTCACGTTGGGGCTGCCGATGATGACGGCGTGCAGCTTCCGGCCTTTCGCGTCCACCTGCAGGGTCCAGGTGGTGCAGCCGCGCGTGTGCCCCGGGGTAAGGTGCGCCACCAGCTTGGATCCGCCAAGCTCGACTTCGTCGCCGTCCTTGAGCCGGCGATCCACCCTGGCGGGAGGATAGCTCAGGTAACTGGCCTTGAGGCGCGACCCGGCCACTCCGCCGTTCTCCACGGCGTCCGCATCCGCCTCCATGACATGATAGCGCGCCTTCGTTTGCCGGATGATGTCGGCGCTGCCGGCGCAATGGTCGGAGTGCGCGTGACTGATCAGCAGGATTTTCACATCGCTGAACTTGAAGCCAAGCTGCTCAATGCTGGCGCGAATCAGCGGCACGGACTCCTCGAGGCTGCTGTTGATGAGCACGTGGCCTTCCGGGGTGGCCACCAGGTAGGACGCCAGGTCCTTGGAGCCGACATAGTAGAGGTTGCCCGCGATTTGGTGCGGAGGGAAAGGCTCGGTCCACGTGGCGGGCAACTGCGCGCTCGCGCCGGCCAATCCGCCAAGCGTGAGAAGCATCAAACGCGAGAGAAGAGTCATGGTCGGATCAGTAGGATTTGCCCTCGGGAATGGCGCCGACGCGCGCGTCCTCGTGGAGCGCCGCGTCAAAATCAGCCGCACAGGCGCCAAGGTGCGCGTGCAGCGCGCCGAACTCGCTGCCGTGGACGACGAAGCGCGCGCCGAGCTCGATGAGCCGCCTGGCATCGGCGGCGCTGCCGACCGGTCGTCCCCAGGCCTTGCCGTGCCGGCGGCAGGCCGCATCGATCCGCTGCTGCACGGTCAGCATGACCGGATCCTCGACGGCGGGCGTGCATCCGAGACGCAGCGACAGATCGCCCGGCCCTAGGAAAAGCACATCGACCCCGTCGACCGCGGCAATGGCCTCGACATTCTCCAGCGCCTCGGGCGTTTCAATCTGCACCGTCAACAGGGTCTCGCGATTCGCCTGCTCGGTGTAATCGCCGGGCTTGCCAATCCAGTAGTCGGCATCGCGACCGCCGCCGCAGAAGCCGCGGTCGCCCTGCGGCGGAAACTTGACCGCCCGCACCAGGGCGCACGCCTCGTCGGCCGTGGCGACATGGGGGATCATCAGGCCGGTCGCCCCGTCCTCGAGCAGGCGATAGAGCGCGTTCTTCTCCTTGGACGGCGGACGCCAGATGCAGTCGATGTCGGCGGCGTGATGGCGACCGAGCATGGTTTCGACCTCGCGCGCCTCCCAGGCGCGGTGCTCGCCGTCCATCCAAATGCCGTCGTACTGAAAGTGGGCGGCAAGGGCCGGCAGGAAGGCGATGGGTGAACCGCTGCAGCACAGGCGGGCGACTTTGCCGGCACGCAGCCTGGCGAGGACTTTGGAACGTCTCATGGAAGGGGCAAGGTGCCGGCAATAGAGCGCCTTGGAGTCCCAACGTCGTCCAGGCCGACAGCTCCCATTTCAGGCTTTGAATGCGCGGGAAACAAGGGCATGCTACTGGTCTGTTTTTCAGACCATCCATGACTGACTCCGGCCTGCATCCCCCCCGTCGCGTTGCCCTCGCGGATCTCACCGCCCAGAGTCTGCGCGAAGCCCTGCACGCCGGCCACTGGCAGGGCCACCTGCCCGGCGAGCGCGAACTCAGCGCCCACCTGCAGGTCAGCCGGAGCACCCTGCGCACCGCCCTCGACGAGCTGGAGCGCGAGGGACTGCTCGAGGGCGATGCGCGGCGGCGGCGGCGCATCCGGCTGGATCGGGCGGAGGTGCCGGCTGCGCACTCGAGGGTCATCGCCGTGCTCTCCGCACGCCCCCTGCTTGAAATGACCACCTCCTCCGTGGTCATGGTGGACGAACTGCGCGAAAAACTCGCCCAGGCCGGCTTCCGCCTCGCCATCCATGTCCAGCCCTCCTGCTTCTCGGCCCAGCCGGCGCGGGCGCTCGAAGCCCTGACCGGGCGCGTGCCGGCCGCCGCCTGGCTGTTGTTCGGCTCGCTCGAACCCATGCAGCGCTGGTTTGTCCGCCGCGCCATGCCCTGCCTCGTCGTCGGTTCGTGCGTGGACGGCATGGACCTGCCGTCGGTCGATGCCGACCACCGCGCCACCTGCCGTCACGCCGGCCTGCTGCTCCGACGCAAGGGCCACCGCCAGGTCGCCCTGGTGCGGCCTGAAGGGGATTACGGCGGCGACCTCGACAGTGAAGCCGGCCTGCGCGAGGCCTTCACCGGCGCCGGCGCCCCCGCCCTGCGCGTCCTGCGCCACAACGGCAGCGCCGCCCACTTGGTCGCCCGGCTCGACAGCGTACTGAAGGCGCCCAACGCACCCACCGCCTTCGTGGTGGCGCGCGCCGTGCATGCGCTGACCGTTGTCATGCATCTGCAGCGGCTGGGCAAACGGCTGCCGCAGGACGTCATGGTGATCAGTCGCGACGACGAAAGTTTCCTCCAGCATGCCGTGCCGAGGATCACGCGTTACGCGACCTCTCCGACCGTCTTCGCCCGCAAGGTCTCGCAGGCGGTGCGCCGCATTGCCGAAGGCGGCACGCTGCCGCGCCGGGCCCTGCGTCTCATGCCCGATTTGCTCCCGGGCGAAACCGCCTGACCTGTCCGGCTCAATCCCTGCCCGCAGCGCGCTGCTTCAGTTGCTCGACCAACCCGGTCACCGCCGGCTGCCAGTCCTCCGCCCCGGCTTCGACACAGCGCAACTCGACCGCCACCTCGCGACGCGTGCCGGCCGGCACGGTCGTCTTGGCATAGATCGAGTGGTAGAGCTTGTGGTAGACGTTCTTGTCCCAGTAAAAGGTCTTCAGGTCCTTGCCCTCAATGACCTGCGGGCTCCAGACCAGGGTCGCCCGACGGGCGGTCGGATCATGGATAGCCGTCCAGCGCACGTCCTCGCGCAGGCGGTGGCCGCCGCTTTCATCAAAACCTCCTTCGACACGCCGGCCATCCGCGGTCTCCGCCAACCAGGCTTTTGTCGTCGGCAGAAAGGGATGCATGAAGGCGTACATCGTGCCAACCTTGACCTCCTCGGTGAACTCGTAGCGATGGCGCTCGACAATGGCGCCATCGGTGACGGTGTACACCGCCTCCAGCCGGATCGGCCCGAGCCTGGACTGCTTGCGCAACTCCAGTCGCGCGCCGCGGTAAGCGGCGCCATCGGTGAGCTCGCGCGTCTGGCCGTCAACCGTCAACGCCGCCTGCTCAACCTTTTCGACACCCCCCTCGTTGTGGCCGGTGCCGATCCAACGCCCGCCCTGGGCGGAAAACACGGTGCCGTAGAAGCCCGTGCGCCCCGTGATCTCGGCACCGCGGTGAACGATGCGACTGATCGTCCAGGCGCGGTCGCCGGCGATCTCAACGCGGAAATCGCGCGTCTCCAGGGTGACGTAGGCGACCGGCCCCGGCTTGGGGCCGGCGGCTTGGGTGGCGGCTGCGCCGGACAGGGCAAGCGCAGCGAGCAGGAGGACTGGAAGGCGTGTCAGCATGGTGGCATGAATCAGTGGGTTTCGACGCCCTGGGCGGTCTGGTTGGCGTGCAGGTCATGGCCCGAGCCGCCCTCGAGGCGGATCGAGGGTGCGGGCGCGCGGTCCGGGCGACGGTCGGCGATGCGGCAGCCGGTGATCAGGCTGTCGCGGGTCTGGCGCAGCAGCAGGCCAACGCCATCGCTGTCGAGGATCGAACAGCCGGAAAGGTTGAATCCCGCGCCATCCTCGATCAGCAGCGCCGCCTCATGGCCGCGCACGCCATTCACATGCAGGCCGGACAACGTGACATCGCTGCAGCCGCGGAAGACCAGGCCGCCCTTCACCGCCTCGGACTTGCCGCGGTAGTAGGGTGGATTGCGATCGAACACGTTGGCACCGACAGCGATCTGGCTGCAGCCCACGGCCCGCAGGTCGTGCAGGTAGCCGACACCGAAGGTGTTGCCGGTGATGACTGCACCCCGGACGCTTTGGAGATCGAGGTTGATCTCGACATCGCTGAGCACGTTGTCGGCAATCGTCAGATGGCCCCAATTCGGCGCCTCATTGACGCCGTAGGCTTTGCCCTGACCGATGACGCGCACATTGGCCGCGCCCGGGGAAGGGTTGTGCTGGATCGTGCAACCGACAATCGTCACCTCGGCGGTCGAGCCGCCCGTGCAGTCGATCAGCACGTTGGCGGTGGGCGGCGCCTCGGGCGTCATGTTGCTCTCAATGTCGCAGTTGCCGATGTGCAGGTTGCGCACACCGCCACCACGCGTCACCACACCGCCGCCGGCATTGTAACTGATGTGACAACCGGTGATCGTCGATTGATGCAAATCGACCGCATCATAAAACACACCGATGCCGCGGTTGTGATACAGATGGCACTCGCTGAGGATGACGTTGCGGTTGCGCTCCGCGAGGCGCACGCCGTGGCGGGCCTCGCGGACCACGAGCCGGGTGAGGGTCAGCTGCATCGTACCGACCGCCTCCAGGCCGTCGGCCTCGGGGTGCTCGCCGACGATTTCCACGGCATCGACCATCGGCGTGCGCTGGCGCTCCCAGACCTCGGGCTTGAAGCTCTGCGGCGCCGCCGTGCCACCGTGGGTGCCCTTGAAGCGAAAGGCCGGACCGGGGCCGGCCATGACAAAACGCGCAACGCCGTCGCCGTTCAGGGAAACAAAGCCCGTTTTGGCGAGATCGACCTCAATCGTCTTGGTCAGCCGGTAGGTGCCGCGTCCCAAGCGCACCGCGCCGCCGGCATCCAGGAGTTGCTGCACCGCCGCCGTGTCATCGGCCACGCCATCGCCGACGGGTTGGGCGAACAGGGGCAGCGTGACGGAAAGCAGCAGAGTGGAGAGGAGGGAGCGCGCAGACATGAGTCAATGGATACGCAGATTCGACGGGGGTTTGCGCGCAACAAAGTCGTCGTCTTGATCCGCAAGCTGCGCCCGACGCTCCGCCCATCCCACACTGCACTCATCTCGAGGAGCGTGATGAGTGCTTTCCGGCAAAATACGCGTCAAACGCCTCGACCAGGCCATGACCAAAGGTCACCCAGTGGCGCCCCAGCGCAGGCTGATCGAGACCTGCGATGGAGTTGCAGTGGAATTCCAGGATGGCCGCGTCGATGCCGAAACGCGTGAAGAAACCCTCGCCGAGTGAACCCGGATTGCGGAACGACGGCTGGGTCGAGCCCTCGGTGAACCAAGTGTGGCGGCGCAGGCACTGCTCGAAGAAGGCCATGCGCTGGACATGCTTCTCGCCCTCCGCTCCCTCGGGCCGGCTCAGGTGCAGGCGACCGCTGCCATCGTTGTGGAAATCGAGGGCGAGGTCGGGCTTGCGTCCCGCCGCGGTTTCCGCCGCCAGCCAGCGTTCCAGCGCCGCGTTCTCGGGCGCGTACTGCGGGTCGGCCGGTTTGTCCCAGTTGCGGTTCAGATCCTTGCCCATCAGATTGAAGCGGGTGCCGCCGCGCTCGACGCCGTCCTTGTTGGCCATCGGCAGGATGCAGACGCTGTAGTGCTCCAGAAAGCCCCTGCCCTCGTCGCTGAGCAGGCGGCGCACCAGGCCCTCGACCACCCAGTTGCCCGCCGGCTCCCAGGGATGGGCGCGGGCACGCAGGAAAACACGATGTGGCGCGTCATCGCGCCCCACCCTCAGGATCTCCAACTCCCTGCCCTGCACGGTCTTGCCGATCGTTTCCAGGCGCACCCGCGGGTCGCGACGGATTTCGTCGAGGAAACGCTGCAGATCCGAGAGCCGGTAGGGTTCGGCACGGGCGACATACAAGGCAGTGGCCGGCATCTCGATCTCAACGGTCACCCGCCCCGGCTCGGGCGACTCGGTCGGCACCGGCGTCCACTCACGGCCATCCTGCGAAACCACCACCTGCTTGATCTCCTTCGCCACCGACCCGGGCCTGCCGTTCCAGACGTTGTCCAGATTGAGGAACTCCAGCTTCAGCTTCGTGCCCTTGGCTGCCTGCAGGCGAAAGTGGAAATGACCGGCAGCGCGGTTCGGCGAACTGCGCTCAAGATCGTAGTTCAGGTGCACCCGCACCGTGCCGTCCTCGGCAAACTCATACCAGAGCGGCGAGGCATTTTCGAAGCTGGTGTCGATGAACTCCAGCGGCGGCGGGGTTTGCGCAGCCAGACTGGGACAGAGCACGGGCAGCGCGGCCAGCAGGAAGAGGGACGAAAAACGCATCATGGCAGAGTCAAACGGCTCAATGAACCGGGTTGCTTGCAAGAGACCCCTGAAGACCCTGTCCTTCCCAAGCGCCAACCGCCCATGCCCTCACGGCGCCAGCGGTCGCCAGTCCCTGGCGCTGCGGATCACCCGGAAGCGGTCGCCACTGCCGAGCCGTTCATAGACCTGCCGGGTCCACTCGTAGGCGGGCGGCAGCTTGCCAATGAAGGTGATCGGTCGCGGATGCAGCAGCGCCAGGTTCTGCGGCAAATCACCGACCCGCAGCACACCGAGAAACTCCGGCGCGTCCGGCTGCCGGTGCGTTTCCGGCGGAGCTTCGAGGACGACCTCTTGAATGCCCTCATCGAGCAGGGCGGCATAGATCGCCAAGGCGGCGGTCTGGCCCTTGCCATAAACACTCAGTGCCCCCTCCAGGCCGCCCTGGCGCAACACGGCAGCCCCGGCGAGCAGATCCGCCACCTGACGCTCGGGCAGGGTCTGCCCGAGCAGGGGGTAGACACGACGCAGGGTCCACAGGTAACCCGGCCCCACCGACGTCGCAGCAGAGTTGCGCACTTCGACCCCGGCCGTGGCGAATTCCGCCGCCAGCCCTGGCCGGGCCGAGCCGCCACCGGTGAAGGTGCTGCGCGCGTCCGGCGGAATGGCGAACAACACAGTGGGCGCCGCCGCCGGCGCCTCCTGCCACCGCCGGGTTTTGACCGCCAGCGTCAGGCCATCAGCCGTGTCAAAGATCAGGCTGCCGAAGACATCGCCGGTCTTGGTGGCACCATCGGCCAGCTTGTCGCGCAGCCGGGTCGCGATCGATTTGGGCTGATTGCGAAAAGTGGTGTCGCGCAGCCTGGCCAGCGCGGTTTTCTGGTGCGACTGCCATTGCGTGGCGCTGTCGGGCAGGTCCACTTCAGCGGCACGCACCAGCCGCTCATCCATCTGCATCATCGTGTCATTCGCGGGCGGTTTGCCGGCGAAGACAAGCAGGTTCTCCTCCGGCTCGACAAAGTCGGTGACATCATCGGTCACCGGCGTCGGATCGCCCTTCAGATGGGTGTTGAAGAAGGTGAAGATCGCCTGGCGCAGCTTGGCCGTGTAGCCATGCGGCGACAGATCCTCGACCAGCTCAAAGCGGTCGCCGGCGCCAAGTGCGGCATACTGGTGGCGGATGCGGTGGGCGGCATCGCGGTAACCGGCGGGCCGCCAGAGCACGTCCTCGCTGCCCGAGGCAATAAGGAAGGCGCGCGGCGCGATGAGTGCGCCGAGATCCGGCCAGCACCAGCGACGGTAGTTGACCCAGAAGGCGCAGTCGCAATGGCCGTCGGTGGCGCGGTCCACCGCCATGCGCTCGATGCTGCCGCTCTGGCAGACCGGCACGACCACCTTGACGCGTTCGTCGGCGGCCCCGAGGAACCAGGACATGGCACCGCCGCCGCTGAGGCCGGTGACACCCAGCTTGTCGGCGTCAACATCGTCGCGGCTCTCCAGGTAATCGAGCGCGCGCATGGCATTCCAGACCTCGGTGCCGGCCGGCGTGTAACCGCGGCTGGGCCAGTCCCAGCGATCCGATCGATAGGTGCCGTGGTGCATGCCCTGGCTCTCGCCGAGCTGCACCGGATCGAGCACCAGCGCCACGTAACCATGCTGGCCGAACCAGCGCGGATTGGCCTGATAGGTCGGGTTGACCTTGCCCTTTGTGTGACCGCACAGGTACAGCACCGCCGGCAGTTTGCCGGCGACCTTCGCCGGACGGTACAGGTTGCCGACCACGTGGGCGCCGGGCAGGCTCTGGAAGTGGATCTTTTCGACCACATAATCGCCGCGCTCCAGCACCCCGGTCACCGTCGCCTGCAGGGGCGTTCGCTCCGGCAGGGGCGACAACCCCAGCATCTCCAGCCATTGCCCGCGCCGCTGCGCCAGCGAGGCCTGCCAGGCTTGAGGAGTGAGCGGGGTCGCCAGCGAGGCTCCGGACACCGCACGTCCCTCCTGACTGACACTGCTGAACAGGGAAAGCCCCTGACCGGCAGCGGGTTGTGCGGCGAAGGCGACAAGCAAGAGAACAAGGCGGGCGGGCATGGCGACAGGAGTATACGCCGACGCTGACGGTCAGCCTGCAGGCCAACGAAATTTGTCGCCCCCGTACCAGACTGTGGGAAACGGTGATGGCGCTGCGTAGATAGAGACTTCATGAAACGCCTCCTGTTCGCCCTCCTGCCCTTGCTGCCGCTTTCCGCCGCCGAACCCACCCGCGAAACTCCGCGTGTCTTCCGGGCCGGTGCCGCCACCAGCAACATCACCCCGCCGCTCGGCATGGAGATCGTCGGCAACTTCGCCCCGCGCCCGATCGCCGCCCATGTGCACGACGAACTTCACGCGCGCTGCCTCGTGCTCGACGACGGCACCACGAAGCTGGCCTTTGTCGTGGCGGACACCATCTCGCTGGCGCGGGAAGTCTGGGATGAGGCGAAGCAGAAGGTCGAGGCCGCCACGGGCATTCCCGCTTCAAACCTGATGTTCTCCGGCACGCACACGCATTCCAGCGTGTCGGCGATCACTCACAAGGACACCTCCCTGGACTACCGCCAGTTCATCATCTCGCGCGTCGTCGACGGCGTGCGCCGCGCGTTCACCAACCTGGAACCGGCGCGCATCGCCTGGGGCAGCGGCCAGGTGCCGCAACATGTCTTCAACCGTCGCTGGAAACTCAAGGAGGGCGTCACCAACCCCAATCCCTTCGGCGGCCAGGACCGCGCGGTGATGAACCCGAGCAGCCTGCTGCGCTCGCGCCTCGCGGGCCCGGCCGGCCCCACCAACCCCGAGGTTTACTGCCTCTCGGTGCAGGCCAGCGACGGACGTCAGATCGCCCTCATGGCCAACTACTGGCTGCACTACGTCGGCGGCGTGCCGCGCGAGCATCTGTCAGCGGATTACTTCGGCGAGTTCTGCCGGGTGATTGAAAGCAAGCTCGCCACCCCGGGCGAACATCCGCGCGTGGTCGGCCTGCTCGCCAACGGTCCCTGTGGCGACGTCAACAACAACGACTACAGCGGCAAGACCCCGGCGGTGAAGCGCGAGCCCTATGAGAAGATCCGCCTCGTCGCCGGCGACCTCGCCGCCGAGGTGCTGCGCGTGCGCGAGACCCTGCAGCATCAGGACTGGGTGCCGCTCAAGGCCGCGGCGACCGAACTCGAACTCGGCGTGCGTCGCCCCACTCCGGAACAGGTGCGCTGGGCCGAGGCCGTGCTTGCCAAACCCAAGGATGCCGCCCCTGCGCACCGCCTGGAGCAGCCCTACGCCGAGCGCACGCTCGCCGCACGCGACGCCAAGCCCGACACCGTGCGCTGCATCCTGCAGGCCTTCCGCATCGGCGAGCTCGGTATCGCCGCCATCCCCTTCGAGGTCTTCACCGAGACCGGCCTGGAGATCAAGGCGAAGAGCCCGTTCAAGAACAGCTTCACCATCGAGCTGGCCAACGGCAGCAACGGCTACCTGCCCACCCCGCCCCAGCACGACCTCGGCGGCTACGAAACCTGGCTCGGCACCAACCGCGTCGAACGTGAAGCCTCCGTGAAAATCACCGCCCAAATCCTTGACCTGCTGCAGCAGGTCAAGTGAGGGCCGCTCACTTCGCCTTCAAATACCGATCAAAGAACCCCAGCACCAGCGGCCGCAGGTCGCGCTGCTTGGGCTGCAGGTGGAAGGTGTGCGGCGCATCGGGGATGATGACCAGCTCGTGCGCTGCACCCACCGATTTCAAGGCGGCTGCCAGCGCCTCGGAATCGGCCACCGCCACGGTCTTGTCGGCCGTGCCGTGCAGGATCAGCAGGGGCGGATCATCCTTGTCGACGTGCGTGCGCGGATCGGCCTGACGATACAGCTCGGGCGCCTCGGCGCGGGTCTTGCGAAACATCGGCAGGTCGCGCTGCTCGAACCACAGCACCGGTCCATACAGATCGACCGCGCAGCGCACGCGGCAATCCCCCTGCCCCGGCGGATCCAGCTCAGGCCCGGTCAAACCGACCATGGCAGCCAGATGTCCGCCCGCCGAACCGCCGATGACGCCGATGCGCTCCGGATCGATGTGCAGTCGCCCGGCATTCGCGCGCAACCAGCGCACCGCGGTTTTGCAGTCATGCAGGTTCTGCGGCCAGGTCGGCCCGGGATGATCGGCCGTGGCCAGCAGGTAGTTGATGCTCATGCCCACATAGCCGTTCTGCGCCAGCGTGGTGCCGATGTTGATTTCGCGCGCCGCGCGTTTGTCGCCCCCGATCCAGCCGCCGCCGTGAATGATCAGTACGGCCGGGAACTTTTGTCCCGGTTGCACCTCGGCCGGCAGGTACAGATCCGCCTTCTCCGCGCGACCCGCACCGAGGTAATCGACATCGTGCTCGGTGCGGATGTCGGCGGCGGCGGCGGCGGAGGCGAGGAGGAAGGACAGAAGCAGGCGTTTCATGGGCGAAAGTAGGCATACGCCAACCACCCCCCGCTTTTCGCGCTCAAGCTTCCACCTGCAGCAACTCACGCATGGCTGCGGTCAGCCGCGGCTCGACTTCAGGCGCCACGCGCGACACCCGGTGCTCCACCTCATAACCGCCCTGGCTGTAGGCGATCTCGGTGCCGATGTACCCCGGGGCGTTGTCGCCATAGGCGGCCACCGCAATGAAGTCGTTCGGCCGCATCCGCTGGGCGGCGAGCTGGTACTCGATGAACAACTCCGCCGGCAGGTGCAGGAGGCGCGCCGAGCCGAGGCGCAGGCAGCCGAGCGGGATCGTGCCGCCAGCGGCGAGTCGCTGTTGAAACGCCAGATCACGCGCGGCAAACACCCGCTGGGCAAAGGGTCGCTTGGCATCGGCCAAGGCGGCCTGCAGTTGCGCCTGCTCACCGGCGTGCCGCGCCGGCAGCGCGATGGGTCGCACCTGCCATTCGAGGTCGGCCACGGTCAGTGCCTGGCGTCGCTGCGCCTGCCAGGCCGACTGCATGCCGGCAAACACCCGCTCCGCCAGCACCGGACGGTTGGCCGGATCGCCATCGTTGTACTTGCCGGCCGTGATGTTGCCCCCGGCGCCGTTGAAATGCACGCAGTGCACGCCGGGCAGGGCCTGATCGAGCAGGGCGCGCGCGCCACCGATGAAATCCCAGTTCACCCCGCCCTTGCCATAATAACTCATCGGATGCGTGGCATAATAGGTGAGCGCCGCCAGCGGTCGCTCGCCCTGCCAGAAGCTGACCATCCGCAGCAGCGGATCGATCACGCCCTCGGGCGCGCTGGCCGCCTGCGGATGCTTCGAGGCACTCATGCGGGTGAAGGCCACCTTGCCATCGGGTCCGAGCACGCGGCGGTTGGAGGCGACCTTTTCCACCTTGCCGGTGCCGAAACCGACCTGATCGACCGCCTGCGCCCGGGCCAGGCTGGCACGGGCTGCCTGCGCGATGGCCTGAAACACCCGCTGATCGAGTTCCGCATTGGAAAAGCGACCGCCAAGACCGTGCGCGGCGAGCAGGCGCTCGGTGTCGAGATCGCTGCCGGGCGCGTCGTGCTGATGCACCGTGTGCACCGCCACACGCTCGGGCTTCGTGCCCACCGACTGCGCGATCGTTTCGCGGATCGCCTCATGACTGGCATTCGCCAGCGCCACCCAGTCGAGCGCGCAGAGCACGATCGGGTCGCCGGCGCCGAGCAGGACCACCCCGCGGGCGAGCAGTGGCGTGAGGATCTGCCGGGCCGGGGTGACATTGCCATGGCAGAGCGGCGACTCGAGAGGCGGCGTCACCTCCGTCTCAAAGGTGGCCAGGCCCAGACCGCCCTCGGCGGCGCGCAGACCGAGCGCGGGGGCGGCGAACAGGCTTTGCAGGAAGGGGCGACGCAGCATGCAGGTGCTACGTCCCGCCGCAGCCAGTTCTTCCTCAGCGCGGCGGCGGTGCCCAGCGGATGCGGGCGACAAAGGTCGCTCCCCTGGCCCCGCGCACGGCAGAGTCCTTCATGAACATGCCCTCCGACACCGTCACCCAGGCCTCGTCGTCGCTGATCCGGCAGGCGCCGAAATTGCCGAGTTCAGCCCCGCGCTCCGGCACCACCACGCGCTCGCTGGCACGCACCACCTGCAGCTTGTCGGGATCGACCCGCGCCAGGAACAGCGGCGCGCGATGGCGGACGATGTGATCGTTGTTCGCCCCGCGCCGGGTGTACACGAGGTAGAGCGAATCCCCCTGCGCCAGCCAGTGCTGCTGCGTGTTGTAGCTGCCCAACTCAATGCCGTCGTCAAAGGTCCAGGGCTTGGGCTCGGCATAGTGCAGACCGTCGTCGCCGACACTGACATACCCGCGCACATCGTTGCGCAGGGTCAGGTAGTAGCGCCCCCGAAAGGCGATCAGCGAAGGCTCATAAAGACCGCGCTTCAGGTCCAGGCGGAGGACATCGCCATGGCGGACATAGGTCAGCGTTTCGCCATCGAAGCGGCATTCCGCCACCGTCGTCGAGAACGGCTGTTTCGTGCTTGGCCCCACGTAGAGCGGCACCAGCAGGTGGCCGTCCGGCTTCACCAGCCACTGCGCGCAGGCGTTGCGGGCAAAGTTGAACAGTTCGCCCTCCGGCAGTTCCAGGCGACGCCAGGGCGACCACTTGCCCGTCTGCGGATTGAAGACCGCATACACCGTCTGATGGGCGCGCGGCACGTCCTCGAGCTGTTTGCCCTTCGGGTTGTAGCGCACCTGCGCGCCGAGGGCGATCAGGCGACCGCTCGGCGCATGCCAGCCCGGCGTCACATCGGCGACACTGACCGTCACCCCATCCGGTTGCACCCGCCAATCCAGCTCCGGCGGCAGCACCGGCCCCGACCAGGGACCATCGACACCCTTGCGCGTCATCACATGCAGACCCGAGTAGTAGTCGGAAACCTTCAGATGCTTCTGGATCGTCATCACCACCCCGCCCGGCACCGCCGCCGCCCGCGGGTGAAACCAGAGGAACTTGCCATCGTCATGCTCCATCACCGTCTCCACCTCCACCGTGAACGCCTCCGGCTCCTTCGCATGGGAGGAAAGGGCAAAAGTCAGCAAGGCAGCCGTCAGAAGGAAAAAACGCATCGAAGGAGTACGCCGGTGTCGGGGAAAACCATCAGGCACGTCGCGGCGGCGCGCCGCCGCCATTGGGTCCGCGCCCGGCAGGTGCGTTGACCCGGGCACTCCAGGGTCTCAGCCCGTCCCGAGGTGGCCGACCCTTTGCGGGCTAAAGCCCTGGTTTGATCCGACCGGAGCGCGAGCATCGCGCATGACTGGATCACTGACCCCGCCTACAGCAGCCCACCGCTGCTTCACCTCAGGACCCGCGTCAAATCAGCGGTTCACGACCGTGATCGGAACGCCAAGATCGACTCACCCCCCGATAACGAGGGGCTGTGCACAGCGTATCCCTGCCTGCTCCCATGCACTGCCTTCTGCCCGCCAGCCTCCTGCTCGTGCCCACCCTGCTGTCGGCGGCCGACTACTTGCGCGACATCAAGCCGCTGCTGCAGGAGCGCTGCTATGCCTGCCATGGTGCCCTCAAGCAGAAGGCCAGCCTGCGCATGGACACGGTCGCCCTCATGCGCCAGGGCGGCGACGCCGGCGACCTGCTCGCTCAGAACGGCAACCTGCTGCTGGCGCGTGTCACCAGCCGCGATCTTGACGAGCGCATGCCGCCCGAGGGCGAGGGCGCGGCCCTCAGCGAGGAACAGATCGACCTGCTCAAAGCCTGGATCGCCGCCGGTGCGCCTGGCCCGGCCGATGAACAGCCGGAGCCCGACCCGAACTCGCACTGGGCCTATCAGTTGCCCAAGGATCACGCCCGCAGCGTCGACCGCCTGCTTGATCAAAAACTCGCCGCGCGCGGCCTGAAACCGCAACCGCCCGCCGCCCCGGAAACCTGGCTGCGCCGCGTTCATCTGGATCTGACCGGCCTGCCGCCGACGCCGGAGGACATCCGCGCGTTCCTGGCCACCCAAACACCCTCGGCAGCTTCCGCCGGATCCGACGCCGCCGCGACCGCCCGTGCCAAGGTCGTCGACCGCCTGCTTGCCTCGCCCCAATACGGCGAGCGCTGGGGCCGGCACTTCATGGACGTCTGGCGCTACTCGGACTGGTATGGCCTCGGCAACCAACTTCGCTACAGCCAGAAGCACCTCTGGCACTGGCGCGACTGGATCGTCGAATCGCTCAACTCTGACAAGGGCTACGACACGATGATCCTGCAGATGCTCGCGGCCGATGAACTTGCCCCCAACGACCGCGCCAACCTGCGCGCCACCGGCTTTCTCGCCCGCAGTTACTACCTCTTCAACCGCACCACCTGGCTCGACGACACTGTCGAGCACACCAACCGCGCCTTCCTCGGCCTGACGATGCAGTGCGTGAAATGCCACGACCACAAGTATGACCCGGTCGACCATGCGGAGTTCTACCGGATGCGCGCGGTCTTTGAACCGCTGCACGTCCGCCTCGATCCGCAGCCCGGCGTCACGGATCTCGAGAAGGATGGCCTGCCGCGAGTCTTCGACCTCCACCTCGACCGGCCCACCTGGCGCCACGTCCGCGGCGACGACAAGAACGAGGACAAGTCGCGTCCGATCGAACCCGGGGTTCCCAAGGCGCTGAAAGGACCGGCCTTCGTCGTGCAACCCGTCCCACTTCCGCCTGCCAGTGCCCGCCCGCTGCTGCTGTCGTTTGTTCTGGCGGATCACCTGCGCGCCGCCGAGTCCGACATCCAGGCGGCGCAACAGCAGCTCGCCAAGCTCGAAGCTTCCGCCGCCACCACAGCCGCCAAGCCGGAACGCCCGACGGCCGCGCAACCGGCCTTCAATCCCCTCAGCGAGGACTTCCATGCTGAACAACCGGAGCGTTACAGCATTCTCGCCGGCGACTGGCGCTGGAGCGAGGGCCGGCTGCGCCAGCTGGAGACGGGGGCCTCGCGGCGCATGCTTGAGTTGCGTCAGCCGCACCCGCGCGACTTCGCCGCCAGCCTGCGTTTCACGATCACCGGTGGCCAGAAGTGGAAATCGGTCGGTCTCGCCTTCGACGGCGCCGGTGGTGACGACACCCTCGTTTATGCCAGCGCCGTCGAGGGGGGCAGCAAGGTCCAGGTCGCGCTCAGCCGCGGCGGCCAGTCGAGTTATCCCGCCGGTGCCGCCAAGGCCCTGCCGATCCGCACCGGCCAGACCTATGAGCTGGAGCTGCGCGTGCGCGGTGACCTGCTCAATGTTCGCCTCGATGGCGAACTCGTCATCGCCCACCGCCTGAGTCAGCGCATCGAGGACGGTCACCTGCGCCTCGTCGCCTTTGATGCCGCCACCGAGTTCCACGCGCTGCGCCTCGAAGCACTCGACGCCGACGCATCCCTTGAGCCCGCCGGCTCCAGTTCGCCACTCGCCGATACGCCCCAACTGCCGCTGGCCCGTCTCCGCCTCGCCCTCGCCCAAACCCGGCCCGACTGGTTGCGCGCGGTCCATGCCGCCGAAAGCCAGCCGTCAGACAAAACCCGCGCCGCCAAGGCCGCCGCGGCCGATGCCCGGCGCCGACTCGCCCAGGCCGAACTCGACCTCTTTCAGGCGCAGCACAGCGCCGATCTCCAGGATTCGAAAAAGAGAACCGCGGCCGAGAAAAAGCTCAAGGATGCGCAGACGGCTCTCGCCGAAGCCCGGAAGCAAGTTCGTGAACCCGGCCTGACCTACACGCGGCCGCGCGCCAGCCTCAAGGCGCAGGAAGGCCCGGACGAGGCGGGCAACGCCGAGGTGCAAAGCTACCCCGACACCAGCAGCGGACGGCGTCTGGCGCTGGCACGCTGGATTGCCGACGAAGCCAACCCGCTCACCGCCCGCGTGCTGGTCAACCACGTCTGGCTGCGGCACTTCGGCTCGCCGCTGGTCGCCGATGTCAGCGACTTCGGCCGGCGCAGTCCCGCCCCCCTGCATCAGGACGTGCTCGACAGCCTGGCCGTGCGTTTCATGCAGAACGGCTGGAGCCTGAAATGGCTGCACCGCGAACTCGTGCTCAGCGCGGCCTATGCCCGCCTCTCCTCGAACGCGGGTGTCGACCCGCCAACTCTGGCCGCGGATCCCGACAACCTGCACTACTGGCGCATGAACGCGCGTCGCCTGGAGTCGCAGGCGGTGCGCGACAGCCTGCTGCAGGTCAGCGGTCGACTCGATCCCGCCCTCGGCGGCCCCACCCTCGACCCGGTCAAGCTGGAGACCACCGCCCGCCGCTCGCTCTACTTCAACCAAACCGCCAACGAGCAGAACCTCTTCCTCGGCGTCTTCGACAACGCCAGCGTGCTCGAGTGCTACCGCCGCGAGGAAAGCGTCGCTCCCCAGCAGGCCCTGGCCCTGGTCAACAGCCGGCTCTCGCACGACTGCGCCACCGCCCTGGCCCAACGCCTCGGCGGCCTCGATGACCGCGGCTTCGTCCGCGAAAGTTTCCTCGCCGTGCTCGGTCGCTCCGCCACAACCGAGGAGGAAGCCACCTGCCTCGCTTCACTCGGCGAACTCAGCCGCCCGCTGGTGCTGCAGGCCCTGTTCAACCACAACGACTTCGTCACCGTGCGCTGAACCGCGCTCAGCTGGGCTCCTCGTCCTCCTCCAGGTGGAAGGCGTGCAGCAGGCGGTGCGCCACCGGCGCCAAAACGATGCCCATGACGCCGATGAACACCAGGCCGCAGAACAGGGCGTAGGCGCTGGCGAAGAGCTTGCCGGCCTCGCTGCGCATCTCGCTCACCGGCCCCATGCCACCGAGGATCATCGAGGCGTTCTCCAGCGCGTCCAGCCAGGGCAGACCGGCCAGATGATGGTAGCCGAGCACGCCGATGCCCAGGGCGACGCCTACCACAAGCGTGGCGATGGCGCCATGGCGGAACAGGCGGCCGGCAAAGGCCCAGCGGGAAGCCAGCGGTCGACCTCTCGATTCGAACATGCGCCAACGAAACACGCGGCAGGCCGGTGCGCAAGCGACGCATGGGCGGGATCGGACACCCAAGACGTCCTTCCCAAGCCCTCGTTCGGGCGAACGAGACTACGCCCACCCGGGGTGGAACTTCGCCGCGGCTGAAGCATTGCCCGCAAACGCAGCGTACACTGCCCAAGCACGGTCATGTTTCCCGACCTTCTCCAACGCCGTCCCTTTCTCACGGGTCTCTCCGGCATCGCCCTGCAGGCGCTGCTGGCGCGCGAGGCCGGCGCCGCTGGCGGAGCCCGCCCCCCGGATGGCCTGCCCATGCATGCGCCCAAGGCGAAGCGGGTCATCTGGCTGTTCATGCGCGGCGGTGTCAGCCACATGGAAAGCTTCGATCCGAAGCCGGCGCTCAACCGCTACGCCGGCAAGTCGATCGGCGAAACACCCTTCAAGGATGTCCAGGATCCGGAGAAGCTGAAGAAGGTGCGCGTGGTGGTCGTCAACGACGCCAACGGCCAGCAACGCAACGTCATCTACCCGCTGCAGATCGGTTACCAAAAGTACGGCCAGTGCGGGGTGGAGATCAGCGACTGGTTCCCGCACATCGGTTCCTGCGCCGATCAGATCGCCTTCATCCGCAGCCTGTGGACGACCGACGACAACCACGGCGCCCAGGTGCAGTTCCACAGCGGCCGCCACATGCTCGAGCCGCGCGCGCCCACCCTCGGTGCCTGGGTGAACTGGGGGCTCGGCAGCCTGACCGACAACCTGCCGTCCTTCGTCAGCATGGGCCCGCGCTTCTTCGACACCCGCGACGGCCATTACCTCGGCCCGGCCCACGATGCAGTGAAGCTCAGCGTCGACCCCGCCAATCCCCTCGCCTTCGCCACCTCGGAGGGCGGGATCGCCCGCCCGCAGCAGGCCGCGCAGTTCGACCTCGTCCAGCGCCTCAACCGCCTCGCCGCCGCTGAACACCCCGGCGATGCCATGCTGGCCGCGCGCCTGCGCAGTTACACCCTCGCCTACCGCATGCAGACCGCTGTGCCGGAAACCCTCGACCTCGCCGACGAAAGCGAGGAAACGAAGCGACTGTACGGCCTCGACCAGAAGGTCACCGAACCCTTCGCCCGCCAATTGCTGGTCGCCCGCCGGCTCGCCGAGCGCGGCGTGCGCTTCATCCAGATCCTCCATGGCGACGGCGCCGCCGGGGCCTGGGATTCGCATTCAGGGCTGAAAAAGAATCACTCCGCCCTGGCCGAACAGGTCGACAAACCCATCGCCGGCCTGCTCAAGGACCTCAAGCAGCGCGGCCTGCTCGATGACACCCTCGTGGTCTTCGGCACCGAGTTCGGCCGCACCCCCGGCTCGCAGGGGGCCGATGGACGCGACCATCATCCCTTCGGCTTCAGCGTCTGGATGGCCGGCGGCGGCATCAAGGGCGGCACCCTCCATGGCGCCACCGACGAGCTCGGTTTCCACGCGGTGGAACACCCGCACTACGTCACCGACATCCACGCCACGGTCCTGCACCAGCTCGGGCTGAACCCGCACCGCATGGAGGTGCCGGGGCGCAAGCGACTCGAGCGCGACTTCGGCAAGGTGATCCGCGAGATCCTCGCTTAAACCACGCGCCCCGTCGCGACGGCCTTCAGAGCCGCTCAGCTCCGCGCCTGACCGCCGCGCCAAAAGCTGGCCTTGGCGCGCGGCTCGAGATCGAACTCCAGCTGCACCTCGCCCTGGTTCGGGTCATACAGGTCACGGCGGCGCACCAGGCGACCGGAATCGGCGTGGATGAGGTGGCGCAGATGATCGAGCAGACGGGGCAGCTTGGCGTGTTTCGAACTGTTCATGGAAACACATGTTTAATTCAAATTTAAATACTGTTCAAGTGAACTTTTTGAAAATCGACGACCTGCAGCCGCCCTGAATCCGGGTTTGACCTCGCCGCCGCCCCGTGGTGAATGCGCCATGTCCGCCTCGCCCCGCACCCGTCTGACGATTCCGGAGTACGCCATGGCCCTGGCCCACGTCGCCAGCCTGCGTTCCGAGGATCCCTACCGCAAGGTCGGCGCGGTGGCGATCGACTTCGACAACCGGGTCATCGGCACCGCCTACAACGGCCTGGCACCCGGCTACGACGCCGCCCAGGAGTTTTGGGCCGACCGCGATGAGCGCCGCAAGTACATGCTGCATGCCGAAGTCAACCTCTGCAGCCTGTTCACCCGCGGCAACGTGCGTCTGGTCGCCTGCACGACCAAACCCTGCACGAGCTGCATGCAGATGCTCTGCGCCTACGGAGTCAAGGAGGTGTACTACCGCGACGACTATCCGGAGTCCGAGGCCGATGCCATCGCCCAGCGCTACGGCATCGCCCTCGTGAACCTGACCGACTACCCGCAGATCGTCTCCGGCCTGGACGTTGGCGCCTGAGCCGGGGCTCAGGCGAGCGAGCGACCGACCACGGCCATCGTTTCGCGCTGGCGTTGTTCGACAAAGGCGCGTCCCTTGGCCGCCTTGGCCCTTGCGGTCGCCGGGTCCTTGGCCATCGCGAGCACGGCCGGCACGATGCCGGCAAGCTGCGCCTCCTGATCGAGATCAAACAGCCATTCGTCGAGGCCGATGTCGCGCCACATGAAGCCTTTGCTGGTCTGCTCGGCCCAGCGACAGACAATCGCCGGGATGCCGTTGCCGATGCACATGATCGGGCTGTGCATCTCGTTGCCGAACAGGCCGGCGCTGCGCACGTAGGTGCTCAGGGCCTCGCCGGTCAGCCAGTAGTCGGGACGCCAGACCACGCTGGGTTTGACGTCCGCCGGCAGCGGGTCGAACAGCAGTTCTTTGCCGACCGCCATCTGCGTGCGGTCCTCCGGGCAGACCAGCACTTTCATGCCCGTCTGACGCACGACCTCGACGATGGCCTGGCGCAGCTGCGCGTGGTCATGCTCCTTGAGGGCTTCATTGCGGGCGTGCTTGACCGGATCCATGGCCGCCTTCTTTTCCGGGATCGTCCAGTACGGCGTGTAGCGCAGGCGCGGGATGCAGCAGAGGAACTTGCCCTCCTCCAGCCCGTGTTTCTGCAAAAAGGCCAGCGCCTTGGCGTCGTCGCGCAGGTCGGTGGCGAAGGCGCCATCGGGACCAAACTCGAGGATCGGACAGGTGCAGCCGAGCTCGCGGGCCAGGCCGAGCGACACCGAATCACGGAAGAACACGAAGCGCGATTGATTGAAGACATCGAGCGACTTGGCCAGCGCCGCGTCGGACGCATCCTGGGTCGAGGTCGAACCGCGGGCGGCGAAGGTGATGCCGTAGATGCCGTAGGGCTTGCCGGTCGCCTCGCGCCAGCGCAGCACGTCGTTCTGCGCCACCAGCGAGGGGCCCGAACCGTGCAGCAGGAAGTCGCACTCGCTGAAGGCGGTTTCGATCTCGGCCTTCGATTTCAGAATCCGCACCTTGGGGAAGCGCGCCTTCAGCAACTCCTCGACCCCGTTGTCGACCTTGCTCGGCCAAAGCCAGACTTCCACCCCGGGCAGATGCTTCTCCAGCAGGGCCAGCACGCCCGGCGTGTGGGCGATGTCACCGATGTTGACGGTCTGCCAGGACGAGCGCAGCACCAGGCGCGGCGCGCGGCCCTCGCGGGCGGCGACGGACGACAGGCTGGCGGCAAGGGCGGAGGCGAGGAAGTGACGGCGATTCATGGCACCCTGACATCCCACAAGCCCGCGGCCGATGCAACCCAAGCATCACTTCACCGGCGCCGCCTTTTTCTTCTGATCAGCGAGCTGCTTCTCCAGGGTCTCCGCCTTTTTCTGCAACTGCTGCACCTCCTGCCAGAGCTTCTTCAACTCGGCCGGCGCCGGCTCCTCGCTCTGCAGCGCGCGCACCGAGGCGGCCGCCGTCTCGCGCACGGGATCCGCATACGGACCGCCACCGACAAGCATCGGTTCCAGCACGGCCAGCGCACGCGGATCGCGCAGCGTACCGAGCGCCTTCGCGGCGGCCACCCTCAGCTCCTGCTTGGGATGTGTCAGATGTTCGATCAGGAAGGCGCGCACCTCGTCGCGGTTCGGCTGCTTGCGCGACAGAAAGGCGAGCGTGTCGAGTGCGGTCGCCTGATCGCGCGTGCGCCAGGCCAGCGGCTGCGACCTCAAGTCGGCGAGCAGCAGCGGCACGGCACTCGCTTCATCCTGGGCCCGCCAGGCGGCGGCCACCGCGGCCGCCAACTGGTGGCCAAAACTCGGGCGACGGAACAGTTCCTGCAGGGCCTTCGCCACCTCGGCATCGCCCGGGCGCGCGCCCCAGCTGCGGGCAATGGCGGCCAGGATTTCCGGGTTCTTTTCCACCTGCGCCTGCCGCCACAGCGCCACCTGCGCCTCGGGATGCGGCACCGCCGCCAGCGCCTCAACCACCGCCTTGCGCGCCCGCGCGTCGTCCTGCCCCTGCAACCCGACAATCAGAGCGGCTCGCGCCTCCGGGGTCGCCACCTTGGCCAGCACGGCGGCCGCCTCGGCGCGTACGCCGTAAAAGCCGTCCTCACGCAGGCGCCCCGCCAGCTTGGCGACACTGCCCGCATCCTTCTTGTCGCCCAGCGCGCGCACGGCGAGCAGGCGACCGATGACATCACTCTGCAACTGGCGGTCGAGTTGGTCGCCCGGCGGCGTGAAGCGGATCGGCGACAGCAGGGTGTAGTCCGGATCGACCCGGACAAACTCCGGAGCCGACGGCAGCGACACGTAGAACGATTCCTCGGCTCGACCGACCTCCAGCGTCACCCGCCGGGGTTTGGCCTCGCCCTTGAGCGTGAAGGCCACCGGCAACGGCAGCTGAAACAGCCGCACCTGGTCGCTCACCTTCTGGGTCTGTTTCACCGTCAGCTTCGCCAGCTTGGCGCCACCATCCCAGGCATAGGAGACGTCGAGCTCCGGCCAGCCCCCGTGATACAGCCACTGGTCAAAGAAGGCATCCAGTGACAACCCGCTGACTTCCTGCAGCGCGTCATGCAGGTCGTCGGTGCCGACGATGCCGTTTCGGTGACGCTCCAGGTAAAGCCGAATGCCCTTGCGGAACAGCTCCGGCCCAAGCTGGCTGCGCAGCATGTGCAGGATCCAGGCCCCCTTGGGATAGACCCGGGTGTCGAACTGCTGCATCGGGTCGCCGTAATCCCGCCAGACCGTCGGCCGGCTGTCCTTGGCGCGAAACACCTCCTCGGCCTCGCGCCAGAGCGCGAACTTCATCGCCTCCTCACCGCTCTTCACGCCCTCGTAAAGCACGGTGTAGTAACTGGCAAACCCCTCATTCAACCACAGGTGCGACCAGTCGCGGCAGGTCACCAGGTCGCCAAACCACTGGTGCGCGGTCTCGTGGGCGTCGAGCCGGTGCAGGGTGCGCAGGGTCTCGGACGAGCGGTCGAACAGCAGCCCGGCGGCATTGAAGGTGCAGCTCGTGTTCTCCATGCCGCCGGCCAGGAAGTCGAGGCAGTAGACCTGGTGGTACTTGTCCCAGGGAAAGGCCAGGCCGATCTCGCGCTCGTAAAAGCCGAGGATGGCGCGGGTGTCGGCAAAGGCCGCCTGCGCCGTGTCCTTCAGCGACGGCGGCACGAACAGGGCCAGCGGCAGTTCGCCGGCGCGGTCCTCGAGCTTGTGGAAGTAGCCCGCCGCCAGGGCCACGAGGTAATTCACGTGCGGCTTGTCCTGGCGCCAGTGCCAGCGCACGCGGTCGCCCACCGGCTCCCGGCTTAGCAGCACGCCGTTGGAAACCACCTCCATGCCCTGCGCCACCTCGCAGAGCACCTCACTGCTGAAACGCTCGTTCGGGTAGTCGTAGCAGGGAAACCAGAAGCGGTGCAGGTCGGCTTCGCCCTGGGTCCACAACTGGGTATCGCCCGGCGCATAACCCATCTCCGGGGTGCGAAAGTACAGGCCGCGCTCGGGCGCCACCGTCCAGGTGACGCGCAGCTTCAGCGCGGCACCCGGTGCGGCCGGCTCGGCCAACTGCAGCACCAGCTTGTCGGCCCCCGCCTGCCAGTCGGCCAGGGCCGCGCCCTCCAGGCTCACCTCGCTGATGCGCAGATCGACCGCATCCAGCTCGAATTTCGTCAGCGGCAGGCCGATTGGGGTGAAGTCCATGACCATCTTGCCCGCCACCGTGCGCGCGGCAAAGTCAGGCGTCACCTCCAGGCGCAGGTGCTGGATGTCGACCCGGCGATCGCGGGCATACTTGCGTCCCGCCACCAGCTGGGTCACCGGCGGCAGCAGGTGCTTGGCACAGTGCTCGCAGTGGTGCATGCCCTCGGCCGCGGCGACCGACACCAAAGCGAAAAACAACAGGGATCGACGGAACATGGCCGCAGCATGAGCGGCCCGCCGAGCGACTGGCAAGCTCGAACTGCGTTCGCCCGCCGATTCCTGGGAACCGGCGGGCGCAGCGGCTCAGACCACGACGTTGACCAGCTTGCCGGGCACGACGATGACCTTCTTGACCGGCTTGCCTTCCATGAACTCCTGGACGCGGGCGCTGGCGAGGGCGATCGCCTCGATCTCCTCCTTGCTCGCGGCAACCGGCACACGCGCCTTGTCGCGCAGCTTGCCGTTGACCTGGAAAACGATCTCCACCTCGTCCTCGATCATCGCGGCGGGATCGTAGGTCGGCCAGGCGGCGTCGCTCAGGAAGCCCGGGGTCGCCAGCAGCGGGAAGCGGGCGCGAATCTGCGCATTCAACTCCTCGGCCAGGTGCGGGGCGAAGGGGCTGAGCACGCGCAGGAAGGTGGCAATGGCTCCGGCCGGCTTGACCTCGGCGCCGGTGAAGGCGTTGGTGCAAACCATCATCTGGCTGATCGCGGTGTTGAAGCTGAGCTTCTCGATGTCCTCGCCGCACTTCTTGATTGTCTCGTGCAGCACCTTGGTCAGGGCCTTGTCGGCCGGCACGTCCTGCAGGGCCTTGGACGGACTCCAGACGCCCTCGTCATCGACTTCCATGACCAGGCGCCAGACGCGGGCGAGGAAGCGGTACACGCCCTCGACGCCCTTCATGCTCCAGGGTTTCACCTGTTCCAGCGGCCCCATGAACATCTCATAGAGGCGCAGGGCGTCGGCGCCGTACTCGCGCACGACATCGTCGGGATTGACGACGTTGCCGCGCGACTTCGACATCTTCTGACCGTCCTCGCCGAGGATCAGGCCCTGATTGACCAGACGCTGGAAGGGCTCGGGCGTGCTGACCTGGCCAAGGTCGAACAGGACCTTGTGCCAGAAGCGCGCGTACAGCAGGTGCAACACGGCGTGCTCGGTGCCGCCGACATAGAGGTCGACGCCACCGGGCTTGCCGCCACCCATCCAGTACTGCTCGGCATCGACGCCGACGAAACGCTCGCTGTTGCGGGCGTCGCAGTAACGCAGGTAGTACCAGCAGGAGCCGGCCCACTGCGGCATGGTGTTCAACTCGCGTTTCGCGGTCGGGGAATACTGCACCCAGTCGGTCGCCTTCGACAGCGGCGGCTCGGGGGTTCCGGTCGGGCGGAAATCCTCCAGATCCGGCGGCAGCAACGGCAGCTCGGCTTCCGACAGCGCGCGGTGATGACCGTCCTCCCAGACGATCGGGAAGGGCTCGCCCCAGTAGCGCTGGCGACTGAACAGCCAGTCGCGCAGCTTGTAATTGACGGTGCCCTTGCCCAGGCTCTTTTCCTCGAGCCAGGCGGTGATGCTGCGCTTCGCGTCAGGCGTGGTCAAGCCGTCAAGGAAGCCCGAGTTCACGGCGAGGCCGTCGTCGGTGTAGCCCTGCCAGTCCTTGCCCTCCGGCGGCTGCACAACCTGCTTCACCGGCAGCCCAAACTTCTGCGCGAACTCGAAGTCGCGCTCGTCGTGCGCCGGTACGGCCATGATGGCACCGGTGCCGTAGCCCATGAGCACGTAGTCGGCGATCCAGATCGGGATGCGCTCTTGGTTGACCGGGTTGATGGCGTAGGAACCCGTGAAAACCCCGGACTTGTCCTTGGCCAACTCGGTGCGCTCGAGGTCGCTCTTGCGCGAAGTCTTCTCACGATAGGCCTCGATCTCCGCGGCCTGTTCCTCGGTCGCCAGCACATCGACCAGCGGATGCTCCGGCGCCAGCACCATGTAAGTGGCCCCGAACAGGGTGTCGGGCCTTGTGGTGAAGACGGTGATTTCAGGGTTTGAAATGGGTGATTTGAGATCGGCAATCGCAAATCGCACCTCCGCGCCCTCGCTGCGACCGATCCAGTTGCGCTGCAGCAACTTGATGCTCTCCGGCCAGTCGAGGCCGTCCAGTTCCTCAATGAGGCGCTGGGCGTAGGCGGTGATGCGCAGCATCCACTGGCGCATGGGGCGGCGTTCGACCGGGTGTCCCCCGACCTCGCTCTTGCCGTCGATAACCTCCTCGTTGGCCAGCACGGTACCCAGGGCCGGGCACCAGTTGACCGGCGCCTCGCTGACGTAGGCCAGGCGACGCGCGTCGATCTCGGCGCGGCTCAGCCCCTGGCCCTCCAGTTCGCTGACCGGATGCGCCTTGCCATCCTCGCCGACGTAGCTGTTGTACAGCTTGAGAAAGATCCACTGCGTCCACTTGAAGTAGCCGGGGTCGGTGGTGTTGACCTCGCGGCTCCAGTCGTAGGCAAAGCCGAGGCTCTTGAGCTGCTTGGTGAAGTTGGCGATGTTCGCCTCGGTGGTGACCCGTGGGTGGGTGCCGGTCTTGATCGCGTACTGCTCGGCAGGCAGGCCGAACGCGTCCCAGCCCATCGGGTGCAGGACGTTGAAGCCGCTCATCTTCTTGAAGCGGCCAATGATGTCGGTGGCGGTGTAGCCCTCCGGGTGACCGACGTGCAGGCCGTTGCCGCTCGGGTACGGGAACATGTCGAGCACGTAGTACTTCGGCTTCGAGGCGTCGAAGTCGGCATCGCCGGGGTTGGGCGTGCGGAAGGCGTTCTGCGCCTCCCATTCGCCCTGCCACTTCGGCTCGAACTCGGAAAAAGGAAAGGCTTTGCGCGGCTCGCTGGACATAAGGGGTCGCCAAGAAGGCACGCGCGGCGCGTTGCGCAACCCTGGAGTGCGCCGGGGTCGGGGTGGAAAAAACCTCTGGCATCCGGCCCGCGGTGGCACTATCTGGACAGGGACACGGCCATCGCCGTGCCACCAAATCCCAGGCTATGTCATCCCTCCAGGCCATCCGCGACGCCCTGAAACAGTCGCCCGACAACGTCTCGCTGCTCCTGCTCCATGGCCACGCCTGCCTGGACCAGCTCCAGCTCGACGAGGCGCGCGGCGCCTTCGAGCGCGTGCTCGCGCTGGATCCCGGCCATGCCGACGCCCAGATCGGGGTCGCCCGGGTGCTGTTTCTGCAGGGCGACGCCTCCGGGGCCGCGGTACGTGCCGAGCGCGTCCTGCTCCAGGAACCCGACCATGCCCAGGCCCACCTGCTGCTCTGCCGGGTCTACCTCAGCGAAAACGACCGCGCCAAGGCGATTGAACACTTTGACCGCGCCGTCCAACTCGATGGCAGCGTCGCCGATCCCGCCCTGGAGAAGGAACTCGGCCGCAGCGCCCGCGAAGCCCGGCGCGCCTCCCCCGCCCCGTCCCTGCCGGAACTGCCCGGTCTGGCGGACTTCAGCGACGATGCCGAAGGCGGTGCCGAGGCCTACGAGGACCCCTTCGATGAGCCTCCCTATGACTGGCGCCCGGAGACCTTTTACGCCCCCGGCGATCCCCAGCGCTTTGGCACCAGCTTCGCCGATGTCGGCGGCATGGAGGCATTGAAAGAGGAGATCCGCCTGAAGATCACCTACCCGCTGCAATTCCCGGACCTGTACAAGGCCTATGGCCGCGGCACCGGCGGCGGCATCCTCATCTATGGCCCGCCCGGCTGCGGCAAGACCCTCATGCTGCGCGCGGTCGCCGGCGAGGTGCCCTGCAATTACCTGTCGGTCGGCCTGCACGAGATCTTCGACCCCTACTTCGGCAGCACCGAGCGCAACCTGCACCAGATCTTCGAAACCGCCCGCGCCAACGCCCCCTGCGTGCTGGTGTTCGACGACCTCGATTCTCTCGCCCAGGACCGCCGCCACGTGCGCGAGAGCCAGATGCGCAACCTGGTGAACCAGTTTCTCCATGAGATGGACGGCCTGCGCGACAACCCGCGCGTGCTCGTCATTGGCGCCACCAACCAACCCTGGCAGATCGACCCCGCCTTCCGTCGCCCGGGTCGTTTCGACCAGGCCATCTTCGTACCGCCGCCCGATGCCGCCGCCCGCGCCGAAATCATCAGCCTGCAGGCCCGCGGCAAGCCGATCTCCAACCTCGACGTGCCGGCCCTGGTCACCGCCACCGAAGGCTTCTCCGGGGCCGACCTCGAGTGGGTGTTCAGCCGTGCCGCCGAAATGACCCTTTCCGCCGCCATCCACAGCGGTCACGCTGTGCCGATCCCGATGGATCTGCTGCTCAAGGTCGCCCAGGGCCACTCGCCGACCACCCAGTCCTGGTTTGAAGGCGCCCGCAGCCATGCCACCCAGGCGGCTCCCGACGGCTACTTCAGCGAGGTGCGCAAGTTCCTCGGCGTGGCTTCACCGAAGGAGCGGTAAGAGGTGGGGCGGGCTGTCCCAGCCCGCCGCGCATCACCATTCGGGCCGCGCTGCGCAGCGTCCGACTTGCCGTAGGCGCCTTTGCCAAAAGGCGGGCTTGAGCCGCGTCGCTTTTCCACCCCGGAAATGCACGCTCGCTTGCGCGTCGGCCGCGTATCTACAGGTTCCCGCTCGCCCCATGCCGAAAAAGCCCGCCGCCCCTTCCCCGCGCCCTGCCGCCCCTGCCGACGTCATCCAGATCCGCGGCGCCCGGCAGAACAACCTGCAGGGGCTCGACCTCGACCTGCCGCTTGGCAAGCTCTGCGTGGTCACCGGCCCCAGCGGCTCGGGCAAATCCTCGCTCGCCTTCGACACCATCTACGCCGAGGGCCAGCGCCGCTACGTCGAGACCTTCTCGCCCTACACGCGCCAGTTCTTCGAGCGCATGGACAAGCCCAAAGTCGATGCCATCCACGGCATCCCGCCGGCCATCGCCATCGAGCAGGTCAACTCGATGCGCTCGACGCGCAGCACGGTCGGCACGATCACGGAAATCAACGACTACCTGAAACTGCTCTTCCCGCGTCTCGCTGAAGCCGCCTGCCCCGGCTGCGGCCGACCGGTGCGGCCCGAAACCGCCGAGAGCATTGTTCACTCCCTGCTCACCGGCCACGCCGGCCAGCGCGCGCTCATCGGCTTCCACGTGCCGGTGCCCGCGGGCACGGCTCCCGGCGACTTCTTTCCCTTCCTGCAGAGCCAGGGCTACCTGCGCGTGCGCCTCTACGGCGAACTGCTGCGCACCGATGAACCCGCCGACCTCGGCGGCAAAAAACTGCCGGCCCAGGTCTTCGTCGTTCAGGACCGCGTCAGCCTTGAGCCGAGCCAGCGCGCCCGCGTCACCGAGGCCGTTGAAGCCGCCCTCCGCCTCGGCAAGGGCGAACTCGCCGCCGTGCTCGATCCCGGCGAGCAGGTGCGCCAGTTCTCGACCGACTGGCGCTGCGCCGATTGCGACCTGAAACTGCCGGCGCCGACGCCCGGGCTGTTCAGCTTCAACAGTCCGGTCGGCGCCTGCCCGGCCTGCAAGGGCTTTGGCCGTACGCTCGGCCTCGACATCCGCAAGGCCATGCCCGACGAGGGCCTGAGCATCCGCGAGGGCCTCGTGCGCGCCTTTGCCGGCAGCACCTACAGCGAAAGCCAGGACGATCTCGAGCGCGCGGCACGCAAGCGCGGCGTCGATCTCGACACCCCCTTCCTCGACTTGCCGGCCGACCAGCAGCGCTGGATCATCGAGGGTGAGGATCCCGATCCGGAGAAGGCCTGGAAACGCGGCCAGTGGTACGGCGTGCGCGGTTTCTTCAAATGGCTGGAGGCGCGCGCCTACAAGATGCACGTGCGCATCTTCCTCAGCCGCTTCCGCGCCTACACGACCTGCAGCGAGTGCAACGGCGGTCGCCTGAAGCCGGAGGCCGGGCATTTCCGCGTCGCCGGCCGCAGCCTCGCCGAACTCTGGCACCTGCCGGTCACCGAACTGCTGCCCTTCGTGCAGAACCTGACCCCGCCGACCGCCGACCATGCCGCGGCCCTGCTGCGCGACGAAATCGGCGCGCGCCTCAGCTACCTCGACCGCGCCGGCCTCGGCTACCTGCAC
Organism: uncultured bacterium; assembly: GCA_966252325.1. GTDB lineage: Bacteria > Verrucomicrobiota > Verrucomicrobiia > Verrucomicrobiales > Verrucomicrobiaceae > Prosthecobacter. Next base: position 31,976 of record CBINON010000002.1, on the reverse strand, counting down.
CTCGACCGCCAGACCCGCACGCTCAGCGGCGGCGAACTGCAGCGGGTCAACCTCACCACCTGCCTCGGCGCCTCGCTGGTGAACACGCTCTTCGTGCTCGACGAACCCAGCATCGGCCTGCACCCGCGCGACATCGGCCGCCTCGTCGGCGTCATGGAGGGCCTGCGCGACAAGGGCAACACCCTGCTCGTCGTCGAACACGAGGAGGCGGTCATGCGCGCCGCCGATCACGTCGTCGAAATCGGCCCCGGCCGCGGTGGCGACGGCGGTCGCCTCGTCTACAGCGGCCCGCTCGCCGGCCTCGCCAAGGCGAAGGGGTCGCTCACCGCCGACTACCTGACCGGCCGCAAAACCATCCCCCTGCCGGCCCAGCGGCGCCCCGTTTTTGTCGATGAGGCCGCCAGCCCCAAAGCCAAGAGAGCGCGCGGCAAGAAGGCGGCACAGGCCACGACCGCCACGCCCCTGCTGCGCGTGCGCGGCGCCCGCCAAAACAACCTGCAGAACCTCGATCTCGACCTGCCGCTCGGCGTCTTCTGCTGCGTCACCGGTGTCTCCGGTTCGGGCAAGAGCACGCTCATTCATGAGGTGCTGTTCCGCAACCTGCAGCGCCTGCGCGGCGAGACCTGCGAGGATGAACCCGGCCGCGTGCGCTCGATCAGCGGCCACGAGCAGTTGCGCGAGGTCGTGCTGGTCGATCAGTCGCCGCTGGCGCGCACGCCGCGCAGCACACCCGCCGTCTACGTCGGCGCCTTCGACGGCCTGCGCGCGCTGTTTGCCGACAGCGACGACGGCCGCGCGCTCGGCATCACGCCGGGCTTCTTCTCCTTCAACTCCGGCGACGGCCGCTGCGAACGCTGCGGCGGCACCGGCTACGAGAAGATCGAGATGCAGTTCCTCAGCGACCTCTTCGTCACCTGCCCGGAGTGCGAGGGCCGCCGCTACCAACCGCACGCGCTGAAGATCCGTCTCGCCGGCAAGTCGATCCACGATGTGCTGGAGATGACCCTCGACGAGGCGGTGGCCTGGTGCCGCGCCTCGGCAACCGAGGCCAGCAAGGCACAGGCCAAACGCTTCCAAGGAGTCGCCGACGCCCTCGCCGTGCTCAGCGAGGCCGGGCTGGGTTACCTGCGCGTCGGCCAGCCGCTGAACACCCTCTCCGGCGGCGAGGCCCAGCGGTTGAAATTGGTCGGCCACCTGCTCAGCGCGCCGGCCAGCGGCGGCGCGGGCACCGACCTGCTGCTGCTCGACGAGCCCACCACCGGCCTGCATTTCGACGACATCGCCCTGCTGCTGAAACTGCTCCAGCGCCTCGTCGACGGCGGCGCCAGCCTGGTCGTCATCGAGCACAACCTCGACGTCATCCAGTGCGCCGACTGGGTGCTCGATCTCGGCCCCGAGGCCGGTGCCGGTGGCGGTCGCCTGGTTTTCGCCGGCACGCCCGAGCACCTCGCGCGCTGTCCGGAGTCCTGGACCGGGCGCCACCTCGCGGACAAGTTCGCCGCGCCCGCCAGCCTGCGCGAACTGCCGGCCCGCTACGCGGCCAGCCAACCGGCCGGTGCCAACGTCATCGCCATCCGCGGCGCCCGCGAGCACAACCTGAAAAACCTGTCGCTCGACATCCCGCGCGATGAGTTTGTCGTGGTCACCGGCCTGAGCGGCTCGGGCAAGTCCTCGCTCGTCTTTGACCTGGTCTTCGCCGAGGGCCAGCGCCGTTTCCTCGACAGCATGTCGGTCTACGCCCGCACCTTCGTCGAGCAGATGGAGAAACCCGACGTCGACCTCATCACCGGCGTGCCGCCCACCGTGGCCATCGAGCAGCGCATCTCGCGCGGCGGCGGCAAGAGCACGGTGGCGACCGTCACCGAGACCTGGCACTTCCTGCGCCTGCTCTTTGCCAAGCTCGGCACCCAGTTCTGCCCGCGCTGCGACGTGCCGGTGCAGAAGCAGAGCGTCAGCGCCATCACCAGCGCCATCGCGGCGCGACTCAAGAAAGGCCCGGTCAAGCTGCTGGCGCCGCTCGTCAAGGCCCGCAAGGGTTTCCACACCGAGGTCGCCGAGGCGGCGCGCAAGCAGGGCATCGCGACCCTGCTGGTCGACGGCGAATTCCGCGCCACCGAGAACTTCAAGAAACTCGCGCGCTTCAAGGAGCACAGCATCGACGCCGTGGTCGCCGAGCTGGCAAAAAACACCGGCGAACTCGAGCTGCGGCCGCTGCTGGAAAAGGCGCTCAAGCTTGGCAAGGGCACGGTCAAGCTGCTCGCGGCCGGCGAAGCCGCGCGGGTGCTGAGCACGGAGATGAGCTGTCCGCAATGCGAGCTGTCCTTTGAGGAACTCGACCCGCGCCTGTTCTCCTTCAACAGCCCGCACGGCTGGTGCCCGTCCTGCCGCGGCTTCGGCTTCGAGGTCGCCGAACACGGCGCGACGCCGCACCGCGGCGACATGTCGCGGCTCGAGGCCGAACTCGAGGAGGAGCGACGCCTGGCGCGCAGCGACGACGAGGAGGAGGACGGCGAACGCCGCGTCTGCCGCGCCTGCGCCGGCACACGCCTGAACGCCACCGCCCGCGCCGTGCGCCTGCAGGGCCAGCGCATCCAGGAGATCAACGGGCTCGCCGCCGGCGATGCCGCCGCCCGCCTTGCCCGCCTGAAGTTCGACGGCACCGAAGCGGTCATCGCCCGCGACATCCTCCAGGAGATCGACCAGCGGCTGCACTTCATGGGCGAGGTCGGCCTCGGCTACCTGCAGCTCGACCGCAGCGCCGACACCCTCAGCGGCGGCGAAGCCCAGCGCATCCGCCTCGCCGCCCAGCTCGGCTCGAACCTGCGCGGCGTTTTGTATGTGCTCGATGAACCGACCATCGGCCTGCACCCGCGCGACAACGTCCGCCTGCTCGACACCCTCGCCGCCCTGCGCGACAAGGGCAATTCCCTGCTCGTCGTCGAGCACGACGACGACACCATGCGCCGGGCCGACACGATCATCGACCTCGGCCCGGGAGCCGGTCGCTTCGGCGGCGAGGTGATCGCCCGCGGCGACCTCAAGCAGCTGCTCAAGAACGAGCGCAGCGTCACCGGGCGCAGCCTGCGCGAACCCATGAAGCACCCGCTGCGCGGCCAGCGCCGGCCGCTGCCGGGCGCAAAGAAAAGCGACGCCTGGCTGGTCATCGAGGGCGCCTGCGCCAACAATCTCAAGGACATCGAGGTGCGCGTGCCGGCCGGTCGCCTGACCGTCATCACCGGCGTCAGCGGCAGCGGCAAGAGCACCCTGCTGCACCAGGTCCTGCACCCGGCCGTGAAGGCCGCGCTCGGTCGCAAGGGCGCCGTCAAGGGCGGCGATCAACCCTGGAAAAGCGTCCGCGGCGCCAGCCAGTTCGCCTCCGTTTATGAGGTCGACCAGTCGCCGATCGGCAAGACCTCGCGCTCCTGCCCGGCCACGTACGTCGGCCTGATGGACGAGATCCGCAAACTCTTCGCCCAGCTGCCCGCCGCCCGCGCGCGCGGTTACGACGCCGGTCGCTTCTCCTTCAACACCGAGGGCGGCCGCTGCGAGGCCTGCGGCGGCAACGGCGTCATCAAGGTGGAGATGAACTTCCTGCCCTCGACCCGCGTCCACTGCGAAACCTGCCAGGGCCTGCGCTACAACCGCGCCACCCTTGAGATCGAGTTCAACGGCAAGCACATCGGCGACGTCCTGCGCCTGAGCATCGCCGAAGCCGCCGAGTTCTTTGCCGACCAGCCCCGTCTGGCACGGCCCCTGCAGCTGCTCGCCGACACCGGCCTCGGCTACCTGCAACTCGGCCAGCCCAGCCCGACGCTCAGCGGCGGCGAGGCCCAGCGCCTCAAGCTCGTCAGCGAACTCAGCGGCGGCATCAGCCGCAGCGCCACCGAAAAGCTGCGCGGCCTGAGCAACCCGAAGAAGAACCTCTACCTCATCGAGGAACCCACCATCGGCCTGCACATCGCCGACGTCGCCCGCCTGCTCGACATCCTGCACCGCCTCGTCGACGACGGCCACACCGTCGTCGTCATCGAGCATCACCCCGACCTCTTTGCCGAGGCCGATTACCTCATCGACATCGGCCCCGAAGCCGGCGCCGAAGGCGGCCGCCTCGTCGCCGCCGGCACCCCGGAACAGGTCGCCCAGCACAAGACCAGCCGCACCGCCCCGTTTTTGCGGGCGCTGTTGGGGTGATTAGGTCTCACGCCAAGGCGCCAAGACGCAAAGGATTGGAGAGAGGGTAGCCTTTGGGGCGCTGTTGGCGTGAGACCCTTGCCGCGCGGGCCGCGTGGCAAGGGCCGAGAACCCCGAGAGTGCGCTGCATCCCGGCTCAGTGGGCCGATGCTTGGCCAGTGCCGCCTTCGCGACGGGGTGTCATGCGGTACTCGCAGTGCCCCTTCTCGGCGTTCACAAAGAAGATCCACTCTGCGTCTTCATCCTGATAGGCATGCGGCCAATAGCCGCGCTCCAGAAAACGGACGCCCTCCGATCCCGACACTTCCGCCGCCGCCATGCGCCGGAGCTGACGAATGAAGACTGCCGCCTCCTGCGGAGCAAAGGCAAACTCCCCTTCCGAATGATTGGAATCCAGATCGTTCCGGGTTCGGATGTCGCGGCTGGAGGACGGCAGGATCGCGGGCAGCCAACCCCGCTCGAACAGGCGGTCCGCCTCAGCCTCCGCCCTCGTCTCGTAGCGGCTCGTGACCACGTCTAGGCAGCTGCCCCCAACGAGCAGAGCGACAGCCATCCATCCGATTCGTGGAACGGCCCTTTTCATCCGCAGCCAGGGGCTTGCCCCATCACGCCCCTCCGCCGACAAGGCACTCATCGGGATTGCCTCCCGAACAAGGCCAGTTGATCAGGGGTGATCCCACGCTCGCGCGCCCAGGCCGTGGAACACAAAAAGCGCCGCTGCATCCGGAACCAGACGGGCAGACAGGCGACATGAACGGCGATCAAGACAGCCGCCATGAGCACAACGGGCCAGCTCCTTTGAGAGATGGCCAACGAAAGAGGCCCCGCAACCGTCGCAGCGCACCAAAGCCCATAGATCGCTCCTCGGCGTGACGCCGCGGCCTTCTCGGCCTCCGTCATGTGGGCACAGATGTCGCGCACTTGCGGTGACTGGAACGGTGACCAGGTGCTCATGGTGTCAGGGTTGTCGAATGTTCAGGGCCTGGCACCCGCTACCGGGAGCGCTCCCCCGATTCTGGTTGAGATGGGTCGCCAGCCTCCGACCGCGAGCGGGCGGCGGGTTGTCCGGTGCCGGTTTGTTCGCCTTGTTGCCTACGGTGGGCGTCATGACGCTCACGGAGCTCCCGAAAGCGGTTCTTCTGATGGGGCAGGTCAGCCATCGCATTCGCAAGTGCCATGACTCCCAAGATCAAAAAGATGCTGTAGCTCGCGAGGTTGCCGCGCACGACCGCGGTTGAAATCGGTGCCGGATCGTGATCGGGAAGGCGCTTCGCCAAGGTCCGTCGCTCGATCCAGACAGAGCCCAGCCAAAACGGAATCAGCATCACCATCCGCGCAGCTGCGCTCCCGACGTCCATCCATTCTGTAGGCATCATGCCTCCGAAGATTGCAGTTTGCATGGCGGTCGATGCCACGGCTGGATGCGCCTCAAGGCCAATCGCCGAGAGTCCGAGTGAAACGGGCAGCAGTCCGCCAATCCAAAGGAGCCAGGCGACGGGAATGCCGACGATGGTGGACTTCCAGTTGGCATGGAGGGCATGTTTGTAGGCTTCCGCGTAGCGCAGTTGAAGCCCCTTCATCACGAACCAGCCCTCGATCCCGGCAATCACGAGCATGCCGATCAGCGTCGCGACGCTGTGGGGCAAGAAGGAGGGAATCGCAATGTTGGCGAGAATGGTCATTGGGCAATCGTCACGGAGTGTAGCCGTCCTGGAGGCGGGGGAAAGGTGTTTGGCAGGTCGGGTCAGCCGTTCAGGCACCCTGAGCCCCATCCACAATCAACCATCCTCCATCAACTCTGAGGCCACGTCCCATCTGCGAAATCTGCGAACCTTCGCGGTTGCCGACGGGGACCGGACGAGGTGGCAGAGCGGAGGAGGACCTCCGCACCAGAGCGCTGCGCGCGGTCGGGGTTTGACCTCCGTGAGCTCCGTGCGAAACCTGCTGAAGCACTGCGGGGTCCCTGCTCCATCAACCCTCAACTATCCGCCATCAACAGCCCCGCCCTTCCGCGAAATCTGCGGACCTTCAGGATGGTCACTCCTGCAAGAGGCGGCGCATGCCTTGGAGCAGGACTTCTTCGACCTCGGGGGCGACGTTGGTGGAGCTGGGCTGGGTTTCGTAGCCACCCTCGTCGTAGGCGACCTTGGTGCCGATGTAGCCGGTGCCGTAGTCGCCGTACGCGGCCAGGCAGACGACGCCGTCGGGCCGCATCTTTTGGGCGGCGAGCTGATACTCGACGAAGAGTTCGCCGGGCAGGTGCAGGATGGAGACACCGCCGAGGCGCAGGCAGGACAGCTCGATGGCATGGCCGTTCTGCAGGCGCTGCACGAAGGCGAGCTTGCTGGCGGCGGCGAGGCGGTCGCTCTGCTCGGCCGCGGCATCGTGCAGGGTTTGGCGCAGCGCCTCCGCCTGCAGGTGCCGGGCCACCGGCAGCCGCACGGGTTCGACCTTCCAACTGACCTCGCCGGCCTGCAGCGGCACTTTCTGGGTGGCGGCGAGGGCGCGGCGCATGCCGTCGGCCATGCGGTCGGTCAACTGCACGCGGGCGGCCGGTGTGCCATCGTTGTACTTGCCGGCGGCGATGTTGCCGGCCGCGCCGTTGAAATGCACGAGCAGGCGCCCGCCCTCGGCCTGCTCGTGGCGGGCGCGCGCCAGGCCGACGAATTCCGAGGTGACATCGCCCTGGCCGAAGTAGCTCTGCGGATGGGTGGCGTAGTAGCTGAGGCTGGCCACGGCGGCATCGCCCTCATAGAAGGTCAGCATTTTCAGCAGCGGATCGATCACGCCCTCGGGCGCGGCCAGGGCCTCCTCGACGCGCGAGGCGCTGAGGTCGTAGCCGTTGCGCCGGGCATTGGCCGCCAGACGCGACAGCAGGGGCTCGGGGATGCGGTAGGAACTGGAGCGGGCAATCATAACCTTGCCGTCCGGCCCGAGGATGCGGCGATTCGAGGCGACCTTTTCCACCGCGGCCTCGCCGACACCGAGGTGGGTGATGGGACGCGCCTGCGCCAGGCTGGCGCGCACGGCCCCGGCAACGCCGGCGAGGGCGCGCTGGACAAAGGCCACGTCGCAGCGGATGCCGCCGAGACCGAGCGGCTCCAGCAGGGCCTCGGCGCCGAGATCGCAGCGCACGCCATCGTGCTGGTGCAGGGCATGCACGGCGACGCGCTCCGGCGTGGTCCCGCCGCCTCGGCCAGCGCCCGGCGCCAGGCATCGTGCCCCTCGTTGGCAATGCCAATCCAGTCGACCGCGCACAGCACGATCGGCGCCCCGGCCCCGAGCAGGACAACCCCGCGGGCACTGAGCGGATCCTCGATCGAACGCGCCGGCGCATAGGCCACCGGCGAACCCAGCGGCGGGGTGACATCGGCCTGGAACACCGCCAGACGCAGACCGGTCGCTGCCGGCTCAGGCTGGCCAAGCCACACCGCCACCGTCACCAAGACCAGCAAGGCCGCCACCAGGGAACCCGAGGAACGACTCATGAGGCCTCCCTTACTTTTGGTAGATCGGCAGGAAGTGGTGGTAGACGCTCAGGCTGAGCAGCGCGAGGGCGGTGGCATAGACCGGGCCGGCGCTCTTTTCGTTGCCGTTGCGCGGCAACCAGGCGCCGTCGGCGGCCTGACTGCCGAGCAGCATCTGCTCGGTCTTCTGCCGCGCCGTGGCGGCGTGGTCGCCACCGCGCTGGTACATGCCCTGGGCATAGTAGTAGCAGCCGTAGAAGAACCAGGGTTCGCTGACTTCCGGCGGGAACTTCAGCAGCCAGTTCGAGGATCCGAGCACTTCGGCGGCTTCATACTGACCGGCCACCTGCAGCGACAGCAGGCCGGCGGCGGTGGTCGAGAAGGTCTGGCGACCGCCATACGGCTCGTAGCTGAAGGCCGCCTCCGACTGCTTGTAGTTGCCGTTGCTGTCGCGCTCGGCGCGGTAACTGCGCTTGATGTAGGCGATGGCGTTGTCGATCGCCTCCTTCGGCACGGCGATACCGCAGTTCTTGGCCGCGCGCAGGGCCATCAACTGCCAGACCGACACGGAGATGTCGCTGTCGCTGCTGCTCGGTTCGTAGCGCCAGCCGCCGCGGTTGGCCTCGCTCTTCGGCGTCTGCTGGGCGCGCAGGATGAGTTCGATCGCCCGCTCGGTCATCGTGCGCAGGCGGCGGTCGGTCGCCTCGTCCGGCGCCATGCCGAGCATTTCGGTGAGCATGAGGGTGATGATGCCATGGCCGTACATGCGGCTGCGGTCGGTGCGACCGAGGTAGCCGTTTTCATCGGGCTCGACGTTGTCGACGATGAACTTCAGCGCCCGCGTCGCCGCCTCGCCCTCGGGCCCGGGATTGCCGGGCAGATGCCCCACCGAGGCCAGCCCCATTAGCGTCAGCGCGGTCATCGCCGCCGAGTGGCTGGGGATGTCACCCGGGCGCGGCTCCTTGTCGGTCTTCTCCGCCGAGAAATAGCCGCCCGGCCGCTGCTGGGTGAGCAGCCAGGCCACCGCCTTGTCGACGCTGGCCTTGACCTCGGGCGAGATGACTTCCGGGGCGGCGCGCAGGGGAGCGCTGGCGAGGAGGAGGCCGGAGACCAGGAGCTGAAGCGACCGGAGGTGCATCGGTTAAAATCCGCCGGACCCGGGTCTTTCGCCAGCGAAAATGCAGCGGTTCAGACGGCGGGCGGGGCGCGGCGCAGGAGTTCCTGCAGGCGCAGGATTTCCTGGTGCAGCTCGACGATCTCGCGCTGGACCTCGGCGGCGTCCTCGGGCCGGATGGCCGGGTCCTTGAGCTGGGTCTGGTAGCGCTGGCGGCGCATCTTCAAAGCGGAAATCTGCAGGGCCATCAGGGCGTGCCGGGCGTCCTCGACACCGCCAGGCGGGGTCGCTTCATGGAGCAGGCGCGTCAGGGCCGACTGCAGCGCGGGGTCGAGCCCGGCGAGGAAGACGTTCAGGGCCGAGGGCTCGACCGGATCAAAGTGGCCGCGCCAGACACAGGCCAGCAGTTCGAGGCCCGGCAGTTCGGCGAGCAGCTGCTCCTGACCGCTCTGGCGCAGCCAGTCGAGCACGCGGGCGTCGGCCAGGGCCATGCGGGTGAGCAGCAGCCCCGTTTTGTTCTGCTCGGGCAACGCGTCGCGCCTGGGCGCGCTGTCGGCCCCCTTGTCGCGCCGCGGGGTCGCCCGTCGGCCGGCATCGGCGACCAGCTTGGTCATGACATCCTCCGGGATGTCGAGTCGGCGGGCCACGCGCTGGATGGTGGTCTGGCGGGCCAGGGGCGACTCAAACAGGCGGACGTTTTCCGCCATCTCCTCGGCGAAGCGGATGCGCTCGCGCACCTCGGCGAGGTTGCGGCGCGTGGCGGCGGCATCGAGCTGGTGATCGACAAAATCCTTGGCGCCCTTGAGCAGCTCGCCGAAAGCCTCGGTGCCGCGGGTGCGAATGAAGGAGTCCGGATCCTCGCCTGCGGGCAGCGCGGCCACCTTGACGATGAGGCCATGGGGCGCGAGGGCCTGGAAGGCGCGCTCGGCGGCCTTGAAGCCGGCGTTGTCGGAGTCGTAGCAGAGCACGATCTCGTCGGCGAGCCGCTTCAGCGCGCGCGCATGCAGTTCGGTGAAGGCGGTCCCCTGGCCGGCGACGACGTTGGGGAAACCCGCCTCGTGGACCATGATCGTGTCGATCTGGCCCTCGCAGACGATGGCCTGGCCGGCCTTGGCGATGGCGCGGCGGGCCTTGTCGAAGCCGAACAGCACCTTGCTCTTGTTGAACAGCGGCGTCTCCGGCGAGTTGAGGTACTTGGCCGCCTTGGCATCGGCATCGAGCAGGCGGCCGGAGAAGCCGATGACCTCGCCGTTTTCGCTGCGGATCGGAAACATCAGGCGGTGGCGAAAGCGCGGGTAGGCCTCGCCCTTGTCCTCACTCCAGGCCAGCAGGCCGGCCTCCAGCAGCAGGTCGCGCCCGAACTTGTGGCGCTGCGCCCACTGGCGCATCAGCGAGCCGGCGACCGGTGCATAGCCGATCTGCCAGTTCTTTGCCACGTCCGAGGAGATGCCTCGGCCCTTGAGGTAATCGCGCGCCGGTGCCGCGAGCGGGCTGCGCAGAAGCAGTTCATGGTACCAGGCGGCAATCTCCCGGTGGGCGCGCAGCAGCAGGGCCCGCAGCTTGGCCGCCTGCTCGGCGTTGGCATCCCAGACCTCCTCCTCGACGCGGATGTTGGCGGCATCGGCGAGCCGGCGCACCGCCTCGACAAAAGTCAGGCCCTCGTGCTCCATGAGGAAGCGGAAGGCGTTGCCGCCGGCGCCACAGCCGAAGCAGTGGTAGGTGTTGGTCGAGGGGCGGACGTTGAACGAGGGCGACTTCTCGCTGTGGAAGGGGCAGAGACCGACGAAATTGGTTCCCGCGCGACGCAGCTTCACCGAGCGGCCGATGAGGTCCACGAGGTCCGTGGCGGCCAGCACCTGCTGCAGGGTTTCCTCGGGAATGCGCGCCATGGCGGGACCCTCAGGGTTCGAGCCACTGCACCGCGTCGATGATCACGTGGCCCTTGGTGCCGGCATTGCCGATCTCGACCCAGCCGGCCTTGCCGGCCTCGAAGCGGAAGATGCCGAGCGGGTGGAAGTTGTTCTTGCCGGCCGGCGCCTTTTTCTGATCGACGACCACCTGCGTCTCGCCATCGGCGTGATGGACGGTGACCGGCACATTGCTGGCACGGTTGTTGAGGGCACTGTAGGCCATCGACACCTGGTAGCGACCCGCCTTCGGGAGCTCGGGGATGAAGCGCGCGCGCTGCTCGCCCTTGTCCTTGTCGCTGTCGTGGCGGTAACCGCGCTCGACGAAGCCCGGGGTGGTGTGCCCCTCGGAATCAAAGCCGGTGAGCTTGGCCTCACTGTCGTCGACGACGATGCCCGGCAGGTCGGCCTTGAGCACACGCGACACTTCCGGGATGGGCGGCGACTCGAAATCGAGCACCTGATTGTCCGCAAGCAGGCGCGCCTTGAGCTTGGCATAGTTGATGTCCTGAACAGACACCCCTTCCTCAATCGCCTGCACCGCGGCGCTGGCGGCGCTCTGGCCGAGCACCATGAACACCGGCTCCATGCGGATGCTGCCAAAGGCGATGTGGCTGGAGCTGAGGCAAACCGGCACCAGCAGGTTCGTGCATTCCGAGGCGCGCGGGCGGATGCTGCGGTAGCTGATCGGATAGGGCCGGCTGCGCACCTGCACGTCGCCCTCGTTGCGGACAAAACCCTCGGCGGTGACGTAGCGCTGGATGTTGTGCGAGTCCATGTTGTAGGCGCCCATGCCGACGCTGTCCTCGATCACCTCCTGGCGGCGGCAGTTCTTCTCGGTCATGACGTAGTCGCTGACCATGCGCCGGGCCTCGCGCACGTAGAGCTGGCGCGGCCAGTTGTCGTTGTCGAGGAACTCGTCCTTGGCGAGACCGAACTTCTGGTAGGCGGCGCGGATCTTTTCCGGCACGCGCGGATGGTGGGCGTAGGTCCAGAGCAGGCCCTTCTGCCAGTCCTCGTGCGCCTTCCAGATCTTCGCGCGCGTGGCGTAGTCGGCCTCGGGATAGTCCCAGTTGGCGCCGATGAAGTCGGTGCTGATGGCGAAGTTGTTGTTGGTGTCGGTCTTGCGGTTCGGCATCCAGGCCGGTGCCCAGCAGATGCGTTCGTCGCCGGCCTCGACATTGCGCAGGGCCAGCTCAAACATCCGCTCGTCGTAGTTCGCCGGCTTCTCCCAGTCGCGCTTGTTGGCCGGGTCATCGGTCGTGCACATGCGGAAGTTGTAGGCCTGCACCTTGCGGTCGCCGCTGAACTCGACGCCCGGATCCTTTTCGATGCCCGGCAGCAGGCCGCTGGAGGGATCGCCCGGCTTGACGTAGGGATCGACGTTGACTTTGAACTGGTGGTGGTGGCTGTGGCCGACCTGCACGCCGTTGAGCGTTTCGCCGTAAACGCTGTTCGCCTCGCGACCGACATGGTAACTGACGCCGGCCTTGGCAAAGAGGTCGCCCTCGTAGGTGGCGTCGATGAACATGGCGCCCTCGAAGGCGCGGCCGCTCTCCATGACGATGCGGACGATCTTCGTGCCCTGCTTGACCACACCCTTGGCGAGGTCAAGGCGCTCGCCGCGGACGACGGTGACCCGGTCCTTCACCTCGGCCAGCATGGCGTCGTAGATCGCGCTGGCCACCTTGGGTTCAAAGGTCCACATCGTGTCCTCGGCGCCGGTGTTGCCGTGCGGCTTGCGGGCAAAGTAGGCCTCGCGCGTCTCCTGCTTCCAGTGGGCGGCGTCGGTGTAATGGCTGAAGATGCGACGGTAGAACTCGCGCGACAGACCGCCGATGGCGCGCTTGTTGCCGATGTCGGTGGCGCCGAGGCCGCCGGTGGTCAGGCCGCCGAGGAACTGGGTCGGCTCAATGAGCAGGGCCGTGCGCCCCTGGCGGGCGGTCTGGATCGCGGCGGTGATGCCGCCGGAGGTGCCGCCGTAAATGACGACGTCGGCGCGGTCGGCCGCGCAGGCCAGCACGGGCAGCAGGAGGGTGGCAAGGAGGGGGCGCAGCATCATGGTGGGGAAAAGTCTAGTCGCGGGCCGGCGCTTGACCAGCGGCGATTGCATCGCCGGCGAGGTCCTGCGGCAGCAGGTTGGGAATGCCGTCGTCGATGTAGAACAGGCGGCTGCCATCGGCACGCGCCAGGGCCGAGGCCGGCGCGGCCGGGCCCAGGCGGGTGAGTTCGTCAGGGGTCGCCCAGCGCAGTCCCTGATGGGTGTCAGGGCAGCGCAGCAGGGGCAGGACGGAATTCAGCCAGTCGAGGTTCATGGGACAGGAACCGCGCAATGGCGGCGGGCAGGTGCCGCACGTTCTTCACGCGCGGCGATGAGGGGAACACGGCCGGAGCCGGCGCGACTCAGGGAGCCTTCGGTGCCGGAGCGGCGGGCGCCGCCGGAGCAGGCGTGCTCGCCTGCGGCACTGCGGGCGCCGGCGTGGCGGCTTTCGGAGCGGGCGCTTTCGGGGCCGGAGTGGCCGGTGCAGGCGCCGGGGGCGGCGTGGCCGCTTTCGGAGCTGCAGGCGTCGCTGCTTTCGGAGCGGCGGGAACCGGAGCCGGAGCGGCGGCTTTCGGGGCCGGCTGGCCGGGCAGGGTCAGCGGGCTGCCGATCTGGATCTTCGGGGCACCGGCCGCCGGGGCGGCAGGAGCGGCGGGCTTGGGCTTCGGCGGACCGTCCACCTCCTTGACCGGCAGCTTGGCGCTGATCCAGTTCAGGCGGGCTTCGCCCTGATCGAGCAGTTCACTGCTGGCCTTGGCATGGCGGGCGGGCAGCGATTCATACATCGCCTTGGCCTCCTCTTCCTTGCCTTCGGCCCACAGCAGGTCGCCGAGGCGAAGCTGGGCGAGAGCCGCCTCGTCCGTGCCGGCGTGATCGGCGATGACCTTCTCAAAGGCGGCCTTGGCGTCGGCACCCTTGCCGAGGCTGTCGAGCTTTGAACCCAGCCCGAGGCGGGCCTGGGCGGCGAAGGCGTGATCGGCGTGGTCGCGCAGGAACTGCTGCAGGGCTTCCACCGACGAATCCTTCTTGTTCTGCTCCCAGAGCAGGTCGGCCTTGGCCAGCAGGGCGTTGCCGGCCGCGGCGGTGCCGGCGTGGCGGCTGACGACGAGATCATAGTCCTCGACCGTCTTCGCCGAGGCAAAGGCGGCGGCGGCTTCCGCGGCGCGGCTGGTGCTCAGGTGGTTCGAGATGCCATAGACCACCACAAGGGCGGCGGCGGCGGCGAAACCGAACAGGAGTTTCTTGAAGTTCTTTTCGAGAAACGCCTCCAGCGGAGTCGCGGTCTCGAGGGAATCGGTCGGGGCGGGATGATCGGACATGAACCAGGAACGGGGGGTGGGAAGGAATCTCAGGCGCCGACCTTGGCGCGCGCCTCGTCGGCGAGCGCGGTGGAGAGGTAGCGTTCGCCGGTCGAGCAGGCGATGGTGACGATCAGCTTGCCGGCGTTTTCCGGGCGGGCGGCGACGCGCAGGGCGGCGACGACGTTGGCGCCGGTGCTGATGCCCGCGAGGATGCCTTCCTCGGCGGCCAGGCGGCGGGCCATGGCGAAGGCCTCGTCATTGGAGACCTTGACGCACTCGACGATCTGCGGATTGCCGGCGCTGTCCTTGAGGTGAAGGTTCTTCGGCACGAAACCGGCGCCGGTGCCCTGGATCTTGTGCGGACCGGGCTGCACGGGTTCACCGGCGAGCGTCTGATTGATGACCGGCGAGGCTTCGGGTTCGACGGCGATGGCCTGGAAGGAGGGCTTGCGCGGCTTGAGGACTTCGGTGCAGCCGGTGATGGTGCCGCCGGTGCCGACCGCGGCGACGAGGATGTCGACCGCGCCGTCGGTGTCTTCCCAGATCTCCTCGGCGGTGGTCTTCATGTGCACGGCCGGGTTGGCCGCGTTCTCGAACTGCTGGGGCATCCAGGCGTTCGGGGTTTCCTTGAGGATTTCCTCGGCCTTGGCGATGGCGCCCTTCATGCCCTGCGGGCCGGGCGTCAGCACGAGATCGGCGCCGAGCAGGGCGAGCAGGGTGCGGCGCTCCACGCTCATCGTCTCGGGCATGGTCAGGATCAGCTTGTACCCCTTGGCCGCCGCCACGAAGGCGAGCGCGATGCCGGTGTTGCCGCTGGTCGGCTCGACAATGACGGTGTCCTGGGTGATCAGGCCGCGCTGTTCCGCATCCTCAATCATCGCCATGCCGATGCGGTCCTTGACGCTGCCCAGCGGGTTGAAGAACTCGCACTTGAGGGCGACGGTCGCGCCGACGCCTTCGGTGACCTTGTTCAGCTTGACCAGCGGGGTGCGGCCCACGGTTTCGACGATGTTGTTGTAGAGGCGGCCCATGGTTTTGGTGTCGTTGGGGGTTCCAGTGGCAGGTTGCAAGGCGCTTCAGCCTCAGTGCTGGGCGCAGAATTCCTCGAAGCGGTCCATGCCGGCGTTGATGACGTCGAGGCCGGTGGCGTAGCTGAAGCGGATCGTGTTCTCGGTGCCGAAGGCGACGCCCGGAACGGCGGCCACCTTGGCCTTGCTCAGCAGCTTCTCGCAGAAGTTGATCGACTTGATGCCCATGGGCTCGACGTTGACCAGGAAGTAGAAGGCGCCCTGCGGCTCGACGACGCGGACGTTCTTGATCGCCTGCAGGCGGCTGAGCATGTATTGACGGCGGACATCGAACTCGTCGCGCATGTCGGCAACGATCTGCTGGTCGCCCTGCAGCGCGGCGATGGCGCCATACTGGGCGAAGGTCGTCGGGTTGCTGGTCGTGTGGCTCTGGATCGTGTCGATGGCGTCGGCGATCTTCTTCGGCGCGGCGGTGTAGCCGAGGCGCCAGCCGGTCATGGCATAGGCCTTGGAGAAACCGTTGATGGTGATCGTCAGGTCGAAGATTTCCTTGCTCAGGCTGGCGATGCTGATGTGCTTCTGCTCGCCGTAGACCAGCTTCTCGTAGATTTCGTCGGACAGGATCAGGATGTCCTCGCCGGCGGCGATCTCACCGATGGCTTCCAGCTCCTCGCGGGTGTACACCGAGCCGGTCGGGTTGCCCGGGCTGTTGAGGATGATCATCTTGGTGAGCGGGGACATGGCGTCCTGGAACTCGTCGGCCGTGAGCTTCCAGCCGTTCTCGGCCTTGGTCTCGACAATCACCGGCACACCGCCGACCAGCTTCACCATTTCCGGGTAGCTGGTCCAGTAGGGGGCGGGAATGATCACTTCGTCGCCCGGGTTGATGGTGGCGGCGATGGCGTTGTAGCAGGAATGCTTGGCGCCGCAGTTGACGCTGATCTGCGAGGGGTCGTACTGCAGGCCGTTGTCGATCAGCAGCTTGGCAGCGATGGCCTCGCGCAGCTCAAGCAGGCCGGCGCTCTCGGTGTAACGGGTCTGGCCACCATTGAGGGCGTCGATCGCCGCCTGGGTGATGTGGGCCGGGGTGTTGAAGTCGGGTTCACCCGCACCAAAGCTCAGCACGTCCACGCCCTGCTTCTTGAGCGCCTTGGCCTGGCTGGTGATCGACAGGGTCATGGAAGGCGACAGCTCGGCGACGGTTTTGGCGATGAAGTCCATAGGGAGAGGGGCGGTCTGAGGGTTGGGGAAAAGTTCGTGAAGGGGAAGTAAAAAGGAGCGCAGCGGGGGTTTGTCAACGAAAGCCCCATGCGGACCCCCGGTTTATTCCAGCAGGTCGGCCAGCCCCTGGCGCAGGGCCGGGCCAATGTCGGCCCGGGCCAGGCCAAAGCGGGCGTTGGCCAGGATGAAGTCGAGCTTGTTGCCGATGTCATGGCGCTGCCCGCGGTAACGCAAGCCGTGCAGTGCCTCCTCCCGCATCAGCGCCGCCATGGCGTCGGTCAACTGCACTTCCCCGCCCCGGCCGCGCGGGGTCTGCTCCAACTGCCGGAAGATCCCCGGCGAAAGGACATAGCGGGCGCTGACCGCCAGCCGCGAGGGCGCTTCCTCGGGCGCCGGCTTTTCGACAAACACCTCCGCCCGGAACAGGTCCGGGGCGACCTCCGGCCCGCCGAGGATGCCGTAGCGACTCACCTTCTCCGCCGCCACCTCCTGCAGCGCCACGGCGCTGCCGCCATGCGCCTCGACGACGTCGGCGAGCTGCCGGGTCAGCGGCGGCCCCTCAGTGGTGACCACGGTGTCGCCGAGCAGCACGGCAAAGGGTTCCTCGCCCACGTGCTCGCGCGCCTGCAGCACGGCATCGCCCAGGCCGCCCATGCGCGGCTGCCAGACATAATGAATCCGCGCCAGTTGGTGCAACCGGCGCAGGTCCTCCAGCTCGGCCGTGCGTCCCTTGCCCTCGAGTTCGGCCTCCAGCTCCGGCGACGGATGAAAGTGCTCCTCAATGGCGCGCTTGCCCCGGCTGATGACGATCAGGATGTCGGTGATGCCGGAGGCCACCGCCTCCTCGACCACGTATTGAATGACCGGCTTGTCGACCAGCGGCAGCATTTCCTTGGGCACCGCCTTGGCGACGGGCAGGAAGCGGGTGCCGTAACCGGCGGCGGGAATGACGGCTTTGCGAACGGGAGGCATGATCGCGCAGGCTAGCCCGCCCGGCGCGGCCTTGTCCACTGCGGCTTGCACGCCGGCGCGAAAAGACGTCGCCGCCTCAGCGCGCCGGGATCTCGTTGAGGGTGTAATAGGCCTGGGCGTGCAGCAGGGGCTCGCCGCGGGCGTCGCGCACGCCGTCGAGGTGCAGCTCGTGCACATGGCCGCGCGTCAGCTTGTCGACCGTCAGCCGCACCGACCGCCCATCGGCGGCCACCCGGGCGGCCGTGATCGCCGGCAGCACCTCATCGACCTCCGGACCGCCGTAGTCCTCGCGGTAGGCATAGGTGAAGGCGCGCAGGCGGTAGCTGGCCGGGTTGCCCGCCGCGGCGGCCTCGACCGGCTCGGTGAAAGTCAACTCAAACCCGTCGGGCCGGGCGCGCATTTCATGCACCTCAAACGGCAGCTTGCCGGTCCACTCCAGCTTCTCAAAGCACCAGGGCTTGCCGCCACGCGCGCCCCAGCCGCGATCGCTGCCGCCGACAAACAACTGCCCGGCCGCATTCATCCGTCCGCCGATCAAACCACTGGCGAAGCCGCCCCGGAACGGGAAGACCACGCCCTGGCGGATGCCATTCACGGTCTCCAAAAACACCCGGCTGACATTGCTGTGACTCTGGTCGGCAATGAACAGCTGCTTTTCGAAGGGACCGAACTTGCCGCCGCTCTCGTCGCAGACAATGAAGGTCGGCGAGTTGCCGATCTTGCCATGCACCAGGTACACCGCCGGCGGCAGCAACTCCTTGATGCGGGCGCGCTCGTTGACCAGTCGCACCGGGTCGCCCCCGGGCCGGGGTTCCCCGCGCTTGCGCTCGCCCCGGAAGGCCTCGGGCGAGGGATCCACCGGCCGCGGCCCCATGTTCGGCGCCTGCGCATACCAGTCGTTGCCACCGGGATGCCCCTGGAAACTGCCCGGCACCAGGTGCTGCAGGGTCGATGACCCGCGCCAGGGCCCCTGGTTGTCGGTCATGTACATGTGGCCCTCGGCATCAAAGCCCAATCCGCCCGGGCTGCGAATACCGCCGCAGGTGGGCAGCAGGCTGCCATCGGGTCGCACCCGCAGCACCCAGCCGCGCCAGGGCGCCGCACTCGAGAACGACCCCGTCAGGCACAGCCCCACCCAGAGGTCGCCCTGCTTGTCGAAGCGCGAGCCAAAGGCATACTCATGGTAATCGCCCGACACCCCCCAGGGCTGGCTGTAGGGTTCCACGAGATCCGCCCGGCCATCGCCGTCCTCATCGCGCAGCCGGGTCACCTCGTAGCGCGTCGTCGCATACAGATCGCCATCCTTGAAGGCCAGGCCGAGCACCTCGTGCAGGCCGGAGGCGAAAAGCTGATACTGCAGCTTCGCCGGATCGGCCTGGCCGGCGCCGCGCACGATCCAGACCTCGCCGCGCCGTGTGCCCAGCGCCAGACGCTCATCCGGCAGCAACTCGATCGACCCCACCTCCAGCGCCGTCTCCGGCGGGGTGGCAAAGGTCGTGATCCGGTAAAAGTCCGCCTCCTCCGCGCCGGACGCGGGCACAGCCGTCAGGGCCAGGATAGGGAGCAGGTGGAAAAGGGCGCGCAGATGCATGCCCCATATCAACGAAGAAGCCGCACCGATTCAACCGCAGATGCTTCGGGCATCGGCAATTGACACCCGCCGTGCCCCGGGGATACTCGCGCCGCCCGCGGCCGGCCCCCTGCCCGCCGCACTCACCCCTCCCCCGCCCTCCCATGTCTGTCTTCATCGCCGGAACCGTCGCCCTCGACAACGTCAAAACCCCGCACGACGCCCAGGAAAACCTGCTCGGCGGTTCGGCCGCCTACGCCGCCCTCGCCGCCGGCATCTTCTGCCAGCCGGTCGACCTCGTCGGCATCATCGGCCACGACTTCCCCGAGGCCCACCTGCGCCTGCTCGAAAGCCGCGGCATCCGCCTCGACGGCCTCGAGCGCAGCAGCGGCGAATCCTTCACCTGGAGCGGCGAGTACCACGACGACATGAACAGCCGCACCACCCACAAGGTGGCGGTCAATGTCCTCGAAACCTGGCAGCCCAAGCTGCCCGCCAGCGCCCGCGACGCGAAGATCGCCGTGCTCGCCAACATGAGCCCGGACAACCAGATCCAGGCCCTCGACCAGGCCAGCGGCGCCGACTTCATCGCCGCCGACACCATGGACCTCTGGATCAGCATCGCCAACGAGCGCCTGCACGACCTCCTCAAGCGCGTCGACCTGCTCGTCATCAACGACGGCGAGGCCAAGGAATTCGCCGGCACCACCAACCTCGTCGAAGCCGGCCGCCGCCTCCAGGCCAAGGGCCCCCGCTTCGTCGTCGTCAAGCGCGGCGAACACGGCAGCTTCCTCTTCGGCGAAAAGCCCGAGGACTTCTTCGCCTGCTCCGCCTACCCGCTCGACTCCGTCTTCGATCCCACCGGCGCCGGCGACTCCTTCCTCGGCGGCATGGCCGGCTGGCTCGCCGCCAACGGCCACACCAAGCCCAGCTTCGGCGACCTCAAGCGCGCCGTCGTCCACGGCAGCGTCACCGCCAGCTTCACCTGCGAGGCCTTCAGCACCCAAAAGCTGCAGACCGTCACCGCCCGCGACATCAAGGCGCGCCTCGATCAATTGAAGCACTACACGCACTTCGAGGCGTAATGCTTCCGGCGCCCACTCCGGCGCCATCCACCGACCCACGCCCTCCGACCGCCATGTGGACCCCGATCCAGACCTTCACCGACATCAAGCTTGAGAAGACTGCCGACGGCATCGGCAAGCTCACCATCAACCGCCCGGAAGTCCGCAACGCCTTCCGGCCGCAGACCGTGCGTGAGATGCTCCAGGCCCTCGACATCCTCCATGAAGATCGCGACGTCGGCGTTATCATCCTCTGCGGCGAAGGCCCCCTCGCCTTCTGCTCGGGGGGCGACCAGAAGGTGCGGGGCGACGCCGGCTACGTCGGCGACGACGGCGTGCCGCGCCTGAACATCCTCGACGTCCAGCGCAAGATCCGCACCCTGCCCAAGCCGGTGGTGGCCATGGTCGCCGGCTACGCCATCGGCGGCGGCCACGTCCTCCACGTCGTCTGCGACCTCACCATCGCCGCCGACAACGCCCGCTTCGGCCAGACCGGCCCCAAGGTCGGCTCCTTCGACGGCGGCCTCGGCTCCAGCTACCTCGCCCGCATCATCGGCCAGAAAAAGGCCCGCGAGATCTGGTATCTCTGCCGCCAGTACGACGCCCAGCAGGCGCTCGACATGGGCCTGGTCAACACCGTCGTCCCGCTCGACCAGCTCGAGACCGAGACCCTCAAGTGGTGCCGCGAGATGCTCCAGCACAGCCCGCTCGCCCTGCGCTGTTTGAAGGCCTCGCTCAATGCCGACTGCGACGGCCAGATGGGCCTGCTCGACCTCGCCGGCAACGCCACCCTGCTCTATTACATGAGCGAGGAAGCCCAGGAGGGCAAAAACGCCTTCGTCGAGAAGCGCAAGCCGGACTTCTCCAAGTTCCCGCGCCTGCCCTGATCCCCGGGGCGTGGCCCCCTGCCTGCCACCGCCATGGCCACCCGCTTCGCCCCGAGTCCCACCGGCTGGCTGCACCTCGGCCATGCCTATGCCGCCCTCTTCGCCTGGCGCGAAGCCCGGCGCAGCGATGGCCGCTTCCTCGTCCGTCTGGAGGACATCGACGGCACCCGGGCCCGCCCCGAGTACGAAACCGCCCTCTTCGACGACCTCGCCTGGCTTGGCCTCCGCTGGGAAACCCCCGTGCGCCGCCAGTCCGAGCACTTTGCCGACTACCAGGCCGCCCTCGACCGCCTCGCCGCCCGCGACCTCCTCTACCCCTGCTTCTGCACCCGCCGCGAGATCCAGGAAGAGATCGCCCGCGCCGCCAGTGCCCCGCACGGCCCCGATGGCGCCCTCTACCCCGGCACCTGCCGTCGCCTCCCCCCCGCCGAACGCCAGCGCCGCCTGGACGAGGGCCAACCCTTCGCCCTCCGCCTTCATCTCGAGCGCGCCCGCGCCGCCGCCCCCGGCCCCCTGATCTGGGAAGACCTCGATCACGGCCGCCACCACGCCACCCCCGAGATCTTTGGCGACATCGTCCTCGCCCGCAAAGACGCCCCCGCCAGCTACCACCTCGCCGTCGTCGTCGATGACGCCCTGCAGGGCATCGACCTCGTCACCCGCGGCCTCGACCTCCTGCCCGCCACCCACCTGCACCGCCTGCTCATCGCCCTGCTCGATCTGCCCGTCCCCCGCTGGCGTCACCACCGCCTCATCACCGACGACCAAGGCCGCCGCCTCGCCAAGCGCGACAACGCACGCTCCCTCCGCCACCTCCGCACCGAAGGCTGGACCGCCGAACGCGTCCGGCAGGAACTGGGGATGGAAGATTGAAGCAAAGTAGCTGCGGCTTCAGCCGCAAGGAGCATTCGGCAAGGCATCGCTCAGGCTGCTAGCGAAGCCGTATGACATCTCACCGGCCTTTTCATTACAACGACCACCGAATCCGCATTGCCGGCGGTGCGCCTCAACGATCAGTCATTGATCGCAAATCTAATACCTAAAGGCCCATGATAACGGAGACCATTTTTCATTTTCAAGAACAAAGCAGCCACTTCTCGCCTTTCTTTGACACTAGTGTAACGCCTAACATAGGCGACAGCATTCTTGGCAATCCACAGCCGCAGGTAATCCACGGCCTGATCTAAGCTCGCTCGCCCGGTGAGGAATCGCTCCAAAGCAGCGGTGACAGCCGGAGCAATAAGCATCTCTTGGCAATGCTTTACTAAGACGTGGCTACCAATTGGTTCTCCGGCGTCGTTGAAACGGTTGAATTTAATCTCGTCAAATCCCACGAACGCAATCGCGCCTGCATCAAGGCTGGCTTGCGCTAGCTCGTTTGAGTCGCAACTCATGCAGAAGACAACCTTGCCACTGAATGCATCCAAGTCATCGCGGGTGAGGAATTTCTCAATTTCAATACTCTCACCTGTTGCCCTGCTGCGATACTCGCCACCCCTGAGGTAATCGCCGCTGCCATGGGCAAAAATCACAACAAAACCGTCTACGGCCTGTCGCAATGCGAGCATCGCATCGGCATGTGAGGAGCGGTCGGTCAATTCAAAAACCTTCAACTGAAAACCGAGAAGCTTCACCAACCGATTTCTGACCGGATTGAGAAACTTCAAATCGGACGATTGGGCGTGAAGGCAAAGCGATGTCTTGAATGGGGCCATCAGGAATTCAAGTCAGTGAATGCCGCGATACCGTGTTCAGCTGCCAGTTGAGTGATTAGCTGTCCATCGTGATCTTGGCGACGCACCGATTTAGCCAAATCTGCAAAACTGCGCCCCTCAAACTCCGACTCCTCAGGACCCACTACTAACGTTGAGTGCCGCATCAAAAGGCGATCGATCCGAAGTAACCACGACGGATTATCGACCGCAGAGGTCACTTCCCGAGCCACCCGGTTTCTGGGAACAAAATTGACGACTCCAGCGTGAAATATTCTACGAAGCTGGGTGTCCGATGCACCATCCCGAAGCAAATCATCCACATATTTCGCGAGGGTGCCAGAATAGAGGAGTATTGTTGCGGACTTGTTCCGGTCATGCACCGCTTCAGCTACACGGAGACACACTTCGAGATTTCCGTGGTTGGGAAAGCCGAAGTCACCAAGAAACAAATCTATGACAACAACATCCCAAAACTCCGAGGCGCGCTCCGCAACGACGGCCAGAAGGCTCGATGCAGTTTTCTCGGGAGATTCACCACCCACAAAATAATCAGTTGGGTTAATATGTATTAATTCCGGAGCACAACCACTTTCGTCCCGCACGTCTGATTCAATTTCCCCTGCAAATGCAGGAGACTGGTCGTCAATTATCAGCACCCTTCTCATTTGTGAAAAACGATTTCAAAGTTAGCACCACCCATTGTTGCATCATTGCCAGCACAGCGGATCTCACCGCCCAATGCTGTAACAATTTCCTTACAGGTATAGAGCCCAATACCCGAACCACCCCTACCGCTGATACCCAACTCAAACATTGAGTCGACTACGCTCTTCGGAACCTTCTCACCGTCGTTTGCAACATGAATAGCTAGAATATTTCCAGACGTTTCGATCGCAAACCGCATATGTCGAGCCCGAGCCTTTTCGGCATTTGAAATCAAGTTATCGAAAAGGATGGAAACCTCTATCGGACGCATCATTATCTCGAAAGCACCGGCTTTGTTCAAAACCTCAATTTTCAAGCGATCCGTCTTTAGCACTACATCGCTTGTAAGGTATTCGAATATGTAGCGCGACAGATCCATTCGCCGCATTGGATACTGAAGGCTAAAGTCTGCACGCGTGGCGATGCGACTCGCCCCCACAAGCTGATCCACCCATTTTTGGATCGTCGTCAACCCTTTGAGTAGTTGCTCCTGATCAGCCTTACCACCCTTAACCGCAGAAATAAGTTTTCGCACGTTTTCGCTTAACTCGGGCGCAGCAATGTTGATCCAATGCTCAAGATGAAGCCGCTGCAGATCAGGATCTGCAGTCGTCGCCAACAGAAAAACGTTTTTCTGCTTCTCCGCGGCGAGCTGCTTTTCACTGAGAGCTTTCTCCTGCCGTGCCTTTCGCGCTTCGGTTTCAGCCTCATATTTTGCAACAGCCAATGCCTTAACTCGGCGTTCAGTGCGCGCGACCTCACGCTTAAGCTTCTGATTTCCTGTCTTTTCCGCAATGCGTTTAAAATTGCTCAATGCGGTTGTAACGCTCGCTGATTGGCGTTCCGCGAGGATATCCAGCAATTGGGGATCGTATTTAACATCGAGAACATCAGGGTCATTCGTGAGCTTGTTGATAACCTCAATTATCTGCACCTTAACATCCGTCGGCTGAAGCTCCTCATCCGATCCCTTGATTGGATTCCCCCACTTGATGACATCGATTGCATAAAGCTCGAGGCGCCTCAGAACGTATTCCTTGAAGAATCGCAAGAGTTCACGCCATTCAGGCGAGTCAATAAATCCCGAATTACGGCTTGAGGTCTCCTTGAATCTTGCGTTATCGCCGAACACCTCAATCCGTCCAGACAAATCGCGGGTTCCAAAATATCGAGATACACCCTGTTGCTTACGTCGCTCGATTCCGAGTCGGTCATCACCTTCTTCCCCCAGTGGATGAACGCGAAATCCATTCTTATAGAGAAAAACGGAACCGTAACCCACATTGTCAACACCCATCACCTTTTTGAAATGTATCTTAGCTGATCGGTTAAGCGCGAAGAGATGAACGCGGATATTTTGCAGGTGATCAAAAGGGCATTGCTCCACTAGGCGGTAAATCAGAGTGCCTCGGTCAGTAAGTGTAGTCGTGATCTTTTCCCCGTCTTTATCCACCTCGCAATGTATCTCCGTGGTTCTCAATCCCAGCTCCTCAAAAAGGAAATTCTTGATTTTGCCGTTGACCCTGTCACGCTTCTCCGACTCTTCTTTATCGGCTTCCACCTCATCGGGAGCCACTAGAGTGACAGCAAATCGCTTCGAATCGTTCTCTTGGTTGGGATTGATCAATTTCCGAAGGGAGTCACGCAGTTTCTTGAGCTGCTCACGACCCCATTTCTCTCGGAGACCTGATATTTCGAGAATCGTGCCGCCTTCCAACTCATAAGGAATCTTCGTCGGGGTAGCTCGCTTTATCGATACATCAACGAACTCCTTTGAGCTGTCTTGTTCAAAATCCTGCCAATCGATTTTCAAGTGCTCAAATGGCCCCGATAATTTGGCTCTGGAGTAGAGGTTTAGGTAGCGACCAAGCCGATCACAAGAAAAGCGACCCACGCCTTTCGCCCCCGCGAAAGTGCGCTCAGTGCTGATTTTGTCGCGGTAGTCCTTGGGTTTTCCATTCAAGTCGTCTTCGGTGCCCTCACGCTTAGCTGAATAGGCCACGAAGAGCCACTTGTTGTCAATGTCTTCGGCCGTCATCCCCTTGCCATCGTCTTTTATAATGAGCTTTGGGTCATCAGTATTTAAGCCTTCAAATCGAATCTCGACATTCCGGGCATGAGCATCGAACGAATTTTTCACCAATTCGAAAACCGCCACGAAATCATCTGTGATCAATTCGCGCCCGATGATGGTCTTGAGTGCAGAGCTGATCCGGAATTTGTCTTTCGGCTTCTCGTTTTGCTTTTTTTTAGGCATCCGCAAGAACCTCCTTGAGTGCGAGTCCTGCCATCTCCGCAAAAAGCGGAGGAACAGCATTACCAACTTGAGTGTAGCGCGGGGTCTTCAATACACGCTGTTTGCCACCTGTGGTGTATGGCCCCTTGAATTCAAACCAGTCGGGAAAAGTTTGGAGCCTAGCGCATTCGCGCACAGTCATCACGCGAGGCTCGGAATAGTGGACAAAATCGTCAGGAATAGTCGTGACCGTCGGTGCTGGTTCATCTCCATCAAGTACCGTCACGCTGCGCTTTTTCAGTCCGAATGGTTTACGCTCTTCGCCCATAATGCAAGAGTTGCGAGGCGCATCGGCTAGGAGTCGTGAGAAGACAGCTTCCACCTCATCCGTGTGATTCACGAACCGGTGACTGTCTGGAGTGTGTGGAGCGAGGTGGGAACGCAGATGTTTCTGAAGCCCCGTCGTAGCCCGGGAAGTAACCCCGGCCAAGAATCCATTTGAGTCTGGGCACGGTGTCGTCCCATGACGGCGCTGCAAGTCAGACAAGGCGGATCTCACACTGTTCTTTCGAGGAATTCCGCGGTCGAATAAATGGAGTGCACAACGGTTTTCCAACGCCTCAAATGCTGCATCGGCCAAACCTTCACGCGTGGCAATTACGATGAATCTCTGCCGCCGCTGGGGAACTCCATAGTCCGACATGTCGATGAGTTCGCCACGCGCATCCTCGTAGCCAAGCTTGCGGAGTTGTTGAATCACCAATTGCGAGTAGGCAACTCCCGCTTGTGCGTTGGCCTTGAACTTCATGGTGAAGCCTCGGACGTTTTCAAAAAGGATGGCCCGGGGCTGAACTAGCTCGACCAAACTTAGATAGGAGTGGACGAGATTGTTTCGTTCATCGCCCTCGCGGCGTCTGCCAGCTGTAGAGAAGCCCTGGCAAGGCGGGCCACCAACGACCAAATCCACGGTGCCTTTGAGCTTTGAAAGGGAGGATCTTTTTTGCTCAAGCAATTCCTTAATGTCCCAATTTGTGGTCGCTAGCCACGCTGGCCAGTCGAAGTGCTTTCGCTTTTCAACCAAATTGGCCTTGAGCGTGGAGAATGCCGAAGCATTTTTTTCGACGGCAAAAAGGCCTTTCCAGCCAGCCAAGTGCAGACCGGTGCTCAGGCCACCGCAGCCAGCAAACAAGTCGATGTATTTGAGAGTGGGCGTCATTATCGCAGACTAAATTGCACTGAAGAGGGACGTTCGTCCAGGACAGAATTTGCGACGGGCGCGGTGGAAAGTGTCAGCATGCTCATACCCGCAATCCGCCCCAACCCAAGGCAGACACTGGAATCCTTGGCGGCAGACTTGGCTTTGGGAGGTCGGGGCATGCGGGCAGAAAGTCGGGAGAATGCAGTGTCAAAACTGATTCAAGCCGCAGCAGGCTCTTTAGGCAAGTTCTTAAGGCCGGCAAAACAAGCCAGATGGGAATTTGGGACCTGAAGCTGGAGCCTCCGCCTGCCCCCATCTACAGCCGCCCAGCACGGCGCTCTGGGACAGAGCGCCCTACCCGGAAGCCACGGCGCCGACGCAGCGGCGCCCTACCCTCTCTGCGTTTTCCTCCCTCTGCGGTGCAACCTCTTCGCAGAAGCGGCCAGGAGTGGCCGCGCTGCCTCTAAAGTAGTCCTCACTCTCCGAGTGAGGTTTGAAAGGGATCATCACACGGAGTGTGATGGCTACTTTCCAGCGGCCAGGAGTGGCCGCGCTCCGATGGCCTTGAACGTCGTCCTCACTCTCCGAGTGAGGTTTGAAGGGGATCATCACACGGAGTGTGATGGCTACTTTCCCTGCGGCCAGGAGTGGCCGCGCTGCCTCTAGAGTAGTCCTCACTCTCCGAGTGAGGTTTGAAAGGGATCATCACACGGAGTGTGATGGCTACTTTCCCTGCAGGCGCCTACGGGATCACGGCGCCGGCGCAGCGGTGCCCTCCCCTTTCCATCAACGATCCCCATCCTCTTCCCCTCCCCCATCTTCCAAATCTGCGCCATCTGTGGACCTTCTGGTGGGCCATCGATGGATCACCCGAGGTTCAGCGCGCCGCCCTCGCACAGGGCCGGATTGCCGTGGGTGGGCAGCTCGACGCCCATGGTGCGAGCCAAGGTGAGCAGCAGGCGGTTGTGGGCGGCCTTGTCGAACTGGACAAGCCGGTTCGAGCGCAGCCCGGGGGCTTTGCCGAGGCAGACGAAGGGGATGTTGTCGAGGGTGTGGGAGTTGCCCTTGCCGAGTTCGTTGGTCCAGACAATGAGGGTGTGGTCGAGCATCGAGCCGGTGTGGCCGGGCTCGGGGATGGCGTCGAGCCGCTCGGCCAGGTAGGCGAGCTGCTGGCAGAACCAGGTGTTGATCTTTGTCAGCTTTTCCTGCGAGCCCTCGTTCAGGTCGGGGTCGTGGGAGAGGTCATGGTGGCCTTCCTGGATGCCGAGCCAGCGCATCTTGGCGCCGCCGACCGAGGCGGTGTATTGCAGGGTGGCGACGCGCGTCATGTCGTTGGCGAGCGCGTTCACCAGCAGGTCGATCTGCATGCGGCTGAGCTTGGGCATCTGGTCGTTGTCGAGGGCAATGTTGTCCTCGAGCTTCGGCGGCGCGTGGCGGAACTGGCGGGCGGCGACATCTTCCTGCAGTTCCTTTTCCATGGCGCGCACGAGGGTGGCGTGCTCCTCGAGCAGGGCGCGGTCGGCGGCCGGCAGATGGGCGGAGAGCTGCTTCAAATCGCTGCCGACGTCGTCGAGCACACTCTTGAGGTGCTCGCGATCCTTGGTCTGGCCGTAGAGACGGGTGAGCAGCTGGTAGGGGTCGGAGACCGGCGCCACAGGCTTGTTGGCCTCGGCATAGACCCAGCGCGTCCAGGGATCGGCGCGGTCGGGCACGTTGACGCCGAGCTCGAGGCTGCCGAAGCGGGTGCGGGTCTTCGGGTTCGCCTGCAGCTTGGTCTTGATGACCTGGTCGATCGAGGGACCGCGCGCCCAGCCGGCCGGCTGACCGCCGCCGCCCATGATGTTGCCGGCGAAAAGTTCGATGCCGGTGAGCAGGCAGCTCATGCCGCGCTGGTGGCCATCGCCATCGCCGCGGATCTTGTTGCTGACGCCCTGCACCATGAGCAGGCGATCCTTGAAGCCGGCGAGCGGCTGCAGGATCGGCTTCAGCTGGAAGGCCTCGCCCTCGCCGGGGGCATCCGGCCAGAAGTTCGGCGGCACGATGCCGTTCGGGCTGAACATGAAGACGAGCCGCTGCGGGGCGGGCGCGCCCTCGGCACGCAGCGAGGGCAGGCCGCCGGTGAAGGGCAGCAGCAGGGGGGACAGACTTTGGAGGAAGGTGCGGCGTTGCATGGCGTCAGGTTCCGGGGGTGTCGCCGAGGCCGTGCAGGGCGGCGGCGGTGGTGATTTCAACGATGAGTTCCTGGATGTTGTAGCGGCTCTCGACAAAGCGCGCCTGCAGGCGGTCGAGCAGGCCCGGGCCGTAGGCGGCGACCGGCTGCTTGACGAGGGCCTGGAAGAGCTGCTCGACGAAGGCGCGCTGGGCGGAGGGCGTCTCGAGGGCGTGACGGGCAACGTCGCGCGCGCCGGTGAGCTTGACGCTCTGGCCGTCGGCGGTGGTGTATTCGGACACGCTGTTCACCGGCTTGCCGTTGTCGACGCTGCGGTGGCGACCGGTGGCGTCGAACTGCTCGAGGGCGAAGCCGAGCGGATTGATGACGGCATGGCAGGCCATGCAGTTTTCGCTCTTGGTGAGTTCGGTCACCTTCTCGCGCATGGTCAGGCTCGGATCGAACTTGTCGTCCATGAACTCGATCGCCGTCACCGGCGGCTTCAGGGAGCGACCCAGGACGTTGCGCGAGAGGAAGACGCCGCGGTGGATGGGCGACGACGATTTGTAATAGGCGAAGGCGCTGAGCAGCAGCGGATGGGTGAGCACGCCGGCGCGCTGGCCGGGATCGAGCGCCACCGGCCGGAACTCGGCCTCGCCGGCAGGCAGCTCGACGCCGTAGAACTTGGCCAGGCGCTCGTTGAGCAGGACCGTGTCCTCGGTCAGCAGGCGCCGGTAATCGGAGTCCTTGCCCCAGACCACCTCATCGAGGAAGAGACCCAGCGAGGCGCGCAGGTCGGCGGCCACGGCCTCGTCAAAGCCCGGGTAGGCCTTGGGATCCTTGGCCAGGTCCTCGGCCTTGTCGAGGTGCAGCCAGTGGTGGAAGAAGGCGTGCAGCTTGGCGCGCGTGCGGGTGTCGCCCAGCACCTTGCGAACGCGCTCGCGCACCTGCTCGTCGGTGCGCAGTTCGCCGCGCTCGGCGGGTCGCTGCAGGTCCTCGCTCGGCAGCGAGTCCCACAGGGCCAGGCCGATGCGCGAGGCCACCCGCCAGTCGTTGTCGCCGGCGAGTTCCGGATAGAGGAAACGCGGCGACTTCAGCACGTGCAGGACCGTGCGGCGCACCGCGGTCGGCAGGTGGGTGCCCTCGGCAAAGCGGGCGTCGATGAGCGTCGCCGCCTCGGCATCGGTGAGCGGCTGACGGAAGGCGCGACCGGCCAGCGTGCGCAGGAAGGTCTTCACCTTGGCCTCGCGATCCGCGTCCTCGGGCTTCGTCTGCGCATAGCGGTCGAGCCGGGCGATGAGGAAGTCGGCCGCCTCGATGGCGGTCTGCGTCACCGCCTCGTCCCATCCCTTGGAGACCGATACCCCTCGCTCGTAACCGGCGCTGGCGTCATCGGGCGGGAAGGCGGCGGCACTGACGAAGAGCTCACGCGCGCCCTGCGGCGACAGGTACCGGCTCGGGATCACCTCGCGCGGCCGGTGCGGCGGCTTCCATTCGAGGGCGATGCTGGCGCTTTTGTCCTTGTACTTGAAGAAGGACACCCGCAGCGGGTAGTGGCGACCGCCCAGCAGGAACAGACTGCCGCGGTGCTCGGTCATCGTGCCGCTGCTCACCCAGCCGTCGATCAGCTTGATGTCGAGCTCCTGGTTCAGCCAGACGCGCACACCGTTCTCGGTCTTGACGAAGAACTCATAAACCCCGGTCTCCTCGGCGAACACCGAGCCGTTCCACTCGATGCGGAACTCGTTCGCATCCAGCTCCTCGCCCATCGGACTGGCGGCGCCGAACTGGAATTGGATGGTGGCGTCCTGGCGCTCGATTTTTTTCGTCGGCGGCCGCTTGAGGTTGCCCTTCTCGTCCTTCTCGCGCGGCGCCTTGGGATCAGGCGACTCATAACGCGCCCGCAGACCGCCGGCCTGCGTGACCACGGTGCGGCCGCGGAAGCTGGCGAACAGGTCGGCCACGCTCTGCTGGTGCTGGCGCACCGTCAGGCGCGAAAAGGCGATGCTCGAAGGTCGCACCTTCTCGCGGGCCGCCGGCGAGTAGAAGGCGTCATAGATGTACTGCGCCACCTTCACCGCGTCCTCGCCCTTGACCAAATCCGGATCTTCCTCCGGCATGCTGCGCTCGATGTAACGCGCCAGCCAGTCGACCTTGCGGTCACCGTAGAGCGGCTCGTCGTACTTCTCCGCCACCCCCTCGCCGGCCGGACCATGACAGTTGGCACAATGCTGATCATAGATCGCCTTGCCCGCCGGATCGGCGGCGGACAGAGCAAGGGCAGAAAGGAGGAAAGCGGACGAAAATCGGAACAGCATGGGGGCTACGCCAGTCCTTTACGCCCCGCACGGCCCGGCTGTTGCAGGGATTGGGGGCAGGCCTGGAGCGAGGCCCCCGGCCCGGACCCTTCCGCCGGTCCCGGGCCGGAAACCGCCCGATCCCCACCCGCCTCAGCCTCCGCCTCAATCCACCCTCCACCATCCACAGCCCCGCCTTCCCCCTGCCCTTTTGGCGTTCCTTGTGTTCTCTTGCGACCAAGAATACCTGCCTTCCCTCCGCCGAAGCCTAGGCAGGCCCGACGGGGTCAGGTGGCTCGAACCGGCCCCACCCAAGCCACCACCCGCCTTCAGCCTGGCCCGGGGTGATCAGCTAGAGGCAGTTGAACGTCACCGATCAGGCGACGGCGAGCGGGAGTCGTCGATGACACGACGGATGCCAGCCGAGCCGTTCCTGCATCCGTTTTGTTGATCAGCTCATTTTCATTCCTGATTATTTTATACAGATGAACCGGCTGACCGCGAGTCCGAAGCATGCGATGGCGAATGCACACTGAATGCAGACGGTAAGCCAATACATGAATGGTGACCTGTTCTTTTTGTATGTTCGACCTCCCGCGACTTCCGCCGTTCCGCTAATGAGCGCTCGCCACACGATAGTGCCCAGATACGCACTGAAGACTGCGGCCAGAAATCCTCCGGTAATCGCGAGTGCAGTATTCATGGTTATTGGCTGATGGCTATCTACTGCCCACCAGCATCACTCAGCCGCCTTGTGCCCGAAGCGTTCGGACCCGCACAGACCACGTGCCTGAAAGGCGTTCATAGCAATGAGGTTCTCCGACACGGGCAGGCCCGGCAAGGAAATTCCGACCGCTGATTGCAGATTTCAGCGGCAGCGATGCAGGCCACGGCGGCCTGCGCCTCGACGGCG
>CBINON010000001.1:0-383549 GCA_966252325.1 uncultured bacterium | reverse complement strand
CTCCGCCCTCCGCCCTCCGCCCTCCGCCATGAAACACGAACTCGCCACCCAACTGCTCCGGTCCGGTGAAATCACCCGCCGCGACTTCGCCGCCAAAACGGCCTCCTCCCTGCTCGGCGTCGGCCTGCTCGGCCAGTCGCTGTCCAGCCGTTCCTTCGCCGCCTTCGAGCAGTCCTCGAAGCTGCGCCAGGCGGCCACCGCCAAAAACGTCATCTACCTCTACATGAGCGGGGGCCAGACCCATCTCGACACCTGGGATCCCAAGCCCGGCACCGAAACCGGCGGCCCGACGAAAGCCATCAAGACCAGCGCCGACGGCGTCCAGCTCGCCGAGAACCTGCCGCTCACCGCCCGCCAGATGCACCATGGCACCGTGTTCCGCTCGCTCAGCTCCACCCAGGGCGCGCACGAGCAGGGCAACTACATGATGCACACCAGCTACGAGCTGCGCGGCACCATCCGCCACCCCGGCATGGGTGCCTGGCTGAACGTTTTCCAGGGCGGCGGCAACAGCACCCTGCCGAAGTATGTCTACGTCGGCAACGACAGCCGTCACCCCGGCGCCGGCTTCTTCCCCGCCGCCCAGAGCCCGCTCTTCGTCAACAACCCGGAGTCCGGCCTGAAGAACGTCAAACTCCAGCCCGGCCTCACCCAGGAGAAGTTCGACGCCCGCCTGCGCCTCGCCGCCGATCTCGACGCCGACTTCCGCAGCACCTTCCCGCACCGCAACGTCAAGGCCTATGCCGACATGTACGACGACGCCATCGCCATGATGCGCTCCGAGGATCTCAAGGCCTTTGAACTCACCGAGGAAAGCGCCGACCTGCGCGCCGCCTACGGCCGCACGCCCTTCGGCCAGGGCTGCCTGCTCGCCCGCCGCCTGGTCGAGCGCGGCGTCCGCTTCGTCGAGGTCTCCCTCGGCGGCTGGGACACCCACAACGCCAACTTCGTGCGCGTGCCCGAACTCTGCGAAACCCTCGACCGCGGCCTCGCCACCCTGCTCGACGACCTCCACCAGCGCGGCCTGCTCGAGGAAACCCTCGTCGTCGTCGCCACCGAGTTCGGCCGCACTCCCGACATCAACCAGAACGTCGGCCGCGACCACTACCCGAAGGCCTTCTCCGCCGCCATGTTCGGCGGCGGCATCCGCGGCGGCCATGTCCACGGCCAGACCGATGCCGAGGGCCGCGAGGTCGTCGCCGACAAGGTCAAGATCCAGGACTTCAACGCCACGATCGCCTACGCCCTCGGCCTGCCGCTCGACCAGGTGGTGTACAGCCCGAGCAAGCGCCCCTTCACCATCGCCGACAAGGGCCAGCCGCTCACCAGCGTCTTCGCCTGAGTCATTCCTTCAGGTCCTCCAGCGGCTCCGCCCCACCCGGCGGAGCCGCTTTGTTTTGGCCGCGGCCAGGACCCGCAAACCGTGTTGCCCGCGGATTCCCCTGATTTTCAAGCTCTGTTCGCTGGGAAAAGGCTGTGAAAAAGCCGCCCATGCCAGGAAGCCACCGTGACCATCCCACCCTCGCGCCGAATCTTCTGGCCGGTCGCCCAGCCGCACCCGATGACATTCCTGCCTCGGTTCGCGGGTTTCCGCTAGCCGCCATCCAAGCTCGAAACCATTGCCGCAGGACCCGCCCAAGCTCCGCCCAAAACCGGAACCTGCAAAACTTCCAAGTCACCGGTCAGGCCGTCACACCAGCCGCCAGAAATTTCCATTGGTTCATTCAAAATCAATGACTTGCAATCCAAGACCCCAGTCGGACACCTTTTCCCTGTGTGACAGGCTCGACGTCCCGGCCTCTCGCTCCAAGCGAGGCTCGCGTGACGGAATCGTCGTGTTCCACTGCGCTAAGTCAGCTGTTCCATGGCCTTTTCCCGGTGCCAACGGGAACCCAGGCTGGGCCGCTACGACAACGCCTCAGCAGTCCCTCACATCATTCTTCGCAAGCCCGCGAGGACTGTGAATAACCTGTGAATGAGTGGGGAGGAATTGCCAAAACTCTGTGAGTTGCTGGCGAATCCCCTGCGCAACGCGCGGAGAAAGACTTTTCTTTGGCCTGAACCTGCCCTTGAATGCGCGTGCATGAAACGCTGGCGCATCGCAGGCATCAACTTTGATCACTTTCACATGGGCGACCTGCTCCGGCAGGCCTTCGAGCATCCGCAGGTGGAGCTGGTGGGCATCGCCGATGAACAGCCGGAACGCATGGTGGAGGCCACCAGGAATTTCGGCCTGGGCCCCGGGCAGGTGTTCACCGATCCCCAGGCCTGCCTGGAGCAGACGCGACCCGATCTCGTGCTGCTCTGTCCGGCCGCCTCCCGCCATGGCGAGTGGGTGGCCAAGGTCGCGCCCTACGGCGTGCATGTGCTCATGGAAAAGCCGTATGCCGGCTCACTCGCCGAGGCCGACGCCATGGCGGCGGCGATGGCGGGCACCGGCAAGCTGCTGGCGGTCAACTGGCCGCTGGTCTGGGATGCCGGCCAGCAGACGGCCCACCGTCTGATCCAGGAGGGCGTCATCGGCGAGGTCTTCGAATTTCACCACCACGGCGGCAACCGCGGGCCGCTCTGCCATGGCGCCGACAAGCTGGAAAAGGAGCCGTCGGCCGCGGAGAAAGCGGCAAGCTGGTTCTACAGCGCGGCGCAGGGCGGTGGTTCGCTGCTCGACTACATGGGCTACGGCGCCACCCTCGGCACCTGGCACCTCGGCGGCAAAGCCCCGCTGGAAGTCACCTGCACCTGGCACCGCCCGGAGGGACTGGAAGTCGATGAACACAGCGTCGCGGTCCTTCGCTACGCCGCCGGCCTGAGCAAGACCGAAACCCGCTGGGGCACCTTCACCGATCCCTGGACCCATCAGCCCCAGCCGATGTGCGGCTTTGTCCTGCGCGGTACCGGGGGCACCATCTCCTGCTACGATTATGCCCGCCACGTGCGCGTGCAGACCCGCGCCCGCCCCGAGGGTTTTGAGGTGCCTGTCGATGCGATCGCGGCCCCCAACCGCAACCCGATCGAACACGTCCTCCATCACCTCGAAACCGGCGCGCCGCTCATCGGACCGCTGTCCCTGGACATCAGCCGCATCGGCCAGCAGATCGTCGACACCGCCTTCGAGAGCGCCCGGCAAAAGCGCACCCTGCCCCTGCTCGGCTGAAACCGCGTCCGGACATTGCCAGAAGGCGCGACTGCACGTAAGTTCAGGTTGCCATGCCCCAGGCCACCCGCCGCTCCCGTCCGCCCTGCTACCTCGGCGTCGAAGGCGGCGGCACGCGCACCTCGGTCCTGCTCGCCGACGCCCACGGTCACACCCTGGCGGACTTCCAGCGCGGCCCCGCCGTCCTGCCCCTGCTCTCGGACCGCGAGTTGCTCTGGCACCTGCGCGACCTCGCCGCCGCCCTGCCGCGCCAGCCCGACGCCGTCTGCCTCGGCCTTGCCGGCGTGCGCACCGCGACGGATCGCGAACGCCTGCGCCGCGCCGCCGGCCGGGTCTGGCCCGGCCTGCCCTGCCTCGCCACCAGCGACCTCGACACCGCGCTGGCCGCCGCCCCGGAGCAGGGACGCGCGCCGGTGGAAGTGCTGGTGCTCAGCGGCACCGGCTCCTGCTGCTTTGGTCGCGCCGCCGACGGCCGCAGCGCCAAGGTCGGCGGCCGCGGCCATGTCATTGGCGACCGTGGCAGCGCTTGCGACATCGGTCTGCGCGCCCTGCGCGCGGTGATGGCCGACCTCGACCGCCACGGCCGGCTGGGCCGGCTCGGTGCTGCGCTGCTGCACGCCCTCCAGTTCAACGAGCCCGACGACCTCATTCCCTGGTCCGTGCAGGCGCCAAAGACCGAAATCGCCGGCCTGGCGGTGACCGTCTTCGCTCTCGCCCGCAAGGGCGATGCCCTCGCCGCCGGCCTGCTCGACGAGGCCGCCGCCATGCTCGCCGAGGATGCCTGCGCCTGCGCCGATCAGCTCGCCGCTCCGGAGGAACCCGTGCGCTTCATCTTCAACGGCGGCGTGCTGCTAAAGAACCCCGGCTTCCTGCGCGATGTCGGCCGGCGCATCCGCCTGCACCGCACCGGCGCCCGCCTGGCTCCGCTGAAAAAGCCCTCGGTCACCGGCGCCGTCGCCCTGGCGCGCACGGCTT
Organism: uncultured bacterium; assembly: GCA_966252325.1. Classification (GTDB taxonomy): domain Bacteria; phylum Verrucomicrobiota; class Verrucomicrobiia; order Verrucomicrobiales; family Verrucomicrobiaceae; genus Prosthecobacter. The sequence continues at coordinate 379,420 of CBINON010000001.1, read as the reverse complement.
GGAACGAGCAGGCGCAGCCGAGACCCGGGCCTCCCGCCGACGCCCTGACCCTGCCGCCGGCCATCGCCGATCTCAGCCTGCTCACCCTTTCGCCCACCGAACACCGCAACCCGCGCTCGCTGAAGCTCGACCGCCTGTCGCCCGCCAAGGGCATCGAGCTCATGCTCGCCGAGGACAGCGGCATCCCCGCGGCGCTGCGCCGCGAAAAACGCGCCATCGCCCGCGCCGTCACCGAGGTGACGCGCGCTTTCCGCAATGGCGGCCACCTGTTTTATGCCGGTGCCGGCACCAGCGGCCGACTCGGCGTGCTCGATGCCAGCGAGATCCCGCCGACCTTTCGCGCCCCGCGCGAGCAGGTGCAGGGCCTCATCGCCGGCGGTCGCCAGGCCCTCTGGAGCGCGGTCGAGGGCGCCGAGGACGACGTCCAGGCCGGTGCCACCGCCATCGCCCACCGTGGCCTCGGTCGGGAAGACGTGCTGATCGGCATCGCCGCCAGTGGTCGCACCCCCTTCGTCTGGGGCGCCCTGCACGAGGCCAATGCGCGCGGTGCCTTCACTGTCCTGCTCTGCTTCAATCCGGCGCTCAAGACGGCGGTCGCCCAACTCGGCCGCTCGGGATGGAAACCCCGCCTGGTCATCGCCCCCGACGTCGGCCCCGAGGTGCTGACCGGCTCGACCCGGCTGAAGGCGGGCACGGCAACCAAGCTGGTCCTCAACATGATCACCACCCTGGCCATGACCCGCGCCGGCAAGGTGATCAGCAACCTCATGGTCGATCTCAACCCCTCGAACGTGAAGCTGCGCGACCGCGCCCTGCGCATCCTCGTCGAGCTCACCGGCTGCAGCCGCGACGCCGCCCGCACCGCCCTCCAGGCCAGCGGCTGGGACGTCAAGGCGGCCCACGACCGGCTCAAGCCTTCCGGCCGGCGCTCCAGATAGCCGCCGCAGCCAACGCGCAGACCCAGGCTCGCAGGCGGGCTCCAGAAAAGAAGGTGGCATCGCCATCTTTCCTCCCTAAACAGGAAGCGTATGATTTTCTCAGCGCGGCTCTTCCGAAACTGGATGCTTTTCTGCCTGCTCGGCGCAGCCGTGTTCTGGGCGATGAACCTGCAACATCCGGCAGCGAATCCACCCGGCCAGAGCCCCCCTCCTCCGACCGCCGCAGCAACCGCGCCCGCCAGCGCCAACACCCGCAAAGCGCCGACTGAACCGCTGGCAAACACCCCGCTGGCGACCGCGCCGGGAACCGCGGCGGCGCCGGTCTACGAATCCCCGTCCGTCCAAGCCCTGCTCGCCGGCGCCACCCGACTGGCGACGAAGGTGCAGCCGCTGCCGGACACGCGGCAGGTCCGTGAGCGCCGGCTTTGGCAGGTGCCTCAGTTCAAGTACCCGCTGATTCGTGAAGAGATCCTGCGCGAGGCGGAGGGTGGCCGCGTCTTGGAAAGGCAATTTGTCGTGGCGGATCACGCCCTGATGAAGTTCCCCGCCGGCATGACAACCGAACAGGTGCGGACCTGGGCGGAAGGCCGTGGCTGGAAGCTGCGCCGGAGCCAGACGCTTTCCGGCATCCACCTCGTGGCCCTCAACGGCCAGAGGGTGCCAACTCTGGAAGCGGTCGAACAGCTGATCACGTCGTTTGAAGCGGACTTCCCCGCCAATGCGCAGGACGCGTCGCCGGCGCATCATGCCGAGCCGGACAGCCTGGTATTTGCCGAAACCGCCACCCCCAATGACCCGTCCTATGCCCAATTGTGGGGACTGCACAACACCGGCGCAGAAAGTGGAACGAACGATGCGGACATTGACGCACCCGAAGCTTGGGCGATCCACAAGGGCTCACGGGCGGTGGTTGTCGGTGTGATCGACAGCGGCCTGGACACCAGCCACCCGGACCTGGCGGCGAACGTTTGGAGAAACCCCGACGAGATTCCAGGCAATGGCCTCGACGATGATGAGAACGGCTATGTCGACGACATTCATGGCTGGGACTTTTACAGCCATGACGCGCTGCCCAACGATGACGACGGCCATGGCACACATGTCGCAGGAACCCTCGGGGCGGTGGGTGGCAACGGCATCGGCATCACGGGTGTGGCCCAGGAAGTTTCACTCGCAGGCTTACGCATCCTCGGATCCTCAGGCACGGGCACGACGTCCGACGCGGTGGAGGCCGTGGCCTATGCCACCTTCAAGAAGATGCCGCTGACATCCAACTCCTGGACCACCGCCCAACCGTCGTCCTCCCTCCAGGGCGTCATTGCCGAGGCAGGCGTCGCCGGCATTTTGTTCGTGGCTGCGGCAGGCAACGATTGGCGCAACACCGACCTCTCCCCCCGATACCCTGCCTCCTTCCCTTTCTGGAACATCATCTCGGTGGCCGCCACGACACGGCGGGACCTGCCGGCGAATTATTCCAACGTGGGTCTTGTCTCGGTCGATCTCGCCGCGCCCGGCAGCGAGATTTACAGCACCCTGCCGGGCAACACATACGGCTTCAAAAGCGGCACCAGCATGGCCACCCCGCATGTCAGCGGCGCGCTGGCGGTCTTGAAAGCCTACAATCCGTACGCCACCGCCGCCGAGTTGAAGGAGGGACTGCTCGCGGGTGTCGATCCCCTGACGTCCCTGAATGGCAAATGCGCGACTGGAGGACGCTTGAACCTGCAGCGCATGCTGCAAAATGCCACCGCCGCCAGTCCGGAGGTTATTGCGAGTGCCTGGGAGGACAGCACGGGCGGCAATGGCGACGGCATCTTCAACCCCGGCGAAAACCTGCAACTGCGCGTGACCCTCATGAACCGGGGCACGGAAGCCAGCAGCGGCATACGGGTGCGACTTGAATTGCCCGAGTCCGCCTCAGGTGTTCAACTCCTGGTCCCGGAAGTGACCCTCGGCAGCCTGCAGGCGGGTGAGGTCATGCCGATCACGCCCCTGGCACTCAGCGTGGCGGCGGGGGCACCGACGCCACAGAGCCTGGCCATGCGCCTGGTCGTCAGCCACGGCTTGCCGGAGGTCAGCCTTAGCTACGACCTGCCCATCCGCATTGGCGTCAGCTCACGCTTTGCCGGCAGGGTCACGGACGCCGGCTCAGGGGAACCCGTCGCAACCGCTGAAATCCATTACAGCGGCCCGCTCACCGGCAGTGTCGAAACCGGGCCCGATGGTCGCTACCAGTCCGTGGTGGAGGAGGGGGTTTACGAGGTCTGGGCCGTAAAGACGCCCTCTTATGCCCGCAGTCCGAAGCAGACGGTGTCAGTGCCGCCGGAACAAACGGACATGGATTTCACCCTTGGCCTGCCTCGACTCCAAACAAGCCCGGCACAGCTCCACGCGGAGCTCTTTTCCGGATACAGCACCACCCAGACCCTGAAGTTGATGAACTCCGGCACTGGCCTGCTGGAGTGGAACCTGCAACCGGGCAAGGCCACACGCAGGCCACTGGTCGTGGCCGGCAGAAAGCCACGCTCCAAGTCCTACATGCAGAGTTCCATGTTTATGGTCGGCAGTGGCCTTACATTCGAAGAGGAAATTCTGGCGGTTGGCGGCAGGCTGCAGCTCCTGCGCCCGCCCATCACCGCCGCGTCCCTGAAGGGCGTGAGCCTTTTTATTGTGGATGATGGCATGGAACAGGCCAAGCCTGAGGAATGGGCGGCGATCCATGCGGCGGTCACTCAGGGCATGAACGTGATCGTCACGCCGCAGTACAGCCATCTGGGCAGCGGTCGAACGTTGCTGGATCGCATCGGCGTGACTCTCACGGAAGACAAGACCTACACCTACGGCAGTACCTTTTTGGATCATCCGGTGACCTCCGGCATCCTTGCCATGGGACGGACCGGCCGACTGTTGTATGTTGCCCATCCGGGGCGAGCCATCGGCCTGGATGTGGTCGGCGGTCATCCCAACCGTCATGCCATCGTCGTATCCCAGGCCGGAGCTGCCAAATTCGCCTGTTTGTCAGACGGACTCATCCCGCCGAGCGAGCGCAACCTGTCCACGACCCGCAAGCGGCTCATGCGACAGTTGCTGAATTGGATGAGCGAGCCACCGGTTTGGTGGTCGGCCTCGCTTTCATCGGGCGACCTCGCACCTGGCGGCACGCAAGAAGTGACGGTGCAATTCCATGGCGAGCATCAACCCGGTGGCACCTACACCAGCTCCCTGGTGGTCCGCGACCTCTTCCAGGGGCAGTCCGTCACGGTCCCCCTGACAATGACCGTGAAAAACGGGGCAGGGCTTCAATTGCAGCAGGAAATCCTGGAGTTCCCGGACACCTTGGTCGGCCAAGAAAGCCGGCAGCCGTTGACTTTCACCAACCGGGGCGACAAGCCTCTGACCCTTCGAGGCCTTTCGCTGCCGAACAGCGCTTTTCAGCTTTCCCACCAGCTGCCACTGACGCTCATCCCCGGAGAAACGATGGAACTGACCGTCGGGTTCGCGCCGGGCATGGCCGGGGATTTCAGCGGTGAAATCCTCTGCGCCAGTGATGACCCCAGCCGGCTCAGCCTTGCCGTCCCGCTAAGGGCTGTCGGCCGCGCCGGCGGGCGATTGGTCGCGCAGCACGAGATGCTGATGCTGAGAACGGTCCGGGGAGTGCCGGTTCAGGCCACGTTGCGGCTGAAAAATGAAGGGGCCGACACTTCGTTATTTCGCTACAACCCATCGCGCACGCCGGACATCACGCTTGAGCCTTCCGAAGGCAATGTGGCTCCCGGCGAGGACATCGAGATTGAGGTGACTTATCTGCAGCAAAGCCAGCGAAGCGCACACGCTGTCAGCCTGAGTTTCACCGAGACGCTCATGCCCGGCATGACCCGGCTGTTTGAGGTTCCCGCCATCGTCGAGAGCCTCTTGCAACCGCGGCTCGTGATCGAGCCGCAAGCGCTGGATTTTGGCTCGGTCGCCGCCGGCGCCCACGTCCACAGACCGGTGCTCTTGCGCAACATCGGTGCGGCCTCTCTGACACTGCAGTCCGCCGCCATCTCCGGCACAGGTTTCACCATCGCCGACACGGCCCTGCCCTTGATGCTGCCAGCCGGCGCGACCCACACACTGATTGTCATCTGGCAGCCCACGCAGGCCGGCACCGCCTCAGGCCTGCTGACCCTGACCAGCAATGATCCCGCCAACCCAAGCGTCAGCCTGCCGATGACGGGACTGGCCTATGCGCCCCCCTCCGTGCACATCGTCTCCGATGCGCTGGAGTACTCCGGCGAACTCGGCGTGATGGACCAGCAGACCCGCACGGTCACCCTGACCAACATGGGGGATGTGCCGCTGGAATGGCAGGTGGAAAACGAGGAGGCCCTCATCCGTCAATTTAACCGGATCACCCAAACGCATCAACTGAACTCGCTCACGTCCGCGATCCCGAACGCGCTCGACGTCTCCAGCAATGCTGGCAGCCACTTTTTCAATGACTGGCGCCGCAGTGGGGGCGTCTTCCGCCACACCCAGTTCAGCACCGACCTGGCCAGCCACGCCGAGGATTTTCTGCCGTACGAGAGCACCGGCCTCGGCCACCCTCAACTGGGCCGGGGCGGCAGTTACTTCACCCGCAACCACCCAAATCTGTTCCTCCTCGCCGCAGACCTGAGCAACGTGCGGGAATTCCGCGTCACGGGCAGTCTCTTCCCAAAGAAGAACGCTGTATGGAGCAACGAAACGCTCGTTCTCAACCATGGCGGACAGCACTACCTCGGACTGCTGATGCGCAATCACTCATCCAGCACCTCCTACTCGGATTGCACATCCTCCCTGAATCATCTGGTCATCCTGCCAGCCCACCAGTACCTCTCCCACACGACTCCCGCCGCCACCAATAGCACCGATCACGCCGTTCAACTGAGTCCCGGTGCGGGAACCCTGTTTCACTTGACGTTTTCGACGGCCATTTTCATACCGTTCGCCCCCGTTTTCAACAGTTACGGCCCCCTGCTCGACCGAACGTATGCCCTGAATCTGATGACCCGGGTTCTCGACGCCGCGGGACAGCGGTTGAAGCCGTCTTTGCTGCAGGCCTCGCCTTCCTCCGGCGTTCTGTCCCCCGGACAATCGGTGAATGTGACGGTCACGGCCTTGCCCCCCTCCCCCCACCTCTCGGGCCCCTTGCACACCAACCTCAAAGTGGTGACGAATGATCCCCTCCAGCCTGCGGTGCGGCTCAACGCGCAAATCACCTTGCGCCCTGTGCCCCGGTTGCAGGTTGTGCAGGCACCCACCGACTTCGGGACCGTTCTCTCCGGCAAAAACACCTCGCAGACGATTCAGGTGAGGAACACGGGCTCGGGTCCGCTGATCCTTTCGTCCCATGTCATGGACGGCTCGTCAGCCTTCGCCTACACGAGCGGTGACCTGACCCTGGCTCCTGGCAACTTCGCGATGATGGATGTGCAATTTGCCCCCGTTGTCGCTGGCAACCACACGGCCACGCTACGCTTTGCGAGCAATGATCCCGCGAACCCGATGGTGGAAATCCCCCTCTCTGGCACAGCCAACCCGCCGCCGTTCATGGCCGTCAGCCCCAGCCCGCTTGTCATTGCCGTGGCGGCTGGCACCCAAAAAACGAGCTCACTCACCCTGAGCAACACCGGCTACGGCGCATACACCTGGAGTGCCACTCTGAATCCTTCCCTGGGCTACACGCCACCCGATGGCATGCCCGAGCCTGCCGCCCCCGTGCCGCCCCTGCAGCACCTGTTGTCCAAGCTCTCCGTCTCAGCCCCGAATCTGTCCGGAAAAATCCCCGCACGCCACTCCTTCACCGACGGTGTCAACGGCTTCAGCATCACGGACGGTGGAGAGGACATGTACGATGAGGGCAACCTGATCTTCACCAACCGCAGCAAGGGCGTCAACCTGCCCTATTCCAACAATACAATCGCCAGCAGCCCGGTCTTCGCCGAATCCGGCGGCAACTACTTCACCTTCAAGTCAGACGGTCTCTTCGTCCTCGCGGCAGATTTGTCCGTCAGCGAATTTCGCATTGCCGGCGGCCTGGGTGCCGATGGCGAAGGTGCGGTCAGCGCCACGGTCCTGCAGCGGACGCAGCATGGCCGGAACTACTCCGGTTTCGTCAAGCGCGTGCATGGCGCCGGCAGCGATCCATCGGTGAATCATCTCATCATCGTCGAAAGCAATGAATCCATCGGTCATGAGCCTGCCACATCGACGGATGACGATGCCCACCGGGTTTTCGGCCTGGAGAACAGCACCCGCCTCTACTACCTGCTGTTTTCAAGCCAGAACGGCCGCCTGGTGACGGATGCGGAGACCGGGGAATTGATGGAGACCTTTCTCGATCTTCTCGGCCCGTCACTGGATGGCGCCATTCATCTGCTGTCGAACAAAGGCTCGGTGCAGACTTCTTCGACGGTGTTGATTCGGACCAATGCAACCTCGCTCTCGGCGGGAACCTACCACGCCGAGGCAACCCTCCAGAGCACCGTGAACTCCGAAGCAGTGCCCGTGACCGTTCACGTCGTCGCTGAACCGTCGCTTGCCCTTTCCCCCACCACCCTGATTTTTCCCGACACGGCGAGAAACGAAACCGCGTCCTTGAATCTGGTTGTGGAAAATCAGGGGATCACGCCACTGACGGTAACCTCGCTGACCCTGCCCTCCGAAGTCTTCAGCTGCCCCGGCTTCAGCCCGCCCCTTCACCTGGCAGCCGGTGCTGATGCGGCCCTGCAGGTGCACTTTCACCCCGCCTCCGCCGGAACCTTCTCCGGCTTGCTCAGCATCGAGTCGGACAGCTTCGATAATCCCATCAAGAATATTGCCGTCAGCGGCAAGGGCCTGGCCAGACCCGAGGCGCATCTGCTGCAGGACGGTGGCCCCTTGGCAAGGTTGCGGCTTGCCACCACGGAAGCAACTCCGGCATGGGCGGAATTCACGCTGGAGAACCGTGGCGACGCGGTGTTGAACTGGGACACCCCCACGCCGATTGCCGCCTGGCTGCCCGGGACGCACCCCACCCTTGCCGCCAGTCTCTCGCCAGCTTCGGGCAGCGTGCCCGCCGGCGGCTCGGTCATTCTCCGTCTGGAAACCGCCACGCGCAACCTGCCGCCGGGTATCCACGCCAGCGAGATCGTCTTTCACTACCAGGACACCACAGGCCCAAGCTCCCTGCATTTGCCACTCGAGCTGGACATCGAGGCCAGCCCCGCCGCCATTTTGGAAACCCCACGCCTGGAATTCGGGCCCCTTCAAGGCGGAAGCCGCACCCTGGCCCTCTCGGTGATCAGTGCAGGCAGCGAACCGCTGACCCTCTCTGGCATCACCCTGCCCAGCAACGAGTTCACCTGCAACGCCCCCTTTCCCCTGCAACTGGCCAAGGGCGAGCGCGCCGTGATGACCGTCCGCTACACTCCTGTCACCGACCAAACCTGGGACACCACCTTGTGTCTGCACACCAATGATCCCGCCCAGCGGGAACTGGTGGTGCCAGTGTCGGCAACAGGCATCTTCCCTGGTTCACTCCAGGTGAATCCCGGAGCCCTGCTCTTCCAACTGCAGGACAAGACCTCCGCCAGCCTCTCTCTGGAACTTCACAACGCCGGCCAGCGCAGCCTGTCATGGAGTGTCGCCAGCGTCATCAACACCAACGGTCCGCCAACCTTGGAGCAGGTACTGGAGTCGTTCCAGGCACAGGCGGCAAGCATCGCCGAGAAAATTCCCGGCATCGTGGACATCCCCGGCGGCACTTCCGGCAGCAAGCTCTACCCTTGGCGTGACCTCGATGCGTCCATGAATGGCATCCGGCTCCCGTCCGGCTACCATCTCCTCTACACCAACGGCCGGATTCTTGAATCGTTGGTTGGCGGCGATGAGGCCCGCCATTTCACGCACAAACTCACCGGCCTATGGGTGATGGCGGCTGACCTGGAAGACCTCGGATATCTGTCCATCGAAGGCAACTACTTCGACCCGGAGGAATTCACGAGGGAAATCCACGCGTTGCACCTTCAGGGTCATGTGGGCTTTTGCCAGAGCACCCGCAGTCGTGGCCGGCCTTCGTTCAACCATCTCGTGATTGTGCAGGAACGTTCCGGTCTCAGACATGAAATGCCCCCAAGCAAATCCATTTACCGGAGCCATGAGATCCGGGGTCTTGCGGGCAAGACCCGCGCCTATCTTGTGGTCTTTGCCACCTCCCCCGACGTCAACGACAGCGTCGTCGACGAGGCAACATTCGCCGCAGTGATGCGCGCCTTCCTCGAAGCCCTGCCTGCCCCATGGCTCAAGGTCAGCCCACCCGCCGGCACCCTGCCGGGTGGCGGCACAACCCACCTCACCGTCAGTGCCTTGGACCCGGGCTGGACGCCCGGCACTTACAACAGCCAGCTGAGCATCCGCGCCACCACCGACCCCGGCGAGCCAATCAGCGTGCCCATTCCCGTTTCGCTCAACCTCGCCGGCAACCAGTTGCAGCACCTGCTCGCGCATCCCGACCGGCCGGAAATGTATGCGCTGCTGCGCGGCGATCGCCTGCAGGTGCTCGACAGCCTCACCGGCGAGCTGCGCACCGAGGTGCCGCTGCCACCGGCCACAACCCGGCTGGCGCTGGCACCCGATGGCAACTCCCTCTGGGGCTTGAGCTCGGTGAGCCGGCAAATCTGGCAACGGCCGTTGCCGATTTCCGACACCCTCGCCACCTGGCAGATCCCTGCGGCAGGCTACGCCAGTGAGGGGGATCATCTCGCCGTGACCCGGTCCGGTCTCGCCTGCCTCACCGATGGGCGGACCGGCAACGGCCCCACCCTTCTGCAACTGCGCCAGGGTGATGCGAATCCCCGCAGCATTCGAAACCTGGAGGGGTTGGACCTGGCAGGCTTGGCGGCCTCGCGCTTGAAGCAGGAACTCTGGGGTTGGAGCCAGCACAGTTTCCAAGACAACCGCAGTTGCCGCCTGGTGCGCCTGCCACTTGCCGGCGCGGGCTTTGGCAAGCCCCAGGTCCTGCCGGCGCCGCTGCTGGCGGAGCGCGCGGACGCGCGCATCTGGCTGAACCGGCAGGAGGACGCAGTCTTTGCCAAAAACCATCGCTATACCCTGCCCGCGCTCGGCACCCCCGCCGTCGTTTTTGCCGAAGTCATTGAAACGATCAGTCCGGATGGCACACTGGCGGTGGGCGAGAGCCTTCTGTTTGACGGGCGGACGGGAGAGTTGCTCACGTCTTTCGAGGAAGCCTCCCGCATCGCCGCCTTCAGCCACGACGGCAGCCGCCTCTGGCGCTGGAGCCGACAAAACCAGCGTCTGGAAGTGACCCAACTGGGTGCCATGGACATCCGCTGGTTGGGGCAGCCCGTGGCGGAAACTCTTGATTTTGGCAGGGCCGTGGTCGGTGGCGAGATCAGTCGCACACTCACGCTGCGCAACATTGGCGGTCTGGCCCTGGCAGACATCGCCCTGAGCGTGGAGGGAACACACGCCGACGAGGTCCGTTTGCAGACAGTGCCGGCCCAAACTCTGGCCAGGGGCGATTCCACCACCTGCACCCTCACGTTCCGGGCTGCAGAGGCGGGGCTGCGCACAGCCGTGCTGAAGCTGCGCAGCAGCGACCCGACGACGCCGGAAGTCACCCTGCAACTCACGCTCCTCGCCCAAACCGAGTCAGCGCCGCTGGTCATCGATGCACCGCCCCAGGACCAACTCGTTCGACTGGGCGAGACCGCCGCCTTCCACCTGGGCGTCAGTGGCGTTGGCCCCATGACCTTCGAGTGGCGAAAGGGCTCCAAGCGCCAGGCCGTCACCCAAGAACCCGCTTGGGGCATTCCCTCGGTGACCGCATCGCACGCGGGTGACTACACGGTTAGGGTCCTCGACGGCCATGGCGGCAGCCTTACCTCTGCTCCGGCGCGCCTGGTGGTGTACGAACCGGTGTCCAGCACCGCGCAGGTGATGGCAGGCGGCGTCCTGCAACTGGCAGGCAAGCTCTGGGGCGAAGGAGGCAGCCTGCAATGGCACAAGGATGGCGCGGCGCTCCAGGATGACGATCGCACCCGCGGCAGCCGCACGTCGGTGCTTCAGCTGAACGGGGCTCAACCCGCCGATGCGGGGCAATACACCCTGACCCTCAGCCTCGGCGGCATCACCCGAATGGCCGCCACTTGCGAAGTGACGGTCACCGAACAGCCGCGCCTGCTCGATGAAAGTCTCGGCCCCTGGTCGGTCGGTGCCGCGGTGCATCATGCCCTTGCGGCCAGCACCCCGTCCGTGCGCTTCAAAGCCACCGGCCTGCCTCCGGGTGTCAAGCTCGACAGCACGACCGGCCTGCTCTCCGGGAGGCCCTCCCGCCCCGGCGACTTTCAGGTCAGCCTCCAAGCCCTGCATCCGGCCGGGGCTTCGCCGGTCGTTACCCTGCCGGTACAGGTCTTTGCCCTGCCCGATGCCGTGCAGGGTTCATTTGTCGGCCGGGTCGACCGTTCTTACCATGGAGGCATCCTTTCACTCCAGGTGTCACCCACCGGAGCCTGCAGTGGTGTGCTGAGACTGATGGAGGTCCGCCTCCCCCTGAAGGGCAGCCTGGAATGGCAACCCGGCTGGTCGCATGCCACCGCTCAACTGCTGACTCCCCAAAAGCCATACCCCCGATTAGGCATCACCCTCCAGTTGGGCATCACCCTCCGGTTGCCCGTCGTCGATGCACCCATCGAAGGTGATCTGCACCTTTTACACTCCAACGGTTCCACCTACCAAACCGTTCGTTCCGGTCTTCAAGGCTATCGAAGTCCATGGTCGGCGGGGAATCCATGCCGTTCCCACGTGGGCTATTGGAATGCACGCATTGACATGCCCGAGGCGGTCGTCGGCCTGACGCAATATCCACAGGGCAACGGCCATGCCCAGACGATCATCGGCAACACCGGCTCGGCCCTGTGGACGGCGAGGCTGGCCGATGGCAGCACGGCCACCGCATCCTCCCCGATCAGCCTGCAGGGCCGGGTCTGTTTCTATGCCTTCATGGAAACAAGACTCCAGAGCCTGCTCGTCGATCAACGGCATGATGTCAGCTCGTCTCCAGCGCGGCTGGACGGCATCTTGGACTGGGCGGCCAACACCCACAGTCCTTCGTTCCCCAGCCACTCCCGCGTGATCCAGGGCGACCTGCACACCACCCCCGCCCCTGGCCACCTTCTTTTGCAACTGCCCATGCGACCCGAACCTGTGGCGCGGCTGGCCTTCGCGCAGACTCCCCTGCTGACCAGCCTGCAACTGGATCGGCTCAGCACCACGCTTGCCTTCGATGTCTCACACAGGGTGACGGCGGGATCCGCCGCCTCCCTCGACAAGTTGCGGCTGATTGTCACCCCCGGCACCGGCACCTTCAGCGGTCAGTTCACCGTCACCGACCGAATGTCGTGGTACGAAGAAATCACTCGCAAAGGCAAGTTCTCCGGCTTGTTCATCGAGCGTTTGAACAAGGGCACCGGGCTCTTGGACTTGCCCCGCCTGCCCAGGTATCGCAACGAATCCGGCAAATCCCTTCTGACAGCACCGGGTTTTGTCGAAATCCTGCCGCTTGCCCCATGACGGCCCCCAGGCGGTGCGGCTGCGCCGCGCCTGAGGCGCAACATCGCCCGCCACCCGGGCGTACCCCTGCCATGCCCCTGGATCCCATCGGCTCCTGCTCCCCTGCTCCCTGGTCGCGCCGGCGCCTGCTTTCGGCCGGTGGCCTGGGCCTGTTCGGCCTGACCCAGCCGCGCCTGCTGCGCGCCAACGAACTCGCCGGTGCCGACAAACTCATCGCCCGCGCCAAGTCGGTCGTGTTCCTGTTCCAGTGGGGCGGCCCCAGCCACCTGGAAACCTTCGACCTCAAGCCGGACGCCCCCGAGGGCATCCGTGGTTTCCACAAGCCCATCCGCTCCAGCGCCGACGGCATTTGGGTCTCCGACCGCCTGCCGAAAACCGCCAGGATCATGGACAAGGTCACCCTGATCCGGTCCATGCATCACACGATGAAGAATCACAACAGCGCCGGTTACTACGCGCTCAGCGGCCACGCGCCGCCCAGCGATGACCAGCGCCTGAAGGATTCGCCCGACCTCTTCCCCGCCTACGCCTCGGTCGTCGACCGACTCGCGCCGGTGCAGGGTGACATCCCCACCGCCGCCAGCTTCCCCTGGACCGTCAGCGACGGCTCCTTCACCCCCGGCCAGCGCGCCAGTTTCCTCGGCAAACCGCACGATCCGTTCTTCGTCCTGCGCGATCCCAGTGCGCCCGACTTCGCCCTGCCCGAACTGAGCCTGCCGCCCGGCCTCAGCTACGAGCGCCTGAACGCGCGGCGCGAACTGCAAAAGCTCGTCGACGCCCAGACCCGCCTGATGGATGTCTCCGCCGAGGCCCGCGGCATCGAGGGGTATTATGAGAAGGCCCTGGCCATGCTGCACAGCGAAAAGCTGCGCGCCGCCTTCGACCTGTCGCGCGAGCCCGACAAGGTGCGCGAGGCCTACGGCCGCACCGCCTACGGCCAGAGCTGCCTGCTCGCCCGTCGCCTCGTCGAGGCCGGCGTCAAGTTCGTCACCGTCAACTTCGCGCCCAGCATCGGCGGCCAGAGCACGACCGCCGGCGGCTGGGACACGCATGGCTTCAACGACACCCGCATGTTCCCGATCATCGACGCCTACCACATGCCGATGACCGAGCAGACCCTGCCCACCTTCCTCAACGACCTCGACGAGCGCGGCCTGCTCGACACCACCCTCGTCGTCTGGGTCGGCGAGTTCGGGCGCACGCCGCGCATCAACAAGAACTTCAGCCGCGACCACTGGCCGCAGTGTTACACCGCCCTGCTCGCCGGCGGCGGCGTCAAGCGCGGCCATGTCCACGGCGCCTCGGACAAGAATGGCGAGTACCCCGCCGAAAAACCGGTCAAGCCCGACGACCTGGCGGCGACGATGTACCACCTGCTCGGCATCCGCCACGACACCGAGGTGCGCGACGTCGCCAACCGGCCGGTACCGATCAGCTACGGCAAGGTCCTGCACGAGATCCTCGCCTGAGCGCGCTTGCATTCGCCCGCGGCGACCGCATGCTGCAGCCGGTCATGCGCCTGCTGCACCTCTACCTCTCGCCGGAACACAACTACTTTGGCCACCACGGCCTGCCCCCGGGCAAGGCGCCCATGCTCGAAGTCGAACAGGTCGAGTGCGTCGCCGGCAAGGGGCTCGTCGGCGACCGCTTTTTCAACTACAAGGAGGACTACAAGGGCCAGGTCACCTTCTTTGCCCACGAGGTTTACGAGCGCCTGTGCGCGGAGTTCGGCATCACCGGCGTGCCGCCCTCGGTCTTCCGCCGCAACCTCATCACCGAAGGCGCCGATCTGAACGCCCTCATCGGCCGCGAGTTCGAAGTTCAGGGCGTGCGCTTTTTCGGCACCCAGGAGAGCGCACCCTGCTACTGGATGAACCAGGCCTTCGCCGAGGGCGCCGAGGAAGCCATGAAGGGCCACGGCGGCCTGCGCGCCCGCATCCTCAGCGACGGCATCCTGCGCCGCGACTGACCGCACGCCCGCGCCGGACGTATCCCCGCCATGCGCCTTTATCTTCTTCTCGTCCTGGTCGGCACCGCCGCGCCCGCCGCCTGGCTGCTCGCCACCGACCACGTCGCCCGCTCGGTCGGCTGCCTCGCCCTCGGCCTGCTCGCCGCCCTGCTGCTCAGCCTCGGCTGGGCCCTGCACCGGCGCGGCCGCCGCCTGCGCCGACTCGGCCTGCTCACGCTCCTCTCCCTGCTGCTCGCCGGTACCGCCCGCTTGCTCCTGCGTTACGAGGGCTCGGCCGATGGCACCGCCCTGCCGCGTCTGGCCTGGCGCTGGCAAGGGGTGCCGACCCCGCCGGCCCCGCCCCAGCTTCCCGAACATCCCGCCGTCGATCCCGGTCCGCCACCGCCGGGGCTGGCCGATGCCAAGACCTTCCTCGGTCCCGCCGGCGATGCCCTGCTGCCGGCTCCGGCCTGGTCCACCGACTGGGCCGCCAAGCCGCCGCGCGAGGCCTGGCGACGTCCGGTCGGTGCCGGCTGGTCGGGCATCGTCGTCAGCGGTCGCCGCGCCGTCACCCAGGAACAGCATGGCGATTTGGAATGCGTCACCTGCTACGATGCCGCCACCGGCGAACCGCTCTGGCGCCACAGCGATGCCGTCCGCTTCGTTGAACCCCTCGGCGGCGAGGGCCCGCGCGCAACGCCGGCCATTGACGCGGCGGGCCGCCGTGTCTTCGCCGTCGGGGCCACCGGTCGGCTCCACTGCCTCGACCTCGCCAGCGGTCGCCCGATCTGGAGCCGCGACGTGCTGGTGGAATCCGGCGCCGGCAACCTCACCTACGGCAAGAGCGGCTCACCCCTGCTGCATGAGGATCGCGTCATCGTCACCGGCGGCAACGCCGGCCCCACCCTGCTCGCCTATGCCCAGGACGACGGCAGGTTGCTTTGGAAGGCCGGCGACGAACCCGCCAGCTACAGCACGCCGGCCCTGCGCCGCCTCGCCGGCCGTGACCAGGTCGTTTCGGTCAACGCCGGTTCCGTCACCGGTCATGATCCCGCCACCGGTCGCCAGCTCTGGCGCCATCCCTGGCCGGGCGACTATCCCCGCGTGGGTCAACCCGCCCAGGTCGGCAGCGACCGGTTGCTGGTCACCGCGAGTTATGGACAGAAGAGTCGGCTGCTGGAAATCCATGCCGAGGGCGACGGCCTGGCCTGCCAGGAACTCTGGGCCGCCAGCGTGCCGCGCACCAAATTCAGCAGCGCCACGGTGATGGGCAAACTCGCCCTCGCCCTCGACGAAGGCACCCTGGTGGCGGTCGATCTGGCCAGCGGCGAGCGCCTGTGGCGCCAGGGCCGCTATGGCTACGGCCAGCACCTGCAGCTCGGCGATCTCCTGCTCGTTCAGGCAGAGTCCGGGGCCGTGGCCCTGGTCAGGGCGAACGAACAAGGCTCCGAGGAGCTGGGACGCCTCGAAGCCTTGAAGTCGAAAACTTGGAACCCGCCCTGCCTGGCCGGTCGCTGGCTCTTGGTGCGCAACGACCGGGAAATGGTGGCCTACGAACTCGCTGAGTAAGGTCAGGAGAGGCGCGGCTTGATCAGCGTCTCCAGTCGGCTCACACCGCGGCGGATGCGCGCCTTGATGGTGCCAAGCGGCTCGTTGAGTCGCTCCGCCACCTCGGCCTGGGTCAGGCCGTCGAAGTAGGCCAGGCGCAGGGCCTCGCGCTGCTCGGGATTGAGACGCTCGACCGAGCGCAGCAGCAGGCGGTTGCGTTCCTTGGTCTCCAGCACTTCGCGGCCGGAATCCTCGAACTCGAACTGCAGCTTCTTGTTCTCCAGCTCGAAATCGTCGTTGAGCTTGGCGCGGCGCTGCTTGGCGCGGATGCGGTCGATCGCCCGGTTGCGTGCCAGGGTGGTCAGCCAGGTCAGCGGCTTGCCCTTGCCCGACTCATACAGATGGGCCTTGTTCCAGACCTGCACCAGCACCTCCTGCATGACGTCCTCGGTGTCGTGGTGGTCGTTGAGGACATTGGCGATCGTCGCAAAGATCAGCCCGGAGTATTTCCGGTAAAATGTCTGGTAGGCCGCGGCGTCGCGCTCGGCAATCCGGCGCAGGAGCTGGATGTCTTCCTCAATCTGACGCTGCACTTCAGGATTCGTGAGATCGGTCATAGGGGTGGGAAGGTGGGGGGGTGAGATTCGGCAAGGGGCACCGAACTTCGACGATTCTTCGACAGAAACCCGAACCCGTCAAGAGTTTGTCGAAGTATTTTTCATCCTTGTCTAAATTTCGATCATGGAATTAGACATTTATTCCCTGCCCTGTGCGATTTTGTCGAAAGTTTCGACAAAACGTCTCGCCGCCGATCGACTCGATCACGGCGAGCCGCCGGAGGCCGCAGCCTCTTCCTGCGGGAGCCAGGCCGCGGGGGCTCCGGCACGCAGCAGCACCTCGCGCAGTCGGACACTGCTTCCGCCCTCTCGCTGGCTTGCCTCGGCCGCCTCCATGAAGGCGTAGATCTGCAGGGTCTCGCGCGCACTCAGCGGCGCCTGGCGGGTCTGGAAGAAGCGCACGATCTCGCGCAGCAGCGGGGTGTAGTCGCCCAGGCTCTTCTGCTCAACCACCGACTTCTCGCCAAAGCGCACCAGCTTGTACTGGGTGGAATCCATCGGCAGACGGTGCAGGGCGTGCAGGGTGCCGACCCGGCCACCACGCCAGAGACCGGTCACCACGGAGACGTCGCGACCGTTGGTGCTCCGCACCTCCAGGCAGTCGCCCCCCATGACGGTGAAGAGGGCCTCGGTGGCGTGGATGCCATAGAAGAACAGGTCGGGATGATGCGGCAGGATGGGCGCCGGTCCATAGGACAGCGCGCCCAGGGCGGGAGTGCTCTCGGCGGTCGCCACCTCGACCACGCCCGGGAACCAGCGCACGGCGGAGGCGCTGAACATCGGCACGCCGGCGGCTTCCGCCGCGCGATAGACGGCGACCGCCTCCGCCAGCGAGGCCGCGACCGGCTTGTCGAGGAAGAAGGGCTTGCCGGCGGCCGCCACCTGGCGGGCCTGTTCGAGATGCGGGCGGCCGTCGACACTGAGGATCATCACCGCGTCCACTTCGGCGCAGACCGCCTCGACGCTGTCGAAGATGCGCACGCCGAACTTGTCGCGCAGCAGCGCGGTGTAGCCGGCGACCCGGCCGGCACTCTCCGGCAGGTCGGGACTGCCGCCCGGGAAGGCGGCGACCACGCGCGCGCCCGGCACATGGTTCGGATTGGCGGGATCGTTCAACCGCAGGGTGAACTGTTCGCAGTGCGAGGAGTCGAGGCCGATGAGGCCCACGCGGAGGGATTCAGCCATGGCGGTGCAAGACAGGAAAACGGCGCAGGCCACCGTCCGCAGAACGGCGGTGGAAGAGGGGCGCCGGGCGATCATGCAACAACTAGCCGCAAACCGTCGCCACAGGCAAGCAGGGAGTGCGCCGATGCCGCCCGCCGGCCGCCGGTGGCGGCTGTTTTTGCAGTGGCAAAGCCGGCGGATGCGGGTAAAGACCCTGCCCGCCATGCACGAGACCGAACCCACCGAATCCGAACTGCTCCACTTCCGCCGCGCCAAGCTCGAGGAGCTGCAGAAACGCGGCATCGCGGCCTTCGGCGGCAAGTTCGAGGTTTCCCACGACCCCGGCGCCCTGCGCGCCCAGTTCATCGCCGGCGACATCGCCGAGGGCGCCGCCGTGCGCATCGCCGGCCGCGTGCTCTCGCGCCGCGACATGGGCAAGGCCACCTTCTTCGATCTCGGCGACATCAGCGGCCGCATCCAGTGCTACCTGAGCAAGGGCGACGTCGGCGACGAGGCCTACGACCTCTTCAACCAGCAGATCGACATCGGCGACTTCGTCGGTCTCGAGGGCAAGACCTTCGTCACCCGCCGCGGCGAGCGCTCGGTCCATGTCGACCGTCTGACGCCGCTGTCCAAGGCCCTGCGCCCCCTGCCCGACAAGTGGCACGGCGTCACCGACAAGGAGATCAAGTACCGCCAGCGCTACCTTGACCTGGTCTCCAACGACCGCAGCCGCGAGATCTTCGTGCTGCGCAGCCGCATGATCGCCGAAATCCGCGCCTACCTGCACGGCCGCGACTTCCTCGAGGTCGAGACGCCGATGATGCAGGACGTGCCCGGCGGCGCCGCCGCCCGCCCCTTCGAGACCCACTTCAACGCCCTCGACCAGCAGATGTTCCTGCGCATCGCACCGGAACTCTACCTCAAGCGCCTGCTCGTCGGCGGCTTCCCGCGCGTCTTCGAACTCAACCGCAACTTCCGCAACGAGGGCCTCAGCCGCCGCCACAACCCGGAGTTCACCATGCTCGAGGCCTACTGGGCCTACGCCGACTTCGAACAGATGGCCGACCTCGTCGAGGGCCTGATCTGCCACCTCGCGGAGAAGTTCTGCGGGGGCCTGGTCATCGAGCACAAGGACGAGCAGGGCAATGTCACCCGCACCATCGACCTCACCCGCCCCTGGAAGCGCGCGCCCTTCCGCGACCTCGTGCGCGCCGCCGCCGGGGCCGACTGGTTTGAGCTCGACAAGGCCGCCAAGGTCGAACGCGCCAAGAGCCTCGGCCTGCAGGAGGTCGAGGCCCGCGAGGAGCACTATGAGCTCGATCAGAAGGTCTTTGAAAAACTCGTCGAGGAAAAGAGCTTCAACCCGCTCTTCGTCACCCACGTGCCCAAGGAACTCGTGCCGCTCGCCAAGCAGAACGCCGAGGATCCGTCGGTGGTCGACGTCTACGAGCTCGTCATCAACGGCCAGGAAATCAGCCCCGGTTACTCGGAGCTGAACGACCCCATCGTCCAGCGCGAGCGCCTCGAGCACCAGGCCGGCGAGGAAGTGCAAAAGATCGACGAGGAGTTCATCCTCGCCCTTGAGCACGGCATGCCGCCCGCCGGCGGCATCGGCGTCGGCATCGACCGCCTGATCATGATGCTCACCGGGGCCGAAAGCATCCGCGACGTCATCCTCTTCCCGCAGCTCAAGCGCCGCGACTGAGGCGCAAGTCCGGGCGCAAGCGCGCCAGGATCGGCGCAGTCATTGTTGCATTCGAAATGCAAGTTTAAACGGCACCTGCCGTTGACTCTTCATGCGCCTCAGCCTGTTCAGCGATTACGCCCTGCGGGTGATGATGTTCGCCGCCCTCAAGCAGGCGCCGTTCTCCCTCACCGAGGCGGCCGAGGCCTATGACGTCTCGCGCCACCACCTCGTCAAGGTGGTCAATCACCTGGCCAAACTCGGCTACCTCGACACCCGCCGCGGCCGCGGCGGCGGCATCACCCTGGCCCAGCCCGCGGAGGAGGTCCGCCTCGGCCAACTGGTGCGCCGCACCGAGACCCAGACGGCCCTCGTCGAATGCTTCGACAAGGTCCACAACACCTGCCCGATCAACGGCGCCTGCCGCCTCAAGGGCCTGCTCGCCGGGGCGGCGGAAAGTTTTTACGCCAGCCTCGACCGCCACACCCTGGCTGACTTGGTCGCCGGCGCGCCACGCGCCCGCCTGCGCCGCACCCTGCTCAAACTGTCATGAAACGCCTGCTCGCCCCGCTGCTTGTGCTCGCCGCCGCGGCCGCCCCGGCCGAGGATCCCTTTGAACAGGCGCCCATCTTCTATTCGGAAAGCCAGCCGAACGACCCCGCGCAAAAGCTCGAGAAGCTCATGCGCAGCGGCCAGGCCAAGGTCGACCGCAGCGACGCCTGGACCGTGTTGCGCGACCTGATGCGCCACCTCAGGATTCCCGAGGAATCCCAGGTCATGGTCTTCTCGAAGACCAGCAAGCAGAACGACCTCATCCACCCGCAGACCCCGCGTGTGGTGTACTTCGGCGACGAGGCTTACATCGGCTACTGCCTCGGCGGCTCGATCGAGGTGGCGACGGTCGACCCGCGCCTGGGCCCGATTTTCTACCTGCTCGATCCCGACGTGCCGAAGGAACAGCCCCTGCACTTTGAGCGCGACCAAAGCTGCCTGAGCTGCCATGGCGGCGTCTTCTCGCCCGGCGTGCCCGGCGTGCTCGTGCGCTCGGTCTTCCCCGGCCCCGAGGGCCACCCGATCATGAGCCAGGGCAGCACGGTGGTCGACAGCACCACGCCCTTCGAAAGCCGCTGGGGTGGCTGGTACGTGACCGGTCGCCACGGCGACGCCCTGCACCGCGGCAACGTCACCGCCGTCGAACTGCCCGACAACAGTTGCGACCTGCCGGTCGACAAGGGCGCCAACCTGACCCGCCTGGACGCGCTGTTCGACACCTCCCCCTACCCGCGGGGCACCAGCGACATCGTCGCGCTCATGGTGCTCGAGCACCAGACCGGTGTGCAGAATGTCCTGACCAAGGCCAACCACGCCGCCCTGCGCGCCATGCACATGCAGACCAGCCTGCAGCGTGAACTCGGCGAACCCGTGCAACTGCAGCCGGTCGGCACCGCCCGCCGCATCATTGACCACAGCGCCGTGGACGTGCTTGACGCCCTGCTGTTCAAGGATGAAGCCCCGCTGCCGGAAGGCGGCATCGAGGGTGACGGTGCGTTTGAAGCGGCGTTCGCCCGCCTCGACAAGCACGGCCGCGAGGGCCGCTCGCTGCGCGACTTCCAACTGCACACGCGCCTCTTCAAGTACCGCTGCAGCTACATGATCCACTCGCAGACCTTTGCGCACCTGGAGCCGCCGCTGAAACAAACGGTGCTCGAACACCTCGCCGCCGTGCTCGACGGCCGCGACACCAGCGGCCGCTACGACCACCTCGGCACCAGCGAACGCAAGCACATCCGCGCCATCCTCGGCGACCTGCTGCCGCCCGGTTGAGGCAGGACCGCAGAGGGCCAACGCCGAACGGCACGCCCCCACCGGCACTGGCACAACTTCCTTGCGCCCCAAGGGTTGCAGGTCGAATGCACCGCCTCCTGCTTGTTCTTGTTCTGCCGCTGACCCTCGCGGCGCAAACTCCCAACGCCGCCTACGAGGCGGCCGCGAGCTATCTGGAGTCCTGCAACGGTCACGCCTTGCTGGTCTATGAGCAGGGCCGGCTCGTCTTTGAACGCTACTTCCACGGCCACACGGCCGAAACCCCGCACCTGCTGGCCAGCGGCACAAAAAGCTTCGTCGGCGTGCTCGCCGTTGCCGCCCAGGAGGACGGCCTGCTGCGTCTCGATGAAAAACTCAGCGACACCCTCACCGAATGGCGCGGCGATCCCCGGAAAAAGGACCTGACGATCCGCCAGTTGCTCAGCCTGAGCAGCGGCCTCGCCGGCGGTGGCATCGGCCAGGTGCCCTCCTACCGCGAAGCCATTGCCACCGCCCAAGTCACAGCCGCGCCCGGCCAACGCTTTCAGTACGGACCCGTTCCCTACCAGGTTTTCGGTGAACTGCTGCGCCGCAAGCTCGTCGCCGACGGCCGCGCCCGGGATCCGCTCGACTACCTGCAGCAGCGGATCTTGACCCCGATCGGCCTGCGCTACGATCGCTGGCGCGAGGATGGCGAGGGCCTGCCGCACCTGCCCAGCGGCGCCTACCTGACCGCCCGCGAGTGGGCGAAGTTTGGCCTGCTCGTCCTCAACCAGGGCCAGTGGCAGGGCAAGCCTGTGGTCAGGGCGGAGTCACTCGCCGAGTGCTTCAAGACCTCGCCCGCCAACCCGAACTACGCCCTGACCTTCTGGAAGGCGAAGCCGGACGATCCGGAGCCCGACCTCGTCATGGCTGCCGGCAAGGGCAAGCAGAAGCTCTTCATCCTGCCCTCGCGCCAGCTGCTCATCGTCCAGTTCGCCGATGCCGAACGCCACTATCAGGAGCGACGCTTCCTCGACCTCGCCTTGGGCCGCACGGCGCCCCCGCCAAAGTGAGGCTGCCCCCGCGGCGTTCACGCCATCACCGCGCGCGCCGCTTTGTCGCGTTCGCCGGCACCGAACAAAAATGCAACCAGGGCCAGACCGAACTCGAGCGCCGTGCCGGCCCCGCGACTGGTGACCAGCGCGCCATCGACAACCACCCGCTCGCTGCCGCGGGCGGCGTTGAGCACGTCCCAGGTGGAGTCATGCGCGGTGTAGGCCCGGCCGGCCAGCAGGCCGGCGTCGTGCAGGACCAGCGGCGCCGCACAGATCGCCGCGACCGCGCGCCCCGCCTCGGCAAAATCGCGCGCCAGTGACGCGGCGCGACCATCGGCACGCAGGACCTGCACTCCCGGACCGCCCGGCAGCAGCAGCAGGTCGAAACTGGCCGGATCGACGTCGGCCAGCCTGGCATCCGCGTGCAGGACGATGCCGCAGCGACCCGTGCAATGAATGCCGTCGCCCAGCGCCGCGAGCACGACCTCGGCCCCGGCACGGCGCAGCAGATCGACCGGGGTGACGGTCTCGATCTCTTCAAACCCTTCGGCGAGCAGGCACAAAACACGCTTGGACATGCCCGCATCCTAACGCCAGTCCCGGGAGGCAGGCAAGCCGGCAGTGGTCTCACTCCCGCGTCGAGGGCTTGCGCAGCGGACCCCCCGGGCGCGCCTCGGTGAGCCGGCCCGCCCGCAGCACCGGCAGGCCGTCGACCCACACATCGCTGAAGCCCACGGCATAGTGATGCGGATCCTCGAAGGTGGCGGGATCGGCGACCGTGTCCGGGTCGAACACCACCAGATCGGCCCAGGCCCCCGGGCGAATTTCGCCACGATCCGCGAGGCCGAAGGTCTGCGCCGGCAGGGCACTCATGCGTCGCACCGCCTCCTCCACCGTCAGCAGTTTCATCTCGCGCACGTAGCGACCGAGCACGCGGGCATTGTTGCCGTAACTGCGCGGGTGCGGCACGTCCTCGCCCAGGCGGCGCGGGCCGCCGTCGCTGGCGACCATGGTCAGCGGGTGGGCAAGGAAGATCTTCAGATCGTCCTCGTTCATGCTGTGGTACACCGCACTGCCGCCGCCCTGGCGCTCGATGTCGAGCAGCAGCTCAATCTGGTCGTCCAGGCTGTCGCTGCCGCGCACCTTGCGGGCGGCGGCGGGGATGTTCAGGCCGTTGAGCTCGGGCTGTTTCGCGTAGCGCGCGATGACCGCGTAGCTGAAGTCCTTGAAGCCGCGACCGAACAAACTCTTCTTCATGGCGGCGACGATGGCGGCCTTCTGCACCGGATCATCGAGACGGGCGGCAAAGTCCTCGCGCGTGCCCTCCAGGGCGCTGTCGGGGATCGTCTGGCGCAGCCCGGTGCTGGACGCCGGGTAGGCATACTGGTCGTGGGTGATCTGCAGACCTTCGGCGCGGGCCTTGTCGAGCAAGGCCAGCACCTGTGGTGCACGCCCCCAGGCGCTCGGCCCGGAGAGCTTGAGGTGCGAGACCTCGGCGCGGATCTTCGCCTCGCGGGCAATGCGCACCAGTTCCTCCAGCGCCTCCAGAATGCGGTCGGTCTCATAGCGCATGTGGCTGGCATAAAGGCCGCCGTGCGCGGCGACCACCTTCGCCAGTTCCAGGATCTCCTCGGTCTTGGCAAAACTGCCGGGCACGTAGATCAGGCCGGTGCTCATGCCCACCGCGCCATCGCGCATGGCCTGATCGACCAGATCCTTCATCGCCTGCAGCTGCCCGGCGTTGGGCGCTCGCAAAAAGCGACCGCCCATGCCCTTCTCGCGCACCGCGCCATGGCCGATCAGGGTGGCGACATGCAGGCTGAGTCCGGCCTGCTCCAATTCGCTGAAGAAGGCGCCGACATCGGTGCGCGACATGCCGCAGTTGCCGGTGACGATCGTCGTCACGCCCATGCGCAGGAAGTTTTCGGCCGCCGGATTTTCCGCGATCTTTTCCGAGTGCGTGTGCACGTCGACAAACCCCGGCGCCACGACGCGGCCGCCGGCATCGATGACCTCAGCGGCGCTGCCCGCCACCTCACCGACCGCGGCGATGCGGCCGCCCTTGACCGCCACGGCGCCGGCCCTCAGCGGCGCACCCGTGCCATCGGCGATGCGGGCGTTGCGGATGACGAGGTCGTAATCCGCCGCCGGAGCGGCAACGGCGAGCAGGAGCAGGAAGGACAGGCGACGCATGCCAGCTAAAACGTGCGCCGCCGGGGGCCATCCTTCACCGTGACGATCAAACCGTGATCCGGCGGTTGCGCGCGGTCACCGGCCAGGTCGCCACCGCCCGGCCGCGCTCGACGACCACGGCCTCGCCATGCATGGAGACGGTCGGACAGACATGGCGAGGAATGCCATGCAGGGCCTGGCCGACGACAAACTCATGGGCGCGATCGGTCTGCAGCACGAGATGCTCCTCGCTCTGCATCACCGCCTCGGCGTCGGGCAATTCCTCGAAGCGGACGCGCGGGTGCGGATTCTCCGGAGCCACCGATTTGTGGCCGAGATCGAGGGTGAGACGGTTCGTGCCGGGCTTGCTGATGACGCGGGCGAGCAGAAAGGCGGCGGGCAGGAAGGCGAGGTCGGGATGCTTGTCGCCATAGCCAAAATCCCAGAGCACGGTGGTGCCCGGGCTGCAGATGCGGTCGGACTGGCCGGCGTGGTAGCCAAAGGTCGGCGAACCGCCGGCGACGAGTTCCTGAACCAGCACGCCTTCCCCCTCAAGACGGCGACGGAAGGCCAGGACCGGAGCGTAGGCCGCCTCCGCGCGTTCGTGGCGCACCGCGAGGTCGGCGTCGTGGATGTGGCCGTCGTAGGCGTGCAGGCCGCGAAAAATCAGGCCGGGCGTGTCCTTGATGACATGGGCGAGGAAGGCGGCCGCCTCGCCGGGCACGATGCCGGTGCGAGCCATGCCGCAGTCGAGTTCCAGGAAGACCCCCAGACTGACGCGGTGCTGCTGGGCCGCCGAGGCGAGGCTGCGCACGGTCTGCTCGTCATCGGCAATGCCGGCAAAACGCACGTTCGGATGCTGTTCGGCGAGGCGGGCCAGGCGCTGGGCGTTCGGACCGACGCAGGGCATGGCCAGCAGGATGTCGGCAGCGCCGGCCTCGGCGCACATCTCGGTCTCGGCAATCGTCGAGGTCTTGAAACGGGTGATGCCGAGCTCGACCTGGCGGCGGGTCAGGTCGAGCATCTTGTGGGTCTTCACGTGCGGGCGCAGACGCTGCGCGCCGCCGGCAGTCTCCAGCATGAGCCGCAGGTTGTGCTCGACACGCTCGCGGTGGATGAGCAGGGCGGGCGAGGCGATCTCGGCCTCGTTGTCAACGTGGAACCAGGCGTGCAGGGACATGGGGAGGATGCCGCCCAGCCTCCCCAGCCGCGGCCGGGGCGCAAATGCATTTTCCGGGCTTTTCCGTGGCGCCGCCCCCGCCCCGGGCTAGAGTGAGCGTCCCGCGAACGCATGATCCGCCTCATCACGCAGCAAGGACAGCTCATCGACTGGAACGACGAAAAAGTTCGTCCGTTCCCGGACAATCTTGTCTTTCTCGACCTGATGAATCCGTCGAAGGCGGAGGAGCTGGAGGCGGAAAGCTGGCTCGAGTACCAGCTGCCCACGCGCGAGGAGATGCAGGAGATCGAGGAGTCGAGCCGACTCTACATGGAGAAGGGCGCGCTGTACATGACCGCCTGGATCCCGGTCGGCCTCGACACCCCAGACCCGGACACCACGGCGATTTCCTTCGTCATCGCGCCCGACTGCCTGACGACCGTGCGCTACGCCGATCCCATGGCCTTTCGTCTGCTGGCCGACACCGTCCGCCGCCAGTGCGCCCTGCCGACCACCAGCGACGCGGTGTTCCTGACCCTCTGCGAACTCATTGTCGCGCGCATCGCCGACGCCCTGCAGACGGTCGAGTCCGACCTCAAGAAAGTGGGGCGCGAAATCTTCAGCCTGCGCCCGCATGAGACGAACGCGGCCATCGAAAAGGACCTCGGCGACGTTGTGCGCACGCTCGGCCGGCGCAGCGCCCTGGTGGCGAACCTGCGCGAGAGCCTGCTGAGCGTGAACCGCATGCTGCAGTTCCTGCTCAACAACGCCGCCACCTGGCTGCGCGGCGACCTGGCGGCGCAGTTCCGCAGCGTCATGCGCGACGTCAAGTCGCTCGACGACTACACGAACCAGCAGCAGCAGGAGATGACCTTCCTGCTTGAGTCCACGCTCGGCCTGATCAACATCCAGCAGAACCAGATCATCAAGATCTTCACGGTCGCCAGCGTGCTCTTCCTGCCGCCGACGCTGATCGCCAGCATCTATGGCATGAACTTTGAGCACATGCCGGAGTTGGATGAGCCCTGGGCCTACCCGATCGTCCTCTGCGTGCTGGTGCTCTCGGCCGTCGGGCCGATCCTGTTCTTCAAGAAGAAGAAGCTGCTCTGAGGGCCGGCCTCCGCCGGGGGAAAGCCCCTTGCCCTGCACCGGCCGGGACGCTAGTCTGGTGTGCGGCCCACCGGCACCCGGCCGCCGCCCGCCTCATGGATCTCGCCCAATTTCTCCTTCTGGCCGCCACCGTCGTCTTCGGCCTGGCCTGCCGCAGCTACCCCAACCGCTACCTGCTCAAGCTGGGCTGGCTCGCCTACCTGGCCGCCTCCTACCTCGGCGGCTGGTTCCTGACCGACAGCCACGCCGCCGGTGCCGCCAGCGTCGCCCTCTGGTTCATGCTGCCCTGGGTGGAAATCGTCGGCCGCGTGCGCCGGATGCGCCTGCCGACCCGCAGCGAGGTCCGCCACCGTTTCCCGCCCGCGCGCGACGTCTTCCCCGAGCTCGGCGAACTCTCCGAGGAATTCGAGGACGCCGGCTTTTCCAGAGCCGGTGACACCGGCTGGAAGTGGAGCGAGACCGAGCACTTCATGCGTCTCTTCGTGCATCCGGAGAAACGCGTCCAGGCCTCGGTGGCGCAGGCGCAGCAGCTCGACCTCGATCTCTACGTCTCCTACGTCAGCCTGACCTCGCGCACGCCCGCTGGCCGCGTCTTCACGACGACCAACTATCCCTTCGTGCCAACGATGCGCTTCTCGCCCGCTCACCGCGTTGTGCGTGTGCCCGATGCCGGCTCCCTGGAGGAACTGCTGGCCGCCCACCAGGACCTGCTCGACAGCCAGGGGCTGGCCACCGCCGACCTCGCCGAACCCGATCCCGAGGCGCTTGCCACCCTGAGTGAAGAGGACCTGCGCGCGCAGATCGCCCACAACCTCGACACCGGCCTGCTTGAACCTGCCGGCGAGGAGGGCGTCATCCGCTACACCTGGCGCGGCTGCCTCCACCTCTGGCTGCAGGTGGTCAAGGACATGATCCGCGTCTGAACGCATTCCCGCTTGGCAGCCGCCGCCGCCCTGTGCTAGGGGCTGCCATGCCCAGATCCGACGGCCGCCTCCCCGACCAGCTCCGCCCGGTCGAGTATTTCCTCGACATCGCCCCGCACGCCACCGCCTCCGTGCTCATCGGCTTCGGCAACACCCGCGTCATCTGCGCCGCCACCATCCAGGACGAGGTGCCGCGCTGGATGAAGGTGCAGGGTGTGCCCGGCGGCTGGCTCACCGCGGAGTACTCGATGCTCCCCTACTCCACCCTCGACCGCAAGGACCGCGACAGCTCGCGCGGCCGCCCCGACGGCCGCAGCATCGAAATCCAGCGCCTCATCGGCCGCAGCCTGCGCGCCGTGGTCGACCTGAAAAAGCTCGGCTCGCGCACCCTCTGCATCGACTGCGATGTGCTCCAGGCCGACGGCGGCACGCGCACCGCCTCGATCACCGGCGCCTGCATCGCCGCCGCCATCGCCTTCAACCGCCTGCTCGAAAAGGGCAAGCTCACCCAGCAGCCGCTGACCAAAAAGGTCGCCGCCATCAGCGCCGGCATCTACAAGGGCGAAACCCTGCTCGACCTCTGCTACGAGGAGGACCGCGACGCCGATGTCGACTGCAACCTCGTGCTCACCGAGGGTGGCGACTTCGTCGAAATCCAGGGCAGCGGCGAGGAGTCCACCTTCACCCAGGCGCAGATGGACGCCATGCTCGTCGCCGGCCGCAAGGGTGTCGCCGAACTCTGCGCCCTGCAGCAGCAGGCGATCGAGAGCGCCATGAAACCGGCCGACTCCCGCGACCTGCAGAAGCTGGCCGACTTCTTCGGCAAGAAGGGCTGACGCAGCCCAAAGCAGCCCTCACTCTGCGAGTGAGGTTCTGGCCATCCCGGCACCCGGAGGCTGCCGGCCCTCTTCTGCAGGCCGGCATAACCGCAAATCCTCACGCTCCGCCTGCGACCTTTCAGAGCAGGCGCGGATCAAAGGCAAAAGGCATCGCCTTGCCGATTCGAACCCTTCTGAAATCCGGATGGGCCGGGTTGAACAGGTAGTTGGGCTCGATGCGGACGATGGCGCTCGGCAATTCCAGGACCGCCGATGAGGCCGTACGAATCCACTGATCGCCCAAGGCTTGGGTCGAGGGCGGCGGGGGTTCTCCGGTCCAATCGGCCGGCAGGTTCACTGGGGTGACCGTGCGCACCCACGCTTCGTCGAAATCCAGCGGGATGGCCACATACTCCAACCGCACCGGCGGATTCAGATGCACCAGGTTCTCCAGCGCCGCGAGCGCCAGCGAACCGCTGGTGTAGACCACCGGCGTGCCCGGCGAGTTCCAGCGCCCCCCGTACAACCGCGCTCCCTCACCGCTCAAGGCCGTGGCGGCGTGGGCCTTTTTGACGATGCGCCAGGCCCGCTTCATCACGAATAGACACCGTGCTCGATCCGCCCCAGCAGATGCTCGACTTCGCGTGCCCCCAATTCCGTCTCCGCGTACTCCAGCGGCACCGCCCCGCCCAAGCCCACCTGCGGTGAACTGAGCCACTGACGTCCCGCCTCTTTGGAGGCCGTGACAAAGCAAGCCATGCCCAGAAGGCGGGCAAAACGCATCACCCGGTCGGATTCGACCGGACCGAGCTTTCCAGCCACCTTGCGCCGATGCAGCGTGGCCTTGGAAATGCCCAGAAGCAGCGCGAGTTTTTCCATCGGCAGCCCGAGATCGGCACGCAACTCCTCCAACTCACCCATGGGCAGCCCGGCTTGGACACTGGCGATCAGCCTAGCTGGCGGCCACGACGTGTCGGGCACCTCGCCAAATGCACCATTGACCCAATACCGAATGAGGCCTTTTCCAGATTTCCGGGCCTTTGTCTCCACGCCGGGAGAGCGCTCCGGCCCGCCGGTTGCCAACCCTTGGCGCTTGGCTCGATAAGCCTGCTGGCGCTCTGAAAGCGAATGCTTCATTTGATTCCAATCATTGACTCATTTGAGACTTTTGTCAACTCCGCCAATCCATCGTTGCCTCCCAGACAGCCGGTCTGCACGCCGCAAAGCAACCCGCACCCTCCGAGTGCAGTTCGACTCCCCGGCACCCGGGCTTGCCGACTCTTTTAGGCAAGCACGGGCTTCACCACGTGGCCATGCACGTCGGTGAGGCGGAAGTGCCGCCCCTGGAACTTGTAGGTCAGGCGCTCGTGATCGATGCCGAGCAGGTGCAGCACGGTCGCCTGGAAGTCGTGCACGTGCACCTTGTCCTCGACGGCATTGAAGCCGAACTCGTCGCTGGCGCCGTGCGTGTACCCGGCCTTAACCCCGCCGCCGGCCATCCAGATGGTGAAGGCGTAGGGATGGTGGTCGCGCCCCCACTGCTTGGTTTCGGCGATCTTGCCCTGCAAAAACGGCGTGCGCCCGAACTCGCCCCCCCAGATGACCAGGGTGTCGTCGAGCAACCCGCGCTGCTTCAGGTCCTTCACCAGCGCCGCGCTCGGCGCGTCGGTGTCCTGGCACTGGATCTTCAGCTGGGTGTTGAGGTTGCGGTGCTGGTCCCAGCCGGCGTGCATGAGCTGGATGAACTTGACCCCGCGCTCAGCGAGCCGCCGCGCCATCAGGCAGTTGTAGGCGTAACTGCCCTGCTTCAGCACCTCCGGCCCGTACATCTCCAGCACGTGTTTCGGCTCCTTCGACAGGTCGGTCAGTTCGGGCACGCTGGTCTGCATGCGGTAGGCCATTTCATACTGGGCGATGCGCGTGGCGATCTCGGGATCGCCGGCCTCGGCCAGCTTCAGCTCGTTGAGCCGCGCCAGGTCATCGAGCACGCCGCGACGCACGGCCGCCGTCATGCCCGGCGGGTTCGACAGGTACAGCACCGGATCGCCGCTGCCGCGGAACTTGACCCCCTGGTACTTGGTCGGCAGGAAGCCGCTGCCCCAGTAGAAGTCATAGAAGATCTGGCCGCAGCTCGCCTCCTTGTCGCGCGAGGTCATCACCACGTACGAGGGCAGCTCCTCGCTGTCGCGCCCCAGGCCGTAGGTCAGCCAGGCGCCCATGCTCGGCCGACCCGCCATCTCGGCGCCGGTGAGGAAGAAGGTGATGCCCGGCGCGTGGTTGACCGAGCCGGTGTGCATCGACTTGATGAAGCAGAGCTCGTCGGCAATCGAGGCGGTGTGCGGCAGGAAATCGGACACCGTCGCCCCGCTGCGGCCGTGGCGGGCGAAGTTCGTGATCTCGCCGAGCACCGGTCGCTCGGTCTGGTTGCCGGTCATCGTGCTGAAGCGCTTGCCCGCCGCCACCGAGTCGGGGATTTGCCGGCCATGCCACTCGCGCAGCTTCGGCTTGTGATCAAAGAGGTCGACGTGCGAGGGCGCGCCGTTCTGGAACAGGTAGATGACCCGCTTGGCCTTCGCTGCATGGTGCGGCAGGTCGGCGAGGCCGTTGGCCGCCCATCCCTCGCGGGTCAGCAGCGACCCCAGTGCCATCGCGCCCAGACCGCCGGCGCCGCGGCCAAACAGGCGGCGCCGGGTGAGCTGGAGAGGGATCTCGGGATGCATCGGAACTGCCTACAGTACGGCGCCGACCGCCAACTTTTCCGCCCGCGGCATGCACGATTCCGCCGGGTCCGGGATCAGAACGGATACGGGCTGATCTCGAACTTGTCGGCGTTCTTGGTCTCGAAGTAACCGCAGCTCACCTTGTCGCTGAACAGCGCCACCCACTGGTTGGCGCTGTCGAGCGCCAGAGTCGTGCCGTAGGACGCCGCCAGCTCTGGGCGCGGGTTCGGGTCCTTCGACTTCGGCTTGTCGGCCGGGTTCTTCTCACGCAGCCAGCGCACCAGCGTCCAGGGCGCGAACTCGAGCCGCACCTCGGCGTTGTACTCGGTCTCCAGGCGGTACTTCAGGACGTCGAACTGCAGCGGGCCGACCGCGCCCAGCAGCGGCACGCGCACGGCGGCATCGGGCAGCTCGAAGGGCTGGGCAACCCCCTCCTTGAGCAACTGATCGAGGCCGTCGCGGAAGCGCTTGTACTTGGAGGTGTTCTCGTTGTGCAGGTAGGCAAAGCACTCCGGCGCGAAGCGCGGCATCTCGTCGAAACGGATCTTCGGATCCTCCGACAGCGTGTCGCCAATCTGGAAGCCGTAGTTGCCGACCAGGCCAACGACGTCGCCGGCCCAGGCCTCGTTCACCGTCTCGCGCTCCTGGGCGAACAGCCGCTGCGAGTTGCCCAGTCGCATCTTCGTGCCGGTGCGGGTGTTGATCGCGCTCATGTCGCGCTGGAAGCAGCCGGAGACGATGCGGATGAAGGCGACGTGGTCGCGGTGGCGCGGGTTCATGTTCGCCTGGATCTTGAAGACAAAGCCGCTGAAGGACGGGTTGTCCGGCATCAGGATCTCCTCGCCCACCTGGCGCGGCGCCGGCGGCGGCGCCAGATCGAGGAAACGGTCGAGCATGAGCTGGACGCCGAAGTTGTTCATGGCGCTGCCGAAGAACACCGGCGTCAGCTGGCCCTTGCGGATGTTGTCCATCGAGAACGGCGCGCCGACCATTTCCAGCAGCTCCAACTCCTCGCAGACCCGGGCGTACACCAGCGGCGGCAGGGCGTCGCGCACGGCGTCGTCGTGGATGTCCTTGACGTTGACCGGCGCGCGGAACTTGCCGCCGACCGTGCGCTCGAACAAATGCACCTGGCGCGTCTCGCGGTCGTACACGCCCTTGAAATCGACGCCGTCGCCGAGCGGCCAGTTGATCGGGCAGGAGGCGATGCCGAGCACGCGCTCCAACTCGTCGAGCAGCTCCAGCGGCGGCCGCGCCGGGCGGTCGAGCTTGTTCATGAAGGTGAAGATCGGCACGCCGCGGCGGCGACAGACCTCAAACAGCTTGAGCGTCTGCGCCTCGATACCCTTGCCGGCGTCGATCACCATGACCGCCGCGTCGACCGCGGTGAGCACGCGGTAGGTGTCCTCGGAGAAGTCCTTGTGGCCCGGTGTGTCGAGCAGGTTGACCACGCAGTCCTTGTACTCGAACTGCAGCACCGTCGACGAGACCGAGATACCGCGCTGCTTCTCCAGCTCCATCCAGTCGGAGGTGGTCGCCCGCTGGTTCTTGCGCGCCGTGACACTGCCCGCCAACTGCACCGCGCCGCCGTACAGCAGCAGCTTTTCGGTCAGCGTCGTCTTGCCCGCGTCCGGGTGCGAGATGATGGCAAAGGTGCGGCGGCGGGCGATTTCGGAGGCGGCAGACATGGGGAACCGGGTACTTCACCCCGCCGACCGGGTTTCTCAAGGGGAATCGGGGGTGGGACACCCCCAGGCCTGCCCCGGCCTCGACCAGCCGAGGCTCGACAAAGGCCGTGCGGGACGGTATTTTGGCTTCATGACGATCTCTCTGCCACCCAGTCTCGGCAACCTGGTCGAACGCCTCCTCAGCACCGGACGTTATGCCGATGAAGCGGAGATCGTCCGTGCCGCCCTGCGCGTCCTGGAACGTCAGGAGTTCGACGAGCCCCCCGCCCTTGAGGCCGCCCTCTTGGAGGGCGTTGTCTCGGCGCATGCCCCCTACCAGCAGGAGGTGCTCGAACGCATTCGCCAAAACGCACGCCTCAGGGCATGAAACTGGAGATTCTCCTCTCGGCCCGTGCCGAACAGGACATCACCCTGCAATATCGCTGGTATCTCGATCATGCGGACGAAGCTGTTGCGGAGCATTACCTGCACTGCGTCCATGAAACCTTCGAGGCCATCTCAGCGAAACCGGATTTGGGCAGACATCGACGCTTTGCCTCCCCCGAATTGGCCCACGTTCGCAGCCTCCAAGTTCAAAAACCCTTTGTGCGACACCTGATCTTTTATCAGGCAGGAGCAGCCCTTTTCATCGAGCGTGTGCTTCACGGCTCCAGAGATCTTCCCCGACTGTTCCTGAACGAGCCGTGAATGCGTTTTGCGACGCAAGCCTGCGCTTGGCCACCACTCCCTTGTAAGACCACGAGTTCAAAAGCCCCATTGCTCACGATGCCGCCTGAGATATTCCGGGCCGGGACGCAGATCGGCATGGGCATCAAACTGCAACTTGTGTCTCTGGTAGCGGGCAAGCCAGAGGATCTCCGGGCCGGCTTCCTGAAAGCGCTCGGGCTTCACCAACACACGCCACTCATCATCCACCGACCACAGGCCACGATCAAAGGCCCAGTGGCTGTTGCGTGACAGTGCCAACCCATTGCGAACATCATCGTTGCGGGTCTTCGCCCATGGCTCGATGTGAGCCGCCTCCACGACCGATTCACCGGTTTCGGTGACGATGCGATAACCCGTCAGGGCACAGGTGTGCCGGTACCCACAAACCACCTGCACACCGAAGCGGGCGGATCGCCCCTGGCGCACTGCGTAAACCGCCGCCTGTTCGTCCAACCGATGCAACTCCTCCTGAAATTCACGCGCCTGCGATCGGACCCCGAGCAGGGTGTACAGGGCCAACTTTTCGGTCGCAGGAAAGTGGGTGTCGACCAAAATCATGCGTGCACGCCGGCGAAAATCCGCCTCCTGAACCAAAGCAAAAAAGACGGGATCGATGTCGATCACCTGCGCTTGCTCCGGGCTGCCGGCGGGATTTCCATCGCGGGTTCGTGCCTGCCAGAATCCCTGATTGCTCAGGTAATAAAAAGGCAACGCCAGATCCACCTTGCCGCCCCAGCGCGGCAGCGCAATCGAGCTGAGGGCATGGAACCGCACCTGCAGGCTGGGGGACCGCATGAGACGCGGCCCGGTCAGCTCACCGTCTTGCGCCAAATCCAGCAGCGCCAGCAGCAGACAGGGCTTGTGCGGCGCCGTGCCCTTCGTCTTCGAACGGTTCGGATTCAGCTTGCGCAGCTTGTTGAGCCAGTGAGTGGCGGGATCAATCATGCTTCGGAAATGCTCTCAACGCATCAACTCAGACCTGCATTGCCACGCCTTCAAGTCGCACTCCCGAAATCTTCTCCTGGCAACTGCCATCCCTTACCTTCAGGGCTCCTCCTCACTCCGCCCATCACCGCCCCAGCGCCGCGCGGACCATGAGGACTTCGGCGACGTTTTCGGCGGTGAGCAGGCCGACGAGGCGGCCGCTGGCGAGGTCAAGCACGGGCAGCATGGGACAGGGGGTGGCGCGCAGGCGTTCCAAGGCCTCGCCGAGGCGGGTGGCGGGATCGACGGACTCGACGCAGTCCTCGGCGAGGTCGGCGACCCGGTGCAGGCTGCCGTGCTTGGCGAGGCCCTCGATCAGGCGCTGGCGGCTGAGCACGCCGAGCAGCTCGCCACCGCCGTCGAGCACGGGGAAATCGTGCTGCGAGCCGGCGAGCAGCAGGTCGACCGCATCGCCGAGCACGGCATCGGCCGGCAGCACCTGGAAATCCGTCATCATGGCGTCGCGCACGCGCAGGCCGCGGGTGGCCTCGGATTCGGCGACCGCGGCCGCCTCCTGGCCGGCGGCCATGAAGATGAAGAAGGCGATGAGCAGCAGGATGGGCTGGAAGGGGATGCCGCCGAGCAGCATCCAGAGCACGACCGACAGGGCGATGCCCTGGCCGATGGTGGCCGCCCAGCGCGTGGCCTTGCCGTAGTCGACGATGAGGGCGAGCAGGGCGCGCAGCACGCGGCCGCCGTCCATGGGGAAGGCCGGCACGAGGTTGAAGGCGACCATCAACAAGTTCCAGAGCAGCAGCTTCTCCCAGAAGCGGCCGGGTTCCTCGAAGCGGAAACCCGCGGGATCCAGGTCGGGCCGCAGGCCGAGCCCGAGGAAGATCAGCGCGGCGATGCCGACGTTGACCAGCGGGCCGCAGACCGCGACCACCAGCTCGTGGGCCGGTGTGCGCGGCATGCGCTCCAGGCGGGCGACGCCACCGATGGGCAGCAGGGTGATGTCCGGGGTGCGGATGCCGTAGCCGCGGGCGGCGAAGACATGGCCGAACTCATGCAGCAGCACGCACAGGAACATGGCGCTGATGAAGAGCACCGCGTCAAGCGCGCCGGCGGCCCCCTGGCCGCTGCTGAAGCCGTGCAGGGCGACAAAGGCCAGCAGGATGAAGAAGGTGACGTGGATGCGCACCTCGGTGCCGGCGATGGTGGCGACTTTGAAGGACCATCTCATGGCGCACCGATAGCGCCGGTGCCGACAAAAGCAAAGGGCGCATGGAGCAGAACTCCATGCGCCCGGTCACCACTCAACCCAACAGGCGTCACGCTTGACGCCCACGGCGTGTCAGGCCGTTAGAAACGGATGCAGAGATCGAAGGTGAAACGGTCGTCGGTCAGCCCTTCCGGACGGATGACGGCCTTTTCGTAGGCAACCCCGAAGTCGAGGTTGTCGAGCAGGCGGGTGCGGAAGCCGGCGCCAAGGGTGCCTTGGGTGCGGTTGCCGGTGCGCGAGGCGCCGAAGTTCATGACGTCGTAGCCCTCGGTGTCGAGCGGGATGTTGTCGCCCTCGTCCATCACCGTGAAGGCGTTGAAGGCGATGAACGGGATGAACCAGCGGCAGGTGTAGTAGTCGACCATCGCCGAGTAGTGCGCGACCGTGCTCTGCTCGCTGCCGTTGTTGGGCAGGCGCACGCCGGCGTTGCCGCTCAGGTGCAGGTCGCCAAAACCCTTCTGGGTCGAGACGAACAGGTTCCACTCGCCACCGCCACGACCCTGGAAGACGTCGCGGTCCCCGGTCGGGATGTGGAAGGTGAAGCCCGGGGTGAGCAGGAACTGGTTCGCCGCGTCATCGATCAGGGCGTACTTCAGGCCGAGGGCGAGGTCCATCCAGCCGTCCGGATTGCCGAGCGCATCGTTGTCGATGTCAAAGTAGCCGTCCTGGGTGGCGATGACCGCGAGGCGGTCGGTCAGGGCGTAACGCAGCTGCAGGGCATAGAGCTGGGCGTCGCCGCCGCCGAGAAAGTCATCGTGGATGTTGTGACGCACGAAGATCGGCCGGATCTCGGAGCGGATGACCGCGTCCTCGAAGAAGATGGGGTTGGTGACCGGCGCGATCGTGTGCGCCTTCCAGTCGACCGCATCCGGCGGCGTCACCGGGTTTTTATCGATCAGCGCGGGAGCACCGGCGTGGGAGGTTGCTGTGAGGAGGGAAACGGCCGCGCAGGCACCAAGGTTGCGCAACCACCTGTGGGAGTAGGATGGTTTGTCCATGAGACACCTGAGCACGCCGCGCCCCGTCGCGATACGCCTCCCTTGGCATAGGCTGAGCAAGGATTAACGCGCCAGGTCGCGCACGGTGTGACGGTCGAGCACGTCGAAGAAGGCCCGGCGCGCCTGATACAGCACCGGCTTGAGCGCGCAGGCCTTGGCAATCGGGCAGGTGTTGGTCGCCGGCGTGAAACACTCGACCAGGTCGCCGCTCTCCGTGAAGCGGACGATCTCGCCGACACGGGTGTCCGGCGTGTGCGGCGCCAGCGTCAGGCCGCCGCCGGCACCCCGGCTGGCCACCAGCCAGCCGGCGCGGGTCAGGGCCTTCGCCACCTTGGTGAGATGGTTGAGCGAGACTTCGTAAAACTCGGCCATCTCGCGGGTGGTCGCCTTTTCGCCAGGGCGGCGCATGAGGTAGATGAGCACGCGCAGGGCGTAGTCGGTGTGAGAGGTCAGTTGCACGGCGAAAGAGGAATTGGCGGCACTTTTTTCTTCGCACCGAAAGATTCGCTTGCCAAACAGGTATTTTAAATACCTATTCGCGCACCATGTCAACCGAAGCCACCCCCGCCCTGCCTGATCTGGCCGACCGCGCCGGCATTGAGCGGCTGGTCAACGCCTTCTACGAGCGCGTGCGCGCCGACGACCGGCTCGGCTTCATCTTCGATCGCATCGCGAACACCGACTGGTCGACCCACCTGCCGAAAATGTACGCCTTCTGGGAGACCGTGCTTTTCCGCAGCGGCGGCTACACCGGCAACCCGCTGGCCGCGCACGCCCGCCTGGTGCCGCTCACCGCGATGGGCCGGCCGCAGTTCGACCGCTGGCTCGAACTGTTCCGCGCGACGGTCGACGCCCTGTTCGCCGGGCCGAACGCCGAGCACATCAAAAATTGCGCCGCCGACATGGCGAACGTCATCCATCACCGCATCAACGGCATCGCCGACGCCCGCACCGATCCGGCGAACCTGACGCCCGAGCAACGCGCCCGCTACGCCGCCTACCGCGCGGCCGCCACCGGCGCCGCCTGACCCCTTTGCACCGCCACGGCGGTCGCAAGCCCAAGCCAACCCGAACCCAACCCATGAAACACCTCATCGCCCTCCTCGCCCTTGCCCTGCCGCTGGCCGCCGCCGACGCCCCCAAGGCCTCCAACACCGTCTGCCCGATCAGCGGCAAACCGGTCAACCCGTCCATCACCTATGTCTACGAAGACGTCACCTACGCCTTCGCCGAGGACGCCTGCCGCACGAAGTTCATCAGCGCCCGCGAGAACAGCCTCTACCACAAGCTCGGCGGCAAGGCGGCGATCAACGCCGCGGTCGACGCCTTCTACGTCAAGGTGCTCGCCGACAAGCGCGTGAACCACTTCTTTGAGGACGTCAGCATGGCCAAGCAGCACCGCAAGCAGAAGGAGTTCCTCTCGGCGGCCTTCGGCAGCCCGGTCCCCTGGACCGGCAAGGACATGCGGGAAGCCCATCGCGACATGCCCGACCTCAACGACACCCATTTCAACGCCATCGCCGAGCACCTGCAGTCGACCCTGCAGGATCTGAAGGTCGACAAGGCCCTGATCGACCAGGTCATGGCGATCGCCGAGAGCACGCGTGCCGACGTGCTGTACCATTCCAAGGCCGCGAAGCGCTAAGCGCCGAGTACCTGGAGGCCCGGTTCGACCCTGTGGGAGGGGTTGGGCCGGGCTCTTTTTTGCCGGCCATTCCACGAAGGTGGCGTCGCGCGAGTCCTCCGAGGACGGCAGGCCGGTTCAAACCGCGGCCAGGGCAGCGGCGAAATCGCGCTCCAGATCCGCTGCGTCCTCGATGCCAACCGACACGCGCACGAGCCCCTCGGCAATACCGGCGGCGGCGCGCTCTGCCGCCGTCAGGTTCTTGTGCGAGGTGCGCGCCGGCACGCAGACCAGAGTTTCCACGCCGCCCAAGCTGAGCGCATGCAGGGCCAGGCGCAGGCCGCCGAGGAAGACATCGACCCGTTGCGGCTGGCACAGCTCGAAGGAAAGCATGCCACCGAAGCCGCGCATCTGCCGGCGGGCAATGGCATGATGCGGGCTGTCGGGAAGGCCGGGGTAATGGACGCGGGCGACCGCCGGGTGCGCCTGCAGAAAGCGCGCGAGCCGCTCGGCATTGGCCGTGTGCCGCTCCATGCGCAGGGCCAGCGTTTTCAAACCGCGCTCCAACTGGGCGCAGGCGCGCGCGTCGAGCACGCCGCCGTGGTTCATCGCCGACGCGCGCACCCTGCGCACCAGGCCCGCCGAGGCGACCACCACGCCGGCACTGACATCGCTGTGGCCGTTGAGGTACTTCGTGGCGCTGTGCAGGACGATGTCGGCCCCCAGCGCGAGCGGGTTCTGCAGGATCGGAGTCGCAAAGGTGTTGTCGACCACCAGGCGCAGGCCGTGCGCGCGTGTCAAGGCGGCGGCGGCGGCGAGATCCACGCAGCGCAGCAGCGGATTGCCCGGCGTCTCCAGGTAGAGCAGGCGCGTGTTCGGTCGCAGGGCCGCCGCCGCCTCAACCGCATCCGCCACCCAGGAGATCTGCACGCCCCAGCGCTCCAGTTCCTGCACCACCAACTGGTGCGTGCCGCCGTACAGATCGCGCTGGAACAGGGCGTGGTCGCCGGGGTTCAGGCAGGCGAACAGCGTCGTCGAGATCGCCGCCATGCCCGAGGCAAACACCAGCGCCGCCTCGCCACCCTCAAGGTCCGCAAGCTTGGCGGCGACCACCTCCTGGTTGAGCACATTGAAGTAGCGCGGGTAGACGTTGTCTCCCCCGTCAAAGGGATAGGCGGTCGACAGATGCAGCGGCGTGCAGGCACCGGCCTGCGCGCTCGCGGCGGGTTGGCCCGCGTGCACGCAGCGGGTGGACAGGCCGGACCGAGCGTCGTTCATGATTCTTCCTCCCAGTTGGCCAGGCACACCGGGCTGGCCAGCCGGCGCCGCGGCGGGGGTTCCTCCGGCAACTCGCGCGCCGCATCGGCTATCAGGGCCCGCAGCAGGCTGCGGTGGCAGCGCGCCGGATCCGCGCAGGGACAGCCGAGACTGAAACGCAACTCGCGCGCCAGTCCGGCCAGCAGCGCGATGACCTGTCGACAGGCCGGGGCGCGCATCTCGGCGCGGTAACGGCGGGCAAAGGCGGCGAAGCTCAGCCCCTCGTGCTTGTAGGCGCGCAGCAGGACCGGCGACGGCGCCAGCAGCGGCAGCCAGAGATCGAAATGCCCCAGGCGCGCCCGGTCCTCGCGACGCACGCCGCGCGGCGCGTGCCGGGCCACACCGAGGCGCACTCCCTCGCCGGCGCGACGCGGGCTGCCACAGCGGTAGCCGCCGGGATTGCCGTCGGCGTCGAGGTTGCTGCTTGCGAAAGCCATGCCCCGGATTTATATCGTCACACGATGGAATTGTCAACCGTGCCCCGGCCACTGACGGCGGCGGATTACGCCACCCTCGCCTCCTTCCGCCGGGTGCTGCGCGCCTACCTGCGCTTCAGCGAGCGACGCATCCAGGAACAGGGCCTGGCGCCGGTGCAGTACCTCGCCCTGCTGGCCATCGAGGGCGGCGGCGAGGCCCCCACGGTCGGCGGCCTGGCGCAATGGCTGGAAATCGCCCCGCACAGCGCCGCCGAGCTGGTCAACCGCCTGGAGGCGGCCGGGCTCGCCCGACGCAGGCCCGATGCCGCCGACGGCCGCCAGGTGCGGGTGGCGCTCAGCGCGCGCGGCCGTGCCACCCTGCGCAGGCTGGCGGCCATCCATCACGAGGAACTGCAGACCACCGGCCCGCTGCTGATCCGCGAGTTGAGCCGGCTGACCGCCGCCGCAACGCCCGCCCCAACCGAAGCCCGCCCATGAAAACGCCACCTCCCGCCGACACCAAGATCGTCACCGTCTTCCGCTCGCGCCTCGACGAGGAGGCGCGCGCGGAGTATGCCGCGCTCGCTCCGGAGATCACCGAACTCGCGCGCGGCATGCCCGGCTTCCTCTCGGCCAAAACCTTCAGCGCCCCCGATGGCGAACGCGTCACTGTCGTCGAGTTCGACAACTGGGAGCACCACGAGGCCTGGGGTCGACACCCGCGCCACCTCGAAGCGAAGCGGCTGGGCATCCAGAAGTTTTACCTGAGCTACGACATCAGCGTGTGCAGCGTGGTGGCTGAGCGCCACTTCGCGCGCTGATGCGGATCAGCCGGCCCGGCGTTCGCGCTCGACGCGGACAATCTGCAGGCGGTAGCGCGTCCGGCCGGTGGCAATGGTGACGATCTCACCCTCACGGCGGTGCAGAACGGCACGGCCCACGGGAGCGTACTCCGAGATGCGACCGGCGACGGCGTCGGCCTCGTGATCGGGCACCACCTGGATGCGCAGTTCGTCGTCGGCGACCTGGGCCGGTTCGGCGATTTCACGGAGAACAAGTCGGTCGTAATACTGAATTTTGTCGGTTTTCATGGAATGGGTTTTGGATGGGGTGCAGGGCAACAGACACACCCGCGGCACCGGGCGCGCGGGCAGCTTGGCAGGCCCTCCTGGTTTTGATGAAGGTGGAACTCGCCCGAAGCTTCCTGCTCCGAGCGCATGGCGCTGACGCCGCGACCAACGCATCAGGAGCCTCCCGCTCCCGATGCCTGGCCGCGACGACAGGTCAGGCTTGGCAAACGGCACGGACATCGATCCAAAACCGGAGGGCTTTGGATCCATGCGACCGTCTCGCCGAGCCCGGCGTCAGCGCACACTCAGGTGCTCAACCCGGTAACCCGGCAGCTCGTAATCGAGCGTCGCACAGGCCTCGCGCACCGCGTCCTCTCGACTGGCGGCGTCAATGCGCAGATGGGTTTCCAGGTGCACCGTGCCAAAACTCTCCCGGCTGATCAGATCAGCTGTGGCGAGCCAGGGTTTGGCGTCCGGGGGTGGCGGCGTTGGGCGTCCACGCAGGCGGCGCAGACCGTTGAGCAGGGCGGTGCGCAGACCAGGCCGCGCTGGAGGCGCGCACCGCACAGGGGCGCGCGATTCGAGTGAGTTCATGCGAAGGAGGAGTTCATGCCCCCGCGCACAAAAAAGGAGACGCGCGGCGGGCGGGTTTCTGCCGTTGAAGGGGTCGGGCGGAGTTGAGTTGGCGGGAGCCCCCTGCAATGTGCAGGAAGCGCCCGCTCAAACCCGGCTGGCGCCCAGGCGGTGGCAGAGGGGCATGCACTCGGGCTTCGGCGTCACGCCGAGCTTTGGGGTGCAGGAAGAACTCTTGAGGCTCACGATGGATGTATCTTATTCTCTTTCTCTCAAAAGGCAAGACCGAAGCACACTCTTGGTTGCGCAAACGGATGCCTCCCTTGGGCAAAGCACCGACGCCTGATGGAAAATCGCTGTGCAGCTCGTCTGCTTCTTCAGCCCCCTCTCTGTCATGGCATCGCCCACGGATCCGCCGCCCTTCCCCGCCTGCCGACACCGGCGCCGGCGAGCGACACCCTCATCCGGCCGACTCACCTGGCTGGCCGCCGAACCCTTTCGCCTGTTCTTCCCCGCCGGCCTGCTCTGGAGCCTCATCGGGGTGCTGCTCTGGCCGCTGTTTTATGCGGGTGAACTGAGTTTCCATCCGGGCATCGCGCACGCCCGCCTCATGATCCAGGGCTTTGGCGGTGCGCTCGTGCTCGGTTTCCTCGGCACCGCCGGCCCGCGCATGGCTTCCGCGCCGAAGTGGACGCCCTTGGAACTGACCGCCCTCTTCCTCGTGCATTCGGCTGGATGCGTGCTGCACCTGCGCCTGCAGCATGGCGCGGGCGATCTCGCCTTCCTGCTCGTCCTCACCGGCCTGCTGGTCGGCCTGCTCGTGCGCGTCGCGCGCTTTCGTCGCGAGTGGCCGCCGCCCCAACTGCTGCTCGCCCTCACCGGCCTGGGCTGCGGCCTCGTCGGCACCCTGCTCTGGCTGACCCCCGATCCGGCCGCCAGCCTGCCGCGCCAGCGCCTCGCCAACCTGCTCGTCCATCAGGGCCTGCTGCTGCCACCCGTGCTCGGCATCGGCTCCTTCCTCTTCCCGCGCCTGCTCGGCGGCAGCTTTGGCGAAGGCTCCGGCACGCCCGACACCCGTCGCCGCCTGCAGCGCGCCCTGCTCGCCTCCGGCCTGCTGGTCGCCAGCTTCGCGCTCGAAGCCTGGGACGGCGCGCGCAGCGGCCCGCTGCTGCGCGCCGCGACGGCGGCCTGGTACCTGCTCGCGGAAATCCGCTGGCGCCGTGCCCCCGGCGACGCGCCGCGCGGCACCCTCACCGCCGGCCTATTCTGGGCCCTCGGCCTCGGCCTGGGCGGCCTGCTGCTCATGGCCCTGCTGCCCGAGCGACGCCTGGCGGTCGGCCACCTGCTCTACGCCGGCGGCTTCGGCCTGCTCATGCTGGTGGTGGCCAGCCGCGTCGTCTTTGGCCACAGCGGCGAACTGGAAGGCTTCGCCCGGCGCGGTTGGCGGCCGCGCCTGCTGCTGTTTCTCGCCGTGCTCGCCACCCTGACCCGGGCGACCGCCGATTTCTTTCCGGCCATCCTGATCTCGCACCACATCTACGCCGCCTGGACCTGGGCCGCCGCGGCCCTGTTCTGGCTGGTCTGGCAGAGGCGCCGGCTGGGGCAACGTGACAGCACCGATTGAGTTCAGCGCAGCGGCACCGCCACCAGTTCCTCACTGTCGCGCGCGAACAGCACGCCGTCGGCATAGGCCGCATGGCTGCGATGACCGGCGCGCAGGATCTGCACGGCGAGCGACTTGTCGAAACCCTTCGGACTGGCCGGCACCACCCACAACTCGCCCTGCTCGGTGACAACGAGCAGGCGGTCGCCCACCCGTTGCAGGGTGCCGCCGGGCAGCTTGTCAGGCGCTTCCCAAACAACCCCGCCATCGGCCAGGCGCACGCAGCGCAGCTTCATGCCGGTCTCCTGGCGACCGTGAAAGCCGTAGAGATGACCTTCGTGCACGACCGGTGTCGCGTAGTGACAGTCAAGCACGTCCTGCCGGCTCCACACCTCTTCCAAAGCCGGCTTGCCGGTGATTCGAAACAGGTTGGCGCCGACACCGTAACCGGCCGAAACGAACCAGCGGCCGTCGCCGCAGGCCAGCGGCGAGGCGGCGTTCACCGAGGCATCCATCGTCGATCGCAGCGGCCGCGAGTCGAGCACCTTGCCGGTGGCCGCCTCGACCAGCCAGAGCCGGTTGCGCATCCAGGCCAAAACCTTCTCCGGGCCGGCGGCGACGGGCGAGGCGTAACCGGCTTCGTCGCCAACCGCGCTCGCCACCGGCGCGCCGGTGCGGACATCCAGCGCGATGAGTCCGGCGTCGCGCCCGTCCAGTTCCCCGCCCGCGGCGATCCACACGCGTTCGCCCAGCACCAGCGGCGAGGGCGCCCGACCGAAAAACCCCTGCGGCGAACCTGCCTTGGCGACGGTATCATAGGCCCAGAGCTCACGCCCCGTGGCGAGATCGAGCGCGGTGACACGCCCCTCCGGCCCATGGGTGAAGACCCGGCCATCGGCCACCGCCGGCACGGCGCGCGGACCATTGTCGAAACCGAAGCTGTCGACATAGTCGGTCACATAGACGCTGCGCCACAGTGTCTTGCCGGTGCGCGGATCCAGCGCCTCGGTGGTCATGTCGCCACCCTCGCGATGAAACAGGATCACCTTGCCCCCGGCCACCACCGGACCGGCAAAGCCAGACCCGGCCGAGCGCCGCCAGAGCACCTCCGGCTCGCGCGCCAAGGTCGCCGGCAGCACGCCTTCCTCCGCGGCGGCCCGGCCATCGCGGGTCGGTCCGAGAAACTGCGGCCAGTCGGCGGCCGTCAGAGGCAGGGCTGCCAGGGCGATCAGGGGAACAAGGCGGGCGGGCATGCCCACCGATAGCGGCGGGGGCCGGCGGGCGACAAGCGCGGATTTTGCGGCCTTGCTTCCCGGCCCGGGTCCGGCTAGGTGCCGGCGGCATGGACGAGATGACGCCCCCCGACTGGAACCACTGGCAGCCGACGATGCGCGCCACCCTGATGTTCATCCTCGACCGAGAACAGGGGCGGGTGCTGCTGATCCGCAAGAAGCGCGGGCTCGGCGCCGGCAAGGTCAACGGCCCGGGCGGCAAACTCGACCCCGGCGAGACTCCCACCGAGTGCGCCGTGCGCGAAACCCAGGAGGAACTC
This sequence comes from uncultured bacterium, assembly GCA_966252325.1. GTDB lineage: Bacteria > Verrucomicrobiota > Verrucomicrobiia > Verrucomicrobiales > Verrucomicrobiaceae > Prosthecobacter. The sequence goes on along the minus strand of CBINON010000001.1, from coordinate 334,429 downwards.
GGTGTCACCCCGCTCGATCCGGTCAAGCGCGGCGAACTGTGGTTCCAATTCGTCGATGGCCTGGCGCTCTACGTCGATGTCTTCCTCGCCACCCGCTGGCAGGGCGAGGCGGTGGAGACCCACGAGGCCGTGCCGATGTGGACCGCGGTCGACGCCGTCCCCTATGAGGAAATGTGGGCCGACGACCGCTTCTGGCTCGGCGACCTGCTCACCGGTACGCGCTGCTTTGTCGGCAAGTTCGTCTTCGACGACGACACCATGCTGACCCACGAGATGGTCTGGAACGAGACGGCCTTCCCCGCATAGTCGCCTTTTGCCAATCGGCTGGAACGAGCCCCGTCAGCGGCCGGTCAAGGCGCGTCCTTCAACTCCAGCAGCAGCCGCATCATTTCCTGCGCTGCCGCGGCGGCAATCTGGCGCAGGCGCGAACGTTCGGTGTGATCACCGAGCTCGTAGGTGACCGAGGGAATGCCAAAGCGGTCATGCGCCCAAAACATGGAGGTGGTCGGCGTCGGCACCGGGCTTGCCGAGCGACGCACTTCGTAATCCGGCACGCGTGCCTGCAAGGCGTCGAGCCAGCGGTGTGTGAAACCGGGCGGCGACGTGACCGCCTCGGCTGGCTGAACGTAGAACACGTCCTTGAAGGTCGAATGAAAATCGAGGTGCAGGAACAGTCGGCCACGCTCGCGCAGGGCCAGGATCTGGTCGCGCACCGCCCGTGTCTCCGGCTGGGCAAAGTCACGCCAATCGCGGTTGAGATCGACCCCGCCCAGATTGTGCCGCCAGTGGCCGGCATCAACGCCGTCGGGATTGAGCAGCGGCAGGATCACCGCATGAAAGCTGGCGCGAAAGTCGCGCGCCAGCGGGCTGTCGCCTGCCAGCTCTTCGACAAAACGCATCAACGCCTGCGACCCGGTGGTTTCCGGCGGGTGCTGGCGACCGAGGATGACGACATGGCGACCGCAGGCCGGGTCGCCGAGATCGAGCCGGCAGAGCGGCGTGCCACGCACCGAGGCACCGAATTCCGTGCGGTCGACGAAGGGCAGTCGCTCGAGGGTGCGCGCCCAGGCAAGCAGTTCGGCCGTCGACACCGGTTCCTGGGCCGCCACCCAGAGCGGCTCCGGCCCGACCTCCAGGTGCAGCACCGCCTCCTTGGCATCGGCCGCGCGCATGTGGGCCTCGGCAGGCAGGGGCACCCAGTGGACGCCATCCGTGCTGATTTTCGGGACGTAGCGCAGCGAACCGCCCTGGCAGCGCAGGCGCACCTGCAACGTCTGGGAGGTCGCGGCGCTCACCCGAAAGTAGAACCACGGACTGTTGTTGACCGGCAGGTTCTCCGGTCGGATCACCAGGCCGTAGTCGCCGTCAGGCAGGGCCTCGCAGGCCGACAACCGGGCACCGGGGAAGTCCGCCTCAAAGACCACGCCGTCGGCAAAGGCCCAGCGACGCCCCGGGCCGGCATCGGCGGCAGGCGGCGCCGACTCCGGGGCGCAGGCAACGAGCAGGGCAACCGACAGCAGGCAGAGACGGTGGAGCATGAAGACATTCCAGTCGCCACAGACTCACCGGGCAAGCCGAAATCGAATTCAGCATTGCCTTGCCCCGCCGAAATCCGCAGGATGCCGCCATGAAAATCGCGCACTGCCAGTTCGAATCCTGGTGCGGGGACTTCGCTCACAACCTGCGGCGTTTCGAGGAGGGCCTGGCGCGCGCCGACGCCGCCGGCGCCGCCATCGTCAGCTTCCCGGAATGCTTCCTCACCGGCTATCCCGACACCGAGGAATTCGCCCGCGGCGGCGCGTTCGCGGTCGATTCGCCGCAGATGCAGCGCTTGCTCGACGTCACCAGCCGGCACGAGGCCCTGGCCATCGCCGGCTTCAACGAGCAGCGCGGTGCCGACCTCTACAACACCGCCCTGGTGGCGCACCGGGGCCACCTGCTCGGCACCTACAGCAAGTGCGCCGCCTACCAGAAGTTCCACCGCCAGGGCCGCGACTTCCCCGTTTGGGAGCACCGCGGCCTCAAGTTCGGCGTGCTCATCTGCGCCGACGGCGGCTACATCGAGCCGGCGCGGATCCTCGCCCTCAAGGGCGCGCGGGTCATCTTTGCCCCGCACTTCAACTACATCCGCGACACCGGCCTGATCTCCCACTTCATGAAGGTGCGCGCCGACCACACTGCGCGCGCCCTCGAGAACGAGGTCTACTTCGTCCGCGCCAACAACGTCGTGCTCGATCCGGCGAAAAGCGGCATCACCCGCAACCCCGGCGTTGGCTACGGCGACAGCTACGTCATGGATCCCGGTGGCGAAATCCTCGTGCAAAGCCGGCGCCACCAGGAGGATTTTCTCCTGGCCGAGATCGACCCGCAACCGCCGCGCCCCAACGCCTGGGGCCTGAGCAAATCGGCCTGGAGCTGGCGTGAGTTCGGTCCGCTGCTGGAGTCGGCCATGAATGCGCCGCAGGACTGAAGCTGCAGGCGCGGACATTTCATTTGCCCGCGGCGCGCCAAGGCGGACTGTGGGCGACCCCATGATCAGCCAGCTCATCGACTACGTCCTGCACGTCGACAAATACCTCCAGGTCTTCGCCCAGGAGTACGGCACGCTCATCTACATCCTGCTCTTTGCCATCGTCTTCTGCGAGACCGGCCTGGTCGTGACGCCCTTCCTGCCCGGCGACTCCCTGCTGTTCGCGGTCGGCGCCCTCGCCGCCCAGGGCCTCATCCGCCTGGAGATCATCCTGCCCCTGCTGGTCGCCGCCGCCATCCTTGGCGACAACCTCAACTACTGGATCGGCCGGCGCGCCGGCGGCTGGATGGTGCGGCAGCGCTGGTTCAAGAACGATTACCTGGTGAAGACCGAGGCCTTCTTCGTGCGCCACGGCGGCAAGGCCATCATCCTGGCGCGGTTTGCGCCGATCATCCGCACCTTCGCCCCCTTCACCGCCGGCCTCGGCCGCATGCACTACAGCCGCTTCCTGCTCTTCAGCCTCGGCGGCGGCATCATCTGGGTGGCCAGCTTCGGCATCGGAGGCTACTTCCTCGGCAGCATCCCGATCATCAAAAACAACCTCAAGCTGGTCTTCCTGCTCATCATCGTCGTCTCCCTGCTGCCCATCGTCATTGAGGTGGTCCGCCACCGCCGCGAGGCGCGTGCCAACCGCGCCAGCGGGACAAAAGGCTGACGACAGCCGCGCCCGTCTGTGCGAAACTGCGGGATGCGCAACAAGCTTCTCAAGCTGCTCGGCCACGACGACTACGCGCCCGCCACCGTTCCCGAGCTCCTCAAACGGCTGCGACTCCCCCCGGACCGGCAGATCGACCTGGAGGCCGCTCTCGACAGCCTGATTGCCGAGGGCCGCATCGTCCGCACCAAGGGTGACCGCCACATCCTTGCCGACGCGGCCGACCTCATCCCCGGCGTCATCCAGATCACCCGCGGCGGCCGCGGCTTTGTCCAGCCGGATGCGCCCGGACAGACGGAAATCAGCATCGCCGAAAGCGCCACCGACACCGCCATGCATGGCGACCGCGTGCTTGTGCGGCTCAACCTGAAGCCGCTCGGCCTGCGCAAGCCCACCGGCCCCGAGGAGCGCAGCGGCAGCGTCGTGCGCGTGCTCGAACGCAGCCGCACCCGCTTCGTCGGCACGCTCGAGCGCGGCAAAAAATTCCTCCACGTCATCCCCGATGACCCGCGCCTGCCCTCGGCCGTGCACGTGCCCGAACCGCGCGACGTCGGTCGCCCGGCCCGCGTCGGCGACAAGGTCGTCGTCGAAATCCTCGGCTGGGAATCCCGCCACGTGCCGCCGGAGGGCGAGGTGATCGAGGTGCTCGGCGCGCCCGACGAGGAGGGCGTCGACATGCTCTCGGTGCTGCGCCACTACGACCTGCCCCTGCACTTTCCCAAGCCCGTGCTGCAGGAGGCGCAGGCCATCGCCCGCTCGCGGCCCGACAACCAGCCCTCGCGCGAGGAATGCACCGGCCGCACCGACTGCCGCAAGCACCGGGTCATCACCATCGATCCCGACGACGCCAAGGACTTCGACGACGCCATTTGCGTGCAGCGCGAGGCCGACGGCCGCTGGCGCCTCTGGGTGCACATCGCCGATGTCTCCCACTACGTCCGCCCCGGCACCGCGCTCGACCAGGAGGCGCGCAAGCGCGGCAACTCGACCTACCTGGTCGACCGCGTCATCCCCATGCTGCCCGAGGCGCTGAGCAACGAACTCTGCTCGCTCAAGCCCGACCTCGACCGCCTGACCAAGTGCGTCGAGTTTGTGCTCGACCGCGACGGCCGGGTCGCGCACGCGAAGTTTTATTCGGCGGTCATCCGCTCGCAGCGCCGCTTCACCTACCAGGAGGCCTTCGCCATCCTGCAGCGCGAACCGCGCGACGCAACCGAGTCGATGCTGCACGACGCCCACGGCCTTGCCCAGAAGGTGCGCGCCCGCCGCTTTGCCAACGGCTCGCTCGACCTCGACTTCCCGGAGAACAAGATCCGCCTCGACGAACAGGGCCGCGTGCTGCGCATCGAGCGCATGGAGAACGACGCCTCGCACCAGCTCATCGAGGAATTCATGCTGCTCGCCAACGAGGCCGTCGCCGGCCGCCTGCTGGCGCAGAACCGGCCTGCCGTGCACCGCATCCACGAGGCGCCCAAGGAAAAGCGCCTCAACGACTACCGCGAGGAAGTGCTCAGCCACGGGGTCCGCTGCGGCAACCTCAGCCACCGCCCGGAAGTCCAGAAGCTGCTCGCCAAACTCGGCACCCTGCCGATCGGCCAGGCGCTGAAGATCGGCTTTCTGAAGTCGCTCATGCGCGCCCGCTACGCCACCGAGGCACTCGGCCACTACGGCCTTGCCAAGAAGCAGTACACCCATTTCACCTCGCCGATCCGCCGCTACGCCGACCTCGTCGTCCACCGCGCCCTGTTTGAGCGCGTCCACCTCCAACACGAGGAGGCCCGCCGGATTGCCGACCACATCTCCGCCACCGAGCGCAACTCCGCCGACGCCGAGCGCGACAGCCGCGAGGTGAAGCTGTACGCCTTCCTTGAAGCCCAGCTCAACGCCGAACAGCCGCAGACCTATGCCGGCCTCGTCACCGATGTGCGCAACTTCGGGTTCTTTGTCGACGTCGCCGAACTCGGCATGAGCGGCCTCGTGCCGCTCTCGGCCCTGGCCGACGACTTCTACGTCTTCGATCCGGGTCGCGGCCAGTTGCTCGGCCGACGCACCCGCCGCCTCATCCGCCTGGGCGAAACCCTGCCCGTGCAGATCCTGCGGGTCGACCGCGTCACCAAACGCATCGATTTCCGTCCCGCCGAGGCGGAGTCGCCGCGCGGCCACCGCCCGTCGCAGGGCCGGGGTCAAACTGACCGGCCGCGTGAGGACCGAGGCGCACGCCACAAGCCCAAGCGCGGCGCCCCACCCGCTGCCCAAGGCCAGTCCGGCCGAACCCCGCGCCAGCCCGACGCTCCCCCACAACACCGCAAGTCAAGGAAAGGCCCGCCCGGCAAAACCCAGGCCGCCCCTGCCCCCAAGGAGCGCGGTGCGGCACCTGCGGCGAAAAAGGCCGCACGACCCGCTCAGGACCCGCCGCCGACCGGCGCCTCGCAACGGCGGCGCAAGCGGCGCTGAGCCCGGGTGCCCAGGCGCGAAACCTTTGTCACGCGCCACTCACCCCGGCCACTCCCCTGTGAAACACATTGCCCCACAACGGTTTGCCTGATTCAGGTCTGAAAAATGCCTGGCATGTTCGGTGTTCTCTTGAAACCTCAGGGCAGGCTGCCTTGATTCAAGGCACCGGGCTCGGGCGCGGCCCGAGACAGCGGCCATCAGAATGCTTGGCCTGAGCGCGTCCGCGCGCCGGCTTATCATGGCATTTGGCATCAAATTTCGTTGATCCTCAATCAAATCAATGATTGCCGCTCAAATCATGCCTGGCATTTTGATGACATTTTGAATCGGCCGCGGTGCAACGAACAACCCATTCGTTGAGACCGCGGACGGCCTTGCTCCGCACCTCTCACTCCACCGCCTTGGCCTGCAGGCCTTCCAGCACGCCCAGGACCAGCGCCCTGGCACCGGTACGCACGGCCAGCGGGGCATCGGGACGGAAAAACGGGCTGTGCAGGCTGGGCAGAGGCAGGCCGCTTTCCTGGGCCTGGCGGAACTTCGCCTCAGGCACGACGCCAAGCCAGAACATGCAGATCGGCCGGCGTTCCTCGGTCATGCCATAGCGGGCAAAGTCCTCGCCCACCATGCTCGGCGGTCGCTCAGACACGGCGTCCTTGCCCAACACCGTCTCCAACCGCCCGCGCAACCGGCGCGTGAAGGCCTCATCGTTGAGCAGGACCGGGGTGAACTCATCGCCGACGATCACCTCGGGCAGCAGGTCCTCGGGCAGGCCGGCGGCGAGGCCAATGCCGCGACTGATGCGGCGGATGGCCTCGAGCACCTGGGTCCGGGTCTGCTCGCGGGTGGCGCGCACGGTGAGCTGCAGGCGCGCCTGGTCGGGGATGATGTTGTGCTTGGTGCCGGCCTGGAAGGAACCCACCGTGACCACCACGGCATCGAGCGGGTGGGTTTCGCGACTCGCAATCGTCTGCAGGGCCAGGACGATCTGTGAAGCGATCACGACCGGATCCTTGGTCGCCTGCGGCTGGGCGCCGTGACCGCCGACGCCGTGCACGACGATGTCGAGGTTGTCGACACTGGCCGTCATGCCGCCGGGCGTGATGCCCACCTGGCCGGCCGGCAGGTCGGCCGAGCAGTGCAGGGCGAGGCTGAGGTCCGGCTTGGGGAACTTTTCGAACAGGCCGTCGGCCAGCATGGCGCGGGCGCCGCCGCCGCGTTCCTCGGCCGGCTGGGCGATGAAGACCAGCGTGCCCTGCCAACGCCCACGCTCGGCCGCCAGCACCCGTGCGGCGCCAGTCCAGCAGGTCATGTGGACGTCATGTCCGCAGGCATGCATGACCGGCACCTCCTTGCCAGAGTCATCGGTGCCCCTGACCCGGCTGGCGAAGGGCAGGCCGGTCAGCTCGCGCACCGGCAGGGCATCCATGTCGGCGCGCACCAGCACCGTCCGCCCCGGCCCGTTGCGCAGCACGCCGACCACGCCCCAGCCGCCGACCTTCTCCGTGATCTCGAAGCCGCAGGCGCGCAATTCCTCGGCCATCCGGCGACTGGTCTGCTCCTCATGGAAGGACAGCTCGGGATGGGCGTGCAGGTGGCGATAGAGGGCGTCGAGCGAGGCGGCCTCGTTTTCCAGGCGACGTTCCACGGCCGCCACGATCTCATCGCCGGCCGCGACCGACGAAAGAACGGCGAGGGCAAGGCAGGCAAGGGCAAGAAGGCGGCGCATGCCGGCAGTCTAAAAAGACCGCCGCGGCTTCGGCAAGAACGAAGCCGTTGAAGGTTCACGTCCTGTTCGAACACCAGTCCAGACGTGCCTCAGCCCCACCGCCAGCAGCAGAACCGATCCCAGGACTCACGCACGCTTGAGAGCCTCGGAGCCCCCCCACAGGTGGCCATGGGTGAGCCAGGGCCTGCGCCTCAGGAATCGATCACTCCAGGGAAGCATGGCGGCGGCACTGAGTGTGCCGCCGTGGGTTCCCCCTTGCAGGCTGGCCTCATGACCGGAAGGGCTTGGCAAAGCCGCCGAATGCCAGTAAATTGAAGGTGTGGAAGTACGTTCGGTCATCAATGTGGACGAAGCCATCGGCAAAACCGTTGGTCGACGGCGGCCGCCCACGAAGCTGGCCGGACTCCAGGAGACTCTGAATCAGGCATTCGCCAGTCAGGGACATTATCTCTGCCCGCGAGGCGTTTTCCGTTTCAAAACCCACGCCGAAGCCAATTTATGGAGTCAGCAGATGCTGCGCCCGAGGAAGGTGACCTGAGTTCACGCGCGCCGACCGAGGCCGATCTGGTCAGCCTCTGCCGGGCACTCAACCAACTTGGCGCCCGCTACCTGATCGTCGGCGGCTTTGCCGTGATGTACTCGGGATACGCGCGCACCACCACCGGCGTGGATCTCCTGATGGCCTTGGACCCGGCCAACGAAGACCGGGTTTTCCGGGGTCTGGCAACCTTGCCCGACAAGGCAGTTCTCGAACTGAAGCCGGGCGAGGTGCCCGCATATACCGTCGTGCGAGTGGCGGATGAAATCATCGTTGATCTCATGCAGTCCGCCTCTGGCATCGACTACGAAGAGGCGGCCAAGGACATCGTCATACGCCGCGTGCAGGATGTCGACATCCCCTTTGCTTCGCCGCGTCTCCTTTGGCGCATGAAAAAGAACACTCACCGGGAAAAAGACCTGCCCGATCTGCTCTTTCTCCGCCAGCAGTATCCCGAAGTCGTGGAATGAAGGACGACTTTCTGACTGCCACCGGCAAAAAGAAAGCCTCTTCATCATCCCCACTCCCCCAGCGCCGCCCTCTGCCTCACCGGCAGACCGGCGATGACGCGGTCGTAGGAGTGGCGGATGAGCTCGTGGACGAGGCGGGTGGGCAGGCTGCCGTCGAGCGTCAGGGTGTTCCAATGGCGCTTGTTCATGTGGTAGCCGGGGCGGATGGCGGCGTGACGGTCGCGCAGTTCGAGGGCATACTCCGGTTCACACTTGAGGTTGAGCCGCGGTGGGACATCGTCGGGCATCAGCAGGGCGAACAGCTTGCCGGCGACCTTGTACACCAGGACCTCGGGACCGAAGGGGGTATCCTCCACGGCGTGCGGCAGGCACAGGCAGAAGCGGCGGACGTCCTCGAGATGCATGCCAACCAAGAAAGGGCTTTTCCTGGAGTTCGCCATGACATTCAATGGTTTCACCCACCGCCATGAAAATGCGCCTGCTCCCCTGCCTTGCCCTGCTGCTCTGTCCGCTGTCGCTGCCGGCGGATCCGGTCGCCACCCTGCGCGCGGCACTGAGCCTGCACGCCTCCTTCGACCAGGGCTTCGACGCCGATTTTTCCCGGGGTGACAAGGCCTGCCGGGTGCGCCAGGGCAAGGAACTGGTGCCGGCATCGCCCGGCCCCGAGCTGCGCCTGGCGCCGGATGCCGGCCGCTTTGGCGGGGCGCTGCACTTTCCGAAGAAGGGGGCCGTGCGACCGCAGTTCGCCGGCCCGGGGGTGCTCGGCTACAACGACAAGAGCTGGAGCGCAACGGTGTCGGTCTGGCTGCGCCTGACCCCGGACGAGGACCTGGAGCCCGGCTACTGCGACCCCGTGCAGATCGTTGGCGACGACAGCAAGAAAGGCTTCATTTTCCTCGAGTGGTCGAAGGACGAGAGCCCGCGGTTCTTCCGCTACGCGATCCGGCCGCTGCAGGCGATCTGGAATCCGGACAACCTGGCCTGGGATCAAATCCCGGCGGCGAAGCGGCCCATGGTGCAACTCGCCGGCGCGCCGTTTTCGCGCCAGCGCTGGACCCATGTTGCCTTCACGCTCGACCGTCTGAACGACCCGGCGGCACCGCCTTCGGGCACGCTCTATCTCGATGGCGAGGCCAGGGGCTTGATCACCGGCTGGGACCTGCGGCTGGGCTGGGATCCGGCCAAGGTGGCGCTGGTGCTGGGCGCGGCCTACGTGGGTCACATCGATGATCTCGCCGTCTTCGACCGCGTCCTCGCGCCGGCCGAGATGAAGGCCTTGTTCGAGCTCGACAACGGCGTCGCCGACCTGCGCTGAGCAAGCTTCAACGGCGCAGGTAGAGCAGCAGGCGGTCGTGCACGAGCAGGGCGAGATCGGGCTTGCCGTCGCCGTCGAGGTCGGGCGCCAGATAATCGTGGGGCTCATTGCTGAGTCCGACCTTGCCGCGGTACTGCGGATCGACCTCGAAGACGCGGAAGAACAGCCGGCTCTGCCACGGCGCCGACGACGTCTTGTCCGCGGAGAAGAGCTCCAGCACGCGGCTGGTGCCGTTGTCGATGCAGAGCAGGTCGTCGCGGTCCGGCGCGCCGGTGAAGGCCGCAGGCAGCAGGTCGGTGGCGGCGGTGTCCTTCAGTTCGGTGTCGAAACTGGCCACGGTTTCCAGGGTCAGTGCGCTGCCGGTGAAGGGGTTCAGATCGAAGACCGTCTTGCCGATCATGAGCAGGGCGCTGTCGCCGCCGCGCTGGACGAGCCGGCACTCGTCCGGGCTCAAGCCCGAGAGCGCGTGGGTGTGGGCGCTGCGAAAAACACCGTCGTCGCCAGGGACCATCTCATAGAGCTTGCGCGCGGTGGTGTCGGCGAGCAGGGCGCGCGGCCGGCCTTCCTCGCGGGCGACCACGACCGCGCTGATCTGGGCGCCGGCCTCGGGGGCATTGAACTGTTCGACCGTCACCGCCTTGCCATCGGCGCCGACCCGGAAGGCGCGGGCGAGTTGATCGCGCGCGACGATGACCTCCGCGCGGCCATCGCCATCGAGGTCGGCGGTGGTGAGGGCGGCGGGCGCGAGCTTGTTGAGCAGGTTGTCGGGCAGGCCCTCGGCGCGGCGGAAGGCGGGGCTGCCGTCACGGGCGAGCAGGATCTGCATCGGCGCGAGGCTGGAGAACAGGGCGAGATCGTTGCGGCCGTCCTGGTCGGCATCGACGAGGCGCAGGGCCGAGGGTTTGAGCGGCACGCCGGGCAAGTCGAGGGTGGCCGGGGCAAACTGCTTTTTCGCCGCGTCCCAGCGCAGGGTCAGCAGGCTCGTCCGGCCCTTGGCCTCGGTGAGCACCAGCAAGGCGGGGGTGCCAGCGGCGCCAAACGGACCGGCGGTCAGGGCAAGCAGGGTGTCGCCAGTTTGATGCAGGCTTTCCGGGTAAGTGAGGCGACCCTTGCGCCAGCGCGAAAGGCCAAGGGTTTTTTCCGCCGGGCTGAGCAGCAGCAGTTCGGCCTTGCCGTCGGCATCGACATCCTGCACCGCCAGGCCCTCAACCCCGCTGAGCGCGGGAAACTCACGCCCTCCGGCGAAGCCGCCATCGGCGCGGCCGGCAAAGAACCACAGGCGCGCATTCTTCGGTTCGGCGAGCACGACATCGGCGTGGCCGTCGCCATCGAGATCGCCAAAGGCACTGGCACCGGTTTTGGCATCGGCGGCGGGCACCGCGTGGCGGATGCTGGCGGCGCGATCGGAATCGCCGGCGACCGCGGCGCGGGCGAGGCGGGCGACCTCGACCATGCCGGTGTCATCGCGGATCCAGGCAAGGCCGTGGCCACCGCCGTGCAGGCGCAGGGGCTGGACCCAGCAGCGGCTCTGCGGGATCTGCAGGCGCCATTCCTCGCCAAAGCCGACGTCCGCCTGCTGCAGGCGGACGAGCACGGCCTCGCCCTCGGAGGAGGTGCAAAACAAATCGGCGCGGCCATCGCCATCGAGGTCGGCGCTGCGCAGGCCGCCGCAGTCGGTCTCACCGACCGCATACACCCGCGGTTCGCCCCAAGCACCGGCGGCCGGCTGACGCCAGACGCGCAGGCGGGTCTCGGTCAGCAAGGCAAGATCAACACGGTCATCGCCATCAAGGTCGCGGGCGAGCAGCGACTCCGGATCCTCGGACACCGAATCGAGCACGAACTCGGTTTTGTCGGCCCAGCCGCCCTGCGCGTCCTGGCGGCGCAGGACCAGCTTTTTGTCGTCGGTCGTGTAGGCGATGTCGGGGCGGCCGTCGCCATTCCAGTCGCCCACGGCGAGGGCATGGGCGAGCCGGCCGATGACGAGCGGCTGCTTGTCGAGCCGGGAGACTTCCAGCACCGGGTTCCAGCGGTCGGACCGCGACGAGCGTTCGGGTTCGCCGGGGCGAGTCCCGTCCTTGCGCTGGAGCAGGAACTCGAGGCGGGCGCGGTCGCGGTTGATCAGCACAAGGTCCGCAAGGCCGTCGCCATTGAAATCCGCCGAGCGCAGGCCGGTGGTGTTCCAGTCGAGCTTGACGACCTCGGGACCGTCCAGGTAGACGCCGCCGGCGCAGGCGGCCGTGGCGCAGGCGGCGAAGAGGGCAAGACGACGCATGGGCGGCGGGGACGAGCGCTTCAGGGGGCCGGCACCGGGCGGGTGAGCAGGCGGTAGTGCATGGCATCGGCGGGCTGGTAGGCGGCGCCGGCGCCCTGGCCGAAGTAGCGCGACCACATCGCGTCGGAAGGCAGCGATTCCAGATCAAAAATGCCAGCGCCATCCCCGCGGGAAGCCGAAGCCTTGGGGCCCTTGGCCTTCTTTTGCAGGGCGCCCGCCATCTGGGTCTGCGCCAGGGTGGCGGCCTCGACCATGAGCTTCATGAGGCGACTGCTGTCGGTGACACTGACACCCATGTGCCCGGGCGGCAGGCTGGCGAGCAGTTCGCGGGCCTGTCCCCCCTCCCACAGGCTGGGACCGGAGGGATCCTTCATGCGCGTGAGCACGGTTTTGAGCAGGGTCTGGGGCCCGGTGCTGATGAGCAGGTGGGAATCCGTCAGGCAGAAGGCAAAGCCAGGGGTCTCCTCGGTGGCCGCGGGCATCTTGACGCTGTAGACGGTGTGACCGAGGAACTCGGATTCCTCGAACGCGGCGAAGCCGGCGCCAACAAAGCGGCGCACGCCCTCGAGCGCGCCGCCGAGGCGGTTGCGGTCGCGCACCTTGAAGGCGACGACCTGGCTTTGCGCGGTGGCATCACCGTCGGTGATCTCCACATACTCCTCACCGAGGCTGGCCAAGAGGTCGTCGCGCAGCTTGATGCCGACCTGGCCCTCAACCATGCCGAGTTGGGCGGTGGCCATGGCGGCGCCCGGCCCAAATTTCCCGATCAGCGCGAGCAGTTCATCCCAGAGTTCGACCATGCTGAAGCGGGCGCTGCTGCCGCTGATCACTTCGGCTGGCACGAACCCCGGCAGATCAACCGGGCCGGTGGCGTCGGTGCGCAGCAGGGCGAGCAGGCCGGCGGGTTTTTCGGCATGCAGCAGGGCGAAATCGACGTGCGACTGCTGTTCGCCGAGATCGAACATGAAGGCGATGGCCTGCAGTTGTTCGAGGCCGAGCGCCTCAATCACCTGACTGGGCGAAACCGGCAAGGGGCTGTTCTGGCCGGCCTGTTCCCCGGCCTTGCGCGCGGCGTCGGCAGCCCAGCGCATGAGCACCTCGCCGTTGAAGTAAAGTCGCAGGTCGGGCGTGCCGCCGGCGAGGGCGTCGAGACGGGCGAGGTGGCCGGTGACCACGGGCGAGGCTTCGGCCGCACCGCTTTTCAGCGCCGCGATCATCTGCTCCATGAGCTTGCGCGAATTGCCTTCCACGAGGACCTCACCCACGAAGGCATGAGCCGAGTTCCAGAGGGTCTCGTCGTCATCCGACTTGCTGAGCACGTTCACCTCGACACCGGCAAGTTCCAGCGAGCGCGGCTTGAGTTCCTCGTCCTTGGCGACCGCCAGTTCGCGTTCGCGGTCCTTCATCTCCTGGAGTTCCTTGAGCTTGCCGCCGGCTTCGCTGAGGGCGACAAAGGGCAGGCCCTTGGCGACTTCCTCCGGGCTGTCCGCCGCGAACACGGCGAGACTGGCGCCGGGGTAGCGCTTCAGGGTGTCGGCCAACCCTTCGCCGGTGGTCTCCTTGAAAAAAACGTTCCACGGCGCGTCGCCGTCCTGCATCATCGGTGCGGTCCAGCGCTTGAACTCCTCGTCTTCCAGCAAACGCCCAAAACTGCCGCCGTTCCAGTCGTCGACCAGTTCCGGGGTATTCTTGACGGCGATGACGCCGAGCGTGTTGGCGGGCAGCAGCTTGTACCAGTCCTCGAGGGCACCGGCACGCAGGCCGGAGGCAAAAAGCAGGCTGAGCGCGGCGAGGCCGAGCAGGCGGGTGGGAGTCGGTTTCATGGATTGGGCTTGGGGGTAGCGGGGGCGGGTGGCCGCAGATAGCGGAAGCCGCTGTTGGGATTGCGCGGATCGAAGGCAAAGGCGTCGCGATTTTTCAGGAAGAGCTTCAACAGGTTGGCCGGGATGGAGAAACCGAGACCCTCAACGCCGACGCCGGCGAGCTTCATGTTGTTGACGCCGACCACCTCGCCGCGGGCATTGAAAAGCGGGCCGCCGGAGTTGCCGGGATTGATCTGGGTCGTGCTCTGGATCGACCAGGCGCCGCGGGTGTCGCGGGCACGCACGCTGACGATGCCCTGCGAAACCGTGCGTTCCAGGCCGAGCGGGCTGCCGATGGCAAAGACTGGCTGGCCCTGGCTGAGCGCATCGGAATCGCCGATCGGCACAAACGGCAGGTCGGCGGCGGCGGGGTCGTCAATCTGCAGCACGGCGAGGTCCAGGAAGCCATTCATGGCGACGATTTTCACCTTGGGGAAGACGCGCTTCTCCAGGCCACCGCCGGCCTTTTGGTACACCAGCACGGAGATCTCGCGCTCGCCGGCGATGACGTGCTGGTTGGTGATGACGTGGCCGAGCTTGTTGATGATGAAGCCCGATCCGAGGCCCGAGGCGGTCTGGATCTGCACCACGGCACCGCCGACACGCTCGACGTTTTGATCGACCGGCAGCGGATCGCGCCCCGCGTCGACATGGTACAAATCCTCGGCGCGCGCCTGGGCCACCGGAGCGGCGGCGGGCGACACCGATTCACGGGCGGCGATTTCATCGAGCGGCACGGCAAGCACGCTGAAGCCGAGGTCGATGAAAACACTGTCCGCACGCTCGCGGAGGATTTCGCCGCGAATCTCGGCGCCATTGCTCAGGCGCAACCGGACCGGCTCAGCCGCCCGAGCCGCCAGGGCGGCCGACAGAACGGCAAGGGGGAAAATCCAGCGGAAGCTCACGCTCATCGAGGTTAGCCAGCAGGCGCGGGGATACGAGAAAAAAGCGTGGTGTCCCAGCGAAAATTTCGTGCCCCCGCCCCGGTGACTCACTGCTCCAGCATCCTCAAAAGCTGGGCGGCTTCGGCGAAGTCGCCGCGCAGCGACAACGCCCGGCGGGTGGCCTGCAAGGCCTCGGCGCGACGGCCGAGACGGGCGAGGATGGTGGCGCGGGCATAGGGCAGGCCGGGGTCGCGCGGATCGGCGGCCTCCCCCTGGTGCAGCGCCGCCAGCGCCTCCTCGGTGGCGCCCTGGCCGTTGAGCGCCAGGCCGAGGTTGTACCAGGCACGGGCGTAGCCGGGATCGAGCCTCACCGTTTCACGCAGGGCGGCGATGGTGCCGTCCATGTCGCCGGTCTCACTGAGGGCGAGGCCGAGGGCGTAATGGTACTCCGCGTGGCGCGGCGCGAGGCGGATGGCGTCGCGCAGCTTGGCGATCGTCTTCGGCGTGTCACCGGCCGCATTGTAGAGCATGGCGAGGTCGTGGTGGAAGGGCGGCGAGTTGGGATCCCATTCGACCGCGGTGCGCATGTGGCGGATCGCCTCCGGCAGATCGCCGCGGGCGAAGTGATACTGGCCGAGCTGCATCTGGCCGCTCGGTTGATCCGAGTTCAGACGCAGCATGTGCTCGAGGTCGCGACCGGCGGCGGAGGTCGGATCGATGGAATCGCGCAACGCCCAGGCCGCGGTGACGCGGACGCTGCGAGTGCTGTCCTCCAGCAGCTTTTCGACGCGACTGCGCAGTCGACTGTCCTGCAGCGCGGGCTCAAGCACGCGGGCGGCGGACTGGCGGACGAGCGGGTGCGGATGCTCAAGCTGGGCGGCCACGGTCTCCTGGACGCGCGGCTCGCCAATCCAGCGGTCGAGACTGAGGGTGGCGCTGGCCTTCCAGGCCGGGATTTCCTCGACCCCGAGCAGTTCCAGCAGGCCGTCGCGCCCCTCGGCCCGGCCCTGGCGGGCCTGGGCCATGGCGAAGGCGCGCTTGCGGGTGTGGCGCTCCATCTTCGGTCCATACCATTTCTCGACGGCCTGCAGCGCCCATTCGACGTTCTGGTCCTGGTGGCACTTGTTGCAGGCGTTGGGCACGCCGTGCTCCTTGGTGAGCAGCGGGTCGGGGATGCTGAAGCTATGATCGTGGCGCGGGTGGCGCTGCATGTAGGTGGTCTGCGGCATGTGGCAGTTGATGCACTGGTTGCCGGTGCTCTCCGCCTGGTGGAAACTGTGCAGCTCGGGCACGATGGCCGGCGCGTTGGGGAAACCGCCGGGCGTGTGGCAGCGCATGCAGAGCTGGTTGCCGGGCAGGATCGTCTGCATGCTGTGCATGTCATGGCAGTCCATGCAGCGCACGCCGGCGTGATGCATGCGGCTGCTCAGGAAGCTGGCGAACTCGTAGTTCTCATCGCGGATCTGGCCGTCGGGGTGGTAGATGTCGGTGCCATCGGTGACGGTCAGCAGGTAGTGATCCCAGAACGATTCGCCGGGCACGAAGTCGCCGGTGATCTCACCGCGGCGGGCATGGCAGCCGGCGCAGTTTTCGATGTGCTGGTCACGGGTCCACTTGACGAGGTGCGGATCACCCTTCGCGCCGGTGTTGGCGCGCTGCCAGTCGTCGTGCGCCTTCATCGGCCCGTGGCAGGATTCGCAGCTGACGGTGAGCTGCGCCATGGCTGTGTGGTAGCGGTCGGTCTCCGGATCGTAGTTCTTGCGCAGACGGGTGTTGTGGCAGCTCGCGCACATCTGGTTCCAGACCATGCCGCGACCGGTCCAATGTCCCCACTCGCCGGGCTTGCGATCCTCATCGCCATAGACGTTGAACCAGTCGCCCTTGTGCGGGTCGTAGCAGGCCTCCATGGCATGCAGGCGGCCGCCGGTGCCCTCGACGAGGAACTGGCGCAGCGGGTCGTGGCCGATGACGCGCTCGACCTTCCAGGGGCCGGGGCGGTTGTCGAAGCCCGGCGAGAGGATTTCGAAGAGGTCGCCGTTGCGGCGCGCCTCGGTGGTCTGGCTGCCGTGCTGGAAACGCTGCGCCGGCTCGAAAGCGCCGAGGTCAAGTTGGGGATTGGGCAGGCGCTCGGCAAGGCCGTGGTTCGAGCCCTTCCATTTCGCGTGCTCGGCGGCGTGACAGTCGGTGCAGGAGGCATCGCCGGCATACTGGGCGAAGACGGCCTTCTCCTCCGGCATCACGTAGGGCGCGATCTTCGCCGACGGCACAGAGTCGGCGGGCAGCACGAGGTGGTTGGGAGCCGGCTGCAGCAGGGCGTAGACCACGGCCCCGAGGGCGGCGAGACCGCCGAGCCAGACAAGGCGGCCGCCCGCGCGCGCGGGCGCCGGAGGGGTGCTGCCGGTCGGCCGGTGTTTCTTCATCCCCTTCATTACGCGGCGGAAGCCGGCGAAGTCAACGCCGCGCGCTTCAGCGCACCGCCGGCATGCCCGCGGAAAGGCTGTCGCCGAGCCAGCGCACGAGCCCGCCAATGGCGGCATGCTTCTTCGACAGGGCGGACAGGGCCTGCCAGTCCATGCGCGGACGCAGCACCGGCGCGGTGACGCGCTGCAGGCGCAGTTTGGCCAGCACGCTCTCGAATTCCGCCACCCCCATCGCGTGCAGGTCGCGGGCGGGCGGCAGGTCATCGAGCTGGGCGGCGTGAATGCCGAGGCTGCTGATGCCGACGCCGAACTGGTTGCCAAGGCTGCGCAGGGCCTCGACAAGCGCCTCGTCGTTCAGGGGTTCGGCAACGACCATCTCGCTCTGCAGGGTCCAGCGCGTGGCGCTGAGGGTCTGGAAGAATTCGGCGGCGCAGTTTTCGTGACTGATGCCGGTCTTCAACTGCACGCCGGTGACCGTGGCCTCCGGCCCGCCGAGGTGGCGGCGCAGGCCGAGCATGGCGGCATCGAAGCGGGTGACATCGTCGGGACCGGTCTCGAGATCCCACTCGGCGACCACAAGGTCGGGGATGTCCCAGTGGCTGCGCACCTCGGGGGTCTGGCCGCCGCGGCCACTCAGCAGGAAGGGATGCTGGGCGCGCAGCAGGCAGAGGCGCTCGAAGATGGCGAGCAGGCGCAGGTGGCGGCCGGCGCGCTGGTCACCCTCGGCGCCGCCGAACAGGTAGCCGGAGGTGCTGGCCGGCACGACACGCGCCTGGCGCAGGTAGTACCCCTGGCCCTGGTCCACCTTGGCGATCGGCGAGGTGGCGTCGTAGGAGAGGATGGAAAAATGGTAGCGCAGGGTGGCGTCGCTGTAGTCGCCGGCGAGGCGCAGGCGCACCATGCGGATGAGTTCCGTGCCCTTGATGGCCTGTTCGGGATCGTCGGGCAGGATGTCCGGGAGGATGACTCTCAGTTGTTCGCGCAGGTTCATTCCGGCGGGCGGTGCATGGGTGGCGCAGGATGCAGGCGGGAGGCGGCGCCGGTCAAGACGGAAACACGGATTCTTTGATGCGGATGCGCACGCGCCGATGATTCAGCCAGCGCACGCCGAACATGTCGAGGGTCGCGCGCAGGGCACGGTTGCCGAAGCCGTACTTGCTGACGCCGTGCACGCGCGGCCGGTGATTCACCGGCATCTCGGCAACGCGGTAGCCCATGGCGCCGATCAGGGCGGGCATGAAGCGGTGCATGCCGTTGAAGGGCAGCAGGGCCTCGCGGCACTCGCGGCGCATGGCCTTGAGCGTGCAGCCGGTGTCGCGCACGCCGTCACCGACGAAGCGCGAGCGCACGGCATTGGCGATGCGGCTTTGCCAGCGTTTGAAGGCGGTGTCCTTGCGGTTCGCGCGGTAACCGCAGACCAGGTCGCAGCCCTGCTCGAGCCGGGCGAGCAGGTTGGGGATGTCGGCGGGATCGTTCTGCAGATCGCCGTCGAGCGTGACCAGCACCGCGCCGCGCGCGGCCTGCAAACCGGCGTACATGGCCGCGCTCTGACCGGCATTGGCGGCGAACTCGATGAGCCGCGTGCGGTCGTCGCGCCGCACGCGCGCAACCGTGGCATCGGTGCTGCCGTCATCGACAAGCACCAACTCGTAGTCGCGGCCGGCGAGGGCGGCAGCAACCTGATCCTGGAGTTCCACCACGTTGTCCTGCTCATTGTACAAGGGAACGACGACGGAGATGGCGGGCGCGGGGATCATGGCTCAACGGGCTTGGTCGGCGGCGGCCTCCAGCTCTGCCAGACGCTTCTCCACCGCCTTGAGGCGTTCGAGAAGGTCGGGAATCTTGCCCGGCAGCGTGAGCAGCCGGCGGCCCTCGAGCAGGGGCTTGGCGGGGAAGCCGGTGTAGGCGCCCGGCTCGGTCAGGCTCTTGGTGACGCCGGCCTTGGCGAGCAGCACCACCTTGTCGGCGATCTCCAGGTGGCCGGCGATGCCAACCTGGCCGGCGACGGTGACATGATCACCGAGGCGGGTGCTGCCGGAAATGCCGACCTGGGAAACAATGACGCAGTGCCGGCCAATGCGGACATTGTGGCCGATCTGCACCAGGTTGTCGATCTTGGTGCCCTCGCCGATGACCGTGCGGCCAAAGCGGGCCCGGTCGATTGTCGTGCAGGCACCGATCTCCACGTCATC
The DNA here is from genome assembly GCA_966252325.1 of uncultured bacterium. Classification (GTDB taxonomy): domain Bacteria; phylum Verrucomicrobiota; class Verrucomicrobiia; order Verrucomicrobiales; family Verrucomicrobiaceae; genus Prosthecobacter. The sequence goes on along the minus strand of CBINON010000001.1, from coordinate 315,108 downwards.
ACCGATCTCGACAATGCCGACCTGCTCGATCTTGACGTGGCGCCCGCCGGTGAATTCGTAGCCAAAGCCGTCGCTGCCAATGACCGTGCCGCTATGGACAATCACGCGCCGGCCAAGCACGCAGCGCTCGCGCACGGTGCTGCCGGCGTGCAGCACGCAGTCCTCGCCAAGCCGCGCGCCCCGGCCAACGTACGCGCCGGCATGAATCGAGCAGCCCTCGCCGATCTCGGCCTCCGCCTCGACCACGGCGCATGGACCGATGCAAACCCGGTCGGGATTGAAGCGCGCGCCCGCGTCCACCTGGGCCGAGGCATGCACACCGGGCTCGAAAGGCGGGGGTGCCGGGGTGAAATGACGGACGACGGCGGAAAAGGCCAGGGTTGGGTTGGCCACGGCCACCAGGGCGGGCCCCTCACCGGGGGCCATCTCGAAGCTTGCGGCCACCAGCACGGCGGCGGCGCGGGTCGTTTTCAGGGCCGGCGCGTAGCGGTCGTTGCCGAGAAAAGTCACCTCCCCCGGCCCGGCCTCGGTGATCGAGTTGATGCCGGTGAGCCTGGCGGCCGGATCACCGCGGCGAATGTCGCCGCCGACCAATCCGGCCAGTTGCTGGAGGGTGAGGGACACACTCATCTCGGGAAGCGATGAGGGGCACGCGGCAGGATGGCCGACGTGCCCTGAACCGGAGGGGACGCAGCCGATCAGGGCTTCTTCGTCGGCTCGGCAGCGCCCTCGGCGGGCTTCTTGTTGAGCTCGGCGACGACAAGGTCCGTAAGATCGGTGGCGTCCTTGTAATACAGCAGCACGGGCACCGTCGACAGGCTCATGCCCGAGCGGTCGAACACGAAATCGTAGCCTTCGGCCTTGGCCTTCTCGCGCACGGCCGTGAGGATTTCATCGTAGATGCCGCGGCGGATCTCGACGTCCTCCTGCTTGAGCTGGTTGGTGCGGCGGTTCTGGGCCTCGCTGATCTCCTGTTCAAGCTCGCGCAGCTGCTTGGCCTTTTCCTCGAATTCGGCGGCCTTCTTGCCGCGCACTTCGGGTGAGCTGATCGGGTCGCTGATCTCCTTCTTGAGCTTCTGCATGCCGTCCATCAGCGTCTTGTAACCCGACCAACGCTCGTTCATCTCGCGCTGGGCCTTGTCGACGTTGGCCTTGAACTTGTCGGCCGCCTCCTTGGTCTTGGTGAACTCGGAGAAGGCCTTGGACATGTCGACGACGCCAAACTTGAGGTCGGCGGCACCGGCACCGGACAGCAGGGCGCCGGCGACGAGGAGGGAAAGCAGGGGGCGGATCATGGAACGAAGTGGTAGCGGGAATCAGAATTTGTAGCCCATGTTGAACTGGAAGCGCGGACTGTCGCCGGTGAACTCGTCCTTGTGGACGGGAATGCCGAGATCCAGGCGGATCGGGCCGATGGGCAGGAACATGCGCAGGCCGATGCCGGCGTTGGAGTAGAGTTCACCGTCGCCGACGATGGGGCCGCCGTTGCGGATGTTGCGGGCATTGCGGCCATTGGCGGCGTCAATGTCGGTGCTGATGTAACCGAGGTCGTAGAAGAAGGCGCCACGCACCTTCTCGATGATCGGGAACGAGTATTCGGCGCTGGCGAAGATGGAGGAACTGCCGCCGATGGGCTCGCCGGAGATGTCTTTCGGACCGGCTTCACGGAAGTCGTAACCGCGGACATTGTTGGCGCCGCCGAGGAACAGCCGCTCATAGATCGGCACCTCGCCAGAGCCCCAGGCGTCGACGAAGCGGGCCATGCCCTCGAAGCTGATGATGCCGTCGCCCGGCAGGCTGAAGTATTGGATGCCGCCAAAGTTGGCGCCCCAGACTTCGGCGTCGCCGCCGAGACCGGAGGCCATCATGCCGGCTTCGAGCTTGTGGCCCTTGCGGGTGATGAAGACGCTGTCGCGGGTGTCGTGGACGATGCTGAAGTCGAGCTTGCTCTGGACAAACTGGCCGTCCTCATCGCGCAGGATCTGGGTGGTGCTGCGGCGGTCGTCGACGTCGATGTCGATGGACTGCAGGGTGTACAGACCCTCGATGTAGGCGTGGTCGCCAATCGGCTTGCGCAGGCCGATGGAGGTACCGGCGTTGGTCTGGTCGAAGCGGTCCGACAGGTAGAACATGTTGCGGTAGAACAGTTCCGTGGTGAGCGCCAGCTTCTGGCCCATGAACCAGGGCTCGGTGAAGGACAGGTTGAAATCCTGGCGCTGCGGACCAAAACGGATGTTCATGTTGAAGCGCTGGCCGGCGCCGCGGAAGTCGCTCCAGTCGCTGATGTCGAAGTTGGTCTGGGTCACGTCAATGAAGCCGACGATGCTGTCGATCGAGCTGAAGCCGGCGCCGAAGTTGATGGTGCCGGTCGGCTTCTCGGTGACGTTGACCTCGATGTCCTTGAAGCCGGGAACCTCGGTGGCAACCGGGCGGACGGTGAGCGGGTTGGCCTCGCCGGGACCCTCAAAGTAGTTGAGGTTCTGCAGGCGCTGCTGGGAGTTTTCGAGCAGCACGGTGTTGAGCTCGTCGCCGGGCGTCAGCGGCAGTTCGCGGCGGATGACGCGGTCCTCGGTGTTGCTGTTGCCGCTGATGTTGATCTTGCGGATGAAGGACTTGCCGCCCTCGTAGACGCTGAAGGTGACGTTGAGCTTGCCGGGGCCGGCGTCGGACAGGCGGGTCTCGACGCGCGCGTCGGCGTAGCCGCGCGAACCGTAGTAATCCTGGATCATCTTCTCGTCGTCGCGCACCTCGGTGCCGGAGTAGATCTGGCCGGGTTCGGTGAGCACGGCGGGCATGAGCTCCTCCTTGGTGAAGAGGGTCAGGCCCTCGATCTCGAGGCCGGCGACCTCATACTGGGCGCCCTCGGTGATCTCGAAGACGAGGGCGACGCGGTCGTCGCTGACGGTTTCGCGGCGGTAGCCGACCTGAACGTAAACGTAGCCCTTGTCCTGGTAGGCCTTCTCGATCTTGCGCACGTCCTCGAGGACGGCCTGGTTGTCGAGCTTGCCGGCCTTGCCGAACAGGCGCCAGAAGGTCTTTTCCTTGGAGGTCAGCTCGGCGCGCAGCTTCTTGTCGGGGATGGCGGAGTTGCCCTCGAAGCGGATCTCGCCGATGAACCCCTTGCCGCCTTCCTCAATCTTGAAGGTCAGGCTGGTGAAGCCTGGCTTGCTGGAGGGGGCGGTCTCGTAGGTGACGAGGGCGTCCGAGAAACCCTTTTTCTGGTAGAGTTCCAGGATCTTCTGCTGGGCGGCGGAGATCTTGATCTCATCAACCGGGTCGCCGACCTTGACTTCGATTTCCTTGCGCAGCTTGTCGTTGTCGAAGGCGGCGTTGCCGAGGAAGGCGATCTCGCCGATGCCGCCACGACCGGCGATGGTGACGATGACGCGCACGCCGCCGGCCACATCGACGGCGCGGATGTCGACGTTTTCAACGGCACCGGTCTGGTAGAGGTTGCGCAGGTCGCGCTCCACGCCCTCGTCGGTGTAGGGCTCGCCCACCCGGGTGGACATCTGCGCGCGCACACGGTCGGGATCGAGGGCGGAGACGCCCTGGAATTCGACGTCGACGGCCCGGACGATCTTGCGACCGGCGGGGGCGGGCGCGTCGAGCGCGACCTGGGCCGCGAGTGGGGAGGCGGCAAACAGCGCGGCCGAGAGCAGCGCGCCGGCAGCCCGGCGGGCGAGGGAGAGGACTCCAAGGGACGTCATAAGGAGGGGGAGCTGAATACGAGAAACGGAACCCGGGCAGTCGACCGGGCTGACGCAGTAATGCTGACCTTCAAGAGGCGCGTCAAGGTTTAAAAACAGCATTCACCGGCGCAGACGCGCCCTGCATCACAGGAGTACCGGAGCCGGTGACATCCCCCCGCAGGAATAAGCCGGGCGCCACGTTTTTGCTCCTTTGCCATGAATTGCCGCCTCCTGCCCGCCCTGTTCCTGCTGACCTCTGCCGCCGCCCAAGCCCAGGATGTGGCCGGCAACGAGCAGGTGCAGAAGATCATCGAGACCTTTGCCGGCCGCGGCACCCTGGCCGACGACACCCCGCCGACGCCGGCGCTGGACGCGGTGAAACGGTTTCAAGTGCGCCCGGATCTGGCCGTCGACCTGATGGCCGCCGAGCCGGCGGTCGAGCAACCCCTGTATGCGAGCTGGGATTCCCGGGGGCGGCTATGGGTCACGTTGTACCGGCAGTACCAATTCCCCGCCGGCCTGAAAATCGTCAGCTACGACCCGCACCTGCGCGCCAAGTTCGACAAGGTGCCGCCGCCGCCGCCGCGCGGCCCGAAGGGAGCCGACAAAATCACCGTCTTCGAGGACAGCGATGGCGACGGCTTTTTCGACAAGCACACCGACGTTCTCACCGGCCTCAACATCGCCAGCGCCGCCCTGCCGGGCATGGCTCGCATTTGGGTGCTGAATCCCCCCTATCTGCTGAGCTATCCGGATGCCAACGGCGACGGCCTGCCGGAGGGCGACCCGGAGGTCGAGCTCAGCGGCTTTGGCCTGGAGGACACCCACAGTGTTGCCACCAGCCTGGCCTGGGGCATGGACGGCTGGCTATACGGGGCGAACGGCAGCACCACCACCGGCAATGTCAGCAGCGCCAACAGCAAGAACGTCAAGTGGGAGGGCCAGTGCATCTGGCGCTACCACCCGCGACAGAAGCTCTTTGAGATCTACGCCGAGGGCGGCGGCAACACCTTCAGCCTCGACATCGATGCCAAGGGCCGGGTCTTCTCCGGCACCAACAACGGCAAGACCCGCGGCATGCACTATGAACAGGGCAGCTACGGCATCAAGGGCTGGGGCAAACACGGCCCGCTGACCAATCCCTATGCCTTCGGCTGGTTCGAGCACATGAAGCATGAGGGCGACGAAAAGCGTTTCCCGCAGGCCTTCGCCATCTACGAGGGCGGCCTGCTCGGCAGCGCCTACGAGGGAAAAATCATCGCTCCCAACTCCCTCGCCAACCTCGTCTATGTCAGTGAACGCCTGCCCGACGGCTCCACCTTCCGCACCAAGGACGAAGCCCTGCTGCTGTCCTCGCCCGACCGCTGGTTCCGTCCGGTCTGGGCCGGGGTCGGCCCCGATGGCGGCTTCTACATGGCCGACTGGTACGACACCCGCCTCAGCCATGTGCGGCCAGTCGACGACTGGCACAAAACCAGCGGCCGCATCTACCGCGTCCGCCCCGCGAGCGGCGCGCCCAAGGTCATGCCCTTTGATTTGGGCAAGGCCACGGGGGAGGAACTGCTCGGCTACCTCGGCCACGCCAACGAATGGTTCCGCAAGCAGGCGGTGCTGGAAATCGGTTGGCGCGGCTTGACCGAACTCGCGCCCCGGCTCGAAGCCCTGCTCGACGGCCCGCAGGCCCTGGAGGCACTGTGGGCGCTCGACGCGCTGCGTCCGGACCAGCCGGCGCCGTTGCAGCACCGCGATCCGTATGTCCGCCGCTGGGCCGTGAAAATGCTGGGCGAACGCCGTCAGGCGGGCGGCGACGCCCTGAGCCGGTTGGCCCGCAGCGAAAGCCATGCAGAAGTCCGCGCCCAGATGCTCGCCAGCGCCAAGCGCCTTCCGGCCGCCGAGGCCCTGCCCCTGCTCTGGGCCGGCGAGGCAGAAGACGCCAGCGGTCACCTGCCCCTTCTCGCCTGGTGGGCTCTGGAGTCGAAGGCCGAGAGGGACCGCGCGGCCGTCTTTGCCTTCCTGAAATCCGACGCCGCCTTCCTGAACACCGCCCTGTTTCGCGAGCACCTCGCGGAAAAACTCGCCAAGCGCTACGCCATGGCTGGCGGCGACGACAACCTCAACGCCTGCGCCGACCTGCTTGCGCTCAGCGAGGAAGCCGGCCTGCGCGGCAGGTTCATCACCGGCATCGCCGCCGCCTTCGAGGGCGCCGAACTGCCGCCGCTGCCGGACGCACTGGCAAAGGCTCTCCAGGATTACCTCGGGAAACAGGGCGGCGGCGACCTGACTCTCGCCCTGCGGAGCGGCAGCGCCGATGCCCTGAAGAAGGCCCTGACCCTGCTCGCCAGCAGCAAGGAATCGAACGCCGCGCGCATCGCCGTCGCCAGGACCCTGGCAGAGCTTGGCAGGACCGAGGCCGTGGCGCCGATGGTTGCCATCCTGAAAGGCGCCAACCCGCCGGGCCTCAAGCGCGGCATCCTGCAGGCGGCGGCGCGCTTTGACGACCGTCGCATCGCCGAGGCCCTGCTCACCTCCTACGAGGCACAGATCGCCGGCGACAAGGCCCTGCGCGAGGACGCCCTGCGTGTCCTCGCCGGGCGCAAGGCCTGGGCCCTCGAACTGGTCCATTTTGTGAACCAATGGAAGGTGCCGGCGCGGCATGTGCCGGTCGATGTCGTCCGCCAGCTCAGCCTGCACCGGGATCCGGTGATCGACACTGCCCTCGACACGCACTGGAAGGGCCTGCTGGTCACCGGTCCGAGCGAGGCCAAGGAAAAGGAAATGGCGCGCATCAAAGCTGTGCTCAAGGGCGGCCTGGGCGATGCGGAAAAGGGCAAGCTGCAGTATGCGGCGCGCTGCGCGATCTGCCACAAGCTGTTTGGCGAGGGCATGGCCATAGGCCCGGAACTGACCGGCTACGACCGCGGCAGCGCCGACTTCTGGCTCGACAACCTGTTCAACCCCAGCCTGGAAATCCGCGAGGGCTTCGGCAACTACGTCGTCAAGCTGAAGAACGGCCAGATCCTCACCGGCATCATGGACGCGCAGGACGCCGCGGGCATCGTCCTGAAGGACATTGCCGGCAACCGCACGCCGGTGAAGCAGGCCGACATCGACCGCCTGGAGGCCAGCCCGGTTTCGCTGATGCCCGAGGGACTGACGACCGGCATGAGCGACGCCGACCTGCGCGACTTCTTCGCCTACCTGATGAAGGGAACGCCCTGAGCGGGGCCTGTTGCGGCAAGTGGCAACCGGTACGGACGCGGAACTGCCCGCATGCAGGAGAGGGCGCAGCCGCTCCCAGCAGGCGGTTCATGGGCCGCACCGGCGCGTGCACGCGGTTGTGCGGCTGCGTCAGGGCGCCTGGACCTCGAGGGCGACCGCATTGCTGAACTCGCCGTCGGGCGTCAGCGCGTTGCTGACGCGCACACTGTAGCTGCCGGCGTTGTCCTCGACCACGGGATCGAGAACCAGTTTGAATTCGTCGGCTCCGTCGATCTCGGCACCGTCCTTGAACCACTGGTAGAAGAGCGGGCTGGTGCCCTGGGCCGTGGCGGTGAACTCGACGCGCGCGCCGACCGGCACCGGTTGCTCGGCCGGCATCGTGATCGCGGCGGTGACATTGGTCACCGGCAGGCCGACCGCCAACTCCACCGGGTCACTGAGCACACCCGCCGGAGTTTCGGCATTGTAAACGCGGACCGTGTAATCCGCGGTGTCGGACTCGGCGACCGCGAGCAGCGTGAAGGTCACGCCGGTGGCACCGTCGATGGCATTGCCCTCCTTGTACCACTGATAGGTGAAGGGGCCGAGACCGGCGTTGCTGACGGTGAAGTCGACACGCTGGCCGACGGCGACCGCGCCCGCCGAGGGCGTGCGTGAGACCACGAGGTTGGAGACGCGGGCATCGAGGGCGAGGGGAACCTCATTGCTCATCACGCCATCAGGGGTCAGCGCATTGCGAACCCGAACGCTGTAATCGCCCTCGACACCGCCCGTCACGAAGTCGATTTTGTAGGTGGCCTGGGTGGCGCCCTCGATTTCCTCGCCGTCCTTGAACCACTGGTAGGTGAACGGACCGGTGCCATCGGCGGCAACCTGGAAGGTGACGCTGGTGCCGATCGGCACCTGCTCGTCAGGCGGCGTGCGCGAGGCGATGGGATTGCGCACCATCGAGGCGACCTCGAGGGCAAGCTCGTTGCTGAGCACGCCGGAGGGGCTGAGCAGGCTGGTCACGCGCACGGTGTAGGTGCCGGCGTGGATGGAACTGACCTCTTCAATGACATAAGTGCTCGCGGTCGCGCCCTCAATGTCCTCGCCATTGCGAAGCCACTGGTAGGAGAGCTCGCCACTGCCGACGGCGGCGGCGCTGAAGGTGACGCTGTCGCCCTCGTCAATGAGGGCATCGTCCGGACTGCGGCTGATGATGACCGAGGAGACCGGGTTGTTGACGGTGAGCTTGGCCGGGACGCTGACGGCGCGGCCATAGGGGGTGCTGATGACGACATCGTAATCGCCCTCGTTGCCCTCGTTGATGGCGGTGAGCTGGTAACTGGCGTTGATGGCGCCACTGATGCTGGTGCCCTTGAAACGCCACTGGTAGCTGAGCGTGCCGAGCGCCTGGGCGACCACGCTGAAGGTGTGGGTGCCGCCCGGATCCACCGTGGCGGCCAGGGGCTGGGTGAGGATCTGGATCGGCGCGGAGTCGAGGCGCAGACCGCCGGCAAGGATGGGCGAGGTCTTCAATGTCGTCGCCGGCGGCCCTTCCGCGGGCTTTTGCGCCAGCAGGAAGCTGCCGACGCCCTTGCCGGTGTCGCCCGGCACATCGACGGTGACCAACTCGTTGAACTCATTGCGCTGCTGGGTCTGGGTGTCGGGAATGCGCGGAATGACGAGGCCGTAAAAGGCAGCCTTGCGCTGGGGCTTCAGTTCGGGGTCGTCCTCAAGGCTGAAGCTGCCGCTGATCAGGCCGGTGGTGCGAATGACCGCAAGATTGACCGAACCGGGGTTGCCGGCGGAGGGAATGCCCGGAACATTGCTGCCGTTGAGGGTGAGCAAGGGCACATCCGGATCGGTCTCGGCAGCCTCCAGCCCCCCCTCCGTGAAGGCCAGGCTGGCGTTGGAGTCGCTGCCCTGGGGCAGGCCGAGCACCGGCTTGCCGGCGGCCGGGGCGTTGTAGGACATGCCGAGCGTGTCCAGGGTCAGCGGGCCGAAACCCTCGCGGTAGGAACGCTCCTTCGTCGAGGCCTGCGGATCCTTTTGCCAGTTCAGGCTGCCGGAAACACGCAGCCACAGTTCGTTGACGCCGGCCGGGGCGAGGTTGACACCGAGGATGTTCTGCACGCCGCCGAGCGCCCCCGTGCCCTTGTAGAGCGACTGATAAACGAGGAACTGAAACTGGCTGCCGAGGTAGGAACTGCAGGTGAAGCTGGTGCCGTCGCCCGTGCGTCCCGCGCAGGTGACGACGCCACTGTTGGCGAGCGCTGCGCGCAGGAAACCCGTGCCCTGGGGAACACCGTCCTCGCCCACATCCGCCTCGTCCAGATGCAGGCCGATGTTGAAGGTCTGCTGCAGCCCCACCGGATTCCACGAGGGGTGGTAGACGCGGCGGTAGCCGTAGATCTCGGCGGTGTTGACGCCGTCGGTGACCAGACCACTGATGTCACCGCTGTCGGTGAAGCCCTGCAGGGCGACCGTTTGGAACAGCAGGGTCAGGTTGGACTGGCCGCGCCGCACGATGACGGCCTGGCCGCTGGCCAGGCTGCTGCCGGGTGTCTGGCGCATGGTGCCGGTGAAGCTGTAAGTGTTCTTGCCCTCCGACAGCTTGCCACTCACCTGGCCGCCATCGGTGACGGTCATGTCAAAACGTCCGCCCTTGCTGCCATTCAGCACGGTGGAGGGTGCGACTTGCCCGATGAAAGAGCCGACGGCCGGCTCGGGCATGGGCAGCACGGCGAGGGTGCCGCTGACCGGCAGGCTGACACCGGCGGCGTTGCGACCGGTGACCGTCAAGGGGTAGAAGCCCGGCCGCGTCGGGCGCCCCTGGATGCGGCCGGTGGCGGGATCCATGCGCAGACCGGCCGGCAGGCCCTTGATGGTGAACAGGGCGACCGAGGTGTTGGTCACCCCGCCGAACGGCAGGGTGTGATCGTAATCGAGGCCGATGTAGGCGTTGGCAGGGGTAAAATTCGCCAGCACCGGGCGTTCGGCAAGGTGGACGCGCCAGGCGCCAGTGTCGGTCTGCAAACCGCTGCCCGTGCTGCTGACGCGGCAGGTGTAGCTGCCGAGCTCGGCCTCGCTCAAGGCATGCAGGGTGAGTTGGGCTTGCGTGATGCCACTCACCGCCTCGGTTTCAACGAGCAGCAGGTTGCCGTTGCGGAACCACTGATACTGCAGCCCGGGACCCCCGCTGGCCTGGGCCGTCAACACCACCTTCTTGCCGGCCAACCCCAGCGCCAGACGCGAGGCCTTGTCGACCACAAGCACCTCGGCCGGCTGGCTGAGCACGTTCTTGGCCGCGACATTGCTGGCGCGCGCCTGGTAGACACCGCCGTCGGCGAGGCTCGCGGCGGGCAGGCTCAGTTTCGTCGAGGTCTGCTTGGGCACGACTTTGCCCGAGCGCAGCCAGGCGATCACCGGCAGCGGCGCGCCCGTGCCATTCACCTCAAGTTCAAGCGGCTGGCCGACCTCGACCACCTTCGCCTGGGGCTGGGTGGTGAAGACGGGCGGTGCGCGCAGGTCGATGCGCACAATGTTGCTGAGCACGCTGAGTCCAGCATTGGCAACGCGCACGGCGTATTCACCGGTCTTGCCGGCATTGACACCGCTGACCACCAGGGTCGGCTCGGTCTGCCCGTCGAGTTCGTCACCGTCCTTCAACCACTGATAGTCGAGCGTGCCGCTGCCGCTCGCCTTGACGGTCAACTTGGCGGTGCCGCCTTCGGTGACGGTCGCGGACACCGGCTGGCGGGTGATGACCGGCGCCTTGTAGTTGCGCACGATGGTCGCGGTGAAGGTCTGGCTGCTGACATTGCCGTCGAGATCGGCCGCCTGGACCGTGATCTGGGAGCTGCCCTCCTTGAGGGTCTGCAACACCAGGCTGGTGCCGCTGATCGCGGCCGACACAACGCTGCTGTCGCTGTTGGCGGTGACGCTGTAGCGAAAGACGGGGATCTGAACGGCCTGCTGAACGCGCACCGTCTTTTCGACATCCATGTCCACGGGCGCACTGCCTTCGCTGTTCATCGGCACCGTCTCCAGAGCCTCGCGCCGCAGGAACTGATACTGGCCGTTGCTGATCTCGAAGAGCTGGACACGCTTGTCGAGCGACTCGGTGGTGCCGCTGCCGCTGTTGAAGTTGCGATACACCCCGATGGGCAGACCGGCGATCGCATCGGCCACGCTCATGCCGCTGCCGGCGACGCGCCCGAAGGCGGCAAAGCCCTCGTTCTGGTTGTCGAGGTTCTTGGCGTTGTCGGCGAGGTTGATGAAGAAATCGAGCGTGGCACTGTCGGGTGAACCCGGCAGCTTCGCCCAGGCCACCGTGCCGCGCACGTTGGAGATGCCCGGCTCGTTGCGCGGCGACAGACGCGAGGGCTGGCTGAGCACGAAGTAATCGGGTGCCTGCACCGGCACGTAGCTGCCGGTCTGGATGATGAAACCCGGCACCGAACGATGGAAGGCGACGCCGTTGTAGGTGCCGTTGTTGACGTAGTGGAGAAAGTTCTGCACCGACTCGGGGGTCAGTTCAGGATAGAGCAGTACGTCGAGGTCACCCAGCGTTGTGCGCAGGCGCACGGCGGCCTGCGAATCGGCATCGGCGAACTTGTCCTGCAGCGGCAGCACAAGCTGCTGGCCGGGGGCATAGGTGACATCGGGGATCGCGCTGGCGACATCCGGCGCCGCACCAAGTGGCAGCACACGCAGGTTCAACACGGCGGTGGCGGTGTGGTCGTTGTTGAACTGCGCCGTCAACGTGCAGGGATACAGACCGGCCACGGAGGGCGTGCCGCTGATGACGCCGCTGGTGGCATTGAACTCCAGTCCGGCGGGCAGGCCGGTGACGTTCCAACCCGTGCGCGCATCGGGATTGGAGGTCGCCAGTTGATAGGTGAAAAACTCGCTCTGCCGAACGGGATGAAAGGGGCGGAGGATGACATCATCCTCCGCATAGCCACTGGCGTCGCGTTCAGCCGCCGAGGCAAAGATGTTTTGCCACGGTGTCACGAAGCCGTGGTTGGGGGTCGCCTCCGCCTCGGCGGCCTGCTGGGAGGCCTGCCGGCCGGTCACCGCACCGCTGCTGTTGCGCGTGTAGATGACAGCCTCAACGCGGAACTCGTGGGCGGTGCCCTTCTCAAAATCGCTGAGGCTGCCTTCGGTGAACTCCGCCTGCGTGACGTTCACCCGCCGGGTATCCGCCGGCAGGGTGATGATGGGCTTCCAGTCAGGCGTGCCCTTGACGCGGGCAAAAACCTCGAAATGGGTTTCCGCCTCGGACTGGTCCTGCCACTCCAGAAGAATCTGACCGGCATAGCCGGTGTCGCTGGCAGTCAGGTTGCCCGGGCCGGGAAAAGTCGTGCCAAGCTCGATCTCATTGCTCGGTTCCGACAGACTGACTTCATTGCCGGAAACCGGATCCAAATAGACCGCCAGCACGCGCCAGTCGAGGGTCACGGCCGAGCCGACGGTGACATCAAACTGGGTGGCGTTCGCCGCCGTGGTGGCGGCGCCGCTGCCGAGCTGCGTCCAGGTGCTCTCGTCCGGATCCTTGTACTCGATGCGGTAGCCGCCCTCGTTGTCCGAGTTGTCTGTCCAGCGCAGACGGATGCGGGTCTGGTCGAGCACCGAGCCCTGCAGATTCGTCGGCGCCGCCAGGGCCGGGATCACCGCCGAGACCTCATTGGACAACTCCGAGTCATAGGGGGTCACACGGGTGGGCGTGGCGTTGTGATAATTGTTCTGCGCCTGAATCAGCCGCAGCACCGAGCGCACGCGGAAGTTGTAGGTCGTGCCGGGAACAAAATCGACCCGGCTGTTGGCCAGGCTGCCGCTGTTGAGGTGCGCCAGCTTGCTCGGCGGCAACTGACCCGAGCGCAGCAACACCTCGGTGCGGTCCAACTCCAGATAAAACGACTTCGTGTAGTCCGTGTCGCCCTGCTTTTTGTAGAAGACCTGATGGTAGGTTTCGGCATTGCTGGTGTCGACCCAGTTGAGCTGAACCCGGCCGTCGCCCTGCACTTCCGCCGTCGAACCGGTGGGCGTGCCGAGCGCGCCTGTGGCGCTGGGATAGGTGATCGTCTGAATCGGCCCGGCCCGCGATTCAATCTTGGCTCCATTGTATTTGAAGGCGGTGACCTGGAACTGTACGGTCTGGCCCGGCAGCAGGTTGAAGGGCGAGGAAGTGCCGCCGCCAAGATACAGCCCCTCCTGATTCGGACCGAAGTAGCCGGCATTGTAAAACGGGCCGGTGTTGCCGCCGCGGAAATCCACCCGGTAGCCCGTCTCATCGATGGCATTGTCATCCCAGGTCAACACGTACGTGTCCCCTGTCAAAGTCGAGTTGCCGTTCTTGACTCCGAGACTGACTCGGGCCTTGACGTCGGACGGAGCCCCGGGCGGCAGGGCCCTGGCGACCGTGGCCGACAGCAGCAGCAGACAGGCCAGCCGACGGAAAATGGATGGGGATAGGAAAGGCATGGGGGCAAGGGGCTGCCGGCTCAATGAGGGTTGGACAGCAACCGGGGGCGGTTTTGTTCGATGAGCCTACTATTTTTGTCATTACATCGTCAATTCTTTTTCCACGAAAGCCCGCGGTCGCTGACGGAGCAGACTTTTGCCATGCCTGCGCGTTTTTCACTGGCCAACCCGGCCCTGCAGCGCGCATGGTCACCGCCATGCGCCGCCTTGCCCTGTTCCTGCTGCCCGCCCTGGCCCTCGCCCAGGCCACGCCCGACTTCCGCGCCACGGAAATTGACGCCGACATCGGCATCGGTTACGGCCTCGCCCTGGCCGACGTCGATGGCGATCGCCGCACCGACATCCTGCTGGCCGACAAAGATGCGTTTGTCTGGTACCAAAACCCGACCTGGCAGAAGCGCGTGCTGGCGCCCAAGCTGACCGACCGCGACCATGTCTGCATCGCCGCGCGCGACATCGACGGCGACGGCAGGGCCGAGGTCGCCGTCGGGGCGCAGTGGAATCCGGGCGACACCGAGACGAGCGGCGCGGTGTTTTATTTGCAACCGCCGGCCGACCGTCTGCAGCCCTGGACGCCGGTGCAGTTGACGCATGAACCGACCACCCACCGCATGCGCTGGGTGCGCAACCGCGCCGGCCGCCATGACCTGATGGTCGCCCCGCTGCACGGCCGCGGCAACAAGAACGGCGCGGGTGCCGGCGTGCGCCTGCTCGCCTATCACGTGCCCGAGGACGTCACCCAGCCCTGGAACACGACGCTGATTCATGACGGCCTGCACATGACCCACAATTTCGAGGTCGTGCCGGCTCCCGCCCACGAGGCTGAGACCCTGCTTCTGGCCGGCAAGGAGGGCATCGTCCGGCTCACCCCGGGCGACGCCGGCTGGAAGTCGCAATGGGTTTCCAAGCACACCGAGGCCGGCCTCGCCGGTGCCGGCGAGATCCGCTGGGGCGCCTTTGGCGGCGGCCAACCCTACATCGCCACCATCGAACCCATGCACGGCCACCAGCTTGTCCTGTACACTCCGCCCGCCGGCGGCCCCAAGGACGGGCTGTGGGAGCGACGCGTGCTCGACGAGACCCTTTCCGACGGCCATGCCCTCGCCTGCTACGACTACCTCGGCCTGAACAACCGCCAGATCGCCGTCGGCTGGCGGTCGATGCAAAAGATCGGGCCGCGCGTCGGCGTGAAGCTGTTTTACACCACCAAGGAGGACGGCAACGGCTGGCAGCAGCACCTGATCGACGACAACGGCATGGCCTGCGAGGACCTGATGGGGGCCGATCTCGACGGCGATGGCGACACCGACCTCGTCGCCGCCGGCCGCCGCACGAAAAATGTCAAGATCTACTGGAACCAGCGCCGGCAGCCCTGACGCCCCTCCCCGACCGTGCCCGACTGGTTGATCCAGCACACCCTCTTCACCGGCGAGCCGCGCGTGCTCGTGCTGGCGGCCATCGCCGCACTCTGCATCGGCCTGTCGAAAAGCGGCCTGTCCGGCACCGCCACCCTCAACGTTGTGCTCATGGCCCAGGCCTTCGGCGCCAAGGCTTCGGTGGGGCTGGTCCTGCCCCTGCTCATCGCCGCCGACCTCATGGGCTACTTCCTCAACCGCCACGGCGGCAGTTGGCGCCAGGTCCTGCCCATGGCGCCGCCCGCCATCGCCGGGGTCGTCGCCGGCTGGCTGCTGCTCGACACGATCGACAACCAGGCCGCGCGCACCGTCATCGGCTGGCTGATCATCGGCCTGCTCGGCTTCCACCTGCTGCTGGAGCGGCGCCGCCAGGACCTGCTGGCGCTCACCGAGCACCGCGGCTTCGCCCAGACTCTCGGCTTCGGCGCCGGCGTCACCACCATGCTCGCCAATGCCGCCGGCCCGGTGATGACCGTCTACCTGCTCTCCCGCCGTCTGGAGAAAAAGGATCACCTTGGCGTCTTCAGCCGCTTCTTCCTCTTCATCAACCTCTTCAAGGTCCCCTTCTCCGCCAACCTCGGCATCATCCACCCGCAGTCGCTCGCCACCAACCTCGTCCTGCTGCCCGTGGTGGTGCTCGGCATCCTGCTCGGCTGGCAGATCCTCCAGCGCATCCCGCAAAAGGCCTTCGAACGCACCCTCTTCCTGCTCACCCTCGTCGCCGCCCTCTGGCTGGTGCTGGGCTGAGCAAAGAATCCGCCCCCCCGGCTTGACCGCGCGGCCGCGCCTTCTATGCTGGCGGCTCGACTTCCCCCATCCCCCCGATGAACATCCACGAATACCAGGCCAAAGAACTGTTCCAGAAATTCGGCGTCGCCACCCCGCCCGGACGCGTGGCCGCGACGGCGGAGGAGGCCGGCAAGATCGCGGAGGAACTCGGCGGCTCCGGCCTCGTCGTGAAAGCGCAGATCCACGCCGGCGGCCGCGGCAAGGGCACCTTCAAGAACGGCTTCAAGGGTGGCGTGCACGTCATCGACACCGCCGCCGAGGCCCAGGACATCGCCGGCAAGATGCTCGGCCAGACCCTGGTCACCCACCAGACCGGCCCGGAGGGCAAGCTGGTCAGCAAGGTGCTCATCGCCAAGTCGGTCGACATCGTCAAGGAATACTACTTCGCCATCCTCTTCGACCGCGGCAGCAGCAGCCACGCCCTCATCGCCAGCACCGAGGGCGGCATGAACATTGAGGAGGTCGCCGAGAAGACCCCGGAGAAGATCATCAAGGAATTCGTCAGCCCGGCCTTCGGCCTGCAGGCCTACCAGGCCCGCAAGATCGCCGCCGAACTCGGCCTGCGCGGCAAACTCGCCGCCCAGGCGACCAAACTCTTCCTCTCGCTCTGGAGCCTCTACCTGAAGAGCGACTGCTCGCTCGTCGAGGTCAACCCGCTGGCGATCACGAGCGATGACCAGGTGGTCGCCCTCGACGCCAAGTTCAACTTCGACGACAACGCCCTCTACCGCCAGAAGGACGTCGTCGCCATGCGCGACACGACCGAGGAGGACCCGCGCGAGGTGGCCGCCAGCGAGTTTGGCCTCAACTACATCGGCCTCGACGGCAACATCGCCTGCCTCGTCAACGGCGCCGGCCTGGCCATGTCCACCATGGACATCATCAAGCTGCACGGCGGCGAGCCGGCCAACTTCCTCGATGTCGGCGGCGGCGCCACCAAGGAACAGGTCGCCGCGGCCTTCAAGATCATCCTCGGCGACCCCAACGTGAAGGGCATCCTGGTGAACATCTTCGGCGGCATCATGGACTGCGACGTCATCGCCCACGGCATCATCGCCGCCGCCCAGGAGGTGTCGCTCAACATCCCGCTCGTCGTACGCCTCGAAGGCAACAACGTCGATGCCGGCAAGGCCACCCTGGCCGCCAGCGGCCTGGCCATCACCAGCGCCGACGGCCTCACCGACGCCGCTCAGAAGATCGTCGCCGCCGTCCAGGGCTGAACTGGCCCCGGACTGCGCACACCCAACTCGAAGGCGGCAGTTCTCTGCCGCCTTCTTGCATTTGCACCGCTGCAAGCTTCGTGAAGTGGATGGATGATGGCGGAGCCTTGATCGAAAAGAGACCCTCCGGGCTCCATCAACCATCCTCTCTCCTCGGCTGCGCCGCCGCCTCAGGCCGCCCGCTGCAGCTTGTCGTCGATGCGCGCCACCAGGGTGTCAAGCACCTCGCTGTTGCCGAAGCGCTCGATGACGTCGGCAAGGAAGCCCTCGACGATCAGCTTGCGCGCCTCGCCGTCGGGGATGCCGCGCGCCTTGAGGTAAAAGAGTTCCTCGTCGGCGATCGGGCCGCTGGTGCTGCCATGGCTGCACTTGACCTGGTCGGCATTGATCTCCAGTCCGGGCAATGAGTTGGCCTCGGCCTCGTCGCTGTTGAGCAGGTTGCGGCAGGTCTGGTAGGCGTCGGTGTAATGCGCGCCCTCGTCGACAATGATGAGGCCGCTGAACACCGAGCGCGCCTGGCCGTACAGGGCGTTCTTGTACAGCAGGTCGCTGGTGGCATGCGGCGCCTTGTGGCGCTGCAGGGTGCGCTGGTCGACCACCTGCTCGCCGACCGGCAGGGAGACGCTGAGCATGTCGCTGCGCGCGCCCTCGCCGACGAGGTCGCTGACGCTCTCGCTGCGACTGAAGGCGGCGCCGAGCTGGACCTGGAAACTTTTCACCGCCGCGTCGCGACCGGCACGGATGCCGGAGAGATGCAGGGCCTGGGCGTCATCGGCGAGCTCCTGGCAGGCGGCATAGGTGATCTTGCTGCCCGGCCCGCCGACCAAATCGGCGACGGCAATGCTGAGACCGCCTTCGCCCTCGAGGCTGCGGTAGTGGTCGACGACGCTGACCTGGGCATTGTCCTCGGCCACGACGAGCGTGTGAGGGAAAATCGCCGCGTGGTCGCCGACGACCCAGTGAAAGACTTCGACGGGCTTGTCGATGACGACGTTCTTCGGCACGAGAATGACGGTGCCGGCCTTGACGTGGGCCAGGTGCAGGGCGGCGAACTTGCCCGAACCAAGCGGCAGGTCAGCCTTCATGAAGTGGGCCTCCAGGGCCGGGCCATGGGTTTTCAGGGCCTCGGCCAGGCTGACGCAGACGACCCCGGCGGGCAGGCCGGCGGTCTCGGACTCGACGAGCGTGTCGTTGACGAAGACAAAACGCGCGGCGCGCTCCTTCAGGCCTTCCGTGAGGGCAAGCGCGGCCTTGGACTGTTCGACGGTGGGCTCCTGGGCGGGTGCGTGATCGGCGAGCTCAATCTTCTTGGCGCTCGAGTAGCGCCAGTTTTCATCCTTGAGACCCGGCAGCGGCAGGGACTGGAAATCAGCCCAGGCCGCTTTGGAACGGCTGAGGAACCATTCGGGGGCGTCGAAAGTGCGGGTGGGGGTGGAGGTGAGGAGACCGTTGGAGGAATCGGAGGGCATTGAGTGAGGGGAAAGGGTAATGCTAGCTCTAGCAGAGTGATCAGGACTCTTCGGCTTGCGAAGGCTCGGGCTCTGGGTTGTGAGGCTGAACAGCTGGGTTGCCGACTTCCGGAACCTGCGCCATGGCATCGATCAAGATCAGTAGTTTGATTTCCTTGTCGAGGGTGAGCGCTTGATGGAAGAATAAAATATTCAAAAAGAGCAACGGCAGCCAAATGCCCATGTAAGGCAGGCGGATCGCAGCCAAGTCTTTTGGGGGCACTGCCGGCTCAGTGGACATGAAGGCAAGCAAAGCCATCGCCACACCCGACGCAGCCATCATAAAAACCGCTATCCGCAGACTGTCACGACGCCGTGTGCGCAGTCCTTCGATCAGTGCCAGCCTTGCCTTGCGGTGCCGGCCGGCACTTCGATAGTCATTTTCAGACTGCAGGATTTCGTAAAACATGAGGCGAAGACAGTGGTTCTGAACCACTCCCATGGGACGCACGCTTCAGCCGACACTGCCTTCCATTTCGAGATCGATGAGGCGCTTGAGTTCAACGCTGTATTCCATCGGGAACTCCTTGACGAGGTCGTTGATGAAGCCGTTGACGCTGAGGCTCATCGCCTCGGCCTCGGTGAGGCCGCGCTGCATGAGGTAGAAGATTTGCTCGGCGCTGACCTGGCTGACGCTGGCCTCGTGCTGGGTGGCGTGCTGGTTGCCGCGCACGCTGATCGCCGGATAGGTGTCGGTGCGGCTGTTCGGGTTGATCAGCAGGGCGTCGCACTCGGTGTTGTTTTTGCAGCCCTTGAGGTGCTTCGGGATGTGGACCAGGCCGCGGTAGGTGGCGCGGCCCTCGCCGATGGAGATCGACTTGGAGATGACGTTGCTGGTGGTCTCGTCGGCGGCGTGCACCATCTTGGCGCCGGTGTCCTGGTGCTGGCCGCTGTTGGCGAGGGCGATGCTGATGACCTCGCCGCGGGCGCGGCGGCCCTTCATGATGACGCCCGGGTACTTCATCGTCAGGCGGCTGCCGATGTTGCAGTCGATCCAGCGCACCTCGGCATCCTCATGGGCGATGCCGCGCTTGGTGACGAGGTTGAAGACGTTGCTGCTCCAGTTCTGGACGGTGACGTACTGGATCTTCGCGCCCTTCATGGCGACGAGCTCGACAACGGCGCTGTGCAGGGTCGCCGTTTCAAACTTCGGCGCCGTGCAGCCCTCCATGTACATGACCTCGGCGCCCTCGTCGGCGATGATGAGGGTGCGCTCGAACTGGCCGAACTGCTCGGAGTTGATGCGGAAGTAGGCCTGCAGCGGGTGTTTCACCTTCACGCCCGGCGGCACATAGATGAAGCTGCCGCCGGAGAACACGGCGCTGTTGAGCGCGGAGAACTTGTTGTCGCCGGTGGGAATGACCTTGCCGAACCACTTCTTGAAAATCTCCGGGTACTTGTGCAGGCCCTCGGTGCTGTTGACGAAGATGACGCCCTGCTCCTCGACGGCGGCCTTGATGTTCGAGTAGGCGGCCTCGCTGTCGTACTGCGCCTCGACGCCGGCGAGGAACTTGCGCTCCTGCTCGGGGATGCCGAGCCGGTCAAAGGTCTTCTTCACGTCCTCGGGCACCTCGTCCCAGGAGCGCTTCGGCTTTTGGCCGTCGCTCAGGTAGTAGCGAAACTCGTCGAAATGGATGTTCTCGAGGTCCTTGGTGGCCCAGTGCGTCGGCATGGGCTTGTCGAGGAAGACCTTGAGCGCCTTCTTGCGGAACTCGCGGATCCAGTCGGGGTCACCCTTGACGTCGCAGATGTAGTCGATCGTCTTTTCGGTGATGCCGAAGCCGGAGTCGTACTTGTTGCGTTCCGGGAAGGTGAAGTCGCCGACGCTGTCGACCTTGATGTCGGCGAGGTCGGGAGCTTCGAGTTCCGCGGGGAGATCAGGGGCGGTGACCATGGCAGGCGGGGGACTAAAGTTGCAAGTTTAAGGTTGAAAGTTTCAAGTTGAGGTTAGGCCGCGGCGGCGAGTTCCTCCTTGACCCAGTCGTAGCCGCGGGCCTCGAGCTCGAGGGCGAGTTCCTTGCCGCCGGTCTTGACGATCTGGCCGTCCATGAGGACGTGGACGATGTCGGGCTGGATGTAGTCGAGCAGGCGCTGGTAGTGGGTGATGAGCAGGATGCCGCGGTTCTCGCTGCGCATGGCGTTGACGCCGCGGGCGACGATTTTCAGGGCGTCGATGTCGAGGCCGGAATCGGTCTCGTCGAGGATGGCGTACTTGGGTTCCAGCATCATCAACTGAAGGATCTCGTTGCGCTTTTTCTCGCCGCCGGAGAAGCCTTCGTTGACGCTGCGGCCGGTGAAGCTGCGGTCCATTTCAAGGGCGTCCATGCGGGCGTACAACCGCTTGTAGAACTGCACGGCGTCGATGTCCTCGCCGGCAGGCAGGCGCGCCTTGAGGGCGGCGCGCAGGAAGTTGGCGTTGCTGACGCCGGGGATCTCGTGCGGATACTGGAAGGCGAGGAAGAGGCCGGCGCGGCTGCGCTCGTCGACCGCCATGTCGAGGATGTTTTGACCGTCAAGCAGCACCTCGCCGCCGGTGACTTCGTAGTCCTCGTGGCCGCAGAGCACCTTGCTGAGCGTGCTTTTGCCCGAGCCATTCGGTCCCATGATGGCGTGGACTTCACCGGGGTTGATGGTGAGATTCAGGCCTTTGAGGATTTCGCGGCCGGGGATCTGGGCGTGGAGGTTGTGGATTTCGAGGGACATGCAGAAGATTTCAGATTTCAGATTTCAGATTTCAGACGCGCCCCGCGCAGGCGCTGCAGGTGCCGTGGATGGCGAGGTCCATGCGGCTGACCTGGGTGCCGGCCGGCAGGTTCCAGAACTTGGCGGGATCGAAGTCGGCGGCGGGATGGGCGTCGATCACCTTGCCGCAGGTTTCGCAGTGAAAGTGGACGTGCTCGTGCAGGTTGGCGCAGTAGCGCGACTGGCCGCGCTCGAGGTGCACCTGCTTGATCAGGCCGGCGCCGGTGAGGTGCTCGAGGCAATTGTAGACCGTGGCCAGCGAAATGCCGGGCGCCCGGTCCTTGACCCGGGTGAAGATGTCCGTGGCGGTGGGGTGATCGGTCGAGGCCTGCAGAATTTCGAAAACCTCGCGCCGGTGCGGAGTCAGGCGCACATCGGCCCCGAGCACGGCCATGCGGCACTCCAAACCGGTGGGTTTGGCAGGTGGGCGGGAAGAACTGGGGGGCATGGTTTTAGAATTAGAATTGGAATGATTCTAAAATAGAATGATGGCAAAAGGAACGATTGCAAGGGCGAGTTGGCCGCAAAAAGCAGCGAGCCGAGCCATCCCTAGCGTCCCGTCGCTGGAGGCACGAGCTGGAGGGCCGCCAACTGCTGCCGGATCGTGTCGGCAATGCGCTCCAGCAGGGCGGCGTGTTGCTCCAGTTCCTGGCGACGGATCTCCGGGATGCCCTGCCACCAGCCCTCGGCAATGGCCTGATCATGAAGGCTTTGGTAGCGCTGCAGGCAAGCGTCGAGCTGCCGCCAGCGCGCCCGAATGGCCGCGTCATCCCGTTTGGCCAGGCCAGGGACGAGCAGTTCGTTGAGCAGGTTGATCGCCGCGCCGGCACCGGTGAGGGCGGCGGAGGCGCCGGACATGGGTGCAATCGCCAGGGCGATGGCCTCGTCCGCGAGGCGCTGCACCTGCCCGCGCAACTCGGGTCGCTGTTCCGCGCGCGCGGCCAGCTGGAAATGCAGGATCTCGTAGAGCACGGCATCGCTGCGATCGAGGGCGTAGGCGGAGCGCAGGCGCCAAAACGCCGAGGCATCGAGGTAGCGGCGATGCGCCTCGGTGGTGGGAAACGGGCTGTTGCGCTGGGTTCGGCCTTTTTCGAGTCGGGCCAGGCGCCCCATCGCGGTCTCCAGGACAGACAAGGTTGACGCGGCCGGCAGCGCGGCTGCGGCGGCGGCGCGTCGTGCGAAAACGCCGGCGGCGACCGCGGGCGGTGGCGCGGCCGCGGGTTCGTGCCGGGCCTGCGTCGAACTCTCCCCACCGTGCCAGTAGCTGTGCAGCGAGTCGCGCATCAGCCGCGCGGCCAGGCTGCCGTAGGCACTGCCAGGCAGCCCGAAAAAGCCGGGCGAGGCCGCATCGCGCGGAGCCGCGAGCCGGTGGCCCGCCGTCCAGAGCAGAGCGGCCGTGGCCAGGATCAGGAGCGGGTGCGAAAGAGGCATAAACCGAACAGCGAGAGAGCCAGTCCCTGCAGGCCGAGCACGCCGGCCGAGGCCAGGAAGTCGGCGGCGGGCAGCGGACCCATCTTGAACACCAGGCGCGGCGTCAGGTCGGCGAGGTGGTAGTGCGGCACAGCCAGCCAGAACGACTGCAGCAGTTTGGCGGAGGAACCACCGAGCAGGGGCGCGAGCCAGGCGGCGCCAAACAGACCACTGATGAGCAGGCCGGTTGGCAGGAGGAAGGCGATGACTTCGGCGGTGCGTGTGCCGAGGGCGGTGGCGAGCAGGACGAGGGGCGAAGCGCAAAGCAGGAAAAGGGCCGAATATTGACCGACCAGTTGCAGCCAGAGACCCGCCTCGCCGGCGCGGCGCGGCAGGCACCAGGTGCAGGTGAGCAGCGCGGCGATCAGGGCGAGGGCAAGCAGCCAGACCAGCACGGCACCACCGAGCTGCAGGCCGAGACTGGCACGACCGGTGCCGGCCGCGTGCGCGTGTTCGAGCATGCCCTCGGTGCGCAGGCGATGGCCAAGGGCGGCGGCCTGATAGGGCAGCCAGGTGAGCAGGGCCAGCCAGGCATAGGTCCACACCGCCTGGGCCCGCGCGGGCTGGAGGATCTGCGGGTTTTCCTCCCACGGTGCCACCAGCGGAGCGAGCCAGGTGAAGACAACGGCGCCGCCGAGCAGCAGCCAGCCGCTGCCGCGACTCATCAGGCCGGCGAGGGCCAGGCGAAAGAGGGGGAAACGCTTCATGCCTGCAGGGAATGGTAGGTGGCCAGCCAGGAACCGCCCTGACACACGCGGGAGTGACGCAGCGTGCCGTCGTGGATGGAGAGCAGCGAGTCCGCTGCACGCACCGACTCCAGCTCATGCAGGATGACCAGGCGCACGGCGCGCGCCGCCGAGGCCGCCCAGAGATCGGCCACCTGCGCGCGCGTCTCGGCATCAAGTCCGGTGAGCGGTTCATCCATGAGCAGCAGCCCGGGCGGGGCGAAGGCCGCCTTCACCTCGGCGAGGATGAGCAAGACTTTCTGGCGGTTGCCGCGCGACAGCCTGCCCACCGGTTGGCGGAGGTCGAGGCGCAGTGTCTCCGCCAGCGACCTGGCCAGATCGAGGGCCTCGCCACGGAACCAGGCGCGAAAGAAGCTGAGCGGCGTCAATTCCGGATCCGCGCGCAGTTCATCGGCGATGTAATGCACGCCGGTGCTTGTGCGCACCCCGCCCTCCAGGAAGGGCAGCAGGCCGGCAAGGGTGCGCAGAAGGGTCGTCTTGCCCGAACCATTCGGGGCAACCAAGAGGTGGAGGCCGGGCCCCACATGAATGTCGTCGGCGGCGCGCGCCAGACAGCGCTCGCGTCGTTGCCAGGGCGGCCCCTCGCGATAACCGAAGCGGGTGCCGGCGGGAATGATCAGGCTGGGAGCGGCGGACATGGTTTTCTCACTTGCCCGTGTCCCAGAGACCATCGTCCGTCTTGCCGGAGGGATCATAGACGGCGCCATTGGCATAGAGCCGCGGCGGCATGACGGTGTGGTCGAGGGTGATCGCCTCGTTCTCGAGGCCGGTGAAGCTCGGCATCGTCGACCAACCCTCGGGCAGGTAGTCCTGGATCTGGGCGGAACTGACCAGGGCAATGTTGGCGGTCGGATGGTCGGCCAGGTAGGCGCGCTGGGCGGCGAACACCGCCTGCAGCGAAAGGCCCGCATCCTTGCCTCGCTGCCAGTTGCGCACGGAAGTGACGGTCAGTCCGGCAAAGGTGCTCAGCGCGAGCAGCAGGGCGATGACCAGGCTGATCTCGACCAGGCTGAAACCACGGGGGAGAGAGTGGCGGAAGGGAAACGGCTTCATGGCTCAGGGCGGATTGGGCAGTGCGGGTGGCGGCTTGAGCTGCGGCACCTCGCTCTTCGGGATGATGCGGATGGCGGCCGGGCGTTCCTCGAGCATCGCCCCGGCCGCGGACGGCTTTGGCGCCGGCGTGGCGGGCTCCACGGGAAGGGCCTTGAGCCGCTGACGCATCGCCGCCGGCAAGCGGTCGCGCCGGTGGACAAAGAGAATGCGCGCCGGCTCGTTGGCGACCGGTGTAACCATGGGCGCCTGGCTGACCGGCGCCGCGGCAGGCGGGATCACGGAGGGCTTGGCCGCAGGCGGCGGCGCGAAGCCCGACATCAGCACATCGGTGGGTGTCTCGAAGGGCTTGGCCGCCGGCATGCCCGGGATGGGACGCGGCACAAGCTTGGGGGCCGGCTCGGCGGCCGTGACGGCCGACGCGGCGAAGAGGAGGGCAAGCAGGGGGCGGTTCATGGCGGATCACATGTTGCCGGACTGCATCATGCGCGGTCCCATCAGGAAGATGGGCAGCATGGAACCCGTGAAGACGAAGCCGATGAGGAAGACGGCCATGGCCAGGGTGACGAAATTGATGACCTGGGTGAAGTCGGCCATGATGGCGGCGGTGTCCTCCTCGTAGATGTCGCGCAGCAGCTCGAGCTGCTGGGGCAGTGAGGCCGATTTCTCGCCGATGCCGATCATGTGCACCACCTGCGGGTCGAGCTCGGTGTTGCGCTTGAGGGATTCAGCGAACGGCACGCCCGAGGACTCGTAGATGCGCGCGGCCTTGAGGAAGTCCTCGTACATCGGCGTGCCGGCTAGCACGCGCGCGGACAGCAGGGAAGCGCGGGCAAGGTTGATGCCGTTGGAGTAGAGCATCTGCAGGGTGCCAATCCAGGCGCTCTGGCGCAGGCTCATGACCAGCTTCTTGAGCAGGCGCCAGCGTCCCATCAGCAGGATGAGCAGGCGCTGGCGAAACTCGGGCGAGCGGAAGAGGGCCACGAAGAAGCTGGCGAGCGCGATGACAAAGAACGGCCAGACCTTCTGGACCACGTGACTGACGGAGAAGATGAAAACGGAGATGGGATCCGGCTCCTGGCGCACGCTCTGCAGGGTCTCCTCGACCTTGGAAACCACGTGGACCTGCGAGTAGATGAACAGGCCAATCTGGAAGAGGATGATGAGGGTCGGCACCAGCAGGGCCGTGCGCAGCTTGCTGGCGAAGGTCATCTCGATCTTGATGCGGTGGGCCAGCGAAGTGAAGGCCTGGCCGAGCTGGCCGGAGTCGGCCCCTGCCTCGATGATGGTGATGATCGTGCTGTCAAAGACCTGCTCCTTGGCGAAGGCCACGTGCACCGGCAGGCCCGCCTCCAGGCGGTTGCGGATGTTCATCAGCGTCGCCTTCAGCTCGGGATCCGGCAGTCCCTGGGCGTAGTAGAGAATGGCGTCCGAGGTGCTGATGTTGGCCTTGAGCATGGAGGCCAGGCCGCGGAACAGCTTGATCAACTCCTTGCGCGGAAAGCCACGCGGCTTCTTGGCGCTGCGTTTGGCGCGGTTGAGGGGCTTGACGAGCGCCACCCGGTAGCCCGGCCGCGCCGCCATCTGGGCGGCCTGCTCACGGTTGGGCGCCTCCAGCTCAAGCACCTTGGAGACGTCCGGGCGCTCACTGTGACGGAGGGTGACCTGAAAAGCGTTCATGCTCAGGATTCGTACGTCATGTCGAGCACCTTCTTGAGGGCGTCAAGGTCGGTCTTGCCCTCGGCCAGCAGCTTCAGACCGTTGTCGCGCAGGGACGGCAGGCCGGTGTCGCGGCGCACCTCCTGCTCCAACTCGTAGGGCGTGATGTCGCCCTTGGCCAGCTTGTCGCCCACCTTCGGGCTGATCGGCAGGATCTCCAGGATGGCGGTACGACCCGAGTAACCGCGCCCCTTGCACTCGGCACAGCCCTCCTTGCGGTGGACGAAGACCGTGCGGCTGGCCCAGGACGAATCCAGGTGGAACAGCCGGATCTCGCGCTCGGACACCCCCTCCTGGCGCTCCTTGCACGCCGGGCAGAGCATCTTGACGAGGCGCTGCGCACAGGCGGCCTTGAGCGTCTGGGCAATCTTCCAGCGTTCCATGCCGAGCTGCTGGAAGCGCTCAATGATCTGCGAGGCGCGCGGGGTGTGAATCGTCGTCAACACCTTGTGACCGGTGATCGCCGCCTCAATCGCCAGTTCAGCCGATTCGCGGTCGCGCACCTCGCCCATGAGGATGACGTCGGGGTCGGAACGCATGAAGCTGGCGATCATCGGCTTGAACTCGCTGGAGTCCTTCAAATCGCAGTGGGTGACGCCGGGAATCTCGTCCTCGACCGGGTTCTCGAGGGTCAGGATGTTGTCCTCGGGATGGTTCAGCTCGCGCAGCATGGCGTTGAGCGTCGTCGACTTGCCGGAACCGGTCGGCCCGGACATCACGATGATGCCGGACGGCACCGCCATGGCCTTGTCGAGTTCAAACAGCGTCTCTTTGTCAAAGGCCAGCGTGCCCATGCCCAGGCGCGCCTCCAGGTGCGTCTTGTCGAGCAGACGCATCGTCACATGGTAGCCGCGGTAGGTGCGGTGGCGCTCGTAGCGCACGCCGACCGCGCGACCGTAGTAGCTGGCGGTGAAGCGCCCGGAAATGCCCGGCCGCTTGTTGCGCTCCTCGGGC
Organism: uncultured bacterium; assembly: GCA_966252325.1. Lineage (GTDB taxonomy): Bacteria > Verrucomicrobiota > Verrucomicrobiia > Verrucomicrobiales > Verrucomicrobiaceae > Prosthecobacter. Next base: position 288,113 of record CBINON010000001.1, on the reverse strand, counting down.
GCCAGGCGCATGAGGTTCAGCAGGAAGGCATCGACACGGTCGCGCAGTTTCATCGGCATGTCGACACGCGAACCGAGCGAGCCATCGAGACGGTAACAGTACTGGAAGAGCGCCTTCTCGGTCTTGATGTGGATGTCGGAAGCGTGTTGCTTGATGGCTTCCGAGACCATGCTGGCGACGAGCTGGGCAATCGGCTCGTCGTACTGGCGGGTGACGTCAAAGTCCGGACTTTCGTTGGAGAACTCCTCCACCTCGAGCGCCTCCAGCTCTGCACGACTCGGTCCCGAGGAACTGGCCGAGCCCTCGATCACCGAGGAAATCTCCGAGGCGAGGGTGACGATCTTGAGCAGCTCGTCATCCGGGAAGCGCGAGGCGCAGTAGTCGTCGGCCCGGTAGTCCCAGGGATTGGCGACGGCGAGCAGCACCTGCTTGGTGCTGCGACGCAGCGGCACAAACATGCCGCGCGAGAGCACGGCGGGATCGCAGTAGCCGACAAACTCCGGATCCACCATCTCGCGAACCTGCGGGAAGGCCGGCAGGCCGGAGGCACGGCCAACGGCGCCAAGGATGCGTGTCTTGGACGACTTGCGCACCAGAGCCTCGTCCGTGATGCCATCCTGGGCGGCCAGCGAGGAGCGCAACTGGCTGACGATCAGCCGCTGGATCGTGTCGTTGAATTCGATGCCGAGGTTGAGGTTCATGAGGCGAAGTGGCTCTGCATGAGCTGGCTCCAGGAGGACAAATCGGTCAGGAAGGGGAAGACGAAGGGCGAATCACCGCCGGTCACATGGTTGAGCTCGTGACCGATCCAGAACGAGGCCACCGTGACCGCCACGGGATTGATCGAGGCGACATGGACAATGCTGGTCTCGCCGGCGACGACCGCCGGGCAGCCCAGTGCCGAGCAGATGGACCGCAGCGAGGGGCAGTGTTCGTAGAGCGAGCCGGAGCGGCCTGGCAGCGGCCCAAAGGTCCAGTAGTAAACGCGGTCACTCAGGCTGCTGCGCAACAGCTTCTGCATGCGGTTGACCTCGGCCTCAACGGTCAGCGAGTGCTTCTCCGCCTGGGTTTCGGCGACAAACAGCAGGAAGTCTTTGGGCGCCGGCCGCGACAGCGTTTCGCGGTAGGCCTCGATCATGGACGCGGCCTCCGCCTCCGACAGATAACCATCCTGGCGGAGGTGCTTCATGCAGGTGCCGGCAACCCGCTCCAAGACCGGACGGATGTCGGTGGGTGCGGGCACGGCGGCGGAGAGGGAAAGGCCGGCGACGGCCTCGGCTTGCGTGACCATGACGGGTTAGCGGAAGTTGGCGGGGCCGGCAGGCTGACCGGGTTGTGGCGGCGGGGCGCCGCCGGCGGACTTGCCGTAGAACAAACGGCGCAGCCAGGATTGGCGCGGCTGCACGGGTTCCGGCAGGGCCGTCTTTGGCGGCGACTGCCAGCCGGGACCGGGCAGGAGTGGCGCAAGTCCGCCGGCCGCCCCGGGGGGCATGGCGGCGTAGTCGCCCACGCGCTGGTTCACCGCTTCGATCTCGCCCTCCATGGAGGCATCGTAAACCCGCGGCGTGATGACGAAGACCAGGCTGACCTGCTCGAGCTTCTTCTCCTCCGAGCCGAACAGCTTGCCAAAGCCCGGGATGCTGCTGAGCAGCGGCACCTTGTTGTTACCCTCGGTGCTGTTGTAGTCGTAAAAGCCACCGAGGAAGAGTGACTGTCCCGCCGGAATGCGGCTGATCGCCTCGACGGTGGACTCGCTGACACGGGGATAGACGTTGCCAGCCGTGCCGCTGCTGCCGCGACCGGCGACCAGTTCGACAATCTTGGCGACGCGCGGGCGCAGTTTCATGCGCACCGTGCCGTCCGGCAGCAGCGTTGGCGTGACCGTGAGAGTGACGCCGATCTCGCGGCTTTTCTCCGGATTGGTGCTCGGGTCAGGATCCTTTTCGTCGATCTGGTAGCGCACCTCCTCGGAAATGTTCTGGCCGGCGGTGGTCGTCGAAATGTTCGCCGTGATGACGGGAAAACGATCCACGATCGAGATGGTGCCCTGCTCGTTGTCCTCGGTGATCAGGGTCGGAGCGGCCTCCTGAGTGACGATGTCAGCCGCCTCAAGCGCGCGCAGGATGGCCTGCACCTGGGTGTTGCCGAAGACCAGGCCGATGCCCTCCTGATTGAGTTTGTCCAGGGCGGCCGTCGGATTCGACGGATCGCCGGTGCGGGTGATCTGGTAGGTGTCAGGCAGGTTGAACAGGGCGTTGAGGCTCTGCCGCATGGTGATCGTCGTGCCAAGGTCGCCAAGCGCCTGGCTCCAGTCGATGCCGACCTGGCGCGATTCGTTGCGACGGATGCGCAGCACGCGGACATTGACGAGGATCTGCTGTTTCGGCCGGTCAATCTCGGCGAGCAGCGCGCGGACACGCTCCAGTTTGACCGAGTTGTCCGTGACCAGCAGGGTGTTGGTCTTCTCCTCGAACTCGATCTGACCAACCTCGCGGGTCAGCATGGGCCGGATGATGGACTTGAGTTTCTCAAAGTCCGCCTGACCGGGACCGCCGCCGCCACCCATGCCTCCCCCGCCCCCCCCACCCCCACCGCCGCTGGTGCCGCTGAGGTCGCCGGAGGTGGCCGTCACCCGGTTGAGCGGGGCGCCACGCAGGTACTTCAGCTGGTAGCTCATCACCTCAAGCGGCAGGCGCGAGAGCTGGGTCTCGGTGAGCAGGCTGACAGAGTTGCGCTGCTGGTAGACCGTCAAACCGTAGGCCAGGGCCAGGTCCTCCATCTGCTGGCGCGGGTCGTCGAGCTTGAGGTGGCCGGTGACATTGTACTGCGGCGCGCTGAGCTCGTTGTTGTGGAAGAACTGCAGGCCGGCGCTGCGTGCCAGATACTGAAAGACTTCGTTGATCGGCGCATTGTCGATCCAGTAGCCGTCGTCGGCGAGGGCGGGCAGGCCACCTGCGGCCGGCGCCGCCGACTGGAACTGCGGGGGCGTGGCGGGCTGGGCCGGCGCACCGGGTGCAGGCGCTTCCTGACCTCCGGCGAAAAGGTGCAGGCCGGCGGTGAGGGAAGAGATCCAGCGGGAGATAACAGCGCTCATGGGGAGTCGGGCTTGGCGGGTTCCATGGGAAAGGCTTTGCCGTCCAACAGCGGAGCGGCACGCCGGAGCGGCTCCAGCGCCAGACGCGGCACAAGCTTGTGGGGCAGCACACCGGTCTCACCCCGAATCAAGTCGCGAAAACGCAACTCGGCATAGCCCACCTCAACCACCTGGGCCTGAAAGACCTCGCCTTTGAAAAGCAGTTCCACAACATCCCCCTCGAAAACGTTGCGTCCGCCGATGAGGAACTCCTTGCGGCCGGTGCTGACCCCGTTGATGCGCAGGGTCTGCAGCGCCTGGTTGAGGGTGATGCGCGGGGTCTCACGCAGCGGTTCCTCCTCAAACAACGGCGTGTCGTCCTCTCGCGGGAAGGTGGGCACGCCGAGGGGGTCGATGTTGCGCAGTCGCGCCCCGAGCTTCTGTGCCCCCGTCTCCATGGCCTGCTCACTGGGGAGCAGCTCCGTCTTGGGCAGCCAGGCTGCCCCCGAGCTGTCCCGGCCGAGGAAGAGCCGGCCGCGCTTGACCGATTCTGCAGGACGCGCCGGCGCCTGGGCCGCAGCCTCGCCGGCGGCGCAAAGCAGCAACGGCAGCCAGAGGACACGCAGGCTCACGGTCCGCCCTCCTCTCCGGCTTTCCAACAGGTGTGCGTCACCTCGATCACCAGGTGTTCGCGCTGGGTGAGCACATGCGCCTTGCGGGTGATCTTGAGATCTTCGAGCACCGCCTGCGGCATGAGCGACTCCACTTGATAAAGTGTCTCCTGCATCGGTCCGTAGCCGCCGGTGAAGCTGGTCTTGACACGGGCCACATCGGTTTTGACCGCCTTGGCAAGGCGGCCTCGGTCGAGCGGGAAAATCAGGCTGCCACGCTGCAGTTCGATCTCCTTGTACTTGGGCAGGATGCTGTCGAGCAGGCGGGTGAAGAGCTGGCCGGAATCGCTGCCCAGCAGTTTTTTCTGATCCTCAAAGACCGGCCGCTTGGGGGCGTTGTCGCCCTCCAACTTGCGGTTCGCCGCCAGGCGCATCGTGTGTTCGTGGTGCATTTCCTCCTTCTGCACGCGCACCTGCTCGAGCTTGTTCACCGCGGTCAGCACGCCACCGAGGATGAGCAGGTTGAAGGCGGCCGGCGTCACCAGCCCGAACCGGATGATGGGTTGGGTGTAGGCGCTCATGTTCCAAACGGCTTGGCCAGGGGCAGCGCCAGCGGATCCTTGTCGGACAAGGTCTGGCTGATGGTGATCTCAAAGCTGAAGGGATAGGCCATGACCGGGTCGCGCGCCAGGTCGCCTGGGCTCGCCTGAGGATCGTAGCGCGAGTTGCGCCCCTGGGTCAGGGTGACAGTGATCTGCCGCTCGGGAACCGGCCGGTAGGACTCGTCACCCGCCGCCGTGGCCAGCTTGTCAAAAAACGCGCTGACCCCGCGCTGGCTGTTGATGCTGCTGAGCAACTCCATGGCCTTGGGCTTGACCAGTCCCTTGATCTGCCAACTGCGGGTCAGGCCACTGAACTCCGGTGCCGGAGCCTTGCCGCGCGGGGCTGCCGAAGCGGCACGGGCCGAATCCATGAAGTGGTTGTAGCTGTCAACGCGCACACCGGAGTCCTCCGGGAAGAGCTGAAGCAAAAACTCCATGGCCACCCAGCCGCGCGACCTTGGCAGCATGAGCTTTTCGACGAGTTGAATCTGCTTCTGCTCCTCAAGCAACTGGGTATTGCGCCCCTTGGCCTGCTGCACCTCCTCCGGCGTCAGGTGCCAGGAGGGATGCTTCATCGCCGCCAGCAGCGACCAGGTACCGTAGCCACCGGTGCCAAACAGCGCCAGGGCCAGCAACGTCACCAGCCAGCGCGAAATGCGCAGCAGGTTGAGATCGCTGCGGGTCGGATAAAGCGTGTCCAGTCGGGCAATGTCCATGTAATTCTGGTGGGCCCAGCCCTGCCAGAGTGAGGAAAAGGTGTCCGTCGCAGCCAACGGTCCGGCACCGGCACGGACCTTGTCAAGCGCGGTGGGATCGTAGCTGAGAAATTCAAGCAGGTGTCCGGGAACCTCCGCCAGGGCGGGCAGGGTCGTCAAATCGAGGCTTTCACACTCCAGCGGCTGGCGACTGATCGAAAACATCTCCAACTCCTCGGCCGCCGCCTGCAGCGCCTTGCCATTGGCGGACACCAGCAGGATCTTCGGCTTGCCTCCATGGTCGCCGCCGGCCAGTTCGGCACCCACGGCCATGTTCCAGAGGATGTCGCCAAAGCCGGCCGGCGTCAGTCCCCCTCCGCGATGTCCCAGGCTGCGCGCAACGCGCAATTCCCCGTCGGGCCCGAGGGCAAACACCGCCGTCTGCTTGAAATAGGGCATGACCACCAGGCGACCCCCCGTCAGGTCCGGCTTGGCCAATGGCAGGCCGGCCAGCGCCTCAACCGGCGCACTGGCAACGGCAACGCGGATGGGCATGCGCAAATCCTCGCCGCAGTTCATCAGCGTCTTCAAAAAGGTCTCGCGCGCACGCGACAGAGCGACCGCGACGCTGCGGGACTGGCCCTGCAGGGCACCCCAGAAGGGCAGCAGGCGCCAGGAAGTCGATTCAGGCGAAACATCGCGGTCGGCGAGCACTTCCAGCGGCTCGTCGATGAGGTTGTAGCGCAGGACTCCGTAATCGTCCCCCCCCTCGACCCCGGCATCGCCAAGATCGATCACTTCAGAAAGGCCGAACTCATCGGCCACATGCAGGATCACCCCAAGCGACTTCGGCTTGGGATCGAAGTACTTCGTGGAAAAAAATTCGCCGAGCAGTTCCTTGACGCCCTCGCCGGTCGTCAGTTTGGCGAGCGGCAGCTCGGGGCCGGCGCGCCAGCGGTTGTCGAGGCGGGAGAAGGTCGCCGAAACAACCTCTCTCCCGCCGTCGAACCACAGGTGCCATTGACAGGCGAGTTCCTCCGGCGCCCGGTACCAATCTCCGTCTCCCGAACGGCTCGTCTTCGATGCCACGGTGCGCGCCTGACGGTAGATGTCAGCCGGTTTGAGTTCACCAGGATCAACGATGTTGAGCATGACTTGAGGGGACGACTGGCGCCGGGCGCAGAGTCACACCGGCTTGGTCTTACCAATCCGTCGTGTCAGCCGCGGCAAGCACGTGCGTCGAGGTCGGGCCCGAACCGGCAAAGTCGCAGTTGCCGTAAGGCGTGCCAACGGCCGGCACGACATCGACCCAGGTGTAGGTGCCGCCCGACGGGCAGACCGGCTGGTTTTCCATGAGCAGACCCGCGCCGAAAACGGCGGTGCCATTCGGCAACGCGGCCCCGATGGCGAGGTTCTGCATGTTGGCGCCCGAGCGGACCGCCTTCTGGACGGCCGAGAGCTGCATCTTGCACTTCGCCTTGTCCGCGCCCTGGCGATAGGTGCCGAGGCCCATGAAGACGACAGCGATCAGGCCCAAGAGGAGCGCGATCACCAAGCTGATTTCGATGAGGGTCATGCCGGAGGCGTTGAGACGCTTGGCGAGACGATTCTTGCGAGTGTAGTTGATGTGTGTTTTCATTTTAATTATGGAATTTATATTCCACAGCTTCATTTATTGCGCGTTTTCGGGTTCGTGCAATAAAAAACTTTCTCCTCTCTTAGGTGAAATTACTAAAACTCTAACTTCCGCAAATCGGGTGCCCTTCGCAGCACGCAGGTCGCTCAAGATGGCTCGGCATGAACCGTTCATGTTTTTGAAAATTGGGCAGCTCGCGAGGTAAATAATCCGAATTTCGTTAAATTTTAAAAAAAACGAAGCAAATGTCAATAACTATTCCCGATCGTCGCGTTTGCCCTTTGCGTCGACCGGGTGCTGGAAGAGGTACTGCCAGACCGGCTCATGCAGGAACCTGCCCGCAGCATCGCGCGCCGCGGCAGAACCCGGCACGACGGAACTGTGGGCGCGCTTGTCGTTGCCCTGGACGTCAAAGTCGGTGAGCAGGCGTCTTGTGTTCTCATAGGGCGGCGCGCTGCGATCGACAAACACCAGCGGGCCATGCGCCTGCAGGCCCATCATTTCCCAGGAGCGGTCGTAGTGGTGGCCGATCCAGCCACCGTCGAGCACATGCGTGAACGCGAAGATCCGGTTCGAAGGTGTGGCTGAGGGCAGCCCCTGCCAACTCTCCAACTGGTCGCGCGGACCACAGAAGCAGACGACGCGATCCACGGCCTGGTGCTTGGCAAAGCGGGCGGCCGTGGTGGCGCCGTGCGAGGAGCCGGCAACCGTCACCTTGTCCCAGCGCAGACCGTCCTGGGCGAGAAACTGTTCCCAGTGCCCGCCCGGGTGCTCGCGCGCGAGCCAGCGCACGAACTGGTGGGCGCGTTCCATCATGCCGTCGGGTTTCGGAATGGCGCACCAGTTGCTGTGGTCCTCGCCGGTGGCGGCCTCCAGACGGATGTCGCCGAGGGTGCGGCCATCGTCGCGCCGCGCCGCGGGCACCAGTCCAAACCACTTGTTGGCGTAATGCACCTGGATGACATGCAGGCCGTACTGGTTGAGCCGCTCAAACAGGGCCTCACTGGGTCCCATCAGCCAGATCACCAGCCGGCCCTGCGGCGCCACGCGGGTGTCGACACAGGCCTGCTGCACGTCCTGCGGCTTGCCGTTTTTGTCGGCGAACACAAAGCCGATTTCGGGGTGCTCCCGGGCTCGCGGATCAATCACGCTGGCGCGGGCGCTGAGTTGCCGGCGCTGCGGTTGCGGGTCGTCAAAGGCGGGAACGGCGGCAGCGCTGGCGGCGAGCGGCAGCAGGGCGAGGAGAAGGCGGGTCATGGGATTCAGGATTCGAAGCGGCGGCCGGCGGGATAACTGCCCAGCACGCGCAGGGCGGCGCCGTCGGCGCGGGTTTTGGCGAGGGCCTCGGCCACCGCCGGCACGGCGGGTGAGCCCTCGATTTCGACGAAGAAACGGTACTGATTGGGGCGGCCGCGCACCGGGCGCGACTCCAGCCGCTTCAGGTTGATGGCGGCCTCGCTGAGAGGGGTCAGGAAACGGCAGAGACTGCCCGGCCGGTCGGGCAGATCGACGACCAGCGCCATGCGGTGGTTGGCCGGTCCGGGCGGATTCTCGGCATGGCCGAGCAGGTAGAACTGGGTGATGTTGGGCACCTCGCCGGCGATCGGGAAATGCAGCAGCTCGAGGCCGTGGCGGGCGGCGTTCTGGCGCGGGCCAATCGCCGCCGCCCCTTCCTGGGTCGCCGCCTTTTCGGCCGCCTTGGCCGTGCTTGCCTCGACCACCCGGCGCACCTGCGGGTAATGGGCCGTCAGCCATTCATCGCAGTGGAAAAACGGCATCGCATGCGAGTGGATCGTGCGCACTTCCGTGCCCGGCCGGCCAATCAGGGCCAGTTTCACGTCCAGGGTCAGTTCCTCGATGATGCGCAAACGGCAGCGGTCGTCGAGCAGGCGGTCCACCGTGTCGATGATGAAGCCGCCGGACGAATTCTCGATCGGCACCAGGCCGAGCGCCTCCGGCGCGCTGGCGAGGAAATCGAAGACCTCGCCAATGCTCGCCATGAGGCGCACCGGCGTTGCCGGAAAGCGCATGCCGGCGAGCAGGTGGGAAAAGCTGCCCTCGGGGCCGAGGCAGGCGAGCACGGCGGGCGGCGGGGAATCGGACGCGTTCATGAAGCCCGCCATGCTCCGCCCGGGCGGAGCAAAGGTCAAGACGCACCGAGGCGACGCCAGTAGATGAACAGCAGCGGCAGCACGGTGAGACACTCCATGGCCGCCGCCGCCAGGCGGGCGCGGTCAGCCGTCTGCAGGGCGGTGGCGATCAGGCTCCAGGCGATCAGCAGGGCCGTGCCGAGCACGACGAGCGCCCCCGGACTGAGCCAGCGCCGGCCGGGTCGGGCCTCCTGCCCGGCCAGATCGAGAAACTGCCAGGCTGTCATGGCCAGGACCGCCATCGCCAGGAAGTCCAGGCCAGGCGTGTCCGAAGAGGCGGCAAAATCGTACACGCCATGCACAATGACCACGCCCGGCAGGGTCAGGAGAAAGCCGCCGACCCGGGCGAAGCGTGAACGCAGGGCTTGGTACAGTGCATGCAGAAGCAGGCCGCTGAGCGCAGCGTGCATGAAGTTGGCGGTGAGAAAGCGCACCACGGCGACCCCGCCGCCATACTGCCCGTAGTAGCTGAGGTTCTCCTCGAGGGCGAACCCCAGTCCGACAAAGGCACCGGTCAACAGTGCCCGGCCTGGCACCCTCTGCCAGAACAGCCAGGGCAGAAACAGCGCCCCCGCCGCCAGCTTGGCCAGTTCCTCGCGCAGGCCGACTCCCCCCACATAGTACCACAGGTCCTGCGGAAACGGGGCGTCGGCACTCATGCCGTGCACGACTTCCTGCCAGCCAGCCAGGCTCAGCGCCGGCATGACGCTGAGCCCCCCAGCCAGCAGGGGTGCCAGCGGCCAAAGCCAACGCCGGCCCTCGCCCGGTCCCTGCAGCACCAGAACCCCATACCAAAGCAGGGCGGCAAAGCCGGCCAGAGTCAGCGCTCCGAGAGGCAGGTGATTGAGCCGGTGCCGCAGCAGACCCTGCCACTGCAGACCCACGTCCCCCAACAGCGTGCCCGCGTGATGCTGCAGCAGGGGCGACACCCCCTCCAGCCAACCGGGTGACGCGGCCATGGCGACCAGCGACTCGACATCGCGCAGGCGCAGGGCCAGGCGCAGGGCGGACTCACGCGCGGCCGAGGCCGTCGCAAACAGCAGGCCTTCGCGCATCAGCAGCGCCAGCGCCTCCGCCTCTTCGCGCACCCGCAGGTGCAAGGTGGCAAGCAGTTCGTTGGCCAATTCGGCATCCCTGCGGGCCGCCGCCTCAAGCCGCCCCCGGGCCGCCGCGCCGCCGGCCACCGGCGCATCCAGCCAGGCCTGCAAAAAATCCTCCACCACCTGCCGTGTGGCCGGCTCCTGCTTTTCCAGCAATGCCTCGGTCGCCCAATCCAAGATCCGGCCCTCGTTTTGAAACGTGATCCAGTCGGGTGCCGGCACATCCTGAGCCCGGCGCACCGCCTCGGCACGCAGACAAACCCGGGCCAGCCAAACGGCCAATGCCCGCGGTGCCGGGGCCGGGTCGCGCCGCAACGCCTGCCATTCCGCCCGCAGCGCCTGTTCGATGGGGTCCGGGGCAAAATCCGCTCCCCTGCCCCGCCCCACGGCTGTCAAGAGCAGGGCGAGGACGAAACCGCAGGCGACGATGACCAGCGCCGCGCGCTTCAGCCAGTCGCGGTCACGACTCAGGCTGTGCACCTGTGTTCGCCAGCCGTACTTCAGAAATGCCATGTTGCGATTGCTTCAGCCAAGTTCGGGAAACAGCGCCCGGATCGCCGCCGGCGCCGCGGCACAGACCCCGCGCTCGGTGATTAAACCGGTCAGCAGACGCGCTGGGGTGACATCAAAGGCATCGTTGCGCACCGCCGAGCCCTCCGGCAGCACACGCACCCGTTCCAAGGCGCCGGCTACCGTCATCCCCTCCATCCAGGCAAGTTCATCGCCATCGCGCTGCTCGATGGGAATCCCGGTCAGGCCGTCGTCGAGCGATCCGTCAAAGGTCGACGACGGCAGGGCCACGTAAAACGGCAGGCCGTTGTCGCGCGCCGCCAGCGCCTTCAAATACGTGCCGATCTTGTTGGCCACATCGCCGCAGCCGGTGACCCGGTCGGCGCCGGTGATGACGACATCGACCAGGCCGCGCTGCATGAGGTGGCCACCGCTGTTGTCGGCGATCACCGTGTGTGGCACGCCACGCGCGCCGAGTTCCCAGGCGGTCAGGCGCGCGCCCTGGTTGCGCGGCCGGGTCTCATCGACCCACACATGCACCGGCAGCCCCGCCTCGTGCGCGGCGTAGATTGGCGCGGTCGCCGACCCGATGTCGACAAAGGCCAGCCAGCCGGCGTTGCAGTGCGTGAGGATGTTCAGCGGCCGTCCCGGCGACTGCTCCGCCAGACCACGCAACAGTTCCAGACCGTGCCGGCCGATCGCCGCACAGGCGGCCACGTCCTCGTCGGCGATCGCCTCGGCGGTTGCCTGAGCCACCTCGACACGCGCCTCCCAACCCGCGGCGAGGATCGCCGCCAACTGCCGGTTCACTGCCCAGGCCAGATTCACCGCCGTCGGCCGGGTCGACTTCAAGACCTGCGCCAGTCGCTCCAGCGCCACCGCGTCGACCGACTCGCGCGCGGCGAGGACCATGCCGTAGCCGGCAGTGGCCCCGATGCAGCCGGCACCGCGCACCGCCATGTCGCGGATCGCCACCGCCACCTCCGCCACGGAGGTCAACCCGACCACCTCGACCCGCCAGGGCAGGAGACGCTGATCGAGGATGCGGACGGCACCGTCCTCGAACCAGACAGTGCGGCGGGGAATGGCGGACATGCCGCGACCTTGCGCGGCGCAAAAAACGCCGCCAGCGCTTTTTCCCCGTTTGTCATCGCCCGCGGATCAGGGCATGCTTGCCCCTTCCCATGCTTCCCGTCCCCGAACAACTCGAGATCCTCAAGCGCGGCATCGTCACCCTGCACAGCGAAAAAGAGCTGGCCGACAAGCTCGCGCGCGGCCGGCCGCTGCGCGTCAAGCTGGGCGTGGATCCGACCTCGCCGGACATCCACCTTGGCCACGCGGTCGCCCTGCGCAAGCTGCGCCAGTTCCAGGAACTGGGCCACCAGATCGTCCTCATCATCGGCGATTTCACCGCCATGATCGGCGACCCCAGCGGCCGCTCGACGACGCGGCCGCCATTGACCTATGACGAGGTGCTGGCCAACGCCAAGACCTACACCGACCAGGCCTTCCTCGTGCTCGACCGTGAGCGCACCGAGGTCGTCTTCAACGGCGCCTGGTTCAAGGAGATGCCCTTCATGGAGGTGATCCGCCTCAACGCCCGCGTGACTTTGCAGCAGATGCTCCAGCGCGAGGACTTCAAGAAGCGCGTCGCCGACGGCACCGAGGTGCGCCTGCACGAGATCCAGTACCCGATCATGCAGGGCTGGGACAGCGTCGTCGTCCGCGCCGATGTCGAGATCGGCGGCAGCGACCAGCTTTTCAACATCCTCGTCGGCCGCGACCTGCAAAAGGAGGAGGGCCAGGAGCCGCAGGTCTGCATGACCCTGCCGCTGCTGGAAGGCCTCGACGGCGTCAAAAAAATGTCGAAGAGCCTCGGCAACTATGTCGGCCTGACCGACGCGCCCAAGGACATGTTCGGCAAGCTGATGAGCATTCCCGACGAGCTGATGGCGAAGTACTACCTGCTCGTGCTCGGCGAGACCCTCGACCCCGCCCTGCACCCGATGGAGGCGAAGAAGCAGCTCGCCGGCCAATGCGTCGCCGTCTACCACGGCGAGGCCGCCGCGCGCGACTGCCGCGAGGACTGGGACATCCGCTTCAGCAAGCGCGATCTTGCCGCCGCCGAACTGCCCGAGCTCGCCCTCGGCGAGCGCCGCGACGTGCTCGGTGTCGTCCAGCACGCCTTTCAGACGACCTTTGGCCAGACCGTCTCCGGCGGCGAGGTGCGCCGACTGATCCAGGGCGGCAGCATCCAGCTCAACGGCGTCAAACTCACCGATCCGAAGGCCGAGCCGGCCTGGGAGAGCGGCGCGGTGCTCAAGCTCGACAAAAAGCGCAGCGTGCGCCTGGCCTGAATGCAAAAGGGCGGTCCCGGAGGACCGCCCTGAAAGCAGGCTGCGGATTCACCGAACCCTCACAGCGCCTTCGGCGCGGTGATCATCGGGAAGTCATCGCTGCGAAAGGGCGTGACCGGCAGGCCTTCGACGCTGAACAGGTTGCACACCGGGTTGTCGGACCAGGCATAGCGCACCGCCACCGGCTTGGCGACACCCGCCGCCTTGACCTCGACCCGGTCCTTGCCGGCGATCTTCGCCTCGGCCCAGACCCACTTGCGGTCCGCGCCGCAGACGGCAAAGCCCTTCACCTCGCTGACATCCACCGTGCGCAGGCTCGAGCCGAAGGTGTCGAGGGTCACCACCGCCTTGTCGCCCTCGAAGGCGACCGACTTGTATTCCGGGCTGCGCCACTTGAGGTCGATGCCGTAGTCGCGCGCCAGGGCGATCCGGGCCAGGCGCTCGGCGACGTCGCGCTTGTTCTTCGGATGGATGTCATTCGACTCGCCCAAGTCGACGATGACCGCCTGGCCACCGTTCTTGATGACGTTCTGGGTCTTCGTCTGGCTCTCGCGCAGTTCCGCCCAATCGCTGTCGCCGGGCTGCGGCTGCTCGGCCTTGAAGTCGGCGAGCTGGACCCAGTAGAAGGGGAAGTCGCCCTGGCCCCACTCCTGGCGCCAGTGCTGGATCATCATCGGGAACAGGTGGCCGTACTCCTGGGCGCGGCTGGCGTTGCTTTCGCCCTGGTACCAGATGACGCCGCGAATGCCGTAACCGATCGTCGGACGCAGCACGCCGTTGTAGAGGTTGCCCGGGCGATGCTGGCCGCCAAGGATCTGCTGCGGGCTCTGCGGCGCGCGGGCAGTGAAGGGCTTGCCGGCCTTTTTGGCCGCCGCAGCCTTGGCTTTCCAATCGGCCAAGGCCTTCTCATGGGCGGCTCGCGCCTGCTCTGAGGAAAGCTGTTTCTCGCGCTGCACCCAGCCGTCGATCAGGGTCTTGTAGCGCGCGTCCTTTTCCAGCAGGTCGCGGCGCACCCAGGCCTCGGCGGCGCTGCCACCCCAGGCGTTGTTGATCAGGCCCACCGGCACGTCGAGCATCTGGTGCAGGACACGGCCGTAGAAGTAGCCGACCGCCGAGAAGCCTCCGACCGTCTGCGGCGAGCAGTGCTTCCATTCGCCCTTGAAATCGTCCTGCGGCTCCTGGGTGCCAACCTGCGGCACGGAGATGAGGCGGATGTTCGGATACTTGGCGGTGGCGATCTCGAGATCGGCATCCCAGGAGCTGAGCACGTTCCACTGCATGTTCGACTGGCCCGAGCAGACCCAGACCTCGCCTACCAGCACGTCCTTCAGTTCACGCTGGCTTGTGCCGCGGATCGTCAGGGTCGCCGGCTTGGCGTTGGCCGGCAGTGGCGCCAGTTTCACGGTCCACTTGCCATCGGCGCCGGCCTTGGCGGTCTGGGTCTGGCCGGCAAATTGCACGGTCACCTCGGTGCCGGGCGTGTCCCAGCCCCAGACCGGGTTGGCCTGCTTCTGCTGCAGGACCATGTGATCGCCGAAGATGGCGGGCAGTTTCAGTTCGGCGCGGGCCTGGAGGGCGAGCGCCGCCAGCGTGAGAGTCAGGAGGGAGAAACGCATAGACGAGCACAGGATGACGCAGCAAGGCCGGCCATCCTATCCGGAAACCGCGGTCGGGGGCGGTTTTTGCGTCTGCCCGGACTCTGCCAGGCGTTGGCTCTCCTTGCATGACTCCCGCCCTGCTCCGCCGCCCGCTTTTGGCCCTTCTGCTCGCCTGCGCCCCCGCCAGCCAGGCCGCCGAACTCATCGACCCGGCCGCCTTCGGCTTTGGTCGCCCCGTCTACATGGTCGACACCACCTTCATCGGCAGCCAGGATTTCGACGGCGGCGGCTTTGAGACCTTCGAGCTGCGCACCATCGTGCCGCTGTGGAAACAGCGCCTCGACCATGGCCTGCGCCTCGGCCTCTCGCTGGGCTACAACCTCACCGAGTACGATTTCAGCGGCGGCGGCACCGACCGCGAACTGCACACCCTGGAAGCCCAGTTGTCCGCCTTCTGGAAGCGCCCGAACTCGCCCTGGTGGGGACTCGGTTTCGTCACTCCCGGCGTCGGTTCGGATTTCGAAAAACTCTCCGGCGAGGACTTCCAAGTCGCCGCCCTCAGCCTGATCGGCTACGAATTCACCGACACCTTCAGCGTGGCCGGCGGCGTCTTCGCCAGCCATGCCCATGATGAGGGCCGCGTCCTGCCCGCCCTCGGCTTCATCTGGCAGCCCGGCGACTGGACCCTGCAGGTCACCCCGCCCTTCCTGGTGCTGGGTCGTCGCCTCAACGACAAACTGACGGTCAATCTCAGCGCCTATCCGGGCGGCGGCAGCTGGGACCTCGACGAGGACCGCCGCGCCAACACGCTCATCGTCTCCGGCTGGCAGGCCGCCGCCGGTGCCATCTGGCAGTTCAATCCGCGCCTGAGTCTCGCGGTCCGCGCGGGCATCAACTTCGCCGGGGATCTGGAAATCCGCGACCGCAACGACCGCACCCGCGTCGATGAATCGCTCGACCCGGCCCCCTTCGCCGCGCTCAACCTGCGCTTCAATTTCTGAGCCTCAGACAATGTCCGTCGGGCAGTCCGGCAGCGAGGCCAGAAAGGCCCGGCCGTAGGGCTTGCTGAGAATGCGCGGGTCGAGAATGACCACCATGCCCTGGTCCTTGCGCGTGCGGATGAGCCGGCCCACGCCCTGGCGCAGCTTGAGCACGGCTTCCGGCACGCTGTAGGCGGTGAAGCTGTTCAGCCCCTGCTCCTCCAGATGCTCGAGCCGGCTGGCTGTCACCGGATGATCCGGCACGGCAAAGGGCAGGCGCGTGATGATGACATTGCTGAGCGCCTCGCCGGGCACGTCGACTCCCGTCCAAAAGCTGTCGGTGCCGAGCAGCACGCTGTGCACGTCCTGCTTGAACTCGGCGAGCATCTGGTGGCGCGGCATGCCCCGCCCCTGCACCAGCAGGCGCCAGCCGCGCTCCTCGCAGAACTCCTCGAGCAGGTCGGCCTGCGAGCTCATCTGGCCGTAGCCGGTGAACAGCACGAAGGCGCGGCCGCGCGACATCTCCAGGAAGTGGCGAATTTTCTCCTGCAGGGCCTCGACGTAGCCGGGGTTTGACGGCTCCGGCATCTTGCGCACCAGGTACAGACGCATCTGCTTGCGCAGGTCGAAGGGGCTCTCCAGCACCGCCGCCTCGGCGCGCGCGGCGCCGACCCGGCGACGGAAGTACTGCAGTCCGGGATCGTCGCCGACCGCGAGGGTGGCGCTGGTGAAGACGCAGGCCTTGGTGCCGGTGAAGAACAGGCTCTCGAGTTTCGGCGCGACATCGATCGGCGCGCTGTGAAAGGACAGCACCCGCGGGTCGCCACCGCCGCGCTCGGCCCAGTACACATGCTCCTCCTCGCTCTGGTCGAGGAAGGCGGCGACACTGGCGCGCAGGGCCGTCAGGCGCTTGGCGATGTCGAGCAGTTCCAGCTTCTGCCCCTCGCTGCGGGCGGCGTCGCCGGCCTTCTGGGCGGCGCGGGCAACCCGCTGCAGCGGCAGCGCCAGGCTGTCCTCGAGCAGGCCCGGCTCGCGCACGCGGAACTCCTTGCCGTAGGGACCGCTGAACTTGCAGGCCGCCTCGGCCTCGCGGAAAAAGCCGTCGACCATGCCCAGGCACTGCGACACCTCGCGGATGCCGTCCTGCTCGCCGAGCGAGGCGAAGAAGCCCTTGCGGGTGCGCGGGTTGAACAGGCGGCCGAGCTCGAAGCGGATGTTCGATTCGCTGACGTGGATGCCGAAGGCCTTCGCCGCGATGTTCTCGATCGTGTGCGCCTCGTCGAGGATGACGAAATCGCGCGGGAAGATGAAGTTGGCGTCCTCGGCCAGGGTTTCCTCCGCCGAGGCGAGCAGGGTGAAGAACAGGGTGTGGTTGAGCACCAGCACATCCGCCTCGGCCATGCGCCGGCGCACGTCCTGGTAGACGCAGCCGCTGCCGGGGGGACAGCGCCGCGGGGTGCAGGCGTGCGGCTCGCTGCAGACGAGCGACCAGACACGCGCCCCGGGCGTGAAATCCATCTCGCTGAGCGTGCCGCCCGGGTGCTCGCGCAGCCAGTCCTCGATCATCGTCAGCTCGGCCGCCTCGCTGCTGCTGAACAGGTCGCCACTGTGCGCGAAGGCATTCTTCAGCCGGGTCGGGCAAAGGTAGTTGCCACGCCCCTTGAGCAGCTCGGCATGGAAGTCGCCGACGATCTGGCGCACGATCGGAATGTCCTTGTGGATGAGCTGCTCCTGCAGGTTGATCGTGTGCGTGCAGATGATCGCCTTGCGCCGGTGCTCGAGCGCATGCTCCACCGCCGGCACCAGGTAGGCGAGCGATTTGCCGACGCCGGTGGCGGCCTCGACGACGAGGGCGTGGTTCTTTTCCAAAGCACCCGCCACCAGCCCGGCCATGCGCTGCTGCTGCGGCCGGTACTCGAACTGCGGCGACTGCGCCAGCCGGCCCTCGGTGGAAAAGGCATGATGCATCCGCTCAGCCAGACTGGCTGCACCGGGGGCGCCGGCGGCGGGGTCGAGGATGCTGATCATGGGTCGCCAAGATGCCGGGGCGCGGCGCCGGCGCAATGACGAGTGCACGGCGTCCGCTTGCATGCCGCGGCTTTGCGGGAAGAGTCGCGGCATGGATTCCCCCCGCCCCCTCCGCATCGGCCTCGTCGGCGCCGGTGGCATCGTCAAGCAGCGCCACCTGCCCGGCCTGCGCGCCCTGCCCGGCATCTCCATCCGCGCCGTCGCCAACTCCAGCCTCGCCAGCGCCGAAGCGTTTTGCCGCGACTTCGCTCCCGAGGCCGAAGCCATCGCCCGCTGGGAGGACGTCGTCGATCACGACGAGGTCGACATCGTCTGGATCGGCGCGCACCCGAACCTGCATGCCGACGCCACCTGCTTCGCCCTCGAGCGCGGCAAGCACGTCTTCACCCAGGCGCGCATGGCCGCCAGTCTCGCCGAGGCCGAACGCATGTGGGAAAAGGCCCAGAGCTTTCCCGAACTCGTCACCGGCATCTGCCCCGCCCCGCACGGCCTGCGCGCCGGCCACCGCCTGCGCGAACGGCTTGCCGGGGGCGCCATCGGCCAACCCCATCAGGTCGTCCTGCACAGCTTCAGCCCGCTCTGGCTCGATCCCGCCCAGGCCGGCCACTGGCGCCGGCGCAGCGAGACCAGCGGCATCCAGATCCTGACGCTCGGCATCTACATCGAGGTCCTGCAGCGCTGGCTCGGCCACATCGTCGAGGTCGAGGCCCGCGGCGGTTTCGCCGGCAGCACCCCCAGCGCCGTCGACATCCCCGATTTCCTGCACGTGCTCGCCCGCTTCCGCGACGGCACCGAAGCCGCCCTGCTGTTCAGCGGCGTCGCCGCCCACGCGCCCGGCGACCACCTCTGGATCCACGGCAGCGAGGGCACCCTGCACTACGACTTCGGCGACGAATCCCTGCGCCTCGGTCGCCGCGGCGGCGCGCTGACGGTGGAAGACGTGCCGCCCGAATTGCAGGGCGGCTGGACGGTTGAACGCGACTTCATCGCCGCCGTGCGCGACCCTTCCGCGCTCCGGCCGCGCCCCGACTTCACCGAGGGACTCTGCTACATGCGCGTTGTTGACGCCGTCTCGCGGGCGCTGGATTCCCGACAGGCCGAGCGCTGCGCCTGAGGATTTTCTAGCCGCCGACTTGGCAAATTACCTATTGAAATGCTGCAGAGATTGGGTTGAATGAACCCATGCTCTGCCGGCTCGTCGTTCTGCTGCTCGGCACGGCCGTTGCCGCGGCGGCCGAGGAAGTCGATTCACCGGCCGCCCTGCTGGCCGCCGGTGAGGTGGCCGCCACCGCCCAGGACTGGCCGCAGGCGGCGGAACACTTTCAGCGCTTCCTCGACACCTATGGCGAGGAACCCGGGCTGGCCGAAGCCGTCGCCAGGGTGCAACCGCGGCTGGCGCTGGCGCGCATCCGCCTGGGCGAATTCGGCGCCGCCGGCGAACTCGTCTCCACCTGTCTCGCCCAGCCCAAGCTGGAGCCGCGCCTGCGCGACGAACTGGCCTTCTGGCACGGCATCCTGCTGCTGCAGGTCGAGGCGCATGAGGAGGCGCGCGCGGCCCTGCTCGCCTACTTTCAGACCCCGGAGTTTCAAGCTCCACGCAAGGTCGAGACAATCCTGCTCTACGGCAGCACCTTCGCCCTGGAAGGCCGCCACGACGAAGCGGCCGCCTTCTTTGCCCAGCAATCCGGCCGGCTCTGGCAACTCGACCGCGAGGCCGCCCTGCGCGCCCAGATCCTGCGCCTGCATGCGCTGCTGGCGACCGATCAACTCGCCGCCGCCCGCGAGCTCGCCCTGACCCTGCAACCCCACCTCGACCAGGTCACCCAGATCGTCAGCCTGCACAGCCTGCTGGCGGAACTCGGCGGCCGCCTGCTCGACGCCGGCCGCCATCACGAGGCCATTGCCTGCCTGCAGCGGGTCTGGTCGGCCGAGCGCCTGCGCCGCCATCAGGAGACGCGGCTGGCGGCGCTGCGACTGGAGATCGAGGCCCTGCAGCAGCGCCCCGGCAGCGAACCGCTGGTTTTTCAAAAGCGCGGCGTGCTGGCGCGCACCGAACGCGAGCAGCGCCACTTTGCGGCGACCGCCGATTTCGATCTGGGCGTGCGCCTGCGGCTCGGGTACGCCTGGCACGGCCTGGAGCGCTGGCGCGAGGCCGCCCTCGTGCTGGAGGCCGCCCAGGACCTGCCCGGCGCGCGCGCCCAGCAGGCCCAGGCCGGGCTGGCGGCCGTGCAATGCTGGCAGCAGGTGGGCTGCCACGACCACTGCATCACCGCCGCCCAGGCTTGGCTGCAGCGCTTCGGTGCCGACGCTGCCGACCCAACCCTGCGTGCCCGTTTCCTGCTCGCCCAAGCACGCTACGACGCCGAGGATTTTCTCGCCGCAGCGATCGACTTCGAGACGCTCGCGGGAGAGAAGCACGAGCTCGCCGCGCAGGCCGGTTTTCTCGCCGGCATGGCCCGGCTCATGGCCGATGACAATGCCGCGGCCGCCACCCGCTTCCGCGAGGTGCTCGCCCGCCACGGCCAGGCGCCCATCGCCGAGGACGCCAGCTACTGGCTCGGTCTGGCGCTCAGTTTCGAGCGCGAGCACGCGGCCTGCCGCGACCACCTGGCCACACACCTGCGTCGGTATGGCGACAACGCCCGCCACCGCGAAGCGGCGGTGTTTCGCCGCGCCTACTGTCGCCACGCCCTAGGCGACCGCGAGGGTGCGCTGGAGGAATTCGAGATCTTCCTGCGCGCGCATCCCGAGGCGGCCGATGGCGACGAGGCGCGCGTGCTCTGTGGCGACCTGCTCTGCGCGCAGGGCGAACTCGACCGCGGTCTCGAACACTACCGCGCCGTGGGCGAGGGCGCCTGGTTTGAGCAGGCGCACTTCAAGATCGGTCAGGTCTTCAAGCTGCGCCGCGACTGGGACGGGCTGCGGCAACATCATGAGGCCTTCCTCCGCGACCGGCCGCAGAGCCGGCGGCTCGCCGAGGCGGTGTTCTGGTGCGGCCAGGCCAGCCTCGCCCAGGATCGACCGGAGGAAGCGCGGGCCATCTACTGGCGCGCGGTGGAAGCGCATGGCGACCAGCCGGAGCATCACGGGGTCGAGGACGTGCTGCTGGCCCTGCCGCGACTGCACCGCGGCGAGGCCGCCCGGCTTGAGTTGCGCCGCGATCTGCTGCGCCGGCGCCAGGCCGCACTCGCCGCCGGCAAGCGTACCCTGACCGCGCGCCTGCACTGGCTGGAGGCGCAGCTGCAGCCGACCGACCGCCCCCGCCTCGCCCAGGCCGACTACCTCATGGCCGCCTCGCTGATCGATGTGCGCCGGCAGCACCCGCGCGTCATCGCCGACTGCGCCGATGCCTCGCGCCTGGCCGGCAGCCGGCTGCGGGCGCGCGAGTTGTACACCGAACTGCTGCGCTGGCATCCGCGCGCCGTCGAGGCCGAGCGCGCGCTTGCCGGACTCGGCTGGCTGGCCGCAGCCGAAGGCGACCCGCGCGCCGCGCTCGACTGGTTCAGTCGCTGCGAAAAACGTGCCGCCCATCCTGAACTGCGCGGCCAGGTGCGCCTGGAGCGCGCCGTCCTGCTCGCCGGCCAGGACCGGGCAGCGGAGGCAGAGGCGCTGTTTCGCGAACTGCTGGCCGACAAAACCGCGGCGGCACGCACCAAGGCCGAAACCCTGCTCGCCTGGGGCAAACTCTGGGAGCAGCAGGGAGAGGCGCTCAAGGCCGCCGCGCTCTACGAACGCGTCTACCTCGGCCACAGCCGCCAGCGCGACCTCGCCGCCCGCGCCTACCTGGCGCGCGGCCTCGTACTCGAAACCCTCGGGCGCCGGCCGGAGGCCGTCGAGGTGCTCCGCGAACTGGTCGCCAGCGACGCCCTGCAAGGCCTGCCGGAACAGGCCGAGGCGGCGCGCCGCCTGCAGCGCCGCACCCGGCCCGCTGACGACGCCACCTCTTGACCTCAAGACCACTTGACCTCTTGAGCTCTGCCTTTGCGCCGCCACCGCCGCGGCCCAGGACGTCGTGCACCTGCAGGACGGCCGCGCCCTGCACGGCCGTCTCGAACGCCTGGCCAGCCGCGAGATCGTGCTGCTGGAAACCCTGCCCGGCGGGCGCGGCTCAGCCCGGCGCAGCCTTCCCGCCGACGCCATTCGCTTCATCGACTTCGCGCCCCTGCCCGGCGAAGCGGAGGCACTCGCCGATCCGGCGAAGCAAGAGCGACGCCTGCTCGAGCTCTGGCAGGAGAAATCCGTGCACCTGGGTCAGCCGGCCAGCAATGCCGGCGCCATCGGCCTGGCGCTCGTGCGCGAGTGCCTGCGCCAGGACGATCCCCTGCTGGCGGAACGCGCCCTGCGCATCGGCGACCTCATTGCCCGCGAGGACTGGGACACACGCCGCCGCGCCGAGGCCCGCCGCGGCTGCCTGCGCGCCCTGCTCCAGCTGCGCCGTTTGGATGAGGCTGTGGCCGAGGCGGAGCGGCTCGCCCGCAGTGAGGACGATCCCGACCTGCTGCTCGAGGCCGGCCTGGTGCTGGCCCAGGCCGAGTTCGAGCGCCTGCGCGATTTTGAAACGGCCCATCCGCGCTGGCGCGACGACGAGGTTCATGCCGCCGAACGCACCCGGCTCTACCACCGCACGCTCGACCTCTTCCTGCGTCTGCCGCTCTTCCACGGCTCCGCCGAGGAACGCGCCGCCGAGGCCCTCTGGGGCGCCGTACAGGTGCACCGTTTCGCCGGTGAAACCAAGGCCGCCCGCGAGCGGACCCACGACCTGCTCGCCCTCTACCCCAAAACCGCCGCCGCGGCGCGCGCCAAGCAAACGGCACCCTCAATGCCGCCACCTACATCCGACACCCGCACCCAGCCACCCATCACCCCACCGCCATGACCGCCCTGCCCCGTCTGCTTGCCATCGCCGCAATGCTGCTGCTGACCGCCGACATCGCCGCCGCCCAGGAACCGCCGCCGCCCGTCGTGGTCGAATCCACCTCCCTGCTCGATCTCTACCAGCAGGGCGGCTGGACCATGCACCTGCTGCTGGTTTTTTCGGTCGGCACGGTGGCCGTGGCCGCCTACTGCCTGCTGCAGTTGAGCGCGAAAAAGATGACTCCCAAGGGCCTGGTCGACGGCCTCACCCTGACCCTGCAAAAACGCGATGTCGGCACCGCCTACCAGAGCTGCCTGGCCAATCCCTGCGGCATCACCCGCGTGCTCGCCGCCGCCCTGCTCAAGGTCAACTTCGAGCGCGATCAGGCCAACAAGGTGTCGATGGAGGAGGCCGCCGCCGAGGCGCTCGATGCCGAGGAAACCCGCTGGACCCTCTGGGTCAACTACCTCAACGTCTTCGCCACCCTGGCGCCGATGCTTGGGTTGTTCGGCACGGTCACCGGCATGATCACCGCCTTCAACCAGCTCAAGACCGGTCAAAGCGAGCCGGCCGACCTCGCCGGCGGCATTGGCGAGGCGATGATCACCACCGCCGGCGGCCTCATCGTCGGCATCCCGGCGATGTTCTTTTATTTCTTCTTCCGCAACCGCCTCATGGGCCTGACCGCCGAGATCCAGCGTCATGCCTCCTTCCTCATCGGCGTGCTCTCCGGCGAAGTGAAACTGTCCGGCGGCGAAGCGGGCTAAGCATGTCCAAAAAAAACGGAGGAGACGCCACCGATGCGGCCTCTCCTCCGGGAAGTTCCAACGCGGGTTCGGCTTATTCGCCGCGGCGCAGGTACTGCTGCTGATAGATGTTCTCGTTGAGGCGGAACTTGGCGCGCATCGAGTCGAGCGCGGCGTTGTCGGCCTCGATCTTGAAGTTCACAAAGTAGCCGCTCTCGACGTGGCGGGGGCTGTAGGGGAACTTGCGTTTGCCGAGGTGGTCGATCTCCTCGAGCTTGGCGCCGGACAGCTCCATTTCACGGCCGAGGCCGCTGACGAGCTGTTCGACGGATTCTTCCTTGCCCTTCATGTCGAGGACGATCATGGCATCATACTTGCGCTTCATCGTGGTGTCTGAGGTGGTGGGTTGGCGTTGGGTTTCTGGTTGAAAAGATTCATCGCCGCGCCCAGGCCGGAACGCAAGGCGAGGATGATGGCATCGGCAGCTCGCTGCACCGCGATCTGGATCTCGGTCTGCTCCTCGGGACGGAAGCCGCCGAGCACGTGGCCGACCAGGCGGCCACCGGCGGGGCGACCGGCTCCGGCGGCGATGCCGACCTTGAGACGGGGAAAGGCTTCGGTGCCGAAGTGGCGGATGAGCGACTTCAGACCGTTGTGACCGGCCGCGGAACCGGCCAGGCGCACACGCAGGCTGCCGAGCGGCAGGTCGACGTCATCGTGAACGACCAGCGTCTCGGCCGGCGCGATCTTGTGGAAGCGCGCCAAAGCGGCGGCGCTGCGACCACTGTCGTTCATGAAGGTCATCGGCTTGAGCAGCCAGCCGCCGGCGAACTTCGCCGCCAGGCCGTGCCAGCGCCGCTCCTCGGCATAGGAGGCACCGAAGCGGCTTGCCAGCTCGTCGAGGACCATGAAACCTGCGTTGTGACGGGTGTTGTGGTATTCCGGCCCGGGGTTGCCGAGACCGACGATCAGCCGGGGAACCACCGCTTCCGGAGCGCGCGGGATGGCATCAACTCCGGACACGGCGATTCTCAGGCACGAACACCTGGATTACTTCTTGGCCGAGGCGGCGGCGGCAGCAGCGGCGGCAGGGGTCTCCTCGACCTTCGGCGCCACACAGCTCAGCACCAGCACTTCGGGGGCCAGCTTGGCGCGCACGCCTTCGGGAAGCTTGACGTCGCCAACGCTGACGCCCTGGCCATGCTCAAGGGTGGAAATGTCGATCTCGATGTTCTCCGGCAGATCCTTGGGCAGGCAGCGGACTTCGAGGTTGTGGTGGAAGATTTCGAGCAGGCCGCCGAGCTTGACGCCGGGCGATTCACCGGCCAGGTGCAGCGGCACCTGGGCGTGAATTTCCTCGTCCATGGCGACGGCGTGGAAGTCGACATGCAGAATGCCGCCGCGCAGGTGGTCGTGCTGGACTTCCTGGACGAGGGCGAGCTGGGCCTGTTCGCCGAGCTTGAGGCTGACGAGGATGTTGTCCGAGGCGCTGCTTTCCAGCAGCTTGGTGAAGGACTTGGCGTCGACCTGCACATTGGTCGGGGCGGTCTTGCGACCGTAGATCACGGCCGGAATCGAGCCGGACTTGCGCAGGCGGTTGACGGCGGACGTACCGGCGCTGGTGCGCGGCTGGGCGGGGATGTCGAGGATTTTGGCCATGATGCGTTGCTCCGATGAACAGGTGTTTGGTAGAAAAGGGCCGGGAGCATAGTCGCCCGCCGCTAGATGTCAAAGAGAGAAGTGACGGACTCGTTGTTATGGATGCGGATGATGGCCTGGGCGAGCAGCCCGGAAATGTCCAGCGAGGTCACCTTGTCGCCCACCGCCTGCGGCACGGAGTTGGTGGCGAACAGCTCGATGATGGGGGAGTCGGCGATGCGCGCCTTGCCCTTGTCGCCCAGCACGGCATGCGAGACGCCGGCGTAGATGTTGCGGGCGCCGTGCTTGCGCAGCAGCTCGGCGGCGGCGGTGAGGGTGCCGGCGGTCTCGGTGAGGTCGTCGACCAGCAGGACATTGCGGCCGGCGACGTCGCCAATGACGTTGAGGGCCTCAACCTCCTCGGCGCTGACGCGGTTCTTGGCGACGATGGCCATGGGCGCGTTGAGGGCCTTGGCGTAGGCATGGGTCATCTTGATGCCGCCGACGTCCGGCGAAACCACCACCAGATCCTCGATGCCGCGCTCGCGGATCGCCTTCATCAGCACCGGAGCGGCGTAAAGGTGATCGACCGGGATGTCGAAGAAGCCCTGGATCTGACCGGCGTGCAGATCGACGGTGAGCACGCGGTGGACACCGCTGGCGACCAGCAGGTTGGCGACCAGCTTGGCGGTGATCGGCACGCGCGGGCGGTCCTTGCGGTCCTGGCGGGCGTAGCCAAAGAACGGCAGCACGGCGGTGATGCGGTGGGCGCTGGCACGGCGCACGGCGTCGACCATGATGAGCAGTTCCATCAGGTTCTGGTTGGTCGGCGGGCAGGTCGGCTGGACGATGTAGATGTCGCCGCCACGGATGTTCTCCTTGATCTGCACGAAGGTCTCGCCGTCCGGAAAGGTCGTCAGCGTCGCATCGCAAAGCTGGGTGCCAAGATTCTGGCAGATGAGCCGGGCGAGTTCGGGATGGGCGGATCCGCTCAGGATCTTCAGTTGTTCGTTCATGGCAGGCAGGCTGCTGGTAGGCCGGACCCGCGGGGAAATCAAGGGGCTTCCAAGGAGATGGCCCGGCCCCACCCGGGTGGAGCGCTCTGTCCCAGATTTCCGGGCGGTAGGGCGCTCTGTCCCAGAGCGCCGGGCCTGGGGAGAGCCGCAAGCTCCATCGAGCACGGCGTGCTCAGGACAGCCCGCCCCACACTGCCCCCGTCCGCCGCAAGCCTGTCGAGCCGCAGGAACCCTGAGATGCCGTGGAGCCGTGGACTACCTCTTGCCGATGTCGGGGAAGTTGATCGAGGCGGCGCGTTTCATGAGGATCTTCATCGCTTCATCTTGATGCTGATTGGCCAGCTGACCCAGCTCATTTGCCAGCCGGTTCATCTCCCGGCGGATTTGCTGAAGCCGACCGGCATAAAAACTCTCCACGTACCATTCCGCCACTTGAACCTTGAAGTACTCGGTCGGCTCCAGGACCTGCAGCAGGCGACCCGGAACCTGCGCCTGCTGCGCCACACGTTCGGCGGCTTCCTGATAGCGCACCCGGCGCGCTTCCAAGACACTTCTCAACTCCGCGAACGACAACGAATGATCGGCCGCCCAAGGCTGCAGGCCCGCCAAGGCGTCGCCCTCACGCAGCCAGGCGGTGATCTGCTTGTCGATGCCGGCATGGGCCCAGACGTCCTGAAAATAAGCTGCGAACAAGGGATCCTCCAATGCCGCCAGCCATTCGTCGGGACGTCTCAAGGCCCGCAGGTCCGCCCAGACTTGGGCAAACGACCTGTCCTTCAGAGAAAGGGTCAGTTCATCGATCAAGGGGTTGATGCCTTCATTGAGTTCGCCCGGCCGGTTCCGGATGTACTCCCGCAATCCAGGCAGTTCCGGATGCTCCAAATACAGTTGCTTCTGCAAACGGTGGTATTCCGTCGCCAGGGCCTCCATGTCCTGAATCCACCTCTCCGCACGCTGCTCGGTCAGCAGGTTGTCCTGCAAGCGCGCGGAGGCTGCGGGCTTGTCGTTCGCCGCTGCGGATTCACTCCCAACCTTGGGCCGCGTCGGATCGACCGGAGCGAGCCCGCTTGGCGCCTGCCGCAGCTTCCCTGCCTCGCGTGTTTCCCGCGACCCCAGGTGCCAGCCGATGCCAAGGACAAGGACGCCGAGCACAACGAGGCCCAGCCGCACGAGCTTGCCATGGAGGGAGTCCATCATGCTTCAATCCTCAGTGCCAAGAGAGATGGCCTTGTAGCAGCGGTGGTCGAGCACGGAGGGTGGCCAGCCCTGGACTTCCGGGCGCTTGAGCCAGGGGCGGACATACCAGTAAACCGGCAGCACGGGCAGCTCATCGAGCAGCAGTCGCTCGGCCTGGCCGAGGATCTCAAAGCGCCGCGCGGGGTCGCCCTCGCGGGCGCTGGCCTCGAGCAGGCCGTCGTACTTCGGATTGCTCCAGCCGGTGTTGTTGTTGCCGTCGCCGGTGCGCCACATCGTCAAAAAGGTCGAGGGATCAAGGTAGTCGCCCACCCAGGCCGCGCGACTCAGGCTGAAGGCGAGCTTGCGCTGGCTTTCCAGATAGACGCCCCAGTCCTCGTTGCGCACGCCGACGCGGACGTTGAGGTGCCGTTTCCACATCTCCTGCACGGCCTCGGCAATGACCCGGTGGGCTTCGGAGGTGTTGATGAGGATCTCCAGTTCCGGGAAACCGCGCCCCTCAGGAAAGCCGGCCTCGGCCAGCAGGCGGCGCGCCTGCTCCGGATCAAAGGCCAGCACCCGCGGCGTGCTGTAGCCCTCGGCACAACCCGGCGGGGTGAAGCCATGGGCGGGCTGCTGGCCGGCGCGCAGGACGTTGCCGGTCAGGCTCTCGCGGTCGAGTGCCAGCGCCAGGGCGCGCCGCACCCGCGGGTCGTCGAGCGGTTTCACCGTGACGTTGCAGCGGTAAAAATAGACGCCCAGCAGCGGATCGATGCGGCAATCGGGCCGCTGGCGGTACTCGGGGATCTTCGCCAGCGGCAGGGTATAGGTCGCATGCAATTGGCCGTCGCGATAGGCGCGTTCCTCGGTGGCGTCGCTGACGATGGGGAAAAACTGGATGCCGTTCAGCCGCACCGAGGCGGCATCCCAGTAGTGCGGGTTGCGCTCGACGGCGAGGTAGTGGTTGAGCCGCCATTCCCGCAGTTGAAAGGCGCCGTTGCCAACGTAGTTGCCGTCGCGTGTCCACGGCGAGACGCGGTCGGTCATGCGCCCGTGGCGCTCGATGACATGGCGCGGCACGGGATACCAGGCGTAGTGCTTGAGCATCGACGGCAGGTAGGGCGCCGGTCCCTGCAGGGTGAGACGCAGGGTGTGGTCGTCGGGGGCCTCGACACCGACCTCGCGGAAGTCGGTGATCTTGCCGGTGTTGAAGGCCTCGGCATTGCGCAGCGGGTAGAGCATCGGCGCGTAATCGGCGGCGAGCGCCGGCGTCAGGATGCGTTCGAAGGCGAACAGGAAGTCGCGCGAGGTGACCGGCGTACCGTCGCTCCAGCGGGCGTTGCGGCGCAGGTGGAAGGTCCAGTGGACAAAGTCCTCGGTCTGCCAGCGCTCGGCCGCGCCCGGGGCATTGGCGTCGGGGTGGTCCGGCGCGGTCGTCACCAGGCCCTCGAACAGGGCGTCGAGGATGTGGTGCTCGGGCGTGCCGGTGGCGAGATGGGGATCGAGGGTGGCGGGATCGGTGCCGTTGCCGAGCAGCAGGAGGCCCTGTGCGCGGGCGGTGTCGACCCGCAGCGGCCGGTGGGTGCGCGCGTGATGAAAGCCGAACAGCGCGGCGATGAGGCCGGCGAGCAGGAGCAGGCGCGCGATCCAGGCGGTCATGGCGGGGCCGCGTCAGGAACCGGTGTCGGCCTTGGCCGCAGGCGGACGGATGACGCCCTCGGCACCCGTGGGCCACTCCGCGCCCTGCTGGATCCAGTCGTGGATGAGCTGGACCTCGCGGTCGGGAATGCGGTGGCCGTTGGGCGGCATCGCCTTCATCTCCTTCGGCGGCAGCTTGAGCACGAGGTAGAGCATGCTGCTGTCGGGGCGGCCCGGCAGGATCACCGGGCCGTTGGCGCGCTTCTTGAAGGCCATGTCGCGGTTCTCCAGGTTCAGCTCGCCAAACAGGGCGCCCGACTGATGGCAGCTGATGCAGCGGCTGCCGAGGAGGGGTTTGATCTGGCTGGCGAAATCGACCTTGGCCTCGGCGGCCGTCAGACGGGCACCGGCGGCCAGCAGCAGCGCGGCAAAAACGGGGAACAGGCGAATTTTCATGAGCTTGATGCAGTCCTAACACAAACGCCGTCCGCCGGCCACCATTTCGCAAGGAAGGGCGACCGAAGGCCAGAATTGGCCGGGCGCGCGATTGCCAGCCCGGCATCGCAGGTTAGCATGAAGCCGCCTCCAGGATGAACCTCGCCGACGACATCTTCCGCCACGCCGATCCTGCCGCGCCCGCCCTGATCGAGCCGGCGCGCACGACGAGTTACGGCGAGCTGGCCGCTTGGACGGAGGCAGCCGCCGCCGCGCTCGGCGACTGCCGGGGCCGCCGCATCGGCCTGTCCTGTCCCAACGGCCTCGCGCACATTGTCTGGTCGCTGGCCCTGCTGCGCGCCGGCGCGGTGCTCATTCCGGTGGCGCCGGAGCTGACCGGACCGGAACGACTCGAACTGGCGGCGACCACTTCCCTGCATGCCGTGCTCACCGCCGGTGGCCACGACTGGCCGCACCCCGCGGTCGGCACGCGTGCCCTGGCCGCGGCCGGCCTGACCGCCACCTGGTTCGAACTCGACACGCCGCCGCCCACCTTTGATGAAGCCGCGCTGGCCGGCCTGAACCCGGCGCTGATCCGTTTCAGTTCCGGCACCACCGGCCGGCGCAAGGGCGTCGTGCTGTCGCACGAAACCCTGCTCGCGCGCCTGCGGGCCGCCAACGCCGGTCTGCGCATCGGCCCCGGCGATCGCGTCGTCTGGATGCTGCCGATGGCGCATCACTTCGCCGTTTCCCTGCTGCTGTACCTGCGCCACGGCGCCGCCACCGTGTTGCCTGCCAGCCACCTCGGCGAGGACGTGGTCGCCGCCCTGCGGGCGCACCGTGGCACGGTGCTCTACGCCGCGCCCTTCCATCACGCCCTGCTCGCCGCCGCCCCCGGCGCCGGCCCGGTGCCGAGCCTGCGCCTGGCGGTCTCCACCGCTGCACCGCTGCCGGTGGCCACCGCCGAGGCCTTCCAGCGGAGCTTCGGCCTGCCGCTGCGCCAGGCGCTCGGCATCATCGAGTGCGGCCTGCCCCTGCTCAACACGGCCTGGCCGGAAAAAACCGCCAGCGTCGGCGCCCCCCAGCCGGACTTTGAAATGGAGCTGCGCGACGAGACCGGCCGCCCCCTGGCCAACGGCGAGACCGGCGAACTCTGCCTGCGCGGCCCGGGTTTTGCCGACGCCTACCTGAGCCCGTGGACCCCTCGCGAGCGCCTGCTCGACCACGGCTGGTTCCGCACCGGCGACCTCGCCCGGCGCGATGGCGACGGTGCCATCTGGCTGATCGGCCGTCGCCACAGCGTCCTCAACGTCGGCGGCATGAAGTGTTTCCCCGAGGAGATCGAGGCCTGCCTGCAAACCCATCCCCACGTGCGCGAAGCCCGCGTGGTCGGCCTGCCGCACCCGGGGTTCGGCCAGGTGCCGGCCGCGGAAGTGGTGGCGCGCAACCCCGCCGCGCCCCCGGCCGTGCGCGTGTTGGCCGAGCACTGCCGGAGCCAGCTCTCGGCGCACAAGGTGCCGGTGCGCTTTGTCTTCGTCGAGCGCCTGCCGAAAACCGCCAGCGGCAAACCCGACCGCACCCGGCCGCTCGCCGAGAGTGGGGTTGCGCCGGTGGCGGCCACGGGGTAGAGTGGGGACCGTATGGAAACCAGCACCCCGCCTCCAGACGGCGCCCCGGAAATCTCCGCGGCGATTCCCTCCAAGGAAGAACGCACGATGGCGATGCTCTGCCACCTGCTGTCGTTCTCCGGTTTCATCGTCACCGTGCCGGGCGCCTCGATCATCGGCCCGCTCATTCTTTGGGCGATCAAGAAGGACAGCATGCCCTTCGTCAACGACCAGGGCAAGGAGGCGATCAACTTCAACATCACCGTCAGCATCATCGCCCTGATCTGCATGGCGACCTTCTGGCTGGTGCTGCCCGTTATCCTGCTCATCGGCGTCGGCATTGCCGCCATCGTGCTGGTCATCATTGCCGCCATCCAGTCGAACGAGGGCAAGGCCTACCGTTACCCCTTCATCCTGCGCCTGGTCAAATGAGCGGGCGCCGCCGCCATGCCTGATCCCGCTTCCCACAACGCCGCGCGCAGCCCCTGGACGGTGCTGCGCGCGCTCTTTGATCTCGTCTCCGACTTCTCCTTCCGCGAGTTCGTCACGCCGAGGCTCATCCGCGTGCTGTACGCGCTCAGCCTGATCGCCGCCCTGCTCTCCGCGCTCACCTGGATGTTCAGCGGCTTCAGCGTCGGCCTGCTCTACGGCCTCTTCACCCTCGTCACCGGCCCGCTCGCCTTCCTCATCTACGTGCTCGCCGCCCGCGTCGTCGTCGAGCTCATCCTCGCCATCTTCCTCATCGCCGAACGCGCGCGGCGGGAGTGATTCATCGGGTTTCCCAAGAATGGCGTGCCATTCTTCGCCGCTGAGACGGCGAAACAAGAGTTGGATTGCCACATCAGCAGAACACCATGCAACAGAGCATAGTCTCGGTTTTTCAAAGAATGGCGTGCCATTCGAAGCCGGGCGGGAGAAGATCAGCCCGTCCTTCGCTCTTCGAGCTTCGAGCTTCGAGCTTCGGAGGGCATTCTTCGCCGCTGAGACGGCGAAGAATGGCGGAAGGGGTGGAAGAGACCCCAAATCCAAACCCGCATGAAAATCAAGGCGTTACAAAGGCAACATCCTGTCTCAGTGTGCCGCTTCGGTGTGAAAGTGCAATAGCATTGTGGCAAGAGTCGCCACATTCAAAGGAATGTGGTTGCCCCTCAACGATACCCGGGCTCGACTAACCGTGAATCAGTGTCCCGGGACGAGGGGGAGCAGGTTCCGTAATCACGGGACGGGACGCTTGGGGAGCAAGCTCGGTGATAATAGGATTTCTTGGCATATTTCTTTGATTGATAACGTTTTACGACAGATTTCCTGCCGTTAGAAACAAGCCTCGCACAAAAAGTTCTATTGTCATTGGGTGTTTTGCTTATCGAATTGACGAAAGTGCTGGAAAGTGCAATTTCTCTCAATTATGCCTGTCGCCCGGAAGAATTTCAAGATTGGCGAGCTTTGGCTCGACCCCGATAATCCTCGATTCCCCAATGCAGTGGATTCCGAGCGAGCGGCTATGGAGCAGATGATCCATCTTCACGGGGATCACATTTTGAATCTTGCAGCTGACATCGTTGAGTTTGGCCCGAATCCCTCAGAATTGCCGATTTTATTCCGCAGCGAGAACGACGAATATTGGATCGTCGCTGAAGGCAATCGTCGGGTCACTACCATCAAACTTTTGAACAATCCCAGTTTAGCGGATGGCATCGCTCCTGCTAATTTTATCAAGCGGATTAACGACCTCTCCAAGAAACTGCCAGAAGCAATTAAAGAGGTCTTTTGTGTAGTGGAAAATGATGAACATAGACGCGCCCACTGGTTGAGTGTCCGCCATCGAGGCCAGCAAGGCGGAGTGGGAGTTGTCACTTGGGGGACACCGCAGCAGACAAGGTTCGATCACAAGCACGGTAAACAAGGTCAAACTCATTTTGCATATAAAGTCAGGGAAGCGCTCTTGGCGACCCCAGGCTTAAAGGAGAATGATGTCGATAACCTGAACAAGGTTTCCCTCACAAGCCTTCAACGTATGCTGAATACCAAGGAGGTTCGCAATGCAATTGGTATTGAGAAGAAAAAGGGGGAGCCGGTAATCGCCGTGGATGATGCGCCTGGAGTGCAGCGGTCGCTGCTGAATCTTGTGAGTGATCTGGCGACACAAAAATTAAAGATTGAACACATCAAATCACAGGAGCAGCGTTCTCAGATTGCACAAGGCTGGGCTAAATCCAGAAAGCCTGGAGAAGTAGCGGCTCCTATCGATCCGGTTCCACTGACGGAAGCTACGGTTGGTGCAGGTCGAGCAGCCTCGAAGGCTGCGGCTCTGAAACCAAAAGGCACCACGACTCCCGCTCATATTCGTTCGAACTTGATTCCAACGACATGTGCATTCCGTATCACATCGCATGCAAGAGCTCGAAAGCTCTACATCGAGATGCGGCAACTGAAAGTGGAATGCAAAGAACTGACAGCGGCTGTTACGCTAAGAGTGTTCCTTGAACTTTCCATCACCTGCTTCATTGAAGCAAAGCAGATCCCTTGTGATCATCGAGCGAAATTTAAGGACAAAATGGAGAAGGTTGGGAAGTATCTGGAAGACAATGGAATTATGGCCTTCGACACGTTGAAGACGTGGCGCAGGGCATACACAACGCACGAGCTTTTCTCAGTGCATTCGCTCCACTCCTATATTCATGATCTTGCACCCATTCCCCGGAAGAAGGAAATCCTAATGACATGGGACGAAATGCAGCCATACCTTGAAGTGATCTGGAAGAACATATAAAAGCAGCGGATGACCACGATCACGCCTCTACGCTATCCAGGTGGGAAAACCAGACTGACGGGATTCCTCAAGAAAATCATTGATCTGAATGATCTCTATGGCTGCGACTACGCTGAAGTTTACGCTGGCGGTGCTGGGGTAGCCTTGGGGTTGCTCCATTCGGGGCACGCTGATCGTGTGCACATCAATGACCTTAACCCAGCTGTTTATGCGTTTTGGAAAAGCGTCTTTGAGTGTCCTGATGACCTTTGTGCATTGGTTCGAGAAACACCTTTAAACGTCCCAGAATGGCTCCGACAAAGAGAGGTCATTCGACACCCGAACGACCACAACCAACTCGACCTTGGCTTTGCGGCTCTTTATATGAATCGGACAAACCGGTCGGGAATCTTGCGTGGAGGACTGATTGGTGGCCAAAAGCAGGATGGAGAGTGGAAAATGGATGTCCGGTTCAATCGAGACGGATTGTGCCTGAAAATTGAGCAAGCTTCGCTATACGCGGACCGCGTCATAATCCACAATCTCGACGCCGAAGACTTCCTCTCTAAAGTGCGGCTTCGAAACAAGGCGCTGCTGTATCTGGACCCCCCATACTTCGTTAAATCGAAGGGTCTTTATCATGATGGATATAAGTTGAAGGACCATCAACGCATTGCCAAGCGTGTTGGTCAGTTGAAGGCTCCATGGATTGTTTCCTACGACGCGGTTCCTGAAGTTTGGGAATGCTATAAAGGCTATCAATCCCTCGCTTATGACCTGAGCTATACCGCTGGCGCCAAGGTCGTTGGCAAAGAAGTGCTGTTTGCGTCCAGCGGGCTTATCCTCCCAAAGGTCCAGTCACCACTGGAACTTTCCCGATACGAGGGATAAGCGCAATCATTGATCCATCCCTAGATGAGAATGGAAAACCGAGCGCGGATTGTGTAAATACACTTTCGTCTTATCATTAACGTTTTGAACACGTGTACGATCCCTCATTCAGTCAATCGGGTAGCCGAACGGGAGGTCCGCCGTTCTCTGGTAGATGGTAACAACCCCAGTTCATGCCAAAAACGGCCAAAATTGGGTCTCTTGTGGCCTTACCCAAGGCATCTGCGGCCTTCACATAGGCAGCTGAGAGCGTGAAGGAATGGCGTGCCATTCTTCGCCGCTGAGCCGGCGACAAAACAGCCGGGGGACTTGCTCGACATCATGGGCGGCGAGGCGAGGCAGGTCTCTGGTTTCCCAAGAATGGCATGCCATTCGAAGCCGGGCGGGAGAAGATCAGCCCGTCCTTCGCTCGTTGAGCTTCGGAGGGCATTCTTCGCCGCTGAGACGGCGAAGAATGGCGGAAGGGGTGGGATTCGAACCCACGGTGGGGTCACCCCCACGTCTGATTTCGAGTCAGATACTTTAGACCACTCAGCCACCCTTCCGTGAACTTTCAGTATAACGCCCCCCGGGGGTTTGGCAAGTGCGGGCTGAAAATAGCGGAGAGCGCAGGGCCTGGAGCGGAGAGGAGGCCAGCCGTTGGCGGACAGAAGCTCTCCGCTCTCCGCTCTCCGCTCTCCGCTCACTCCGGCACCCGCCGAAACTCCAGCCTGCCCGTCAGGGTCTCAGGCTCCTCGCCCCCCTTGAGCGGCGGCAGCAGGTAGTGGCCGCGGCCCTGCAGGCCGTCGCCTTCGGCATCGGCCGCCTGGCGCAGCACGCCGCTGAAGTCCACCTTGCGCTTCTGGGTGACGTCGAGCAATTCAAAGCTGCCGGTGAAGGAGCCGGTGAGCGGATTCACCTTGGCGGTCCATTTGCGCAGGTTCGGCGGATTCGTCACCGGTGCCAGCACGAGCAGGCGGTTGCTGCGATCCAGCGCCACCGTATTCGGCAACTGCGCCTCGGACGGACTGCCGGTGGCATCGTAGCTCACCCCCAACTGCTCCGCGCCCAGCCACTGCGCCAGCGTGGTGGCCTTGTTGGCCGGTTGCCATGGATCCATCTCCAACTCCACCTCCAGCGGGCCGAACCCGGCGCGATAGCCCGGGTCCTTGGCATGCCCGCCCTTCACCCAGACCAAGACCGCCCGGCGCGCCTGCCAAGCGGCCTCCACCTGCGGATGCTCACGCAAACTCCAGGCGCCGCCCAGATGCGCGCCGGCACGCTTGTAGGGCTGCACGAAGAGTCGGTACTCGCCACGCAAATCCACCGACAGACTGGCGGTGAAGGCGGTGCCATCGCCGAGCCGGCCGGTCATCGACATCCGCCCGTTGGCATCCACCTTCGCCGTTGCCCAACCCGGAGCCGACGGCGCTGCATCATCCTCGGCCGGCTCCAGCACGGCGGTGTAGGCCCCCGCCTGCGGCAGAGCCGCGCCCTTGACGATCTCGCGCAGGCGCGCGCCATCCTCCGACTGAGCCAGGAGTTGCTCGTTCTTCTCCACCTCGACCTGCAGTTCGCCAAACGGACTCAGGGTGAAGTCCAAGGCGTAGTCGTCGGAGAGGACCTCGCCCGTGGCGCCATCCTTTGAGGTGACGGTGCGACGCCACTGCGCGCTGGCCGAGCGCGTGGCTTCATCGACAACGAGAGGTCCGGCCAGGGCCAGCGGCTTGGCCCATTCGCCGAGCATGAGGCTGGCTGAACCGCTGCGACCACTGGTCGGCACGGTGAGTTTCAGCAGGCCCACCGGCGCGCCGCTGTCGGGGTCGCGCAGCAGGGCTTCGAAGTTGCCGACGTGGCCCTCGACGACCAGGGTGCCGGGGCGGTGCAGCAGGGTGTAGTTGAGCGCCGCCCCGCCGCTGCTGGTGATGGGGTAAAGCCCCGGCGGGCTGGTCGGCTTGGCCTTCGTGGTCACACTGATCGGACGGAACAGCACGCTCTCCTGGGTGTCGCCGGCGAGGAAGCCGCTCAGGACCACGGTCAGCTCGGGGTTCGCCTGGCCGAGCAGGCGCCGCTGGTCCTGCACCTGGACGATGAGCGGCGCGCGGCTGATCACCAGCTTGCCCTTCTTGGTGACCCCGCCCGCCACCACCGTCACCGGGTAGCTGCCGGCATTCGTTGGCGCGGTCTCACTCGGCTGCTTGTCGATGACATAGGTCACGGTCGCCTCCTCCTCCGT
Organism: uncultured bacterium; assembly: GCA_966252325.1. Taxonomy (GTDB): domain Bacteria; phylum Verrucomicrobiota; class Verrucomicrobiia; order Verrucomicrobiales; family Verrucomicrobiaceae; genus Prosthecobacter. Next base: position 251,810 of record CBINON010000001.1, on the reverse strand, counting down.
GCCGAGCACGGTGATGGGTCGCGGGGTGCCGGTGTAGGTCTGGGTCAGGTTCGCCAGGGTCAGGCCGATCGGATCGGCCCTGACGGTCAGGCTGCGCACCACCGGTTTGGCGGCCACGAAGTTGCCACCGCCCGCCTGGCGCGCTTCGATCTTCACGATGCCGGGCTCGTTCAGTTGGAGCAGGCCGTCTTCCAGGGTCGCCGGACCGGACAGGACCGACAGCGTCACCGGCAGGCCGGAAGAGGCGCTGGCGACCACCGGCAGCGGCCCCTGGCTGAGGAAGACCGAGGTCGGCAGGGGGAAGGTGATGGTTTGCGGCAGCAGGCTGGGCAGCGCGCCGTGGCCGCCAACCGTGAAGGTGATGGGGCCATTGGCGAGGGACTCGCAGGCGAGCCGCACCAGCGCCCGGCGCGCGCCGGGTTGGGTGGGAGCGAAACGGACCTCGAAGCTGACGCTGCCGCCGGCGGGGATTTCCGCCGCCGGTGGCTGGGTGATCTGGAAGTCGCCGGCGTGCTCGCCGAGAAGTTCGACGCGCGGCTCACCGGTCAGCACCACCGGGACCGGCCCGGGATTGTGGAGGGTGAAAGTCTGGGTGGCGACCCGGCCCGGCAGCACGGGGCCGAAGTCCGTGCCATTCGCCTCCTGCGGCTCGGTGCTGCCGCTGGTGAGGCGTTGACCGCGGCCGCGCAGGCCGAGGATGGTCAGGCTGCTGTTGCCGCTGGCAGCGTAGATGGGGTCGTCGAGGCTGGCGGCGACGGCGTAGTGCCCCGGCAGGGAGGGCACGGTGGCGGCATCGTCATAGAGCAGTGCCAGGGGCAGATCCGCCGGATCGGTGGTGGCATTCACGGAGCGGGGCGTGCCATCGTCGACGTGCAGGCGCTCGGCAAAGGCCACCGCCGCCACCGCCTTGGTGACCGTGAAAGTGCGGCTCACATCCTCGGCGGGCAAGTAAAAGGCATTGCCCGCCTGGGAAGCCGTGACCGTCACCGAACCGGCACCGGTGAAGGTCAACACGCTGTCGTTGATCACCGCCGGCCCCTCGGTGACGACAATGGTCACCGGGTTGCCGGACTCCCCGCCAGTGGCACTGAGCGGAACGGAGGCCGTGGTCAGTTGGTCGGGGATCGGCGCGAAGGCGAGGGTTTGGGGGATGTGGGAGTCGAGGGAGCTGACTTCACTGATAAGAGAACGGATTGGAGTGGAAAGGCGGCTAGCAGCACGGAACCCGTAGCTATTCATCTGCTCCGGCACGTCACTAAAGCGGTTACAAGATCGGGCAAAAATCGCTCCGCCATTACTACCCCACGATCCACCGCGCAACACCCGGTATGTCCCCTCAGAAGCACCATGTGGATTAATAGCTGAGTCGGCATATTCACCTGAGCCATACCAGTCCCAGCACCATTCGAACACATTACCGCTGGCATCGAGCAACCCAAAGCCATTCGCATCAAAGCTACCCACCGGTGAAGTGTAGGGAGTGCCACCATTGGCATAAGCCGGATGATAGGTATCGATCGAGTAGCCACTCGTGTCATAGCCATGCGTGCTGCTGTTGGCCAAGTAGTTCGCCTCATCGTGACTGATCGTATCCCCCCACGGAAATCGCTTGCCACTGACCCCTCCCCGCGCCGCCTTTTCCCATTCGGCCTCGGTGGGCAGGCGGTAGCCGTTGGCCGTCCAGTCGACTTCGGGCACGGCGGTTCCTGACCGCATCACAGCACCCCCGACTGTGTAGCACGGCGTCCTGCCTTCCATTTCACTGCGCGCATTGCACCACTTCACAACGCTAAACCAGTTCACTGAGTGCACCGGATGGTCCGAGGCCTTGCCACCACCGGCCGGCAGATCGCTGTAACCGTTGCTCGCGGCCCAGGTCCGCACCTCATCCCAAAGGGCCTTCGTCGTCTCAGTCCGCTGCAGATAAAACCCGCTGACCGTGACCGTCACCGGCGGTGCATTGCTGTCCGAGTCACCGCTGGTTCGCCCCATGATGAAGCTGCCGTCGGGAATTTCCACGAGATCATGACCGAGCCGGCCGCGTGCTGGACGGAAGCCGACATTGCTCACCCGGTCGCTGGCGGCGCGCTTGTGGCGGTCACAGGCGCGCGCGCGATTCGCGGCATTGTTCCAGCCACCGCCGCGCAGGATGCGTTCCGTGCCACTGACAGCACCGCGCGGATCGGTCACGCCACCCGCATAGCTGTCCGCAGCATACCAGTCCGAGCACCACTCGAACACATTGCCCGTCACGTCGTACAATCCAAAACCATTCGCCGCAAAACTCGCCACCGGGCTCGTGTAGGGCACCGGATCCTCGTCGTAATCGGGGTGGAAGGTGTCGCCCTCATAGCCATTCGTGTCGTAGGCATGGGCCTGGTTCGAGGCATAATTGGCCCGACTGTGATCGATCGTGTCCTCGCCCCAGGGGAAGCGTTTGCCGCTGACGCCACCACGCGCGGCCTTTTCCCACTCCGCCTCGGTCGGCAGTCGGTAGCCGTCGGCACTCCAATCGACATCGGGCACCGTCGTGCCCGAGCGCAGGGCAATCCCGCCAACTGTGTAGCAGGGCGACAAGCCCTCCATCTCACTGCGCGCGTTGCACCATTTCACCGCATCAAACCAGTTCACGGAATAGACCGGATGATCCACCCCCTTGGCACTGCCCGTCGGCAAATCCGTGTAGCCGTTGGCCAAACCCCAAGTCCGCACCTTGTCCCACTGCGCCTTGGTCGTCTCGGTCTTCTGCAGGTAGAAGCTGCTCACCATGACTGTCACCGGCGGAGCGTTGGTGTCCGTGTCCCCCGACGTTCGCCCCATGGTGAACTCGCCACCGGGGATCAGGGAGAATCCCTCGTCCGCCGTCACTCGAAAACGCATCTGCTGGCTGACGTTGCCCGGCCAGTCGGCACCGGCATCCCAGACGATGGCGCGGCCGGTGCCGGGGGCGACGCCGCTGCCGACGTCGCCGCTCACGGTCAGGACCGGCAGTGTCCAGGTCGCCCCGCCGTCGCTGGAGGCCTCCAGGGTCACCGTCACGGCGGCGTAACCGGGGGCCTGCAGGTCGTACCCGATGTCGACCAGGGCCGTGCCCGCGCGCTGGGCGGCGGTCAGGTTGCTGACGACGGTGGCCGCGGCCGCCGGCAGTCCGATCCCGAGCAGGAGCAGGCAGCCGAGGGCGAAGCGAAGGCAGCGGACGGGCGAATTCATGGCAGCATCAGAAAGCTTCGGGGGATTCCCCGGGGGAATTTTCAGTCTAGGTTCGGTAGACCCACGGGTGTCAACCCCAAACGATCCGAATCGGCCGGGCTTGCATGGAGCAGAGAGCACAGAGCACAGAGCACTGCCTCTTCGCCCTTCGCCCTTCGCTCCCAGCTCAGCCCTCGTTCAGCCGCACCGGGATCAGTTCGACGCTCTTCTCGCCTTCGCCGATCCAGAGTCCGCCGTCCTGGAGGGTGACCTGCAGGTTCATCGAGCGCTGGGCGAGCTGACCGAGCTCGCGCACCTGGTCGGCGGGGAACTGCCAGACTTCGAGGTTGGGCAAGCGGCCGAGCCGGCCCGCCACCGAGGCCCACCAGGCCGGGGCGGTGGCGGCATAGGCGTAAACCGTCACCCGTCGCGCCCGGGCGCAGGCGCGCGACAGGCGCTTTTCCTCCGGCTGACCCAGCTCGATCCAGTGCAGCAGCAGGCCAGTCAGGTCGCGGCGGCACAGGGCCGGTGCATCGGCCTCCCAGAGATCCTTGTCGAACTCGAGCGCGCCGTCGCTGGGATCGGCCGGGGCATTCAGCACGTAGGCGAGCAGGCGCACCATCATGCGTTCCTCGGTCTCCGAGGGATGCCGCGCCAGGGTCAGCGAGTGATCGGCGTAGTGGTTGCGGTCGAGGTCGGAAAACGACACCGCGACACGGTGGATGATTGCCTTCAAAGCCATGCCCGTGGCCTAAGCCGGTGGCGGGCGGAGGGCAAGCCGCAAAAAAGTCCGTGCACGCCGGACACGGAAGGTTTAACTTGGCTTTGTGAACTGGAACCTGTCGGCCCCGACCCTGCTTGCCCTGCGACTTACGCTAGGGTAGGCGGCCCGTGTTTCCTCGCCCTGCCCCGCCGCCACGTCGCGGCCCCCTTCCCGGCTCCAGGAACGTTTTTCCTGGCCCAACGCCAAGTTCCACCTTTTGTTGTCCCTTCGTACCATGTTGAAGCATCCCGCCACCAAGTACCGGCCCTTCCCGCCGGTCGATCTGCCCCACCGCCAATGGCCGACGCGCCAGCTCACCCAGGCCCCGGCCTGGTGCAGCGTGGACCTGCGCGATGGCAATCAGGCGCTCGCCGTGCCGATGAACGTCTCGCAGAAGCTGGAGATGTTCGACGCCCTGGTGAAGTGCGGCTTCAAGGAGATCGAGGTCGGTTTCCCGGCCGCCTCGAACACCGAGTTCAACTTCAACCGCCGCCTCATCGAGGAGAAGCGCATCCCCGACGATGTGACGATCCAGTGCCTGGTACAGGCGCGGTCCGATCTCATTGACCGAACTGTGGAAAGCTTGAAGGGCGCAAAGAAGGTGATCATCCACCTCTACAACTCAACATCCCCCGCCCAACGTAAGCATGTGTTTGCGAAGACCAAGGAGCAGATTACCTCTATTGCGGTCGAAGGAGCCGAAGCGATCAAGCGTCGTATCGGAGTTCTTGAAGACGCAGGGACTCAGGTGACCCTTCAGTACTCGCCCGAGAGCTTCAGCGCCACCGAGGTCGAGTTTGCCAAAGAGATCAGCGAGGCAGTGATGGACGTCTGGCAGCCGACGCCCGAGCGCAAGATGATCCTCAACCTGCCGGACACCGTCGAGGTGGCCATGCCGAACGTGTATGCCGACCAGATCGAGTGGATCTGCACGCACATCAAGAATCGTGAGAGCCTGATCATCAGCCTGCACACCCACAACGACCGCGGTACCGGCACCGCCGCCACCGAGCTGGGCCTGCTGGCCGGGGCCGACCGCGTCGAGGGCACGCTCTTTGGCAACGGCGAGCGCACCGGCAACCTCGACATCGTCCAGGTGGCGATGAACCTGTACATGCACGGCATCGCCCCCGGGCTGGATTTCTCCGACATGAACGGCCTGATCGGCATGTACGAGCGCACCACCGGCATGACCGTGCCGCCGCGCCAGCCCTACGCCGGCGAACTCGTCTTCACTGCCTTCAGCGGCAGCCATCAGGACGCCATCAAGAAGGGCGTTGCTGACTGGAGCCTGTTCAACGAGATTGGCGAATCGAAGGAATATTTTGAGGGAAGTCGCACGGCGGGCATTGGAGCATGGCTCTCGGATCAAAACCTGACTCAGAAGCCCGTCTTCAATCTGTTGCGAGACAGGCTTATGCCCTACTTTCGTGAGGCACCAATGGGCATCGCAAAAAGGCGCGAAATCGAAACTGCCTACTTCGCACTGGAAAATCACAATGATCCCGAGCCAATGCAGAAAATCCTCAAGGAATGGAAAGACAACTTCCAAGGCCCTTGGGATGTTCCCTACCTGACCATTGATCCGCATGACGTCGGCCGCGAGTACCGCGAGGTCATCCGGGTCAACAGCCAGAGCGGCAAGGGCGGGGTCGCCTACCTGCTGGAGAGCGAGTTCGGCATTGAGCTGCCCAAGGACATGCAGCGCGAGTTCGGCCCGATCGCCAACGACATCGTCGACAACCTCGGCCGCGAAGTCACTGCCGCGGAGTTGAAGGCGATGTTCTGGAAGGAATACATCGAGCGAAAGACGCCCTTCAGCCTGCACCACTTCCATGCCGACGGCGTCGACGGTGTCTTCACCTGCCGCTGCAGCCTGGTGCGCGACGGTCGTGAGATCGCGGTCACCGGCACCGGCAACGGCCCCATCGCCGCCTTTGTCAACGCCCTGATTCAGGACGCCGGTGTGCCGGTCTTCGAGGTCGCCAGCTACCGCGAGCAGAGCCTGGGCGAGGGCACGGAAGCCAGCGCACTGGCCTGCATCCAGATCAAGACCGGCGGTCGGACCGTCTGGGGTGCCGGCGTCGACACCAACATCGAGTTGGCGTCGATCCAGGCCGTGCTCAGCGCCGTCAACCGGGCCTGAAAAAGAATCTCAGATTTCAAATTTCAGATCACAGATGGCATCTGAAATCCTGAAATCTGAGATTTGCAATGGCTCTCCGAGCCTCACTCGACCGGTTCGATCCGGATCGTGTGGGTGACCGGCTGGAGTTGCTTGCGGACGTTGGCGTCCTGCTTGGTGTGCTCCGCGGCGAGGCGCTGCTTGAGCTTGGCGAGGGCGGCGGCAACCTTGGGGTCTTCGGCACCGAGGTTGCGCATGTGGGTGACCAGGTTTTTCACCAGCACGGTCTCGTAGGCCTGCTTGGTGGCCACGGCGTTCATCAAGCCGGTGAAGGCACCGTCGAACGGCGTGCGCTCGAACTCGGCGGCGAGGTTGATGCCGGCCTCAAGCTGCTGGCGCGAGAACTCGCGCACCTGCTCGCCCCAGCGCACCTTCGCCTTCGCCGTCTCAAGGTTCTGCACCTTCAGGGTCAGGCGGTTGAGCTCCTCGTTGAAGCGGGTGAAGGGCAGGATGCTGCGCGTGCTGCCGGCGTTCTTCGGATCGGCGTCGAAGCAGAAGGGCCAGCGCGTGCTGACCACCTGCACCGTGCCCGGGGGCAGCTTCACCGGCAGCACCTTGTGACCCTCGGTCGCGCTGCCGAGGCCCTTCAGATCGACCGTGATCGTGCCGAGGTCGCCATCGAAACCGAGGGCCTTCAGGAAGGCCTCGGCCATGAGCAACTGCCCGGCCGCCGAGGGATGAAAACCGTCGCCGCCGAAGGGGGCATAGTCCTTGCCGAGCGCCGCCTTCGCCTTCGGCAGGGCGCTCAGCATGGTGCCATGGACATTGGCAAAGGGCAGGCCGTGCTCCTCGGCAAGCTTGCGGGCGATGTCGCGCAGCTGGGCGAGGTTGTCGTTGTAAACCGCGCCCGGAACGGTGGGCCGGTTGAAGAAGTCCGGATCCACCCCGCCCGGCGAGCCGACGGCGATTGCCTGCACGCCGACCTTTTTCAAGCCGGCGAGCACGGCGCGCATGTTCTTCTCGTACTCGGCGCCGATCTCCGGCGCGTAGGGCTTGTAGCTGCCATCGTTCATGCCGTAGCAGGTGGTGGCCACGTTCGGCTTGAACACCGCCAGGTCGTTCTCGAGTCGCGCCGCAAACCCGCCCGCGCGCTCACCGCTCCAGCCGAACTGGAAGACGTGGATGTCACTGCGACCCGTGCAGGCCAGTAGGTAGGTCTCGATGTACTTCGAGTAGAGCTTCTGCTCGGTGATGCTGTCGCCGATGATGGCGACCCGGGCGTTGGCCGGCAGGATGGACTCGGCGCGCAGGGCGACCGTGGCGAGAAGGAAGGCAAGGAGGAGACGCATACCCGGGCATCCCAACCCAACTCCGCCTGCCGGGCAAGGCGGAAGTTCGTCTTTTGCGCCCGGAACTCTGAGGGGTGTTTTCTATCAACGATCAACCATCAGCCATCATCTTTGGTTCAGCCAGGAAGTTGATCGATGATGGTGGATCGTTGATGGAACTCAGAACCAGCGGGCCGGGGCTTGGGTTTTTTCTATCAACCATCAGCCATCATCTTTGGTCCAGCGGGGAGGTTGATCGATGATGCTTGATGGAACTCAGGCCGGCATTTTCTATCAACCATCAACGATCAACCATCATCCCCTCCCTGACAAACCGGTCAGTCCAACTGCGTTAAGGACTGCATGATTCGGCTGCTGTGCCTTTTCTCCCGTGCCCTGGGGCTCGCCTGGGCGGGTTTCGGAAGTGTCAGTCTCGCCCTGGCCGACGACGACCTGCCGCAGCCGCTGGCGACGAATGCCTACGAGGCGCTGCTGGCCAGTTCGCCCTTCACGCGCACGCTCGGCGTCTCCGACTCGCTCATCCTCACCGGTCTGCTCTATCGCGAGGACGAGGTTGTCGCGACCCTGCTTGACACCCAGACCTTCGCCTCGCAGGTGGTCGGCAAAACGCCCAACCTGCAGGGCTGGCAGCTGGTGGGCGTCGGTGGCGACCCCGCCAATCGCCAGACCTGGACCGCGCAGATCCGCGTGCAGACGGGTGAGGTTGTCAGCATCCGCTACCAGGCCCCGCCCCAGCGCCCGGCCGCCCGCAGTTCGAGCAGTCGTTCCGGCAGCAGCGGTTCGGGTGGCAACGCGCCGCCACTGAGCGAATCACAGATGCGCGAGGCCCAGCGGGCGGCGGTCGATTACCGGCAGGGTTTCAGCGCCGACGGCTACCCGCGCACCCCGCCGCCGGAGATGGTGTCCAAACTCTCGCGGCTCAGCGTCTCCCAACGCGAGGAGATCAACCGTCGCATGCTAGGCCTGCGCAACCAGGGCCTCGGCCTCGACGAACGCCGCCGCATCTACGAAGGCTTGGTCGACCGCGCCGGCCAGCAGCGGTGACCTGCGATCTCCCATCTCCTACTTCCCCGCCACGCACCAGAGGTTCCGGTAGCTGCGCAGGAACAGGCGGCCGTCGCTGACGGCGATGGAGCCGATGACTTTTTCACCAATGGCATTGGTGGCGAGCAGCTCGAACTTCGGGCTGGCGCGGAAGACAAAGGCGTCGCCGCCCTGGTTGACGGCATAGCAGAGGCCGTCGGCGCTGAGCACGATCGACGACCAGTTCTGACCGGTCGGGCCAGGCCCCTTGAGTCGCTCGTTCCAGACGAGCTCGCCGGTTTTCAGGTCGCGGCACTCGGCGATGCCGGGGTCGCTGAGGATGTAGTGATGGCCCTCATGAACCACGCCCGAGCCGATGCGCTGGCTCACCTTGGGCAGGTGCCAGAGACGGCGTGAGGCGGTGACATCGCCCTCGCCGCCGGCCTTGACGGCGACGCCCATGCCGCCATAACCGCCGAAGGCGATCACGTGTTCGCTGGCGGCGTCATAGACGGGCGAATTGTACACGAGCGGGTTGAGTCCGGCGCAGGTCCACAGTTGCTTGCCGCTGGCCGGGTCGAAGGCGCAGACGCGGCCGGGCCAGGACATGAACAGTTCGTAGCGGCTGCCGACCTTGCGCAGCAGGGGGTCGGCCCAGGAGCCGAGCCAGTTTTTGCCGCCGCCCTCGCCAGAGTTGCCGCCGGGCTCGCGGTGCTGCCAGAGGGAGCGGCCGGTTTTTTTGTCGAAGGCATGCAGCACGGTGGTTTCACCGGGACCGAAATTGAGGAAAACATGGTTGCCGGCGAGCACGGGCGAGGTGCCGCTGCCCCAGATGTGATGGAGCTTGCCGAGGTCGGTGCGCTTCCACAGTTCTCTGCCGTTGAGGTCGTAGCAGAACAGGCCGGCCGAACCGAAGAAGGCGAGCACGACCTCGCCGTCGGTGGCGGCCGAGCCGGCGCAGTAGGGGTTGGTCTTGTGGGTCAGCTCCGGCTGGGTGTAGGTCGTGCCGGCCTCCCAGAGTTTTTTGCCGGACTTGGCGTCGAAGCAGAGCAGCAGGCGCCGCCCCTCTTTTTCGATCGCCTGGGTCAGGAACAGCTGATCGCCCCAGACCACGGGGGTCGAGTTGCCGCCCTCGGGCAGCGGGGTCTTCCACAGGACGTTTTCCGTGGCACTCCAGGTGCGCGGCAGGCCGGATTCGGCGCAGGTGCCGTCGCCGTTGGCGCCGCGCCACATGGGCCAGTTGGCGGCGGATGCGAGCGCAGGCAGAAGCAGGACAAACGGGAGCAGGAGACGTTGCATGCCTCTTCAACGGTCGGACCCGACCCGGGCTTGAAAAAAACTTGTGCCTCCACAGCAGGTTGACGCCGCGGCCGGCCGGGTGCATGCGGTGCGGCATGCCCACGCCCCTCCTCTACGTCAAGACCGGCTGCCCCTGGTGCGACGAAGTCCTCGACTACCTCGACGCGCGCCGCCTGCCCTACCGCAAGGTGGTGGTCAGCGGCAATGCCGAAGCCATGCGCGAAATGGTGGCCCTGTCCGGCCAGAGCAAGGCACCGACGATGGACTGGGATGGCGAGGTGCTGGCCGACTTCGGGGTCGACGAACTGATCCCCTTCCTGAAGGCGCGCGGCGCCATTTGAGCCGGCTCAGCGGGCGAGCAGCTCGACACCGCGGCAGATGACGCGCTCGACGCAGCCCCGCAGGGTGCGGTCGAGGAAGGGCGTGTTGGCGCTCTTCGACTGCAGGAAGCCGCGCGTGAAGGTCGTCTCGCGATCGGGATGGAAGACGACGAACTCGGCGAACCCGCCCGTCTCGATCGGCACGGGGTCGAGGCCGAGCAGGCGGCGCGGCTCGGCGCTGCAGCGGCGGACCAGGGTGCCCCAGTCGAGCGCACCGCTGGCGATGAAATGGTGGTGCAGGCTGACCAGCGCGGTTTCCAGGCCGGTGATGCCGAAGGGTGCACTGGCGAAGTCCTGATTCTTTTCGAACGGCGTGTGCGGCGCATGGCCACTGGCGACGGCGTCGATCCAGCCCTCGCGCAGTCCTTCAAGCAGGGCCGCGTTGTCCTCGGGCGTGCGCAGGGGCGGGTTGACCTTGTAGTGCGTGTCGTAGTCGCCGACGTGTTCGTGGTTGAAGATCAGGTGGTGCGGCGAAACCTCGCAGGTGACGCGGATGCCGCGTTCCTTGGCGCGACGAATCGTCGCCAGGCCCTTGGCCGTGCTGACCTGCTGGATGTGCAGGTGCACGCCGGTGAATTCGGCGAGGCGGATGTCGCGGGCGATGCCGATCTCCTCGCTGATGCTGGGAATGCCGGGCAGGCCGAGGGCGTAGCTGACCCGTCCCTCGTGCAGGCAGCCCTTGCCAGACAATTCACGCACCTCGCCCTGGCTGGCGATGGGCAGGCCGAACTCGCGGGCGTATTCCATCGCCCGGCGCAGCACCTGCGGATTGTCGACCGGCGCGCCGCCGTCGCTGAGCATCACGCAGCCGGCGGCCTTCATGCCGGCGATGCCGGCAAGTTCCTGTCCCTGACGTGCTTTGGTGATGGCGCCGGCGGCGAGGATGCCCGGGCCGAGGCGGGTGCGGCGGGCGCTCTCGAGGGCCGAGCGCAGGGTGCCGGCACCGTCGATCGCCGGCGCGGTGTCCGGCATCATGACAAACCCCGTGAACCCGCCGTTGATGGCGGCCTCGGCGCAACTGGCGAGGTTTTCCTTCTCCTCCTGCCCGGGCTCGCGGGCATGCACATGCAGGTCGAAAAGCGCCGGCAGCAGGATGGCGCCGGCGCAGTCGATCTCGACGCAGTCGGCCACGTCACGCAGGCCCGGCGTCACGCCGGTGATGCGGTCGCCCTCGACCAGGACATCGGCCTCGTCGAGCTGCGGACTGTCGGCACGGGCAATGCGGGCGTTGCGGTAGAGACGTTTCATGCGGCGGACTATGATGGCATGCCCGCCGGGCGTGGCAAGGGGGTGTCGCGCGCCTTTTCTGCTCACACGAGGCAGATCGACGGTGGACGCCGCCCCCTGGGGACGTATGGGAATAAAACACCCCCTCGCCCCTCTCATTTGCCCATGTACCGTCTCTTTCTGCTCAGCCTGGCACTCGCCCTGCCGGTCTCCTGCAAGCGTGCCGCCCAGGCGCCCCCGGCTGCGCCACCGCCCCCACCGGTGACGGTCGCCAAACCCCTGACGACCGAAATGGTGGAGTGGGATGAATTCATCGGTCGCCTGGCCGCACCGGCCTCGGTGGAGGTGCGCGCACGGGTGTCGGGCTACCTGGAAAAGATCCACTTCCGCGAGGGCAGCGACGTCAAGGCCGGCGACCTGCTGTACACGATCGACCCGCGCCCCTACCAGACGGTGGTCGACCGCGCGCAGGCCGAGGTGGAGCGCTCGCAGGTGCGGGTGGAACTGGCGAAGATGGAGGCGCGGCGCGCCAAGGAACTGATGGCCTCGAAGGCGATCGCCGTGGAGGAAATCGAGCAGCGCAACCAGACCCTGGCCGAGGCCGAAGCCACCCTGCGTTCGGCGCGCGCCGCCCTGGAGACGGCCAAGCTCGACCTCGAATTCACCCAGCTGCGCGCGCCCATCAGCGGCCGCATCGGCCAGGCGCTGGTCACCGAGGGCAACCTGATCAGCGGCGGCAGCAACAACTCCAACGCCACCGTGCTGACCACGATTGTCGCGGTCGACCCGATCCAGTGCTACCTCGACGTCGACGAGCAATCGTCGCTGAAATACCGCGAACTGCGCCGTGAGGGCAGTCGCGCCAGCGCCCTCGACGGGCAGATTCCGGCCGAGATGGCCCTGGCCAGCGAGCAGGGCTATCCCCACAAGGGCGTCATCGACTTCGTCGACAACCGGCTGGACCCCGGCACCGGCGTCATCCGCGCGCGCGCCGTCTTCCCCAACCCCGGCGGCCTGATGGCCCCCGGCTTCTTCGCCCGCGTGCGCATCCCCGGCAGCGGCAAGTACACGGCGCGCCTGGTCCACGACAACGCCATCGGCAGCGACCAGGGCAAGCCCTTCGTCTTTGTGGTCGGCGACGGTGACACCGTGCGCCAGGTGCCGGTGGAGACCGGCCCGCTGCACGAGGGCCTGCGCGTCGTCAAAACCGGCCTCGGGACCGGGGACCGGGTCGTCGTTGACGGTGTCGCCCTGGTGCGCCAGGGCACGAAGGCCGAGGTCAAGGCCGAGGTGGAAATGCGGTCGCTGCTCGCGCCCGCCGGCAAGCCGACCCAGCCATGAACCTCGCGCGCTTTTTCGTCGACCGGCCGATCTTCGCCACGGTCCTGAGCATCGTCATCACCCTGCTCGGCGGGCTGTCGTACTTTGGCCTGGCGGTCAACCAGTATCCCGACGTCGTGCCGCCGACGGTGGTCGTCAGCGCCACCTATCCGGGCGCCAACGCCCAGGTCGTTGCCGACACCGTGGCAACGCCGCTCGAGCAGGAGATCAACGGCGTCGAGGGCATGCTGTACCTGTCGTCGTCCTGCACGAACGACGGGCGCATGAACCTGACGGTGACCTTCAAGCTCGGCACCGACCTCAACCAGGCGCAGGTGCTCGTACAGAACCGCGTCAACGCCGCCTTGCCCCGCCTGCCCGAGGACGTGCGCCGGCTCGGCGTGCTGGCCCAGAAGCGCTCGCCCGACCTGACCCTGGCGGTGCAGTTCTTCTCGCCGGACGATTCGCGCGACGTCATCTACCTGTCGAACTACGTCCTGCTGCAGGTGCAGAACCAGATCGCCCGTCTGCCCGGCGTGGCCGAGGCCTCGACCCTGGGCGGGCTCGACTTCTCGATGCGCATCTGGCTGGATCCCGACAAGATCGCCGCGCGCAACCTGACCGCCGGCGACGTGCTGCGCGCGATCCGTGAACAGAACGTCCAGGTCGCCGCCGGCCAGCTCGGCGCCATGCCGGCGCCGGAGGGCACCAGCTTCAGCTACACCCTCACCACCAAGGGCCGCCTCATCGAGCCGGAGGAGTTTGGCGACATCGTCCTGAAGACCAACAACGACGGCCAGGTGATCCGCGTGAAGGACGTCGCCCGCATCGAACTCGGCGCCCGCGACTATGCGGTGAAGTCCTACATGGACGGCAAAAACGCCGTTTCGCTGCGTGTCTTCCAGCTGCCCGGCACCAACGCCCTGACCACGGCGGACAGCGTCTACGCCGAGATGGCGCGGCTCAAGGAACGCTTCCCGCCGGGCGTGGACTACCGCATCAACTACGACCCCACCCGCTTCGTCCGCGCCTCGATGCAGGCCGTGCTGACCACGCTGCTGGAGGCGGTCATTCTCGTTGTCTTCGTCGTCGTGCTGTTCCTGCAGAATTGGCGCGCCTCCCTGATTCCCCTGCTCGCCGTGCCGGTCTCGCTGATCGGCACGCTGGCGGTCATGCAGGCCTTCGGTTTCACCCTCAACAACCTCTCGCTGTTCGGCCTGGTGCTCGCCATCGGCATCGTCGTCGACGACGCCATTGTCGTCGTCGAAAACGTCGAGCGCTTCATCGCCCAGGGGCACACGCCACGCCAGGCCACGCTGCTGGCGATGAAGGAGGTCACCGGCCCGGTCATCGCCGTGGCGCTGGTGCTCACCGCGGTGTTCGTGCCAACCGCCTTCCTCGGCGGCATCACCGGCGAATTCTACCGCCAGTTCGCCCTCACCATCGCCGCCTCGACGATCATCTCGGCCTTCAACTCGCTCACCCTCAGCCCGGCGCTAACCACCCTGCTGCTGCCGCCCCACGGCGCCAAGCCCGACCTGCTGCAGCGCGGCATCGACGGCCTGTTTGGCTGGTTCTTCCGCGGCTTCAATGCCTTCTTCAACGGCGTCTCCAACCTGTTCGGTGCCATCGTCGGCAAGCTCGTCCGCCTGGGCTTCGTGGTGCTGCTCGTCTACGCCGGCCTGATCGGTCTCGCCGGCCATCTCTTCAAGATCACGCCCACCGGCTTCCTGCCCTCGCTCGACATGGGTTACGCCATTGTCGTCGTGCAACTGCCCGACGGTGCCTCGTTCGAGCGCACCGACGCCGTCGTCCGCCAGATGGACGACATCGCCCGCGACATGCCGGGCATCGCCCACACCTTTGCCATCTCGGGTTATTCCTCGGTGCTGCAGGCGAACCAGAGCAACGTCGGCGCCGCCTTCCTGGTTTTCGAGCCCCACGAAAAGCGCGGGCCCGGCCAGAGTGCCAACGAGTTGATCACCGAAATCAAACGCCGCTACGCCGGCATTCAGGGCGGCCGTGTCATTGTCCTGCCGCCGCCCTCACTGCGCGGCCTCGGCAACGCCGGCGGCTTCAAGTTCCAGGTCCAGGATTTGAACAACGCCGGCCTCGCGAGTTTGGAGACCGCCACCAGCCGGCTCATGCAGGCACTGCGCGACGAACCCGGCTTCACCTCGATCATCTCCGGCTTCCGCGCCAACACGCCGCAGTACTTCCTCGACATCGACCGCCAGGCCGCCAAGAACATGGGCATCTCCCTGGCCGACCTCAACGAGACGCTGCAGGTCTGCCTGGGCTCGGCCTACGTCAACGACTTCAACCTGTTCGGCCGCACCTACCAGGTCACCGCCATGGCCGAGCCGCGTTTCCGCGTCAAACCCGACGACGTGCTGCGCCTGAAGATCCGCAACCAGAAGGGCGAGATGGTGCCGCTGGGCGCCATCGTCAAGATCCGCCGCATCAGCGGTCCGGACCGCGTGGCGCGCTACAACATGTACGTCACCGCCGACATCAACGGCAGCACCCTGCAGGGGGTCAGCTCCGGCCAGATGATCGACAGCGTCGAGCGCCTGGCCAAGGAGAAACTGCCTGACGGCTTCGCCATCGAGTGGACCGACCTGACCTACCAGCAGATCCTCGCCGGCGACACGATCGCCTTCGTCTTCCCGCTCTGCGTGCTTTTCGTCTTCCTCGTGCTGGCCGCCCAGTACGAAAGCTGGAGCCTGCCGCTGGCGGTCATCCTCATCGTGCCGATGTGCCTGCTCAGCGCCCTGGCCGGCGTCTGGCTGCGCGGCATGGACAACAACATCTTCACCCAGGTTGGGCTGGTCGTGCTGGTCGGTCTGGCGGCCAAGAACGCCATTCTCATCGTCGAATTCGCCCGCCAGCGCCAGCAGGCCGGCATGGACAAGTGGGCAGCGGCGGTCGAGGCGACGCGCCTGCGCCTGCGCCCGATCCTGATGACCAGCTTCGCCTTCATCTTCGGCGTGCTGCCGTTGGTCATCGCCGAGGGCCCCGGCGCCGAGATCCGCCAGGCGCTCGGCACCGCGGTCTTCTACGGCATGATCGGCGTCACCTTCTTCGGCCTGCTGTTCACACCGGTGTTCTACGTGCTGCTCAGCCGCCGCCACCTCAGCCTGCCCCAGCAGGAGCCGGCCGTGCTCGAGGACAACGACCTGTGACAAGGGCGGGCGGGCTCAGTCGCCCATGCGACTGCGGTGCTCGCTCGGCCGCCAGCCGATCCACTTCTTGAAGGTGTTCGAGAAGACAAAGGGATTCTGGTAGCCGACGGTGTGCGCCACGGTCTCGATCTTCAGGTTCGTGGTCGCCAGCAGCTCGCAGGCCTTGCGCATGCGCAGCCAGGTGACGTGATGCATGGGCGTGCGGCCGAGTGCCTTGCGGCAGAGCCGGCGCAGGTGCTCGGCGCTGACATGTGCCTGGTGCGCCAGCTCGTCGAGCGTCCAGTCGCGGCCGACATCGGCCGCCACCTTTTCCCAGACGCGCCAGAGGCGGTCGTCCTGCTGCCAGGGCTGGGCGAAGCGCTCGACGTACCCCTGCACCAGTTCGACCCAATGAAACATGGCCGCCGGTTTCGCCGCCTGACCGGCCTCGGCAATCAGGCCCTCGATGGCATTCCACAGCGGCCGGCCGTCGAAGGCGGCCATCTGCGGCGAGCTGCTGCTGAGGATGGGGCGCTGACCCGGCTCCTGCTCGTAGCGCACCCAGCAGCAGCGCCAGGCCTTGCCGCGCACCGCCTCGAAGGCGTTGACCATGAAGGGCGGCAGGGCCACCGCCGTGCCGGCGCCGCATTTCTGCCAGCGGCCGTCGACCAGCACCCGGCCCTCGCCCTCCAGGCAGGCCAGAAAGTACAGGCCACCCTGGTGCATGCGCACGATGCGGTAGGGCGTGCGCGCGGTCATGACCCCGGCGTGGGCGATGCGATGGGTCTTCAGCGTGCCGCACACCGGCGCCCCGCGCAGCCAGGAACGGCGGTCGGCCTCGTCGGCGCGCACCACCCGGAAGGTTGTGTCCGGCCCGTGGGTGTGGGTTTCGGATAGTTCATGGATGGCGGCGGAGGCGTGCATGAAGTCCTGCTTTGTGATTTAGGATCGATAACCTACGATTCAAGATTCTACAGGCCGGTTCAATCAGCGAGCCAAATCCTCCATCAGAAATCGCCAATCCCAACTCCTCCCCGCCATGCCCAATCCCTGGACCGGAATCGGAAATCCCTACACGAAGCAGGAAGTCGTCGACCGCCTCAAGACCACCCTGGCGAAGGGTGAGCCCATCATTGCCGCCGGCGCCGGCACCGGCATCAGCGCCAAGTTCATCGAGAAGGGCGGCGCCGACCTCATCATCATCTACAACAGCGGCCGCTTCCGCATGATGGGCCATGGCAGCACCTGCGGCCTGATGGCCTATGGCGACGCCAATGCCATCGCCATGGAAATCGGCGAGTACGAGGTACTGCCGGTGGTGAAGGAAATCCCGGTCATCTGCGGCGTGCACGCCACCGACCCGCGCCGGCGCATGTGGCACTGGCTGGGCCGGGTCAAGGAGATGGGCTTCAGCGGCGTCAACAACTTCCCCACCCACACGATTGTCGACGGCCACTTCCGCGGCGTGCTCGAGGAGACCGGCATGAGCGTGCAGAAGGAGTTTGAAATGGTCGGTCTGGCCACGCGCATGGACCTCTTCAGCATCGTCTACGTCGCCACTCCCGAGGAGGCGGTCGAGATGGCCAAGCAGGGCGCCGACGCCATCATCGCCCACGTCGGCACCACCGTCGGCGGCAGCATCGGCGTGGTGAACGCGGTGGTCGACTGGGACTTCACCGTCAAGCGCACCCAGGAAATCATCGACGCCGCCAAGAGCATCAATCCGAACGTCTTCACCCTCACCCACGGCGGCCCGATCAACACGCCGAAGGACGTCGAGTTCATCCTCGGCAAGACCACAGCCGACGGCTTCGTCGGCGCCTCCAGCCTGGAGCGCATGGGCGTCGAGGACTCGCTCACCCGCCTGACCCGCGAATTCAAGGGCGTGCGCCGCTGAGCCGGACCGGCAACAAGCAAGAAAAAAGCGGAGCCGCGCGAGCAGCTCCGCTTTTTTGTGACCCGGAGGTCTTACTTGATCTTGGCGGCGTACTTGGCCGGATCGGCTTCGAACTTGCCCTTGCAGTTGTTGCAGCAGAAGGCGACTTCCTTGCCTTCGTGGGTGGTGGTCACGGAGGGCTTGGCAGGCTTGCCGGCGACCGGGCAGGTCGTGTTGACCGGAGCGGCCGAGGCGAAGCCGGCGATGGCGAGGAGGGAGAACAGAGTTTTCATGGAGGATGTGCTAGTTTTGGGTGGAGGGTGAAGCCGCGGCGTGATGCCCCGGCCTGCCCACAACGTATCAACGCGGGGATTTCTTGTCGTGGCTTGGTTTTCCGCAGAAAAATTCTGCGTTTTTTCAGGGCCAAAACGCCAGGATGGCCAGGCCACCGGCCAGGGCGACCGCCATCGCGGGCAGGGCGGCGCGGCGGAAAGGCGAGGCGCCGAGCACGGCGACCAGTCCCATTTTGAACAGCAGATTGGCGAGCCCGCCGACCAAAATCAGGCGCCAGGCCGTGGCCGCTTCCAGATGCCCGGTGCTCACCAACTGGGCGGTCGACAGCGTGATGGCGTCCATGTCGGTCAGGCCGGACAGGGCCGCGGTCCCATAGAGACCGGCGGCACCGAGGTGCTGGCGCGCGGCAGCGACCCCGACCAGGACGAGGGCATAGAGCAGGCCGAAGACGACCGCACCCTTCAACTCCGAGGGCGGCGCCTCCTCCACCCCCACCCCGCCCTGTCGTCGCGCCCGTCCGTAGACCACCGCGGCAACCAGCGCGAACCAGGCGGTCATCGCCAGGAGCGGTGGCAGCAGCGGCGCCCAGTGCGACGGCGCGGCGAAGCGGATTTCCGCCAGGACACGCAGAAAAACGAAGGCGGAGGCAATGACACTGACCGCCGCCAGACCGTGGCTGCCGACGCCCTTGCCCCGGCTGCGCCGGGCGACACTGGCCGTGGTGGCCGTGCTTGAAACCAGGCCGCCAAGCACCCCTGCCAGCAGGGCGCCGCGCTCGCCACCGAGGAACTTGCCGGCCAGGTAACCCGCCAGACTGATGCCGACGATCAGCACGATCATCAGCCCGATGGCAAAGGGGTTGAGCACGCCCAGGTAGCCCATCGCTCGATTGGGCAGCACGGGCAGGATCACCAGGCCCACCAGCACCAGCCGCGCGATCTCGCGCAGGTCGTCCTCACCGATGCGGTAGACTGTCGCATGCAGCCATTTTTTGCTGTGCAGCAGCACCATGACGACACCCGCCACCACCATGGCCTCCAGCCGGTGGCCGAGCATGATGACGATGCCCACCGCAAACATGACCAGCATGGCCATCTCGGTGGTCAGCCCGACGTCCGGATCCTGCTGCTTGCGCTCGCCCAGGTTGCCGAGGATGACCATGGCCGCAAAGGCCAGGAAACCCGCGGCGATGACCCAGCCGCCAAAGGCCAGGCCAATCAGGCCGGCGAGCGCGCCAAAGAGGGTCAGCAGGGCGAAGGTGCGGATGCCCGCCACCTGGCTGCGCACCCACTCGCGCTGCAGGCCGACCAGCAGGCCGAGGGCGAGCGCGGTGGCCAGCGACTGCAGCACCTCGGCGGCAGCTGGGAGCGGCAGGGAAGTCATGCCTCATCCTAGCGCGCAGGGTGGGCGTCTGTCCACAGGCGCTGACAAGCGCCCCCGCGGGTCGCCGCGCAGGCCACGGGTTGACCGCCGGCACAATCTCGGCTTCAGAACGCCCCATGCTGGAACTCGTTCTCCGCCCCGAAGGCAGGCTGCTCGCCGAGGGCCGGCCCGACCGGGAGAACGAGACACGCCTGACCCAGGCCGCCGCGCAAGGCAACGCCCCGCTCCTGCTCGTCCTGGGCACGGAAAGCCTCGACGCCGAACTTGACCTGCCCTGGCGCTGGCTGCGCGACTGGGCCTGCCGCTGCCTCGCCGCGCTCTGCCAGCACGGTGCCGACGCGCCCCTGCCGGCGGAGGCCGCCTGCACGGCCTTTGCCGCCTCGGTGCCGCCCTTTGCCGGCGCCGAACACGTGACAGCGGCCTGGCTGCGGGACGTCTGGCAGGAACTGGTCGCCGGGGTCGCCGAACGCGCCGCCGGCCACGCCGGGGGCCTGGCCGGCTGGCTGCGCGACCGCCATCCCGCCTGGCAGGCAATCGGCCGGACCAGTTTTCACCTCGCGGAAAATCCGGCCGACCGCGAACGCCCCTTCGCCTTCCTCGCCACCTACAGCGAGGGACTCAACGCCGCCGGGCAGCCCCGCCACCTGCCGCTGGCGCGCGCCCTGCAGCAGGGAGCCGGCGACCCGGCCGCACTCGAGCGCCTGCTCGCCCCCGTGCGTACCGCCACGGCCGGCTCGGCCCTGCTGCGCGAATGGCTGGAATCCCGTCGCCTCTTCCAACCGCTTGCCCTGGCGCCGGCGGAGGCCTGGCGCCTGCTGCGCGACAGCGAGGTCCTGCGAGCGGCCGGCATCGTCGTCAAACTGCCCGACTGGTGGCGCGCTGGCCGCGGGCCGCGACCGGCGGTCGCCGTGCGTCTCGACCTGCCGCCGCAGACCTCCCTGCACGCCGGCGCCCTGCTGCGCTTCAGGATCGAGCGCAGCCTCGACGGCGAGCCGCTGACCGAGGCCGAGTGGCAGCGCCTGCTCAGTGCGGAAACCGGCCTGGTGTCCCTGCGCGGACGCTGGGTCGAGGTCGATCCCGAGCGCCTGCGCGAGGTGCTGGCACACTGGCAGCGCGTCGAGCAGGCCGCGGGTGAGGGCGGCATCGGCTTTCTCGAAGGCATGCGCCTGCTCGCCGGCCAAGCGCCGCGGCTCAAGCAGGCCGAAGCGCCCGCCGGCTTGGGCGAGTGGAGTCACACCGAGGCCGGCGAGGCGCTCGCCCGCGCCCTCGACCAACTGCGCCAGCCCGCCGCCGCCACACCGCCACCCGGCCTGCGCGCCAGCCTGCGCCCCTACCAGCTCGAGGGCCTGGCTTGGCTGACCGGCATGACCCGGCTTGGCCTCGGCGCCTGCCTGGCCGACGACATGGGCCTGGGCAAGACCCTGCAGGTGCTTGCCCTGCTGCTGGCACGCCGGTCGGAAGCAACGGGCCCAGCCCTGCTGGTGGTGCCCGCCTCGCTGCTCGGCAACTGGCAGGCCGAGGCCGCCCGCTTTGCGCCCGACCTGCGCCTGTTCATCGCCCACCCGGCCTTCCAGCCGCGCAGCGAGGTCGAGCGCGCCTTCGCCGATCCTGGCCAGCTGGCCGGGCATGACGCGGTGCTCACGACCTATGCCCTGCTCCAGCGCGCCGAGGCCTGGATGCAGCACCACTGGACCCTGGTCGTGCTCGACGAAGCCCAGGTCATCAAGAACCCCGCCAGTGGCGTCAGCCGTGCGGTGAAACGCCTGACCGCCACGGCCCGCCTCGCCCTCACCGGCACACCGGTGGAAAACCGCCCGGGCGATCTCTGGAGCCTGTTCGATTTCCTCCAGCCGGGCCTGCTCGGCAGCCAGGCCGACTTTGCCGCCCTGCTCCAGCAGTGCAGCCGCAACGCCGAGGGTTTCGCCCCGCTGCGCCGACTCGTTCGCCCCTTCCTGCTACGCCGGCTCAAGACCGACAAGCGCCTGCTGCCCGAGCTGCCCGACAAAATCGTCGTCAAGGCCTGGTGCGGCCTGACCCGGCGCCAGGCCTCGATCTACGCCAAACTCGTCGATCAGCTCGCCCGCCGCCTCGCCGACCCGCTGCTGGATCCGAAGGAGCGCAGCGGCCTCGTGCTCGGCCTGCTCAGCCAGTTCAAGCAGATCTGCAATCATCCCAGCCACTGGAATGGCGACGGCGCCTGGCAGCCGGAGGCCAGCGGCAAGTTCCTGCGCCTCGGTGAAATCGCCGAAAGCCTCGCCGAACAGCACGAGCGCCTGCTCGTCTTCACCCAGTTCCGCGAGACCTGCGACCCGCTCGCCCGCTTTCTCGCCGGCCTCTTCGGCCGCGAGGGCCTGGTGCTGCACGGCGGCACGCCAGTGCGCCGGCGGACGGAGCTCGTCGAGGCCTTCCAACGCCCCGACGGCCCGCCCTTCCTCGTCGCCAGCGTCAAGGCCGGCGGCACCGGTCTCAACCTGACCGCCGCCAGCCACGTGGTGCACTTCGACCGCTGGTGGAACCCGGCCGTGGAAAACCAGGCGACCGACCGCGCCCACCGCCTCGGCCAGCGCCGTGCGGTGGTCGTCCACACCTTCATCTGCCGCGGCACGCTGGAGGAACGCATCGACGCCCTGCTGGAAGACAAAGGCCGCCTCGCCGGCGAACTGGTCGGCACGGCGGACAGCCTGGAGGGGTTGCTCACCCGCATGAGCCGTGAAGAGCTGCTGGACTGGCTGCGGCTTGATGCCAGCTTGGCTGAAACCGAATGACCCCTGCCCTGCCCAGCCTGGCCGAGAGCGAAGCGGCGGCCGAACGTATCCGGCCGTTCGTGCCGCCGACCCCGGCCCATCCCTGGCCGCGGCTCTCGGCCGCCGCCGGCGCGGAGGTCTGGGTCAAGCACGAGAACCACACCCCGGTCGGGGCCTTCAAGGTGCGCGGCGGCCTCATCTACCTCGACGAACTGCGCCGTGCCGAACCCAACGTTCGCGGGGTCATTGCCGCCTCGACCGGCAACCACGGCCAGTCGATCGCCTGGGCGGCCGGCCGGCACGGCCTGCGCGCGGTCATCGTCGTGCCGCACGGCAACAATCCCGACAAGAACGCCGCCATGCGCGCGCTCGGCGCCGAACTCGTCGAACACGGGCGCGAGTTTCAGGAGGCGCTCGAGCATTCGCGCGAACTCGCCCGCGCCGAAGGCCTGCACGCGGTGCCTTCCTTCCATCCCTGGCTGGTGCGCGGGGTGGCGACCGCCGCGCTCGAACTGTTCCGCGCCACGCCGCCGCTCGACGCGGTCTTTGTGCCCATCGGCCTCGGCTCCGGCTTCTGCGGCCTGGCAGCGGCGCGCCAGGCCCTCGGCCTCTCCACCCGTCTGATCGGCGTGGTCAGCGCCCACGCCCCCGCCTACGCGCGCTCTTTCGCCGAAGGCCGACTGCTCACCCAATCCAGCACCACGACGGTGGCGGAAGGGGTCGCCTGCAGCACGCCCCATGCAGACGCGCTGGAACTTGTGCGCGCCCATGCCGACGCCATCGTCACCGTCACCGACGACGAGGCGCTGGCGGCGATGCGCGAACTGCTCGAGGCCACCCACAACCTCGCGGAAGGTGCCGGCGCCCTCGCCTGGGCCGCCCTGCGCCAAACCCGCGGGCAGTGGCGTGGTGCCCGTGTCGCCTGCATGCTCAGCGGCGGCAACGCCAGCCTCGACCTGATGCGACGCGCCCTTGCCAGCCCCGCGCCCGCCTGAAGCCGGACTTTCCTGCGCCGCTTTCCGCGCCATGCTCGGCCCCATGCGCGCCCTGCAACTCGTCGCCCCGCAGCAATTCGACTGGATCGACCTGCCCGAACCCGGATCGCCCGGACCGGGAGAGGCCCTTGTCGCCGTGCGCGCCATGGGGGTCTGCGGCACCGACATCAGCGGCTGGCTCGGCAAGATGCCCTTCATCCGCTTCCCGCGCCTGCTCGGCCACGAACTCGGCGTCGAGGTGCTGGCCGTCGGTCCCGGTGTTGAGCACCTGCAGCCGGGCGACCGCTGCGCGGTGGAACCTTACCTGAACTGCGGCGACTGCCATGCCTGTCGCCAGGGCCGCACGAACTGCTGCGAAACCCTCGAGGTGCTGGGCGTGCACGTCGACGGCGGCCTGCGCGAGCGCTGGCGGCTGCCGGCCCGCCGCCTGCACCCAGACAACGCCCTCAATTTCGAGCAGCTCGCCCTGGTCGAAACCCTCGCCATCGGCTGCCACGCCGTCGACCGCGCGGCCCCGACCCGCGGCGAGGACGTGCTTATCGTCGGCGCCGGCCCGATCGGCCTGAGTGTGCTCGAATTTGCCCGCCTGGCCTCGGACCACGTCACTGTCCTGGAAACCCGCGCCGCCCGTCGCGCCTTCGTCGAGCAGCACTACCCCGACGTCACCGCGGTCGCCGAGCTGCCCGACACGCCCTGCGCCCAGGTCGTTTTCGATGCCACCGGCAACGCCAGTGCGATGGCGCGCGCCCTTCGCTTCGCCCGCTTCACCGGCCGCGTTGTCTACGTCGGCATCACCGCCGAGCCGGTGCCGCTCGACGATCCGCTCTTCCATCGCCGCGAGCTGACCCTGCTGGCGAGTCGCAATGCGCTAAGCGCCGATTTTCCGCGCATTCTCGACCTCATCCGCTCCGGCCGCATCGACACCCGGCCCTGGATCAGCCACCGCGCGCCTTGGACCGATCTGCCCGCCACCCTGCCCGCCTGGACCGCGCCGGGCAGCGGTGTCGTCAAGGCGGTCGTCGGGGTCGGTTGAATTGTCGCTGGCCAGTTCCGACTGTCGGGTCTTGGTTGCGCGATGGCTCACCGCGACTGGTACGACACGCCGCTCTACTACGACATCATCTTCGACGCCGACACGCCGCGCGAGGCCGATTTCCTGGAGGCGATCTGGCGTCGCCATGCCGGCCCCGGCGGCGGCCGGCGCGTGCTGGAACCAGCCTGCGGCAGCGGCCGGCTGGTGCTCGAACTGGCGCGCCGCGGCTGGCAAGTCGACGGCTTCGACGCCAGTGCCCCCATGCTCGACTACGCCCGCGACCGCCTCGCCGCGGCCGGCCTGCATGCCCGGCTCTGGCCGGACCGGCTGCAGGACTTCACCGCACCAGGCGGCTACGACCTCGCCCACTGCCTGGTCAGCACCTTCAAGTACCTGCTGACCGAAGCCGACGCCCGCGCCTGCCTGCAGCGCGTGGCCGACACCCTGCGGCCGGGCGGCATTTTCGTGCTCGGCCTGCACCTGAGCGAGTACGAGCGCACCCGGCCCGATCACGAGCGCTGGGTGGCGGCGCGCGACGGCGTCGAGGTGGTCTGCAACACCCGCACCTGGCCGGCCGACCGGCAGCGCCGGCTGGAAAACCTGCGCACGCGGCTGCGCGTCCGCCGTGCCGGCCGGACGCAGGCCCAGGAGACGCGCTGGCAGTTCCGCACCTATGACGTCCGCCAGTTGCGCGCCCTGCTGCGCGCGGTGCCGGAGCTGGAAACGGTGGCCTGCCACGACTTCACCCACGATCCCGCGGCCGAGTTCCGCCTCGATGGCCGCCACCTCGACGTCGTGCTCGTCCTGCGCCGTCGCTGAGGCGGTCCGGGCCTTGTGCGGCAGGCCGCCCCGGATTCCGCCGCTGCCAAATCCGATACAACCTTTGCCGGAAAGCCGATTGCATGCTTACGTTACCGCTTCAAGAACACTTCGTGAAGCGGGTCCACCCACCCGCCTGCCGCGCCGTTCCGAAGCCCAACCTCGTCCCCATGATCCGCACCGTCCTTTTCACCGCCTGGACCGGCCTGGCCCTGGCCGCCGCCGCGCAGGAACCCGCCGCCCCGCCAGCCGCGGCCCCCGAGAAGAAGCGCTTTGAATTCAAGGAGGGCGATCGCCTCGTCCTTCTCGGCAGCACGGTGCTTGAGCGCGAGCAGCGCTACGCCACCCTCGAACCAGCCCTGGCGCTCGCGCTCGGCGACAAAAAGATCACCGTGCGCAACCTCGCCTGGAGTGGCGACACGGTCTTCGGCCATGCCCGGTCCTACTTCGGCCCGCCGAAAGAGGGTCTGGAGCGTCTCGAAAAGCATCTGGAACTGCTCAAGCCCACGGTCGTCCTGCTCTGCTACGGTTCGGAAATGGGTTTTGACCGCCTCAACGGTCTGCCGGACTTCCTCACCGGCTACCGCAACCTGATCGAGCTGATCCGCCGCAAGTCGCCCGGCGTCCGTTTCATCCTCGCCTCGCCACCGCCGCTCGAAACCCTGCCGCCGCCGCTGCCCGACCAGACGGATGCCAACAAGGCGCTGTCGAGCTTCCGCGACGCCCTGCGCAAGTTTGCCGGTGCCCAGAACGCCTTCTTTGTCGACTGGTTCGAACTCATGGGCGGTGTGCCCAAGCCCGGCGTGGTGTCCGCGCCGCTCACCGAGAATGGCGTTCACTACACACTCGCCGGTTATGAAAAGCTCAGCCACAAGCTCATCGAGGGCCTCGGCCTGACGGTGCCGCAGCTCACCGCCGCCGAACTAGAACCGCTGCGCCGAGAGGTGCTGCACAAGGACGAGCTCTTCTTCAACCGCTGGCGGCCGCAGAACGAGACCTACCTGTTCGGCTTCCGCAAACATGAGCAGGGTCAGAACGCCCGCGAAATCCCCATGTTCGACCCGCTCATCGACCAGGCCGACGCCAAGATCCAGGCGCTCAAGGCGAGTCTGCTCGACGCCCGCAAGCGCCTGTGAGGTTCGTCCCCCCTTCGCCCGACCCCGTTTCTGTCTCAACCCGCCGCCCCGGCCCAATGCCCGCCGCCATGATCGCCCGCCTCACCGTCCTGCTCGGAGCCGCTTCCTGCGCCCTCGCCTCCCAGCCCAAATCCGCCGCCGACCTGCCCGACCCGAATCCGGAGGTGCAGAAGGCCGGCTTCGTCGTGCCCGAAGGCCTGGAGGTGAACCTCTGGGCCCAGGAACCGATGATCCAGAAGCCGGTGCAGATGAACTGGGACAGCCAGGGCCGACTCTGGGTCGTCAGCAGCACCACCTACCCGCAGATCAAGCCCGGCGACGCCGCCAAGGACCAGGTCGTGGTGCTCGAGGACACCGACAACGACGGCCGCGCCGACAAGTCGACGGTCTTCGCCGAAAACCTGCACATCCCGACCGCGGTCATCCCCGGCGACGGCGGCGTTTATGTCGCCAACTCGACTGAGGTGCTCTTTCTGCGCGACACCAACGGCGACCTCAAGGCCGATGAACGCACGATCGTGCTGAGCGGCTTCGGCACCGAGGACACCCACCACCTGCTGCACACGATGCGCCACGGGCCCGAGGGCCTGCTGTACTTCCTGCAGTCGATCTACATTCACAGTCACATCGAGACCCCGCACGGCGTGCGCCGGCTCATGGGGGGCGGCGTCTGGGAATTCCGCCCGGAAACGCGCCGGCTGGAAATCCTCAGCAAGGGCCTGATCAATCCCTGGGGCTTTGAGTTCGACAAGTGGGGCCAGAGCTTCGCCACCGACGGTGCCGGCGGCGAGGGCCTGAACTACATCTTCCCCGGCAGCGTCTTCAAGACTTCGCCCGGCGCCGCGCGCACCCTCAGCGGCCTCAGCCCCGGCCAGCCCAAGCAGTGCGGCCTCGAGTACCTCGACGACCCCCACTGGCCCGAGGACTGGCGCGGTTCCTGGGTGACCAACGACTTCCGCGGCAACCGGGTCAACCGCTTCAAGCTCACCGCCAGTGGCAGCGGCTACCTCGCCAAGCAGGAGGCCGATGTGCTCGCCTCCAACCACCGCGCCTTCCGCCCCATCGACGTCCGCACCGGCCCGGACGGCGCGCTGTACATCGCCGACTGGTACAACCCCATCATCCAGCACGGCGAGGTCGACTTCCGCGATCCGCGCCGCGACCTCGTTCACGGCCGCATCTGGCGCCTCACCGCCAAGGGCCGCCCGCTCAGCGAAAAGCCGAAAATCGCCGGCGCGCCGGTGCCGGAACTGCTGGAGATGCTCAAGAGCGACCGCGCCTGGACCCGCCACTTCGCCAAGCGCGAGCTGCGCGAGCGCGGCGCCGTCGAAGTGCTGCCCGCCCTGCGCACCTGGTCGGAGGCCCTGCCCAAGGCCAGCGAGGCCGACTGGCACCTGCTGCTCGAAGCCGCCTGGACCCGCGAGGGCCTGAACCGTTTCTCCGCCAAACTCTGGCGCGAACTCTGGGCCGCACCCGACGCCCGCATCCGCGCCGCCGCCCTGCGCATCCTCAGCCACCGCTGGCGCGAACTGCCCGAGGCGCTCGACGTGCTGAAGCAGGCGGTTGCCGACGACAACGCCCAGGTGCGCCTGTGGGCGGTCGCCGTGCTCGCCGAGATGCGCCAGCCGAAGGCCTTCGACGTGGCCATGCGCGTGCTCGACCAGCCGATGGATGAGAACCTCGATTTCCTGCTCGAACTCACCGCCCGCGAGCAGGCCGATGTCTGGCTGCCGGCCTACCAGAAGGAGGCCATCACCCTCAATGACAATCCGCGCCACCTCGTCTACGCCATGCGTGCCTCCGGCCGCAACGAGGCGCTCAAGCCGCTGTTTGAGGCCCTCAAGGCCGGCCGCCTCTCGGCCGGGGACGCCGCCGCCGCCCTGGCCATGGCCGGCGATGTCGCCAATGCCGAACAGGCCGCGCAGATGATCGCCATGGTCAACGAGGCCGCGCTCGCCCCCCATCACACCGGCCTGCTCGATGCCCTGCTCAAGGCCGCCACGGTGCGCGCGGTTGCCCCCAAGGACGCCGCCGCCGCCGTCACCGCCTGGCTGGCCAGCGCGAACCCCGAGATCGTCCAGCGCGCCGCCCTGCTCGCCGGCGCGTGGAAGGTCGAAGCCGTCCGCGACGCGGTCGCCGCCCTGCTCACCGCGGAGAACTCCAGCCCGGCCCTGCGCGAGGCCGCCATGCAGGGCCTCGCCCGCCTCGGTGGCGTGAAGTCGCGCGACACCTTTGACCAACTCTTCCAGAGCCGCGCCGACCTGCGCAGCCTCGCCGTGCAGGGCCTCACCGCCACCGGCCCGCAGCTCGCCGCCAAGCGCGCCGTCGAATTTCTCGCCGCTGCCAAGACCAGCGCCGAGGCCGTGCCGATCCTCGACACCTTCCTGCAGAACAAGCAGCTGCCCAACGTGCTCGCCAAGGAACTCGCTGGCAAGACGATCCCGGAAGCCATCGCCCTCGAGGCCGTGCGCCGGGTCTCCACCCGCGGCATCCAGGGCCCGCTCGAGGAAGCCCTGCGCCAGGCCGGCGGCGTCAAGTCGATGAACCAGGCCCTCACCCCCGAGCAGATGGCGGCGCTGGTCGAAAAAGTGAAGACCCTCGGCGATCCCAAACGCGGCGAGGACATCTACCGCCGCGCCAACCTGCTCTGCCAGACCTGCCATGCCATTGGCGACGCCGGCGGCGTGCTCGGCCCGAACCTCGTCAGCATCGGCGGCAGCGCCCCGGTCGACTACCTGATCGAAAGCCTGCTCAACCCGAGCGCCAAGATCAAGGAGGGCTATCACATGGTCATCGTCACCACCAAGGACGGCAAGGTCGTCAGCGGCGGCCTGGTCCAGGACGGCAGCGAGGAGCTTGTCATCCGCGACCCCGCCAACCAGCTGCAGCGCGTGCCCAAGTCGCAGGTCGCCAGCCGCCAGATGAGCCCCGCCAGCATGATGCCCCCCGGCCTCACTGCCAGCCTGCGCGAGGATGAATTCGTCGACCTCGTCCGCTTCATGTCCGAGCTCGGCCGCGAGGGCGATTACAAAATCAAGCCGAATCGGTTCGTGCGCACCTGGCGCGTCATGGGCCAGATGACCGGCGACCAGATCGACCACGTCCGCCACGTCGGCCTGCATGCCCTGCACGAGAAGGACAGCGCTTATCCCTGGGAACTGCGCTTCTCCAAGGTCGGCGGTGAACTGCCGCTCAACGAAGTCGCCATGGCGAAAATGTACCCCTGGTTCCCGAAGATCGCCCAGTTCACCCTCAAGCTCGACAGCCCCGGCAAGGTCAAGCTCGGCCTCAGCAGCACCAAGGCCGTCGAGGTTGTCGTCGGCGATGCCGCCCTCAAGGAGGTGACGCCCGAGCTCGTGCTCGATCTGCCGGCCGGCAGTCATCCGGTCACCCTCGTCATCGGCCGCGACGCCGGTGACCTCGCCGGGTTCCACGTCGAAATTCTGGAAGGCGCCGCCCAGGTCATACCCTAAACGCGCAGCGCACTTGCCCAAGCGCGTCGCCGGCGTCATGCTGGCGACCAACACGCTCCTGTAGCTCAACGGTTAGAGCAGGGGACTCATAATCCCTTGGTTCCCGGTTCGAATCCGGGCGGGAGCACTTTTTTGGCACATCGCCCTCCCAACACGGGCGCAGGATGTGGCACCGCCGGAACGTAGGGCTGGCATGCGTTTGCTCCACTTCTGCCTGCTGCTTTCGATCATGCTGCCGCTGCATGCCGCACACTGGCCGCTGGACGGGCTGGGCGAGCCTGGAACGCGCCTGCAGGGCAAGGCCCGGGTGGTGGCCGGTGTGACGGGTCAAGCGTTGCTGCTCGACGGACACAGCGTACTGGAACTGACGGATTCCGCCGCACTCGGAGCGACCGGCGACTTCACCTTCAGCCTCTGGTGCAATCCGTTGCGGTTGCGCGACGGCCAGCGCATGATCGCCGCGAAGAACCGCTACAGCCGCGGCGAGCGCGAATGGGGCGTCATGGTGGACGAGGACGGCCGCTTCCGGCTCTACGTGCAGCAAAACGGCTGGCGCACGCTGACCGCCAAAACGGAGCCCAAGCCAGGTCACTGGCATCGGATCGCCGTCGTGTGCCGCGGCCCCAGCTTCGAACTGTGGGTGAACGGGGTTCAGGAAGGCCGGATCGCACTGCAGCAGACCCTGGCCGCCACGGCCGCGCCGATCACCCTCGGCGGGGTGCTCGATGGCGCCCCCCAGCAGACCTTTGCCGGTGCACTCGACGACGCACGGTTTGAACCACGCGCGCTGTCGCCCACGGAACTGGCGGAGCTCCACCACCCCGTGGCCGCGACCCTGCCCGTGCCGAAACCGATCGAGAAGGCGGTGCTCTGGGATGACCGCCAGGCGCTGCCGAAGGCTGCCGACCTGCCCGTGCTCAAGAAGGTGCGCTTCTCGGTCATCAAACCCTACGAATTCAAGAAGGACGGCTACCGCTTCCTGCACGGCGTCGGCCTTGGCTTTCACAAGGGCAAGCTCTACGCCAGCTTCGGCCACAACAAGGGCGGCGAGAACACCGACACCGAGGAGGCCCGCTTTTGCGTCAGTGCGGACGATGGCCGCACCTGGAGCACCGTGAAAACGATGGACGATGGCGGGCCGGAGTTGGCAGTGAGTCATGGCGTCTTCCTTTCGCACCAGGGCACCCTGTGGGCCTTCATGGGCTCTTACCGCGGCACCATGGTGGGCATCCACACTCGCGCCTACCGCCTGAACGAAACGACCAGCGAGTTTGAAAAACTCGGCGTGGTCGTCGAAGGCGGCTTCTGGCCGATGCAGGAGCCGATCCGCATGGACGATGGCAACTGGATCCTCGCCGGCATCTCGGCCGGGGGCGACGCGCCCGACGGCGGCAAAAATCCCGCCGCGGTCGCCATCAGCCACGGGGATGATTTTTTGAAATGGGACCTTGTGCCGATCCCGCAGGTGCCCGGCCTGGGCAAGGTCTGGGGCGAATCCACCGTCCTCGTCGAGGGCAAACGCATCACCAACCTCAGCCGCTACGGCGCCGAGGCCAGCGCCCTGATCGCCACCAGCGGGGACTACGGCCGCACGTGGACCGCCATGCGCCCGAGCAACCTGCCCATGGCCACGAGCAAGCCCTACGCGGGGGTCCTGAGCACCGGTCAGCGCTACCTCGTCTGCAGCACTAGCGCCGATGGCGGCAGCCGGCGCGCCCCCTTGACGATTGCGTTGAGTCGCCCGGGCGAAACCGGGTTCAGCAAAGTCTTCGTCATCCGTCATGCCGTCTTCCCCGAGGGCCCCGGCGAGTCGCATGAGCGCGTCTCACTCTCCTACCCCTACGCCGTCGAGCACAACGGCCACCTCTATGTCGGCTACTCGAACAACGGCGGCAACGTCGGCCGCATCGGCGAGGGCCGCGAGCTCTGGAACAACAACAGTGCGGAACTGGCGGTGATTCCGATTGCGGAATTGACTTGGTAGGCGCGAGCGGGGCCAGGCAGAGCCGAACGCGCTCGGTCCGGAGGACAGGGTCTGCGGCGCGTCCACCCTCCCAATCCCGGTTCTCTGGGACAGAGAGCCCTACCGCCTCACTCGTACTTCAGCCAGGCCGTGGCGGTGCAGGCGTCGCTGGACGTGACGCGCAGCCAGCGGGCCTGCACGGCGGGCTCGAACTCAAGGCGTGCCTGTTCGCCGGGCGAGACCTCGCGGTGCCGCCAGGTGACCCAGACGCCGGTGCCGGTGAGGTCGATTTCAACACGAAAATACACCGGAACGTTCTGATCATGCTCGAGGGTGATCGAGCGCCGGTCATACCCCCACAGCAGGTAGGGATCGCTGGCCTCGCCGGCCTTGACCCGGCTGTCCTTCCACGGTCCACCCTCGCCGCGCGGTTTACCGAGCTTCCACAGGTCGTCGATGACGCCGGCCCAAAGCGCGGCCTTGCCATCGTCGCTGCGCAGGATGTGTTCGCCCGCCGGCGCATCGGCGCGAACGCCGCTCATCAGAAAGAGGCCGCGATAGCCGCCGAAGTCGGTGACGCGCAGGTCATGCGAACTCACCGGCCGGATCTTGGCAAAGCCGTCGGCATTCTCGGCCGGCAACTCAAAGAAGGTGCCGGCGACGTTGAGCATGTCGCGCTCGGTGGCGACCTCACGGCAGAGGCGCAGCTCGCCGGCGCGCGTGGCCGCATCAAGCGCCTTGGTGGCGCGCGGAAGTCGCCAGCGCCGGCCGCGGTCGTCGACGATCAGCACGCTGGCCTCATCGAGGGTGACGACGTCCCTGGGGATGGCGATCTTGCTCTTCACCCAGGCCTGGGTCGTGGCATCCTCGAGGCGGCGCAGGTTCAGGTCGCCATCCAGTTCATAGTAGCCGGACTCGGTCGCCAAACTGAGCGTGCGCTTCTCCTCGCCGCGCGGGCGGAACAGGCCGGTCAGCGGCGCAGTCTCACCGCTGCGGGCGACCCCGGCGAAGATCGGATCGGCCTCGCTGCCGCGCGAATCGCCGTTGCTCAGCGTGATCACGGCGCTGAAGTCGGCGCTGTCCTTCTCGGCGGTGAACGTCAGCCATTCGTCCTCGCCGGCGATCTCCACACGGCGGGATTCGCCCGTGACATGGTCGATGAGCCAGAGACTGCGATGCGGCCAACCGGCCACCAGAAAGGGATCGCTTGTGGCGCCCTTTTTGACAGGCTCGCGCAGCCAGAGCGCGCCGCTGGCAGGGGCGGGCCCGAGCTGACCGGGCGTGGCGGGATCGGTGAACCAAAGATTGCTCTGCGACTGGCCGATGCTGTCGATGCCGCCCTTGATCCGGCGCTTGTTGAGGAACTCCGACTTGGCCGAGTCATCGCAGCCGAAGACCAGGCGGTCGTTCCATCGGCAGAAATCACCGATCACCTTGAGGTAGGCACTGCGCGCGCGGATGCCAGTCGGGTTGGCCGCGGAGAAGGTCCGCGGGAAACGCCAGAAGGCGCCGTGCATGGTCATGAGCAGGTCGTCCTCGCCAATGTCGCGGATGCGCGGCCACTCGGTGTTCCAGCCATGGGCGCCGTCGTAGCTGTGGCTGACCTTGGGCAGGCGGAAACTCTTCCACGTTCCACCGTCGAGCAGCATCAGCAGGAGCGACTTGGCATCCCAGCCCAGGCTCCAGACCGGATCCTCCGGCTTGCTGCCCTCGATCCCGCCCGGGCCGGTGACCTCGGTGAACTGGTTGCGCCGAACGAGCTGCCAGTCGCCTTCACCTGTCCACTCGGCAAGCGCGCCGCTGGGCGTGGTCGGATCCTTCAACGCACGGTCGCCGCGCTCGCCGTTGTTGGCATAGATCAGCCTTCCCTGCCCTGAATACAGACCCTTGCCGTGATAACCGGGCAGTTGCGAGGCCAGCTCGGCGAGCGGCGTCTCAACCTGGAATCCGGCCTTCAACGGATTGCCGTCGCGGATCAGGTTGCGCACGGCCAGGGTGTCCACGTCGACCTCGTAAAGGCCTTCCTCCATGGTGGCATGATAGACCTTTTTGGCCGGGTCGGTCAGATGCCGCGCCGTGCCGGTCAGGCGACCCGGCATCCGCTGCGGCGGCACGACCCGCACACCGCCCTTGGCGTCGATCACGTAGGGCCCGATGAAGAGCTGCTGCGACTCCCGGTGAATCAGCCGGTTCGCCGGCGTGCCGCCGACGCTTTCCGGTCGCACGATCTGCTTCAGCTCGGGGGTGATCTCGTAAAGCTTGTCGCTCGAGCCAAACGGCAGGTGCGGGCCGTAGGTGATGACCCACAGGCGGCCGGCCCAGGGCACGACGGCGCCGGTGCCGCACTCGCCCTCGCGGTTGAACATCGCGAGCGAGGGGTAAATACCGCTGACCGCGCGCGGTTCCTCGGCAGCGAGCAGACCGGCGGAACAGGCGAACACCAAGGAGGGCAGAAGGTTGGACTTCATGACGCCAGCAAAGCCCGACAGGACCGGCCGGCAACCAAGGGTTGTTATGCGGAACGGAAAAGACTTACAGCGCCGGCACTTGCGCAGGCGAGCGCCTCCGCCCACCCTGAGGCATGCCCGAACCACTCCCCCCCGAGGCCTGGCGCACGCTGCGTCACGACTGGCTGTGGGTGTACCGCGGTCCGGTACCTGCCACCGACGTGTGGTCCGCGGAAATCGCCGTGCCGCCCGGCGTGTTCTTCGTTGAACGCGGCGAAGCGCGGCTGCGCGCGGAGGGACGCGAAAGCGTCGCTCTTCCAGAAGCAGCCTTCTTCTCCAAACCCGGCCTGCGCCGGCAGTGGTTCGCCCCGGGCACCCGTCTGCTGTCCGTGGGTTTCCGCAGCCACTGGCCGGATGGCTCGCCGCTCCTGAACTCGGGGCTCAATGTCGTGCTCAAGGCGCCGGCCCTGCGCGCCGCCACCCTGCGCCTGTTCCGGCAGGTGCATCCGGATCGGCGAAGCGTCACCTACCGCGAAGCCCTCGCGCCGGTGACCCGCAGCCTCGCCGACTGGGCCGCCCACGATGCCGCCTTTCTGGCCTGGCTGGCCGTCTGCCTGGAAACCCTGGCAGATGCGGGCGTCGGACCGGCAGCGCCTGCCGGTCGCAGCCGCCGTCTCACCGATCAACTGCTCGCCTGGCTGAACGCCCGGCCGCTGGAACAGACCCTCCCTTCCCTGCCCCCGAACTTCCCGCTCGGATCGCGCCGGGCCGATCAACTCCTGCGCGAACACCTCGGGTTCGGTCTGCGCGAGTTCCTGGAACAGCGTCGCCTGGCCAACGCCCGTGAACGCGTGGTGACCGGCGTCGAGCCGCTCAAGGCCATCGCCTTCAGCCTCGGCTTCCGCCACGCCTCGCACTTCACCGCCTGGTTCCGTCGCCACACCGGCCAATCCCCCTCCGCCTGCCGCTCCGGCACCACGGAAGCGGTTTAGAGCGGAGAGCGTAGGGCATGAAGCCTAGAGACTCCCAACTCCCAGCTCTCAGTTCCTGGCCCTCACACTCGGTCCCTCAATCCAGCGCGGCGGGATCATGATCTGGCGGGGCACGGCGGGCACACCGCGTTCGTTCTGGGAAATCTGGGTGACGACCAGATCAACGGCGGCCGCGGCCAGGTGGTCGCGCTGCTGGTAGATGCCGGCCAGGCCGGGCATGCGCGGGGTCCAGTCGTGGGCGACGAAGCCTATGTCCTCGGGGACGCGCAGGCCGAGCCGGCGCAGCCAGGCGGGCACGTGGGTGTCGAAGGTGATCAGGGCGTCGGGGCGATGCTCCTTCATCCAGCGGGCGAAGACCTCGTAACCGCGGCTGATGTCGTTGCTGGGGAAGAGCAGCAGCGGCACGCGCTGCGCCTCCGGCAAATCCTGCTGCCAGTGGAAGAGGCCGCCGCTGTAGCCGAACTGCGACCGGTTGACGATCCAGCGGGTCACCGCCACGCCGATGCGCTGGTAACCGCGCGCGGCGAGCTCGTGTGCCGCGGTCTGGATGCCGAGCGTCATGTTGCCGGCGCACATGTGCAGGGCCGGCTCGCGCATGGCATAACCAAAGGTGACGGAGGCAAAGGGCGCATAATCGAGGCGCGCACAGGGCAACTGCAGGCTTTGCGGCGAAACAATCACCCCCTCGATGCCACGCGCGTGCAGGATTTTTTGCAGCTTGCGCGGCGTCAGGCCATCGCGACCGAGCCAGAATTCCTCGACCTCGTAGCCGTGCCCGCGCGCACGCCGGCGGATGTCCTCGATCGGCACATACTGGTAGGAAGGGGTCAGCAAACCGTCCTGCGGCACCTGCTCGCGGATCACCGCGATGACCGCACGGATGCGCACCTGCTTGCGCGCGCGCACGAGTCCCATCAGGCGCGCCAGATGCGGGTCGGGCTGGTAATCCAGCGCCCGCGCCGCCGCGAGGACGCGATTGCGGGTCGCCTCCGCCACCCGCGCCTGGCCGCGCAGGGCGCGCGACACCGTCATCACCGAAACGCCGGCGGCGCGGGCAATGTCCTGGAGGCTGGCGGGCGAGGTGGCCATGGCCACCGCTAGCACAATGCGACAAGATCGCCCCGGAAAACCGCGCGCCCAATCCCGCACTCGTGCGGGTGCGTCCACTCCAAACCGATCGAGTCGTTCGCCAGAACGCGGCTTGGGGAAAAGCCACCGCTCGCTCCTTCAGACCCGCGGTCTGGCGACGGCGCCTACACCGAGTCTCAGACGTTTGCCAATCCGCGGGCTCGAGGAGAGCGCCTTCCCGGTTGATCTCGCGCGGCCGCCGCCTTTGCTGGCTTTCATGCCGCTTTTCCCCACCCCTCTCCAAGACCGTCTGCACCAGGCCGGCATTCTCGCCGTGCTCATTCTGGAGGATGCCGACGACGCCGTGCCATTGGCGAGCGCACTCTATGAAGGCGGCATCCGCGCCATGGAACTGACCCTGCGCACACCGGCGGCGTTGGAGGCCTTGCGGCGGATCCGCGCCGAGGTGCCGGAGATGATCGCCGGGGCCGGCACCCTGCTGCGCCCCGACCAGGTCGACGCGGCCCGGGATGCCGGCGCCGCCTTCGGCGTGGCACCGGGCTGCAACCCACGGGTGCTGGAACATGCGCTCGGCTGCGGCCTGCCCTTTGCGCCCGGTGTCTGCACGCCGACCGACATCGAACTGGCGCTGGAGGCCAACGCCCGGCTGCTGAAATTTTTCCCCGCCGAACCCAGTGGTGGCCTGGCCTACCTGCGCACGGTCGCCGCGCCGTTTGCCCACCTCGGCGTGAAATACATTCCGCTCGGCGGCATCGGCCCGGCCAACGCCGAAGCCTACCTGCGCGAACCCTCGGTGCTCGCCCTCGGCGGTTCCTGGCTGGCACCGCGCGAGCTGGTGCAGCAGCGCGACTGGGCGACGATCCGCCACAACGCCCGTGCGGCGGCGGAGTTGGTGGCGAAGGTGCGTGGCGGCGCCTGATCAGGCCTGCCACTCCGGCACCGAGCGCACGAGTTGCCAGAGCAGGCGGTCGATCACCGCGCCGGTGTCGCTGCCGGGCTTTTCGCGGTTGCGCCGGCGCGTGTTGGCGAGCGCCGCCCAGCACAGGCCCGAGGCGGTGCGCACGGCGAGCGTGCTGGTGCCGGGCAGGCTGCCGCCGTGCCACCAGTTCGGGCGGGCATTGACGCTCCAACCGCGGGCGTAATTGGGCCCGGCCGCCGTCGGTGTGGTCATGGCGCGCAGGGTCTCCGGCTGCAGCAGGTCGGGCGCGCCGGGATGGCCATCGGTGTGCACCAGAAAACGCACCACCTCGTCGGCACGGGCCAGCCAGCCACCGTGGGCGTCCATGCGCCGCACATTGAGCCCCGGCCGGTAGGGATCCTCGCCCTTCATGCTCTGGTAGACCACCTCGCCGGGCTGGCGCTCGGCGCGGGTGGTGCCGGCCAAAGTCATGGCGGCGGCACCCGAGGGTTCCAGTACCAAACGGCGGGTCGCGGCCTCATAGGATTCGCCGGTGACGGCTTCAATGATCCGGCCGAGCAGGCAGTAGCCGAAGTTGGAGTAAGCATAGGTTTCACCGGGGCGACCTTCCAGCGGCACGGCACGCAGGGTCCAGGCGATGAGTTCCTCGTGGTTCATCGCGCTCTTTTGAAACATCGGGTCATTCTTTTTGTTGCCCCAGCCGCCACTCGTGTGGGTGAGCAGATGGTGGATCGTGATCTGGCGATGCAAAGGATTCGGCGCGGGGAATTGCGCCAGCCGCCCGTTCGGACCCAAGACCCGGTCCTCCGGCTTCAACCGCCCCAACTCGAACAGCCGGTGCAGTACCACCGAGGTGATCGGCTTCGACACACTGGCCAGGCGGAAGCGATGTTCCGGAGTGCAGGGCTCGCCGGGTGCGGCCTCGCCAAAGGCGGCGCGATAGACCAGCCGGCCGTGACGGGCAATGGCGATCGACAGCGCCGGGATGCCGTGCTCGCGCCGGGCCGCTTCGACCTTCCCGGCCAGCGCCTGCTGCACCGTCTCGCTCAACTCCGGCTCCTCTTCGGCGTGCAACCGCGGAACGGCGAAACCGGCCGCGAGGGCCTGCAAACAACGGCGACGTTTCCAGCCTGCCATGAATCATAAAATACCGCTTTTTTGCCCCGGGGGGAAGCCCATTCGGAGGTGCCGGGGTCGTTTTTCCGTCTCCGCGCCCTGGCAGCCGCGGGGCGCAGGTGGAAAACCCCGCTGCCGTCACTCGAATGCTTGGCCGCGGCGCACGTCCATGCTTGACTGCTGCTGCGCATGTCCTCGCCGCCACCCGCCTGCCCCGCCGCCGTCACCACGGCCGGCAAGTGGTTGCGTGCCGGCGGTGCCCGCTGGTCGCTGCGCGCAGTCAGCTACGGCCCGTTTCGACCCAACCGCCGCGGCGAACCCTTCCCGGATGACAGCCGCCTGGCCGAGGACTTTGCGCGAATCCGCCGTCTCGGCTTCAACACCGTGCGTGTCTATGAGGCGCCCGGCGACGCCGTCCTGACAGCCGCCCGGCGCGAGGGCCTGCACCTGCTCGTCGGGATCGCGTGGACCGATCATGTCGATTTCCTGCGCGCCCCGGCGTCACGCCAGGCCATCCTCGCCGCCGTGCGCGCCGAAGCCACACGCCTCGCCGATCACCCGGAGGTGGCCGCCCTCATCGTCGGCAACGAGATCGAAAAAACCCTCGTGCGCTGGCTCGGGCCGGCACAGGTGCGCGATTTCCTTGAGGAACTCATCGAGGCCGGCCGTGCCGCGGCACCTCAGCGACTCTTCGCCTATGCCGGCTATCCGAGCACGGAATACCTCATGCCGCGCAACGCGGATTTCGTCGCCTTCAACGTCTACCTCGAAGAACCGGCCGCCCTGCGCGGCTACCTGCTGCGCCTGCAAAACCTGGCGGGCAACAAGCCGCTGGTGATCACGGAGTACGGCCTCGACGCCGCGCGCCACGGCGAGGCCGCCCAGGCACAGGCCCTGCGCGCGCAGCGACGCGCCCTGCGCGCGGCCGCCGTCGCCGGCGAAGTCTGGTTCAGTTACACCGACGAATGGCAGCGCGGCGGTCGGGCGGTCGAGGGCTGGCAGTTCGGCCTGGTCGATGCCGAACGTCGCGAACGACGCGTCTGCCAGGCCTGCACGGAGCCGGAAGCGCCTTCCCCCTCCCCGCGACCGCGTTTCTCCGTCATCATCTGCACCCACAACGGCGGTGCCACCCTGCGCGCCTGCCTGGAATCGCTCGGTCGCCTGCAGTATCCCGACCTTGAAGTGCTGCTCATCGACGACGGCTCGACCCAGGACATCGCCGCCATCGCCCGGGACTTTGCGTTTGTGCGTCGCCACCGCCAGGAACACAGCGGCCTGGGCGCGGCGCGCAACCTCGGGGCCAGGCTCGCCACCGGCGACATCCTGGCCTACACCGACGACGACTGCCTGGCCGAACCGGACTGGCTCGACCGCCTGGCCGAAGCCTTCGACGATCCGCAGTGGGTGGCGGCCGGTGGACCCAACATCCCGCCGCCGCCGCGCAACCGCACCGAGGCCGTCGTGGCCGCCGCCCCGGGCGCGCCGGTGCATGTGCTGCTCGACGACAGCGAGGCCGAGCATTTACCGGGCTGCAACCTGGCCATCCGCAAGGACGCGCTGCAGGCCATCGGCGGCTTTCGCTCGCACTACGTGGCTGCCGGTGACGACGTCGATGTCTGCTGGCGCCTGCGCGAGGCCGGAGGTCGGCTGCGCTACGTGCCCGGCGCCATGGTCTGGCACCACCGCCGCTACCAGGCACGCGCCTACCTGCGCCAGCAGGCCGGTTACGGCCGCGCCGAGGCCCTGCTCATGAAGGATCATCCCCAGCGCTTCGGCCTGCTCGGCGGCGCCCGCTGGAGCGGCGGCATCTACGGCGACCAGACCGGCGGCGACCTCGCGGCCGGCCGGATCTTTCACGGCCCGCTGGGCCTGGGTCTGTTCCAGGGCATCTACCAGGCCGGCCCGCGCTGTTGGGCCGACTGGCTCGGCGGCTTGGCCTGGGTGGCGCTCACCGTCCTGCTGCTGGTCCTGCAGTTGCCCGTCGCCGCTGCAGGTGTCGTCGCCGCTTCCTGGCTGCTGGCAGCCGCCCGGGCGCGCCACCTGCCGCCGGCACCCTTCCACCTCAGCCTGCGCGAACGCCTGCTGCGCCTCGGCCTGTGCTGGCTGCAACCGCTGGTGCGCGAAACCGCCCGCCTGCTCGGCATGCTCGAACTCGGCGCCGCCCCCGGTCGCGGCCCCTGCTGGACCACCTCGCCCGCCGAACCGCGCAAGTGGGCGCTGCCGCTCGGCGAACTCAGCTTCTGGAGTGAAAGCGGACCCGCGCGCGAAGCCTTTCTGCGCGAATTCGAGGCCTTCGTGCGCAGCCATCACGGAGCCGTGCGCGGTGACGACGGCTGGCAGGGGTTTGATCTTGAACTGCGGCCCGAGGCCGACCTCTCGCCCGCCATCGTCACGGTCGAGGAATACCACGGCGACAACCGCTGCCTGCTGCGCGTGCGCCGACTGCTGCGCGTACCGCCCCAGCTGGCCATCGGTCTCGGCATCGCCCTGGCCCTGCTCCTCTGGCAAGCCCTGGCCGGCAGCGAGCTCGCCCGCATCGGTCTCGCCGCCTTGGGCCTGAGCACGGCCGCTGTCCTCCTCATCACCCGCGGCCTGCTGCTCGCCGCCAGCCAGCGTGCCGCCTTGCGGAGCATGGAGCACGGAGCACGGAGCTGAGAGCACTCTCCGCCCTCCGCCGCCCATGTGCATTCCCGATAGTGCACCGTGCGAAAACGGTCTTCCCAGCCACCGTTCGTTTATCCTACGATTCCCCCACCATGAAACGCCTCGTCCTCGCCTTCACCGCTCTCTGCGCCCTGCTGCCCGCCTCGGCGGCGGAGCCGCTGCGTGTCTTCATCCGCGCCGGCGCCAAATCGCACGGCCCGGGCGCGCACGATTTCCCGCAGTTTCTCAAGGACTGGGTGCCGCTGCTCAACGCCCGCGGAGCCAGGGCCGAGGGCGCGCTGGAGTTTCCCACCAAGGAACAGCTCGACCGCACCGACGTGCTGATCCTGCACGCCCAGGAGGCGGGCAACATCAAGATCGGCGAGGAACGGAAAAATTTGACGGAGTTCCTCAAGCGCGGCGGCGGCCTGGTCGTCATCCACGCGGCCTCGGTCTCGAGCGATCACGACTGGTTCAAGACCGTCATCGGCGGCTCCTGGAAGTTCGGCCAGACGAAGTGGCTGGAGGCGCCGCTCAGCCTGTACTTCACCGACCGCGACAACCCGATCACCCGGGACATCTCCAACTTCGATCTCGACGACGAGATCTACTACGACATGGAGGTCCTGCCCGAGGTGAAGGTGCTCGCCGCCGCCTACACGCCCAAGGCCATCGACACCGGCGGCAAGGGCAACAAGGAGGCCCAGCAGCGCGCCGCGGAGGCGGTCGCCAAAAAGAAGGGCGTCAACATCTACGACATCCAGCCGCAGGTCTGGACCTACGAGAAGGACAACTACCGCGCCTTCACCTGCATTCCCGGCCACTGGTACAAGAATTTTTCCCACAACGGCGTGCGCAGCCTGATCCTGCGCGGCATCGCCTGGGCCGGCAAACGCGAGAACGTCGACGAACTGTGCAAGCCCGAGGAACTCGGCGACGCCCTGCGCTACGTCGAGGGTGGCGCGCCTCGCCCGCAGGACCTGCCCAAGCAGCTCGAAGTGCATCCCGAGTTCGAACTCTCGCTGGTCGCCTCCGAACCGCTCATCAACAACCCGATGAACCTCGACTGGGACGAGAAGGGTCGCCTGTGGGTGGTCGAAACGCCGGAGTATCCGAACGGCCTGCGCCAGGCCAACGTCGCCGCCTGGCAGGATTCCGGCTCGCTCAAACCCGGCCAGTACCAGCGCGATCCCGAGGACCGCATCAGCATTCTTCAGGACACCAACGGCGACGGTGTCATGGACAAGAAAACCGTCTTTGCCGACAAGATCGAGCTGGCCACCAGCAGCGTGTTTTACAAGAACGGCGTCATTGTCTGCGCCGCGCCGGACATCTGGTTCTTCGAGGACACCGACGGCGATGACAAGGCTGACAAGCGCTCCAAGTTGTACACCAACCTCGGCACCCGCGACACCCACGCCGTCATCAACAACCTGCGCTGGGGCCTCGACGGCTGGATTTATGCCACGCACGGCTATTCGAGCACGGATGACGTCAGGTCCGGCGATGGCAGCAAGGGGTTCGGGCCGATCGGCAGCGGCGTC
The DNA here is from genome assembly GCA_966252325.1 of uncultured bacterium. Classification (GTDB taxonomy): domain Bacteria; phylum Verrucomicrobiota; class Verrucomicrobiia; order Verrucomicrobiales; family Verrucomicrobiaceae; genus Prosthecobacter. The sequence continues at coordinate 209,505 of CBINON010000001.1, read as the reverse complement.
GTGCGCTTCAAGCCCGATGGCAGCGCTTTCGAGCAGTATGCGTCGCGCGGCGGCAACACCTGGGGGCTCGACATCACCTCCAAGGGCGAGGTGTTTTACACCCAGCCGACCAGCGGCAACCATTTCATCCATGTCGTGCTGCCGGAGTACGTGCTTGCCAAGGGCAAGCTGCCGGGGGTCATGGGCACGAACGGCCTGCTGCCGAAAGAGCCAACCTATCCCGCCATGCACTGGGAACAGCAGGCCTATGTGCAGATCGACCAGGTCGGCAGCTACACCGCCGCCGCCGGTTGCGCCATCTATGAGGGCGGCGCCTGGCCGGCAAAGTGGAACCACGGTTACTTCACCACCGAACCGACGCTGAACATCGTCAGCCATTTCATGGTGGAACCCGATGGCGTCACCTACAAGGCGAAGCGCGAGCCCGGCCGCGAGCAGACCGAGTTCATCCGCAGCAAGAACCTCTGGTTCCGTCCCATCGAGGTCCGCGTCGGCCCGGATGGCGCGCTGTATGTGGTCGACTTCTGCAACCAGGCCGTCATCCACAACGACACCCGCGGCCCGACCCACGGTCCCGCCAACGCCGCCGTCCGCCCCGACCGCGACCACTACTACGGCCGCATCTGGAAGGTGCAGCACAAGCAGGCGAAGGCGGCGGCTGCAACGGCGTATCGGAACAAGCCCGAGTCAAAGGGTGGTCAAGGCAGTCAAGCCCTGCGTGCTTACGAAGCCGCGCAAAGCTCTGCGAATCCGCAACAGCTCCTCCAAGACTACGCCTCCGCTCAGGACGACTGGACCCGCAGCGCCCTCATCGCCGCCGCGGCCGACCAGCCCGCCGAAGTCATCGCCGCCGCCCTGGCTTCGCCGGCTTCCGAGTCGCTCGCCAGCTTCGTCAGCGCCCTTCTTCCTTCCGCGCTGCCCGCGAACGCCGAAAAACTCATCGCCGCCTGTGCAAACGCCGACGCGAAAGCGGATCCGGTGAAAATCGCCCTGCTTCGCGGCATCGCCACCGGCGTCAGCGAGGCGCCCGCCATGTCGCCGGCCCTGACCGCTGCCCTCAAGAAGCTGCTCGCCCAGCCCGCGCTCGCCGCCGCGACGCTGCCGCTGGTGACGAAGTGGGACAAGGCCGGCGTGCTGGCCAGTGAGGTCAAGGCCCAGCTTGACCAACTCACCGCCACCCTGGCCGACGCCGCCGCAGCGGTGGAGGCACGGGTGCAGGCGGGCGTGGCGCTGGCCAGCCTTGGCTCGGCCGATGCGACCGCGAAAGTGGTTGCGGCCTTGGGCGCATCCGAGGGCTCCGAAGCCCTGCAATCCGGTTTGGTGACGGCCTTGGAGCAAAACGGCCATGCCCAGGAACTCGTCAGTGCCATGGCCCGGCTGCAGCCCAAGCCTCGTTCGCTGGCCTTTGAAGCCATCCTCCAGCGCCCGGAAGCCACACGCGCCCTGCTCGACGCCGTCAAGGACGGCAGCCTGCCGCGCACGGCCTTCTCTGCCGGCGACATCGCCCGCCTGCGCAACCATCCGAACAAGCCGCTGGCCCAGCGCGCCGCCAACCTGTTCAAGGCCGACACCTCGGCGAAGGAGGCCATCCTCGCCAAGCTGACCCCCGAGGTGGAAAAACCCGGCAATGCCGCCAACGGCAAGCTGCTGTTCAGCGCCGCCTGCGCCGTCTGCCACAAGCTCGGCGACCTCGGTGTCGCGGTCGGCCCGCCGCTCGACGGCATGGGCGCGCACGGCCCGGCCGAACTGCTCATCCACATCGTCGATCCGAATCGCGAGGTCGACCCGAGCTTCTGGGCCTTCAATATCAGCACCAAGAAGGGCGAACTGCTGCAGGGCGTCATCACCAGCGAGAACAGCGCCACCGTCACCCTCGCCACCCAGGCCGGCGTGCGCGAAATCGCCAAGACCGACATCGCCAAGCGCGAGAACACCGGTCGCAGCCTCATGCCCGAGGGCCTGGACGGGCTCGGTGCCGAGGCGCTGCGCGACATCCTCACCTTCATGACCGGCGAGGCCTCGAAACAGTTCCGCATTGTTTCCCTCGCCGAGGCCGCCACCGCCGACAGCCGCGATGGCGTCTTCGCCGGCCCGGCGCCCAACCAGGGCCGGGTCAGGCTGGCGAAGTTCGGCGACTTCAAGATCGAGGGCGTGCCCTTCTTCATCGCCTCGCCGGAAAAGGCCGCCGCCGGCAACTTCATCGTGCTCAAGGGCGGACCCGCGCCCGACAACCACTCGCAGAGCTTCCCGGCCCGGGTCGAGCTGCCGCTCAACGTCGCCGCCAAAAAGATCCACGTGCTCAGTGGCATCTCCGGCTGGGGCTGGCCGGCTGTGCGCGACGAGGCGCCGGCCCTCAAGGCCACGGTCGTCTATGAAAGCGGCGAGAAGGAGGAATTCACCTTCGTCAACGGCCTGCACTTCTCCGACTACGTCCGCCCCATCGAGGTGCCCGGCTCGAAGTACGTCGAAGGCATCACCGAAGGCCAGCAGATGCGCCTGCTGACCCTGGAACTCACCAAGGCCGGCCCCGCGAAGACGCTCATCCTGGAAAGCCCGGCCGGCAACAAGACCGCCCCGGTCGTCGCCGCCATCACGGCCGACATTGAAGGCCGGGGTCCGGCCGCCCTCAGCGCCGACGCCTCCCAGCGTCCGCCGGCGCCGGCGAAGGCCGGCCCGAAGGCGGGCGCCAAGGGCAAGGGCAGGAAGACCGAACCGACCGTGCGCGCCGAAGACGCGCCAAAGACCGGCGGCCAGGGCGACGGCCCGCTGGTGCCGGCCAAGCCGGTGCAGTGGCAGGAGGGCAAGACCCGCGTGCTGGTCATCGGCGGCGGTTCCTCGCACAAGTTCGCCGAATTCTTCGGCACCACCGATGTCGCCACCCTGACCGCCGCCGGTTTCAGCGTTCACTACACCGAGGACCGCGACCAGGCCGCGGCGGAGCTGGCGAACGCCGACGTCGCGGTCATCAGCGTCAACCGCAAGTTCTTCGACACCGCCGCCTACCGCCGCGCGCTGATGGCCTTTGCCGCCGCCGGCAAGGGCGTCGTCATGCTGCATCCGGGCACCTGGTATGGCTACGCCAACTGGCCGGAACTCAACGCCCAGATCGTCGGTGGCGGTGCCCGCGGCCACGACAAGATCCATCCCTTCGACGTCCTCAAGGTCAAGGATCACCCGGTCATGGCCGGCGTGCCGGACAAATTCACGGTCGAGGACGAGTTGTACTACATCAACGCCGAGCCCGACAAGATCCCGGCGGGCACGGCCGCGATCGAGGTGCTGGCCGAGACGAGCCCGAGCGACAAGTTCCAGAAGCCTCATCCGAACGTCTGGATCACGAAACATCCGCGCGCGCGCATCGTCGGCCTGGCGCTCGGCCATGACGAACGCACCCACGACCACCCGGCCTTCCGCAAGCTCCTGGTCAACGCCGTGCAGTGGAGCTCGGGCAAGTGAAGCGGGGTGGGGTTGCCCCGAGGAAAGCCGGCCCCGGCTCATGGGGGAGCCTCACCCACGGGGCTCTTCCCAACCCGGCGCGCCGGGAAAGAACACCCGCCAGGGTGGGGTGGGCGGTCCTCAGCCCGCCGTGCAGGCAGTGATACGTGAGCCGTCCCGATCGGGCTCTCCGAGAAGAAGGAAGAAGGCCCGATTCCTGAAAGGCCCGCAGCGGCTTACTTGAACAGCTTGTTCGCCGCCTTCAGGTGGTCGGCATATTCCTCGCTGCGCATTTCGACGCGCTCGCGGATCGTGCGTTCGCCGATGCCATCGTGGCGGGTGGCGACCAGGGCCTTGAGCAGGTCGATCGTCGCGCGCACATCGCTGACGCGGACGTGTTCCGGAGCGATGCCGCCCTCGGCGTCGAGGTTGTGGTAGTTGGCGAGCGGCACCGAAACGCCGCAACTGCGGTGGCCGGCGGCCTGCAGGGCGCTGGCTTCGCAGGCACCGGCGTCGAGCAGGCAGCGCTGGACGCGGATGCCCTGTTCCTTGGCGGTGGTCATCAGCACGGCGCAGCCCTCGCTGTCGAAGATCGACAGGCGGTCGCCGACACGAACGATGGGGCCGCCGCCCATGACCGCGCCGTTGACCGGGCGGCTGGTTTCGATGGAGAGGAAGACGTCGTCCTTCCCGAAAGGCCATTTTTGGGCGAGGTGCCAGGCGCCGAGGAAACCGACCTCCTCCGCGCGGGTGAAGGTGGCGTGGAAGGTCGTGCTGATGCCGAGGGTGCCGAGTTCCCAGAGGGTGGCGACGAGGATGGCGCAGCCGATGAGGTCGTCGCAGGCGGTGGCCTCGATGCGGGTGGAGGTGATCTTGACGGGGAACTTCCAGGTGGCGATGGCGCCCTGAGCCTTGCCACGCAGGCCGCGACGGATGCCCTCCTCGACCTGGGGTTTGGCGACACCGCCGAGGAATTCGAACTCGCTCTTTTTGCCGCCGGGCACCCGCACAAAGGCCGGGTGATCCATGTGGGCGCCGAGCACCCAGGTGGGGCGGCTCTTGCTCTTGCCGTTCTTGTAGGTGGCAATCAGGTTGCCGAATTTGTCGCGCTTCAGCCGGACGTGCGGGCAATCCTTGAGCAGCGCCTCGATCTCCGCCCGAACATGATATTCATGGAAGGGAGCCGTTGGCTTGCTCAGAATTCGCTTGAGAATGGTCGTCAGGTTGGGCACTGCCATGGGGGCACGTTAGCGGCCTTTTCCCATCCGACAATGCCAAGGTGAAGAAGCTCCGATATTTCTGCGAGACCGCTCTGGTGGCCGCGGCCGCCTGGCTGCTGCCCCGGCTGCCGCGTGCCCTCATCCTGGGCCTGGCGAGGGCCATCGGCACGGCGGCCTACCACCTCGACCGGCGCGGCCGCACCACGGCCCTCGAGAACCTGCGGGTCGCCCTCGGCATCGAAGGCCCGCGTGCCGCGGCCCTGGCGCGCGGTTCCTACCAGAACTTCGCGCGCACCTTCCTCGACCTGTTCTGGTCGGCGCGCCTGACCCGCGACAACTGGCCGCAGTTCGTGACCATTCACCACGGCGCCGAGGCCGCCGAGGCGCGGGCGCGCGAGGTCGGCGCCCTGTGGGTGACGCCGCACTTCGGCAATTTCGAGCTCGCCAGCCTGTTCTGGGGCTTCCGCGATTTCCAGTTCACGGTGGTCGCCCAGGACTTCAAGAACCCGGCCCTGACCGGCCTGTTCAAGCGCCTGCGCGAGCACTCCGGCCACACAGTGATCACCCAGCAGGGCGCCATGCTGCGGCTGATGAAAACCCTCAAACGCCGCGGCCATGCCGCCCTGCTGACCGACCTCACGGTCGACCCCGGGCGGACGGCGGCGGCCATCGACTGCTTTGGCCTGAAAACCTGCGTCACCACCCTGCACGTCCAACTGGCGCGGCGGCTCGGCCTGGCCATCATCCCCGGGGTCTGCCTGCCGCTGCCGGACGGCCGTTACGAGGTGCACATCTTCGAGGCGATCGAGCCGCAGCCGGAGCAGAGCGACCACGAAGTGGCGCAGCGGGTCTGGGATCATTTTGAGCGGGCCATCCGCGAGCATCCGCAGGCCTGGCTCTGGATGTACAAGCACTGGCGCTACCAGCCGGCGCTCGGCCGCAACCCGGCCTACCCGGCCTACGCCAGGGTTTCCGGCGCCTTCCTCGACCTGCTGAAGGCACAGGCCTGACCCTTTCTGGCGCCGCGCGGCTCCGGCGGCAGGGCCGGCCGCCAACATCCGGTTTGCACGGGGTCGCTTTCTGGCTAGGGAGAGGGCTTCACCGCAATGACCCGCTCCTTCGAAATCCTCGGCCGCTTCGATCACGAAAGCGACTGCCAGAAACTGCTTTACGCGCCGCTGTCGCGGCGCCTCACCTACCGTGAAACCACGCTGTACCAGGTCGAGTTCGAGGGCGATGAAAAGGCCCTGGAGGCCTTTGTGCGCGAGGTGCTGCTCGACCCGATCAGCCAGGAACTGCGCGACGGCACCGACCCGGCCTTCCCCAAGGCGGCCTTCGTGCTCGAGTACGGCATGAAGGGCGGCGCCCTCGACCTCGAGAAGGAGACCATCCTCGGCTACTACCGCGCCCTGCCCGAGCCCGGCTTCCAGCTGCGCCGCCTGGCGTTGCGCAAGCGTGTGTATGTCTTTGGCGAGGCCGCCGAGCCGGCGCCGTTTGTCCGCGACATCTGCAACCCGGCCATCCATACCTGGGACGTCCGCAAGGCCGCCTGAGGCCGTCCGCCGCTTTGCGCATCCACGGTTGCGGGACGCGGCGTTGCTTTTAATCTCCACCCCCGCGCGCGGCCCGTCCGCCGTTTTCCCCCATGAGCACCCACGTCAAACTCTACATTCCCGGTCCCGTCGAAGTTTCGCCCGCCACCTACGAGGCCATGTGCCAGCCGATGATCGGCCACCGCGGCAAAGGCTTCCAGGACCTCTATGCGGAGATCCAGCCGATGCTGCGCGAGCTGTTTGGCACGAAACAGCAGGTCTTCCTCAGCACCTCCTCCGCCTGGGGCGTGATGGAGGGCAGCATCCGCAACCTGGTGAAGAAAAAGGTGCTCAACTGCTGCAACGGCGCCTTTTCCGACAAGTGGCTCGACGTCTCCCGCCGCTGCGGCAAGCAGGCCGAGGCCTACCAGGTCGAGTGGGGTCAGCCCATCCTCGCCGAGGAGATCGACAAGCGCCTCGCCACCGGTGAGTTCGACGCCGTCACTTTCATCCACAACGAGACCTCGACCGGCGTGCTCAGCCCGATCGCCGAGATCGCCGCGCTGAAGAAGAAGTATCCGGACGTCATGTTCATCACCGACTCCGTTTCCGGCTTCACCACCGTGCCGGTGAACTTCGACGAGCTCGGCCTCGATGTCCTGCTCACCGGCAGCCAGAAGGCCTTTGCCCTGCCGCCCGGTCTCGCCCTGTTCACGGCCTCCGAGGCGGCCCTGGCGCGCGCGGCCACGGTGGATGACCGCGGCTACTACTTCGACTTCCTCGAGTTCCAGGCCAACGGCGAAAAGCACATGACGCCGAGCACGCCCTGCATCAGCCTGATCTACGGCCTGCGCCACCAGCTCCTGCAGATGTTTGCCGAGGGTCTCGACAATCGCTACGCGCGCCACGCCCGCCTCAACGGCCTCGTGCATGAGTGGGTGCGCCGCAACGGCTTCGAGTTCTTTGCTCCCGAGGGCTACCGCTCCAAGTCGCTCACCTGCGTGGCGAACAACCGGAACATCGATGTCGCGGCCTTCATCGCCCTGCTCAAGAAAAACCACAGCCTGATCATCGACGGCGGCTACGGCAAGCTCAAGGGCAAGACCTTCCGCATCTCCAACATGGGTGACGAAACCGATGCCAGCATCGGCGCGGTCATCGCCGCCCTCGACGACAGCCTCGCCAAGCTGTGAGGCTCCGGCAACCCCGCCGTCGATCATGTCCTTCCGCCCCCCAGGCCAGTGCCCCGTCTGCGGCGAGTGGGTGCCGCGCGGCGCGCTCGCCTGCGACGGCTGCGGCGCCTGCGGCAAATCCGGCTGGAAGGAGGATCCCGCCGACGGTCTCGACCTGCCCGACGAGGATTTCGACTATGAGGACTTCGTCTCGCGCGAATTCGGCCAGGACCATCCGCGACGCGCGCGTCCCTCGCGGGAACAGCTCTGGCGCTGGGTGGGGCTTGCGGTTTTCCTCGCCCTCGTTCTCGGTTACCTGCTGTCCGCCCTCCGCTGAGCTGTCATGAGCGCCGAACCCATTGCCCTCATCGCCGGCAACGGCCTCTATCCAGAGACCTTTGCCGCCGCTGCCCGCCGCGCCGGCGTGACGCGCCTGGTCGCCGCCGCCTTCCTCGACGAGACCAAGCCCGAGCTCGCCGGCCAGGTTGATGCCATCGAGTGGTTCCGCGTCGGCCAGCTCGGCAAGATGATCGCTTTCTTCAAGCGCGAGGGCATCCGGCGCGCCGTCATGGTCGGCCAGATTGCCCCGAAAAACCTCTTCGACCTGCGCCCCGACCTGCGCACCCTCCTGCTGCTCGCCCGCCTGCCCCGACGCAACGCCGAGAGCCTGTTCGGCGGCATCGCCGATGAGCTCGCCAAGGACGGCATCGAACTGCTGCCCGCCACCACCTACCTTGAGGACCTCATGCCTGCGGCGGGTCACGTCGCCGGTCCGGCGATCAAAAAACGCCGCTGGGACGATGCCCGCTACGGCTTCGACATCGCCAAGGAAAGCAGCCGTCTGGACATCGGCCAGACGGTCGTCGTCAAGAACGGCACCGTGCTCGCCGTCGAAGCCTTCGAGGGCACCAACGAGGCGATCCAACGCGGCGGTGCGCTCGGTCGCGGCGGCGCCACCATGGTCAAGGTCTCCAAACCCCGCCAGGACATGCGTTTCGATGTGCCTGTGGTCGGTCCGGACACGATCCGCGTCGCCGCCGAGGCCGGCGTCGATGTCATCGCCGTCGAGGCCGGCAAAACCCTGCTGCTCGGCCTTGCCGAGCTGCAAGCCGAGTGCCAGGCGCGCCGCGTCAGCCTGGTCGCCCTCTGACCTGCCGGCTGAGACCGTCCGGGGCGAGATCCTCACCTCCCTCGACCCAGACGCCCCATCCAGACAGCCTGAGCGAGCATGCCCTGCCCCGCAGCACGTCCCCCGCGCCGTCCCTCGGGCTTTTTTTCACAAATCGGTGCTAATGTCTTGATTTGTGTACCCAAAACCTGAAAAAATGAGCGCTTCCCGCTGAGGCGGGTCGAAACCACCCCCTGTTACCTCCAACCTTCTATGTTCCTCACCGCCCTCAAAGCCAAACTGGCCGTCATGGTGGCCGTCGCCGGTCTCAACACCGACGAGATGCCCGGCCTCAGCAAAGACATGCTGACCACCCTGGAAAACCTTGCCGCCGCCCAAAAATCGGCTGCCGAAGACCCGGGCAAGGGACCGGATGTCAACGCCTCCTTCAACGAAGCCCTCGCCAAGGTCAATGAACTGGCGCAGAAGGGTGACAAGGACGCCCAGTACGCGCTCGCTCACTGGGGGGTGCTGAGCAACAGCAACCTCAACGAGGTGATCGACCTCTACCGCAAGGCCGCCGCTCAGGGCCAGGTGCTTGCCAAGGCCGAACTCGCCCAGGTCCTGCTCCAGGCCGGCCAGCAGAACGAAGAGGCCGTCAAGGAAGCCGTCAAGCTCATCACGGAAGCCGAAGCAGCCGACAACAAGGTGGCCCGCCGCCTGCTCGCCCAGCTCCACCTCGGCGGTGTCGGCGGCGTTGAGCAGAGCCTCGACAAGGCCCGCGCCCTGCTGGAAGAAGGCAGCGCCGCCGGCGATGGTGAGGCGACCCTCAACCTCAGCCAGCTTTATGCGGTCGGCGCCCCTGGCCTGCCGAAGGACGACAAGAAGTCGCTCGAATACCTCATCAAGGCCAGCGAGCAGGAAAACGCCGTCGCCATGTCGACCTACGCCGCGCGTCTGTTCGACGGCGATCCGGAAGGCAGCGCCCAGCTCGTCAAGAAGGAGCCGGAGAAGGCCAAGAAAATGTTTGAAGACGCCGCCGCCAAGGGTTTCGCCGCCGCCAACCGTCTGCTTGGCGCGATCTATGAAAACGGCATGGGCGGCACTGCGCGCGACCTCAAGAAGGCCGTCGAATACTACACCAAGGCCGCCAACGGCAACGATGCCCAGGCGCTGTTCCGCCTCGGCAACTACTTTGAAGCCGGGCTGACCCAGGGCGAAGGTGACAAGGCGGAGACGATCATCCAGAAGAACGACAAGAGCGCCCTCGACCTCTACCGTCTGGCCGCGCAGAACAACCTGCCCGAGGCCTTCTACAACGTCGGCGTGTACTACGAAACCGGCACGGTGGTCGACAAGGACCCGGCCAAGGCCTACACCTTCTTCCTGCGCGCCGCCAACAACGGCCTCGCACCCGCCCAGTTCCGTCTCGCCGGCCTCTACCAGAGCGGCAACGGTGTCGCCCAGGACGTGGTCGCCGCCAAGGCCTGGTACCAGATGGCCGCCGACCGCGGCAACGCCGCCGCGCAGCTCGCGCTCGGCCAGATGTATGAAGCCGGCATCGGTGGCGGTGGCCCGCAGCCGGAAGCGGCCGCCCAGCAGTACAGCAACGCCGCCGCCCAGGGTGTGCCGCTCGCCATGCTGCGTCTGGCCAGCCTCGCCGAGCGTGGCCTCAACACCGCCAAGAACCAGCCCGACCTGTCGCGCGCCCTCGCCTGGGCCGACATGGCGGTCGACGCCTCCAACAAAGCCGAGCTCGCCGTCAAGTATCGCGACGAGCTGAAGGCCAAAATGAAGGCCGACCAGATCGCCGAGGCGAAGAAGATCTATGACACGATGAAAAAGTCGGCCAGCGATGCCGCCGCCACCCCGGCGCCCACACGCTGAAAAACTTTGTCAGAAATCACTTGTCAATTCAGACGAAGAAGTTACACTCCGGCTCCCCAAAACAGGGGAGCCGGTTTTCTTTTCCGGGGCATTAGCTCAGTTGGTAGAGCGTCTCAATGGCATTGAGAAGGTCAGCGGTTCGAATCCGCTATGCTCCACCAAAGCGCGCGTCTGCGAACAGGCCCGTTGACAAGGAAATCAACAACGGCTTTGCATTTGCCCCTGCCCGCGGCGATGACTTGACCGCCACCCCAACCCGCAACGCAAGCCCGTGAGTTCCTCGCATTCCCCTGAGCCCAAAAAGAAGAAGTCCCTGCTGGGCCACCTGAAGGCAGGCCTGAAAAAAGTCATCGGGCTTGGTGGCACCAAGAAAAAAGTCACGCCCCCGGCGAAGGAGAAGCCCGCAGAGGAGGTCCATCACGCCGCCAAGATGCATCCGCACCCGCGCCCGCCCCAGTCCGGCGGCGAACGCCGGCCGCGCGGTCCAAAACCCGCCGCCGACGAGGCTCGCGGCCAGCGCCCGGCCCGGCCGCCGCGCCGCGAAGGCGACAGGCCTGAACGGGGTGGCCGCGGCGAGCGCGGTGGCCGGGGTCGCGGCCGCGAACGCGGCGCCAGCGACGAACCCAAGTCGCCGATCAAAAATTACGAGGCGCTGCCGCCGCCCCCGGCCCCGCCGGTGCCCGAGGGCCCCTATCCCGAGGCCTTTGAAGTCCTTGGCCTGGCGCCGGCCGTGCTCGCCGGCATCCGCGAGACCGGCTACACCAAGCCGACCAACATTCAGGAGCGCGCCATCCCGGTCGTGCTCGAGGGCCGCGACGTCGTCGGCGCCTCACAGACCGGCACCGGCAAGACCGCCGCCTTCGCCCTGCCGACCCTGAGCCGTCTCGGCGCGCCCGGCGGCTTCCGCTGCCTGGTGCTGGAACCGACCCGCGAGCTCGCCGCCCAGGTCGTGGAGCAGTTTGAGAAATACGGCAAGCACACCGGCCTGCGTACCCTGCTCGTGCACGGCGGCGTCGGCTACGACAAGCAGCGCCGCGGCCTGCAGGAGGGCGTCGACGTGGTCGTCGCCACACCTGGACGACTGCTCGACTTCATGCAGGACGGCACCGCCAAGCTCGACGGCATCGACGTGCTGATTCTCGACGAGGTCGACCGCATGCTCGACATGGGATTCCTGCCGGATGTGCGCCGCATTGTCGAGCGCACGCCGAAGACACGCCAGACCCTGTTCTTCTCGGCCACCATGCCGCCGCAGATCAAGACCCTGGCGGACTTCGCGCTCAAGGACCCGGTCAGCATCGAGATCGGCATCCGCTTCTCGCCCGCCGAGACGGTCAGCCACTTCATGTACCCTGTGGCGAGCGACCAGCGCGAGGAACTGCTGCTGGCCATCCTCAAGAAGACCCACTTTGACAGCGTCATGATCTTCACCCGCACGAAGATGCAGGCCGACCAGCTCTATGGCGCGCTCAAGCAGTCGGGCGAGTACAAGGTCGCCGTCATGCATTCCGACATCCGCCAGACCGAGCGCGAGAAGGCCCTGAAGGGCTTCCGCGACGGCGAGTTCGAGGTCATTGTCGCCACCGACCTAGCGGCGCGCGGCCTCGACATCAGCGGTGTCACCCACGTCATCAACTACATGGTGCCGGAGAACTCCGAGGACTACGTGCACCGCATCGGCCGCACCGGTCGCGCCCAGAAGGAGGGCGACGCCTTCACCCTGTTCAGCGCCGAGGAACTGCCCTACGTCGCCTCCATCGAGCGGCTCATCAGCCAGAAGATCGAGCGCCGCAAGCTCGAGGGTTTCAGCTACAAGTACACCACCGTGCTCGACGAGGAGGACAAGGCGCGCGCCATCCTTCACGGTCGCAAGAAGAAGCGGCGTTGACGCCGGCGCGCCCCGCGGCTTCCTTGCCGTCATGAACCGCCCGCGTGCCCTGACCCTGCTGCTGGCCCTCGCCGCCGCCACCCCCGGCGTCGCCGAACTCGCGCTCGACACGCCCGTCGTCGAGGTGAATCCCCGTCCCGAGGACGAGACCGTCGAGGTGACCTTCCACTTCAGCAACAAGGGCACCAAGCCGGTGCGCGTGCTCAATCTTGAAAGCGCCTGCTCCTGCCTGAGCGCCGACCTCGACAAGGCCGTCTACCAGCCCGGCGAAAAGGGCGCCGGCCATGCGGTGTTCAAGGTGTCGACCTTCGTCGGCGTGCACGAAAAAACCCTGCACGTGCAGACCGATGATCCGAACCAAGAGGAGTGGGTCGTGCCGTTCCGGCTCACCGTGCCGGAAATCCTGCGCATCGAACCCAAAACCCTGCAGTGGTGGGTCGGCGGCGAGGCGCAGGCGCAGACCACGCGGGTCACAGTCACTGGCGACGAACCCATCCGCATCACCGGCATCACCTCGACGCGCGAGAACGTCGAATTCAGCTGGCGGGAAATCCAGCCCGGGCGCGAATACGAGGTGCGCGTGCGGCCGAAGTCGACCGCCGACGTCATGCTCGGCGCGCTGCGCATCGAGACCGACAGCCGCATCCCGAAATACCAACGGCAGATGGCCTTCTTCTCCGTCTACCGCAAACCCGAGGGACAACCCTGAGCCATGCTGCGCGCCCTCTTCCAAGCCTGGGTCCTCGTCGGTGCCACCCTGCTCGCCACCGCGGCGACCCACCTGCTGCACCCGCGCGCGCCGGCGTTGTATCTGCAGGAAACCGCGCCGCGCGAGGACGAGGTCACGGTGGCTCGCGTCACCGGCGAATGGCAGAACCGGGTGATCTGGCTTGATGCCCGCCCCGAGGAGCAATTCCAGGCCGGGCACATCCCGGGGGCGAGCCCGCTCAACGAGCAGCAGTTCGAACGCCAGCTCGTCGAACTCTTCGAACGGCTGCAGACCGCCGATCAACCGGTCGTCATCTACTGCAGCGGCGAACGCTGCGAGGCGGCGCGGCGCGTGCGCGAGCGGCTGCTGCAGGTGGTCCCCCTGGAGCGCTGCTTCATCCTCAAGGGCGGCTGGCCCGCCTGGAAGGCCGCCCAGCCATGAACCTGCTGCCGCACCACCGCGCCCACGATGTCCGCGCCCTTGCCGCCGGCTGGACCGCCGTCGCCCGCGCAGCCGGCCTGCGGCGCCGGGTCCTGGCGCGGATCGACGGCCTGGACGTGGTCTGGTATGAAGGCCGGGCCGGCAGCGGGCCGGCCTGCTATGTCTCGGCGGGAGTGCATGGCGACGAACCCGCCGCCGCCTGGGGCCTGCTGGCCTGGGCGCAGGCCCACACGACCTGGCTGCGCACCCATCCGGTCGTGCTCTTTCCCTGCCTGAATCCGCACGGCCTGGCACTGAACACCCGTGCCGACGGACGCGGGCTCGACCTGAACCGGCGCTTTCACCTGGGGGACGATGCCGTCTGCGGCCCCTGGCAGCAGGTGGCCGCCTCCCGCCCCTGGCGGCTCGGGCTCTGCCTGCACGAGGACTACGACGGCCAGGGCGCCTATGTCTATGAACTCGGCGCGCACCGCGGCAGCCAAGCGGGGGAACTGCTCGCCGCAGCGACCGGTGAGGTCGGCATCGACCCGCGTCGCCGCATCGATCATTCCGTTGCCCGTGAAGGCGTGATCCGCCGGCGGCGCCTGCCGACCCATCTGCCCGGCCAGCCGGAGGCGGTGGTGCTGCACCAGCTCGGCTGCCCGCTGACCCTGACCTTTGAGACCCCCTCGGAATTCGACCTCGACGCGAGGGTGCGGACGCAGGCGGCCTTTGTCGACGCCGCCCTGGCCGCATTCAGCGCCTGAGCACGAACTCCTTGGCGTTGAGCAGTGACCAGGCGATGTCCTCGAGGGCAAGCCGGCGGTCCTTGGCCGAGACGAGCAGGGCGTTCATGACCCGCGCCTCGTCGGCCGTCGGCGCGCGCGTCAGCAGGCTCCAGTACAGCTCGTCCACCGCCGCAGCCCCATCGTCACGAGTCGCCAGCCGGGCGGCGAGGCCGGCCTTGTCCCCGAGCGCGCTGGCCACCACCGGGCCACTGATGAACTGGAAAATCTGGCCGATGCTGGTGTCGCCGGCGCGCTCGCATTCGCAGCTCAGCTCGCGCTTCGGCCGGCCAAACTGGACGAGGAAGGCCTCGGCCGACATCGGGTCGGGACTGCCCCGGCCGTTGCGCGGACCGGCCAACTGGGCGGCGCGCAGCCCGGCTCTGGCGTCCTTCAGCGACGGCGTCGCGCCGAGTGCCTGATGGATGGAATCAAAGAGCTGCTCGGCCGAGAGCCGGCGCGGCAGGTTGTGGGAGTAATTCGTCTCGTCACCGGCGTTGGTGGCATTCGTGGCGCTGTCGAGCTGGTAGGTGCGGCTGAGCATGACCCGGCGAATCAGGTGGCGCAGGTCGAAGCCGCTGGCGACCAACTCGCCGGTCAGTTCGTCGAGCAGGCGCGGGTGGCTGGCCGGGTTGGTCAGGCGCAGGTCATCGACCGGATCGACGAGGCCGCGGCCCATGAGGTGGTACCAGATGCGGTTGGCCTGGGCCTTGGCGAAGAGCGGATTGGCGGGGCTCGTCAGCCAGGCGGCGGCGGCTTGCAGGCGGTCGCTGCCGGCCTTCAACTCCGGCAGGTCATCGCCGAGAAAACGCGGCTTCGCGGCCTCGCCGGTGCGCGGGTTCTGCACGCCCAGCTTGGGGTTGAGAAAAACGACCTGCTCGCCGACAAACTCATGCTTGTCACTGCGGTCGCGGCGCTTGTTGTCGAGAATCCTGTAGTCGACCTCGCCGAACACCGCCGACCAGTTGTAGTAGTCATCCTGGGTCCAGCGGTCGAAGGGATGGTTGTGGCATTCCGCGCACTGCAGGCGGGTGCCGAGGAACACCTGGGCGGCGGCGACCGCGCGGGCGGCAGCCGTGCGGTTGGCACGGTAGAAGTTGGCGGGCGGCTCGGCGTAGGTGCTGCCGCGGGCGGCGATGAGGTCGCGCACGAAGGCATCGATCGGCCGGTTGCGCGCGATGGCGTCGCGGATCCAGCCGTGAAAGGCGGCCATGCCCTTCTCGTCGAGCGTGCGGCTTTCCACCTTGAGCACGTCGGCCCACTTGAGCGCCCAGAAATCGGCGAACTGCGGCGAGGCAAGCAGGCGGTCGACGAGGCGCGCACGCTTGTCCGGCGTGCGGTCAGCGACAAAGGCGCGGGCCTCATGCGCGGGCGGAATGAGGCCGGTGAGATCAAGCCAGGCGCGGCGCAGAAAGACCTCGTCCGCGGCGAGCCCGCTCGGGTTGATGCGCAGGGCCTGCAGCTTGTCGAAGACGTGGCGGTCAATGAAGTTGTGCGGTGTCGGCCGCGCCCAGGCAAAGCCGGGCCGGTCCTGCAGGAAGGTCAGACGCACCGGCACGGACTGCTCGAGGTAGCGCACGAGCACCGTCGGCTCGCCGAACCGCAGGCGCCTCACGTGACCGCTTGGGCTGACTTCGACCAGGCCGTTTTGCAGCGGCTCATACACCGCGCGGGCGGTGACATCGCGGACGCTGCCGTCGGCGAAGTGGGCGCGGGCACGCAGTTGCACCCCGTCCTGGCGCTCTTCGATGAGGGCCTCGGTGGGCGTGACTTCAAGCCGGCGGAGACGGGCGTCGCTCTCCGCGGCCGCCGGCAGGCCGGCGGCGATCCAGTCGCGCAGCACCTGATACTCCCAGCCCTGCGGATGGAGCCTTTTGCCGCCCTCGTGGGCGAGCTGGTTGGTACCCTTCAGCAAAATCAGACTCTGTTCGGGGCGGAAGGCATTGACCCGGCGACCGGCGATGTCGCGACTGAGGGCGGCATGATCCGCCAGCATGTCCTCGCCGCGCAGCGACAGCTTGAAGCCGCCCTTGCCGGTGGCGTTGCCGTGGCAGGTGCCGAGGTTGCAGCCGGCCTTCGACAGGGCGGCCATGACGTCGTTGCGGAACGAGGGGACCTCGACGGCGCAAACCAGACTCGCACCCGAGAGCAGGGCGAGACTGGCGTGGCGGAAGGGACGGAGCATGATCGACAGAACCCTACGCGCCGGCGCGCCCGCCTGTTGCGGGCAAAGGCACGAGTCAGGCCTCGCCGCCTTCCAGCCAGTCGAGCGCCTTCTGCAGACTGGCCTGGGTCAGGTAGTGGTTGAGCCGTGGCGGCAGTTGCGGGCGCAGGCGCGCATGCTCGTCGGTGATCGCCTCGGACACCTCCTGCAGCTGCCGCAGTTGCCCGGCCGGATCGCGCTCGCGCAGGTCGCGATCGGCGATGATCTCCAGGCGGCGGCGCAGCATGCCGCGCAGGGGTTCATAGATGGGGTCCACCCCGGCATGAAGCGCCGCCGGCAGCAGCTGTCAATCGTTGAGACCGCGCGCGCTGCCAAACACCTCCTCGCCATCGAAGTCGAAGAGGATGCGCATCGGCCGACAGCAGATCTCGCAGTCATAGTCGACATCGCTGGGCGTTTCGTGCGGCGCGGGCGCGGGCACTTCGAATTCCTGGAAACAGGACGGGCAGATGACGGCAACGGTGTCCACATGGAGGTAACGACCGTCGCCGCCCGCCTGTCACGACAAACGCCGCAAAGCCCGCTTGTCGACGACCGCCTTCCGTGCCAGCATCCGCTCATGAGTCCCGCCTTTTATCACATCGCCCACCTCGTCGGCCTGATCTTTGTCTTCACCGGCTTCGGCGCCCTGCTCTCGGCCGAAACGGCGCGCAGCGCGATGAAGTGGCACGGCATCGGCCTGGTCATCAGCCTGGTCTCCGGCTTTGGCCTGGTCGCCAAGCTCGGCCTGTCCTACTCGTCGCCCGGCCTGCTGGTCAAGATGGCGCTCTGGCTGGTGCTCGGCTTCCTGCCCGTGCTGGCGCGCCGCAAGGTGCTGCCGGCACCGGTGGTGCTCGTCATCGCGATCGCCATCGGCGGCGTCCTGGCCAGCATTGGCTACCTCAAGCTGGGCATCACCGTCTGACCGCCCCGCGGTACAGTTCGCGGTAGCAGGCTTCCATCGCCTCCATCGAGTAGCGTTCGAGTACGGCCTGCCGCGCCGCCGCGCCGCGCCGCCGCAGCTCGGCGACGTCACCCAGGGCCGCCTGCAACTCCGTGGCCAGACCGGTGGCATCCCGCAGGTCGGCCAGGTAACCGCTGGTGTGGCGGTCGATCACCTCGGCATTGCCGCAGGCCTGGTGGGCGAGTACGGGCACGGCGCAGGCCATGGCCTCGAGCACGGCGTTTGACAGTCCTTCGATCTCCGAGGGCGCGGCCAGCAGATCCATGGCCTGGTAGCAGTTCTCCAGATCGTTGCGGTGGCCGGCCCAAACGATACGATCCGCCTGCGGGTGCGCGCGCATGGCCGCCACCAGTTCGTCGCGCTCGGCACCGCCGTCGCCGATGACCAGCAGACGCAGGGTTGGCAATTCGCCGGCCAGTTTTTCCAGAGCCTCGAAAAGCAGGCGATGCCGCTTTAGGGCGACCAGGCGGCCGACGATGCCGACGACGAGATCGCCAGGTTGAAAACCGAGGGCGGCCTTGGCGGCGGCGGGATCGGCCGCAGGGCGGAAGCGCAGGCTGTCGACGCCGTTGGGCGTGGCGAGGATGCGGCCAGCCGGATCGAGGCCATGGTCGCACAGGTGGTCGCGCAGGCCGGCAGAGACGGCGTGAATGCGCCGGCACAGACGGAACAGCAGACGTCGCTGCAGCAGCCGCTTGGGAGTCAGATCCTGGGGCTGCAACTGGCCGTGCTCGCCGTGGACGATGGGAATGGTGCGTCCTCCGAAGGTGGCGGCGACGGCGTAAATCAGCGTGCCGAGGTTGTGACTGTGCAGCAGATCGGCGCCCGTGGCGAGCAGGTGGGCTCGCAGGCGACGCACCGCACCGGGGGAAAAGCCGGCGGTCTTGCCGAGCACGACAACCTTGTCGGGATCCGGCATGCGCCCGGCGAAGTCGCCGCGGAAGCGCAGGCAGGCGGCATGGATATCAAAGCCCTGGCCGTGCAGGCGGCGGGCCGTGTTGACGACGCCATTCTCGAGGCCGCCTGGCGCGAGCGAATCGAGCACGTGCAGCACGCGCAACGGCCGGTCGGCGGGCGTGCTCATGCCGGGTCGGTATCCTTGATGGCAACCATCGCCACAGACGGAAAGAGCCGGTCGCAGAGGCGCCGGCGCAGGCGGTGCGGCAGCGGCTGCAGCAACCCTTCCAGGCCATCGACAAGGACATTGAACAGGCCCGTCTGGGGCCGGCCCATGCGAAAGACCCGGGCCTTGCTGAAACCGTGGGCGCGCAACAGGCGGCGCATGTCGCGGTGGGTCCACTCCTGAAAGTGGAAGCAATCGAGACGGTCGCCAAAATGGCGCGAGATGTCATGCGGACCGCTGTAGCGATGCGGCGTGTCGAAGACATAGCAGCCGCCCGGCTTGAGCAGGCGCCGCACGAGTTCAAAGTGCGGGGCGACGTCGTCGGGATGCAGGTGCTCGAGGAACTGGTAACTGAACACGACATCGGCGCAGGCATCGGGCAGGGCGACGTGGTAGCCGTCGTACACCACATGCCGGACGTTGCTGGGCGGTGGCGTCGACAGGTCGCGCTGGTCGGAGATGTCGATGGCGTAAACCTGGGTGGCGGTGGCCGCGACAGCATTCGACAGCCAGCCATCGCCGGGGGCGAATTCGACGAACACCTGACCCGGGCGCAGCGTGCCCTGCAGCAGACGCATCTGCGCCTGGACACCGCGCCGGCGCGCGGCCTCCGACCCCTTGCGCGTGTGGCGCGGATGATCGGGCACGCGCTCAAACAATTCGCCGTAGAGACGGCCAAACAGAGCGGTGCGCTCCTCGCGGGTGGAGGCGCGCAGGCGTGCGGCCAACTCGCGCTCGACCTCATAGTGATGACGCAGCGCCTCACGGCTGCGCGGCGGGGCGGTGTCGCTCATCGGGCCGGCAGGGTGAAGACCGTGATGACATCCTCGTACAGACCGGCCTGATGGGTGCGACCATCGGCCGAGGTCCATTCCTTGAACGTGGCGACGATGTCAAAGCCGCGCGCGCGCAGCAGCTCAAGCAGGCGCTCATGGGTGAGGTTGCTGCGCCAGCCGCCGAGGGCGCCGCCGACGCTGCCATGGTGGAGTACCCCCACCGCACCGGGCTTGAAGACGCGGCGGAACTCGTCGGCATAGGCCGCCACCTCCGCTTCGTTGATGTGCACAAAGACATCGAAACTCCAGAGAGCATCCACCGAGGCATCCGGCACGCCCTTGAGATCGCAGCCGGAGCCCACCTGAAAGGCGACACCGGGTCGACCGGCGAATTTCTCGCGGCAGACTTCGACGCAGGACTCGGAGATGTCGACGCCCAGGAAGGATTGGGCGCGTTCGATGAGACGACCGGTCCAGCGACCGCCACCCGGACCGATTTCGAGCACCGCGCCGCCGGCGGGGATGTGGCGGTCAAGCACGTCGCTGAGCACGGCCTGCTTCCACTCCTCGGACGGGCTCCATTCCTCGCCGCCGGCGCTCCAGTCCCAGGCCTCCCAGATGGCCTTGTTGAGGGCGCGACTGTTCATGCCCGGCACACCCTTTTCGCGGCGCAGGCGATCCATCAGGTCGAAGGCCCGGCGTGCCACCGAGCTGCAGGCATAGTAGACGGCAAAGGCGAGGCACCAGAGCGGACCATTTTCGCGCAGGACCAGCCAAGCCAGCCGCAGTTTGCCCGCCAACGTGATGTGGCGGCGGTTTTCAACGAGGTCTTTCATGTCGGGAGGGCGCGCAGCGGCGGCATCCTTTACCATGCGGTCCAACCGAGGTCAACGCGTCAAGCCAGCTGTGTGTGGAGACAGTCACCTTTCCCAATCCAAATGGTTGTGAAAATTATGAAAAACACCCTGACGAACTGCCATCCAATTCGTGAATAGAAGCGGTATCTTTCTTGCGTGGCCCGCCAATTGCTGATAAAGTTGCAATCCGCATACGCCGCATGAGCACCTCTCTCCCGAGCACGCAGCGCTGGCTGGCCATCCGGACGCAATTCGCGATCGACTCGCTGATCGTTTTCGGCTCCGTCTGGGTTGCCGCCATGATCCGCTTCCAGGACTGGTGGCCCGACGGCATCATGCGCTATTGGCCGGCCATCGGCGCCGCCTCCCTGGCCCTGCCCGCGATGGTTTACATTCTGGGCCTCTATTCTCTGCAGGGCACGCCCCTGCGCAAGCGCGAGCGCGTGTCGCTGCTGTGCGTCGCCTTCTTCGCCTGTGTCGTCGTGCTGCTGGCGGTCGGCTCGCTCAACTTCTCCTCGCGCCTGGGCCGCGGCGTGCTCGCCCTGCAGGTGCCGATCGGCCTCGGCCTGCTTCTCACCCACCACAGCATGCTGGTGCGACGCGGCCTTGAGGTGCGGCGGCGCATGGCGCTGGTCATCAGCGACCCGCGCGATGAACTCGCCCTCACCATCCTGCGCGGCGTCAAGCCGCCACAAACCGAGGTGGCCGGCTATTTCAGCCCGCAACCCCTGGCCGGTGATCTCGCCGCCCTGCACCTCGGCACCTGCGCCGAGATCGTCACGCGCATGGAGGAACTGCAGATTGATGCCCTGATCTGCGCCGAAGCCCACCTGCGTCATCCGGCGATGTCGGCGACCCTGCGCCGGGTCTGCTTCTCCGGCCACCAGGTGTCCAGTCTCACCGACGTCATCGAGGAAGCCTACGGCGCCGTGCCACTGAGTCTCGTCAATGTCGAATGGCTGGTGCACGCCAGTGCGCTGCCGCGTCGCGGCTACATGCGCAAATTGAAGCGCCTGGCCGATGTCGCCTTCTCGCTCGCGTTCGGTCTCGTGCTCTCCCCCGCCCTGCTCGTCGGCATGGCCCTCGTGCGCCTCACCTCGGAGGGCCCGATCTTTTATTCGCAGATCCGCAGCGGCCGCCATGGCCGCACCATCCGCGTCCACAAGTTGCGTACCATGCGCGTCGATGCCGAGGCCAACGGCGCCCAGTGGGCGGCCGGCCGCAAGGACCCGCGCCTGACCCCTGTCGGCGGTCTGCTGCGCACCTTCCGCATCGACGAGATCCCTCAGCTGTGGAACGTGCTGATGGGCGACATGAGCTTCATCGGCCCGCGCCCGGAGCGCCCGGAATTCGTCGCCCAACTCGCGAGCGAGATTCCCTTCTTCGAGGAGCGCCTGCTGGTGCAGCCGGGTCTGACCGGCTGGGCCCAGGTCTGCTACCCCTACGGTGCCTCGGTCGAGGACGCGCGCCGCAAACTTGAGTACGATCTTTACTACATGAAGCACATGTCGATGATGCTCGACTTCTTCATCCTGCTCGACACGGTGCGCACCGTCCTGCGCGGCGGTGCCTGCCGGCATGGAGCCGAGGCACTGCGCCAGATCGAGCAACTCACCCAGGTTCAACCGCCGGCGCCGATCGACCTCGGCCTTCCCCAGACGGCCTGACCGCTCCGGGCGGTGGCGGCAAACGCCAGTCAAACCAGTCGGCGGGGTCGCCCTCCGCACCCGCCTCGGCGGCGTGCACCAGGTTGACCATCTCGCGCGCCGTCACGTAGTGATAGCGCAGCCCCGGTTCCGCCGCGGCGGCCACGGCGAGGTCGCGATGAAAGGCCCGCGCCGGATCCCCGAGCAGGGCGCGGTAGTTGCGGGGGATGCCGCCGTGGGTGTGCAATTTGACAAAGATCCAGGGCGGGCCGCCACGGACAACCGGGCAGAGTTCAAGCCACAGGCGAAAACGCGCCAGGGTCGGCGGATTGGCGCCGGTGAGGTCGGCATTCTCGAGTCGCGGCAGCAGCCCCCACTTGCGCCGCTGCCAGTTCAGACCGAGCGGCCCCTGCATGAGCAACAGCTGGTCATCCCTCTCCGCCAAAGCGGCGGTGACACCCGTCTCGACGGCCCGGCCCCGCTCATGGGAGCGCGGTTGGCCATCCTCACGGGCGTAGTAGACCGCGTTGATTGTGCGTGTCTGCGCCGGGTCGGGGGCTGATGGCAGGGTGAAATCGGCATAACAACCGGTGCGACGCAATACGGCGAGTTCCTCGGCGACGCCACAGTGCCGGCCCTGCGGGTGGGAATGATCCAGCGCCCAGTTGCCGTGGATGAAGCCGTAGCGCGGCCGTCCATCCGCACCGCGCGACAGCAGGCCGTGCCCGGCCAACTGCCCGAGGCCGAGCTCCAGCTGGCGGGTCAAACTTGCCGCCGTGTCATCGCCGTGATGCAGGTGCACCTCCACCTCGCTGCCGGTCTGCGTGCACAGGTGCGCCAGGCGTTCGATGACGTCGGCGTCATACTGCTCCACCGGATAAAAGAAGCTGTGGCGCGGACCGCGGCCGGAACTGTCGCGAAACTCCGCCACCAGCCGCGGCCACTGCGCCTGCCAGTCGGCCAGGGCGCGCAGGGCTCCCTCGCGGTCGGTGTCATGGAAGGGTTCAAAGTGGTCGCAGACGGCGAGAAAAACATGCACCGGCCGCTCCGCGCTGCCGTGCGGACGGCGGCGGTCGCGCAGCAGGTAGGAGGGCAGCCAACGGTCGAGGGCGCGGATCATGGGGTGGGGGTGGCGGGCCAGAGGGCGCGCAGGTCGCGGCGATGCGCGAGATAGGCGAAGAGGGCGCGCAGGCAGCTCCATTGCAGGAGCAGGAAGCCGGCGGGCACGGTGAGCAGCTTCCAGCGCGCGCTCGGCAGCGCCAGGCCAAGCAGGGCGCAGGCGTAGGCGAACATCTGGCAGGCGGCGAGGCCCAGGGTCCAGCCCGAGCGCGGAGCCAGCGGGGTCAGGATGGCGATGACCATCAGCAGCCAGGGCACGGCCAGGCGAAGGTACTTGTGGGAAAGCAGTTGCCACCAGAGCCGGTGGCGCCAGGGCAGCAACCATTCGGGATGACGCGCCAGCATCTGGTAGTTGCCCACCAGGGTGCGCAGCTTGCGCACGCTCTCGTTGGCCGGGTCGAGCCTCTGCGGATCAAAGGCGAGCGCCTGCGGCTCGAACACGACACGCCCGCCGCGGGCGGCCATGCGCATGGGAATGATCACATCGTCGAGCAGCGTGCCTGTCTCGAGGGGTTCAAAGGCGTCGCGGCGGATGGCGCAGACCGCTCCGGTGCAGCCGACCACCGAGTCATAACGACTCTCCCACTCGCGCAGCTTGCGCTCGATCCGCCAGTACAGGTCGACCCCCTGTCCCCCGCCCGCGGAGGAGGCGGCGATTTCGAGTCGGCCGCTCACCGCCGCAACCAGGGGATCGGCGAAGGGGGCCGCCAGCCGCCTCAGGGTCTCCGCCTCAAAACGCTGACGCACGTCGCACAGCACGACCTGCGAATGCCGGCACAGCGGCACGGCCGCATTCAGGGCCAGCGCCTTGCCGAGGGGGGCATCCCCGGCAATGACCCGCACACGCGGGTCGCCGAGCGAGGCGGCCTGCGCTGCGGTGTCATCGCTGCAACCGTCGCAGTAGACCAGGATCTCCAATTCGCCATGCCAGTCGCTGTCGAGCAGATTGCGCAGGCGGGTGACTATGGTTGCGCCGGCGTTGCGGGCGCAAACAACCACACTGAGGGCACGGATATCCGCTCCGCCGGGCTGAAGCGGGCGCGGGCGCAGGCGGGCGAGCACGGCCATGAGCAGCGGATACCCGGCCTGCGTGTAAAAGAGCAGGCCCAGCAGGGCGGCCAGGGTCCAGGAGACGGCGTCCATTCAGGGCCGGCCACTGTCCGCGGGTGGACGCGGCCCGCCAGTTGAATTTGCGCCATCGGTGCGGGCCCGCGAAAAGCCGTTGCCAGGTCCGCGGCACGCCTGCAATACTCGGTCTTTCGTCCTCATGCAGTTCGTTCACCCCATCCGGCTCGCCAGTGCCGCCGAATCCACCGACAGCTTCCATCAGGACATGCTGCGCGGGTTCACCCACAAGCTCAACAACCTGCTTGGCGTCATTCAGGGCTTCAGCAGCCTGGCGCTCATGGACGACCGGGTCAGCAAGTCGACGACGGAGGGACTCGAACACATTCAGGAAGCGGCTGCCGACGTCCTCAAGCTCGGCGAACGGGTGCGCAGTGCGGGGGGCTGCGCGCGGCCGCAGTTGCAGACCCTCGACCTCGGCAACTACTTTCGCCTCATGCAGGCACCGCTGGCGGCGCCCTTTGCGAAGGCCAGCGTGCCCTTTGAGATTGAGCTCGAAACCGACCTGCCTCCCATCCTCGTCGATCCCACACACTTCCGCGAAGCGCTGCTGGAAGTACTGACCAACGCCGCGGAGGCCGCCCACGCCCATGGCGGAGGCGTTGTCCTGAAGGTGACCGAAGTTCCCGCCGGAGCAACATCGTCACAGCGGTGCGTTGAACTGCTGGTGTGCAACACCGGCGCCGCCCTGCCCGGTGGCCCGCTTGAGCGGATCTTCGACCCCTTCCTGAGTGGCAAGGCCGGCCATGTCGGTCTCGGCCTGACCATCGCCGCCATGCTCTGCCTGCAAATGAACCTGGAGATCGGCCTTGCCTCCGAAGCCGGCCAGACCTGGGTGCGCCTGCGCTGCCCCGTCGCCTGAGTCGCCAACTTCACGACCATTGCGCGAGTCGCTCGGGAAACGGGCAGTCGCGGCAACCCGAATCGTCCTCAAGGCAAAAGTCCTCGTAGATCTGCAGCAGCCCCTGCTGGTGAAACAAACGGCGACCGACCCCCGCGGGGCGCGCGCCCGGGCCAAACAACCGCTGGGCGGCACGGCGCAGCTTGTGATTGTCGAGTTGGGCCGGCAATTCCAGGTACTCAGCCCAGAGACGTGTGCGCTCGGGCACGAGCAGGGGGTAAGCGACATTGGCCAGCAGTTCCTGGACCCGCGAATCGCCGATCAATGCCAGCGGTGCCGGGGCAGGCGCGGAGGTCAGCGTGTAGTGGCGGGACCAGTGCGGGTGACTCAGGCCGAGCAGGGTTTCGCGCCAGGCGGCGCGGCTCCAGCGACCCGCGTCCATCAGCGGCGCGGAAACCTGCGCCCAGTCGTCGAGCAGCGCCGCCAGCGCGCCGAGCCGGCGCTGGGGATGGTTGCCCGGCCGTGAGCCGGAGAGCTGCCAGCGCGGCAATTGCGCCGGTTCCAGCCAGCGCGCGGCGGCATCGATCTGCTTCCACCAAGCCTGCCACAGCTGCCGCAGGTACTGGCGCGAGGCACCCCCGGTGCTTTCATGGCGCACCCGGCCGAGAAAGCCGGCGACCCCAAACAGCAGGGCCTCGCGCTCCGCGGCGGGCAGGCGGCGCAACCGCCGCACGGGCAGACGCTGCGCCAGCAGGTAAAAGGGCTGGGCGTTCTGGTGATAACCGAGACCGCGCGCCAGTTCCTGATACACGGCCTGCTCGCGGCCCTGCGCCCGCAGGCTGCGATGCAGGCGCAGGCTTTTGCGCTCAAGCCGGAACTGCGCCGCCGCCTCCAGCAGGCCGAGCACACGCGCCGGCTCCAGCGCCGCCAGGGGCCGCTGGCAGCGACCGAGCCGCGCCGGAGCCGGACCACGCCGCAACCCGGCCGGTTCAGCCAAGCGTGCGGCATCCAGTCGCACCTGCGGCACAGCGCGATGCTCGCAGGTGCGCGTGAAAAACCGCCCGTTCGGTGCCTGCAGGAAGAGGTGCAAAACCACATTGGCAAAGGCCGGGTTGGCGCCGTGTCCGTGTCTTTCCCAATCGCGCACATCGAGGTCGAGCTCAATGTCGCCCCGGCGCAGCTCACCGTCGATCTCGACCGCACAGCCGGTGAAATCAGGACCGGCGCCGGCATTCCACTCGCCGAAATCCGCGACCCGCACGCGCCGGCCATCCTCGTCGAGCGCTTCGTCGCCAAAAACACCGCCAAACCAAAGGCTCTGCACCTCGAGTTCACCATGTGGCACCTCCAGGCCGGGCAACCCCTCCTCGATGCCGTCGAAAACCGCCTCGCGAAAGCCGGCGTAGCGACCGGCCAGCGGCAGCGGAGGCAGGTCGGTGTTCATGGCAGCAGGGAGCGGGGCTTCAGACGGGATCGGCCAGTTCGCGCAGCGTCACCTCCGCCAGCGACGCGACGCGCCGGTAGGCACCCTCGAATTCCAGATGCCGCGTCATCGGTCCCGGAGCGACCACACAGCGGATTTTGGCAGCTTGGGCGGCGCGCAGGCCGTTGAGCGAATCCTCGAAAATGACCGCCTCATGGGGCGCAACGCCGAGATTGTCGGCCGCATGCAGGAAAAGCGAGGGATCCGGCTTGACCCGGCCGGTGTCGTCCACGGTCGTGATGTGATCGAAGTGCGCGTGCAGTTCGAGTTGGTCCATCCAGGAATCGATCCAGGCTCGCTGGCTGCTGGAGGCGATGGCGGTGGCCAGACCCAGTTCGCGCGCCTCGGTCAGCCGGTCGATGACCCCGGGCAGCGGTCGCAGGCTGCGGCGCAGTTCATCCTCGTGAGCCCGGCGCTCCGCCTCCACCGCTTCCCAGTCAAAGGTCAGGCCGGTGCGCTGCTCCAGGTCGCGGCGCGGGTCGTAGCTCGTGCTGAAATCGGTGCCAATCACCTCGGCGTAGCGCTCGACCGGCAGGTCATGGCCATGGCGACCGAAGATCACCTTCCAGGTCAGGTAACCGTTGCTTTCCGTGTCGACGATGAGTCCATCGAAATCAAAAATGACTGCGCGCAGGGGCATGGCTCACCGATGCATGCAGGCGGCCAGGAATCAAAAAGATGTGTAGGGCCCCGTGAAAAAAATTCGCTTCCCAAAAGCGCGGCTCGGGAGAGATTGTCGAATCCCATGACGTGCCTGCAGCCCCCCGCAACGGACCTGCTGGAAACCTGCCTGACCGAGTGGACTGACGCAGCACTGTCCTACCCTCATGCGGGTGGCATCGACCATCCCCCGACGCAGGGGTTCCTGATCGACCGGCACGAGATCCGTCTGGGCGCCGGCAGCGCTGTCTTCCGGCGGTCGGCGGCCGCGCTCGACACCTGGACAATGTTTCCCCTCTGGGCTCGGGTCGTGCGCAGGCGACCCGCGGGGCAGACCCCCGGGGAAGTGGTCGCCATGATCGTGCGCCTGGCCGGCCTTTGGTGGATCAATCCCTGCCGGATTCTGCGTCGCTGCGATGCCCCGCGCTCGCACGGCTTTGTCTACGGCACCCTGCCCGGGCATGCCGAGTGCGGCGAAGAGCAGTTTGTCGTGGAATGGCGCAGCGATGACAGCGTCTGGTACGTCATCCGCGCCTTTTCCCGACCGCGCCATCCGCTTGCCTGGCTCGGCTTTCCAGTCGCGCGCTGGTGGCAGTTGCGCTTCGTCAGGGATTCCCAGCAACGCATGGTCGGGGCGACGGCATGAAACTCGCGACTTCACTGCTCGTCTGGGTCGTCATGCTCGCCCTGCAGGCCTGGGTGATGCAGGCCTTTCCGGTCGGCGGCTGTGACCTGCCGTTCAAGGAGCCGGGTGCTGCACAACTGCACGTGTCGCCGGGTGACTTTTGGATCCATGCCCTGTTGCTGTTTTCTCCGCTCGTGCTGATGCCGCTCGGGCGTAGCCTGCAGCCCGGGAACAAGGCTGGTGGAATCGACATCTTCGAAGACGTGGCAGCCAGCTTGGCGGGCCTGTCGCTGCTGACGCCGCCGGTGCCGCCGACGGCACTCTTCGACGCCGCGGCCGGTCATCTCCTGCCAGTCGCCTTCCTGCTGTCGCTGCCTTGGCTGGGGATTCGGCTGCATCGTGCCCACCGGGTGCTGGAGCGCGGGTTGACCACGGGACCTCCCGATTTGGCGCGACTGACCCTCGATCTGGCGCAGGTTTTCCCCGCCATCGGTGCGGCCTGGCTGGTCGCCCACCGGGCCGGCTGGACGCCTTGGCATTTCAACCCGCTCATGGTCCTGCTGACGGCGGCGCACTTTCATCATGCCGGCTTCACCCTGCCGCTGCTTGCCGGGCTGCAGGCCCGCGCCCATCCCGGCCGGCTCAGCCGCGGTGCCTGCCTCGCCATCCTCGCCGGCGTGCCGCTGGTCGCCGCCGGCATCACCTGCACGCATTTCGGGGTGCTGCCACGGCTGGAACCGCTGGCCGTGGCCGTGCTGGTGCTCGGAGCCTGCGGTGTGGCGTTCGCGCAACTGATCTGCGGTCTTCGCTGCAAGGCCGGTTTCTGGCCCCGTCTGGGATTTCTCATCTCCGGCGCCAGTCTTTTCGTGGCCATGCTGCTGGCTCTGGGCTTCGGCCTGCGCTCCCTGCTCCCCGATCTGGCCCTGCCCCTGCCGCGCATGTGGCAGCTTCACGGCAGCCTGAACGCCTTCGGCTTGGGTCTCTGCGGCCTGCTCGCCTGGCGAGCCCGGCAGGCGCGTCAACCGCTTGAAAAGCCCGGTCCGCCCGCGGCGTTCCCCTGAGCCGCGCATGAAATTCCTTCTTCCCGCCCTCGCCGTCCTCGGCCTCGTCCTGCTGCAGTCCCAGTGCTCGCCGAAAACGGCCGGCGCGGCGCCTCTGGCAAAAAAGCGCGTGCTGCTGATCGCCGGCAGCCCCTCGCACGGCCCCGGCCAGCACGAGCACAACGCCGGCATCCTGCTCTTCAAAAAATGCCTGGAACAGGGCGCGGCCGACCGCGTCGAGATCCAGCACCACCTCAATGGCGAATGGCCTTCCGCCGAGGCGCTGGCCCAGGCCGACAGCGTCGTCATCTATGCCGACGGCGGTCCGCGTCATCCGGCCCTGCAGGAGGACCGGCTGGCGCAACTCGACAAGGAGATGCGGCGCGGCTGCGGCTTTGTGACGATCCACTACGCGGTGGAGCCGACCCGAGAGAAGGGCCAGAAGGAGTTCCTCGACTGGATGGGCGGCTGCTTCGAGGTCGACTGGAGTGTCAATTCGCACTGGCAGGCCAACTTCAAGACCCTGCCGGCCCACCCGGTCGCCAACGGCGTCCAGCCCTTCGGCTCGCTCGACGAGTGGTACTTCCACATGCGCTTCCGCGAGGGCCTGAAGGGCGTCACACCCATTCTCAGCGACGTCGCGCCGGAATCGACGATGAGCCGCCCGGACGGTCATCACAGCGGCAACCCGGCCGTGCGCGCCTCGGTCGCCCGCGGCGATCAACAGCATGTTGCCTGGGCCTCGGAAAACGCCGGCGGCGGCCGCGGCTTCGGTTTCACCGGCGGTCACTTTCACCAGGGCTGGGCCAATGACAGCCAACGCAAGCTGGTGCTCAATGCCATCCTTTGGACCGCCCAGACCGAGGTGCCGGCCGAGGGGGTCGTCTCGACGGTCAGCGAGGCTGACCTGAAGGCGAACCTGGATCTCAAGCCCGGCCAGGGGCTGCCCGAGAAGGCCAGGAAAAAGCCGTGAGCCGGCTTCAGCGGCGGCGCTGGACGACGGTCAGGTGGCACCCGGCCAGAATGCAGACGCCGCCCACGCCCTGCACGAGCGAGAACGGCTCGGCAAAGAACAGCACGCCGGCCAGCGTGAGCACAAGCGGCAGCAGCATTTGAAAGGCGCCGCCGGTGCTCACCGGCAGGTAGCGAAAACCCTCGGTCATCGCCAACTGGCCGAGCGCGGCCAGCAGGGCGGCCGCGGTGAGCAGGGCGACGTCGAGCGCACCGGGCAGCGGCAGGCTGAACAGGAAGGGCAGCGCCAGCAAGCCGGCATAGACGCATTGCGAGGCAAAGATCGTGCCGCTGGTCTCGGTGAGGGTGAGCTGGCGGATGACCACCACCACCAGCGCCGCAGCAAAGGCGCCGGCCAGGGCAATGCCCTCGGCAAAACCCACGCGGCTGAAGTCGCCGCCATGCAGGCCCGTGAGCAGGGCGACCCCGGCGACGGCCAGCAGGATGCCCGCCAGCCGGCGCAGGCCGAGTCGCTCGCCGAGCAGGAAGGCCGCCAGCAGCGCCGCCCAGACCGCCCAGGTGTTGCCGATCAGGGTCGCCTTGCCGGCGCCGAGCAGGGGCAGCGTCACGTAATAGGCGGCTGTGCCGAGCGCCCCGATGACCCCGCGTGTCACCAGCAGGCGACCGCACAACGCGCGCCGGAAGCTGACCCGGCCACCCGGTGCAAAGACCAGCCAGACGACCGCCATGCCGGCCGCGGCACGAAAAAACAGCGCCCACCAGGCACTGATGCCGCGCTCCGCGCCAAGGTGGCGGACCAGCAGCGCCATGCCGGTAAAGCCGGCCAAGGACAGCAGCATCCAGCCGGCACCCCTTCGAAAATCGAAGGCGGGAACCGCGGCGTCAGCAGAAGTGCTCAAGCCGGATTGCATCGGCGGGACCGGCGGAATTGCAAGCCCGAGAGACGGGGGAGAATGACGAATGATCAAGGGCCAAGGACCCGTGGATGCCATGCCGGGTTGCTCATTCCGTTTCGTCCGGCTCGGCGATGCGCAGGGGCACATCGATCCGCAGGGCGAGACCGTGGGGGAAGACCGGCTTGATTTCCAGGCTGCCTCCGCACTGGCGGGCACGCGCGCGCATGCCGGTCAGACCCAGACCCGGACGGGAGGTCGAGGGATCCGTGGGCAGTCCGCGTCCGTCATCCTCAATGTCAAGCCGCACACGGCCCTCGCCCGCTTGCAGCCGCAGACTCACGCGCGTGGCACCGGCGTGACGGGCGACATTGGTCAGCGCCTCCTGGCCGATGCGGAACAGATGCGTTTCGAGATCGCTGTGCAGACGCATGTTGAGGTCCGAGTGATAACTCACCTGCAGGCGCGTGCGCTGGGCAAAGCCCTCGGTCAGCCAGCGCAGGCCGGCATCGAGGCCGAAGTCATCGAGAATGACCGGCCTCAGCAACTGCGACAGTTCGCGCACGTTGGCGATGGCGGCGTCGACCAACTGCAGGCAGTCGGCGCGGCGATGGGCTTCGTCGGTGCAGGTGCGTGCGACAAGGTTGGCGCGCACCGCGGCCAGCGACTGACCGAGCTCATCGTGCAGCTCGTGACTGAACCGCCTGGCCGCCGCCTCCTGACTTTGCAGCATGTGCCAGGAGACGCGGTTGAGTTCATCGGTCTGCCCCTCAATGCGGCGGATGCTGGAGCGCACGTAGGCGATGGTGCCGGCCGCGCAGACGCCGGACAGGACAAGGGCGGAGCCGAGCAGCAGGGCGGATTTGCCCGCGAGGGCACGCAGATGGCCGGCGAGGCGCAGGTCGAGTCGTTCCAGGTGGTCGGTGCTCTCCAGAATGAGGCCGTGGATCAAGCTCACCACCTCGTCGTGCGCGGAGAACAGCCGCTCCATGCGCTCTCGCGAGATGCCACCCTCGGCGGCGAAAGCCTGGCGAACCTGCTCGGAAAAGCCCCGGGTCGCCCCGGCCAGGCGATGCCAGGGGGCCGCCTGTGCGGTCGTGCGAGCCTGGTCGGCGAGCCGGGCAATGGCACGATCCGCCTGCTCGAGTTCGCGCAACTGTCCGACGCGCTCGGCCGGATCGACCGAGCGGGTCAGGCGGTGCAGCGTCAGCGCCAGGGCATCCTCCTCGACCTGGGCCTCGTGCAGCAGACGGGTAACCAGCACCTGTTCGCGCATGAGTTCCTCGGCGTTGAGACGGATGGAGCGACCCTCGCGCACGGCCAGCCAGCCGGCGGCACCGAGCAGCAGCATGACCGCTCCGAAACCGGCGACCAGGCCGGTGAGCACCGTGCGCTCGTTGACACGCCGGCCGAGGATGAACCATTCGTCCGCCATGGCAGGCTCCTCAGTCGATCAGGCCGTTGCGCATGGCAAAGCGCACCAGCTCGCCGATCGAGTGCAGGTTGAGTTTTTCCATGATGCGCGACCGGTGCGCCTCGACCGTGTACACACTGAGGTGCAGGGCATTGGCGATCTCCTTGTTGGTCTTGCTTTCGGCGATGAGCTGAAGGACCTCGCGCTCGCGCGAGGACAGCAGGTCAACCGGATTGGTGACATGCTTGCGGTAGTCCTCGAGCACGGCATCGGAAACCTCGGGGCTGAGCCAGCCCTTGCCGACGGCAATCGCGCGCACGGCAGAGAGGAAGTCGCTCTGGCTTGAATCCTTGAGCAGGTAACCGTGGGCGCCCGCGCGCAGGATCTCGCGCACGTAAACGGCGTCCTTGTGCATCGACAGGGCCAGGATGCGGGTGCGCGGGCAGGTCTTGGCGATCCGGCGTGAGGCCTCGATGCCGTTCAACTCGGGCATGGTCACATCCATGACCACGATATCCGGCTTGAGCTCCTCGGCCATGTCGACCGCCTCGCGGCCGTTCGAGGCTTCGCCGACCACCTGCATGTCCCACTCCGCCGCCAGGATGTGGCGAAAGCCGTTGCGCACGACGGCATGGTCATCGGCCAGCAGGATGGACAAAGGCTTGGAGGGCACGGTTCAAGATAACGATGCCCGCGGCCGCGTCCAGCCCTGTTTTTCAGGTGGTCCAGCGCAGTTCCAGTCCGTTTTTCTGCGCCCGCGCGGATCAACGTCCCCTTGTGCGCCAAGCAACCGACCTTCGGCGCACTCGCGCTCCGCCACGCACGGGCAGTCCCTCAGGCCAGCAGATCCTTCAAGACATGGCCGTGCACGTCGGTGAGGCGGCGGTCGATGCTGTTGTGACGCACGGTCAGTCGCTCGTGATCGATGCCGAGCAGGTGCAGCACGGTGGCATGGATGTCGTAGACGCTGGTGGCGCGGGCGGGATCGGCGGGGCGGAAGCCCCAGGCATCGCTTTCGCCGTAGGTGCCGCCCTTGACGCCGCCGCCGCAGAGCCAGTTGGTGAAGACGAAGGGGTTGTGATCGCGTCCCCGGCTGCCCTGCGAACAGGGCATGCGACCGAACTCGGTGGTCCAGAGGATGACCGTATCCTCCAGCATGCCGCGCTGCTTCAGGTCCTGGATCAGGGCCGCGGTGCCGCGCGCCATGCCCAGCGCAAGCGGCTCGTGATCGCGCCGGACATCCTCGTGGCTGTCCCAGTTGCGGCGCGGAAAGCCGTTGTCATTGCCGCTCCAGATCTGCACGAAACGCACGCCGCGCTCGAGCAGGCGACGGGCGACCAGGCACTTGCGACCAAAGAACTCGGTCTCGGCCTTGATGTTGATCGTCGTGTCGTCGACCCCGGGTCCCTCGGGAGCGAGGCCGTACAGTTCGCGAATGTGGCGCGGCTCGCGCGAGACGTCGAGGGCATCCGTGGCGCTGAGCTGCATGGCGGCGGCGAGTTCGTAACTGCGCACACGCGCAAGCAGACGGTCGTCACCGGCACGCTGCAAGGCATGGGCGGTGTTGAGTCGGGCCAGCACGTCGAGACCTGCACGATCGGCCGCCGCCGTCACCGAGGCCGGCGGCTGCAGGTCGGCGATGGGCTGCGCGCTGCCCGGGCGAATGACCGTGCCCTGGTGCTGGGCCGGCAGGAAGGCGCTGGCCCAGTTCTTGGCGCCGTTGGAAGCGAGGCCACGGTGGTCGGGCAGGACGACGAACGACGGCAGGTTGTCGCTCTCGCTGCCGAGCGCATGACTGACCCAGGAACCCGCGCTGGGAAAGCCGGGCAGTTGAAAGCCGGTCGTCTGCAGCAGGGTGCCCTGGCTGTGCACGCCGGTCTTGCCTACGACATTGTGGACGAAGGCCAGGTCATCGACGACGGCCCCAAGCGGGGCGACGATGTCGCTCAGGGCCTTGCCCGACGCCCCGTGGGACCGGAAGGTCCAGGGGCTGGCAAAGCAGGCGCCGGGCGTGCTCTGGAACAGCTCGACCTGCTCGCCGGGATCCCAGGGTTGACCGTCCTTCTGCTGGAGCAGCGGTTTGTGATCCCAGAGATCGACATGGCTGGCCGCGCCGGCCATGAACAGTTGGATCACGCGCTTGGCACGCGGCGGATGATGCAGGCCGGAGCCCAGCACGCCGGGGGCGGCGAGGGCGCCGTCGCGGCGCAGCAGATCGGCGAGCGCGAGCCCGGCGAAGGAGGCGAGGAAGTCGCGGCGGTGCATGGCGTCAGTCGAGGTAGACGAAGGCGTTGAGGTTGAAGACCACGCGGGCGAGCGCGGCGGGGCCGTGGGCCTGCAGATGGCGGGTGAGCGCCGCGCGCTCGCCCGCGGTCGGCGCGCGCCCAAGCGCGGTTTGGCAGGCAAAGGCGACGGGATCCGGGGCGCGTGCCAGGCGGTCGCCGAACTCGATCGACATGGCCTCGACGAGGCGGTTGTTCCACTGGGCGAGCGCCTGCAGGGCGGTGGTGGATTCATCACGCCGCGGCACGCTCTGCGAAGGATCGGCGCAGTCGAGGCTGGTGAGGAAGGGCTGCGGCTGGCTGCGCACGATGAAACGATAGATGCTGCGGCGATGACCCGCGGCATCGTTGGGGTCGTGCAGGTGGTACTGGTAGTGCGGCGAATGCTGCGGCTTTTCGATGACGAAGTCCTGGAAGCTCGGTCCGCCGCGCGGTTCCAGGCGCAGGACGCCGGCAGCGCCCAGCAGGCTGTCGCGGAATTCCTCGGCGCTGAGGCGACGTCGGTTGGCGCGCCAGAGCAGCTCGTTGTTGGCATCGAGACGGGCGTTGGCCGCGTCGTGAACCGAGGCCCGGCGGTAGGCGCGGCTGGTGACCAGCAATCGGACCAGGCTCTTCAGCGAATGCCTCGGATCGTCGCGCAGGCGGGCGGCCAGGAAGTCAAGCAGTTCCGGATGCGAGGGCGGCTGGCCCATGCGGCCGAAGTCGTTCGGCGTACCGACCAGCGGCTGGCCAAACGTCCAGAGCCAGAGCCGGTTGGCGATGCTGCGCCAGAACAGCGGGTTGACGCGCGAAGCAATGGCTTGGGCCAGGGCGGCGCGCGCGGCGGACTCGGGCGCCTCCGGCGGCAGGTCGATCTGCTCCGGCGCGCCCGGCCAGAGCGGCGGCAGGCCGGGCCGCATGAGCTCTCCGGGCGATCGGATGTCGCCACGCTGCAGCAGGCGGATCTCGCGCGGCTTGCCACCGGTGGCGAGGAAGCGACCCTGAACCGTAAAATCGGTCGCGGCGGCATAGACGAGTTCCCCCTTGGGAAAGGCGGCGAGTTCAGGGTTCAGACCCGCCAGTTCACTGACGATCGCGGCCAGGCGGGCCTCGCGCACGGGATCGGCCAGTTCACGCTCGATCGCCGCTTTTTGCGCCTCCAACTTGCGCAGTTCGGCCAGGGCAGCGGGGTCGCCGACCTCGCGATGCCAGATGCCATCCGTCAGGTTGGCACGGCCCCAGCGCGGCGGCGCCTCAATGCTGTCGAGGGCGCTGACCGCGGCCCCCTGGGCGAGGTTGTCATGATTTTCTCCGCCGATCGCCTGCAATTCACCGAGGGCAAAGATGAAGTCGTCCTTGCGGGGTGCCATTCGGGTGGCGGTGACGCGCAGGTAGCGCAGCGGCTCGCCGCCGACATCGAGCCCAATCTCGCCATGGCGCGGATTGGGTTGGTCGGCCGCGGTGGCGTCGTGAATCAGGCGCACGCCCTGCTTGAACTCCGCGTCGTTGCAAGCCTCGACCTTGTAGCGGACCGGAAAACCAAAACCGGCACCGATGCCATTGTAGCTGTCGTAGGCGGGCATGAGTCGCACCTGCTCCACCCCCTGCGCCTTGCCGAGATCGACCTGCACCCATTTCACCGTGTCCGGCGTCTTGGCAATCTGGCTGTGCCAGCCGTACTGCGGGCGCAGCGGCGAGCCGTGTTTCGCCTTCAACTCGGTGAGCCGGCGCTCGATGCCGGAAGTGCGCGCGCCAAGCTCGCGCTTGGCGTCGCCGGTCAGCTTCGCCTGTTCGGCCTTGAGTGCGTTGATCCGCGCCAGCAGACTGTTGCGGCGCTGTTCCTGCCCGGGCGGCAGGCCGCTGTACACGCGGTCGGCGCGGTCCACCGCAGCGAACACCGCATGCAGGCGGTAGTAGTCCGGCATCGTCACCGGATCGAACTTGTGATGGTGGCACTGGGCGCACTGCACCGTCGTGCTGGTGAAGACATTGAAGACCGTGGAAATCATTTCGTCGCGATCCAGGTGCTTGGCGATGCGGCCGTCGACCTTGCCCTCGCCGACCTCGGTGTGGCCGATGAAATCCCAGGGTCCGGCGGCGAGAAAACCCAGGCCGAGCACCCCCTCAGGATCGCCGGGGAACAGGGCGTCGCCGGCGATCTGTTCCTGGACGAAGCGGTCGTAGGGCTTGTCGGCGTTGAGACTGCGAATGACGTAATCGCGGTACGGCCAGGCATTCAACCTGGGCTTGTCCTTGTCATAGCCATGGGTCTCGGCGTAACGGACCAGATCCAGCCAGTGCTGACCCCACTTTTCGCCGAAGGCCGGGCTGGCCAGCAGGCGGTCGACAAGCTCCGCCCAGGCTGCATCGGTCAACTGGGTGGAGGAGTCCGGCAGATCCGCCGGGGCCGGCGGCAGGCCGGTGAGATCGTAACTCAGGCGGCGCACCAGCGTTGCGGCATCGGCCGCGGGCACCGGCATCAAGCCCCGCTCGGCCAGTTTTGCGTCAAGGTGGGCATCGACGGGATGCACCTTCGGATCCGCCGGTTTCGGCTTTTCAATCGCCCGCAAACTCCACCAGTCCAGGTCGCGCGCCGGCTTGTCGGCCAGCACCCGCGCCCCGGGCCAGGGCGCACCGGCCTGCACCCAGGCGCGCAGGATGTCGACCTGAGCTGCGGTCAGTGGCTTTTCCTCGCGCGGCATGGCCGGCTTGGCACCGCTGATCTGTTCGATCAGGGCGCTGGCCTCGGGTCGGCCCGGCACGAGGTGTTCCAACACCGCCGCGCGGCTGTCGAGGCGGACGTCACCCTCGGCATGGCCCGCATCGTGGCAGGCCAGGCAGCGCGACTCCAAAATCGGCGCCACCTCGCGCTCAAAATCGGGTGCGGCGACCGCGAAGGGGGCGGTCAACAGCAGGAAGCCTGTGCGCAACGTCATGCCTTTGAATACGGCGGATCCGGGCGGGTTTCCTGCCACGGCATCGCGTCACAACAGACCATCCTTGAGCGCCTTCGCCACCGCCCCCTGCAGGGTGTTGACGTGCAGCTTGCGGTAGATGCGGCGCAGGTAGTTGTCGACCGTGTGCACGCTCAACTCGAGCCGGGCGGCGATCTCCTTTTTCGTCAAGCCTTCGGACATCGCCTGCAACACCTCGCGCTCGCGTTCGGACAGCACGGATTCCGGCGCCTGGCGCCGGCCGCTGAGACGGTCGAGCACCTTGCGCGCCACCTGCGGGTGCATGGGTGAACCGCCCTCGCGCACCTCCTCGACCGCACGCACCACGACCTCGACCGGCTCCGACTTGAGCAGGTAACCCGAGGCACCGGCACAGACGGCGGCATAAATCTTGTCGGCATCGTCGAAGACCGTGAAAACCACAACCTCGGCGCTGGGCAGGGCAGCCTTCAACGGCGGCAGCGCCTCCAGGCCACTGAGACCGGGCAATCCGAGATCGAGCAGCATCACATCGGCCACCGCGCCAGCCGCCGCGGCGGCCAGTGCGTCCTCGGCGAGGGCAAAGGCCTGCAGCCCCCAGTCGGGCCTTGCCTGGCGCAGGGCGAGCACCAGCGATTCACGCAGGGCGCGATGGTCTTCAATGAGCCAGAGGTTCATGAGGCGGTGGGCAGATCAGTTCCAGGCGGGTCCCGTTCCCGGGGCGGGCGTCGATGAGGAGGCGCCCCTGCAAAACGCCGGCCCGGTGGCGGAGATTGCCGAGACCGGAACCGGCGGCAAAGTCGGCGGCCTGTTCATCGAAACCGACGCCGTCATCCTCCAGGCTCCAGACGAAGGCGTCCGGCCGCCATTCCTGCCTTACCGACGCGCGCCGGGCCCGACTGTGACGGGCGGCATTGGTCAGGGCTTCGCGCACAAACAGCAGCACCTCGCGCGCCCAGTCGAGCGGCACATGTCCCTCGGGCGGCACCCCCACCGTCTCCACGGTCACCTCGGTTACCGCCGGCTCCAGCCACTGGCGAGCCGTCGCGCGCAGTCGAGCCGTGAAATCGCGGGCATCGCCACCGCCGGGCGCCAGCAACCAGACCAGGTCGCGCATGACCTGCTGCAACTCGCGGGCGCCGGCGGCAATCCTCGGCAGGGCGGCGGCATCGCCCTGGCCGGCAAGCAGGGACAGGTGACTGAGCTGCGAGCCGATCTCGTCATGAAGGTCGCGGGCCAGGCGCTCGCGCAGGCGCTGGCGGGCGACTTTCTGACGCTGGTGCATCCAGCCAAGCAGGGTCGCCGCAACCACCAGAAACAAGCCGCCACCGACCCACAAGCTGCGCACCACGGCGCGCTGGTGCTCGCGATCCAGCACGGCGAGGCGCTGGCGGGCCACCTGCAGCGAGTGGCTCCCTTGCAAGCGCTGGCCGGCTTGCTCGAGCCATTGGGGCCAGGCCAGCAGTTCGCGCCGGCTGTCATGGCCATCCACCAGGGCCTGCAACGACCAGGAACTGGCGGTCACCTGATCCGAACTGGCCACCCCGGCACCAAGCGCCACGTTGCGACTGCCGGCCCACACCTGCAGCTCGGCAAGGGCAAAGATGTAGTCGTCGCTGCGCTGCCACAACCGCTCGGCAACGACCCGCACCCGCCGGGCCGGCCGTCTGCCTGCCGGCAGGCAGACGGCCGCATCGCCCGGATTGGGCGAATCGTCCAGGGCCGCGTGCAGGTTGAAGGCTGGCCCGGATTCCGGCACCAACTCGACCCGGTAGCGCGGCGGGAAGCCGAAGCCGGCGACATCGGCAAAATCGACCGGCCGGGCCGGCACCAGGCGCACCTCGTCAATCGCGACTTCAGCGCCGAGATCCACCTCAACCCATTTTGGCACGGCCTCCGGCGACGACTCGATGCGGCTGTGAAAGCCGTTGGCAGGGGAGGAGCGGTGGCCCTGGAGGTTGCCAAACCAGACAAAGCCGTCGGTGAGGTTCTCCGGCTGCCAGCGCGGCGGGTTGAGGATGCCCTCACTGGCGCGCACGGGAGCACCAAGGGCGCAGTTGGCACCGTCAGCGAGAAGAACGACCTCACCCAGGGCAAAAAACCGGCCTCGCCCGCGCGAATGCCCCCCGCGAACCTCCAGGCGCAGTCGTCGAACAGGCGCACCCGCCAGTGACAGGCGCAGAAAGGGTGGATCGTAGCCCGCGTCGCCCAGCGGCTGATGCCATTCGGCCAGCGTCCGGAAGACCTCATCCGCGCCAGCACCCAGCAGGCGCAGTTCCGGCGGGAATCCACTGGCGGCATCGGCAGGGTCGGCGGTGCGCGCGGGAAACAGCACGACCTCATCGAGTGCCACCTCACGCTGGAGGTCCAGCTCGATCCAGGCGGGGTCACCACTGCGCCCATGGAAACCGAGCCGTTGGTGCGGCTGCGCCGCGACCCTCGGCTCCGGCAAACGGCCGAGCCGGGCATCCATCACAGCCACCGCCTCCACCAGCCGTTCTCGCTCACCGTCCGCCAACAACCATGCGAGCCCACCGCAGCCCGCCGACAGCAGCGGCAGACCGGCGAGCAGAGGGCGGAAAACGCGATGGACCGGCATGCCCTCACTGTGGCAGGTTCCATCAGCGGTCGCCAGCACGGAAGGGTGGCGCCATGGCGTCACACCGCCGTGGCGGGTTGGGAAAAATCCGTTGACGGCCGAGGCTCCTGTGTCAGACTCCGCCTCCCACGCCCCGGTGAAAGTGGCTCCCGCCCCTCGCCGGCTTCCCGTGACTTCCACGACCATGAAAGAACAAGGACACCCCACGGTTTACGAAACCACAATCACCTGCACCTGCGGCGCCGTCTTCCAGACGGTCTCGACCGTGCAGAACCTGCGCATCGGCATCTGCGCCGCCTGCCACCCCTTCTTCACCGGTGAACAGCGCTTCATCGACACCGCCGGCCGCGTCGACAAGTTCGCCCAGCGTTACGGCAGCACCCGCGCCCGCCGCTCGACGCCCAAGCTCAGCGACGCCAGCGCTTCCTAGTCGTCCCCTGCCCACCTTTGAGACGGTGTCCGCGCCCCGCGCCGGACACCGTTTTTGTTTGCCTGAAACCCCATGGACTACCGTGCCATCATCGACACCAAGCGCGCCCGCTTCCGCCTGCTCGAGGAGCTGATGGGGCAGCCCGGCTTTTTCGACGATCCCAAAAGGGCCGGTGAACTGACGCGCGAGCACCGTCAGCTCGACAGCCTGCTGCAAAACTGGGACGCCTACCAGCGCCAGCTCGCCGAACTGGCGGCCAGCCGCGACCTCGCCCACGGCGAGGACGCCGAAATGGCAGACCTGGCGCGCGCGGAACTGCCCGCCCTGGAGGCTGGGGTCGCCGAACTCGAGAAGGCGGTGCAGTTCGCCATCCTGCCGCCCGACCCGCTGGAGGGTCGCGATGCCCTGGTGGAAATCCGCGCCGGCACCGGTGGCGACGAAGCCTCGCTGTTCGCCGCCGACCTGGCGCGGATGTACTCCCGCTTCGCGGAAGCGCGCGGCTGGCGGGTCGAGCCCCTGGAGGCGAGCCCATCCGACGTTGGCGGCTACAAGGAAATCGTGCTCAAGATCAGCGGCGAGGATGTCTTTCGCGTGCTCAAATACGAGAGCGGCGTGCACCGCGTGCAGCGCGTGCCGGCCACCGAGGCGCAGGGCCGCATCCACACCTCGGCCGCCACCGTCGCCGTGCTGCCCGAGGCCGACGAGGTGGATTTGGAACTGCGCCCCGCGGACGTGCGCATTGAGGTCAGCCGCTCCTCCGGCGCCGGTGGCCAGGGTGTCAACACGACCGACTCGGCCGTGCAGGTCATGCACCTGCCCACCGGCCTGATCGTGCGCTGCCAGGACGGCCGCAGCCAGATCAAGAACAAGGAGAAGGCGCTCACCATCCTGCGCTCGCGCCTGCTGGAGCGACGCCAGCAGGAGGAGGCGGAAAAGTATTCCGCGCACCGCCGCAGCCTGATCGGCTCGGGCGGCCGCGAGGAGAAGATCCGCACCTACAACTACCCGCAGAACCGCGTCACCGACCACCGCATCGACCTGACCCTGTACGACCTCGACCGGGTCATGGAGGGCCGGATCGAAACGATGACCCAGGCGCTGCTCGCCAGTGACCTTGAGGAGCGCCTGGCTGAAGCGGGCTTGAAGTGACGGCGGCCGGAGTGGGGCTGCCCTCGGAACGACCGGAAAAACCGGGGCGGTGAGGCCTGGACCGCCTCACTCGGAAACCTCATCGATCCCAACCTCGTGACAGGCGAGGATGAACTCGGCAGCCGACCAAGCCTGGTAGGCCTTGCCCATCGGATTGCCGGTGCGGGCATGCGCCCACTCGTTGAACTCCCACTCGTGCTGGACACCGCGCTGGTTGAGACGGGCGAGTTTGAGCAGTTCCTGCAGGGCCATCTGGCGCAGGCCGAGGCGACCGATGAACTGCACCCATTTGCCACCGATGAAGGGCCAGAGACCGCCGTTGTGGTAGTGCTGTGGCAGGTTGAGCAGATTGACGGCGTAGTAGGGTTTCCAGTCGGGGTCGCCGGGCATGACCACCGGATAGAGGTTGGCGACCGGGAAGGGCTCATTGACACCGACGCCCCACATGAACCGGAAGGCCGTGCGGGCACGGTGCATGTCGAGCACGTTGAAGAGGAAGGCGAGCAGGTTGCCGTACACGTCGCAGCGCCAGTTGAAATCGAAGGGTGTGACCTGGGCGAGCAGGTAGGAGGTGTCACCGAGGCTGAACTGCATGTCGGCAAAGCTGCGACTCGAGCCGGCGGTGGTGGGCCAGAAACGCTGCAGGATGGCCAGCTTGATCGTCTGCGACCAGCGCAGGTACTCGCCGGCGCGCTCGCGCTGGCCGAGGGTTTCCAGCAGGCGCCCGAAGGCGATGTTGGCGCGGTACCAGATGACCTGATCGACCAGCACATTGTAGGAGCGGCCAAACAGGTCGGTCCAGTCGCCGGCCTCAGGGATTTCCAGCAGCGCATCGAAGTTGGAATCGTGGGCGGTGAGCCAGTCCATCGCCTTCTGCAGGACGGGCAACCGCTCGCGCACGAAGGCGGTGTCGCGGGTGGCGCGCTGGTATTCGTAGGCGGCGATGATGACCCAGAGGCCGCCATCAATCGAACTGATGCCGCCGACCCCGGAATAATCGGGTTGGCTGTCGTCGAGGCGGACGTTGGCGGGGATCTGACCGTGGGGCGAGGCATGGTCGAGCAGCGTCTGCAAAGTCGCCCGCTGGCAGGCGCGGATGTCGTCATCCTGGAGCGAGAGCGAGGCGATGAGGGTGATGGCACCGTCGCGCGCCCAGACGCTGCGGTAATTCGCGTCGGTGCCCTTGGTCTCGTTGTCGGCCAGCGAGCAGGCGGAAAAGCCGAGTGGGGTGAGGTTTTTGCGCAGGGCCTCGACCGCCTTGGCACGGGCCAGCAGGAGATAGTCGCGTTCCTCGGCGGTGAGTTCCGCGGGTGCGGCCTCATGCAAGATGCGGCGGATTTCCGGCTCAAAATGCTTTTGCCGCGGCAGAGCACATGTGCCGGCCAGCGGCGGCGAAGGCAGCACGCCAAAGTGGACCAACCCCTCGATGACACCATCCGCACAAATGTCCTGGGCGCGGTGACAGGGCAGGCCGAGGGTGGCCTCAACCAGTTCGGGCTGGGCGTTTTCGACGACAATGCCGCGCACGCCGGGGATCAGAAACATGGCGGAGTCATTGCCGGAATCGCCGGCGACAACGACCTGCTCGGGACGCAACTGGAGGTGGCCGATCAGCCATTCGAGCGCGTTGCCCTTGTTGGCGTACTTCGGCAGGATGTCGAGGTCGCGATGGCTGGAATAGACGACAACGGCCTCGATGCCCGCCTCGCGCAGGCCCTGGCGCAGCGTGTCGATGAGTTCGTCGGACGCCTGATGCAGATACCAGCTCGACTTGAAGGCATTTTGAAAACGGGCCGGCTGCTTCACCGCCTGGGTGAGCGAACGCACGACCTCCTCGGCACGATCGCGGTCCCAGCTCTCGCTCATGATGTCGGAGAACTCGCGCATGACCGCCTGCGCTCCCTCATCGTAAATCAGCGTGCCGACACCGCAGATGAGATAGTCGGTCGCCGGCAGGTCGGAACGCTGCACCGTGCGGCGGGCGTCCTGCAGCAGCCGGCCGGTGTTGTACACCAGCCGGGGCCGGCGCGCTGGGTCAAGCTGCAGCCAGGCCTCCTTGAACAGCAGTGTCGCGTCCGGCTTGCCCAGCAGGGTGCCGTCGAGGTCACAGCAAAAAAGTTGGCAGTCGGCGATCGGACCGGGGCTCATGAGGAACAGGGGCGGTTAGATCTCGACATACTGGCGCCAGGCCTCGCGATCCGCGGCCGCTTCGGCATCGCTGATCTCGACATTGCCAAGCCGGTCCTCGACGGCGCGCAACAGCTGCTGGGCGATGCCACTCCAGGCAAACAGGGCGCGCACGCGCAGGCTGCCCTGCTGGCTGAGCCGGGCACGCAGGCGCGCGTACTTGAGTGCCTGCAGCAGGCTCACGGCAAACTCCTCGACATCCTCGGTGTCGGCATACAGGGCATGCACGCCGAAATCGAGCGCGCGATACAGGCCGCCGCGGGTGGTGACGACGGTCGGCGTGCCGCAGGCCATGGCTTCAACGGCGGTCATGCCGAAGGGTTCGTATCGACTGGACAAGGCGAAGACATCCGCCGCCCGGTAATAATCCGCCATCTGTTCATCGGCCAGCGACCCGGTGATGCGGACGCGCTCCGCGATGCCCAACTCCGCAGCCAACTCATGCAACTCCTCCAGCAGTCGGGTGTCGCCCGGATCGGAGGACTGCATGCCGACGGCCAGGCGCAGGCTGGCGTCGGGCAGGCGTTGCGCCACCAGGGCAAAGGCGCGCACGAGCAGATCAAAACCCTTGTTGCGCGCCAGGCGGCCGATCGAAGCAATGACCGGCCCGGTGCAGCCCTGCTCTTCTCGCAGGCTCTGGCGGGTGGACTCGCTCACCGGGTAGAAGCGGTTGTCATCGTAGCCCGGAGGAATCATGCGCACCTTCGACCGCGGCAGGCCGTAGTCGTCGACAATCAAATCCGCCTGCAGGGGCGAGGTGGCGATGACCAGGTCGCATTCGCGGAACAGCCTCTGCTCCTGGCGCACGCGCTCGCTGAAGTTGAACTGGCGTTCGAGCTGCTCCCTCGCATCCGGCGCGGCATCCTCCATCTGGCGTTTCTTCCAGGAACCGAGCGAGTGTGGCGTGTGC
This sequence comes from uncultured bacterium, assembly GCA_966252325.1. GTDB lineage: Bacteria > Verrucomicrobiota > Verrucomicrobiia > Verrucomicrobiales > Verrucomicrobiaceae > Prosthecobacter. The sequence continues at coordinate 165,139 of CBINON010000001.1, read as the reverse complement.
AGGTGCGGCACGTCGAGCGCCTGTGCCAGCGCCTGGCCGGCTATGCCGGCGTCCCAGTAGTGGCTGTTGATGAAGTGGTAGGCATGCCCCGCACGACGGATCATGCGGTGGGCGTTCTCCACCCACTCGGGAATCGACTCGTGGAGATGCTCCTTCGGGATGAAGTCCGAACCGCCGCAGGGCGCGCGCAATAGGGTGACCTGGTCATCAACCGCCTCGCTCTCCGCCTGGCCGGCAAAGCGGCGCGTCCAGATGTCCACCTTGTAACCCAGTCGCGCCAGTTTTTTTGACAGCTCCAGGACAAACACAACCTGTCCGCCGGTGTCGGGCGCCCCCAGCGGCGGTGCGGCGGCCACATGGCCATGGGTTGAGATCATGGCGATGCGCCGGCGGGCACGCCGACGGAGACTCGCAAACGGACGCTGGGGGGTGGCTGTCATGGACGAACGTCGGCACAACCGCCGCAGCTCGGCGGCGTGTCCTGCTGGAATTACGAGCCGCCCCCTGTCAGACCAAGCGAAAAGCCCCGGAAGGCCCCACAACAAGGCAATCCCCGAGGCGCGGGCGACCTCCTCCTTTAGCCGCAAACGGGTGCTTGGCTCACTTCTTGGGAAAGGGCCTCAAGCCCCCGCGCCGATCGTGATGCGGCGTTCGGGCACGGGCGACTCGATGATGCCCTCGGCGGTCTCCTGCTTGAGGCGCAGCTGGCCGCAGGCCGCGGCGATGTCATGGCCCTTTTCCAGGCGCAGGGTGGCCTTGCCCCCGGCACGCAGGAGGATGTCGCGGAAGGCCTCCTGGCGTTCGACGGTCGGGCGTCGCCAGGGCAGGCCCTCGACCGTGTTGTAGGGGATGAGGTTGACCTTGGCTTCGAGCGCCCGCGCCCGGCCGGCGAGCACCCGCGCCTGCTCGAGGTCGTCATTGACGTCCTCGATGAGGATGTATTCGAAGGTGAGATGCTGCTTGCGCTTTTGATGCCAGAGCTCGAGCGCGGCAAACAGTTCGGCCAGGGGATACTTGCGGTTGACCGGCATGATGCGGTCGCGCACCGGGTCGGTGGCGCCGTGCAGGGAGATGGCCAGGCGGATCTGCAGGGGGAAATCGGCCAGCTTGCGGATCTGTGGCGCCAGCCCGCTGGTGCTGACGGTCATGTGGCGCGCCCCGATGCCCAGGCCCCAGGGCGCGTTGAGGATCTCGATGGCGCGGGTGACGTTGCTGAAATTCGCCAGCGGCTCACCCATGCCCATGAAGACCAGGTTGTCGACACGCTCGCCGCTGTGCTGCTCGACCTGCACCACCTGCTCGACAATCTCGGCCGCGCTCAGGTTGCGGGTGAAGCCGGCCAGACCGCTGGCGCAGAACTTGCAATCATAGGCGCAGCCCACCTGGCTGGAAACGCAGAGGGTGCGGCGGTCGGCGCGGCCGCCGGAGAGGCCAGGATTGGCCGGGATCAGCACGGTTTCCACGTAGCGACCATCGTGCAGGCGCAGCAGGAACTTGCGGGTGGTGTCGCGCGAGCCGGTGACTCCGGCAATGCTCATCGTGCGGGTGACGTAGTGCTCCGCCAGCGCGGCACGCAGGGCAGCCGGCAGGTTCGACATCGACGCAAAATCGGGTGCCCGGCGCTGAAACACCCACTCGGCAAGCTGGCCGGCGCGGAAGGCCGGCTGACCCGTCTGTGCGACGAGTCCCGTCAGCTCCTCGCGGGTCAAACCCAGGAGCGAGATGGGGGCGGCGTTTTCAGGGGCGGTGCTCACAAACCCTGCTGTAGACGGAAAAACCTCGGGAAGCAAATCGCGTGCGTCCCAGGCGCCTGGTCGAATGGCAAAAAGGCGGCCGGGTCACAAGACCCGGCCGCGGTGCATCGCCAGAATCAACTCAATCCACCACGGGCTCGAAGAGGATGCTGCCGGACAGTTCCGGGGAGGTGGTCGGCGTGGTCAGCGGATCGAGGGTCGGAATCTGCGGCATCACGAAGTAGCCCATGCCGGTCAGACCGGTCTCCAGCGGCACCACCAAGCCGTAAAACTTGACGGTCCGCTTGTATTCCGTGGCGCTTTCCGTGGGCGTGGTGGGATTGTCATCCGCCAGCTTGAATTCTCCGCCAAAGGTCCCGAGGCTCAGGTTCGCATTTTTGACGGCCGTGAAGGCGTCACTCGGCCCGTTGCGCACCGGCAGGACGTTGCCCAAGCTGATGTCGAAGAGCGCGTCAGGATTCAACGCGGCTTCCTCAATGCCGCCGTCGAACACGCTCAGTTGGGCCTGTGTGGCACCCAGCAGGCGATCACCTTCCTCGTAACGGCCGCCCACAACCGTCAGCTCCAGGGGGCCAAAGCCGGCCGCATAACGACGCGGCGAAACATTGGCCGGCCGTGTCCATGAGACAGTACCAGTCACCGGATTTCCCGACAAGCCGCTGTCAATCGCAAGCCCCGAACCGGCAAGCGAGCCGACACCCGCGGTGGGATAGAGGACTTGGTGGAGAAGAAGTTCACCGGCAGGCCCGACAAAGGAGGACATCAGAATCTTCGAGGTGCCATCGGCCACCAAGCCAGTCAGGCTGTAGTTGCCTGCGGTCGCATCGGATTCAGGCGTGCCTCCGATGAACAGGCTGGCGTAGCTGATGCCCTGGGGCTTGTCGGGCGTCGTTGCCGGCGGCGGCGGAACAGACGGCACAAGACCAAGGTTGTAACGTCCTGCATAATCCGACGGCGGATTGGCCGTGGAGTACACATTGCGCCAGCCGGTGAAGGCCACCGAATTGCCGCCGCCAAGGATGAGTCCGTCGCTGAGATAATGGTCCGAGCCAAGGTCGAAAGTCAGTGTCAGGTTGCCTTCCGTGCGTGGCACGACGATTTCAGCGCTGCCCGTTGCAGTGAGCGGGTTGGTGCTGTCGAGTGACAAAACCCCCTTGAAGGAGTAGCCAACCTTGCCGACGGTCAGCTTGCCGCTGACGGCCGCGGTCGAGGTCACGGCCATGTCGATTCGTCCGCCGAGGTCGCAGAATTCGCCGGCAGGCATGCGCGGCAGCGGCCCCGTGTAACGGCCAAGCAGGTAATCCGGCAGGGCATGAATCACAAGCGGGCTGTCCACGGTCGTGGTGCCAACCGCATTCTTGACAAGCGCGCGGATGGTGAAGGAACCGGACACCGTTGGGGTCCCGCTGATTTCCCCCGTCAACTTGTTGATGACCAACCCCTTCGGCAGACTGGACAAGCCACCTCCTTCAAGCACCACCTTGGCATCGTAGGACTGCGGTGCGTAGAGCGGATCGGGACTGCAGGTGATGGTGTAGTTCACCTGACCGCCAACAATCATTTCAGGCAGTTCGAAATCAAGAATCTCTGGCGCAGAGTAGACCACCACTTCGAAGGGTGCCGCCACCGACGATCCACCGGGATAGCTGATCACGCACTCGTAGTCATCCCCGGCATCGGCCAGGGTGGCGCCGACAATGGAGAGGGTGTTTTTGCTGACCCCCACATAGTGGGCATTCTCCTCAATCGGCAAGCCGCCCCGGCGCCACTGGAAGGAAACCCCGCGACCTGTGTACACGGGCTTCAGTTTGGTGGATTTGCCGGCGTTGACGTTCACTGTGATGGGCGTTGTGTCGACCACCGTGACGGCGGCCGGCTTGCTCTTCACGGCGGTCGCGCCTGGGTAGTTGAGCTGCAGGCAATAGTTGCTGACGTCCGTGAGGGATGCCGCGGGCACCGAGTATGTGGATGCCGTTTCGCCATCGACAGGCGCAGCGGTGCGGCCGCTGCCCTTGATCCACTGATATTCAAACTCACCGGGATTCACGGCCAGGGAGGAATCATACTCGGGAAGGCCCTCCAACTCAAAGCCACCGCCAAGGGCGGCGACCTGCGAGAGTGGCGTCGGCAGAACGATGAGCACCGGGCGGGCGACCACGACCGTGTCGCCATAGAGCGTCCCGCGGCACTCGTAGTCGCCGGCATCGGCGACTTGCACGGCTTTGATCCCCAGCTTCGCCTTGGTGGTGCCGCTGAAGCGCCCCCCCTCAGGGATGGGATTGCCGTCGCGGAACCACTGGAAAGTCTGCGCGGTGCTGACCGGTGCCGGGGCAATCAGGGAGGTGGTGCCGGTCGCAATCGCCAGCACGTGGCTGACCGGCTCATCAATCACCAGCCCCGCCACCTGCGGCGTGGTCACGGCGTCGAGGGTCGGGTGCGTGACGGACACGGAGTACAGGCCGGCATCTCCGGAGCCGGCACTGGCGACAGTGTAACTGGCGTTGGTTTCGCCGGGAAGTTCACCGGCGTCCTTGAACCACTGGTACTCCAGTCCGGCGAGCAGGTGGGCCGGGCCGACTGGCGTCACCGAAAAATTCATGGGCGCACCAAGCTGGACCATGGTCGGCTCCGGAGCCGGCACCACGGCGAGATGATGCAGACCCGCCAGCATGTAGGTGTTGTAGGCAGTGACCACGCAGTAGTAGCTGCCAGCGACATCCGTGCTGGGGACCTTGACGCTCAGTTTCGGCTTGGTGGCACCGGAAAAAATCCCGCCATCCGCGAGCATTTCGTCGGTGTTGATGTTGGGATTCGCGCCCAGCATTTTGTACCAGCGGTACTTGAAGCCGCCGGTTGTGGTGGGGAATTTGACGCTCACCCCCAGTGTGGCCTTCGCTGTACCAGCGGCGGCCACAAAGTAATTGGTGGAGCTGATGTCGACGACCCCCATGCGCACAGCCATGCTGAGTTGTGTGCCATAGGGGTTGCTCACTTCGCAGCGATAGATGCCGGCATCGGCGAGCGAACTGACCGGGATAAAGAGCTGAGCAGCGGTGGCCCCCGGAATGTTGACCGTGCCCTTTTTCCACTGGTAGGTCAGGTCGGGACCACTGGCGACAATGCGCAGGTCGATGGCGCAGCCGATGTTGACCAGAGAACTGGCATCGACACGGGGCGGATCGATGCCGATCGGCGGCCATTCGCCAATCGGATCATGGCTCGTGTTGTAAAGGACACGATAAGGCTGACGCTCGATGACCGGCTCGTTCGACTGCGCCGTCGCGACCTGGCTGAGGCTGAGGAACAGCAGAGCCGCTTGCAAAAATGTGGAGACGATGGATTTCACGGGAAAAAAGGGGTGGAACTTCAGCGGGAAATGCATGGCTTGGAACTCATGCGGCGCTTGGGGAAAGGCACCACTCGATGCCGAAGGCAGGCCCTTCGAATTCCGGAATTTCCTCCTCGGGCGGCGGCTCTTCCGCCTTGCTGGCCCGGCGGGCACCTTGACTGGCCTTGCCCGACTGGCCGCCACCGAGGCCACCGGCCACACCGGCGGCATAGCTGGAACCGCCAACCCGCAGGCCCGAACCTGCCGGAGGCTGATGCTGCGCCTGGGTCAGCAACGGTGCGGATTCGGCCGCCCGCGCCTCCGATGACGCGGGCCGGTTCTCATCGGCCGCCGAGGCCAGCAGAGTGGGTGTCGGTCGGGGGGTATGCCGGACGAAGCCCGGGCCACTCGCGCCAATTTCATAGGCTTTGAAGTCGGTCAAGCCTGCATGGCTCTGCCAGGCCATCGCGAGGAACCGGGTCGTCACCGGCTTCTCCAGACGGATGCGCACGTGGCCACTGCCGAAGGTGTCCTCGGCTTGCGCCACCAACTGATCCGGCTGACCAACCTGGGAAGGATCCGCCTGCAGACGGCCGCGCCAATCCTCCTTTTCCGGCAGGGCCGACAGGGCGTAGACCTTCAGGCCCACCGGCTGGCGGCTGTGGACCGAGGCGAATTCGTTGAGTTGGCGAGGCTGCCCCAGGTCGTAGACGACCATGCGCTCCTTGCCGCCACCGGCTGGTGTCGCGTAGATCATGCGCCCGCCACCGAGGCCCGAAGCAAAATTGACCGGTTTGCCGGCGCTGTCCTGAACCACCTGATAATCGAGGTCGCTGTCCCCCCCCTGGAGGCGCAGACAGCGGATGGTCCCACCCTGTCGCGAATCAAATTCGAGCTTCAAATAGCGCCCTTGGGCGCAGCCGGGACTGACGGAGACCTGACGATCAGCAGGCATGAACCGCTCGCTGCTCAGGGGCGTCCACTGCCGCCCATCATGGCTGGCCAGCAGCCGCACCTCCCCCTGCATGCCATCGTTGATGAAGGACAGACGGCTCAGGACCGCCTGCCGCGAGAATTTGAAAACCAAATGACTGGCACCGGCAGCCAAATGCGCCTCACCGGCATGATCAAGAATCAGGGCCTCGCCATTGAGCACGCCATGCCCCCCATCAATGGAGGTGCCGGCAAAGTGCATTTCCATGCCCACAGGGACGGAATCACGCGGCGTCAGTTTGTGCAGGACCGACGCCGGCAGTGAGGCGGGGAGCAGGCATGCCGACAAGGCAAAGCAGCGGGCGAGAAAAAATCGATTCTGCATGTTTTGTGAATTTTTCTTTAGTTGGTTAGCAGACCACGGCGCGCATTACTATGGCAAGAAAAAAAGTGACACCATCGCAATCGTCTCATTTTCTTCACACTATCCATATTTTCAATAATTTAACAATGCTTCGGACGGGGGTTCCGGGGGTGCGAATCGCAAAATTTTCTGTTTTCGCATTAATTTAAAGCCTTCGATTTCAGCAAGCAAATCAAGCGGTTGCGACTGGCGGCGAGGCCCTTGGAGGCGCTGAACCGGCCTGCAGTCACACGCTTGTTCTGCAACAACTCCTGCAGCGACGCCGTCTCTTTGAGCATGATCCGCACCCTGCTTCTCGCCGTCACCCTGCTTGGGTTCACCACGTCACTCGCGTCAGCTGAACGTGTCTATGAACTGCGCACTTATGTGACAAACCCCGGCAAGCTGGACGCCCTGCTGGCACGCTTTCGCGACCACACCTGCCGGCTGTTTGAAAAGCACGGCATGGAGAACATGGGTTACTGGGTGCCCCTGACCAAGGAGGACGGGTCTGACACCACCCTGATCTACCTGCTGGCCCACCAGAGCCGAGAAGCGGCCAAGGCTTCGTTTGCGGCCTTCGGCAAGGATCCCGAATGGCAGGCGGCGCGCCAGGCCAGCGAGGCCAACGGCAAAATCCTGGCCCGCCCGCCGGAATCCGTTTTCCTGAAGCCCACCGACTACTCGCCACCCGTCAGGACCGGCATGACAGGCGGTGTCTTTGAGCTGCGCACCTACACCACCGTGCCCGGCAAGCTCGACGCCCTGCACGCACGATTCCGCGATCACACGCTGGCCCTGTTCAGCAAGCACGGCATGCGCCATGTGGGCTACTGGACACCGCTCGATGCCGAGAAGGGGGCCCAAATCAAGTTGATCTACCTGCTCGGGCATGACAGCCAGGAGGCGGGACTTGCCTCCTTCACCGCCTTCCGTGCCGACCCGGTCTGGATCGCCGCCAAGGGCGCCTCGGAGGCGGCCAACGGCGGCTCCCTGACGGTTCCGCAGCCCGAGGGTGTGCGCAGCGTGTACCTGCGAGCCACGGATTTTTCGCCGATTCGCTGAGGCCAAGGTGCCGTCGGGCCTCGCTCGCGCTGGCTGCCCCAGGCCGCTGGGGCGGCACACACTCCGCCGTGGATTTTAGTTGCCTCGCCTGTGCTTCCTCCGACTGTGCGGGCCCGCATGAAGACCACGCCCGTCACCTCCGCTGATCTCCGCAGCTCCGTCATCGCCGTTCCGCCGCTCTGCCGCAGCGCCGATCTCAGCCTCAACCGCGAGGAGAACGGCAAGCTGATCCGCCACCTCCATGCCGGCGGCATCCGCACCCTGCTCTACGGCGGCAACGCCAACCTCTACCACATTGCCCCCTCCGAATACCCCGCCCTGCTCGCCATGCTGCGCGAGCTGGCCCCGGAAGACCTGTGGATGGTGCCGAGCGTCGGGCCGATGTACGGCACGGCCATGGATCAGGCCGCCATGCTGCGTGATCAGGGTTTCCCGACCGCCATGCTGCTGCCGACCCTGTTCCCGGCCAAGCCGGAGGGTGTGGCCACGGCCATCCGCCACTGGGTGGAAAAATCCGGCCTGCAGGCCGTGCTCTACATCAAGGACGAGGCCTACATCACCCCTGAACTCGCCGCGGCCCTGGTCAACGACGGCCTCATTTCCTGGATCAAGTATGCCGTCGTCAAGGAGGACCCGGCCCGTGATGCTTACCTGAGCAAGCTCATCACCCTGGTGAACCCCGACGTCATTGTCTCCGGCATCGGCGAACAGCCCGCCATCGTGCACCTGCGCGACTTTGGTCTCGCCGGCTTCACCGCCGGCTGCGTCTGCGTGGCCCCGCAGCCGAGCACCGACCTGCTACACGCCATCCAGGCCGGCGACTTCGCCAAGGCCGAAACCCTGCGCGAGATCTTCCGCCCGCTCGAGGACCTGCGCAATGCCCACAGCCCGATCCTCGTCCTGCATCACGCGGTCGCCCTGGCCGGCGTCGCCCAGACCGGTCCGGTGCTGCCACTGCTGACCGAGTTGCCCGCCAGCCTGCTGCCCGCCATCGAACAGGCGGCGAAGGAACTGCTCGCCAAGAACGGCTGAGCCAGGGGAGCCGGCGGGTGTTTGGTGCGAGACCGTTGCCAGCCCCGCGCACTCTTGCCTTCCGGCTGAGGGCGCAGGCCCGGCTCGGCTCCCTCAGCGGCCGATCCGCCAGAGGTGGCCCTCGGTGCGGATGAGCAGGTCCTGATCGACCACGGCGTGCGAGGCGAGCGAGCGCTCGCCGAGGTCGTTCTTGTGCAGAATGCGAAAGGTTTTGCCGGCCTCGACCACGATCCCCAAGCCCTTCTCATCCTGAAGGTAAAGCCGACCGCCGGCATGCAGGATCGAGGCGCTGATCGGCCCCGTGCAGCGCTCCTGGTAATGCACCTGCCCGGTCCTGGCATCGGCACAGGTCAGGACCCCGTTGTCCGCGACAAAGTATAGCTCATCGCCGACCACGATCATGCTCGGGTTGTGCGGCACAAACTTGTCGATCCGCCAGGCGACGTGACTGTCCGTGACATCGCCGGCGCCGTCGACACGGATGGCCAGCGCGAGCGGCTTGTTGTAACCGGTGCTCAGGTAGAGCATGCCGTGGGCAAAGACCGGCCGGGGCACAACGGAGTAGCCGTCACCGTAGCGCGCCTTCCAGAGTTCGCGGCCCGTGGCCGGATCAAGGGCATTGACAACGCCACTGCCGGCAGTGATGAGCTGGCGGACCCCGTTCACGTCAATCACCAGCGGCGTGCAGAAGGAAAACTTGTTCTTGGCTTCGCTCACCCGCTCGAAACGCCAGCGCAACTGGCCGGTGGCCTGGTCGAGGGCGATGACCGCCGGCTTCTCCGCCGCATCGGCATTGAAGATGAAGAGACCGCCCTCGAGCACCGGACTGCCGCCGTTGCCATGCACCGGCGCGTAGGCAAACTCGCGCGTGCTCCAGACAACGGCCCCATCGGCGGCGTTCAGGCAGGCACTGCCCTGATGCCCAAAGTGCACGTAGAGGCGGCCCGCCTCGAACACCGGCGTCGGGCTGGCATGACTGTTCTTCTTGTGCACTGCCGGCGCATCGGGCGTCTGAACGAAGATTTCGCGGTCCCAGACCAGCCGGCCGTCGGCCGCCTCCAGGCAGAGCGCCCGCAGGCTGCGCGCCACCCCGGGTTTGTCGACGCCGCCCTCGGGAACGGCCGTGGTCAGGTAAATGCGGCCGCCGGCAACGACGGGTGAAGACCAGCCAATGCCGGCCACAGGCACCTGCCAGCGGATGCCGCGGCGCACGGCCGGGCTCCATTCGACCGGCAGATCCGCCACCTCGCTGTGGCCCTGGCGGCCGGGGCCGCGGAATTCAGGCCAGTCGGCAAGGGCGGGAACAGCGATGGCGAGCAGGAGGAGAAAGGGGGGGCGCATGGCGGAATGGAGATGCAGTCCTAACAAGCGGAGCAACCGGCGGCTTTCTGGCAGAAGTCGGCGTTTTTTTCCACGCCACCCGGCATGGCAGCTCGCGGTTGCGGGGGGCGCGGGACGGCGCTACATCGCAGCAATGCCACCCGAACACGAGGCCCTGCTCATCCTGACGCGCCAGCGCTTTCCGGAGCTGCAGGACTGCGCCTGCGAGGTCGAGCCCATCCTCAAGGGCGGGTCCGACCGCCATTATTACCGCTTCCGCTGGGCCGACGCCGGGCAGCCGCCGATGATCCTCATGATCTACACCCTGGCGCGGCGCGACAACCCGAAGTTTGTGCCTGCCACGCGCCGGCTGGCCGCCCTGGGTGTGCGCGTGCCGGCCATCCTCGGTGTCGATGAACAGCGCCTGTTCGTGTGGCTGGAGGATCTCGGCCAAGACGACCTGCACGCCCACCGCGATGCCCCTTGGGAAGAACGCCGACCGCTCTATGAGGCATCCCTGCGCGAGGCGGCCAAGATCCACTCGGTCCGCGCGGACGACCTCGACCCGGCGGAGGTGGCGGCCATGGAGCCCGAATTCGACGAGGGGCTATACGCGTGGGAACAGAACTACTTCCTTGAGCACTTTGTGCGCGGCCTGCTGGGGCGCGAGACCGCGAGTGCCGAGCACGCCGCCGCCCACACCGCGCTCGCCGGCCTGCGGCGGGGCCTCGCCGAGCGGCCGCGCTGCCTCGTGCACCGGGATTTCCAGAGCCAGAACATCCTGCTGCGCAACGGTGACGCCTGGCTGGTCGACTACCAGGGCCTGCGTCCGGGCCTGGCGGAATACGACCTCGCCTCCCTGCTTTTCGATCCCTACGTGACCCTCAGCCGCAGCGAGCGCGACCAGCTGCTGGAGTTCTACGCCGGCCTGCGCGGCCTGCCCCTGCCGGAACTCCGGGACGTGGTCCTGCAATGTGCCGCCCAGCGCCTCATGCAGGCCCTCGGCGCCTACGCCAACCTCAGCCGCAACCTGGGCAAGACCCACTTCGAGCAGCACATCCCCGCCGGAGTCCGCAACCTGGCCGGCGTCTGCGCCGAGCTGCCGGATCTGGCGCCGCTGCAGCCGCTGTTTGTCTGAGGCGCGGCCCCACTTCGTCCGATTCCATGCACACCCTGCTGGCCGACCCGGACCTGATCGCCCCGCTTGCCCAGGAACTCGGCGTGCCGGCAGGCACCTCGCCTTGGCTGAACTGCGAGCAGCTGCCGGCTTTTGCCGCCTTCGCCCGCCAGACCCTGCCGGACTGCCGGCCCGTCCAGGCCGCCTCGGTCAACGCCTGGGCCGACGCGATCCTCGACGCCCTGCTCGCCACCCTGCCCGATGCGCAGCCCTGGCGCCTGCACCTCTGGCCGGCCTACGGTGAGGGTCGGGCCGGCGCCAACCGCTGCGCCCTGATCCGCGCCGCCCTGACCGAGCGTTTGAAAAAGCGGCGCCGCTCCCTGCTGCGCTCGCTGGAGGACAGCACCGCCCCCTTCACCCCGGCCACCTCCCTGGTTCAGGCCGTGCTCACCGCCCCCGACGCCGGTCTGGTCTCGGTCGGCGCAGCCCCTCTGCCCCTGGAGCAACGCGCGCTGATCTGCCCCTTCCCCGCCGGCGACATTCCGCCGGCCGTCGACAAACAGGCCCCCAGCCGTGCCTTTGCCAAGGTCGTCGAAGCCGAGCTGCGCCTGGGCGAACGTCTGCAGGCCGGCCAGAGCTGCGTCGACCTCGGCGCCTCACCCGGCAGCTGGAGCTACGTCGCCCTCCACCGCGGCGCCCGCGTCACCGCCGTCGACCGCAGCCCGCTGCGCGACGACCTCATGCGCCATCCGCGCCTGCATTTTCACCAGGGCGACGCCTTCAAGTTCCGGCCGGAGCAGCCCGTCGACTGGCTGCTCTGCGACATCATTGCCGCGCCCCAGCGCAGCATCGACCTGCTGCTCGACTGGCTCGGGGCCGGCCTCATGCGGCGTTTCCTGGTGACGATCAAGTTCAAGGGCAGCGACGAATACGGCCTGCTCGACACACTTAAAACGCGGGCACCGGCGCTTTGTGCCGACTTCCGCCTGAGCCGTTTGTGCGCGAACAAAAACGAGGTCAGCGCCTTTGGCCGGGTCGACTGACCCCGCCCCTTCCCCAAAAATCTCGAACACCGGCGGCGCTGACGGGTCTGTTTTCCACACCAGACGCACCGGGTTTGGCCTTGCCTGCCCGGTGATTGCTGGTTAAGCGTGCCCCTCAGGAACATGAATCCCCGCCTCCTCCTTTCCCTCGCCGCCGTGTTCGGCCTGGCCTGCAGCGCCGCCGCCCAAACCTACAGCAACGGCATCGCGGCCGTGGTCAACGGCAATCCCGTCATGAAGTCGGAGGTGCGCGACGCGGTCAACGCCCAGGAACAGATCCTGCGTTTCCAACTCCAGAACGAACCCGACAAGCTCAAGCAGGAGCTCGCCAAGCTGCGCGCCAACGCCCTCGACAGCCTGGTCGACCGCGAGCTGGTGCTCGCCGAGTTCAAGCGCCTCGGCGCCAGCATCAAGGCGCAGTGGGTGGATGACGACATCAACGGCATCATCCGCGAGAGCTTCAAGGGCGACCGCGACGCCTTCATCCGCGAACTGACCGCCACCGGCATGACCCTGAAAAAGTTTCGGGAGATGCGTGAAAAGATGATGATCGTCCAGGCCATGCGCGGCAAGCAGGCCGCCGAACAGCCGCCGGCCACTCCCAAGGAGGTCGAGGATTTTTACAAGAAGAATGTCGACACCTGGCGCAGCGGCGGCTCGGTCAAGATCCGCACGATCACCCTGCCCAAGTTCGGCGGCGAGGCCGGGGCCACGATCGAAAGCCAGCGCAAGCTGGCGGACGAAATCCGCACCCGGCTCACCGGCGGTGCGGACTTCGCCACCATGGCCAAGACCTACTCGCAGGACAGCAAGGCCGAGGATGGTGGCGCCTGGGACTGGATGGGGCGCGACCAGCTCAAGGCCTCCATCGCCAATGTTGCCTTCGGCATGAAGGCCGGCGCCATCAGCCCCGTCATCGACGATGATGCCGCCTTCATCATCCTGGCCTGCGACGACATCCGCCCCGGGACGGCCAAGCCGCTTGCGGAAGTCCGCGAAGAAATCGAGCGTGCGATCTCCTCGGAAAAATCCAAGGCCATCATCGACCAGTGGATGGAGGGCCTGCGCAAAAAGGCCGTCATCAAGAAATTCGGCTGGTGATCCGGCCGGTTTGGCGTGCTCCAACAGCCCATGCCCCACCCCAAAAAGAAGGAGGGCAGGGACACGCGGCTCCCGACCACGCGCCCCTGCCCCTTGGTTGCGGGGGTTGGTGCAAAATCAATCCCGGCGTTTCGGTCCGGTTTCCGGTTTACGACCTTCAGCCGCTGGACGGTTGCGGCCTTCGTCGCGGTCGCCGCGGATTTCCTCGAGCTGGCGCAGCTTGTCGCGCAGCGGCTCGGGGATGCGCTCCAGTTCGGCAGGAAGATTCCAGCTGCGTGCCTCGCCCTCCCTCGGCTGGGCGCTGAAGGTGACGCGATCTCCCTCGCGCTTGAGGGTGTAGATGCCGCTGTCATCGCTGCGGGTCACGGTTGACACCCCGCGGCTGTCGCCGCGACGCGGTTCCTCCGCACCCCGCCCACCGGGCCCCGGCGGTGGCGTCTCGCCACGGCCGGACTCACGCCCCCAATGGCGCATCCGCTCCTGCCACTCCTGCAGGGAACGACGATGGCGTTCCCAGTGCTCGCGCATCTCACCGAGGTGCGACTCCGGCAGGCGCGGCAGCTCATGCGGCGGCATGAAGCGCGGCCCCTGGGGCTCGCGATGCACCGGCAGCGACGTCTCGCCGACCTCGACCGCAACCGTGGCTTCCTTGCCCGCCGAGATCACCAGCAGGTTGACCCGCTCGCCCTTGCGGCGCTCGCGCACCAGGGCCTGCAGTTGCTCCATGCTGGCCAGGCGCTGGTCATCAAAGCGGACCAAAACATCGTTCTCCTTCAGGCCGGCCGCCTGGGCCGGACTGCCGCGCTGGACTTCGGCGACCCGCAGACCAAAGCCCTCCCTCAGACCGAGATGCGCACGCGCCTCGGGGCTGACCGGCCCGGTGAGCACACCGAGGTAACTGACCTGGCGCGTCTCGCCGGAGTGACCGCGCGGGCGAGCCTCGCCCTCATGCGCGGGCGGTCGGCGGTCATCACGGCGCTCCGCCTCGGACCCGGAAGCGCGCTCACGCGGCCCTTCCCGGCGCGGTTCGCGACCGGGCGGTGGCGCCTCGCGACGGGCTTCCGGCGGCGGCGGAGCATCACGACGGGCGCCGGGCTCGGCGCGCTCCGGACGGCCAGGTTCGCGACCGGCAGGAGGTGGCGCATCACGGCGCACTTCAGGCGGGGTCGGTCGTCCGGGGGGAGGCGGTTGATCGGGACGCGGGGGATCGTTCTGAGCGACGAGTGCCGCCGGGTTGGCAAACAGGCTGCAGAGGGCCAGCAGTTGGGTGGGTTTCATGGCAGGTTGCGGTTTGGGGTGGGATGGCGGTGCAAGCCGCCGTAAGCTCATTGGTAGGAAACCGGCAGTACAAGATGCTCCTCGCGCGGTCGCTCGACGGTGATGCGGGCACCATCGCGTGGATCGATCCAGTCTTGCCGCTCGACCGAATAAAGGCGCAAACGCTGCTCGTGGGTCTGCTCGGCCTCGTTGAAGGCGATGCCTTCGTCCTCGGTGTGGAGGATCTCCCGGATCGTGCCGGCGGGCAGCAGCGCAGGCTTGGCCACGGTGGCCACCGGGCCGGCCGGGGGCGCCAGGACGGCGCTCACCGCCAGGGCCGCGGCCGCACCGGCCGCGGCCCAGAAAAATGGCGGCACCCAGCGGCGCGGCCGGCACCGCGCATGCAGCCACTGGCGGTCGAGATCGAGATCATCGGCGATGTGTTCACGGAGCGCCTGCGACGGGCCGCGCGGCGCCAGACCGGAGAGCAGGGATTCAAGGTCGTTCATGGCAGGGAACTGGCGGGTAGGGAAAAGGGCATCAGGGCGGGCGTCTCCGGCTCCAGCACCAACTCATCGCGCCGGGGCGCCAGACGCTTCTCCAGCGCCTGCAGGGCGTAGCGGTAGCGACCCGACACGGTGTTGATGGACTCACCCGTGGTTTCGGCGATCTGCGCAAAGGTTAGGCCGGCCCAGAGCTTGAGCGTCACCACCTCGCGCTGGGACTCGGGCAGTTCCTCCAGCGCCTGCTGGACGATGGCGGCGGTCTCGCGCTGTTCGGGCGGCGGATCAAACACGGCGGCGTCGCCCTGTGGCAACGCCACCTCCGAGGCGGCCTCGCGCGCAATCCGGCGCTGCCAACTGCGGCGCTGATCGAGGGCAATGGTGCGCACCGCCGCATACAGCAGCGGAATGTGGCGCTCGTCGCCATCGGGAAACCGCCGCCACCAGCGCACGAAGGCCATCTGCACCACGTCCTCGGCATCGGCCCGCGAGGGGCAGAGCTGGCAGGCATAGAGCAGCAGACGCGGGGCGACGCGTTCAAAGCAGTGCTTCCAGATGTCGGGGGCAGGTCCCATGAGCGGAGTTCAACCCCCTAACGTTGCCAATGTTGTTTTTTGGGTGTGCGGCGACGAAAAAAGACCGCAGGGGCTTCCGGCCACCCTGCATGGGCAGCGCCGGCGGGGAACCGAGGGCGAAGGGGAGGTCTCCACTCTCTGCGCTCCCTGCCCGGAGCTCTCCGCGCCGCATGGCCCTGCCCGCCCCGCGTCAATGGCAGCAGCTCGGCACCGTCTCGGCGCCGAAGTCGAGGGTGCCGCGCAGGCGCCAGGCGAGCAGCACGGCCGTGCCCAGGGCAAGGCCTCGCTGGAGACGGCTGAGGGCTGCGGGCGAGAGCACGCCCCCCAGCCGGTGCAGGCCGGTCTGCGCCAACCAGAGCAGCGGCAGGGTGCCGAGGCCGAAGGCCACCGTGAAACCCGCGCCCTTGAACGCCGAGCCGTTGGCGAGCGCCAAACCAAAAATCAGGTACAGCGGCCCGCAGGGCAGCAGCGGGGTCGCCAGGCCGAGCAAGCCGGAACGCGGGCCGCTCTTCAGACGAAAAGCCGCCGCCTGCAGTCGCCTCAGGGGCCGCGCCAAAAAGCCCGGCTTGGGCAGGCGCTGATCGAGCCCCAGCCCGACGAGGGCGAAGGCCAGCACCATGAGCCAGGGCAGCACGAGCCCGGCACCCTTTTGGAAAAAGCCCAGCGGCAGGACCCCCACCGCCCCTGCCAGCGCTCCCACCAGGCCATAGGCCAGCAGCCGGCCGGCATGATAGAGCCCCGTGTCGCGAAAAAACACCGCCGAGCCGGGCGGGGCACGGACCGCCCACGAACACGACAGCGGCCCGCACATGCCGACGCAGTGCACGCTGGTGACCAGACCGGCGAGAAAGGCGGCAGCACTGGTGTCGATCGGCATCATCGGGCCGTGGCGGGCAGGTTTTCCAGGGGGACCGTCGGCGGTTGGTTGGCCAGGGCGATGCGGATGAAGCAAAACCACGCGGTCAGGAAGACCGCGACCAGCAGCACGACCCAGAGCCAGGGCTTACTGGACAAAATCTCGCGGATTGAGCGGAACATCGGATTTGAGGCGGGGATCGGGGCCGAGGAACTCCATCACGCGCGTCGTCATGCTGGCACCACTGGCGGTTTCAGTGACCTTGACCTGAAGCTTGAACGGTCCGGTGAAGGCGGCTTCGGGCAGAGACAGAACCAGCGTTTTCTGCTCCTCGCCCATCGCCTCCAGGCGCAGTTCCTGTTCAACCCCGGCGACCTGCAGGCCGGACGGCACGGCGCCGCTCAGTTCAAGCTTGTAGCTCGAGGGTGCGTTGCGCTTGTTGATGACACGCACCAGGAACTGGTTGCGCACCACCCCGTCGGCCACGTAGTAGGGCGCGCCGACCATGCGCACCACGCTGGCACGCAGCGGCTCGATGCGCGCGGCGGCAAACAGAAAGGCAACCGTACCGGCAAGCAGGATGGCCGAATAAAACACCGTGCGCGCCCGCACCAGCTTGGTGCGACCGCCGTGCAGGCCGGCATGCGAGTCGTAGCGCACCAGCCCGGTCGGGCGCTTGAGCTTGAGCATGATGTCGTCGCAGGCATCGACGCAGGCGGCGCAGCCGATGCACTCGAGCTGCAAACCGTTGCGGATGTCGATGCCCGTCGGGCAAACCTGGACGCAGCGGCGGCAGTCGACGCAGTCACCGCTCGTCGTGCCGGCTTTGCCGCGCGGCTCGCCGCGGCGTTTGTCGTAGCCGATCACCACGGAATGGTCGTCGGTCAGCGCCGACTGCAACCGTCCATAGGGGCAGAGAATGATGCAGAACTGCTCGCGAAACCAGCTGAAGGAAAAGTACAGACAGCCGGTCAAAAAGACCACGACCCCGAAGGCCAGCGCATGCTCCTGCGGCGAGCGCTGCATCATGCCATAAAGCCCGCGAATCGAGACAAAGTAGCTGAGGAACACGTGCGCGATGAGCGCCGAGACCAGCAGGAAAAGCGCGTGTTTGAGGACGCGTCGGGCGATCTTGCCGCCTGTCCAAGGTGCTTTTTCCAGCCGTCGCCGCGCCGCCGCATCACCGTCAATCCAGCGTTCGATGCGCCGGTACACATGCTCCAAAAAGACCGTGTAGGGACAGGTCCAGCCGCACCAGACGCGCCCGAACAGGGAGGTGACAAAAAACAGGGCAAAGGCCAGACCGGTGATGAGGAAGAATCCCACCCACAGATCCTGCGCCGCCAGGGTCAGGCCGAAGAAGTGAAAGCGCCGCGTCTGCACGTCGAGGAAAACGGCCGGGAAGCCATTCACCGGGATCCACGGCAGCGCGACATAGATGACCAGCAGCAGCAGGGCCGACCAGCGCCGCCAGCGCGTGAAGCGACCCTGCACATCCGCCGGATGCACGAACTTTCGCGAACCATCGGCATTGATGGTGGAAAGCGTCGTCAGGGTCGGCGTGTTCATCGCAGCGGCTCGCCACACTAGACCACGGTCTTGGCAAATCTCCACCCGCGTTGCGAACTCGGGCGCGGATTTTGTGTTCAGCCTGTCGAGTCCGCCGCCAGGGCGTCAACATGCGCCGTCACCGCCTTGGCGAGACCCTCGAGGTGGTACCCGCCCTCGAGCACCGAAACCAGCCGACCCTCACACAAGCCGTCGGCCGCCTGCTTGAGCAGCCGGGTCAGACGCACAAAATCGGCATCGGTGAGCCGGAACCGCCCGAGCGGATCGTTTTCGCGCGAGTCGAACCCGGCCGAGATCAGGATGAGATCGGGCTTGAAGACCTCGAGCGCGGGCAGCAACCGCTCCTCAAAGGCCGCCCCGATCTCGGCCAGGCCGGCCCCGGCGGCCAGCGGGCAGTTCAGGGTCGTGCCACGTCCCCTTCCCTCCCCCGTCTCGGCGGCATCTCCCGTGAAGGGATACCAGGGCGACTGATGGGTGCTGAAGAACAGGACGCTGCCGTCGTCATAGAACAGGTCCTGGGTGCCGTTGCCGTGGTGCACGTCCCAGTCGACGATGGCCACCTTGTCCGCGCCGTGCCGTTGCTGCGCGTGCCGGGCACCGAGCGCGACGTTGTTGAAGAAGCAGAAACCCATGCCCTGCTCCGCGCGGGCGTGATGGCCGGGCGGGCGCACGGCGCAGAAGGCGCGCCGATGCCCGCCGCTCATGACGGCGTCGACCGCCCCCAGCACGCCACCGACCGCCTGCAGCGCGGCCTCCAGGGAGCGCGGGCCGAACTGGGTGTCGCCCGTACTCAAGGTGCCGTGGCCGGCGGCGGTCTCGCGGCGCACGAGTTCGAGGTAGCGGCGCGGATGGCAGCGCTCGAGTTCCGCCCATTCGGCCGGCCGCGACGACAATGCCGGCAGGCGCCCGGTCAGTCCGGCCTCGGCCAGCGCGCGCGTGACCGCGGCATGGCGCGCGGGACTCTCGGGATGACCGGGTCCGGTGTCGTGGGCGGCGAAGACAGGATCCTGAAAAAGGCCGGTGCTCATGCGGAGAAGACGTTGAAGGCAGGCCAAAGATGCCGGAAGAGAGGGCTCCGGGAAAGTTTTTCCGCACCATGCCCCTCCCCCTGGATGCCCCGCTCCATGCCGTGCCCGGCCTGCCGGCGCGCGTGCTGAAGTCGCTCGCCAAGGAGGGCCTCGACCGCGTCGCCCAGGTCGTCGAATGGCTGCCCTTCCGCCATGAGGACCGTCGCCAGGCCGGGGCCGCGGTCTTCCAGCCCGGCCTGGAGCCGGTTTGCCACCAGGTGCGCGTGCTCAAGGCGGGCAGCCGCTTCTTTGGCCGCCGCCGCGGTGCCGGGGTCTTCGAGGCGCAGGTGGAACCCCTGGCCGGCGGTGCGCTGGGGTCACAACTGACCCTGCGCTGGTGGAACATGGCCTTTCTCAGCCGCGTCATCGCCGAGGGCCAGGAACTCGCCGTCTTCGGCCGCATCAAGGAGTTCAAGGGCCGCCTGTCGATGGATCATCCGGACTACGAGGTGCTCGGCGGCGAGGACGAGCCGGGCATCCACACCGGTCGCCTGACGCCGGTCTACCGCCTGCGCGCCGGCATCACCCAAAAGGCCCTGCGCACCGCGGCCTGGCACGTGTTCCAGTCGCTCGGACCGGACTTCACCGCCGACCTGCTGCCAGCGCCGCGGGCGGACAGCGAGTTCACCGGCTGGAACCGCGCGCGCGCCCTGCGTGCCGTCCATTTTGCCGGCAGCCCCGAGGAACTGGCGATCGCGCGCCGCTACCTCGCCCTCGAGGAATTTTACGGCTACCAGCTGCGCGTCGTGCGGCGACGGCGCGCGCTCACCGCCTCTGGCGGCATCGCCCAACCGGCCGGTGAACTGGCGGCGCGCTTCGAGGCGGCCCTGCCCTTCCCGCTCACGGGTGCCCAGCAGCGCTGCCTGGAGGAAATCCGCCGCGACATGGCCTCGCCCGCACCGATGAACCGCCTGCTCCACGGCGATGTCGGCAGCGGCAAGACCGTCGTGGCGCTCGCGGCCATGCTCGGTGCCGTCGAAAACGGCCGCCAGGCCGCCCTCATGGCACCCACGCAAATCCTCGCCGAACAGCACTTTCGCACCGCCCAGGCCTGGCTGGAGCCGCTCGGTCTCGGCGTCGCCCTGCGCACCGCCGCGCGCTCCGACGACGGCGCGGGTTTCTTCACCGACCGCCGCGCCGATGTCGTCATCGGCACGCACGCGCTGCTGCACGACGAGGACCTGCTGCACAACCTCGGCCTGGTGGTGATCGACGAGCAGCACAAGTTCGGCGTCGCCCAGCGCGCGCGCCTGATTCAGAAGGGCCGCACGCCCGATGTGCTGGTGATGACCGCCACGCCCATCCCGCGCACGCTGACGCTGACGATCTACGGCGACCTCGACGTCTCGACGATCGACGAGCGGCCGCGCGCCCGCGGCAAGGTCGTCACGCGCGTGCGGCCGGCGGCGAAGCAGGAGGAGGCGGCCAAGTTCCTGCTCGAACAGCTCGAGCAGGGCCGTCAGGCCTACCTCGTCTACCCGCTCATCGAGGAATCGGAAAAGCTCGACGTCACCGCGGTGACGAAGGGCTGCGCCGACTGGGCCAAACGGCTGCCGCATTTTCAGACCGGCCTGCTGCACGGCCGCATGAGTGCCGAGGAAAAGGAGCAGGTCATGCGCGAGTTCCGCGCCGGCCGCATCGAGGTGCTCGTCTCCACCACCGTCATTGAGGTCGGCGTCGACGTGCCCAATGCCAGCGTCATGTTCATCCATCACGCCGAACGCTTTGGCCTCGCCCAGCTGCACCAGCTGCGCGGCCGCGTCGGCCGCGGCCCGCACGCCTCCTACTGCGTGCTCTTCGTCAAGGACGGCGACGACGAGGCCAAGGAGCGGCTGGCCATCCTGGAACAGACCGACGACGGCTTCCGCATCTCCGAGGAGGACCTGCGCCGGCGCGGGCCCGGCGACCTGCTTGGCCGCGCCCAGAGCGGCCAGGCGCCGCTGCAGTTCGCCGAGATGCTGGCCGACACCCGCCTCGTTCGCCTGGCGCGGCGGCTGGCGGAAAAGGCCCTCGACGCCGATCCCCGGCTGCAAGCGCCGCGCTTTGCCAGCGTGCGCGCCTTCGTCTTCGGCGACGACACTCCGCGCGCGGTGATGCAGTGAAGGCGTGCGCTTACTCCATGGCCACGTCGTCCTTGCGCGGCGTGAAGTACTCGAAGTAGCCGATCATCATCTCGTCGTGCGTCTGCGGCCCCCAGCGCACGGTCTTGTCCGGGTCGGGATTGGCGGGGTTGCCGGCGCTGTTGTCGAACACCGCGGTCAGACGCACACGACTGCCGGCGGGCAGGAACTTCGGCTGCACGTAATCGTAGCGCAGCTGCCAGTTGAAATCGTAGCGCGGGATGTCGAGCAGCACCTCCGGCTCACCGCCGCCGGGCGGCAGCACCTCAAACTTGAAGGCCCTGCCGCGGACATGCATGTGCGCCATCAGACCGGTGAGATTCATCGGGAAGGGCACGGTCTGCTCCTTGACCTCGACATGCCGGGCCGCATGCGGCGGAATCTTCAACCGGGCGTGCGCAACCGCCGCCGTGTGAACCACATAGCGCGGCGGCTCCTTGACGAAGTGCAGGCCGAGCCTCAGCTGATCGCGCGTGGCACGGCCGTTCGGTGTGTAGTGAATCTGGAAGCTGACTGTGGCGCCAGCCGGCAGCTTCTTGGCAAAACCGGACGGGTACGCATGGTGGGTGTTGCCAGGCACGTAGGCGGCCCAATAGCCCTCCGAACCCTCGCCGCGGTCGCGCACCCGCGCGCCCTTCTCATGCACCTGCACGATGACATGATGCACGACGCTGCGGTCGGTCGGCAGGATCTCGTAGGCGCGCACCCAGCGGTCCTCGGCGAAGTCGGTCGGCACGGTGACAAACTGATAGGGCATGGTACCCTCGGCCTTGATGGCGATCGGTGCCGAGATCTGCACGATGGCATCCGGCGCACCCAGCTCCCACTCGGCGGGATAGCGGCGCGGCAGCGGGGCCTCGGCCGGATCGCCGCGCGGGCGGTCGCCGGCCAGCCAGGCGAGCAACTCCGCCTTGTCGCGCTCCGGCAGCGCGGCGTCATTGCTCCACGGCGAGGGCCCGCCGTGCGCCGGCGGCGCGGCAAACCAGGGCGGCATGACACCGCGCTCCACCTGGCGGCGAATCATGCCGGCGTTTTCAACAACATCCTCGTAGGTTTCCAGGCTGAACGGACCGACTCCGTCGCGGCGGTGGCACTCGACGCAATGCGCCTGCAGGATGCGCTCGATCTGGTGATGGTAGGTCAGGCCGGTCGCCGCGGCCGGTGCCGCGGCCGTCTTCACATCCAGCGCGCAGCCGGGTGCCGTGGTCGCGGCCACCTCCGGCAGGTCTCCCCCCAGCAGGGCGGCCATCGCCTCGCGCAGGTAGTGCCGGCTCGCCTGCTCCTTGCTGTAGCCGAGTCCGTACTGATCGTTGACCGCGCCGCGATACACCAGCGTGCGGGCGGCATCGACCAGAAAACATTCCGTTGTCGTGGTGGCCGCCAGCGCGGTCGCGATCCCACCCTCGCGGTCGTGCACCACCGGCGCCTTCAGCCCGTGCGCCGACATGAAGGCCCGGATGTCTTCCGCCGATTCGGCAGCCACCGGGCAGACCCAAATCCAGCGCAGGCCCTGCGCCTCGGCCTGCTTTTCCAGCCGGGCCAGTTCAGGACCCAGCTTGCCGCTGATCGGACAGGTGGCGCCCAGGAAGGCGAACACGAGTCCCCGCGCACCCTGCAACCGCGCCGACAGCAAGGCCTCCCCACCCTCAAGATCTCGCAAGGCAAGGTCGGGCAGTCGGCGCCCGACGCCGTGCTCGGCGGCCTTCAGCACGGCGGGTGCCTCCTGCAGCGGAGGCGACGCCTCGGCCGCAGTCGCTGCGGCCGCCCCAAGACCGCGAGCCCCGCGCAACCGCGCCGCCCCCGAAAGCGCCTCCGGCAGGGTGATGCGGCCGTCGCCATCGGCATCGAGCAAGCGGCGCCAGGCCTTTTGTGGCAACTCCGCCTCGGTGACGACACCGTCGGCGTCGCGGTCGAGGGCACGGAAGCGCTGCTCCACGGAAGGCGTCTGGGCGGCGAGCGGCAGGGTAAAGAGGAGCGTGGGCAGCAGGCGTTTCATGGGACGATGGGGCAGGAGCTGAAACACCTAACGCCGCGGCCGGTTGCCGGTCACACGGATTTCGCCGCCTCAGGCAAAGCGGCCGGTGATGAAGTCGCGGCTGAGTTTTTCGGAGGGTTGTTCAAAAAAACTCAGGGTGTCGCGAAATTCCACCAGCCGGCCGGCGCAGAAGAAGGCGGTGAAATCCGCGATGCGCATCGCCTGCTGCAGGTTGTGGGTGACGATGACCAGGGTGTACTCCCGCTTGAGTTCATGGATCAGATCCTCGATGCGCGCACTGGCCAGCGGGTCGAGCGCGGAGCAGGGTTCATCCATCAGCAGCACCCGGGGCTTCAGGGCGATGGCCCGGGCAATGCAGAGCCGCTGCTGCTGACCACCGGACAGACCACCGGCAGCCGCCGACAACTGGTCCTTCACCTCGTCCCAAAGTCCCGCCGCACGCAG
Organism: uncultured bacterium; assembly: GCA_966252325.1. Lineage (GTDB taxonomy): Bacteria > Verrucomicrobiota > Verrucomicrobiia > Verrucomicrobiales > Verrucomicrobiaceae > Prosthecobacter. The sequence goes on along the minus strand of CBINON010000001.1, from coordinate 141,656 downwards.
GCTCTGCTCCACGGCGTGATCCAGCCGGTCACGGCGCTTCTCGCCCTGCAGGCGCAGGCCGTAGGCGACGTTGTCATACAGGCTGCCCGGGAAGGGATTCGAACGCTGGAAGACCATGCCAACCTCGCGGCGCAGGCGCACGACATCGAGACCGGGATCACTGACCTCGCAGCCCTCGACCTCGATCCGGCCGCGACGGATGGCCGCGCCCTCAATGCGGTCGTTCATGCGGTTGAAGCAGCGCAGCAGGGTCGATTTGCCACAGCCGGACGGACCGATGAAGGCGGTGGCGCGTTGCCGCGGCAGATCGAGACTGACCCCCAACAGCGCCGGCTGCGCACCATAAAAAAAGTCCAGGTCACGCACCCGGATGGACACGGACGGATCGGTGGCAGGACTGGGAATGGACTCGGCCATGGAGGCGTGGCACTGTCGCGCCAGCATCGCGGCGCGCAACCTTCCTTCTTGTCAGGACCACCGGAAGCAGCCATCAGGTGGCCATGCGCCGCCTCCGTCTCGCCCTGCTGCTCTGCGCGCCGCTCGCGGCTGCGCCGGCCGTCGAGATCGATCCCGCCATCCCCGCCTACCAGCGCGTCGATGGTGTCGCCGGCGGCATCATCTCAGTCGGTTCGGACACCCTCAACAATCTGATGACCCTGTGGGCCGAGGGCTTCAAGGCACGCTATCCAAACGTCCGTCTGCAGGTTGAGGGCAAAGGCTCCGCCACCGCGCCGCCCGCCCTCATCGCCGGCACCTGCCAGCTCGGACCGATGAGCCGGGAGATGAAGCGCGAGGAGATCCATGCCTTCGAAAAGAAATTCGGCTATCCACCGCTCGCCGTGCGCGTGGCGGTCGACGCCCTGGCCGTCTTCGTGCACAAGGACAACCCCGTGCGCGGCCTGACCCTGGCCGAACTCGACGCCGCCTTTTCCTCGACCCGCCGCCTCGGCGCCCCCGCCGACCTGCGCGACTGGGGCCAGCTCGGCGTGACCGCCTGGACCGGCCGCCCGGTCTCGCTGTACGGCCGCAACAGCGCCTCCGGCACCTATGGCTTCTTCAAGGAACACGTGCTCGGCCGGGGCGACTTCAAAAGCCACGTCAAGGAACAGCCCGGCTCGTCCTCGGTCGTCCAGGCCGTCGGCGCGGATCCCTACGCGCTCGGTTACACCGGCATCGGCTACCGCACCTCCGGCGTGCGCGTGCTTCCCGTGGGCGAAAGCCCCGCGGACTTCGCCGAGCCGAGCTACGAGAACTGCATCAACGGCCGCTACCCGCTGGCACGCTTCCTGGTGATCTACCTCAACAAGCAGCCCGGCCGGTCGCTCGACCCTGCCACGCGCGAGTTCATCCGCTTCATCCACAGCCGCGACGGCCAGCAGGTCGTGCTCAAGGACGGCTACTACCCCCTGCCCCGCAGCGTCATCGACCAGACCCGCGCCCAGCTCGAGCGCTGAAATCGCGCCCGCCCGCTTGCGCACCCCACCGCGGCATGGAAGATGGCGCATGTTCACCGGACTCGTTGAAACCACCGGCCGCGTTGCCGCCCTCGAAGCCCGCGGCGACGGCGCCCGCCTGACGCTGGAAACCGGCCCGCTGACGGCGGAACTGGCGCTCGGCGACAGCCTGGCGGTCAACGGCTGCTGCCTGACCGTCGCCGCCCTCGACCCGGCCACCGGCACCGCCAGCTTCGACCTGCTCGGCCAGACCCTGCGCGTCACCAGCCTCGGCGACCTCCAACCGGGCCGCTTGGTCAACCTGGAACGCGCCCTGTCCATGCAGGCCCGTTTCGGCGGCCATTTTGTACAGGGCCACGTTGACACCACCGTCCGCCTGCTTGACCTCAGCCCGCACGGCCAGGACCACCGGCTTGAGGTGGAACTGCCGGCCGAATTCCGTGGTCTGGTCATCCCCAAGGGCTCGATCTGCCTCGACGGCATCTCCCTGACCGCGGCCGAGGTCGGCGAAACCAGCGTCACCTGCTGGATCATCCCCCACACCCTGGCCGTCACCCACCTGCACGAACGCGCACCCGGCGACCGCCTCAACGTCGAATTCGACCTGCTCGGCAAGTACGTTCGCGAACTGCTGGCGCGCGGCCGGGTCCAGATTCCAGTTTGACAGCCCCCGCGGGGTGCCGTATTAACTCCGCCCTTTACCCGCAGACCCCTATGGCCAACATCCGCTCCAGCGAAAAAGACATCCGCAAGACCGCCAAGCGCACGGCGGCGAACCAGGCCGTGAAAAGCCGCATCCGCACCCTGCGCAAGAAAGTGCTGTCCGCCATCGAATCCGGTGACGCCGCCACTGCCAGCGCCTCGCTCAGCGAATTCGCCTCCGCCGCCGACAAGGCCGCCAAGACCAAGGTCCTGCACAAGAACACCTCCTCGCGCCTGAAGAGCCGCCTCGCCCTCAAGATTGGCGCGCTCGCCAAGAAGGCCTGAGCCGGGTTTCGCCCCCCTTCGAACCCACCTTCCTGCGGGCAGGGTGGGTTCTTTTTTTGCGCCGTTGCCAGCCGCGGATTCCCGCCTTGAATGGCGGCCATGATCCCCCGCCTGCCAATTGCCGCCAACGGACCGACCTTTTCCCGCCTCATCTACGGCACCTGGCGCGTCCTCGATGACGCCGCCACCGCCACGCCGGACCACCTGCTGGCCCGCCTGCACGCCTGCCTCGAGCTGGGCATCACCACCCTCGACACCGCCGAAATCTACGGCCTCTACAAGGTCGAGGAATTCATCGGCGAAACCCTCAAGCGCGAACCCGGCCTGCGCGACAAGTTCGAAATCGTCACCAAGGCCGGCATCTACGTGCCCTGCGAGTTCCATCCCGACCGCAAGACCGCCCACTACAACGCCAGCCCCGCCCGCCTGGTCAAAAGCGCGGAAAAATCCCTGCGCCTGCTCGGCACCGACCGCATCGACCTCTTTCTCGTCCATCGGCCCGACTGGCTGACCTCGGCCGATGAAACCGCCGAGGGCCTCAACAAGCTCATGCGCGAGGGCAAGATCCTGCACGCCGGGGTCTCCAACTACAACGTCCATCAGGTGGAGTTGCTCAATTCGCGCCTCGACCGACCGCTGGTCACCAACCAGATCGAGTTCAGCCTGCTGCACATGGACCCGATCTTCGACGGCACCGCCGACCAGTGCCAGCGCCTCGGCATGCGCCCCATGGCCTGGTCGCCCCTGGCCCAGGGCCGGCTCATGAGCCTGGAGGATCCCGCCACCGTCCGTGTTCATGCCAAGGCGGCCGAACTGGCCGACAAGTACGGCGGCGCCAGCCTCGACCAACTCGCCTACGCCTGGATTCTCGCCCATCCCTCGCAGCCCCTGCCCATCATCGGCACCAACAAGCTCGACCGCCTGCAGTCCACTGCCCGCTCGACCGACCTCCAGCTCGAGCGCGAGGACTGGTATGCCCTCTGGGAAGCCGCGCAGGGCCGGCAGATTCCCTGACCTGCGGACCCTTCCCTGCGGCATCGGCCGGCCTCACTCGACGATCATTTCGCCCTTCATGACCAGCCAGTGGCCGGGGAAGGTGCAGAGGTAGGGGTAGATCCCGGGCTGTTTCGGCGCGTGGAAGCGCAGGGTTTCGCTTTCGCCCTGGTTGAGCAGCTTCGTTTTGTGCAGGATCTTCGGGGAATCCGGAATGAAGTGCCGCGCCATGCCATCGGTGAGCTTCGCCATCTCGTTGCCCGCCAAACCCACCTCGTCGGCCGCGCCGGGCTGAACGATGAGAAGATTGTGCGGGGTGACGTCAGGATTTTCAAAGATGAGCTTCACTGGCGCACCCGCCTTCACCCGGAACTCGCGCACATCGTAGAGCAGGCGCTCGGGAAGGGTCTTGATACTGACCGTTTGCAAGCCGGCCTTTGCGTCGAAGGGATCCGGCTGCTCGGCCTTCTTTTTCTTCGCCATCTGCGCCGGCTTCTTCGGCTCACTGTCCTCCAGAAATTTCACCAGCTCGGGATGCTTCGCCAGAAAGGCGGTGTTGCCCTTCCAGAACGGCTGCAGCGTGTAGCTGTCGAGCGTGGTGCGCAGCGCGTAGGTGAGGTAACTGTCCATCGGGTGCTTGAGCAGGTCGAGCGCGGCCTCCAGGGCCTCCGGCGTGCCGATGTAACTCGCCGCGATGGCCGCTTCGAGGCGGACGAGGCCGCTGGGGTCGTTGGCTCTCAACCTTAGACGATCGACTAATCCCCAAATATTCGAATAGCGAAGAGTGCGTATTGCTGCGGCTCGCGCCTTTGGATTCTGACTTTGAGAAAGTAACCCCATTTGCAACATGTACTCTTGATCTACCAGTGGTACTTTGCTTTCGGTTTTCATCGCCCCAAGGGCGACATTCATGAATTCCACTTTGGTCAGATCTGACAGAAAATTAGTTCCTCCTGCGCGATCAATCTGTCCGCCAAATCTGCTAGTGGATTCTTTTCGTATCGCTTCGGAAATCTTCATGCTGAGTTCCTCGGGCTTCCTCTCCCGCAACTCCACCTTCGCCCGATACCTGGTGCGGTAGTTCTCGCTCTTCAGCAACTCCAGCAGCTCAGGCACACTCGCCCCGGCGATCTTCGGCGCTTCCTCCATCGGCTGACCTTTGGCGGTGATGCGCCAGATGCGGCCGCTTTTCTTGTCGCGGCGGGTGTCGCGCAGCGAGTATTGCATGTGGCCTTTGACCGGGTTGTACCAGTCGGCCACATACATCGCGCCGTCGGGCCCCTGCTGGATGTCGACGGGGATGAAGCTCAGGTTCGTGCTTTGGAAAACGACGCCAACCTTCTTTTCCTCGAAATGTGTGTCGTGTTCGATCCACTCATGCAGCTCGACCTCGTTGGTGGGCTTGTAGCGCACACGCATGAAGTGTTTTTTGTTGCGCAGGTCTTGGGGCCAGTGGCGGCTGGTGAGAAACTCCTGGCCGCAGGTGCCGCTGTAGGCGGGAAAATAGGCTCCGGCGGGGACATGGATCTGCGGATAGGGCGGATTGAGCGCGTGCACGGCGCTGGCGAAGACGGGATGGCTGCCGAGATGAAAACCCCAGTCATCGAAGGTGATGCCCCAGGGGTTCGTGCTCAGATAACTGCCAAAGGCGAGCAACTTTCCGCTGGCGGGCGTGTAGCGGAAGAAGCTGCTCTCGCGGGCACGGACCGGGCCATAGGGCGTCTCGACCTGACTGTGATGGAAGAGGCTCTCGCGGAAAATGAGGTCGCCCTCGGGACTCCAGACGAAGTCGTGCAGCGCGTGGTGACTGTCCTCGGTGCCGAAACCGGTGAGGAGTTTTTCACGATGATCAGCCCTGCCATCCCCGTCCGTGTCCTTGAGGAAGGTGAGGTGCGGCTGGTCGGAGACGAAGACGCCGCCGTTGCCGAATTCGAAGCTGAGCGGGATGTGCAGCTTGTCCGCCCAAACCTCGCAGGTGTCGGCTCTGCCATCGCCATTGCTGTCCTCCAGGATCAGGATCTTGTCCTCCGGCTGCGCACCCGGAACGATCTGCGGATAGGTGGTACTCGTGCTCACCCACAGGCGACCTCGGCCATCGAAACGGAGGGCGATGGGTTTCACGAAGAGGCCGGGGAATTCCTCCTCGCTGACGAAGCAGTTCACCTCGAAACGAGGGTCGATCTTGAACGCGGCAAGCTCTTCCGCTGGCGTGACCCATTCGTTGACGGGGCGGTCACCGGTGATGGTGGGAAGCGGGTCCGTGCGGGTGTCATCTGCGCGAACGAGTCCGCCCTGTCCAACGGCGGTGGCCCAAATGGCCTGATCCCGGTTCGCCACCATCTGCAGCAGCTTTCTCAACTCACCGGGGAAGTTGACCACCCCGTAGGGCTCCGCGCGGCCACCCTTGATGTAGTAGTAGTTGAGCGGTCGATAATACTGGAAAAACGTGTCTTCCTTTTCGACCACGGCGGCACGCACGGCCTCGTTCAATTTCGGCGGCGTTTCCTGCGTGAGCTGTTGATACAGGCGGTCGGCAAACACGGCGTAACCCTGGCGGTCCAAGTGGACCCCATTGATCGTGGCGGGAGTCAGATCCGTGAACCCATCGGCAAAACCCACCTGCTCCGCCGCGGCGACCCGCTGCATGGCCTCGACGTAGAGCTTGATTTGGGCATTGAGATGCTCGTGCGGCTTTTCCGCAGGTGTCGGACTCACCAACACGATCGTCGGCGCGGAGACGCCGTTGTAGCGATGGCTTTTCAGCTCAATGAGGAAGGCCCGCAGCAGGGTCTCAAACTCCGCCACCCCGGCCTGGCCCTTGAAGCTCTCATTGAAGCCGAAGGCGGCCAGGATGACGTCGGCCTTGTGGTCGGCGAGGTGCTGGTTGAGGTCGCCAAAGCCGTCGGGGCGCGGTCGCAGGGCCACCTCATCGGCCGACCAGGCCAGATTGCGGACAACGAGTTTTTCCCTGGCAAAGCGCTGGTGCAGCAGGGCCTCCAACTGGCCATCGTCGCGCATGCGGTCGAACAGCGAGTTGCCGATCAGGCAAATCCGGCTGCCTGGGGAAAACCCAAGGGGCAGCTGCGCCGCTGCAGCGACAGTCAGTGACAGGAAGAGACAGAAACGGATCATGCCTCAAAAACGGTGGCCTGAGGAGAGCTCCAGCGTCATTTTAGCCTCGCTCTCGAGGCATCCCCGAGCGCCGAAGCCAAATCTGTTCCTTGGAACAGGTAACTGTTACAGCCCTGTAACAGCCGTTGACAGGGCTGTCACTCAAATGTCACAGAGTTGTCACATTTGCCGCTTTGACTGTACTTTGGCCCTTCGGAACATCGCAGCCACTGCGGCGAAACCCGCTCCCAACCCATGATCTCCCTGCAAAAACTCTTCGGCAAGACCGACATCTTCTACGACCTGCTCGAGCAGAGCGCCGAAGAAACCTGGCATAGTGTTCAAGCCCTCAAGACCCTGTTTTCCGTGGCCGCCACCAGTGGCAATCTGGAGGAATTCAAACAGGTCCGCCGCAAGGACAAGCGCATCACCGAGGAGATCAACGAGGCGCTCTGCCGCACCTTCGTCACCGAACTGGAGCGCGAGGACATCGAGCAGTTGGCCAACGCCCTGTACAAAATCCCGAAGACCGTCGAAAAAATCGCCGAGCGTTTCCTGATCTGCTCCGGCCGGGTGCAGGGCGCCGAATTCAGCCGCCACATGGGCATGATTGAAACCGCCGCCGAAACCGTGGTGGCCATGGTCAAGGAACTGCGCAAGAAGCTGCACCTGGAACGCATGAAGGAGATGAACGCCCGCCTGCAATACATCGAGGGTGAGGCCGACAAGCTCATCATGGAACTGCTCAAGGACCTCTACAGTGGCCAGCACGACCCGCTGCGGGTCATCATGCTGCGCGACCTCTACGACCTGCTGGAGAAGGTCGTGGACCGCTGCCGCGACGCCGGCAACGTGCTGTCCCAGATCGTTCTGAAATACACCTGAGGCAGAGCCGCCCAGCATGACCACCGCCCTGCTTCTGCTGTTCGTGGTGCTGTTTGTGGTGCTCGCCTTCGAGTACATCAACGGCTTCCACGACACCGCCAACGCCATCGCCACCGTGGTTTCGACCAAGGTGCTCACCCCCCGCCAGGCCCTGGTTTTGGCCTCCGGCATGAACCTCGTCGGCGCCTTCTGCGGCCAGGCCGTCGCCAAGACGATCCACAGCGGCATCATCGACGACAAGGTGGTCACCGTGACCACGATGACCGTCTTCTGCGCCATGCTCGGCGGCATCATCTGGAACCTGCTGACCTGGTGGTTTGGCATGCCCTCGAGCTCGAGCCACGCCCTCATCGGCGGCCTGATCGGCTCGGCGCTCGCCACCTCCAACGGCAACTGGAATGTCCTCGTCTGGTCGCGCGCCAAGGACGGCGGCAAGATGGACGGCATCTATCACAAGGTGGTCATTCCCATGATCACCTCCCCGACCCTGGGCCTGATCATCGGCTTCCTGATCATGGGCCTGCTCTTCCTGCTGATTCGCAACTGGCGGCCGCACACGGTCAACACCCTGTTCGGCAAACTGCAGATCGTCAGCGCCGGCTACATGGGCTTCGGCCACGGCCTCGCCGACGCTCAGAAAACGATGGGCATCCTGATGCTCACGCTCTACGGCGCCACCGCCGCGGGCACCCTCGACAACCTGCCCTCCTGGCTGTCCTTCCTGCGCGTGCCGGACAAGTCGGCGGAAATCCCCTTCTGGATCATCGCCACCTGCGCCCTGGTCATGGCCGCCGGCACCTACGCGGGTGGCTGGCGCATCATCAAGACGCTGGGTCACAAGATGGTGAAGATGAAACCCGTGCACGGCTTTGCCGCCGAGACCACCGCGGCGACCATCCTGGCCGTCACCGGTGTCATGGGCATGCCGGTGAGCACGACCCACACGATCACGACCTCGATCATGGGCGTCGGTGCCGCCAAACGCTGGAACGCCATTCAGTGGAGCCTCGTCGAACGCATCGTCTGGGCCTGGGTGATGACCATTCCGGTCACGGCCCTGCTTGCCTACGGCATCCGCATCGCCATGCGCTCCTTCGAGTGATTTACCGCCGCTGCCGCACCAGCCAGCCGCGCCAGTGCGGCAGCAGCCAGAGCACAATCACCAGCACCCAAAGCACGCCGGCACAACAGGCCAGGCCTAGCGCCGAAAGTCCGCGGTTGTTGGCGAAGATCAGGCTGGAGAAACCGATCACCGTCGTCATGCCGGCAAAGAAGACCGCGCGCCCGGTGCCGGCACGCACCTGGCGGATGGCATTGTTGCTGCGGCGCAGGGCCAGCAGGACGTGGATGCCGTAGTCGATGCCGGTGCCGAGCAGCAGCGGCACGGCCGCCAGGCTGGCCAAGTTCCAGGACCACCCGCACAGGCGCATCGTCGCCATCAGGGCGGCCACACCGGCACCCAGCGCCAGGGCCGCCAGCAGGACATCGCGCCAGTCGCGGAACACCAGCACCAGCGCCAGCAGCAGCAGGCCCAGCACCGGTGGCAGCAGCCGGCGCAGGTCCTCCTGCGCGAGCCGGGTCAGCACGCCGCTCAGCACCTCCCAGCCCGCCACCAAAGCGCCGGCTTCGCCGCCCAAATGAACGCGCAACTGCTCCAGACGCTCGCGATCCGGGTGACCGGGCCGACCGGGCACACTCGCGCTGGCCAGCAGGAGGTACTCGCCCTCCGGCAAGCCCTCGCCGCCCGCCGCGATGAATCGCCCGAGCACACCGGCCGCGGCACTGTCGGCCACCGCCTGCGGCCATCTGTCGACCTTCTCCCAGAGCGAACAGACCCCGCGCAAAAGGCCGAGCGCCGCCTCGGTGAAACCGGCTTCGCGCACGACCCGCTCCAGCTCTGCACGCGCGCCGAGCAGCCACTGGATCGACTCGCGATTGAGCTGCTGCGCCGCCGGATCCGGCACCAGCGGCACCGGCACCGCCTGACGGACGACCAAGCCGCTGTCGGAAGCCGTCTGCAGGGCGGCCCGCAAACCCCGGGCAGAGGCTCGCAGCTCGCCGATGGGACGGGTCAGCAGCACCGGCACCGAGGCCTCTCGGTCGCGGCCGAGCCGTTCCTGCACCCACTGGAAAGCATCCATCGCCTCGCTCTGACGCGGGCGCAAGGCGTCGACCTGGCGCTCCATGCCCGGCGGCCCGAGCCAGAGGAAAACCGCAGCCATGCCAACCCCCAAAACCCCGGTGGCCAGGGCGGCCGGCCAGGAGGCGGGCGGGACAGCGGGCGCCTGTTCAGGCGCAGGCACGGGGGCACTCCAGCGGGCGACGACCGGCATGAAGACGAGCATGACCGCCATGCCAGAGAGCACGCCAAGGGCAACGAGAAGCCCCATCTCCGCCAGCCCCGGCATGCCGCAGAGGGTGAGCGAGAGAAACACGGCAGCGGTGGTCACCGCACCCGCCATGATTCCTGGCGCCGCCAACCGCCGCAGGGCTGCAGCTTCCAGGCCGGCATGCTGACGCGCCTCCTGAAGCACCAGCACGGCATAATCGACAATCAGGCCGAGCACGATGGCGGCAAAACCCAGGCTCATCACCGAGAGACGTCCCACCAGCAGCCCGCCGAGGCCGATGGCTGAAGCCATGCTCAGGGCCAGCAGCCCTTGAATCCAGAGCAGGGTGCGCCAGCGACGGAACATGGCCCAAAACAGCAGGCCGATCAGGACCGCGGTCAGCACCGTCGTGCCCGACATGTCCTGTTCAATGCCCATGCCAACCTCGGACTGAAACGCCGGCTCGCCGGTGAAGCGCACGGTGCAGTCGCTGAAGCCCGCCTCTAACTGCCAGGCCGCCACCACCTCGCGCACCCGCCCGAGCCAGGCATCGGCCTCCTGGTAGTTGCCAGCCTCCGCCCGCGGCGTCACCAACAGCAGTCGGAAACACCCATCCTCCGAAACCAGACCCGGTGCCGCGCCAGCCACCTCCGACCAGCCGGCCGAGCCCAGCACGCGCAGAAGGCCGAGCGGATCATAGGAGGCGCGCTGCACCTGTTCAGCGTCGAGGGCGGTGGCCACCGTCTGCAGCGCGCGCCCGACCTCGGCACGCGCTCCTTCGCCCGCCACCCGCGCGCGCCAATCGCGCCAGGCCGCAGGATCGGCGTTCTGCAGCATCCACGCCAGCAGGGCCGCACCGGTCTGCGCCTGCTCGTCCATCGGCTGATCGCGGCGCACGCCGGCCACCAGATCCTGCCTTAGCTCCAAACGCCGCCCCAGGGACGCCGCCGCCTCCTCGGCGCGCAGGTCATCGGCCGCCTCCAGGCCGATCACCAGGTCCGTGCCGCCGGTGAAGCCGTCGCGCACCAAGCCCACCGCGCGCACCTCGGGCACGTTGGCGGGCAGGGTCGCCAGGATGTCGGTTTCAAAACGCAGGCGCAGCCAGCCGGCAACGACCAGCGGCAGCAGCAGGACAAGGGCGATCCAGGAGCGTTTCATGGCCTGCGCAGCTCATGGTCCGTCACAGTGGCATCGGCGCGTCCTCACCAATGACGCGGACTTCCAGTTCCAGGCGCACGCCGCGCTCGCGCAAGGCGACTTCCTGAACCTCGGCGGCGAGATCCAGCACCTCGCGCGCCGTGGCTCCGCCGCGGTTGACGATGAAGTTGCCGTGTACGGCCGAAACCTCGGCGGCGCCATTGCGCCGACCCTTGAGGCCCAGCTCGTCGACCAGACGCCCGGCACCGCAGACCTCCGGATTCTTGAACACGCAGCCGGCACTGGCCCCCACCGGCTGGCTCTCGCGCCGCTTGCGATGCGAGGCCGCCAGCCGCTCATCGATGGAGGCGCGTTCGGCGGGCTTGCCGCGCAGGACGGCGGAAACCACGTAACAGTCCTCGAATTCGGGCGCGCTGCGATACTGATGAGCGATCCCGGCGAGCGGCTTCTCGCGCACGACACCGTCGCGATCGATGAATCTCACGCTGACGATCTGGTCGAAGGTCTCCGCGCCCATGGCCCCGGCATTCATGCGAATGGCGCCCCCGAGATTGCCGGGCACCCCCTCCATCCATTCAAAACCGCCCAGCCCCGCGTTGCGCGCGGCGCTGGCGATCTTTTTCAGGCGCGCGCCGGCTCCAGCAACCAGGGTTTCGCCGACAACCTTCACCTCTTCAAACTCGCCCTTGGCGGGATGCAGGACCGCGCCGCGAATGCCGCCATCGCGCACCAGCAGGTTCGATCCGCGGCCAATGACCCGGATCGGCACACTCGCGGCCCGCAGGCAGCGGACGATCTCGGCAAAGGCCTCGACGGTGTGCGGTTCAATCCAAAACTGCGCCGGCCCGCCGATCAAAAAGGTCGTGTGCCGGCTCATCGGTTCATACAACCGCGCCGTGCCGCCACCGTTCGACTCCAGCAGGGCCCAGACCTTCTCCAGCACCGCCAAGTCGCGCCCGATGCCGCGCCCAACCTCATGGACATTGCCCGCACCCAGGGTGATGAGCAGGTCGCCGGGACGCAGGGCGTTGCCGGCCCGGTCACGCGCCTCGAGCAACCCGGGCGTGCTCAGGCAAACCGGCACGGCCGCCCCCGTCTCCGCCTTGTGGCGTTCCACCGCCTCGACAATCGTCGCCCCACTGACCCCGGGCAGCGGCTTCTCACTCGCTGCGTAGACATCGGTCACGAACAGGGTGTCCACATCGCCAAAGCTGGCTCCAAACTCCCGTTTCAAAAGCTGGGTGCGGCTGTAGCGGTGCGGCTGGAACAGGCAGACGATCCTCCCCGGCTTCAGGCCGCGCGCCGTGGCGAGCGTGGCGGCGATCTCGGTCGGATGATGGCCGTAGTCATCGACAACGGTGCAACGCTCGCCACGATGGCGGATCTCAAAGCGCCGGCGCGCGCCGCGGAAACTGGCCAGCGCGGCGCGGATCGTCGCAAACGGCACTCCCAGACGGCTGGCGAGCGCGATGGCCGCGAGGGCATTGGAAACGTTGTGGCGACCGGGAATGCCCAGAGTGGCCTCGCCGAGGCGTTCGCCCCCGGCGTACACCACGAAATCGCTGCGATCGGGCTTCATCTCGACGATCTCCGCGGAAAAATCGTGCTCGCGACTCCAGCCGTAGCCCACTGAACGCTCCGTGCCGCCGCAGACCTCGCGGGCCACCGGATCCTCGGCGCAGTGAATCCACAGGCCGGGTGTCTGCTCCAGCAGCCGGCGGAACACCGTCTTGATGGCGTCGATGCCATCGTAAAAATCGAGGTGCTCCGGCTCAATGTTGAGGATGATGGCGTGCTCGGGATGGAAATGAACCAGGGTGCCGTCGCTCTCGTCGCCCTCGGCGACAAACAGCTCGCCCTCCGGATCCCAATGGGCGTTGGAACCGAGCACCGGGATCTCGGCGCCAACATAGTGGCTGGGCCGGAGCCCACCCTGGCGCAGCACGTGGGCGGTGAGCGCGGAGGTGGTGGTCTTGCCATGGGTGCCTCCCACCACCACGCCCTTTTTGTTCGCCATCACCGCGGCCAGCGCCTCGGCGCGCCTCACCAGCGGGATGCCCTGGCGGAAGGCGGCGGCATAGGCGGTGTTGCCCGGCTTGATGGCGCTCGAATAAATCACCATGTCGCAGTCGGCCACCTCCTCCTCGCAGTGGGGCGAGAAGAAACGCAGGCCGAGCTTCTGCAGGCGGTCGGTCTCCAGGGTTGAGACCTTGTCGGAACCGCTGACACGGTGCCCGAGGGCCAGCAGCAGCGAGGCCAGGCCACTCATGCCCGAGCCGGCGACACCGACAAGGTTGATGCGCATGGGATGGCGGCTTTCGCGCAGGAGGCTGAGAACGGCGTGGGTCATGAAGCCGTCAATCAAGCACAACTGCGCGCCGGGGCAATCGCCGGGGGGAACCGTAAATCAGTTCAGCTCCACCCGCTCCGGCGTGCGCGCCATCAGGCCGAACACCGGTCCCATCCCGTTCAGCACCTCGCCCCAAAGATTCTCCGTGGCGCGCGCGGCAAGGACGACCCGGCTCGGTGGGGTGATGATCCATGAGCGGCGCTCAATCTCACTCTCGATCTGCCCGCCGGACCAGCCGGAGTAGCCGACAAAGCCGCGCACCTCCCGCCCCAGGCCAAGCTCGTGCAGGGCGTCATCGACCGACAGATGGGTCTGGCAGCGCAGAGTGCGGCCGCTCCAGCGCAGCGAGGCGAAGGCGAGCTTGTCGGTGGCCACCGGCCCGCCGGCATAGACCGGCACGTCGCCGAGCGGCCCTAGATCCTCCCCCGGCAGCAGCTCGGCCACCCGCTGGTGCAGGGGCCGGTTGAGCACGTAGCCAAAGGCACCCTCCTCGGCGTCGTGGGCGGCAATGAAGACGACCGCACGCCGGAAACTCGGATCGCGCAGCGAGGGCACGGCCAGCAGCAGGGTGCCGGCGAGGGGCAATTCTTCGGAAGGCGGGGGCATGCAGGGTTGGACAACTCCCATAGCGGGTCCGTTGCCAAGTGCACCAAAAAAACCCCGCCGGGATCACCGGCGGGGTTTCAACGTGGGTCTGGCGGAGGGGCTCAGGCCTGCAGCAGGGCGCTGTCGTCCTCGACCACACGACCGGGTTCATCCAGGTCGAAGTTGCGATTGGCGATGAAGCCGGTGCCGGCGGGAATGAGGTGGCCCATGATGACGTTCTCCTTGAAGCCGCGCAGGAAGTCGGACTTGTTGAGAGTCGCCGCCTCGGTAAGCACGCGGGTGGTGTCCTGGAAGGACGCCGCCGAGATGAAGGATTCGGTCTCCAGCGAGGCCTTGGTGATGCCGAGCAGGACGGGCTCGGCCTCGGCGGGCTTGCCGCCCTCCTCGAGCACGCGCTCGTTCTCCTTCTCGAACTCGGTGCGGTCCACCTGGTCGCCCCAGAGGAAGTCGGTGTCGCCCGTCTCGGTGATCTTCACCTTGCGCAGCATCTGGCGGATGATGATCTCAACGTGCTTGTCGTTGATTTCCACACCCTGGGCACGGTAAACTTCCTGCACCTCATTGACCAGGTGCTCGCGCAGGGCCTGCGGGCCAAGGATCTCGAGGATCTCATGCGGCACGACCGGACCGTCCGTGAGCTGGTCACCCTTGGAGATATGGTCGCCATTGAAGACCAGAATGTGCTTGCTGCGGGGAATGAGGTGCTCCTCCTGCTGGGCCGTCTTCGGGTCGGTGACGATGACGCGGCGCTTGCCGCGCACCAGGCCGCCAATCTCGACGATACCGTCGATGCGGGCGATCTCGCAGGCGTCCTTGGGCTTGCGCGCCTCGAACAGCTCGGCCACGCGCGGCAGACCGCCGGTGATGTCCTTGGTCTTGGAGGCCTTGCGCGGGGTCTTGGCCAGCGTCGTGCCGGCGGCGACCTTCTCGTTGTTCTTGACGGAAAGGTGGGCGCCGGCCGGGATGGTGTAGCTGGCCAGCACCTCGTGCGTCTTCGGATCGGAGATGACGATCTGCGGGTGCAGGTCCTCCTTGTGCTCGATGACGACGACTTCCTCGTTGCCGGTGGATTCGTTCTTCTCCTTGGTGAAGGTGATGCCCGAGATCATGTCGCGGAATTCAACCTTGCCGGCCTTTTCCGTGATGATCGGCATGTTGTAGGGGTCCCAGGTGACAACCTGCTCGCCCTTCTTGACGGTGGAGCCCTCGGCCTTGGCGATGATGGCGCCCAGCACCAGCTTGTGGCTTTCCAGTTCCTTGCCGTCGTCGTCCATGACCGAGAGGAGACCGTTCTTGGTGAGCGCGATCCACTGACCCTCGGGGGTCTGCACGGTGCGCATCTCGGAGAAGCGCAGCTTGCCGGCGTTCTTGACGTTGATGAAGGGCTGCTTGAAGCTGCTCATGGCCGCACCACCGACGTGGAAGGTGCGCATGGTCAGCTGGGTGCCGGGCTCGCCGATCGACTGGGCGGCAACGATGCCGACCGCCTCGCCGACCTTGACCAGCTTGCCGGTGGCAAGGCTGAGGCCGTAGCACTTGGCGCAGCAGCCGCGCTTGCTTTCGCAGGTGAGCACGGAGCGGATCTTCAGCTTCTCGACGCCGATCTTGGTCAGCTGGGCGGCCTCCTTCTCGAGCACGAGCTGGCCGGCACTGACAATGGCCTCCTTGGTGATCGGATCGTGGATGGTCTCGCAGCTGGTGCGGCCGTAGACGCGGGTCTTCAGGTCGACCACCTCCTCGTCGCCCTGGTAGATCGACGAAAGGGTGATGCCGTTGACCGTGCCGCAGTCGTCCTCGGTGACGATGACGTCCTGGGACACGTCGACCAGCTTGCGGGTCATGTAGCCGGAGTCGGCGGTCTTCAGCGCCGTGTCGGCCAGGCCCTTGCGGGCGCCGTGCGAGGAGATGAAGTACTCGAGCACGCTCAGGCCTTCGCGGAAGTTCGAAATGATCGGGCGCTCAATGATTTCACCGGAGGGCTTGGCCATGAGGCCGCGCATGCCGGCGAGCTGCTTGATCTGGGTCTTGTTGCCGCGCGCGCCGGACGTCACCATGACGTAGAGCGGGTTGTGGTGCTTCTTGCCGTCGTTGTACTCGAGCGTGCGGAACACCTCGTCGGCGAGCTGATCGGTCGCCAGCGTCCAGACGTCGACGATCTTCTGATAGCGCTCACCGTGGGTGATGAGACCGCGGCGATACAGCTTCTCGACCTCCTCAATCTCCTTGTAGGACTTCTCCAGCCCCTGGCGCTTGGCCTCGGGGATGACCATGTCGGTGATGCCGATCGAACAGCCCGAGCGGGTGGCTTCGCGGAAGCCGAGGTTCTTCAGGCGGTCGAGGCAGGCCACGGTTTCCTTCTGACCCACCGTCTGGAAGGTGCGCCAGATGATGTCGGAGATCTGCTTCTTGCCAACGGTCGCATTGATGAAACCGAGGGCGTCAGGCCAGATCTCGTTGAAGCGCACGCGCCCGGCCGTGGTGGTGATGAACGGCTTGCTCGGGTCACCGTAGGGGCGCGCCTCCTGCTGGTAATCAGGATTGCGGTACAGGATTTTGTCGTTCAGGCCAAGGCTGCTCTCGGCGAGGGCGAACTCGACCTCGGCCGGATCGTTGAAGATCGGCAGACGCTCGGGCTGGCCGGGCTTGGCGCCCTTGGCGTCGTGGCCGGGCAGCTCGCGCAGGTAGGTGAGGAAGAAGCAACCCAGAGGAATGTCCTGCGAGGGCGTGGTGATCGGCTTGCCGCTGGCGGGGCTGAACAGGTTGTTCGGCGCCAGCATGAGCAGGCGCGCCTCCATCTGGGCCTCGATCGACAGCGGCACGTGCACGGCCATCTGGTCACCGTCGAAGTCGGCGTTGTAGGCGGTGCAGACGAGCGGATGGACGCGAATGGCCTCGCCCTCGATCAGCTTCGGCTCGAAGGCCTGGATCGAGAGGCGGTGCAGCGTCGGCGCGCGGTTGAGCATGACCGGGTGCCCCTTGGTCACCTCGTCGAGGATGTCCCAGACTTCCGGCGTGCGGCGCTCGATCATCTTCTTGGCGGAGCGGACGGTGTGAACCAGGCCCATCTCCTTGAGGCGGCGGATGATGAAGGGCTCAAACAGCACGAGCGCCATCTTCTTCGGCAGACCGCATTGATGCAGGCCGAGTTCGGGGCCGATGACGATGACGGAGCGGCCGGAGTAGTCGACGCGCTTGCCGAGCAGGTTCTGGCGGAAGCGGCCGGACTTGCCCTTGAGCATGTCGGAGAGCGACTTCAGCGGACGGTTGCCGGCGCCGGTGACGGGGCGGCCGTGGCGGCCGTTGTCAAAGAGGGCGTCGACCGCCTCCTGGAGCATGCGCTTCTCGTTGCGGATGATGACATCCGGCGTGCGCAGCTGCAGCAGGTTCTTCAGGCGGTTGTTGCGGTTGATGACGCGGCGGTAGAGGTCGTTCAGGTCGGAGGTGGCGAAACGGCCGCCCTCGAGCGGCACGAGCGGGCGCAGGTCCGGCGGGATGACCGGCAGCACTTCCATGATCATCGCCTCGGGGCGGGTGTGGCTCTCGGCGAAGCCCTGGCAAAGCTTGAGGCGCTTGGCGAGCTTCTTGCGGGTCTGCTTGGAGCGGGTCTTGCCCATGGCGTCCTGCAGTTCCTGGATCATCTCGGCCAGGTTCATCTGGCTGAAGATGTCGCGGATCGCCTCGGCACCCATGCCGACGCGGAAGGCGTCGGCACCGTACTGCTCCTCGGCCTCGCGCAGGTCGACCTCGGTCAGCAGCTGGCCGCGCTGCAGCGGCGTGCTGCCCGGATCGATGACCATGTAATCCTCGTAGTAGATGACGCGCTCGAGCGAACGGGCGGTCATGTCAAGCATCAGGCCGATGCGCGACGGCATGCACTTGTAGAACCAGATGTGCGTCACCGGCACGGCCAGCTCAATGTGGCCCATGCGCTCGCGGCGCACACGGCTGAGGGTGACCTCGACGCCGCAGCGGTCGCAGATCACGCCCTTGTGCTTGATGCGCTTGTACTTGCCGCAGGCGCACTCCCAGTCGCGGGTCGGACCGAAGATGCGCTCGCAGAAGAGGCCGCCCTTCTCGGGTTTGAAGGTTCGGTAATTGATGGTTTCAGGGTTCTTGACCTCGCCGTGGCTCCAGCCGCGGATGCGCTCGGGTGAGGCGATGCAGATGGAGACGAAGTCGAACTCCTCGCCGCTGGTCTTTTCCCCGAAGATTTCTTTCAAGCTTGCGTCAGCGTTCATAAGTTTGGATCGAAGCGTGGGTTGATGATTCAGGGAGGGTTCAGATGCCGGCGGAGAAGCGCTCGATGGCCTCCACATCCGCGTCCTGGGTGGCGCGCTTGTGGACCTTCACATCGAGGCCGAGCGACTGCATTTCCTTGATGAGCACGTTGAAGGACTCCGGCGTGCCCGCCTCGAGGGAGTTGTCGCCCTTGACGATCTGCTCGTAGATGCGCGTGCGGCCCTGGACATCGTCGGACTTGACGGTGAGCAGTTCCTGCAGCGTGTAGGCGGCGCCGTAGGCCTCGAGGGCCCAGACTTCCATTTCACCGAAGCGCTGGCCGCCATACTGGGCCTTGCCGCCCAGCGGCTGCTGGGTGACGAGCGAGTAGGGACCGACGGCGCGGGCGTGGATCTTGTCGGCGACCAGGTGGCCCAGCTTGAGCATGTAGATGTAGCCGACAACGACATCGAGGGTGAAGCGCTCACCGGTGCGGCCGTCATACAGGGTGGACTTGCCGTTGAGGCCCATCCACTCAAAGCCGGGCTGCTTCTTCGCCTCCTTGACGAACTCCATGATCTTGGATTCCGGAATACCGTCGAAGACCGGGGTCGCGATCTTCATGCCCAGCGCCTTGGCGGCGATGCCGAGGTGGGTTTCCAGAACCTGGCCGACGTTCATGCGCGAGGGCACGCCGAGCGGGTTGAGGACGATGTCAACGGGGGTGCCGTTCTCAAGGAAGGGCATGTCCTCCTCGGGCACGATGGTGGCGACGATGCCCTTGTTGCCGTGGCGGCCGGCCATCTTGTCACCGACCGACAGCTTGCGCTTGCTGGCGACGAAGACGCGCACCTGCTTGACGACGCCGTCGGCGGCGCCCTCCTCGCTGGTTTCAATGCGGTCGAGGTTGCGCTCGCGCTCCATGTCGGCATCGGCGAACTTCTGTTCGAAGCTCTGGATGATGTCGAAGATCTTGTTGCGGATCGGGCTGGGGTCGATCTCGATCGAGTCGTAGGTCTCGGCCAGCTTGCGCAGCAGGGTCTTGGTGATCTTCTTGTTGGCGCCGATGATGATTTCACCGGTCTGGCCGTTGACCACATCGAGCGGGATCTTCTCGTTGAGCAGGATGTCGCTCAGCTTCTCGGTGAGCTGCTCGGTGAGGTCCTCCTTCTTGGCACGGTAGTCCTCCTCAATCTGCTTGATCTGCTTCTTGGCCTCGGCGGGCGACAGCTTTTCCTTGTCGGCGCCACCGGCGCCGCCGCGCTGGGCGAGGCGGACGTCCATGACGATGCCGGCGCAGCCGGAGGGCACGCGCAGGGAGGTGTCCTTCACGTCCGCGGCCTTCTCGCCGAAGATGGCGCGCAGCAGGCGCTCCTCGGGGGCGAGTTCGGTCTCGGACTTCGGCGTGATCTTGCCGACAAGGATGTCGCCAGGCTTGACCTCGGCGCCGACGCGCACGACGCCGTCCTGGTCGAGGTTCTTCAGCGCCTCGTCGCCGACGTTCGGGATGTCGCGGGTGATCTCTTCCGGCCCAAGCTTGGTGTCGCGGGCGATGACCTCGAAGTCCTCGACGTGGATCGAGGTGTAGATGTCCTCCTTGACGACGCGGCGGCTGATGACGATGGCGTCCTCAAAGTTGTAGCCGTTCCAGGGCATGAACGCGACGAGCATGTTTTTGCCGAGGGCGAGTTCACCCTGGTCGGTGCACGGGCCGTCGGCGAGCACGTCGCCCTTCTTCACCTTCAAGCCGCGCTTCACCAGCGGGCGCTGGTTGATGCAGGTGCCGGCGTTGGAGCGGCCGAACTTGCGCAGCGGATAGACGTAGACGCCCTTCTCGGGGTCGGTCTGCACCGACTTCATGGGGTCGGCGAGGAACTGCTTGTCGCTCACCGGCAGATTGCCGTCCTTGGTGATGATGATGACATCGGCCGTGGCGCAGGCGATGGTGCCGTTGGCATCGGCGACGATGACGGCGCGCGAGTCGCGCGCGGCCTTGCCTTCCATGCCGGTGCCGACCAGCGGCGCCTCGGCCTCGAGCAGGGGCACGCCCTGGCGCTGCATGTTCGAGCCCATGAGCGCGCGGTTGGCGTCGTCGTGTTCCAGGAACGGAATCAGGTTGGCGGCGATCGACACGAGCTGCTTGGGCGAAACGTCCATCAGCGTCGGCACGGCGGGCTCGACTTCGAGGAAGTCGCCACGGTAGCGGACGGTGACGCGGTTGCCGATGAAGCGGCCGTTTTCATCCAGGCGGTTGTTGGCCTGGGCGATGTGATGGTTCTCCTCCTGGTCGGCGGTCAGGTACTCGATCTTGTCGGAGACGACGCCGTCCTTGACCAGACGGTAGGGGGTCTCGATGAAGCCGAATTCGTTGATGCGGGCGTAGGAGCCGAGCGAGTTGATCAGACCGATGTTCGGACCTTCCGGCGTCTCAATCGGGCAGATGCGGCCGTAGTGCGAGGGGTGCACGTCGCGCACTTCGAAGCCGGCGCGGTCGCGGTTCAGGCCGCCTGGGCCAAGCGCGGACAGGCGGCGCTTGTGGGTCAGCTCGGCCAGCGGGTTGATTTGGTCCATGAACTGGCTCAGCTGGCTGCGACCGAAGAAGTCGCGGACGACGGCGCTGAGCGCCTTCGGGTTGATCAGCTTGGCCGGCGTCATGGTGTCCATGCTGACGTCGAACAGGGTCATGCGCTCCTTGACGAGGCGCTCGGTGCGGGCCAGGCCGACGCGGCACTGGTTGGCGAGAAGCTCGCCGACGGCGCGCACGCGGCGGCTGCCGAGGTGGTCGATGTCGTCGAGCAGGCCCTCGTTGGCGCGCAGCTTGAAGAGGTAGCTCATCGCGCTGATCACGTCGTTCGGATCGAGGATGCGCATGTCCGAGTCGGTCTTCAAGCCGAGCTTCTGGTTGATCTTGTAGCGGCCGACGCGGGTCAGGTCGTAGCGCTTCGGATCGAAGAACAGGCGCTTCACCAGCGCGCGGGCGTTCGGGATGGTGGGCGGATCGCCCGGGCGCAGGCGGCGGTAGATCTCCTTGAGCGCCTCGTCCTCGTCGCGCGCCGGATCCTTGCGCAGGGAGGTGATGATGAGGTCGTCCTGCGAGGCGGTGATGACCTTGAGCGACTTGTGGCCAAGCTGAACCAGCTGGCGGACGACGCCGGCGGTGAGCGGCTCGTAGGCACGGGCAACGATGAGTTCACCGTCAAGCACGTCCTTGAAGAGCAGCTTGGTCGCGATGTCCTCCTCCTTCATGCCCTCCTTGAGCTTGAGGTCCTCGATGTTGTAGAAGAGGCGCAGGATGTCCTCGTCGTTCGCGTAGCCAATGACGCGCAGCAGGGTCGTGGCGAGGAACTTGCGGCGGCGGCGACGGCGGTCGAGGTAAACGTACAGCAGGTCGTTGGTGTCGAACTGCACTTCCAGCCACGTGCCGCGGTCGGGGATGATGCGGAAGCCGTACAGCCAACGGCCGTTGAGGTGCTGGGTGCTTTCGAAGCAGATGCCCGGCGAGCGGTGCAGCTGGCTGACGACGACGCGCTCGGCGCCGTTGATGACAAAGGTGCCGCGATCGGTCATCAGCGGGATCTCGCCCATGTACACGCGCTCCTGCTTGGCGCCGGCTTCGTCGCGCAGCTCAAAGGTCACATAGAGGGGGGCACTGAAGGTCTCCGCCTCGCGGATGGCCTCAAGGGCGCTGAGCTTGGGATCGCCGATCTCGTACATGACGAAATCGAGCGTCATCTTGTTGTCGTAGCTCTCGATCGGGAAGACCTCCTTGAAGACCGCCTGCAGGCCCAGCTCCTTGCGCTTGGAGGGCAGGATGTTCTTCTGCAGAAACTCCTCGTACGAACGGATCTGAATCTCGATCAGATTCGGCGGCTCGGCGACTTCATGAATTTTGCCAAAGTTGGTGCGCTGGGACATAGGGAGGAGGAGGAACTACGGGGTGGCAATGGCGGGACGGGAGCGCCGCGGGCGGCGCGTACGCGGAATTGCGGATCTCAGGCGGCCAGCCTGCGATCCGGGGACTTCAGCGGAAAGGCAAAAACCCGGAGAGCAGCGCGCACGCTGCCACCAGGCAGTTGTCGGTTGCAGGCCCCATCGACCGTTCCGGAACCCGCCGTGCCGGAGCAGCGGCTCCGGAGCATGAGGCGGGACAGGGCGGGCAGGCGGGGCATGCGGGATTGGAAAATTTTTTCAGAAAGGAGTTTCAGAGGCTCCTTTGACCGCGCGCCGCCGGCTCGGCGGCGCGCGGAAAAGGGCTGGAGGTTACTTGATCTCCACTTTGGCGCCGGCGGCTTCGAGCTTCTTCTTGATCTCTTCAGCCTCGTCCTTCTTGGCACCTTCCTTGACCTTCTGAGGAGCGCTCTCGACGAGCTTCTTGGCCTCAGCCAGGCCCAGGCCGGGGACCACGCCACGGACTTCCTTGATGACGGCGATCTTGTTGCTGCCGCCGTCGACAAGGACGACGTCAAACTCGGTCTTCTCCTCGGCGGCGGCGGCCGGGGCGGCACCACCGGCGGCAACGGCCACGGCGGCGACGGGAGCGGCGGCGCTGACGCCCCACTTGTCTTCGAGGGTTTTCACGAGTTCAGCGACTTCCAGGACGGTAAGGCCGCTCAGTTCTTCAACGATTTTGTTCAGGTCTGCCATATGGGTGTTTCGGTATCGCCGTTGCCCGGGGCTCCGGGTGATTTAAGAGAGAAAGCCTTCGCTCCGGCAAGGAACCATTGGGTGTTGGTATTCAAGCCTTTTCAGGGGCCATCGGGTCAAATTCGGGTTGGCGTCAGGCCTGTTCGCCCTTCGCCTTGAGCACGCGCGCCAGCGAGGCGGCGGGTTCGTTGAGCAGGCGGACCAGCTGCGAGGCCGGGGCCTGAAGAACGCCAAGCAGGGTGGCGAGCAGGACTTCGCGCGAGGGCAGGTCGGCCAGCGCCTTGATGGCGGCGGCGTCGAGCAGCTTGCCGTCGAGAACGCCCACCTTGGTCTGGGGCTTCTCGAATTCGGCGGCGAAATTCTTCAGCACCTTGGCGGCGGCGCAGACGTCCTTGGCACCGGTCACAACGGCGCTCTGGCCGACGAGGTGGGCACCGATGTCCTGCGGGTAGCCGGCGCGCTCGGCGGCCTTCTTGACCAGCGTGTTCTTGAAGACGTGGATCTCGGAGCCGGTGTCGGCGAGGCGCTTGCGCAGCTCGGAGAACTTGGCGACGGTCAGGCCGGTGTAATCCACGACGATCAGGAACGGCGAAGCGTTGACCCGCTCGAGGAGGTTTTCGATGAGGAGTGTCTTTTCAGCTTTCATGTCTAGGGGGTCCCCACGGGTTACAGTTTGACGTACTTGGCGACATCGATGCGCAGCGCGGGCGACATGGTCGCGGCCAGGGTGATGCTGTGAACGTAGCGGCCGCGGGCGCTGGCCGGCTTGGCGCGCACGATGGCGTCGATCAGGGCGGTGCCGTTCTCGACGATGGCGCTGGTGTCGAACGCGACCTTGCCGATCGTCGAGGCGATGTTGCCGTTTTTGTCGAGCTTGAAGTCGACGCGGCCGGCCTTGACAGCCTTGACGGCGGCAGCGGTGTCGTCGGTGACGGTGCCGGTGCGCGGGTTCGGCATCAGGCCGCGCGGACCGAGCTGCTTGCCGAGCTTGCGCACTTCATTCATCGCGGCGGGCGTGGCGATGGCGACATCGAAGTCCATGACGCCCTCCTTCACCTTGGCAATCAGGTCCTCATAACCGACCACGTCGGCTCCGGCGGCCTTGGCGGCCTCGGCGGCGGAGCCAACGGCGAAGACGGCGACGCGAACGGTCTTGCCGGAGCCGTGGGGCAGCGGGCAGGTGCCGCGAATCATCTGGTCGCCCTTCTTCGGGTCAACCCCCATGCGGAACGACAGCGTGACCGTCTGGTTGAACTTGGTGCCGGGCAGCTTGCGGACGAGTTCCGCGGCCTCCTCAAGCGAGAATGTCTTGCCCGCCGGGATCATCTCGGCGGCCTTCTTGTAGCGTTTGCTTCGGGTTTGCATGGTGGGGTGCAGTGCTTTCGAACGGACGGGCCGTTCTCCTGCCTCGGGGTTAGTCGGTGATTTCGATGCCCATCTGGCGGGCGGTGCCGGCCATGATGCGGGAGGCCGCCTCAAGGTCGGTGGTGTTGAGGTCGGCAAGCTTGAGCTTGGTGGCTTCCAGCAGCTGGGCCTTGGTGATTTTGGCAACCTTCTTCTTGTTCGCCTCGCCGGAACCGGAGGCGATGTTGGCGACCTTCTTGAGAAGGTTCGACGCCGGCGGCTGCTTGGTGATGAAGGTGAAGCTCTTGTCCTTGTAGACCGTGATCACGGTGGGCAGGACATCGCCGCCGGCCTTGGCGGTGGCGGCGTTGAATTCCTTGCAGAACGCCATGATGTTGACGCCGGCCTGACCGAGCGCGGGGCCGATCGGCGGCGCGGGGTTGGCGGCGCCGGCCTTGATCTGGAGCTTGATGAGTTTGACGATTTCTTTGGCCATGTGTGTGTGTTCCCTTGCTTAGAGATGGGTGGGGACCGGCGCTCAGCGGCGGCCGGCGGTTGGGGTTCGGGTCATGCGGATTTCTCCACCTGCCAGTATTCGAGGTCCACGGGGGCGGAGCGCCCGAAGATGTTGACGGAAACGCGCAGCACGCCGCGCTCGGGATCGATCTCCTCGATGATGCCGGTCTGGCTCTCGAACGGGCCGTCGGCCACGCGCACACTGTCGCCGACGTTGAAGGCGATCTTCGGGCGGGCGGCATCGTCCTTGTCGCGGACCTGGGCGAGCATGCCCTCCACTTCGCGCTGGCGCATCGGCATCGGATGATCCTTGGCGCCGGCAAAGTTCAGCACACCGTCGGTCTCCTTGATGAAGTACCAGGTCTTCTCGACCAGGCGGTTGTGCTCGTCGAGCAAGTGGCAGTTGGCGATGACGTAACCGGGGAAGAACTTGCGGTTGCTCTCGGAGCGCTTGCCCTTCTTCACTTCCGAGACGCGCTCGGTCGGGACCAGCACCTCGAAAATGTAGTCGCCCATCTCCTCCGTCTGAATGCGGCGGAGCATGTTGTCACGGACCTTCTGTTCAAGGCCGGAGCGCACGTGAATGACGTACCACTGGTCGCGGGGCGCGGGGATGGCTCCCATAGGATGTGAAAGGGTCGGAAAGGGGTTGCGGTTCAGCCGACCAGCAGGTTGGCGATCGCCTGGAAGGCCTCACGGAAGGAGGTGTCGAAGAAGGCGACAAAGGCGCCGAGCAGCAGCATGGCGATGAGGACCACGATGGTCGAATCATTGAGCTCTTTGTACTTGGCGAAACCCTTCTCCTTCGGATCCCAGGGCCAGGTGGCTTTCTTCAGTTCAATGATGACTTCGCCAAGGTAGGCGCGGATGCGGCTCATGCGGAAAAGATGGGGTGGCTGCTGAAATGGCCCCCGCGAAGGGGGATGGCAGGTCAGGAGGGACTCGAACCCCCGACTTGCGGTTTTGGAGACCGCCGCTCTACCGACTGAGCTACTGACCTGTGAAAGGAGGCTGAATGAACCCGGCTGCCTGCCGCCACCTCCGGGGAGGAGACCGCCGCAGATCCTGTGCGCCAGAATCTGCGGCGGCCCAACGACAAAGCGAACCTGGCAACAAATCAGTCGAGGATGTCGGACACGCGTCCGGCACCGACCGTCTTGCCGCCCTCACGGATGGCGAAACGGATGGTCTTTTCCATGGCGATCGGCGTGATCAGCTCGACGGTGATCGAGACGTTGTCGCCGGGCATCACCATTTCAACGCCCTCGGGGAGGGTCACGCTGCCGGTCACGTCCGTGGTGCGGAAGTAGAACTGCGGGCGATAGTTGTTGAAGAAGGGGGTGTGGCGGCCGCCCTCGTCCTTGGAGAGAACGTAGACCTCAGCCTTGAACTTCTTGTGGGGGGTGACGGAACCCGGCTTGGCGATGACCTGGCCGCGCTCGACGTCGGTCTTCTTGATGCCGCGGAGCAGCAGGCCGACGTTGTCGCCCGCACGACCTTCGTCGAGCAGCTTGCGGAACATTTCGATGTCGGTGACGGTCGTCTTGACGGTCGGACGGATGCCGATGATTTCGACTTCCGACATCTTCTTGACGATGCCACGCTCGACACGGCCGGTGCAGACGGTGCCGCGGCCTTCAATGGCGAACACGTCTTCGATCGGCATGAGGAAGTCCTGGTCGATCGGGCGCTCCGGCAGCGGGATGTAGTTGTCGACCGCTTCCATCAGCTTGAGGATGTTGCCGCGCTGCTCTTCGTCGCCTTCCAGCGCCTTGAGGGCGGAACCCTTGACGATCGGAATGTCGTCGCCCGGGAAGTCATACTTCGAGAGCAGGTCACGAACTTCCATCTCGACGAGGTCGAGAAGCTCGGGGTCGTCGACCATGTCCACCTTGTTGAGGAAGACAACGATCGCCGGCACGCCGACCTGGCGGGCCAGGAGGATGTGCTCGCGGGTCTGCGGCATCGGGCCGTCGGCGGCCGAGCAGACGAGGATGGCGCCATCCATCTGGGCGGCGCCGGTGATCATGTTCTTGACGTAGTCCGCGTGACCGGGGCAGTCCACGTGGGCGTAGTGGCGGTTGTCGGTCTGGTACTCGACGTGGGCGGTGTTGATGGTGATGCCGCGCGCCTTTTCTTCAGGAGCGGCGTCGATCTCATCATACTTGCGGGCCTCAGCGTAGCCTTTGGTGGCCAGCGTGGTGGTGATCGCCGCAGTGAGCGTGGTCTTGCCGTGGTCAACGTGGCCAATCGTGCCAATGTTGACGTGCGGCTTGTTGCGTTGGAATGCTTCTTTAGCCATGATTCAGTTGAGGTTGTTGCGCTGGGACTTTGGGTTCGTTTGTCGTGTAACGGAATCCTCCGCGCTTCGCCGCTGGAGCTGATGAAGGGGATTGAACCCTCGACCTCGTCCTTACCAAGGACGTGCTCTACCACTGAGCTACATCAGCATTTAACCGGCGGCGACCCGTGAAGAATCTCCTCCTCTTTCGACAAAAAACGGGGCGCTGGTGCCTGTTGTGCGGCGACAAGAGACAATACACCCCTGCTTTTTCGGAAAAAGTGGACCCAACCTAGGAGGTCCTGCCCCGCTGTCAAAGACTATTTGAAGGGATTTTCAAGTTCCGTGCCGCCAGGCTCCGCCCAGCCTCGGCAACAGACCGCCGCTCAGCGTTGCGGGGCGCTTGCGACCGCCCGCAAACAAGGTCTTGCCCTCGCGATGGGCCCGCCGACACCCCTGCCCCCAGACCAGGTGCCATGCCTGGCGCCTCCAGAGCCCGGCAGCCACCCCGGTCACGCCTCCCGTCCGGCGGGTGCGGGATCGGCATCCCGGCGAAATGGCAGTCGCGAAAGCCGTTTGAATGGCGTATGCTCGACTTTCCATGACTCTGCCTCTCGAAGACTGTTTCAACGATGTTGTTGGCAAGGCCCAGTTCGGCCTCGGCCTGAGCGATGACGCCCTGGCAGCCGCGGCGGGCATCGACACCGGGGTGTTGCGGAGGGTCAAGCAGGGCGAGATTGACAAGGCGGCGCTCTCACGCCTTGCCCCCGCGCTGCAACTGCACGGCCCCTCCCTGCTGGCGCTGGCCGAGAACGCCTGGCGACCGGAGCCGGTGACGCTCTCCGGCCTGGAGGGGTTCACGACGACCTACGGCGACATGTCCGTCAACGCCTACCTGGTCTACGATCCGGCCACCCGAGAGGCAGCGGTGTTCGACACCGGCGCCACGGCCGTTGGCATCGCCGCCCGTCTGCGTGAGCTCGGTTTGAACCTGCGCTATCTTTTCCTCACCCACACCCACGCCGATCATGTCGCCGACATCGCGGGTGTCGGCGCCCCCGAAATCCTGGTCAGCGAGCGTGAACCCCACCCGGACGCCACCTCGTTCACCCCGGGTGCCACCTGGCAGTTCGGCGGGCTTCGCATCGAATCGCGCTCCACCTGGGGCCACTCCAAGGGTGGCACGACCTTTGTCGTGCAGGGCCTGGCGCGACCGGTCGCCATCGTCGGCGACGCCGTATTTGCCGGGTCAATGGGGGGCGGCAAGGTCTCCTACGCCGACGCCCTCGCCACCAACCGCCGGGAGATCCTCAGCCTGCCCGACGCCACCGTCATCGCGCCCGGGCACGGGCCGCTGACCAGCGTCGGCGAGGAAAAGGCCCACAATCCGTTTTTCCCCGAGTTCAAGTGAGTCGCACACCCCCCTCCCGGGGTGGTCCGCCCAAGGGTGGCCGCGCGGTCCAGAGCGCCTTTGACTCGCCCCGCAAGCGGACGCAAGGTGGGTCCATCGCCCGTTCCTCAACAGCCCCCCGACACCTGCCCTCCGGCTGCCTGAAAAGTCTGCTGCTTCTGCTGCTGGTCGGATTCATCGGCGCCTGGGCCTTTGCCCAGTGGGCCTTCAATGTGAACAGCAATCTCGTGGCCTGGACGGTGCGCGACTCGCGCGAGGGCCTGCTGGTGCGGATGCGTGGCAATGCCTGGAAAAGCCCGTCCCAGGTCACTCCGGCGGAACTCGCCGCCGCCCTGGTCGAGCGCCATCGTGAACCCGGATTTTCCTGGCGCTCGCTGCGTGTCCGCCGCCCCGCGGGCGCTCTCGGCCGACTTGCCCAGGGTTTGTTCGGCGCCGAAGTCCACGTGATCACCCTGTCGCCGGATCAGTTCGAATTCATGACCAGCCATCGCCCGGGTTTTGCCGGCACGACGGCGGCGGAGCGGTTGGCCGCGGAAAAACTCTGGTTCGCGGTGACCGCCAACTTCCGGGATCCTGAAGGCCGGCCGCTGGGCTGGGTCTGGCATGAGGGTCGCCAGGTCAACCGCGCCTTTCCCGAGTGGAGTGGCTGCTTCTTCGTCAAGGGCGGGCGCCCCTACTTCGGTCCGAAGTCGCTGCTCGACGAGGTGCCCGGCGCGATTGAGGAGGGCGCCCAGGTCTACCCCTCGGTGATGAAGAACCATACCATCTTTCCCTACGTCAGCCTCAAGCCCGACGCCTTTTTCGACGGCTCGAAGATCAGCTATCGTTCGCTCGGCGGCATGCGCCGGGACGGCACCCTCGTCTTCGTCCTCTCCGGCTCGGGCGGCGTGATGAATGTCATGGAGGCGGCCGAGCTGGCGCTCAAGCTCGATGTCCAGCATGCCACCCTGCTCGACGGCGGCCGCGCCCTGCAGTACAGCCTGCGCACCGAGGATGGCCCCTGGCACTTCGCCGCCTTCAACACGCGCCTGGATTTCGGCTCCAAGCTGCTCGAACGCCAGCGCTCGCCGGTCTTCATCGGCGCGCGCCGGCGCGCGCCGGAGATCATCGCCGTTCCGTCGGAACCCTGAAGCCCGGCAGCTCAGGCGCCGGCGCAATCCGGGCACTGACCAAAAAACTCGAGCTCGTGGTAGAGCTTCTTGAAGCCCGACTTGCGGGCGATCTGCTTCTCCAGCGACTGCACCGGGCAGGAGATGTCGAGCTTCTCGATGCGGCCGCAGTCGTTGCAAATGAGGTAGTCGTGGTGCTCACCGGGAACGACGAGGATGTAATAGGCGGCGCGGTCGTGCAGGCCCAGCCGGCGGATGAGCGCGTGATGCTCAAGCTTCATCAGCAGTCGGTAAACCGTGGCCTTGTCGGCGCCACTGCCGAGCAGTGGCGAGCCGGCGATGTCGGCGAGGGTGAGCGGCTGGCAGGCGCGGATGAGGATGCTCAGCACATCCTCAAGGGCCTTGGTGCGGCGCAGGCCGGCGGCACGGGCGCGGGCCAGGCAGTCCTGCAGCAGTTGTTCCGGTTCGGCGCGGACGCAGCCTTCGTGGTGCTGATGATGGTGCCTCGACATGGGATCAATCGGCGGTGGGTTTGCGTTGCGCGAAGATCCAGTCGTGCAGCTCGGACCGCGGATAGACGGTGGCGGTGATGAGATGGCCGGCGCCGGCAAGCTCGGTGTAGTTCATCCACTCGCCACCGGCCGCCTTGACCGCCTCGACCATGCTGCGCGAGCGTTCCACCGGCACCTGATCGTCCTGATCGCCGTGGAAGACCCAGAAGGGAATCGTCTTGAGCACCGCCGCCTGCTTCGGGTCCCCCCCGCCGCACAGCGGCACGGCGGCGGCAAAGATCTGCGGGTATTTGGCAGCCAGGTACCAGGTGCCGCTGCCTCCCATGCTGGAGCCGGTCAGGTAGATGCGGCTCTCATCGATGGGCAGATGCTCGGCGAGGTCCGAGATGAGGGCGACCAGGTTGTCGGCGACCTCGTTTTTCCAACCGATGTCGCGCGACGGACACTGCGGCGCCAGGAAGAAGCAGGGGTGCTTTTTCTGGCTGTCCTCGCTCAGCATCGGCCGCGGCGCGCCGGCCATCTGGGCCTCGTTGTCGCTGCCACTCTGCCCGGCGCCATGCAGCCAGATCAGCAGCGGGTAGCGCTGGCGACCGTCCCACTTCGGATGGCCGAGCAATTGGAAATTCAGGCCGCGCTTCGACACGGACTTGGCCGGTTCGCCGTTGATGAGTCCGGCAAATGGACCGGTTTTCAGTCCCTCGTCGCGGCGGCGCTCGCGCAGCAGGCCCCGGATGTGCTCCTGATCGGCGGCCGAGAGCCGGGCCAGCGGCAGCTTGAAGATCTGGAAGTTGCCACTGTGCTTGATCTTGACCTCGGTCTCGGTGAACTCGAGCAACTCCCCCGGGAAGCTGGCGCCTCCCTCACTGGCGGTCCAGGTGCGCGGCGCCGCGGTTGCGGCAGTGACGAGCAGGCAGGCAAAAAGCAGGCTGGGACGGAACATTCCCGCACCCTAGCAGCCGCTCCGGCGGTGGCAACCGCGTGCTTGGGGGGGGTGTTCAAGGGGGGGAGCCCAAGAATTTTTCGCAGCTGTGACTTGCCGGTGTCGGCAATCTCAGGCATGATGAAAAGTATGAAAGCACCCGTGCTCCCCCTTGTGCTCGCCTTGGTTTCCTTGATCACGCTCAGCGCCTGCGATTCCATTTCGCCGCGCCTGGGAGCCCGACCGGCCCCGCCCGCACCGCCGACCCCCTACCGTGCCCCGGTGCCCGGCATGTGGATCCGCTCCACGAGCGACGCCTCCAAGCTTGGCTATGAATACGGTCGCTACGACCGCCTGCACTGGCGTTTTTCGAACCCGCATCGCTACCGTCACCACATTCGCATTCCGGCGAACTACTACCACTCGTACGTCGACGGTTACAAGGCCGGCTACCGCGAGGCACGGTGAGGTCCCCCGCGCTTTCGCCCGCGCCTCCGGTTCGCCGGAGGCGCTTTTTTTGCGGGTCAACCGGCGATGACCGCCGCGCGGGCGTTCTCCTCGGCGCCAGTCTTTTCCAGGTAATAGTCGTAGCCGCCACTGTAGGGGGTGACCACGCCGTCGTTGATGTGCAGGACCTTGGTGGCGAGGCTGCGGATGAAGTGCACGTCGTGGGAGATAAACACCAGCGTGCCCTCGAACTTCTGCAGCGCCAGGATCAGGCCCTCGATGCCCCAGATGTCGAGGTGGGTGGTCGGCTCGTCCATGAGCAGCAGGTTGGGCGGATCGACGAGGAATTTCACCAGGTTGAGACGGCTCTTTTCGCCGCCACTGAGCACCTTGCACTTCTTGAAGACATCCTCGCGCTTGAACAGGAAGCTGCCCAGGATGCTGCGCGCGTCGTCATCGCGCAGCTCGGGTGAGCAGCGCTTGATCTCCTCCAGCACCGTGCATTCCGGATCCAGGGTGTCGGCACGGTGCTGGGAGAAGTAACCCATCTTGACGTTGGTGCCGAACCGGCGCTCGCCCTTCTGGAAGGGCACAACGCCCGCCATGATCTTCAGCAGGGTCGACTTGCCGGCGCCATTGGGACCCACCAGGACGGTCCTCTCGCCCTTTTCAATCTCCAGGTCGAGGCCCTGGTAGACCTTTTTCTCGCCGTAGGCCTGGTGGATGTCAGTGAGTTGGATGACGCGCTGGCCGCTGCGTTGCGGCTGCGGGAAGTTGAAGCGGAAGGCCTTGCGCAGGGGTCTCGGCCGGTCGAGCTTTTCCATCTTCTCCAACTGGCGCTCGCGGCTCTGCGCCTGCGCCGCCTTCGAGGCGACCGAGCGGAAGCGGTCGATGAACTCCTGCATCGCCTCGATCTCCTTCTGCTGGTTCTTCCAGGCCTGGTAGGAGCGATCCCAGTTCTCCTCCTTCTGCTTCAGGTAGGAGGTGTAATTGCCCTGGTACTGGAGCAACTTGCTGTCCTCGATCTCGTACACGGTCTCGATCAGCTCATCCATGAAGTCGCGGTCATGGGAGATGAGCAGGATGGCGCCCGGGTAGTTCTTCAGGTAGTTGCGGAACCAGAGCAGCGACAGCAGGTCGAGGTGGTTGGTCGGCTCGTCGAGCAGCAGCAGGTCGGGCTCGATGACCAGCAGGCGGGTCAGGTGGGCGCGCATGACCCAACCGCCGGAAAACTCGCGCGCCGGCCGGTCGAACTCCTCCGGCTTGAAGCCGAAGCCGCGCAGGATCTTCTTGGCCTTGGCCTCGGCCTGCGGGTCGTTGAGGGCGTCGTGCTTGGAATGGGCCTCGTTGTACTCGGCCGAGGCGACGTCGCCGCGCGCCTCGTGGTCGCGCAGGATGACCTCCAGGCGCTCAATCTCGCCGGCGCGTCCGGTGGCGACATCGAGCACGGTTTCATTGCCCACCGGCTCGCTCTCCTGCGGCAGGTAGCCGAGGGTGGTCCACTCGTCGCGGATGACCTCGCCGGCGTCGGGTTCATCCTGCTTGAGGATGAGCGAAAACAGGGTCGACTTGCCCGCGCCATTCGGGCCGACCAGGGCCACGCGTTCGGCGTAGTTGACGGTCATGTTCGCCTTGCTGAAGAGCGTGCGGGCGTTGAAGGTCTTGGTGACGTCGCGGAGGGTGAGCATGGAACAGGCAACATGGCACCGGAACCGGGCATGTGCAGCCGCTTTTTTTCGAGGGGGCTCCTGCCGCCCCCCGGCGCGCGGGGCTCGGTCGGACCCAACCGCCGCTGGACTGCGCCGCCCGGGCGAATCAGCCCACCTCACCGCCCTGAATGTGGGCGCAGCCGCGGTAAAAACGGGCGACCCCGATGAAGAGCAGCAGGGCGACCGCGGTCAGCTTGGCGAAGAACAGGTAGTAGCCGGCGCCGTCCAGTCCGGCAGCCGGGCCGGCCTTCTCAATGTAGGCGTTGAGGCCCGAGGTGAAGAGGTTGCCGAGCGACATCGACAGCAGGTAAAGCGACATGATGACGGATTTCATCCGCGGGGGTGCCTGGGTGTAGCTGAACTCCAGGGCCGTGATCGAGATGAGGATCTCGGCGCTGGTCAACAGCAGGTAAGCCAGCACCTGCCAGCCGATGAAGGGGCGCAGACCCGCACTGAGCCGGTCCTCGATCCAGGCCGACACCGCCAGGGTGGCGAGGGTCAGCACGAAGCCGGCGCCGATCTTGCGCAGCGGGGTCAGTTCCACAAAACGGCCAACGCGCGGGTAGAGCCACAGACTGAAAATCGGGATGAGCAGCAGGATGAAAAACGGATTGGCCGCCTGCAACTGGGCGGGGTGCAGCTCCCAACCCCACAGCCGCCGATCCATCTGCTGCGCCTGCCCGATCCAAGTCGAGGCGGTCTGGTCGAAGATCGACCAAAACACGGTGATCAGCAGGTAGAGCGGCACCAGCCCGGCCAGGCTGCGCAGGAAGACCGGCTCGCGCAGTTCGAACAGAAAGCGCCGCGGCTCGGCCGGGATGTGAACGAAGCGGTGTCGCCCCAGCCAGAAAAGGAAGGTGGCGACGCACATCAGCAGGCCCGGCACACCAAAGGCCACGTGCGGCCCGGCGCGCTCCAGCAGCCAGGGCGTCAGCAGTTGGGAAACCGCCGCGCCGGCATTGATCGACAGGTAAAAGAAGTGGAAGGCGCGCGGCAGCAGGTGGGCGTTGGCCGGGCCAAACTGGTCGCCGACGTGGGCAGAGACGCAGGGTTTGATGCCGCCGGCGCCGAGGGCGATCAAGCCGAGGCCAAGCATCAGGCCGGTGCGGGTGTTGTCGACCGCCAGTACCCCGTGGCCGGCGCAGTAGACCAGCGACAGCGCCAGGATGGTGCGGTACTTGCCCAGCCAGAGATCGGCAAGAAAGGCACCGATGAGCGGGGTGAAATACACCGCGGCGATGAACAGGTGGGTCCACTTGCGCGCCTCCTCCTCGTCCATCAGGCCGGGCGCACCCTCATGGGTGACCAGTGCCGTGGTCATGAAGAGATACAGGATGGCACGCATCCCGTAAAAGCTGAAGCGTTCCGCCAGTTCGTTGCCGATGATGTAGGGAATGCCCGAAGGCATGCGCGGGGAGTCGGCGGGAGCGGAACGATAGGCCATGAGGGGACTGCCGGGGCGGAAAATGGGGCTTCCGAGCCTGCCCACGGGAAAAACCCCGGGAGCGACCGGAAAAGTAAAGACCGGGCTGGACAGTTTTGCCAACTCCTTGTTAGCCTTTTTGAAATTCGCAACAAATCCGTCTCATGGCCAAGAAACCGACGCCGAAAAAACAGCCCGCGAAAAAGCCCGCGGTGAAAAAGCCTGCTCCGTCCGGCAAAGCGCGTCCGGCCAGCAAGCCGGTCGCGAAGAAACCGGCGCCGACCAAGAAGCCGGCGGCCAAGCCCACCGCCAAGGCGGCGCCCAAACCAACGGCCAAGCCAGCGCCGAAACCCGCCGCCAAACCCGCCGCCAAACCCGCCGCCAAACCCGCCGCCAAACCCGCGCCCCAGCCGGTCGCCCCGAAAGTGGCTGCGGCCCCGGCCGCCGCCAAGCCGGTGGTGGTCGCACCCCCGCCACCCGCCGCCCCCACCCCGCCGCCCGTCAAACCGGCGTCGCGCACGGTTCCAAGTGTCCTCAGCGTCAGCGTGCAGACGTCCGCGGGCGCCGCTGCCGGCGGCAACACCCACGCGGCGAACCTCCTCGTTCTGGTCACCTGCGGCGGCTGGCCGGTGACGGATCTCAACCAGGATCACTTCACCCTCATGGAGCACTTCGAGGTGCCCGGTCAGCAGTCCTCGTTCAGCAACAACCTGCTGACCTTCCGCAACGCCGGCAGCGGCGCCTACCTGCTGCAGACCCGCCCGAACAGCGGTGCCCCCTGGCGCAGCGGCCACCACCTCGGCCAGTTGCTGGTCTCCAGTCCCGACGACCGCCAGGGCCAGGCCGCCTTCAAGCTGATCATCCGCTAACCGCGCGACGGCCCGCGAGTTTGCGTTGTGCGCCCGCCCGGGCGTGCTAGATTGAGGGTCATGGCCTTCGAGTCGACCACCTGGAGCAGCCACCCGCGCTCCTCCTTCCGCTCCCGCGAGGACTGGAGTCTGAAGTGGTGGATCATGTTCGCCCTGATCCTGTCCATCGCCCTGCACGGGGTCTTGTACCTGAGCTTCGACGAGATCAGCCGCTTCCTCGGTCATTCCCAGCCGGTGGCGGTCGTGCCGCCGAAACTGGAGCGCTTCACCATCGACCCCAAGGTGTTGCAGGAGCAGAAGGCCGTGCAGCAGATCCCGGAAATGATCGCCCCGGCCGGCACCCAGCCCGACATCCAGTCCTTCGCGCCCGACCTCGACAGCTTCGACAAGGCGCAGATGATCCCCGAAAACCAGGAGATCGACCTGACGCCCAACGTCAAGGAGGTCACCAACTTCATCCGCGCCGATGAACCCGGCGACCAGCGCACGGCCGGCTCGCTCAAGGCCGACATGGCCGCGCTGCTCGCCCCGGAATCAGCGGCCCTGCCCGATCTCGCCGGAGCCATGGCCGAGATGCGCCGCGAGGTTCTGTCCAAGCCGGTTTCCGAAAAGCAGATGCTGCTCGACGCCGGCGCCCTCGAACCGGCCTCGGCCGGCCAGGTCGACGTCAACCTGCTCGATCAGGTCAAGGCCCAGGGGGGCGACGGTGCCTCCGCGCGCGTCAAGGGGTTCAGCAACCTCGACGACCTGCTCGGCGGCGGCGGCACCCTCGGTGCCAGCACCGCGCCGATCCTCATGCCCACCGACCTGCTCTTTGCCTATGGCAGCGACCAGCTCGCCGAGGGTGCGCGCCTGAGCCTGATGAAGCTGGGATTCCTGATCCAGAAAAACCCCAACTCCCTGTTCATCATTGAGGGCCATACCGACAGCTTTGGCGGCGACCAATACAACCTCGACCTCAGCCTGCGCCGCGCCCAGGCCGTGGTGGAATGGCTGCGCGCCTCCCTGCAGCTCGGCACCGACCGCGTGGAGGCGGTGGGTCTGGGCAAGAGCCGGCCCATTGTCAGCACCACCGGCAGCGTCGACGAACAGGGCCTGAATCGCCGGGTCGAAATCAAGGTACGGCCGAAGAAGTGAGCGGCACCCCCCCCGCCCTTGTGAAGTCTTCGGCTCGATCCGTGACATCGCTGGGGCATGGATGAAAAGCGACAACCCTCCCCGCATTGAACCAAGCCACGTCTTGGCCACCGGGTTTCGCGAAAGCTCCCGAGGCCGGCGGGGGATGCCGGGACGCTGGCGTTGGGGCAGAGACTCCCAGATGACGGGACACCCCAAACCCGGCGCCCCGGGACAGGGCGCGCTACCTTGGCCCGCCCGTCTCAGATCATGTCCATGTCGACGAGGATCTCGCGCGGCTTGGCGCCCTCGCCGGGACCGATGATGCCGCGGTCCTCAAGGATGTCCATCATGCGTGCAGCGCGGCCGTAACCGAGTTTCAGACGGCGCTGGAACAGCGAGGTTGAAGCCTTTTTCTCCTGGCGAATCACCTCCAGGCACTTCTCGAGCGTCTCCTCCTCCTCACTGCTCATGCCGCCCCCGCCGCCGAATTCACCGTCGTCCATCTCGCCGGTTTCATCGTCAACCTTGACGTCGAAGACCGGCTTGCCCTGGGCGACGCAGCGCTCGACGATGGCGTGAATTTCTTCGTCGGTGACCAGGGCACCCTGGCTGCGGATGGGCTGGGCGCCACCGGGCGGCACGTAGAGCATGTCGCCCTTGCCGACGAGGTTTTCCGCACCCTTGCGGTCGAGGATGACGCGGCTGTCGAGCGCCGATGACACCTGGAAGGCGATGCGGGTCGGGATGTTCGCCTTGATGACGCCGGTGATGACGTCGGCACGCGGCGTCTGGGTGGCGACGATGAGGTGGATGCCGGCCGCGCGCGCCATCTGGGTGATGCGGGCGATGGCCACTTCGATGTCCGCCGGCGCGGTCTGCATGAGGTCGGCGAGCTCGTCGATGATGACGACGATGTAGGGCAGCGTGTCGGGGATGACCATCTCCTGGCGGCGCGGCGGCGGCGGCGCGGAATCACCGGTCCACTGGCCGGCGGCGTCCACGGGCGGCGCCTCGATCTCCTCCTCGCCGGGGGCAGCGGTGTCGGGTTCAAGCACCTTGGCGAAGGCGGCGGAAACACGGGCATCATCGGTGCCGGCGCGGGTCGGCGCGGCGGCGGCGGCAGCCTTCCGGGCCTCGTTGGCGGCGGCGCGCTTGCGATTGCGATTGTTGAAGGTCTCGAAGTTGCGGCAGCCCTCCTGGGCAAACATCTGGTAGCGGTTCTCCATCTCCTTGACCACCCAGCGCAGGGCCAGCAGCGCCTTCTTGGGATCGGTCACCACCGGCACCGCCAGGTGCGGCAGCTCGGCGTAGTTCTGCATTTCGACGACCTTCGGGTCGATCATGATGAAGCGCAGCTCGTCGGGCGCAAAGCGGCAGAGCAGGCTGGTGATGATGCCATTGATGCAGACCGACTTGCCGGAACCCGTGGCGCCGGCGACGAGCAGGTGCGGCATGGCGGCGAGATCGCCGATGATGGTCTTGCCGTAGACGTCCTTGCCGAGGGCGATCGGCAGGCGCGCCTTGCCGTTGGTAAAGACCTCGTCCTCGAGCAGCTCACGGATCGGCACGGCCACCTTGTCGCGGTTGGCCACCTCAATGCCGACCGTGTCCTTGCCCGGGATCGGCGCGAGGATGTTGATGCGCTCGGCACAGGTGGCTCGGGCAATGTCGTCGTCGAGCGCGGCGATGCGCGACACCCGCAGGCCGTCCTCGGGCCTCACCTCGTAGCGGGTGATGGCCGGACCGCGGGTGATGTCGCCCGGCTCAACCTTGACGTTGAAGCTGGCCAGGCAGCGGATGATGGTGTTCTGGATCGCCAGCAGCTCGCTCTTGTCGGTCGTGACACGCTGCGATTCGTCCGGCCAGTGCAGCAAGTCCATCTCCGGCAGCTTGTAGTCTTTGAACAGGACGGCCAGGCTGCCGAGGCTGCCATGCGGCGCCTGTTCCAGCTTCTGCGCGCGCTTCTTCTCCCAAACCTCGGAGAGCTTGGGCTTGTCCGCCTGGTCCTTGTTCTGGCGCAATTCGTTGGCGTCGAAAATTTTCGGCTTCGGCGCCTCAAAGGTCAGCCCCAGCTCGGGCGTGACCAAGGGGCCCGCCGGCACCGGCTCCGCACGCACCGGCTTGCGAGCCCGCACAACCGGGCGCACCTCGGTCTCCACCGCCGCCGCCGCCGCACGTTCGCGGCGCAGACGCCAGCGCTCGCGCAGTTCCGCCAGTTCCCGGCGCAAATCCTGCAGCACCAGCACCGGGTGCAGACCGCTGGCGAGGAAGAAACCGGACACGTAGATGCCGCTGAGGATGATCGTCGAACCGGCACGGCCCAGCAGGTTGGCCAGGAAACTGCCGCCAATCAGGTACCCAAGGCCACCGCCGCCGCCAAGCGGGGTGATCTCGTCGCGCTGATTGAGGATGTCCTGGATCTCCAGCAGGGCGGCAACACTGATCAGCATGAGCGCCACCCCCAGCCAGGAGCGCCCGCTGATGCGCGTGTGCGAGGCCAGCTTGCAGACCCCGAACCAAGTCATGCTGAAAGGCAACACGTAGGCCGCCAATCCCGCCAGGAAGAAGGAGTATCCCGCCACCAGCGCCCCGAGGCGGCCAATGAAATTCTGCGTCACCGCGTTCGGCTCATCCGCCGGACTCAGGTGCGACCACGTCGGCAGATCGCCTGGGTCATAGGAAATCAACGCCAGCAGGTACATCGCCGCCAGCACCAACTGCAGAATGCCCCCCACCTCGTTCCACGGATTCTCCTTCTCCTGCACGCGGGCGCGCTGGGGACGCGATTTCGGGGTGTCGGCAGCCATGAAGTCGATGCTTGGGGTGTGCTTTTCCTCGCCAATATTGACAGCCCAGTTTAGCAAAATATCAGGATCACTCAATCACGAAGGTGAGTTCAAGGCGAATTCCCACGCTTGGGACGCAGGCACAGGGACGCCCGATACGCTCCTGTTCCCCAGGTTTTCGGCGAGTTTAACCGCGCTTTTTCGGGCTTTTTGTGCCGAATCGAGGGCTTTGAGCCGGTTTACCCGATCTCGAACTCGGCCGCTTCTCGGCCCTTGCCGACGCTGCGCCCGGTCTGCGACCGGGTTTTTCGGTCCGACTCGTCGATTTCTTGCCGCCGATCGGACGCTCACGGCGCTCACCTTCCAAGGGTTTGCCGGCTCTCGCTGCCGAGGCAGCGGGCCTGCGACCGGGTTTGTCAGTCCGACTCAGCGGCTTTCTGCCACCCGTCGGACGCTCGCGGCGTTCGCCTTCCAGGGGTTTGCCGGCTCTCGCCTTCGAAGCGCCCGGCCTGCGAGCCGGTTTTTCGGTCCGGCTCGCCGGCTTCTTGCCGGCCGGTCGTGCGCGGCGCTCGCTGTCCGTCGGTTTGCCAACCGGTTTTTTACGCAGTCGGGGCCGCGGCGGTGCGGCATCCGGAGCGCGACCGGTGGCACCCTCCTTGGAAAAGAAGCGTTCGATCTCGGCCTGGCTGAGTTCCTTCCAGCTGCCTCGCGGCAGGCCGCGCAGTTCCAGCCAGCCAATGCGCGTGCGGGTGAGTCGCTCGACCTCAAAGCCGAGCTGGTAAAACATGAGGCGAATCTGGCGCTTGAGGCCCTGCTTGAGCACGACGTGGGCGCGGTACTCGGTCACCAGCCAGGCGCGTTCAGCCTTGGCAAAACCTTCCTCGGTCATCATGCCCTTGACCATCTTGGCCATGGTCTCCTGATCCATGGGCTTGTCAGTCACGACCTCGTATTCCTTTTCCGCGCCCTGGCTCGGGTGGATGAGGCGGTGCGAGAGGTCACCGCGGTTGGTCAGCAGCAGCAGGCCGGCGCTGTCCTTGTCGAGGCGGCCGACGTGATGCAGGGTCTGGAACTGCCGGGGCAGCAGATCGTAAATCGTCAGGCGATCATGCTCGTCGCTGCGGGTGCAGACGTAGCCCTTCGGCTTGTTGAGGGCGATGACGACCGATTTTTCCAGCCGGATCGGCCGGCCATCGACCAGCACCCGGTCGTCGTCGTCCACCTGGGTGGCCAGATCCTTGACGTAGTGGCCGTTGATCGAGACGCGCCCCTCAAGGATGACAGCCTCGACACCACGGCGGGAGCCCAGGCCGCAGAGGCTGAGATAGCGGTTGAGTCGCACGGCGGACGGGCCGGGGGGATCCCGACCCCGGGGGGGGTTACTCGGACTTGGTCTTGGGCAGACCGGTCGGCAAGCGACCTTCCTTCCACTGGCCACGCGCCT
This sequence comes from uncultured bacterium, assembly GCA_966252325.1. Lineage (GTDB taxonomy): Bacteria > Verrucomicrobiota > Verrucomicrobiia > Verrucomicrobiales > Verrucomicrobiaceae > Prosthecobacter. Next base: position 101,031 of record CBINON010000001.1, on the reverse strand, counting down.
TCATGAGCTTGATGCGCTCGCCGCGCTTCAGGACACTGCGCTTGGTGCCAACGGATCCGGCGGTTTTGAGGCTGCGATGCTGGGACATGGAATGAACGGAGTGAGGGGTTGAAAAAGGGGATGACAGCTTACCCGCTGGCGACCGGGGCGCAAATGGTTTGTTTTCCGGGCTCCTGAGAAAAGCCGGCGCGCGGCTCAGTTTACTCCCCATGCGCCGCCTTTTGCCCCTGCTGCTGCCGGTCCTCGCCGCCGCCGCGCCGCCCAATCTGGTCCTGATCGTCAGCGATGACCAGCGCCCGGACACGATCGCCGCTCTGCACGGCACCCACCTGCGCACGCCGAACCTCGACCGGCTGGCGGCCCGAGGCACGGTCTTCACCCGCGCCTACGCCGGCTACCCGATCTGCCACGTCAGCCGGGCCGAGATCCTGACCGGCTGCACCGCCTTCCGCGCCTACCCGAATTACCCGGCCGGTCCGATCGACCCCGCCCTGCCCCAGCTCGCCGCCACCCTCGGTGCCGCCGGTTACCGGACCTGGTACTCCGGCAAGTGGCACAACGACGGCCAGCCCACCCAGCGCGGCTACGCGGGCATCCGGGCGCTCTATTCGAGCGGCGGCGGCCGGGGTGTGGCCGAGCCGGAGATCGACGCCCGCGGCCATCCGCGCACCGGCTACCGGGGCTGGACCTTCAAGGACGACGCCGGCAAGCCGGACCTGGCCAAGGGGGTCGGCCTGCAGCCCGACAACAGCCGGCACATCATCGACGGTGCCCTGCGCGCCCTCGGCGAGTCGCCGCCGGACCGGCCGTTTTTCCTGCACGTCAACTTCGCCTTCCCCCACGACCCCCGCCAGTGGCCGCCGGATCCGGCCCATCGCCACGAGCCGGCCACCACACCCCTGCCGGACAACTTCGCCCCGGACCACCCCTTCGACCACGGCAACCGTGGCGGCCGCGACGAGGTCCTGCTGCCCCTGCCACGCACGGAGGCGGCGGTGCGCGCCGAACTGGCCGTCTACCACTCGATGATCACCAACCTCGACGCCCAACTCGGACGCCTGCTTGACGCCCTTGCGGCGGACGGCCGCGACACGGTCGTGATCTTCACCAGCGACCAAGGACTCGCCCTTGGCAGCCATGGCCTGCTCGGCAAGCAAAACTGCTACGAGCACAGCATCCGCTCGCCCCTGCTCATCGCCGGTCCCGGCCTGCCGCAGGGCCGGCGCAGCGAGGCCCTGGTCCTGCTGCGCGACCTGCATCCCACCCTCTGCGAACTCGCCGGGGTGCCGGTACCCGCCAGCGTCCAGGGGCGCAGCCTGCTGCCGCTGCTGCAGGGCCGCAGCAACCGCGTGCACGACCGCGTTTTCGCCGCCTTCACCGACACCCAGCGCATGGTCTGCGAAGCGCGCTACAAGCTGATCCTCTACCCGCAGATCGGCCGCCGGCAGATGTTCGACCTCGCCCACGATCCCAATGAGTTGCAGGACCTCGCCGGTGACCCCGCGCACGCCGCCGAACGCAGGCGGCTGGAAGCCCTGCTCACCGACTGGCGCCGCGCCCACCACGATCCGCTGCCCCCCTGAGCAACCCCTCAAGAATCATCCATCAGGCATCCCTCTCCCTGCACAAGTCCTCGGCACCGCCAGGCAGGGGTTGAATGCCGGCCGAACCGCGGCAGTCTGACCAACATGCACCGCCGCCTTTTTCTCCTTGCCCTCACCGCGGCCCCGTTCGCGTCCGCCCAGGACTCCGCACCGACCGCCGCGGAAGTGCTCGCCCGGGTGCGCCAGAGCTACGCCCTGCAGGATCACCGCATGACCGGCCGCCTGCGCGACAGTGCCAGCGGCCGCGAGGAGGCGCTCGAACTCTCGCTCAGCCAGTCGCTCATGCGCTTCCACTTTCCGGGGGCGCCGGCCGAGACGATCCAGCTCGACCTGACCACCCACCCGGCGACCCTCTGGCAGATTCAAACCAATGGCGACCTCAAACGGGTGCCGCTGGCGAACTCCGAGCGCGCGGTGCGCGGCATGGATTTCAATTACGAGGACCTGTCGCAGCGCTTCCTCTACTGGGACAAGGTGGAGATGATGGATGCCAACGCCCGCGTCACCGGCGGCGTGCGCTGCTGGCTGGTGCGCGTCACCGCGCCCGACACCAAGGGCCCCTATTACACGGTTGATCTCTGGGTGCACCAGGACAGCGGCGGGGTCGCGCGCATGGACGCCTACGACAGCCGGAGCACGCTGGTGAAACGCTTTGAGGTGACCAAGATGTGGAAGGTCGACAACGTGTCGTCGCTGCGCGAGATGCGCGTGCAGTCCTTCAATCCCGCGGATGGCACGCGCAAGGGCATCACCTACATGACCCTCGACAAGCCGGAACGTCAGTGACTTCCGGCGTTTGCATTTGCCGGCGCGCACGCTATGCGAAACGGTCCCGTGCCCGCCGACTTCCCCTTTGACACGCTCTGGACGCAGCTCCGTCGCAAGACCTGGATGTGGCTGTTCCGCCAGGCCCAGGTCGCGCAGGGCCAGAAGTGGTGCAAGGGCCTCGTCGAGATCCGCGCGGTGAGCGTCGTCAACGGCGCGGAACTCGAGATCGCCGGTGCCGCCGGTCGCAGCGCCGACACCCATGACGAGCCGGTGCTGCGCCTGAAACTCACCGCGGCCGGCGCCCTGCATGTCACCAGCGCCTGCACCTGCCACAGCGGCCCGCTCTGCGATCACGCCGCCGCCCTGCTGCTGCACCTCGGCGAGCCCGCCACACAAACCCGGGTCGTCCGCCTGGCCGCCCCCGGGGCCGGCCGGTTGTCGACCGGCACGGACGCCGCCAGCGTCGCCAGTGACGAGGCGGAACGCGTCGAGGCCGGCCCGCCGCAGCCGCTGCTGAAGCTGCGCCGGGTCGAAGTCGAGCGCCCCACCGGCCGCATCGTCCGCGGCAGCCCGGTCCACAGTTCCGTGCGCCTGGGTGTCGCGGAGATGAGCGTGGTTTATGAAGCCTGCCCCGAGCGCCTGCCGGTGCCGGGACGCGGCGCCAGCCTGCGCTGGACCGGTGCGAACGGCCGGCGCCACGAACTGGCGCGCAACCTCCACCTCGAACGCCTGCTGCTCACCGACGTCACCCAGACGGGCCTGCTGCCCCTGCCCCAGGCGGTGCCGGGCGTGCGCGGCGACGGCCCGCTGCACGCGCTGTTGAGCGTGCCGGAAAAAAACCAGGCGCTGCACTGGGCGGCCTTCGTGCGCGACCACGTGCCGCTGCTGCGCGCGGAAGGCTGGCAGGTCGAGATCGAACCGGACTTCGGCTTCACCATCCATGAGGCCGCCGAGAGCGACTGGTTCACCGACCTGGAAAGTGCCGGCGGCGGCGCCTTCAGCTTCGATCTCGGCATCGACCTGCACGGCCGGCGCGTCTCGGTCGTGCCGCTGCTGGCCGAATGCATCGAGCAGGGCCTCACCGCCGAGGTGCTCGAACAGGACCTGCAGCGCAGCTACCTGATCGCCCTGCCCGGACCGGAGCAGACCGTGCTGTCGGTGCCCGCCTCCCGCCTGCTCGTGCTTGTGCGCTTTCTCGACGAGTTGCTCGCCGCGCGACCGCCGCGCCAGGGCGGCCGGCTGCGCATCGACAAACTGCGCGCCGCCCAACTCGCCGGCCTTGAGGGTCTGCCACTGCGTCTGCCCGAGGAACTCACCCGCCTGCGCGAGCGACTCGAGGGCTTCAGCGGCCTGAGCGAGGTGAGCCCGCCCGCCGGCCTGCGCGCGACCCTGCGCCCCTACCAGCGCGAGGGCCTGGCCTGGCTGCAGTTCCTGCGCGAGTTCGAGCTGCACGGCGTGCTCGCCGATGACATGGGCCTGGGCAAAACCCTGCAGACGCTCGCCCACCTGCTGTTCGAAAAGGAAGCCGGCCGCCTCGACCGGCCCTGCCTCATTCTTGCGCCCACCTCGGTCGTGCGCAATTGGGCGCGCGAGGCCGCCAAGTTCACCCCCGCCCTGCGCGTCCTGCTGCTCCAGGGCGGCGACCGCCGCAGCGGCTACGGCACCCTGCACCGCCACGACCTCGTCATCACCTCCTACCCCCTGCTGCTGCGCGATGCCGCCGAGCTGGGCGCGGTCGAGTGGCACGTCGCCGTGCTCGACGAGGCCCAGTACATCAAGAACCCGCGCAGCCGCGCCGCCCAGATCTGCGCCGGACTGAAGACCCGCCACCGCCTCTGCCTGACCGGCACGCCGGTGGAAAACCACCTCGGCGAGCTGTGGAGCCTCTTCCACTTCCTCATGCCCGGCCTGCTCGGCGACGCCGAAAGCTTCCGCACGCACTACCGCAACCCGATTGAGCGCGACCGCGACGCCGGCCGCCAGCGCCAGCTCGCGGAACGCCTGCGGCCTCTGCTGCTGCGCCGCACCAAGGACGCCGTCGCCCGCGACCTGCCGCCGAAAACCGAGATCCTGCACACGATCGAACTCGAGCCCGCCCAGGCGGAACTCTACGAGACCATCCGCGCCGCCGTCGACGAGCGCGTGCGCGAGGCCATCCAGGCCCAGGGGCTGGAGCGCAGCCAGATCCTTGTGCTCGATGCCCTGCTCAAGCTGCGCCAGGTCTGCTGCCACCCGCGCCTGCTCGGCGGCGACGGCGCGGCAGGCAGCACCGCCTCGGCCAAGACCGCCTACCTCATGCAGGAACTGCTGCCGGAGCTGCTCGAGGAGGGGCGTCGCGTTCTCATCTTCTCGCAGTTCACCCGCCTGCTCGCCCTGCTCGGCGAGGAACTGCGTCGCGCCGGCATTGAGCATGTCGTGCTCACCGGCGACACCCGCGACCGCGACACGCCGGTGCAGCGCTTCCAGAACGGCGAGGTGCCGGTCTTCCTCATCAGCCTCAAGGCAGGCGGCTCCGGTCTCAACCTCACGGCCGCCGACACCGTCATCCACTATGATCCCTGGTGGAACCCGGCCGCCGAAGCCCAGGCCAGCGACCGCGCCCACCGCATTGGCCAGACCAAGCCGGTGTTCATCCACAAGCTCATCTGCCAGGACACCCTCGAGGAGCGCATCCTCGAGCTCCAGAAAACCAAGGCCGCCCTCGTCGAGGGCCTGCTCGCCGGTCGCACCGAAGGCCCGCAGCTCACCGCCGAGGACCTGCGCCGCCTCATCGAACCCGCCGCCTCCGAAGACTGAAACGCCGCCCAGCCTGCGTTGATAGCACATGCCCAAGACGATCCTCGCCCTCGGCGCCCACTACGACGACTGCCCGTTCGGCATCCCCGGCATCCTGCTGCAGGCGGTGCGCGCCCATCACCGGGTGGTCATCCTCAGCCTCATCGGCGACTACCGCAACTGGCCACCCGTGCGCGGCCGCGAACAGGCCCTGCGCGACAAGACCGTCGCCATGGCCGCCGAACGCGGCATGGAAATGCGTTTCCTCGAGCATGCCAGCATGGGCTTTGAAGCCAGCCTGGAGATCAAGCGCGAGGTCGCCCGGGTCGTCGCCGAGGTGCGGCCCGACACCGCCTACCTGCTCTGGCCACGGGACCGCCATCCCGACCACGAGGTGGCTTCGGAAATCTGCCACGCCGCGCTGTTCCAGCCGGCGCGCCTCACCGGCGACGACAATGCGCGCAGCCCCTCGCAGGTGTTCTGGTACGACAACGGCCCCGGTCACACGATCGATTTCACCCCGGACACCTATGTGGATGTCAGTGACGAGTGGCCGGGCGTCGTCGACTGGCTTGGTGGGCTGATGGCCTTCGTGCGCGACAAACCGCTCGATCCGGCGAAGGACGCCGCCGTCGAAACCAAGACCGTGCTCGCCCGCTACCGCGGCCTCGCCTGCGGCGTCCGCCACGCCGAGGCCCTGCGCAGTGTGCGTCCCCTGGCGCACAGCCTCGATTGACAAGGATGCGCCGACGGGCGAAACCGGTGGCATGACCGCGCGCCGCCTGCTCCGTCCCGCCCTGGCGGCGCTCGTGCTGGTCGCCGGCGGCGGTTTCCCGGAGGAAGCCGGCCCCTTCGAACTGCGCGAGCGCGGCGTCACCGTCCAGGTCAGCGGCCTTGAGGCCGAAGCCTGGCAGGGACTGCAGGGCCTGTTGCGCGACCAGCTCAGCCTCGGCGGCGGCGGGGGTGGCGCACGCGCCCCGCTGGCCGATGACCTCGCCTTCTTCACCCGCCAGCACCTGCTGCGCGAGGGCTGGCCCGGGGCCGCCGTCCGCTGGGAACTCGCCGACGGCGTCGTGCGCCTGCAGGTCGACCCAGGCGAACGCACCCGCGTCGGCGAAGTGACCTGGCGCGGCGAACTGCCGCTGCCGCCGGAAGAACTGGGCCGCTACCTGCTGCGCCCCGGCCTCGAACGCGGCGCGGGCAATCCCCCGCACTGGGTCGAAGCCGACCTGCACCGCGGTGCCGAACTCGTCGAACGCCGCCTGCGCGCCGAGGGCCATCTGCAGGCGGCCGTGCAGTTGGAACCCGCGCCCGCCGCGGCCGGCGGCCGACGCGACCTCACCGTCGTCGTGCAACCCGGCCCCGTCTTCCGCTTTGGCCGGGTCAGCCTGCGCGGCGCACCCGACGAACTGCGCGACACCATGCGCGCGGAGATCGTCCAGGCAACCGGTGAACCCTTCAACGAAGCGCGGGTGCAATCGCTTGAACAGCGCGTCAATCACGTCGCCATCCGCCGCGGCTGGCTGCAGTCGGTCACCAGCGCCGAATACACGCTGGCGACCAGCGGCGGCACGGTCGACGTGCTGCTGAAAAACCGCGCCGGCACGCGCGCACGCATCGCCGAGGTACAGCCGGACGCGGGGTTCACCCGCGGCGCGCGGCGCGTGCTCTCCGCCGGCTTCCAGGAGGCCGTCGGCGACTGGTATTCCGAGCCTGACACCGACTTCCTGTTCCGGCGCGCGCTCGACACCGGCATGTTCACGCGGCTCGATGTGGAACCGGTCGTGCGACCTCGGGAATCCGACCCGGCGCTCGCCGACCTGGTCATCACCGGCGAACAGGCGCAGCCGCACACGCTGGGATTTGAGGTTGGCTACGACACCTTCCTCGGCCCGCAGTCGGGCGTGAACTACCGCAACACCAACCTGCGCGACACCGGCCTGACGCTGGCCGCCGAATTGAACTGGAGCCTGGCCGGTCCGCTGGGCTTCCTGCGCCTGACCGATCCCGCCATCTTCAACACACCCTATGCAGCCTCGGCCAACCTGGCCCTGGAGAACTTCGATCTCTACGAGTACTCGCGCTACGGCAGCAGCCTCAACCTTGAGATCTCGCGCCGGCTCTCGACCTTCTTTTCCTACACCGGCTTCTTCGGCGTCTCGGTCAACACCGTCTCCACGGACGTTCTTGAGGAAGAGGAAATCGGCCCCGACCTGTACACCCTCGCCACCCTCGGCGGCAGCCTGATGCTCGACTTCCGCGACAGTCCCGTGCTGCCGCGCAAGGGCTGGTTTCTCAGCGCCCGCCTGGAAACCACGCTCGATGTCATGGGCTCGAACGTCAGCTTCATCCGCACCGACCTGCGCGGCGCCTGGCATCACCCGCTGACCCGGCGCCTGCGCTTCACCGCCGGCGGCTCGCTGATGAACCTGCAGGGCGCCGCCGCGCAGGATCTGCCGATCGATTCGCGCGTCTTCAACGGCGGCCCCAACAGCGTGCGCGCCTTCGCCGAACGCGAGCTCGGCCCGCTCACCCCGGGTGGCACTCCGCTCGGCGGCACCTCGGCCCTGCTCGGCACGGTCGAACTCAGCTACGAGTTTTATCCCAACTTCGAGTTCGCCCTGTTCGGCGATGTCGGCAGCCTCGGCCGCGACAAGAACACGACCGCCTTTGACATCTCCACCGACTTCCGTCCCGCCGCCGGCGCCGGCCTGCGCTACAAGCTGCCCTTCGGCCCGGTGCGCGTCGACTACGGCCACAACCTCGACCGCCGCAGCGGCGAGGGCAGCGGCATGCTGCACGTGACGGTCGGCTTTTCTTTCTAGCAGAGCCGCTAGTCCCTGGAATCTATGTTGCCGGACTTGCGGATCGCCCGCAGCAGGCGCCAGCCGAGCCAGAGGCTGAGCAGGTAGCCGAGCGCGCCAAACACCGAGACCCCCCAAAGCAGCGGCGCCGCCTGCCGGCTCCACAGTTCCGAGGAGCCGAGGAAGATCGCCGCGGTGAGCACGCCGAGCACGAGGCGGTTGACGATGGGATCGAGGTGCCGGTGATCGAGGTGCACCGTCAGGGTGCCGTCGCGGAAGCGCGCAAGCAGGTCGGCCAGGTCGCGCGGCAGCGTGCTGACCAGCCGGTCCCAGTCGCGCACAAAACGCCGCGCGCGCCGCTGCAGGCGGCCGGGCGAGAGACGGCGCAGGGCCATGCGCCGGCAGAACGGCGCCATCAGTTCAGCCAGGCTGAAGTCGGGATGAAAACGCCGGCTGGTGCCCTCGAGCAGGATGAGGGTTTTCAAGAGCAGCGCCAGCGGCGGCGGCAGGGTGATGGAATGGCGGCGGATGATCTCGATGAGTGTGCTCAGCGCCTGGCCGACATGGATCTCGTTGAGCGGGTGGCCGATGTAGTCGGCCATGAAATCATCGAGCTCGGTGCGCAGGCGGCTGCGGTCGCATTCCGGCGGCACGGAACCGAGCCGCAGCACGGATTCGGTGACCTGGTCGGCATCCTTCTCCACCACCGCCAGCAGCAGGGCCTCGACCTCGTCGCGCAGTTCATCGTCGAGCCGCCCCACCTGCCCGCAGTCGAGCACGCCAACCACGCAGCCCGGCAGCAGCATGAGGTTTCCGGGATGCGGATCGGCGTGGTAGAAGCCGTCGCGGAAGACCATCTCCAGATACATGTTCGCGCCGCGGCGGGCGAACTCGGCCAGGTCCTCGCCCGAGTGGCGCAGGCGCTCGATGTCGGTGCCGGGAATGCCCTGCAACCGCTCCATGGTGATCACCTCGTGCGAACACAGGTCCTCGAACACGCGCGGGATGTGCACGGCCGGCTCGGTCGCAAAGCGCCGGGCGAAGGTCTCGAGGTTGCGGCGTTCGTAGCTGAAATCGAGCTCGCGCAGCAGGGCGCGGCGAAACTGGCGGACGATGGCCACCGGCTGATAGGCGCGCACCGAGGGCGAGTGCTTTTCCAGCAGCTCGGCGAGCAGCTGCACAATCTCCAGGTCGGTGATGACCTTGGCCTCGATGCCGGAGCGGCGGATCTTGACGACCACCGGCTCGCCGCTGTGCAGCCGTGCCGCATGCACCTGGGCGATCGAGGCCGCCGCCAGCGGCGTGTCGTCGAACCCGGCGAAGCAGGCGCGGATCGGCCGGCCCAGCTCGGCCTCAAGCAGGGCGCGCGCCGCCTCGGCACTCTCCGCCGGCACGTTTGCCTGCAGACCGGACAACTCGGCGGCGAGTTCGGCGCCCACCAGGTCGGCGCGGGTGCTCAGCATCTGACCGAGCTTGATGAAGGTCGTGCCCAGCTCGGTGAGTGCCAGGCGGATGCGCGCCTCCGTGCTCAGCCCGGCCAGCGCCTGGCCGTCGGCACTCTTCAGCCGCTCCTTGAACCAGGCGAGGTTGATGAAGCCGAAGAACTCCGACAGGCCGTACTTGCCGGCGACGGCGGCGATCTCGCCGAGCCGTTTGGCGTGGCGTTCCAGGCGGGCAAGCGGTTCCATCATCATGGTCCCCACCATCGGCGGTGCACGCGCGGCCGACAAGGCCCTTGTTGCGAGTCCGGACTTGAGAAAGCCGGCAAACCGGCGCATGGCTCGCGCCATGAGCGGGCGCATTCCTGTCATCCTCAATCCGGCCGCGCGCAGCACCCAGGCCGCCGCGCGCGAGCAGGCCATCCGCGCGCTCTCGCCGGAACCCGAGCTCGTCCTCACCGGTGCGCCCGGCGAGGCCGCCAAACTCGCCGAGGAACTCGCCCGCGCCGGTCACCCGCTGGTGGTTGCCGCCGGTGGCGACGGCACCATGAACGAGGTCCTGCAGGGCCTCTGCCGCGCCAATGCCGACCGCGCCCCCGGCCAGCCGCACACGGCGCTTGGCGTGCTGCCGGTCGGCACGATGAATGTCTTCGCCCTCGAACTCGGTCTGCCCGCCGCCGACCTGCCCGCCTGCTGGCAGCGGATCTGCTCGGGCGCCCGCCGCACGATCGATCTCTGGCTGGCCGGCGACCAGTACTTCGTCCAGCTCGCCGGCGTCGGTTTCGATGCCGAGATCATCCAAGAAACGCCCTGGGAACGAAAACGCAAATTCGGCCCGCTCGGCTACGTGCTCTCCGCGGTGCAGGTGCTGGCGCGCAAGCCGCCGGTGCTCTCCGTGCATGTGCCCGGCCGGCCGGCCCTGCATGGCTCGGTCGTGCTCGTCGGCGGCGGCCGCCACTACGGCGGGCCGGTGCCGGTCTTCCCCCAGGCCGACAATCAGGACGGCCTGCTCGACGTGCTCGTCTTCCGCGGCCTCGGCGGCTGGGAGTTCGCCCAGATGCTGCGCGCCATCGTCACCGGCGGCTACGAACCCGCCGAGGACATCGACTTCCTCCAGGCAAGCGACTTCACCGTCACCGCCGAACCCGCAGCCCCGGTCGAGGTCGATGGCGAACTGGCGTCCTTCACCACGCCCGTGCACTTCCGCGCCGCGCCGTTCCAGTTGCAGGTGGCCGTCTGAGGCTCACGGGCCGGTGGTCAAAAACGCCAGCAGGTCGCGCAGCTCGACATCGCTCAGCCCGGCCACCAGGCCCGGCGGCATGAGCGAGGTCTTCAGCTCGGTGCGCGACACGATGTCGGCCTTCTGAAACACTTTTTCCTTCCCGCTCAAGTCGCGGTACACCTCGGTGCTCGACGAGCGCAGCAGGATGCCCACGAACTCGCCGCCATCGGCCAGCTTCAATTGGGTCGGATAAAACTGCGGCGCCACCTCGCGGTGCGGCTCGAGGATCGATCGCAGCAGCGACGCTCGGTCGCCCTGGCGCGCGATCAGGCTGAGGTCGGGCCCCACGACATTGCCACGGCCGTCGTGACGATGGCAGCTCGCGCACAGGGCGGCGCGGCTGTGCAAAAACAGCCGCCGGCCCGCCTCGACATCCGGCTGGCCCGGCAGCGCATCGAGCCGCGCCAGCCAGGCCTCGGTGGCGTCGAAGGCCGGACGATCGGTGGCGACCTTGAAGAAACGGTCGTGCGCGGTGAAACGCAGCGCCCGCCGCGCCTCGTCGCGCACGGCCGGCAGGGCGTCGTCGCCCGCCAGCCGAACCAGAAGTTCGACCTGCTCCGCCTGGGTCGCCCCCACCAGCCCGGCCGCCGCCTCGGCGCGCAGGGCGACCGGACGCGCGGTATCCGCGGCGACTTCGGCCAGCACCACACGGGCATCGTCGGCCTGACGCGCCGCCAGGGTGCGCACGGCTTCGAGCGCCAGCCCGGCATCGCCGGCCTGCAGGAACTCGCGCAGCAGCGCGACGGTGAGTTGCTTGTGAGTGGCCGGCGCCAGGCGCAGGGCGTAGCCCTTCAGCCGCGGCGGCGTGGCCGGATCGACCAGGCGGGCGACCAGCACCTCGGGATTCGTCACGCCGGCACCGGGCTCGCCGCGCAGGGTGTTCCAGGTGGCGAGCACGGCCTCGAACAGCCGGTAATCAAGCGTCGCATCGGCGAGCAGTTTCTCGACCTCATCGTTCAAGCCGGTGAGCACGCCGTCGGCGATCCAGCGCAGGCATTCAAAGCGGATCTCGGGATCGGCGTCGGCCAGGAAGGCACGTGCCCACTTCTCTTCCTCCAGGCCGTTGCGCCGCAGCGCGACCAGCGCCCAGACACGGTCCGACGCGGGAAGCGCGCGCACGTCGTCGGTCGACCAGGCCCTGCCCACCCGGGCCAGCGCGGTCAGGGCGGCGTCGGCGAGCACACGATCCTCGCCGCGCACGAGTTCGAACAGCCGCGTCACGTCCGGTGTGGAGCGACCCTCGCGCAGGTCGGCGGCGAGACGGGCCGCGTCGTTCAAGGGCTCGGGCTTGGCCTGCAGCCAGGGCGACGCCGCCGACGCATCGATGTCGAGTCGCCAGAGCCGGCCGCGCTGGTGGATCGGGTAGGAGCTGAACACCCAGTCGGCCAGGTAGTAGGCGCCATCCGGCGCGCGCGCCAGGCAGGTCGGCCGGAAGAAATCGCTGCCGCGCAGCAGCTCGACGCGCTCCGAGCGGTAGCCCGCGCCCTGGCGATGCAGCGGGAAGAAATCGATGCAGTGATTGCTCCACGACGGGATCAGCACGCCGCCGCCGAGCGACTGCACCGAACAGGGGCCCTCGCCGCAGGGATGCACCATGCCGAGCGTGCCGCGCAGCTCACCGTTCCAGGAGACAAACGGATGCACGGGCGCGCTGCCATAGACCCACTGGAAACCGTAGTCGGCGCCCTCGACCACCTGCAACAGGCGGCAGGGCGGCCGGCTGCCCGGATCGTTTTCCGCGGCAAAGATCTCGCCGTCGGCGCGCACGTGCAGGCCGAAGGGATTCCAAAAGCCGCGGGCGATGCGGCGCAGGCCGCGGCCATCGGGCGTGCAGCGAAACACCCCACCCTCGCCGCGCCCGCGGACCTGGGCGCCGTCCGTGCCGGTGAGGATCCAGTCCTTGCCAAAGTTTTCGCCGAGGGCGAACACCAGCCCGCCGTCCGGATCCCAAGCCATGCCGGAGAGACCGTTGTGCGGGTAGTCCGACACCGTGTCGAGCGCCGCCAGCGTCTCCTCCTGGTCGCCACGGCCGTCGCCATCCGTGTCGCGCACGCGCAGCAGGCGCGAGCGCTCAGCCAGATAGACCCAGCCGTCCCGGCCGAGCTGCAGGTTCATGGTCGCCTTCGTGCGATTGTAAAACACCCGCCGGCCCTTGCCATCGGCGTTGAACACCAGCACCTCATCGTGCTCCGGACCCACGTAGCCTTCCGGCCGGAAGTGCGTGTGGCAGGCCACCACCCAGACCCGGCCCTCGGCATCGACATCGACCCCGGTCGGCGTCACCAGATCCGGATGCTCCGCCACCAGCGTCAGCTTCACCCCCGGCTGCAGGATCTCGATCTGGGCCGGCACCTTCGCCGGCACCACCGGCGCCTTCGGCGGCGGTGTTCCTTGTTGGGCAAAAACGGGGGACAGGCAGATCGGGAGAGACAGCAGGAGCGACCGAAACATCCCAAACCTACGTTGCGAGCACGGTCAATCCAGCGGGGGAAAAGCACGCTCAATCCACAAACAGCATCTCGTTGGAGGCGAGCAGGGCGTGGGCGTATTCGGTCCAGGCTTCAGGCTCCGTTTCGCGGCCGCTGAGGAAGCGGGCGGCGGCGGCGGTTTCGACCGGCAGCGGCGGGCGCTGAAACAGGCGGGCGTAGACGGCCTGCACGCGCTCGGGCAGCTGGCCGGGCTGGGCCTGCAGCCAGGCGGCGAGGTGGTCGGCCTGCTGCTGGAAGAAGGGCGAGTTCAGCGCGAACAGGCCCTGCAACGGTGTCAGGGTCTCGGTGCGCCAGGGGCTGTGCGCGCCGGGATCCGGCACGTCGTGCAGGCGCAGCATGGGGTCCATGTCCTGGCGGTTCGAGGCGCCGTAGAGGGAGCGTCGCGTGTTCGCCAGATCGCTGATCGCCAGGGCCGGGCCGCCGAGGCGGAGATCGAGGGTGCCGGCACCGGCGAGCAGGGCGTCGCGCCAGCTTTCCCAGTCGAGCCGGCGACGCGGCATGCGCGCGTAAAACTGGTTCGCCGGATCGCGCGCCTCGGAGGCGGCGGCGAGCGAGCTCTGCCGCCAGGCGGCGGAGCTGAGGATCTCGCGGTGCAGCCACTTGAGCGACCAGCCGTTGTCGATGAAACGCGCGGCGAGGTCGTCTAGCAGTTCGGGATGACTGGGCGCCTCGCCGAGGTTGCCGAACTCGCTCGGCGTCTCGACCAGGCCGCGGCCGAAATGATGCTTCCAGACGCGGTTGACGATGACGCGCGCGGTCAGCGGCGCCGCCTCGCCGACAATGGCCTGGGCGAGTTCGTAGCGGCCGCTGCCCTTGGTGAAGGCGCGAGGTTGGCCGTCGGCACGCGGAAAGGCCGAGAGAAACCGGCGCGGAACGATCTCGCCTTCATCGTTGGGATTGCCGCGCTTCTGCAGCGCCAGGTCGCGCGCCATGCCCATGCGGTAGTCGAGCTTGGTGCCCTTCTGGTTGTCGGCCTCGACGACAAACAGCGCCGCCTCCTCGACGGCATTGGCCATGGGCATGTCGTAGTGCGGGGTGGCTTTTTTGACGAGGGCGATCTTCTCTTCCAGTTCGGCGCTGCGCGCGGCGGGCGCCTTGGCCTTCTTCAGCGCGGCGACCTGCTTTTCCAGTTCGGCGACCACCTCGCGCGCCTTTTTCACCGGCGCCCAGAAGGTTTCGTCCATCATCGGGCGCTCGCTCAGGCGCACGCTCGCGAAGACGCCGGCGAGCGCGTAGTAATCGGCCGCCGTGACCGGATCGGACTTGTGATCGTGGCAGCGCGCGCAGGCGACCGTCAGGCCGAGGAAGGTGCGGGTGACGGCATCGACATGCTCCTCCCACTCGTCGGCGACCGTCGTCTTGATGATGTCGGGCGGCAGTTGCAGCTCCTTGAAGTAGGTCGGGCTGAGGCCAAGGAAACCGAGCGCCGGCAGATCCTGCGGACCGCTGCCGGGAAGGAAGTCGGTGGCGAGCTGGCGCAGCACAAAGCGATCGTAGGGCAGGTCCTCGTTGAAGGCCTGCACCACCCAGTCGCGATACAGATGCGCGTAGCGGGTCGAGGTCAGCCAGGTCGGCAGCTGGTCGGTGTAACGGGCGAGATCGAGCCAGTGGCGGGCCCAGCGTTCGCCGTAGTGCGGGCTCTGCAGCAGGCGATCGATGCGCGCCTCGTGCGACAGCCCCGCCAGGGCCGGGTCGGGTGGCAGACCGGTGAGGTCGAAGGCAAGACGGCGCGCCAGCGTGCGGGCATCGGCCTCAGGGGCGGGCTGCAGGCCCTCGGCCTCCAGGCGTGCGAGCAAAAAGCGGTCGATGCGCGTGCGCGGCCAGTCGGTCTGGCGCACCGGCGGCGGCTCCGTGCGGCGCAGCGGCGCAAACGACCAGGGCCGCGGCGGCGGCGCTTCCGGCTTCGCCGCACGCAGGTCCACGCTGGCGAGCAGGCAGGCGGTGAGCAGGAGCAGGCGGAAAGACATGACGAAGACAGTACAGCGCCGGCGGGCCAACGCTTTCAGGCCGTGTCAGGTCAAGGAAAACCGGTGGGAATCGGCGGACTAGCCGCAGGGCTCGGCGGCCCATCGAGCACGCAAGACGCAGTGGACAAGGCCGCGGAATGCAGGCTAAGGAGCGCCATGAGTCCCGCCGAACAATTCCTCGATCATTCCGCCACGCTGATCGAACGCGTGCGCGCCCAGCTGCCGGAGATCCGCCGCGCGGCCGACGGCTTTGCCCAAACCATCCTCGCCGGCCAGATGGTGCACGTCTTCGGCTCCGGCCACAGCCGCATCCTGGTCGAGGAAATGTGGCCGCGCTACGGCTCCTTCCCCGGCTTCAATCCGATCGTCGAACTGAGCCTGACCTTCCACAACCTCGTCGTCGGCGCCAACGGCCAGCGCCAGGCGATGTTCCTCGAGAACGTCAGCGGCCTGGCCGCGCGCATCCTGCGCAACTTCGACCTCAAGCCCGGCGACAGCGCGCTCGTCGTCTCCTCCAGCGGCTGCAACGTCGTGCCGGTGGAGATGGCCGAGGAATTCCAGCGCCGCGGCGTGTGGGTGGTCGCCCTGGTTTCCAGCGCCCATGCCGACGCCAGCACCTCGCGCCATCCAGCCGGCAAAAAGCTGCAGGACTGCGCCGACCTCGTGCTCGACACCGGCGCGCCGGTGGGCGACGCCATGGTGCGCATCGACGGCCTCGACACGCCGGTGGCCCCTGGCAGCACGGTCGGCGGTTGCCTGGTCGTCAACGCCCTCAAGGCCGAGGTCGCCCAGCGCCTCACCGCCGCCGGCCAGCCGCCGAAGGTGCTGACCGCCGGCGCCCTCGTCGGCAGCGAACGCGCCACCGAGTTGTTTGAAGCCGCCTACGACGAGCACGCACGCCGCCTGGCAGGCTACTATGCCGGGCTCGGACTGTAGCACGGGCGCAGCTCAGGTCTCCCATTGCTGTTTTCAAAGGCCCGGCACGAAGCATGGCGCAGTGCAGGCCTTGGCGCGCTTCCATCCCTGATGCCCGGCGGCTCCCGAGCTTTCCCTGGCACTTTTCCGACTTGCGGCGAGACTGCCGGCGGCTGTCCCTTCGGCCCATGAGCCTGCCACTGCCGTCCCTCGACCAAGCCTACCGGCAGGTGCAGTCCTGCCCGGAGGGCCTGACTTCTGAGGAGGCGACAGCACGGCTGGGACGCCAGCAGAACCACAGGCGGCGCGGGACCGAAGGCGCGGCACGGTTGCTGCTCAACCAGTTTCGCAGTCCGCTCGTGCTCCTGCTGCTGTCGGCCATGGCGATTTCCGCCCTGCTGGGCGACCGCATGGACGTGCTCATCGTCCTGGCGGTGGTGCTGATGAGCACGTTGCTCGGCTTCTGGCAGGAGTACCGCGCGGCCAACGCCCTGGCGGCCCTGCTCGCCGTGGTGCGGGCCCGGGCGACGGCGCTGCGCGACGGCCGCGAAGAGGAACTGCCCGTGGAGGACATCGCGCCCGGCGACATCGTGCTGCTGAAGGCCGGCGACGCCCTGCCCGGCGACGGCCTGCTGATCGAGTCGAAGGACCTGTTTGTCGATGAATCGACCCTGACCGGGGAAAGTTTTCCGGCGGAAAAGCTGGCCGCGGCGGCGCACGGCGCCTCCGCCCCGAACACGCGCGCGAACGCAGTCTTTGAAGGCACCCATGTCATCAGTGGCACCGCCCGGGTGCTGGTGCTCAAGACCGGGGCGGACACGGAATTCGGCGGCATGGCGGAGAGCCTGCGGCTGCGCGCGCCCGAGACGGATTTTGAGCGCGGCCTGCGCCGCTTCGGCGAGCTGCTGCTGCGGGTGACCCTGGTGTTTGTCGTCCTTGTCTTCGCGCTGAACCTGATCTTCGACCGCCCGGTCCTGGACGCCTTCACCTTCGCGCTGGCGCTCGCGGTCGGCATGACGCCGGAGCTGCTGCCCGCCATCGTCAGCATCACGCTCGCGCGCGGCGCCAAGCGCCTGGCGGAGGAGCACGTCATCGTGCGCCACCTGCCGGCCATCGAGAATTTCGGGGCCATGACGGTCCTGTGCTCGGACAAGACGGGCACGCTCACCGAGGGCCGGGTCAGGGTGCGCGGCCTGCTGGATGCCCAAGGCCAGCCGAGTACCGGGGTGCATCTCGATGCCGTGCTCAACGCCACCTTTGAAAGCGGCTTTGCGAATCCGATCGACGAGGCCCTGCGCACGGAACCCGGCCTCGACCTCGCCGGCTACACCAAGCGCGACGAGGTGCCCTACGACTTCTTTCGCAAGCGCCTCAGCATCGTCGTCGAGAAAGCCGGAACCGGACATCGGCGCATGATCACCAAGGGCGCCTTCAGCAACGTGCTGGCCGTCTGCTCCAGGGTCGCCACCCCCGGTGGCAGCGAGCCGATCCCGGCCTGGCGCGAGGTCCTGCAGCAGCGCTTTGCCGCCTACTGCGGGGAGGGCCACCGCGTGCTGGCCCTGGCGAGCCGCGACGTCAGCGAGGATCCCATCATCAACCAAGACGACGAGCGCGACATGACCTTCGAAGGGTTTCTGCTCTTCGAGGATCCGCCGAAGGAGGGCGCGGCGGAGGCGATCGCGGAACTTGAGCGCCTGGGCGTCGACTTCAAGGTCATCACCGGTGACAACCGGCTGGCCGCCCAGCGCCTGGGCCGGCAGATGGGGCTTGCCGAGCCCTCGGTGCTCACCGGCGACGCCCTGCACGCGATGAGCGACGCTGCCCTGGTCAACCGGGTGGGCGGCATCGACCTCTTTGCGGAGATCGAGCCGAACCAAAAGGAGCGCATCATCCTCGCCCTGCGCAAGGCCGGGCATGTCGTGGGCTACCTGGGAGACGGCATCAACGACGCCTCCGCGCTGCACGCGGCCGACGTCGGCATCTCGGTGGACGGGGCCGTCGATGTGGCCAAGCAGGCCGCCGACATTGTGCTGCTGAAGCACGACCTCGAGGTCCTGGCGCGCGGGGTTCGCGGCGGCCGAACGACCTTCGACAACACGCTCAAGTATGTGCAGATCACTTCCAGCGCCAATTTCGGCAACATGTGCAGTATGGCGCTGGCCTCGCTCGCCCTGCCCTTCCTGCCGCTGCTGCCGAAGCAGATCCTGCTCAACAATTTCCTCTCCGATCTGCCGGCCCTCAGCATCGCCACGGATGCCGTCGATGCGGAACGGATCCGCCGGCCGCGGCGCTGGGATCCCCGGGGCATCCGCCGCTTCATGATCACCTTCGGCCTGGTCAGCTCGGTCTTCGACGGCCTGACCTTCGCGGTGCTGCTGCTGGTGCTGCGCGCCAGCGAGGCGCAGTTTCAAACCGGCTGGTTCATCGAGTCCCTGATGACGGAGCTGTTCATCGTGCTGGTGATGCGCACGCACCGGCCGCTCTTCCGCAGCCGTCCGGGCCGTGTTCTCACCCTGGCGACGCTGGCGGTCGCCGCCAGCACGGTGCTGCTGCCCTACACGTCGCTCGGCAACCTGTTCGGCCTGGTGCCTCTGCCGTGGCCGTTCATGGCGGTGCTCGCCGGCATCACGCTGCTCTACCTGGGGACCAGCGAAATCCTCAAGCGAAGGCTTTTTGCCCACTTGGAGCGGCAGGCGGGCGCGGCGCTTTAGGCGCCCGGCGGACCGGTGCGAGCCAGCAGGCTGCGGGAAAAGAACAGGCCGGGCAGCATCGGCAGCCAGAAGCTCAGGCCGCGAAAGAGCAGCGTTGCCGACAGCCCGACGCTGAGCGGCAGTCCGAGACTTTTCAGCGTCATCACCGAGGCCGCCTCGAACGTGCCCAATCCGCCGGGCATGAACCCGAGGGTGCGAAACAGGCTGGAGACCATGAAGCTGGCGAAAACGCCGGCCGGCGGAACCTCCACGCCAAGGGCCAAAACCGCCACCCAGAGGGTCGCCGCGTCGAGCAGGAAAATCAGCATATGGCAGGCCGACGCCTGGAGCACTCGGCGCAGCCGCAACGGCGCGGACCGGTGTGCTGGCGCCAGTCCGTGCAGCAGGTCGGCGTGGGGGAACCCGGGCAGCCGGCTCAGCCAGGTCCATCGCCGCCTCGGCAAGCGCAGGCCCAGCCAGGCAAGGCCAAGGGCCAGCAGGACAAAGCCCCCCATCGCCGCCATCACCCAAACCGGCAGGCAGGCGAGCGTGAGGGCCACGGCCAGGGCGAGGCTCATGCAGGCGGCGTAGGCCAGGTAGCGGGTGGCAAAATCCACCAGCACCGCCGAGGCCACGGCCGGTGGCGGAATGCCGGCGCGCATCAGGGCTCCCGAAACCAGCGCCAGGCCGCTAGCCCCGGCGGTTGGCAGGGCCTGATCCACGAACAGCATGGCAAGGCTCACGCGCAGGCTCTGGCCGAGGGGCAGGCTCCCGCCTGCATCGCGCACGACGAGCCGCCAGACCGCCCCCTGGGCCACGTAGGTGCCAGCCTGCAGAAGCAGGGCCAGGACCAGCCAGGCGGGTTCGATCTGGCGCAGCAGTTTCAAAAAGGCCTCTTCCTCGCTGCGATGGGTCACCGCCAGGATCAGCACGGCACAGACGGCCGCCCCGACAAGCCAGGCCAGCCAGGTCCGGCGCCCCCGATGACCTGGGCCCATCGTCGGGTCAGGTGGGTTTCGCCCCTGCGTCTCGCCGTCTGTCTTCATCTCAGAATGCGCGAATGACCGGGTTGAAGGCGCGCAACGCAACTCCCATTTTCGATGGCTGTGACCCGCCCGGCAACCCGTCCGGCCGGATGCGGGTTTCCATCCTGCGGGCCGTCTAGCCGGTCGTGCGCTTGCGGTGCTTGCGCACCATGCCCATGTCCTTGAGTTTGCGCTGCAGGGTGCGCCGGCTCATGTTGAGCAGTTCTGCGGCCTCGCTGCGGTTGTTGCCGCTGCGTTCGAGGGCCTGCAGGATGAGCTGCTTTTCCATGGCGTGCACATCGAGCTCGGTCTTCGGCGGCTCGGTACTGCCTGCGGCGACCGGCGCGGCGGCGGGTGCCGCGAGCGTCGCCGGGGTGCGCCAGCCGAGCCCGCCGGGCTGTGACAGGTAGGCGGGCAGGTGCTTGGCCATGATGCGGCTGCTGTTGCTCATGACCACGCCGTGCTCGATCGCGGCGCGCAGCTCGCGGACGTTGCCGGGCCAGTCGTAGTTCATCAGCGCCGGCAGGGCGTCCTCGCCGAGCGGCTTGGCCGGCTTGCCGTTGGCAGCGGCGAGTTCCTTGAGGAAATGCGCCGCCAGCACCGGGATGTCGCCCTTGCGGGTGCGCAGCGGCGGCATGGCGATCGTCACCACGCGCAACCGCCAGTACAGGTCCTCGCGGAACTTGCCCTCTTCCACCATCTTCGCGAGGTCACGGTTCGTCGCGGCAATGACGCGGACATCGACCTTGATCGGCTTGGCCCCGCCCACCCGCTCAATCGTCTGCTCGCCCAGCGCGCGCAGCAGCTTGACCTGGGTCGAGGCGTCGATCTCGCCGATCTCGTCGAGGAAGAGCGTGCCGCCGTCGGCGAGCTCAAAGCGGCCGATGCGGCGGTCCTGGGCACCGGTGAAAGCCCCCTTTTCGTGGCCGAAGAGTTCGCTCTCGAGAATCTGCGGCGACAGCGCCGCGCAGTGCACGGTGACCAGTTTGCCCTTGGGCCGGCCGCTGAGGTTGTGGATGGCGCGCGCGACGAGTTCCTTGCCGGTGCCGCTCTCGCCCTCGATGAGCACTGTCGCACGCGTGGGCGCCACCTGCTGGATCGTGTCGAGGATGGGCCGCAGGGCGTCGGACTTGCCGATGATGCCCTCGACCGAGAATTTCTCCTCGACCTGCTGCTTGAGCACGCGGTTCTCCTTCTCGAGGTGGCGGCTGCGCAGCGCCCGTTTGATGAGCAGTTCCACCTCGTCGAGATTGAGCGGCTTGGTGACAAAGTGGTAGGCACCGCGGCGCATCGCCTCGACCGCCGTATCGACGCTGCCATAGGCGGTCATCATGATGCAAACCGGCGGCTGCGGCAGGGCCAGGGCCGCGTCGAGCAGTTTCATGCCGTCATCGGCGCCGAGCCGCAGGTCGGTGAGCATGACGTCGATCGTGTCGTGGCGCAGGTGCTCGAGCGCCTCGGCGGCATTGGCGGCGACGTAGCAGTCGAAGTCATCCTCCAGCGACAGGCGCAGGCCGTCGCGGGTGTGCTTTTCGTCGTCCACGATGAGAACGGTCGCGGGGTCAGTCATGGCGGCAGCTCCAAAACATCGGCACCCCATCCTGCAACAGTCCCGCAAAAAAGTCAAAATGTCTCATTGGCCGGGTGGCATTTCCGGTGCAGCGGAAACCTTTCCGGGTCGTCACGGCGAGTTCCTGCCGTTGGCGGCGGTCACGCAGTCGGCGCCGTCTCACCGGCACCGAGCAGGCGCACCTTGCGTTCGACCAGCGGCAGCCAGAGGCTGACCCGGGTGCCCTGACCGGCGCGCGATTCGATGTCGATCTCGCCGCCGTGCTCGCGGACAATGCGGCGGACGATGAGCAGGCCGAGGCCGGTGCCGGTGGGTCGGGTGGTGGAAAAGGGCTGGAACAGCCGGCCCATCTGCTCGGGCGAGATGCCCTTGCCGGTGTCCTCAAAGCTGAGCCTCACCTCGAAGTCGGTGAAGCTGCCGTGGATGGTCAGCGTGCCACCGCCGGGCATGGCCTGGCAGGCATTGCGGATGAGGTTGTAAAAAGCCTGCTTCATCTGGTCGGCATCGAGCGGCATGACCGGCAGATCCGCGCGCAGGTCGAGGCGCACCTCGACGCCGGCGCGCTCGATTTCCGGCTGCAGGAAGCGCAGGCTTTCCTGGATGAGCTCGGCCGGCTGCACGCGCTGCAGGTGCGGCTGGGTGGGCCGGATGGCGGCGAGGAACTGGCTGATGATGCCGTCCATGCGCTTGATCTCGCTGGTGGCGACGTCGAGATGCTCGCGCAGGGCCTCGCCGGACTTGCCCATCTTCTTGAGCCGGCGCTCGAGCAATTGCAGGTGAATGGTCAGCGAGTTGAGCGGGTTGCCGAGTTCGTGGGCGACGCCGGCGGCGAGCAGGGTGAAGGCGTTGAGGCGCTCGCTCTCGATCTGTTCCTCGGTGCGCTTGCGCGTCTCGGTGATGTCGCGGATGAGCATGACGAAGCCCATGGGCTGTTCGTCATCGATGCTGGTGATGTAGAAGTTGAGGTAGCGGTTCTCCGGATAAAAGATCTCCAGGTCGCGGCTGACCACGGCGCCGGGTTTCAGCAACTCGCCCCAGTCGAGCCCGCGCATGCCCTGGGTGAGTTTCTGGCCGAGCACCTGTCCGGCCTCGAGTCCGAAAAAGCGGCAGGCCGCCTGGTTGACGTAGGTGACGCGCGCCTCGGGGTCGAGCAGGATGACGCCCTCCTGCAAAGCCTGGAAGGTCTTTTCCAAAAAGCCCTTCTCCTTCATCAGTTCGAGCAGCACGCCCTGGACCTCGCCGGGTTCCAGGCGGTCCATGCGCTTGAGCAGTTTGTCGAGGAAGGCCGATCTCATGGCGGTGGCGGAACGCCCCGATCATGGCATGGCCGCGCGGCTTTGCATCCGCGAAAAGCGCCGTTAGGCTGATGCCATGACCGACCTTCTCCTTGTCCTCACCAGCTTCCCCGATGCCGACCAGGCCCGCCGGGCCGCCGGTATCCTGATTGAAGAACGCCTCGCCGCCTGTGTCAGCCTGCTGCCGGGAGTGGAATCGATCTACCGCTGGCAGGGCGCCGTGGAAACCGCCGCCGAGGTGCTGGCGCTGGTCAAGACCCGGGCCGACCTCTACGACCGACTCGCCACCCGCCTGGGTGAACTGCACCCCTACGAGGTGCCGGAAATCCTCGCCCTGCGCCCCGACCAGGTCAGCCCCGCCTACCGCCGGTGGCTGCTGACGGAGACACGCGGGGCGGACGGACCGGCAGAATGAAAACCGACTGGCGCGCAGCCTGGGCACGCAACTTTCGGTTTAGGAAATCGACTTGGATTCAAGGATCGGTCAAGTAAAGATAAGAGGTCCCTATCCCCCTCTATGCTCCGAGCATTTGCGATTCTCCTCTGGGTTTGCTTCAGCGCTCCCGCCGCCTCGCCCGGTGCAGCCCCATGGCAGTTTGTGCCAACAACCTCGCTGCTGCCGACGGAACTGGCGGCAGCCACGGTGGTCGCGGTCGGCGATCAGCAAACGCTGATTGTCCGGGAGAACGGCCCGTCCCAGGTTTGGCACCTGGTCCACAATGGCCAGGCCACCCGCCTGTTCGGCGGCGGCGACAACGCGCCTGGAGGTGGCGTCTTCGGCAATGGCTCCGTCACGTTCATCCCGGTGAACTCCGAGCGGGTGGTCTTCTCGGCCCCCGTTTTCGTGGATCCGGTCAATCAACCGGGGGTGACGGCAACCCGTTTTTACCGCTGGGAGCAGGGCACGCTGATCCATCTGCCGAAACCGGACGACGTGGATTACGACCTGAGCAAGCACGACGGCACCGGCCGATTTCTCGCGTCCAGGATCTTCTCCAGCCCTGCAGGCCATTGGATCACCGATGGCATCACCGACACCGCACCCTTCACTCTTCCGGCGGGACAATTCATCACCCTGGTCGGCATCACCGCGAACGACAGCCTGCTGGTCTTGGGAAGAAGCGAAACGCAGAATGGCTGCGATGTCACCGAGACGTCCTCCCTGTTTTTTGTGGGCGAACGAAACGACTCACTGGGTTTGCACACCCAGATCTACAGCAACTGCGGGGCTCCCGCCCGCGGTTCGCTCATCCAGGGCTTGGGACTGAACAGCGCCGGTGATGCCGTGGCGATGCCCACTGTCCTGTCGGGCGATTTCGACGTGCCGGCGACCCGAAGTGTATTGCTGCACAAACGAGACGGCACCATTGTGCCCCTCACCGATGGCAGCGGCTTCTTCGAAATCTCCGCGGCCCGTGTCACCCTGGACTCCCAGGTGATTTTGATTGCTCGTCCCTTTACCGGCGAGCTGGATTTCTTGGGGCAGCCCATCATCGGTCAGGTTGGCCTGTTCACCGGCCCCACGGCGAACGACCGCTTTGGCGGCGATTTTGTCGAAGGCTTTGGCCAGGAAGGCCAGGTGGAGTCGCTGCTCAGCTTTCATGAAAGCGGCATCGTGCTGGTGACGGCCCGACTGGCCAACAATGCCTTGGTGCAGGCGGTGGGAACCAGTGCTGTGCCGGAGCCGGAGGCCTTTGTCTGGACCGGCGCGGAAGGCAGCGCCTACAACCACGGCCCCAACTGGCGGGGCGGCGTGGTGCCCGGCACCGCCAACGCCGTGCAATTGGGCGACACGACCTCGCTCATCCTTCTGGACACGACACGCTCGCATCCGGGCCTGTCGCTCTCGGAAGGTGGCGATCACCACCTGATCCTGAGCGGCGAGACCTATGGCATCGGCGCCGAGGGCATCGCGATCACCGGCGGACGGCTGACGGTGTCAAACGGCACGCTCGATGCCAGCGGCCAAAACACCCGGGTCGGCAGTGCGGCGGGCATCACGGCACGGATGGTCATCGCCGAAGGCGGCGCGGGCACCACGTTCAAAACCGGCAACCTGCTCATCGGACACACAGGGGATGGCGAGTTGCAGATCGGCAACACCTCGGTCTACGTGGGCACGGCCCTCACCCTGGGAGCGACGCCGAACGCCAAAGGCACTCTGCGCCTGAACCGGGGGGTCCTGGAGGTGTCGGGTGGCGCGGCCATCGGCATTCCGGCGGGCTCAGGCTCGCGCCTTGTGGCCGAGAATGAAAGTTCGATCTTCTGGAATGACTCAGCAGTGGCCACGTTTGACCACGGCTCAAGCTTCGAATTGCGCGACGCCCAAACCGCTTCCGCCGAAGGCAAATTTGTCTTCCGGGGAGAGGCGCATCTGCAGGTGGAAAAAGGTGCCTCCTTGGATGCCGCACGCGGCGAAAACTCCTTGGTGCTGGATGGAGCGACGGCCAAGTTCGACACCGGCGGCATCGGCGATCTGGATGAACTCAGGCTCAAAAATGATGCGACCATGCTCCTGGGGGCCAACAGCGTGGTAAGCACGGGGAATCTGATGCTGGCTGAGCAGGGTCATGCACTGATCAAGGCGGAGGGCGGCAGCCTCACTGTGGAAGGTGACAAATTTGAGGCCGCTGTGGCTCCTGGCACACGGGCTGGCCTGTCAGTGGCAAACAGTCAGGTCCGACTTGAGGTGGATTCTGTGATTCTTGGCCAAGAGCAGGGAGTTGCCGACGTGCTCGTCTCTGCTGGTGGAAGGATGGTATACTCTGACCTAGCCTTGATTGACGCCGGCGGCGCAAGTTGCACCTACACGGTGGTGAATGGCGGCAAGTCGATTGGCGGCAGTTTCAGTTTTCAGGAAAAGTCGCATCTCAGGGTCGAAGGACTCAACAGCTCTTTCACATCGGTCCTCACCAGCTTTGGGGTCCTCAATGAGGACAACGTCCTCCATGTCTCCGCCCTTTTCACAAACCGCTCGATCAGCGATCTTGGAGTGGCTGTGCTGGGGCTCAGCGCGATCGAGATCCGCGACGGTGCGATCGTGCTGGCAAAAGGGCTCAGCCTCACGGGCACCATGCTCGATATCACGGGCGCCGACTCTCTCTTGGAGGTGGCGCAAGAAGCCACTGTACAGGCTTCTTCGCTGAACCTCCTGCTGGGAGAGGGCAGCACCTTCAGGGGCGGCTCGCTTGAACTGGACAGCCAATCCGTTGTCTTTGGCAAAGGCACCCTGGCCTTTGCCACGGTCAACAACAACGGCGGCCTCATCAGCCCGGGCACAAGTCCCGGCATTCTAACCATCAACGGCAGCCTGAACCAAACCGCCGGGCGCATTGTGCTGGAGATCGGCGGCACGGAACCGGGCACCAGCCACGACCAGCTGGTCATCACCGGCGACTTCAACTTCACCGGCGGTGTCATTGAGCTGGTCTTCACCGATGGCTTCGCCCCGCAGGCGGGCCAGACCTTTGAACTCATGGACATCGGAGGTGCCAGCAACGGCACGCCCGTCGTCAACGTACGCGGCTTGGAGCCAGGCTGGGATTTTGCCATGGTGCGCGACCCGGAAACCGGCGTCCTGAAAGTGAACTCGCTGAGCAACGGCGTCGCCCTGCCGCCGGTGCGGGTAACGTCGCTGACCGTCAGCGCCGCAACGGGCGGGCAGCCGGGCAAACGAGTCGCCGCCACGGTCACCGGTCCGCCGTCAGCAGAGATCATGCTGGAGGCCAGCCGCGACCTGCGACGCTGGTTTCCGGTCGCCAACGGAACCGGCGCCTTCAACGGCGCGGGCCAGGCCAGCTTTGACCTGACCGACGCCGAAGCCACGGGTGACCGCCGCTTTTACCGTTTCACCCTGCCATGAAGGCGGCGCTGCGAGCCTGACTCACACCTCAAACTCATCCGCCGGATCAAAGGGCGGCATGGGGATGTTGAGGATGCGCAGCTTGCCGACCGCGCGATGCACGCAGCCGGGACGGATCATCACCGTGGTCATCGGCTTGAGCGGAATGATCTCGCCGTCGGCCTCGAGATGGCCCTCACCCTCCAGGACGATGTAAATCTCGGTCATCGTCTTGTGGTAGTGCGCCCGGCTGTCGGCATGGATGTCGGTCAGGTGCACCGTGGCGAGCGTGTTCCAGTCCTCCTTGAAGGCGCGCCGGGCCTGGCCACAAGGGCAGGGCGTCGGCGTGATTTCATCGAGCTGGGCAACGGCGAAGCGGGGGGCGGACATGGCGAACCCATGCCCTCAAACAGCAGAAACTCAACGCCGAGCTTGCCCGCGCAAAAGAGAAGTGTCGCGGGCGGCATGCAGCACGTGGAGAATGCGCACGCCTCTGTCCTGTGGCAGAGGGCGATAATACACCAGATAACTCGGGTAGCCGAGAACTGGCAGCATGCGCACGCCCTGCAACTCCTTGCGCGCGGGGTGGAAAGTCGTGCCGAGTCCAGGTTGTGCGGCGAGTTCGCCAAACGTCCCCAAGATAGCTGTCAGCACCCGTTGCGCTGCTTCGGGATTATTCCGGGCGATGTAGGTGGTGATGCCCACCAGATCATCGCTCTCGACTGCAGGATGAATCTGCAGCGTCGATTCAGTCATGATTCACTGCCTCACCCAGACGTTCACCGGCGCGGGCCAAGACCCGTTGTTTCAGAACATCGACATCCTCCACCGTGACAAACGGCCCGGTGTCGCGCTCCTGAAGTAGCCACTCCAGCCCATCCGGTCGGCTCTCTGCGGGGCTTGCCGACAAGGTGCTGAGCAAGTGTCCGATGACAAAGGCTTGTGGGTCTTCCTCGCGCAGCCGAGCCTGCTCGACCACGAGAGCCGACAGTTCATCCGGGAGCTGAAGGGTGAGCTGAGCCATATTTCAATTTAACCGCCTTTTACGCTAGTTCACCCAAAAACGTCAGAGGGCCGCCAGGGCCGCGGCGGCGACCTCGGCCGTGCGGTCCATCTCGGCCTGGGTGTGGGCGAGGCTGATGAAGCCGGTCTCGAACTGGCTGGGGGCGAAGTAGACGCCGTGGTCGAGGCAATGGTGGAAGAACTTGCGGAAGGCGGCGAGGTCGGCGGTCTTCGCGTCCTGCAGGTTGTGCACCTCGGTCTCGGTGAAGAACAGGCAGAACATGCTGCCGCGGCGGTACCAGCGGTAGCCGAGCCCCTTCTGGCGCAGCACGCCGAGCACGGCGTCCTCCATGACCTGGCCGATGGCCTCCAAATGCACGTAGCCGTTCTGCTTCTCCAGCTCGCGCAGTTGGGCGAGGCCGGCGGCCAGGGCGACCGGATTGCCGCTGAGGGTGCCGGCCTGGTACACCGGGCCGAGCGGGGCGAGGTGGTCCATGATGTCGGCGCGACCGCCGAAGGCGCCGACCGGCAGGCCGCCGCCGATGACCTTGCCGAGACAGGTGAGGTCGGGCGTGATGCCCTCGAGCTCCTGGACGCCGCCCTTGGCGAGGCGGAAGCCGGTCATCACCTCGTCGAAAATGAGCACGGTGCCGTGTTTGGCGGTGATGTCGCGCAGCTTCTGCAGGAAGCCGGGCTTGGGCAGGATGAGGCCGGCGTTGGCCGGGTAGGGCTCAACGATGAGGGCGGCGATCTCGTGGCCGCGCGCGGCAAACAGTTCCTCGAGCGCGGCCTCGTCGTTGAAGGGCAGGACGGTGGTCAGTTCCGCGAAGGCGGGCGGCACACCGGCGCTGTCGGGATTGCCATGGGTGAGCGCGCCGCTGCCGGCGGCGACCAGCAGGCTGTCGCTGTGGCCGTGGTAGCAGCCGTCGAACTTGACGAGTCGCTGGCGACCGGTGAAACCGCGCGCCAGGCGGATGGCGGACATGGTCGCCTCGGTGCCGCTGCTGACCATGCGCACCTTCTGGATGCTCGGCACCCACTCGCAGATCGTGCGCGCCATCTCCACCTCGTAGGGGTTGGGAATGCCGAAGCTGACGCCCTCCTTGGCGGCCGTGTGGATGGCCTCGATGACCGGCACCGGCGCATGACCGAGGATGGCCGGCCCCCAGGTGCCGACGAAGTCGATCAGTTCGCGGCCGTCGACATCCCAGATCCGGCAGCCCTTGGCGCGGCGCACGAAAAAGGGGTCGCCGCCGACGTTGCGGAAGGCGCGCACCGGCGAGTTCACCCCGCCGGGGATGTACTGCTTGGCGAGATCGAAGAGTTTGCTGGAAAGGGGGCCGTTGGGCATGGCAAAAGGCATACGCGGAAGCGGCGGGGAGTCGAACAAAAGCTTTCCTTCCCACGTCGGAAGCGGGTAAGATGCTGCCACCGCCATGAAGACGTTCCTGCTCCCCCTGCTGGCCGCCTGCACGTTCGCCCTGGCGCCCGCCTGGGGCCAGCTTTCGGCCCCGCGCAAGTCCTCGCTGCCGCCCGAACCGGGCACGCTCGACGTCGAGGACCTGCTGCCCAAGCCAGTCCTGCTGAAGATCCTGCGTGAGGCGCCGGTGTACTCGCGCGCCACCCTCGAGCACGCTCTCGGCTCCATGGCACCCGGCACCCAGGTCAAGCTGGTCGGCCTGGCCGACCAGGCCTGCCGCGTCCGCGGCCGGGCCCGCCACGGCGATGTCGCCGGCTGGGTGCGCCTCTCCGACCTGCAACTGCCCGACCCGGATTTGCTCGCCAACGTGCGCAAGCTGCACGACCGCCAGCGCCAGGTCGAGGAAATGATCGCCGCCAAGCAGGTGGCGCTCGGCATGACCGCCGAGGAGGTCACCGCCAGCCTCGGCAAGCCGAAGCGCAAATCGACCAAGATCACCAACGCCGGCCGGGAGGAGAAGTTTGAATACGTCGTCTATGAGCGCGTGCCCCAGTACACCACCGGCCTCGATTCCTTTGGCCGACCGGTGCAGAGTGTCGTTTATCTCAAGGTCGAGACCGGCAACCTCGCCGTCACCCTGAAGGACAACGTCGTCGACAGCATCGAGGAGACCAAGGGCAACCCGCTGGGCAGCGGCGGGGTCAAGATCGTGCCCGGGCCCTTCTTCTTCCACTGGTGAGACCGACAAGCCGGTTGCACGCCGGGACCTCTTCCGGCAGGGTGCGGCATGACTGAAACCGACCTCTCCCTGCTCGGCCGCTCCGAGCACCGCCTGCCCGCCTCGCCCGACGAGGCCGTGCTGGAGACCTTCCCCAACCGCACGCCTGGCCGCCACTACACGATCCACCTGAGCGCGCCCGACTTCGCCTCGCTCTGCCCGGTGACCGGCCAGCCCGACGCCGCCCAAATCGAGATCCTGTACATCCCCGACGAGCGCTGCGTGGAAACGAAGTCGCTCAAATTCTACCTGGCCAGCTACCGCAACCACGCCTCCTTCAACGAGGCCATCGTCAACCGCATCCTCGATGATCTGGTCAAGGCCTGCGCGCCCAAGCAGGCGGTCGTGCGCGGCCGCTTTGTCCCGCGCGGAGGCATCCAGCTCACCTGCGAGGCCCGGCATCCGGACCGCGACACACCGCTCGAGCTGCCGGCGGCGGGCGCGCGCTGAGTTGAGGCTCAGAGTCGCACCGGCACGCCGTGCCCGGCGAGGAATTCCTTCACGTCGCGCACGGTGTATTCGCCAAAATGGAAGATGCTGGCGGCCAGCACGGCATCGGCCTTGCCCTGGTCGCTGAGCACGTCGGCCATGTGCTGCAGGTTGCCGGCGCCGCCGCTGGCGATGACCGGGATGCTGACCGCCTCGCTCACCGCGCGCGTCAGCGCGAGATCGTAACCCGCCTTGGTGCCGTCGGCATCCATGCTGGTGAGCAGGATCTCGCCGGCGCCGCGCCGGCAGACCTCGGCGGCCCATTCGACCGCGTCGAGTTCGGTCGGATTGCGCCCGCCGTGGGTGAACACCGTCCACGAGCCGCGGTCGTTGCGCTTGGCATCAATGGCGACCACCAGGCACTGGCAGCCGAAGGCTTCGGCCGCGGCGTCGATGACGTCCGGCGTTTTCACCGCCGCGGTGTTGATGCCGACCTTGTCGGCGCCAGCCAGCAGCATCTCGCGCATGTCTGCCACCGTGCGGATGCCGCCCCCCACCGTCAGCGGCATGAAGCAGGATTCCGCGGTGCGCGCCACCACATCGACCATGGTCTTGCGTTCCTCATGGCTGGCGGTGATGTCGAGAAAGACCAGCTCGTCGGCGCCCTGGGCATTGTAGACCTTGGCGCATTCGACCGGGTCGCCGGCGTCTCGCAGCTCAAGGAACTGGGTGCCTTTGACGACGCGGCCTTCCTTGACGTCGAGGCAGGGGATGATGCGCTTGGTGAGCATGGGGGAGTTTCAGCATGGCGCGGCGGGGGCCAAATTCAACGGCACTTTTCCGGATCACCTGCCCTCGCGCGCCCACCGCTTCATCAGGGCGATGTTCCGCTCGACCTCGGGGTTCTCCTTCTTGAGATACTCGGCCATGTCACTGTCAAACATCGCCTCCGGCTCCGGCCCGGGATCGCGGCTGTCGCGCAGCCAGTCGTCCAGCCGGGCGCGGTGCGACTCGAGCACCCCGCGGTAATCCGGATTCGATGCGAGATCCGTGACCTGCCAGCGGTCGTTGACGTACTCGTAGAGTTCCTCGGCCGGTCGCTCGGGCCGGAACAGCAGTTCCTCGCTCACCGACGGCAGGGTGCCCGCCGCGTGAGCGGCGCGCAGGGCGACGACGATCGCCTTGTGATCCTTGTAGGCGTTCGGCTGCAGGTGCGGGCGCTTTGGATAAAAATTGCGGATGTACAGGAATCGGTCGGTGCGCACGCTGCGGATGCGCTCGACCGTCTCATCGCAGCGGTCGCGCGCGGCAAACACCGCCTCGCGCGGCAGGTAGTCCTTCGCCAGGATGTCGCGCCCCTGCATCTTCGGCGGCAGTGGCAGGCCGGCGGCGGCAAGCGACAGTGCAGGCAGGTCGATCTGCTCAACGAGGTCCTCGCGCACCGCTCCGCGGGCAACCCCGGGTCCACGCACCACGAAGGGGATATGGGCGCCCTCGTCATAAAGAAACTGCTTGCCGCGCGCATGGCTGATGCCGTGATCGGTCATGAAGACGATCAGGGTGTTCTCCAGCAGGCCCTCACTTTCGAGGCGGGCCAGCACCTCACCGACGTGCTTGTCGGTCAGGCGCACACTGTCGAGGTAGGCGGCCCAGTCCTCGAGCAGGACCGGGTCGCGCGGGTAGTAGGGTGGCAGGGTCACCTTCTGCGGATCGGTGGCGGAGCCCAGTTCCGTGCGCGCCCGCTCGGCGAGGGAGCGGTTCGCCTCCAGCGTGTCGGCGCGCAGCTTGCCACCGTGGAGCTGCACCTGCATGAAAAAAGGCTGTCCCGGCGCGCGCCCGGCCCAGTCATGGCTGTCATACATCGCCGGGTCCCACTCAAAGTTGTAGTCGGTCTTGCCAAGCCGGTTCTTGGCCGCGGCACCGGCCTTCTTCTTGCCCGCCTTGCCGCCCTCGCCGAAGGGCAGGCCGCGGTAATCCTTGTCGGGCAGGCCGCTGCCGATGCAGGTGTAATAGCCGGCGCGCTGCAGCAGGGCCGGAACCGGCGTCACGCCTTCCGGAAGATGGATCTTCAACTCGCCACGGCCGCTGCGGTGATGATGGGCACCGATCGTCGTCTGGTACATGCCGGTGATGAGGGCCGAGCGACAGGTCGAGCAAACCGGGGCGGTGACATAGGCGCGGGTGAAACGCGTGCCCTCGGCGGCCAGGCGGTCGACGTTCGGTGTCTGGATCAGGGTCTCGCCATAGCAGGAGAAATGCGCCGACATGTCGTCCACGACAAACCACAGCAGGTTTGGCCGCTCTGCTGCGCTTGCGGCTGCTGACAGGATCAGGGCGGCACAGGCGAGGAGGGAGCGAAGCAGTTTCATGGGTGGAGAATCAAAGGTCGTTGGTGCGGACTTCGGCGAGCTTGGCGGTGACCCTTGCCTTCCAGGCCGCGACGCGGCCGGCCTGCTCGGGCAGGACGGCGAGGTTGTGGATCTGGCGCGGATCGCTCTGCATGTCGTAGAGTTCAACACCAGCGCGGGCATCCTCTCCGTACTGGATGAAGGCCCAGCGCTCGTCGCGCAGCAGCAGGCCCTTGCTGGTGCCGGCCACGCTGAAGGCCGCGTCGCGGACCGAGGCCCGGGGATCGGCCAGCACCTGGGCGAGGTCGCGCCCCTGCAGGCGTGAAGGCACCTCCAGCCCGCAGAGTTTCGCCGTGGTCGGGAACAGGTCGAGCAGTTCCACCAGAGTCTCGCGCACCCCGGGCTTCATCCCGGGCACACGAATCAGCAGCGGCACGCGCGCCGATTCCTCATGCAGGCTGACTTTGGCCCAGAAATCGTGCTCGCCGAGATGATATCCATGATCGCTGGTGAAGATGACGATCGTGTTGTCGGCCTGGCCCGAACGTTCCAGGGCGTCGAGCAGCCGGCCGACCTGGGCGTCCATGTAACTGACCGCGGCATAGTAGCCGGCGAGCGCTTTCTTCTGCTTCGCCACATCCATCTGCATGTTGACGCTGGTCTTGTAGTTGATGCCCGGCTTGGGGATGTCGTCCCAGTCGCCCGGCACCTTTTCCGGCAGCACCATCGTCTCGGGCGGATAGAGGTCGAAGTACTTCTTCGGCGCCACAAACGGCACGTGTGGCCGGACAAAGCCGACCGCCAGGAAGAACGGTTCGCGGCGCGGCAGGGCCAGCAGTTCGCAGGCCTTGACGGCGGTTTTGCCGTCGGCATGGACGTCGTCATCGCCGTCGGCGGCGACCACGACAAAGGTGTTGCCACCCATGACCGGCTTGCGGCCGTCGGGGTTTTTTTCCAACGTCTCGCCGGTGCCCGGCGCGCGCCACTCGGGCCCCTGGCTGTTGAAGCGCTCGCTCCAGGACAGGGGATCATCGGCGCCGTCGCTGCCCTCCTCGATGCCGCCCGGCACACCCATGTGGAAGATCTTGCTGACCCGCGCGGTGTGATAGCCGGCGTTCTTGAAGTGCTGCGGCCAGGTCGCGCGGTCGCCGATCGCGGCGCGCGGGCTGATGTAGCCCTGCACCCCGGTGGCATGCGGGTAATAACCCGAGAGCAAGGAGGCGCGCGACGGCCCGCAGTAGCTGCCCTGGCAGTAGGCGCGGGTGAAACGCAGGCTTTGCGCCGCCAGGCGGTCCAGGTTCGGCGTCTGGCAGACCGTGTTGCCGTAGCAGCCGAGGGCGGTGTCGGTCAGGTCATCGGCTATGATGAACAGCACGTTCGGTCGTTCGGCGGCCGCCGCGGCCACCGACAGTCCCAGGATCCAGGCAAGCAGGCAGAGAACGCGAATCATGGTTGGCAGGGTTCGTAATCGATCTCCAGAAACTCCGCGACCTCGGGGATCCAGCGATTTTGGACGAAGGCGGTGTGGTCGGGGTGGTCGCTGTAATGAGCGTAGGCGGCCGCGTCGGCGAACTCCATCGACAGCCCAAACTGGAAGGCATTCTTGGCGCTGGTCTGGCGCAGGCATTCGAACTGCTGCACACCGTCGATGCGGGCCAACTCGCAGGCGGCGCGCAGGAAGTCGCGCTCGGCGGCCGAGCCGGCTTCATGCTTGAGACGAAAAACGACGGTGTGACGGATCATGCCCATGGGAAAGGGGCGGCGGCGGTCGCTTCTTTCACGGCAATGCGCCGGAAGCGGCCTTCCAGCGCGTCTCCGGGCTTGAGTTTTGCCGCCCGTCCGCTAGCGGAGACGTATCCCCTTCCCGACCATGCCCTCCGAATCCGACATCCGCGCCGCGCTCGCCCAAGTCCGCTACCCCGGCTTCAGCCGTGACATCGTCTCGTTTGGCCTGGTGAAAAGCGTCGAGGTCCAGGACGGCAAGGTCAAGGTCGGCATTTCCCTGGCCACCCGCGACCCGAACATCCCGCGCCTGATCCATGAGCAGGCCATGGACGTACTCGGCAAGCTCGCCGGCGAGGGCAATGTCCGCCTCGACTTCGACATCCAGGAGCCACCGAACGCGCCCGGGGCAACCTCCTCCGACAAGCTCGGCAAGTCCAGCCTGCCCGGCGTCAAACGCGTCATCGCCGTCGCCTCGGGCAAGGGCGGCGTCGGCAAGAGCACGGTGGCCTCCAACCTGGCGGTCGCCCTCGCCCGCACCGGCGCCCGCGTCGGCCTGTGCGACTGCGATCTGTACGGCCCGAGCATCGCCCACATGTTTGGCACGAACGAGCGCCCCTGGCAGAACGAGGAACAGCAGATCGTGCCGGTCGAACGCCACGGCCTGCAGCTCATGAGCATGGGCCTGCTGCTCGACGACGATTCGCCGGTCATTGTCCGCGGCCCGATCGCCACCCGCTACACCCAGCAGTTCCTCCGCCAGTGCGCCTGGGACAACCTCGACTACCTCGTGCTCGACCTGCCGCCCGGCACCGGCGACATCCAGCTCACCATCGTCCAGACGGTCGCCCTCGACGGCGCGGTCATCGTCACCACGCCGCAGGAGGTCGCCCTGATCGACGCCCGCAAGGCGGTGGCGATGTTCCAGAAGGTGAACGTGCCCATCCTCGGCCTCATCGAGAACATGAGCCACTTCATCTGCCCGAGCGACGGCCAGGTCTACCACATCTTCGGCCAGGGCGGCGGCGAACACGAGGCGAAGCGCCTGGGCGTGCCCCTGCTCGGCCGCATTCCGATCGAGATCCGCGTGCGCGAGGCCGGCGACCAGGGCCATCCGGTCGCGCTCGACGAACCCGATGCCTCCCAGGCCTCCCGCGCCTTCCAGGAGGTCGCCGTCAAGCTACGTGCCGCCGTGCCTGCCTGAGCTGCTTCGCGGTTGCATCCACCGCCGGCGCGCGGTCAAGTGCGGCTCCGCGATGAAGCTCCGCGCCGCCCTCCTGCTCGCCTGCCTCGGCCTGACCGCCGCGGCCATGGCTCAGGCACCGCTGACCCGTGCCGCCCAGGTGCGCGCCCTGCCGGCCGATGCCGCCGCGACCGGCGTGCCGGTCGAACTCGAGGCCGTGGTCGGCCTGGTCGAATCCTCGGGCACGGTCTTTGTCCAGGACAGCAGCGGCGGCACCTTTTTCCGCACCCAGCCGGCCGCGGCGGCCGTGCTCGCGCCCGGCGACCGCGTGCGCCTGCGCGGCCGCAGCGTGCCGGGCCTGTACCTGCCGGGCATTGAGGCCGATCGCTTTGAGGTGACCGGCCGCGGTGCCCCGCCCGCGGCGGCAAGCGCCGCCTACGACGACCTCGTCTCGGGTCGCTTCCACTACCAGCGTGTTGTCGTCGAGGGCATCGGCCGGCGGGTGGCGGCCGAGGAGGAAAACCGCAGCATCCTCTTCCTCGCGCTGGGCAGCCGCGTGCTCGAGGTGCGGGTCGACGCACCACCGACCGACCTGGATCTGGTCGATGCCCGGCTGCGCATCACCGGCCTGGCGGCGGGCGGCATCAACGACCGCCGCCAGCTCGTCTTCCCCTACCTGCGCGTCGGTGCCTGGGCCGACCTCGAAGTGCTCGAGCCCGCGCCGCCTCTGGAGCAAACCCCGCTCATCAGCGCCGCCCGCCTGCTGCGCTTTGATCCCGAGCGCTCACCCGCCTCCGGTCGCCGGGTGCGGGTCGCCGGCACGGTGCTCGCCGCCCTGCCCGACGGCCAGGTTTTCCTGCGCGACCTGACTGCCGAGG
Organism: uncultured bacterium; assembly: GCA_966252325.1. Lineage (GTDB taxonomy): Bacteria > Verrucomicrobiota > Verrucomicrobiia > Verrucomicrobiales > Verrucomicrobiaceae > Prosthecobacter. Next base: position 64,807 of record CBINON010000001.1, on the reverse strand, counting down.
AACCGCCGCGCCAGTCGGGCAGCGAGCCCAAGGCACCCGCCGAAGCGCCGCGACCGGCCGCCGTGGCCGCGCGTCTCTTCACCGCGGCCAACCTGCAGCCCGGCCAGCTCGCCGAAGTCGCCGGCTTCTCCAACATGGAGGGCTTCAGCGCCAGCCTGATGGACGCCGTGCTCGTGCGCGCCGAACCCACGGCGGAGGTCGCACCCGCGGTCGACGTCGATGCCGCCGACCTGATGGAAGGCGCGCATGACGCCGACCTGGTGACGCTGGAGGCCGAACTGGCCGACCGCTTTCGCTCGCCCGACGGTCAGGAGTTGCGCCTGCTCGCCGGCGGGCTCGTCCTGCGCGCGCGGGTGGCCAGTCCCGAAGGACTCGACACCCTCCAGCCCGGCAGCCGCGTGCGCGTCACCGGCATCTGCCGGGTCGAAACCTCGCGCGATCGCGGTTTTCGCTCACGGCCCGAGCGTGTCATGCTGCTGCTGCGCGGGCCCGAGGACTTGAGCCTGGTGAAGGCGCCGTCGTGGTGGACGGCCGGCCGCCTCGTCGCCGCCATCGGTTTGCTCTCGGCCCTGCTCACCCTGGTGCTGCTCTGGACCAGCCTGCTGCGCCGCCAGGTCGCACGCCAGGCGGCAGCCCTCAGCGAGCGCATCGCCCGCCAGGCCACCCTCGAGGAACGCCAGCGCATCGCGCGCGAATTCCACGACACCCTCGAGCAGGAACTCGCCGGCCTGAACCTGCGCCTCGACGCGGCCCTGACCCGCCCGCTGGAAGACAAGGCGCGCGGCCTGCTCGACGCCTCGCGCCATCTCGTCGCGCGCCTGCAGTCGGAGGCCCGCAACCTGGTCGCCGACCTGCGCGCCGGCCAGCCGGACGGCCTCGATCTGGCGACCGAACTGGAGGAAATCGTCCGCCGGCTGCCCGCCGATGGCGTGCCCGCCCTGCGGGTGCAGATCGACGGCCCGCTGCCCGCGCTGCCGGCTCTCGTGGTCCATCACCTGCGCATGATCGCCCAGGAGGCGGTGACAAACGCCCTCAAACACGCCGCAGCGACGGAGATCCGCCTTGAACTTACCCGCGCGGACGACGCCCTCCTCCTGACGGTGACCGATGACGGCCGAGGCATGGAGCCGGGGGCGGCGGAGGCGCGACCCGGTCACTTTGGCTGCATGGGCATCCGCGAACGCTGCCAGAAGATCGGCGCGCAGGTGGCCTGGCTGCCCGGCCCTGACGGCCGCGGCACCCGGCTGCAGCTCAGCCTGCCTTGCCCCGACGCCGGGTCGCCTCCTGCTTGAGGAAGAGCGGTTCCAGATGCTCGCGAATCCAGGCGAAGGCGGCTTCGAGTCCCTGCTCCTGGTAGATCACGCCGATGCCGGCCTCGACACGGGTCGGGTTGCCAACGCAGTTGAGGAATTGATTGCAGGTGAAGCGGGTCTTCATCTCGGCATCGACCTCACCCTGTCGGCCGAGCACCCAGCTGCGCACGTAGAGTTCGAGCACGGCATCGCCAATCCAGGCGTTCTGGCGCAGTTCGGCGGTGGCGTCGGGTTCCTTGGCGGATGGGGTCATGCGACACCATCCTGCGCCCGGTCCGGCCGTCGATCAATCGAGATAAGCGAACTCGTTCGCATTGAGCAGGACCAGGGCGACATCGGCGAGCGCCCGCGTGCGCGCATCGACATCGGCGGGCTGCAGGTCGGGCACAAAGGCCTCGGCGCCGTGCAGGGTCTCCTCGAACTGGAATTTTTCGCCGGTGTTCTCCTCGACCGCCTCGCGCCGGATCCGCCGCGGCGGTGTCGGCCAGGACACCGGTTGCGCGGTGGCCTGCGCCGACTCAAGGGCGCGCCAGTGCGCCAGGCAGTCGCCCCGCTCCGCGGCCGTCGGCGCCCGGCCGTAGCAGAGCGCAAAGAGTCGGTCGAGCGCCGCCTCGGGGGTGGCGACGCGCTCGCGGTGGAGCACGCGGTTGGCGAGCGCCAGCGCCCGCGCATGCGTGGCCTGACCGTTGAACAGGCTGAACACCTGGGGCGTCACCGTCGACACCTCGCGCGCCTCGCAGGAAAAATCCGGACCGGGCTCGTTGAAGACCTCAAGAAACGGATCGCGCAGGCCGCGAATCTTCAGGGCATAGAGGCTGCGGCGGTGACGCTGCGCGGGCAGCGGGTTCGGCACCCAGGCGGCGGCGAAGGTGCCCATGACCTGGCGCGGCTGCAGCGCCACCTCGGGATGAATCTCCGGCCGGTTGGGGATGCCACCGAGGGCAGGGTTCAACTCACCGCTGACACTCAGCAGGGCGTCGCGCAGCTCCTCGGCCGTCAGGCGGCGCGGCTTGAACACGGCGTAGACGGCCTCCAGCTCGCCGCGTGCGAGGGGAGCGCGGACACTCCTGTCCGCTGCTGCCGCACTGGCGGCTCCACCGCTGGGCTCCGCACCGCGGACAGGAGTGTCCGCGCTGCCTTCCAAAAACGCACTTCTGCGATACGCCGCGCTGGTCAGGATCAGGCGATGCAGCTGTTTGAAGGACTGGCCCTGCTCGACAAAGGTCGCCGCCAGCCAGTCGAGCAGCTCCGGATGCGTCGGCGGTTTGCCGGTGCTGCCAAAGTTGTTCGGGTTGCCCGCCAGGGCACGGTCGAAGTGCCAGAGCCAGACGCGGTTGACGATGGCGCGCATCGTCAGCGGGTTGTCGGGCCGGGCGATCCACTGCGCCAGCCGCAGCCGCCGGCCGTCGACCGCCTCCACCCCCGCGAACGGCAGTTCCGCCGTGGCGGCGAGCACCGACAGCGCGCCCGGCCGCACCGGTGTCGTGGGCGAAAACGGATCGCCGCCGCCGAGGATGGCGGTCTGCTCGAGTTCGCCGTTTTTCCGCGGATCGCCGGGCAGGCGCAGCGGCTGGGTGACCGCCGTCATCGACGACGTGACGCCGTTGTAGACCGAGAAGGCGAAGGGTTCGTAGCGCTCCAGTTCCCAGCGCAGACGCTCGAGCCCCTTGCGGGCGACGCGCTCGTTGCCGTAATCGGCCGGCTCAAAGCCGACCAGCTTGGGCGGATAACGCTCCTCCGCCACGCCTTGGCGCGCGAGGATCTGCCGCGCCGAACCAAAAACATCGGGGAAGCCGCGGCGCGGGTTGCGGCCGCCGCCCTTGCGTGCCTGGGCCACCGCCGCCCGCCAGGGCGCCGGATCCAGCCCGCGTTCGGCATGCCAGGCTTCGGCGTTGGCGAGCAGCTTGGCATCGAGTTCGGCGAGCACCGCCAGATGTTCGGCGCGGCGCGCCTCCAGGAAACGTTTTTCCTCAAAGCCGGCGGTGTTTTCCACCGGCAAAAACGGGGCGGGGCGTTCGACGAGCTGGGTGGTCGCGAAGCAGGCCTGGATCGCGTAATAATCGTGGGTCGGCACCGGATCGAACTTGTGGTCGTGGCAGCGCGCGCACTGCAGCGAGTGGGCGAGGAAGGTTTCACCGACGCTGTTGGTGACGTCGTCGAGGAAGCGCTGGCGGGCGATCTTGGCGACCTCCATGCCGGTCAGTTCCCAGGGACCCATGCGCAGGAAACCGGTGGCGACGAGCTTCTCCGGATCCTCCGGCGCGAGTTCGTCGCCGGCGATCTGTTCAACGATGAAGCGGTCGTAGGGCTTGTCGGCATTGAAGCTGCGCACGACGTAGTCGCGGTAGCGCCAGGCGTTGCCGCGCTCGTAGTCATTGGCGAAGCCGCTGCTGTCGGCATAGCGCACCACATCGAGCCAATGCCGCGCCATGCGCTCGCCGTAGTGCGGACTGGCGAGCAGGTGATCAATCAGACGCTGCCAGATGTCGGACCGGTTGGACGCGTCCGCCCAGTCAGACTCAAACGCCGCAACCTCCTCCGGCGTCGGCGGCAGGCCGGTGAGATCAAAGGTGACACGGCGGATCAGTGTGCGGGCATCCGCTTCTGGTGCGGGCTGTATGCCTTCGGGCAGACGTTCGGCAATCCATGCGTCGATGGGATGGCCGTCATCGGGCGGCTCCTGCTTGCGCAACGGCTGGTAGGCCCAGAGCGCCTCCGGCTTGTAGCGGCGGTTGGCCCAGTCGGGCGACAGCGCGCCGGCGGTCGGAATGACAACGCCGTCCTCGGCGCTCCAGGCCGCAGCGTATTTCTGGGCGATCACTCCGCGCTTCACCTCATCCGGCCACGAGGCACCGGCTTGGATCCACTCGCGCAGCCAGCCGAGCTGGGCCTCGCTGAGCCGGTCCGCCTCCTTGGGCGGCATCGCCTCCCAGGCCTCGTGATCACGCCGTGCCGACAAAAACAGCGGACTCGCCTCGGCCTTGCCCGGCACGAGCGACGGCTCGCCGCTGTCGCCGCCACGCAAGGCCGACTCCGCCGTGCGCAGGTCGAGCCCCCCCTTGATCTTCGCCTCGTCCTGCCCGTGGCAGGCCAGGCACTTCTCCTGCAGCAACGGCCACACCCGACGGGTGAACAAGGCCTCCGTCTCGTTCGCACGAGCAGGCAGGCCCGTGAACAGGACGAGGATGGACAGGGGCAGCAGAGCGCGCGGCATGCGGGGAGAACGTGGGGGGTCGAGGCCAACCTTCACGGGGCCGTCACAGGATTCCTGCCGAGCCAGTGCAAAGCGCCAAAAAAACGGGCGGACACCCTGTTTATAGAGTCCGGGACCCCATCTCGACCCCAACACCGGGCGAAGGTGGATGCTTCAGGTGAGGTGGTATTTACTTGAAATTGTCCAGTGGTAATGGATAATTTCAAGCATGATTGCTCGCGAGACCTACTTGGAGCAGATCCACACCGGGCTGCAGCGAGCACCCGTCGTGGCTTTGATCGGGCCACGCCAATGTGGCAAAACCACCCTGGCCCGGCAGTTGTTGCGAGCCGGTGAAGCCGGCTATTTCGATCTGGAAGACCCGGCGGCAGCGCTCGCCCTGGCGAATCCCATGAGCCTCCTGTCGCCCCTGTCCGGGCTCGTGGTCATCGACGAGGCGCAACGGGCTCCGCAGTTGTTCCCGGTGCTGCGGGTTCTGGCAGACCGCGAGGGGCAGCCCGCCACCTTTCTGGTCTTGGGCAGCGCCTCGCCCGAGTTGTCGCGCCAGGCTTCCGAATCGCTCGCGGGCCGGGTGGAAATCATCGAGATGGGCGGGTTTGGACTCGGCGAACTGCCACAGGAGGCCCGGCAGGCGCTGTGGCTTCAGGGCGGCTTCCCGCGCTCTTATCTTGCCCGGAGCGAGGCCGACAGTCTGGCTTGGCGGAAAAATTTCATTCGCACCTTCCTGGAACGCGATCTTGCCACCCTGGGATTCCGGATGGCCCCACAGGCCATGGGGCGCTTTTGGACCATGCTCGCGCACTACCACGGCCAGCTTTGGAATGGCCACGAAATCGCCGCCTCGATGGGGGTGTCGCCCACCACAGCCCGGCACTATCTGGACGCGCTGGAACAGACCTTCATGATCCGTCGCCTGCTTCCCTGGCATGCCAATGTGGGCAAGCGGTTGGTGAAGACACCCAAGATCTATTTTCGCGACAGTGGCATCTTTCACGCCCTGCAGGGAATCGGCAGCCACTCGGAACTGATGGTGCATCCCAAGCTGGGGGCCTCCTGGGAAGGTTTTGCGATGGAGCAAATCCTGCGTTCGCGAAGTGGCGAGGAAGCTTATTTTTATGCCATCCACAGCGGCTCGGAACTGGACCTGTATTTCCCCGCCTCACAGACGGGCATTGAGGTCAAATTCCAGGATGCCCCCAAGCTGACCCGGTCCATGCAGATCGCCATGAACGATCTCAACCTGCGGAAACTGCTGGTCGTTTATCCCGGAACCAAGGAATACCCGCTCGCGGAAAACATTCAGGTTCTGCCCTTGGCGAGCGTGTGCGCCCCCGCAAGCAAACCTTGATGGGCAGATGATCCGGTCGACGCGCAAAAAGCGCGGCTAGCCTCGTTTCCCGAGATGCTTGCGGAAGAACGCGTCACTGGCGTCGATACAGGCGTCGAAGGCGGGCTGGCGACCGAGAAACGCGTGCGGTGCCTTCGGAATCACGATCAGACCGGTGGCGATGCCAAGCTTGGCGAGATCCGCGCGGGCGGCGTCGGCGTGCGTGCTGGGATCGTCGAGCTCACCGGTGATGAACAGCAGGGGAGGGTCGCTTTTGTCGAGGTGATGGCAAGGCGAGGCGAGCGCATAGACCTGCGGCCTCTCCGCCTGCGAGGCGCCGAGGAAGGTGCGGTAAAACGGATCGTCGGGGCGCGCGCTCAGCTCGGCGATGCGCGCGTTTTCCAGATCGCTCTGCGCGCCCATGGCGATGCCGGCCTGCACGGCGCTGGACTGCGCCGCGTGCCCGCCCTCGCCCTCGAGTTCCTGGACGCCGCCGCTGGTGGTGAGCAGGGCGGCGAGATGCCCGCCGGCCGAAAGGCCGGTGACGCCGATGGCGCCGGCGTCGATGCCGAACTTGCCGGCGTTGGCGCGCAGGAAACGCACGGCCGCCTTGCAATCCTGGATGGCGGCGGGGAACTTCGCCTCGCCACTCAGCCGGTAGCTGATCGTGGCGGCGACATAACCGCGTGCCGCCAGGGCCTGGGCCAGGTTCGACATGGAACCGCGCTCGCCCTTGAACCAGCCGCCGCCGTGGATGCAGATCACGGCCGGCAACGCCTGCGCCGCCGCCTTGGGTCGCCAGAGATCGAGCTGCAGGTCGCGGTCGCCGTAGCGCGCATACACCACGCCGGCATGCGCCTCCAGCGAGGCGACGAGATCTGGGTTGAGCTTGGTCGGTGCCGCCTTGGGGGCGGCCGGCGGGGTTTGGGCCAGGGCGACGGCGGTGCAGAGGAGGAAGAGCAGCGGTTTCATTCGGGTTTGCCTTGACGGTAGAGGGTGGCGATTTCGGTCGCGTCCAGCACGCTGCCATAAACGGCGAACTCGTCCATGGCGCCGTTGAGGTTGCGGATGGGAAACTGGTGGCCTTCGGTGGGCAGGCCCCAGTTGCCCAGTTCACAGGGGCCGAAGACGAGGTCGCGGCCGGGTTGATGCAAGTCATGGATGCCGCGTCCCACTTCGACCCCGTCGAAGTACTGCACAACCTCGCCACTCCCGGCATTGCAGGTGACGGCAAGGTGGTGCCAGCGGCCCAGGTTGTCGGCGGTGAAGACGGGTTTGCTGAAGTGCATCTGGTTCCACTTGCCGCGCTGCTGGGCTTTCACTGGCGGCTCCGCAGGTCGGTACATGAGGGAGAACATCAGGCTGCCATCCTCGTAAATCTGCCAGTGCGGCTCGCCGTTCTCATAACCGTCGGTGAGCAGCAGGCCGCTGTATTTTTTGTCGACGCTGTCGACCTTCACCCAGCAGGCCAGCGTCAGCTCGGTGTAGCGGCCGTCGAGATTCAGGCGCACGCGATCACCGGGACGCTTGAACTCCAGCGCCTGTTTTTCCGGCCAGCGGCCGCGGGTCCAGCGCGCGCCGACGATGCCGCCGGCGCGGTTCGGCCGGCGCGGCTCGGTGAAGTTGTTGACGAGTCGTTCCCAGCGATCCTCCTCCCAACGCTTGAAGGTGTAGTAGGCGATCAGGCGCGGGTCGCTGCGGTGCTGCTGCGACGCCTGCTGCCAGGCCTCGAAGCGCGACTGCGCGCGCGCTCGGACGAGCGAGGAGATCTCGCGCACGGGCAGGAAGGCCTGCTCGGTCGAGCCCAGCCGCATGCCCTGCGTCAGGCTGGCCGGCGAGTCCGCCGTGTGGGCGATGACCTCGCCCTCGACGACTTCGACGGCGCTGGTCCGACCCTCGACGTTGAGCGCAAACTCGGTGCCGAGGTCCTCCAGCTGCATGTCCGGGGCGTGCAGGATGAACCCCTTGGCAGCCGGCGGCACGCGCACGCGCAGGCGGCCGCCGTGGCAGCGGGCCTCCCAGGCGGAGAGGATTTCCAGTTCGGCGCCGCCTTCCAGAAGCACGGTGGCGCCGCTGAAGAATTCAATCTGGGCCAGGCCGCGCGCGAGGCGGAGTCGACCCGGCGCCAGGGTCTCGCCCTCGCGCCGCTCGCCGCCCTCGAACTCAGCATCGAGACTGGCGCCAAGCAGGGCCACCCCGTTGGCCGTGGCTTCGACTGGCGGCGCCGGCCGCTGCCACAGGCTGAATGCGAGCGCCACCGCCGCCGCGGCGGCCAGGGACGGCAGCAGGCGCCGCCAGACCGAGAGCCGGGGTTTTTCCGCTCCCGCAAATGCACCGCCACGCAGCAGGCGACCGGTGCCGAGCTGCGGCTGCTGCAGGAGCCGCGCGTGCTGGTCGGCCAGCTCCAGGTAGAGCCGGCGCGCCTGCCAGTCCTCGCGCAGGCGGGCCTCGAGCTGCGCGTGCTGCTCTGGCGTGATCTCGCCGTCGAGGCGGGCGTGGATGAGGGTGCGCAGATCCATGGTCAGGTCAGGCCTTCGGTTTCAAGCTGGCGACTCACGCAGTCGTGCAGCCGCTCACGCAGCAGTTCCAGGTTGCGGAAAAGGGTGCGGCGACTCAGCGCGAAGCGCTGCATCATGGTCTCGGCGCTCTCGCGCCGGGCGTAGCGGGCGGTGACCAATTCGCGCTCGCGGGCATCGAGCCGGTTCAGGCAGGCATCGAGCAGGCGCAGGCGCTCGTCGAGTTGCGGCTCAATGCCTTCGCGTTCACTGGCAATCAGTTCGAGAACATCCTCGGCAAAGAGCAGCGGTGAGCGTGCCTGCTTTTCACGATGCTTCTGCACCTGCAGATAGGCGAAGCGGTAGGCCCAGGGCAGGAAGGGGCGGGAGGGGTCATACTGGTCGAACTTGCGAAACAGGGCCAGGCTGGTCTCCTGCAGGATGTCGCGCGCGTCCGCCTCGGCCGGCACGAGGCTGAAGATGTAACGAAACAGCGCATCCTGATGCCGGGTCAGCAGCAGGACGAGGTTTTCGGCATGGGGTGTGGAATCAGCCATGAGGGCGAGGAGGGGAACGCCGCGGCAACCGGGGCCTTGCCGCGGGCGTCTGCCAGATCATCCCTCTCCAGCGAATCCGGGTGCCAAAATGGGTTTTCTCGCCATGCTGATTTTTCCCGATGACCCGCGCCCGCGCCAACCTCATCCTGCTCGCCTGCGCGGCGATCTGGGGGCTGGCTTTCGTCTGCCAGAAGCGTGCGATGGTGCACCTGGGTCCCTTCCTGTTCATCACCCTGCGCTCCCTGCTTGCCTGCCTGGCACTGGCGCCGCTGGCCCGGCGCGAATGGCGGCGGGCGGGCGGGCCGGAGCACCCCGCACGCTTCCTGCGCCGCAGCCTGTTCGCCGGCCTCGCCTTCTTCGGCGGCGCCACGCTCCAGCAGGCGGGACTGGTCACCGCCACCGTCACCAACGCCGGCTTCCTCACCGCGCTCTACGTGGTGATCACGCCCCTGCTCGCCTGGCTGCTGCTCGGCCAGCGCCCGGCCGCCTGGGTCTGGCTGGCGGTCGCGCTGTCGTTTGGCGGCACCTGGCTGCTCGGCGGCGGCGAGCTTGCGGCGCTGTCGCGGGGCGACCTCCTTGTCGCGGCCTCGGCGGCTCTGTGGGCGCTGCACGTCGTGCTGGTCGGGCTCGCCGCCGGCAGCGGCCTGGCCGCCGCCTTCACCGCCCTGCAATTTGTCGTTGTCGGCCTGCTCGCCGGCACGGCCACCCTGCTCTGGGAAAACCCTGACCTTGCCGCCATCCGGCGGGCGGCACCCGATGTGCTCTACGTTGGCCTGCTCTCCAGCGCCCTGACCTTCACTCTGCTCGCGGTCGCCCTGCGCGCCACCCGCCCCGCCGAGGCCTCCGTGCTTCTCTCCACGGAATCCCTGTTCGCCGCGCTGGCCGCCTGGGTCCTGCTTGGCGAGCGACTGCCCATGATCGGCTGGGCCGGTGCGGCCCTGATTTTCACGGCCACCCTGGTCGTACATCTGCCGGCACGGCGGCGCTGACCGCTCACGGCCGCACCGGCCGCGGCACAATCAGGCGCGAGGCGCGGGTGGCGTCATGCCAGACGGTGTTCGTCGCCGCGCGGGCATCCTTGAGCCAGTCGCGCGTCTGCACGCCGCCGGTCTGGCTGTTCGGTTCATAAAGGGGCGCACCAGTGCTGGCCACAGTGACGCGGATGCGGTGGCCCTTGTTGAAGATCAGGCTGGTCCAGCCGAGGCGCCAGGTCAGTTTGGCAGGTTCGCCGGGCGTCAGCGGTGCCTGCTTCTCAAAGCCCTCGCGGTAGCGGGCGCGCAGCGGGTAATCCATGACCAGGAGGCTGCGACCGTCCGGATAGACATCGCTGATCCGGACAATCACATCGGTGTCAGGCGCGGTCGAGCTGAACCAGAGTTCCGCCTGCACGGCGCCGGTCCATTCGACGGGTTCCGTGAGCGGTTCCGTGGTCCAGGTGCGCACCTCGGCCTGGGTTTCAAAGCCGCGCGCGTCGCGGGCCCCGGGGAAGCCGCGACCCTCGATCTGCATGGGCTGCCGCGGATCCGAGACGTAGCTCGTCGAGGCACCCTGGGCGGCGGGCGGCGTGAGATTGAGCCGGCCCTCGGGATGCAGGAACAGACTTTCCTGCCGAGCCGGCGGCGGCCAGTCGGCGGCCTCGCGCCAGACGTTGCCCGGCGCACCCGGCTCGCCGACCGCGCCCATGACGTAGTAGCGCACCGCCGGTTCGGTTTCGATCCCGTTGGCCTCGCCCTTGAGCCAGTGGTTGAACCAGCGCGTCAGGTGATCGACCTCGGGCCAGGTGGCGTTGTCCGGATACACCAGTTCGCCGACCTTGCTGCCCTTGTTGAGGCGGCCGTGCAGCCAGGGACCGAGCAGGAGCTGCTGCCGGCCGCGCGAACCCGGACCACCCTGGTGCTGGCGACCGATGAAGCTGGCGATGCTGCCCTGCACCATGAAATCGTACCAGCTGCCGATGGTGAAGCAGGGCACGTCCATGCGGTCAAAATGCCGGCTGCAGTCCTCGGCCTGCCAGTAGGCGTCGTAATCCGGGTGCTGCTCCCACTCGGCAAGCAGAGCGTCGTTGTCGGCCGGCTCACGGCAGATCTCGCGCATCGGGATGAAGCGCTGCGGCCGGGTCACCCCGCCGATGCGGTAGCCTTCCTGGAACAGGCTCAGGCCGGTGTCGACCATGTACTGGCAGACGAGGTGCGGCGGCTTGGCGACGGCGAGGAAGTTCTGGGCGAAGCCGCCCTGCGAGCTGCCGAAGGTGCCGATCTTGCCGGTGCACCAGGGCTGCTTGGCCAGCCATTCGCAGGTGTCATAACCGTCCTGCAGTTCGCCCCAGCCGAGCGCGCGGTAGCCCTGCCAGCGCCCCTCGCTGAGATGGGTGCCGCGGAAGTTGACCATGACCACTGCGAAACCGCGCGCCGCCAGCTCGGCCGAGCGCTGGCGCGTGGCCTTGCCACTGATGTCGGCGTAGCGCTGCTCAAACACGGCCGGCCAGGGGCCGTCACCGACCGGCAGGTAAAGGTAGGCCGACAACCGCGCGCCATCGCGCATTGGGATCCGGACATGCTGCTCGCGCACGCCGCCGAGATCGAGCGGGGGCAGGTCGGCGGCGGCGAGGGTGGAAGCAAGGGCGAGCAGGCAGAGACAGCGCATCAAAGACCTACGCACCCGCTGGCCTGCATCTTCGCGGCCCGCCCCCAAGCGGAAGAAGCCGCGTCGGCGGGGCGTTGTTTGCCACCATGAAGTCCTCCTCCCGCCGTTGCTTCCTGCACACCGCCGCCGCCCTCGCCGCCTCCGCTCCGGCCCTGCGTGCCGCCGCCCCGACCCAACTGCGCGTGCTCTGCTACAACATCCACTACGGCCAGGGCAACGACGGCGTCTACGACCTCGAACGACTGGCGAGCGTGATCCGCGAGGCCAAGCCCGATCTGGTCGGCCTGCAGGAGGTCGATGTCGGCGTCCGTCGCTCGGGTCAGGTCCATCAGCTCAACCGCCTCGGCGAGTTGACCGGTCTCACCGCCCGTTTTGGCCCCACCCAGCACTACGAGGGCGGCCTGTTCGGCAATGCCGTGCTCACCCGCCTGCCCATCCTCGACGAGGTGATCCATCCCCTGCCCTACACCGAGGCGACCCCGGAACGGACGACCTACCCGCGCGGCGCCATCGCCGTCACCGTCACCGCGCCCGACGGCAAGCCGCTGCGTTTCGTCAGCACCCACTTCCAGCACAACGTTCACGAGGACCGCGTCGCCGAAGCGGCGGCGATCAACCAACTCTTCGCGGGCGACACCCTGCGCACGGTGCTCGCCGGCGACCTCAATGCCAAGCCCGACGAGGAACCGCTGAAGATCCTCGGCGAGCAGTGGATCAACGCCCTCGATGCCGGGGTCGCCCCAAGCGCGCCGTCGCACGCACCCAAGGTCCGCATCGATTACATCCTGTCGCGTCCCGCCGCCGCCTTCCGGCGGGTGAGCTCGGAAGTTCTTCCAGACGCCATGGCTTCCGACCACCGCCCGGTGCTGGCCGTCTTCGAACTCGCCTGATCCCGGGAAGAACCGTCCGTCCGGCCCGTTTCCGCCTGCCATGAAACCGCTTCTCCTGCTTGCCCTGCTGCTCGGTCTTGCCCACGCCGCCGAACCCACGCCCAAGGCCCCGGCGAAAAAAGTCGCGCCCGCCAAAAAGGTCGCCGCCAAAAAGGTCGCCGCCAAAAAGGCGGCCGCCCCGAAGGCGGAAAAGCCCCTGCCCGCGCCGACGCTCGCCAATGTCCGCTACGGTGATCATGAACGGCACGTGCTCGACTTTTGGCGTGCGCCGAGCCAGTCGCCCGCGCCGCTGCTCTTCTTCATTCACGGCGGCGGCTGGATGGGCGGCGACAAGGAGCGCCTGGCGAAGTTTTACGACGTGGAAAAACTGCTCGCCGCCGGGGTCTCGGTGGTGTCGATCAACTACCGCTACGTCTCGCAGGCCCATGCCGAGGGCGTCGAGCCGCCGGTGCGGGCCTCGCTGCACGACGCCGCGCGCGCCCTGCAGTTCGTGCGCAGCAAGGCCGGCGCATGGAACCTCGACAAGACCCGCATTGTTGCCAGCGGCGGCTCCGCCGGCGCCTGCACCAGTCTCTGGCTGGCCTTCCACGACGACCTCGCCGATGCCAAAAGCGAGGATCCGGTGGCGCGTGAATCGACCCGCCTGAGTGGCGCCGTCGTCTCCGGCGCGCAGACCACGCTTGATCCCGCGCAGATGCTCGAGTGGACCCCGAACAGCCGGTACGGCGCCCACGCCTTCGGCCTGTTCAAGGACGTCAACGGCCGGCAGACACCCGCCGACTTTGCGACCTTCCTGGCGAAGCGCGACGAGCTGAAAGGCTGGATTGCGGAGTACTCACCCTACGCCCTCGTCAGCAAGGACGATCCACCCGTGCACCTCGACTACAGCGCCCCGCCCGCACTCGGCCAGGACCAGAAGGATCCGACGCACACCGCCAACTTCGGCGTCAAACTCCAGGAACATTGCCGGGCCCAAGGCGTCGCCTGCGAACTCGTCTACCCCGGTGCTCCCGGTGTTCAGCATCGCACCACCCATGAGGCGCTGCTGGCCCTGCTGAAAGTCCCGTAAAACCGGAAGCGTGGACTGCGGCAGCCCTGCTGCCACCTTTGAGGATGATGGTTGATGGCGGAGGGTGGATTGAAAAGCTCCAAGAGCCCAGCCGGCTCTGACCTCCATCAACGATCCACCATCCGCCCTCATCGCCCACGCACCACCGCAAAAAAAAGAGGGGGCCGAAGCCCCCTCTTCTCGATGAACCGGAGGCTCAGGCCTCGATCTTCGTCCAAGCGGCGTTGGCCTTGCTGGAGGCGACGACCGCCTCGATGAAGGCCATGCCGCGGACACCGTCCTCGATCTTGGGGAAGTCGTTGGCGGGATCGTCCTTGGCGAGTTTCTTCTTCTCCAGGCGGGCGCGGATGGCGTTGGCGAAGTTCTTGTAGATGTTGGCGAAGGCCTCAAGGTAGCCTTCCGGATGGGCCGGCGGTGTGCGGCCGGCGGCGAGCGCGGCGGCACTGAGATAGCCGTTGGCGGTGCGGTAGACCTGCATCGGCTGGTCGAGCCACTTCACCAGCAGGGTGTTCGGCTCCTTCTGGTGCCATTCAATGCCACCGAGTTCGCCGTAGACGCGGATGTTGAGGTTGTTCTCCTCGCCCACGCTGATCTGCGAGCTGTGCAGCACACCCTTGGCGCCGCCCTGGAAGCGCAGCAGGACATTGGCGTCGTCATCGAGCTTGCGGCCCTTGACGAAGGCGGTGAGGTCGGCCGCCAGTTCCTTGATCTTCAGGCCGGTAATGTACTCGGCAAGGTTCTCGGCGTGCGTGCCGATGTCGCCGACGCAGCCGCCGGCGCCGCTCTTCTTCGGATCGGTGCGCCAGGAGGCCTGCTTCTGGCCGCTCTCCTCGAGGCGCGTCGCCAGCCAGCCCTGCGGATACTCGACCACCACCTTGCGGATCTTGCCGAGCTTGCCGTTCTTGATCATGTCGCGCGCCTGCTTGACCAGCGGATAGCCAGTGTAGTTGTGGGTCAGGCCGTACAGCTGGCCGGTCTTCTTGACGATCGCCGCGAGCTCCTTCGCCTCCTGGAGGTTGAAGGTCGCCGGCTTGTCGCTCAGGACGTGGAAGCCGTGCTCGAGCGCCATCTTCGCCGGCGGGAAATGCATGTGGTTCGGCGTGACGATGGCGATGAAATCCATGCGCTGGTCGGCCGGCAGGGCGGCCTCGGCCTGGATCATTTCCTGGTAGCTGCCGTAGCAGCGGTCCGGCGGCAGAAAGAAGTCGGCCCCGCTGGCCTTCGACTTTTCCGGATCCGAGGAGAAGGCGCCGCAGACCAGCTCGATCTGCTGGTCCATCGCCGCCGCAATGCGGTGGACTGCTCCAATGAAGGCGCCGCGACCGCCGCCGACCATGCCATAACGAATTTTCCGGCTCATAGGGTGTGTTGGGTGTGGGTTGAAAAAGCGGGCTGACACTGGCGCAAACCCACCCGCCGGGTCAAGCACGGGGTTTTGCGGAAAAGACACCGCGTTGCCTCCGTTGCCTTGCCATGCTCCGCCTGCTTTCCCTCTTCCTTGCCAGCCTCGGCTTCGCCGCCGTGGCGGCCGACCGACCCAACCTCGTCATCTTCATCGCCGACGACGTCAGCGCCGAGGACCTCGGCTGCTATGGCAACCCCGGCATCCGCACGCCGGTGATCGACCGCCTGGCCGCCGACGGCCTGCGCTTCGACAACGCCTTCCTCACCTGCAGCTCCTGCAGCCCGAGCCGCTGCAGCCTGATGTCGGGTCGCTACCCGCACGCCACCGGCGCCGCCGAGCTGCATCAGCCGCTGCCCACCGACCAGCCGGTTTTTCCCGAGCGCCTGCGCCAGGCCGGCTACCACACGGCCGCGGCCGGCAAATGGCACCTCGGACCGGCGGCCAAGCGCGGTTTCGACGTCGTCAAGGAGGGCGGCAAACCGAGCGGCTGCGAATACTGGGCCGAGGTTGTGCAGGGTCGCCCCAAGGACAAGCCCTTCTTCCTCTACCTGGCCGCCTTCGACGCCCATCGCGATTATGAGAAGAACGCCATCGCCCAACCCCACCGGCCCACCGACGTGCGCGTGCCGCCCTACCTGGCCGACACGCCGGAGACCCGCGAGGACCTGGCGTTGTACTACGACGAGATCAGCCGCTTTGACCAATACGTCGGTCGCGTCGTCGAGATGTTGCGCGCCGATGGCGTGCTCGACAACACCCTCATCCTCGTCATGGCCGACAACGGCCGGCCTTTTTCGCGCTGCAAGACCACCGTGCTCGACAGCGGCCTGCGCACGCCCTTCGTCGTGCATTGGCCGGCGCGGGTGAAGCCCGGTCAGGTCGGCAAAAACCTGGTCAGCAGCGTCGACATCGCGCCCACCTTCTGCGCCGCTGCCGGGGTCAATCCGGACCCGACCTTCCAGGGCGTCAGCTTCCTGCCCCAGCTCGACAATCCGGCCGCGCGCACCCGCGAGTACGCTTTTGGCGAACACAACTGGCACGACTACCAGGCTCACGAGCGCAGCGTCACCGACGGTCGCCATCTCTACGTCTGGAACGCCCGGCCCGACCTGCCGCGCACGCCGCCCGCCGACGCCGTGCGCAGCATCACCCATCAGGCCATGCTGCGCCTGCATGACAGCGGCGCCCTGCACGACTACCAGGCCGACCTCTTCCGCGCCCCGCGCCAGGCCGAGGAACTCTACGATCGCGAAGCCGATCCCCACCAGCTCAGCGACCGCTTTCAGGATCCCGCCATGGCCGACACCGCCGCGCGCTTGAAAACAGCGCTCGCAGCTTGGCAGCGCGAGACCGGCGACGCTGTGCCGGCCGAGCTGACGCCCGACAAGTTTGATCGCCGCACCGGTCTACCGCTGCAAGTGGCCGGCAAAAAGAAAAAAGCCGGACCGAAAAAAGCCGTCCCAGCCAAGCCATGAAACGTCCCTGGCGCGACGCCACCCACCCCCTGCGCAACGGCATGGCCTGCTGGCCGGGCGACCCCGTTTTCCAGCAGCGGCTCGCCGCCAGCATGGCCAAGGGCGATGTCTGCAACCTGACGGCGCTGTCGCTCTGCGCCCACACCGGCACCCACATGGATGCCCCGCGCCACTTCATCGCCGACGGCGCAACGATCGACCAAATGCCGCTCGAAGCCGGGGTCGGCCCCTGCCGGGTGATCGCACTCGACTGCGCCGACCAGATCACTGCCGCCGATCTGCGGCCGCTGCGCCTGCGCGCCGGCGAGCGAATCCTGTTCAAGACCCGCAACTCGCAGCGCGACGCCGAGCTGCAGGCCTTTGACCGCGACTTCATCTCCTTGCGTGCCGACGCCGCCGATTTTCTCGCCAAGCGGCGCGTGCGCTTCGTCGGCATCGACTACCTGAGCGTCGGCGGCTACGAAAAGGACGGCGTCGAAACCCATCGCCACCTGCTCGGTGCCGGCATCTGGATCGTCGAAGGCCTCGACCTGCGCGCCTTCGAGCCGGGTCGCTACGAAATGATCTGCCTGCCCCTCAAGCTCGCCGGCGCCGACGGCGCGCCGTGCCGGGTGCTGCTGCGCTAGATGCTCTCACCGCCCCCCATCCGCCGAGTACTTGCCGCCGCCGGTGAAGATCAGGGCGACAAAGCCGGTGAGGTAGATGAAGGCGAGTTCGCCCGGCTTGTCGCCGGTGAAGGCGCCCTTGTGGGCGATGAAGAAGGCGACGGCCATGGTGGCGGCCAGGTTGAGCGCGGCGAAGCGGGTGAACAGGCCGAGGATGAGCAGGACCGAGCAGGCGACTTCGGCAAAAACAGCAAGCCCAAGGCTCAGCGAGGAGGGCAGGCCGAACAGCGGCAGGAACTTCGGGGCAATCGAGTTGAAGTTCTGAAACTTCGACCAGCCGTGCAGGAGCAGCATCGAGAAGCCGAGGCTGACGCGCAGCAGAAGCAGACCGACGTCCTGCAAGCCGTTGAGAAAGGGGAGGCGGAGAAGCTGGAGCATGGTCGCAGCATGCGCCGGGGGGCAGCGATCTGGCAAGGCTTTTCTGGCAGTTGTGGACGCGGGCAGTGAACGCGTGGCTTTGCGCGGGTCCGCCTGCTGCAGACGCGGGCAATGACCGCGTGGTTCCTGCGGGTCAATGCCCTGCTCTCGCCCCCTCTGAAATCTGAAATTTGAGATCTGAGATCCCCCTCACGGGGCTCGCGCGGCGCACCAGTCGAGCACCTGGCGGCGCTGGACGGGCAGGCGCTTGTGCAGGTGCTGCTCAAGCAGATGCGCCGCCAGCGCACCCTCGGCCCCGGCTTCGCCGACCAGGCCGAGGTCCTCGGCGAGGCGCAACTCGAAGCGATGGAGGAAGGCCGGACTGGGGTCGTGATCGACGAGGTAATCGAGGGCCTTGGCAAGCAGTTCGTAGAGACCGGGCAGAGGCGCATGCGGCTCGACGGCGAGGGCCAACAGCTTGACCAGGTAAGTGGCGGCGAGCACGCGGCCGTAGCTCGCGCGCAGGCCCAGCCGCGGCTGCAGCAGGTGCGCCTCGGCCAGGGTGTGCAGATCCCCGGACTTCGCGCGCGCCAGCCGCAGGTCGGCGGTGACAAACAGATCGAGCACGCCATGCAAGGCCGAGTTGGGTCGCAGGGCGCCCTTGGCCATCGTGCGGAACAGGCCGAGCTCGGGCGCGCACCAGTGCACGATCAGGCTGGTCTCCGACCAGCGCGAGCGCCCGATGAGGATGGCCGGCGTGTTCTCCATGGCCCCACCTTGGCCCGGCCGGCGACCGCCGGCAACCGTCGTTCAGGGCTGGAAATTCGCCTTGGCTGGATCGCCGCCGGTTTCCAGGAAGGCAAGCAAATCGAGGATCTGCTCGGCGCGCAGGCTGTTGAGCAGGCCGGCGGGCATGGGCGAGGCGACCGCTTCCTCGCGCTTGCGAATGCTGCTCAGGCCGATCTCGACCGTGTCCGGCGCCAGCGGGTTGGGTCGCAGGACAAGGCGTTCGTCGTCCTCGGATTCGAGCGCACCGGTGACCGTGCCGCCATCGGCGCGGGTGACGGTCAGGAAGCGAAACTTTTCATCGATCACCTTCGAGGGATTCAAGATGTGGTCGAGCAGGTCGCGGCGACCGAAGCGGGCGGAGACCTGCACCAGCTCGGGGCCATAGATGCCGGCCGGCAGGGTGGGGTCGTTGCTGAGGCGGTGGCAGAACACACACTGGCCGCGGATGGCGGCATCGCGGCCGCTGGCGAAGGAGCGACCGCGGCCCACCTCGTCGAGGCGTTTCTCCAGGTCCTCGAGTTTCCATTCGCGAAACGTGTGCCCGGGCAGGGCGTGGGGCGACAGCGCCACCGGCTTGGGCGGATGGATCAGGGCCGCCAAGGTCTCGGCCTGATCCGGCGGCAGGGCGGCGGCGAGCTCGCTGCGCGTGTCCTGCAGGGTCTTGAAGTAGGTGCTGGCACCGTTGAGCTTTTCGGCGCGGTTCAACGCCTCGAACAGGGCGCGCCGCTGGGCCAGGGTCCAGCCCTCGCGGACGTAGCGCAGGTGCAGCGGATAAAACAGCAGGTCCTCGCCGGCCTGCGCGGCGCGCAGCAGCGGCAGCGACTTGGCCACGACCTGGGTCGAGCCCAGGCGCACCAGCAGGCGGCAGAGTTCCTGGTTCAACTCGCGCGTGCCGGCGGGATACAGCGGCTCCAGCCAGGCGAGCAGGCGCGCGCGTGCCGCCGCCTCGGGATCGCCGTGGCGGGCGATCGAAACCCCAAGCGCGCGCAGGACGGCGAGACGCTGGTCATCCATCAGGTTGCGCCAGGGCAGCGTGCGCAGGCGTTCCTGCACCACCACCTGATCCGCCGCCTCGCCCACGCGCGCCAAGGCCAGGCAGCCCATCAGGGCGCGCCAGCCGGTCGCCTGGGCCAGCAGCTCCGTTTTCCACAGCGGCACCGGCACCTGCTCGAGGGCGAGGCGCGCCGCCCAGCGAATGTGGCGGTCGCTGTGCTCCAGTCCCGGCCGAATCTGCGCCAGCGTGGCCGCTTCCTGACCGCGCTCCATGCCGCCATGAAAGGCTTCGAGTTCGCGGCGCTGCTGACGCAAGTCCGCGGCCTTCGAGGGCTGGCTATCGGCGGGTTGTGCCGCCGGCGACTCGCCCTGCCAAGTGACGCGGTACAGCCCGCTCTGCGTGCCGCGGCCGCCGGTGAGAAACCACAGCGCGCCGTCGGGTCCGATGCAGCCATCGGTGACATTGAGCGGGCGACCACTGACAAAGGTCTCAAAACGGCCACGGTAACTCGCGCCCTTGGCCTCCAAATCGACGGCGAGGATGCGCCCGTAGGACCAATCGCAGATGAACAACGCCTCCTCATAGCGCGAGGGGAAGCGCGCGCCGTAGCCGAAGAACACGGCGGTCGGCGAGGCCAGACCGATGTCGACCACGCTCGGCAGGGTGTCGGCCTGCCAGGCGGCCAGACGGCCGGTGCCGCGCCGCCAGCCGAAATCGGCGCCGGACACCAGGTGCAGCACGCGGTTCGGCATGTACCAGGACGCCCCGACATCGCGCTCCATGTCGGCATCGAAGGTGAAGAGCTCGCCGTCGCGATTGAAGGCCAGGTCGAGCGGATTGCGCAGGCCGCCGGCATGGACGCGCAAGTCGTCGCCCTCGGGACTGACGCGCAGGATGTAGCCGGCCGGCATCTCGACCGTGCCGTCGAACATGCTGCCGTCCCAGGGATTCGGCAGCACCTGATCCCAGGCGCTGTGTTGCAG
Organism: uncultured bacterium; assembly: GCA_966252325.1. GTDB lineage: Bacteria > Verrucomicrobiota > Verrucomicrobiia > Verrucomicrobiales > Verrucomicrobiaceae > Prosthecobacter. The sequence goes on along the minus strand of CBINON010000001.1, from coordinate 44,631 downwards.
TGGCGAGGCAGGCGCGAGCGGGCTGGGCAGCAGGACGTTGTTGCCGCAGGCGAGCCAGAGGTGGCCGTCGGGGCCCAGCTTCAAGTGATTGCGTCCATGACCAAAGCCGCCCTCGGTGTGGACGATCTCTTTCACGTCCTCGAAGGCGCCGTCGCCGTCGACATCGCGCAGGCGGAACAGGCCCTTGCTCTGGTTGGCGTGGGCGTAGAGCGCCCCGTGCGCGTACAGCAGCCCGCGGCATTCCTTGAGCGTGTCATCGATCACCGTAATGGATCCGGCGGCGGGATCGAAGCGCAGCAGGCCGCGCTTTTCCCGCGCCAGGGTGATCCGCCCCTGCGGATCGAAGGCGAGGGCAATCCAGGAATCCTCGTCGGCCGCGGCCGAGCGGATCAGCTCGACCTTGAATCCCTCGGGCACCACGAAGCCGGCCGGATCCGTGGCCTTCTGCTGGCGCTCGCGCTTGGCGAGCTGCCAGGAATTGTAGGCGTCGAAGGTCTTCTTCAGGTCGAAGGGATTGGCACTGGCCTCGACCGGCCCCTGGACGATCACGCGAGCGGGCCGGGCGGTCCACGTGGCATCGGTGGCCAGCCACTGCTTGCGGGCGAGATCGCCATTGAGCTCGAGCAGGGCGGCGAGCCGCGGGGTGCGCGCGCTCAATTCCAGGCGGTTGCGACCGGGCCGGACGAAGGACGTGACATCGAGACTGGCCGCCGGTTCCTCGCTGGCGGTGCGCACGCGACCGGCCAAGGCGCCGTTGACGCGCACTTCCGTGTCGGTGGCCGAAGCGATGAGCAGGATGGCCTTCAGCAGGCTGCCGCGCTGCTCGAAGTCGGTACCGAGCACGACCTCCGCCTCGGCCGGTTCCGAGCTCAACCAGTGCGGCACGGGCGGTGAATTGGCGAGCTGGGCGTGGGTTGACACGGTGAGAGCCAGCCACAGGAACATCACCCGGGAGCCAAAACGCGACGCGAGGAACAGCATGAGCAACGAACACCCGCCAGGCGCGCGGCCTTTCACGGGACCCACACGAAGCCGTTGATGGCGGATGGTGGATCGTTGATCGAGAACCCGCCGAACTCCCATCTCCTGCGGCGCCGCCGCCCCTACTCCTTCGAGATCGTCTCGTCGAGGTTGAGCAGGGCCAGGGCAACCGCCTCGCTGGCGGCGGCCTCGCCCTTGACGTACTGCTTCTGCCAGAGGTCGCGCAGGGCGGTGAGTTCGGTGGCGCTGGGCGAACGGGCGAGGGCGAGACGGAAGCCGTGGCGGAGTCGGTCGTCGACCGAGCCTCCCGGGGTTTCCGCGAGCAGGCGTTGGCCGAGGGCCTGGGCGGCGCCGACGTAGACCGGGTCATTGAGCAGGTTGAGCGCCTGCAGGGGCGTGTTGGAGCGATGCCGCTTCACCACGCAGGCCATGCGCGGACCGGCGTCGAAGTTGACGAAGCTCGGGTAGGGCGCGCCGCGCTTGAGCACGACGTAGAGACCGCGGCGGTATTGTTCGGCGCCGGGGCTGACCTCATACTTGTACTGCTGGCCACCGACCTTGGCCCAGAGGCCCTCGGGCTGCGGCGGATAGATCGGCGCGCCGCCCTGCTTGGGGTTGAGCAGGCCGGCGATGGCAAGGGCGTTGTCGCGGATGCCCTCGGCGTCGAGACGGAAGCGCGCCATCCGCCAGAGCAGCAGGTTTTCGGGATCGGCGGCCAGCGCGGGCGAACCGGCCGGGGCATGGCTGCTCTGTCGGTAGGTCTTCGAGGTGACCAGCAACTTGAGGAAGCGCTTCAGGCTCCAGCCCTGGTCCATGAACTCGACCGCCAGCCAGTCGAGCAACTCCGGGTGGGTGGGCACAGCCCCCTTGACACCGAAGTCCTCGACCGTGGCGACCAGGCCGCGACCGAAGATCTCGTTCCAGAGACGGTTCACCGTCACGCGGGCGACCAGCGGGTTGTCGCGGCTGACCAGCCAGCGGGCGAGGGTCAGCCGGTTCGGCGGTCCCTCGGGCTGGCGCTCAAACAAGGCGGGCACGCCGGCCGTGACCGGCTCGCCGGGGTTCGTGTACTCGCCGCGCTTGAAGAGGGTGGTCATCCGCGGTTCGGCCAGCTCGCGCATCACCTCGGAGGTGGCTGGCTTGAGGGCATCGAACTGGCGCTGCAGGGCCTTGCGCTGGGTTTCCAGCTTGGCGAGCGCCGGATCCTTGCGGGTCTTGACGGGCTCCGCCTCGAACGCTTCCGGCAGGTGGTCCTCGACCGGCGCAGTGAAGGCGCTGACGCGCAACTTGCCGATGACACGACCACCACCGAAGTGCTGCACCAGCTTCAACCCAAGGCGCTCGCCGGGGCCGGCCCGCAGCGGTTCGGCCAAGGCCAATGCCGCCCAGTGCGACTGATGGAACTTCGGGTTGATCGCCCACCCCGTGGCCGGATCACTGTCAATGAGGCCGGCAACGTCGAAGCGCGTTTGGGAAAAACTGGCGTGGGCGCGGGCAAAGGCCAGCGGCGTGGCGCCGGCCTTGTCCCTGCCGGCCGGCAGCCGCTCAGCGTGCAGTTGCTGCAGCACAAAGTTGGGGCGGTCTGCGCCGCCGCGTCCGGGACCGTCGCCGGGCAGGGCGGGATCGCTGAGGGCCTCGATGAGCAATCCATGCACCGGCGTGTCAGGCAGCTCAAACTCGAGTGTGTAGGTGTCGACCTCGGGCACCTCGCCGAGGAAGATGACGCTGGCGTCCTCGCGCACCTCGGCCTCGGCAGGCGACTCGGTGTCGATCCGCGCCGGCTTCAAAACCGTCAGGGCGGAGGCGGTCGCCGGGGATTTCGCCGCAGGTCGCGCCTTTGCCTGCTGCAGCGACTGCAACCGCGCATCCAAAGCGGCGATCTGCCGCTGCAACTCCGTGCGCTGCGCCTCGCGGGCGGGATCGGCCAGCGCCATCGGCGAGCCGCGGAAGGCGATCGAGCCCGGCACCTTCGGATTGGTGCGCTCGGCCTCGGCCTCGGTGCTGTTGAAGTAGGCGAGCAGACGGTAGTAATCCTGCTGGCTGAAGGGATCGTACTTGTGGTTGTGGCACTGCGCGCACTCCAGAGTGGTGCCGAGCCAGACGGCGCCGGTGGTGTTGACGCGGTCGATGACCTGGTTGATGCGGCTCTCCTCCGGCTCGGTGCCGGCCTCGACATTGGTCGGCGTGCAGCGGTGAAAGCCGGTGGCGACGATCTGCTGCGGCGTGGCGTTCGGCAGCAGGTCGCCGGCGATCTGTTCGAGACTGAACTCGTCAAAGGGCTTGTCGGCGTTCAGCGCATCGACCACCCAGTCACGCCACCCCCAGATCTCGCGCAGGTCGTCGCGCTGGAAGCCATGGGAGTCGGCGTAGCGGGCCAGGTCGAGCCAGTGCCGCGCCCATTTGACACCGAAGTCGGGTGAATCGAGCAGGCGCCCGGCGAGCTCTTCGACCGCCCGCTCGGGGTCGGCGGCATGCTCGCGCACGAAGCGCTCCACCTCGGCGGGTGCCGGCGGCAGGCCGGTCAGATCGAGGTGGAGGCGGCGCACCAGCGTTTCCGGCGCGGCCGGTGGCGAGGGCGCCAGGCCCCCGGCCTTGAGCCGGGTCGTGATGAAGGCATCGACCGGATGCGGTGCCCCGGCCGGCACCGGCGCTTTCACCGGCGGCTGGTAGGCCCAGTGCCGGGCCAGTGCCGCGTTCGCCGGCCACTCGGCACCGTCGGCAATCCACGTGCGCAGGCGTTCGATCTCGGCGACCGTCAGCGGTGTGCCGCGGCGCGGCATGGCTTCCTTGTCGGTGCGCGGCAGCGACACCCGGCGCAGCAGTTCACTCGCCTCCGGCTGACCGGGCACAAGCACGGCCCCGTGCTTGCCACCGGCCTGCAGGGCCGCCGCCTCGTGCAGGCGCAGGCCGCCGCGCGCCTCCTCGGCACCGTGGCATTCGAAGCAGGCGCGCTGCAATACGGGCAACACCTCCCGGGAGAAATCCAGGGCGGAGGCCGGCGCGGCAGCCAGCAGCAGAACAGACAAAAGGCGCATCACGCCCTCAGAACGCCACCGCAACCGCCGGGCTTTCCACGGGAAACACCGACGCTTCACTGCATCGGCAGCTGGAAATCGCGGCGTTCACGGCCGCGCTGCACCACCAGGCGAACGCGTTCACCGGGGAAGCGCTTTTGCAGGAGATGCCCGAGCAGGCGGCTCTCGCTCATGCGCCGGGTGAGGCCGTCGATCTCCACGACGATGTCGTCCTTCTGCACGCCGGCCTTCTTGGCCGCGGCATGCAGACCAAACTGACCGAGGTGCTTCACGCGCAGGGCCAGGCCCTCCAGGCCGAGCCCGAGCTCACGGCGCTCGTCGTTGGTCAGATCCATCAGCACCATGCCGCCGGTGGCCATGCCGCGCATGGGCCAGGCGGCGACCCGGCCGCTGGTGTCCGCCTGGTAACGCCAGCCCGCGGGCAGGTCGAGCCGGAGCGACTGCTCCGCGCCGCCGCGGCGCACGGCGAGTTCGAGTTGGGCCGTGTGACCCGCGCGATGCAGGACCCAACTGAAGTCCGCCATCGACACCAGCGGCTGACCGGCCAAGCGGAGGATTTCATCGCCCGCCTGCAGGCCGGCGCGCGCGGCGGGAGAGTCCGGCTGCACGGCGGTCACGCTCGCCACCTGGTCGGGGGCGAGCGACAGCCCCACCGTTTCCGGCGCCGGCATCGGGTAGATCCATTCCTCCGGCACCGGCTGGCGCTGCTGGCGCCAGGACTGGCGCAGGGCATCGCCCACCTGATGGCAGTGCACGCAGCTGCCGACCACCTTGCCGTCCCAGTTCAGTTCGCGCTGGTAGCGGCCGGCAAGCGCCGGCAACTCGGTCGGCGTCAGGTAGGGCAGCGCCGCGGGTTGCTTGCCCTGCAGGGCCTCGCGGTTGGCCGGATACCCCCGGTGAATGGCCAGGGCCTGCTCCAGCGCGCGCTTGTAGCCCGCGAGACTGGCATCCTGGGAGTTCTTCTGGTGGGTCCAGGAGCCGTAGCGACCGTACACCGTGCCGTCGCCGTTGAAGAACAGCGTGGAGAAGGACAGGTCAAAATCGAACTGGAAGCGGGTCAAATCGAGCGCGTTGGCGTTCATCACGCGCACGCAGACGAATTGATCGAGCAAGGGCGCAAGCTGGTCATTCTCCATGAGCACGGCGGTGTCGATGCCCATGCAGGACAGGCAGGGCACGCAGCGCATCACCACCAGCAGCGGTTTGCCGGTGGCCTGGGCGAGCTTGAAGCCGCTCTCGACGTCGTTGTAGGCCCAGCGGGCGTCGTTCTCGAAGCGGGCGCGGTCGGCGCGCACGGCGCCCTCGCGATCCTTGACGGTTTCCGCCCGGACCGGGAAAAGGCCGGACGCCAGCAGCAGGGCGAGCAGAAGGCGGGTGCGCATGGCCCGTGAAACGCCGCTGCCGGCGACGAGTTGCGGGCCTCAGCCGGGAAACTCGACGAGCAGGGCCGTGCTGTTGTCGCGCCCCGACTCCGCCACCGCGGCCTCGACGATGCGGAAGGCCTTGGGCTGGTCAAAGGGCTGGGTGGCGAACTCCTCGAGGCGACTGTCCCAGAGACCGTCGACCACGCCGTCGGTGCAGAGCAGGAAGCGGTCGCCCGGCTCGCAGCCGACGCTGCCGAACTGCGGCGTGACGATCTGGTGACCGGCGCCGAGCGCCTGGTTGAGCACGTTCTTGCGCGGATGCACCCGCGCCTCGCGCTCGTTGAGCTGGCCCTGGCGGCGCAGCCAGCCGACGTAGCTGTGATCATGGGTGATCTGGCGCATGCCGCCGGTCGCCGGCAGGTAGTAGATGCGGCTGTCGCCGACGTGGCCGAAGTGCATCCAGCCGGGCGAAAAGGCCGCGAGGCTGAGCGTGGCGCCCATGCCCGAGCATTCGGCATAGGACCGGCCGAGCTTGCAGAGCTCAGCGTGGACGTGGTGAAAAATCTCCTCCAGGGCGTCGCAGACACCGCTGGCCAGGTTTTGCGCCGCCAGGCGGTAGATGCGCGGCATGAGGCGGGTGAGACGCTCCACCGCGATGCGGCTGGCAAACTCGCCGGCGTTGGCTCCGCCCATGCCATCGCTGACCGCGAAGACGAAGTCGCCCTGGTCGAAGCCGGCCTCGCCGGTCTTGCCGAGGTAGCGCACCTCGCGGTCGTTGTAGGTGAGCGCGAGGAAGGCGTCCTCGTTGTTCTTGCGCACCCGGCCGACATGGGTCATGCCCGACCAGGACAGGCGCTGGGGCGGCTCGTCAGAATGGGCTTCGGGGTGCATCGGGCGCGCATCCTGTGGCCAGAAATCACTGGCCGGCAAGGGGAAAGCGCGACCCCGTCTTGCCCTGCCTCCGGGGCTTTTTTTCCCGGACCCGGCGGAAACCTTTGCCTTCCGGCAAAGTTGGAGTCGCTTGAACGTTCCCTTGTCACGACCATGAACGCCCTTCGCCTTTCCGCCCTCCTCGCCTTCGCCGCCTCTGTCCAGGCTGCCGACTGGCCCACCTTCCGGGGTGCCGACCGCACCGACATCTCCCGGGAAACCGGCCTGCTGAAAAAATGGCCCTCCGCCGGACCCAAGCAGGTCTGGCTGTACCAGGACGCCGGTCTCGGCTACGCCGGTTATGCCATCGTCGGCGACACGCTTTACACCATGGGGGCGCGCGACGCGGTCGAGTACGTCATCGCCATCGACACCGCCAGCGGCAAGGAAAAGTGGTCGGCCGAGGCGGGCGCCCTGCTCACCAATGGCTGGGGCGACGGCCCGCGCAGCACGCCGACCGTCGACGGCGGCCGTGTTTACGCGCTGAGCGGCAAGGGCGTGCTGGTCTGCCTGAACGCCGCGGACGGCAACGAAGTCTGGCGGGTGACCATGGAAAGCCTGGGCGGCAAGGTCCCGGGCTGGGGCTACTGCGAAAGCCCGCTGGTCGAGGGCAACCTCGTCATTTGCACCCCCGGCGGCCCGCAGGGCACCCTGGCGGCCTTTGACAAGGCCACCGGCACCAAGGTCTGGCAGAGCGAGTCCTGGACCGATCCCGCCCAGTACGCCTCGGCCATCGCCGTCGACCACAACGGCGCGCGCCAACTCATCCAGCTCACCATGCAGAGCATCGCCGGCGTCAACGCCGCTGATGGCAGCCTGCTCTGGAAGAGCGAGTTCCCCGGCAAAACCGCCGTCATCCCGACGCCGATCTTCCAGGACGGCCAGGTGTTTGTCACCGCCGGTTACGGCGTCGGCTGCAAGTCCATCCAGGTCGGCCCGGGCAACTCGGTGAAGGATCTCTATGCCAACACCGACCTGGAAAACCACCATGGCGGCGTTGTCCTGGTCGACGGCCATCTCTACGGCCACTCCAACCGCGGCGGCTGGACCTGCATGGAATTGAAAAGCGGCGAGGTGAAGTGGGCCGAGAAGGCCAAGCTGGGCAAGGGCGCCATCCACTGCGCCGACGGCATGCTCTACCTGCTCGAGGAAAAGACCGGCACCGTCGTGCTGCTCAAGGCCAGCCCGCGCGGCTGGGACGAGCAGGGCCGCTTCACCCTCTCGCCGCAGACCCAGCTGCGCAATCCCAAGGGCATGATCTGGACCCACCCGGTCGTCAGTGGCGGCCGCCTGTTCCTGCGCGACCAGGAACTGCTCTTCTGCTTCGACGTCAGCGGCAAGTAACGACCGCATCCGCGCCTTGCCGACGCCTGCATCCGATGGCATGGAGGAGTCGTGCAAGGCACCGCCAGTTCCCGTCCGCCGCGCGCCACCTGGCTGCAGGAGGGACGCCTGCTGCGGCTCGAGGGCCGCTGGCACCGCGACGCGCCCGCGCCGGTGATCGAGGGCGAGGCACCGGCCGGCCTGCCGGAACGCTTTGAGTGCGCGGGATTGGAGGCGTTCGATTCCACCCTGCCCGCCTTCCTGCTCGCCCGTGCGCGCAATGACGCCGCGGCGGCCCATGGCGCCTGGCAGGGCCTGCCCGACAACCTGCGCGGCCTCATGCAGCTCGCCCTCGGCGTGCCCGAGCAGAGCGACGCCCGCGGCGCGCCCGACGACGGCTCGGAATTGCGCGCGCTCGGCGAGTGGACCCTGCGGGCCTGGGCGGCGACCCAAAGCACCCTCGCCTTCCTCGGCGAATCCGTGCGGTCGGTCGGCCGCTTCGCCGCCGGCCGGGCGCGCTTCCGCGGCCGCGACTTCTGGGAAGTCCTGCAGCAGTGCGGTGCCGAGGCCCTGCCCATCGTCGCCCTCATCAGTTTTCTCGTCGGCCTCATCCTCGCCTTTGTCGGCAACGTCCAGCTCGCCAACTTTGGCGCCAACCTCTTCGTCGCCGACCTCGTCGCCATCGCCATGGTGCGCGAGATGGGCGTCATGATGACCGCCATCATCATGAGCGGCCGCACCGGCGCCGCCTTCGCCGCCCACCTCGGCAGCATGAAGGCGAACGAGGAGATCGACGCCCTGCGCACCTTCGGCCTGCAGCCCTTCGACTTCCTCGTCCTGCCGCGCCTGCTCGCCCTGGTGCTGATGATGCCGCTGCTGACGGTCTACTCGAACCTCATCGGCATCCTCGGCGGCATGCTGGTCGGCATCAGCGTCGGCATTCCGCCCGTGCTGTACTGGAATGAAACCGTCGAGTCGATCACCCTGACCACCGCCAGCCTCGGAGTTTTCAAGAGCTTCTTCTTCGGCGCCGCCATCGCCGTCGCCGGCTGCATGACCGGCATGAACGCCGGCCGCTCCTCGGCCGCGGTCGGCGAGGCGACCACCCGCGCCGTGGTGGCCTCGATCACCGCCGTCATCGTGCTCGACTCGGCCTTCGCCGCCATCTTCACCCTGCTCGACATCTGAAGCCATGAGCGCCCCGCCCGCCGCCAAGATCTCCGTGCGCGACCTGACCATGGCCTACGGCTCCTACGTGGTGATGAAGGACCTCGAGTTCGACATCCGCGACAGGGACATCTTCATCATCATGGGCGGCAGCGGCTGTGGCAAGAGCACCCTGCTGCGCCACCTCATCGGCCTGCGCGAGCCGGCGCGCGGCGAGGTCCTGTACGACGGCGAGAGCTTCACCGGGGCCGGGCCGGCCGAGCGCGAGCGCTTCATCCGCCGCTTCGGTGTCATGTACCAGTCCGGCGCCCTCTGGTCGTCACTGACCCTGGCGGAAAACATCGCCCTGCCTCTGGAGGAATTCACCTCCCTGCCCGCCCGCACCATCCGCGACATCGTCTCCTACAAGCTGTCGCTGGTCGGCCTGGCCGGCTTCGAGGACTTTTACCCGAGCCAGGTCAGCGGTGGCATGAACAAGCGCGCCGGCATCGCCCGCGCCATGGCCCTGGATCCCGACATCCTGTTTCTCGATGAACCCAGCGCCGGTCTCGACCCCCTGAGCGCGCGCCGGCTCGACGACCTCATCCTGCGCCTGCGCGACAGCCTTGGCTCGACCTTCGTCATCGTCACCCACGAACTGGCGAGCATCTTCGCCATCGGCAGCAACGCCGTTTTTCTCGACACCGCCACGCGCACCCAGGGCGCCATCGGCCCGCCTTGCCACTTGAGGGACCACTCGGAAAGTGCCACGGTACGCAGCTTCCTCAACCGCGGTGCCGAGCCCGCGCCGGAGACCCGCCCATGAGCCGCAAAGCCAGCCCCACCCTGATCGGCGTCTTCACGTTGATTGCCCTCATCGCCGCCGGCGTTTCGGTCGTGCTGCTCGGTGCCGGCCAGTACTTCCAGCGCACCCACCGCATCCTGCTGCACTTCGACAAGAGCGCCATGGGGCTGCTGGTCGGTTCCGACGTCCGTTTCGGCGGCGTGCGCATCGGCCGCGTCGCCGAGATCAGCGTGCTCGTCGACCACCGCAACAACCGCAAGATCATTCCGGTGATCGTCGAACTCGAGGAAAAGGACCTGCGCTCGGTGCGCACCACCCATGGCGACGGCCTCGACTTCACCACCGCCGCCGGCGTCAAGGCGGCCGTCGACCAGGGCCTGCGCGCCGGCATGGTCCAACAGAGCCTGCTCACCGGCATGCTGTACATCGAGTTCGACATCGTGCCCGACCAGCCCGGCTTCGTCTACGAGGGCGGCGGCACCGACGACCTGCCGGCCGTGCCCACCATTCCGGCGGAGATCGACAAGCTCATCGCCGATGTCGCCGACGGCCTCAAAAAGATCAACTCGCTCGACCTCGACGGCATGCTCGGCGATGTGCGCAAGCTGCTCAACAACGCCGACCGCCAACTCGCCGCGCTCGACATGAAAACGATCAGCGACAACCTCGTGCAGGTGACCGCCGATGTGCGCGGCATCACCGGCAACGACAAGGTGCGCACCGGACTGGACGCCTTTGAGAAGGCCCTGACCGAACTGCGCGCCCTCGCCGCCAAGCTCAATGAAGGCGTCGACCCGGTGCTCGACGACGTCAAAAAAGTGCTCGCCCAGGCCGAGGCCGGCATCGCCGAACTCGGTCGCGCCGCCGCCGAGTTGGCCAAGACCGGCAACCCGCGCGGCCCGGTGCTGCTGCGCCTGCAGGCGGTGCTCGACGAGACCGAACGCGCCGCACGCGCGATCAAGGAACTGGCCGAGGACCTCAAACGCCATCCCAACTCCATTCTGGTCGGCAAGGAACCCCGGGGGGACACACGATGAACCGGCCGCTCCGACCTCTGGAATCCCAACCGCGCCATGCCACCGGGTGGCGGGCGGGTTTTGGCCTACTGATCGTGCTGCTGTCCTCCTGTGCCCTGACGCGGCCGGTGCGCGACACGGCGGCCCGGCACCTGCTCGACGCCGCCGTGCCCGCCCGCGCGACCACCGCCAGCCAACCGGCGGTGGCCCTGGCCAAACCCGCCCTGCCCGCCTACCTCGATCGCCCCCAGCTCGTCAGCCGTGGTGCGGCCGGCGAACTGCGCGTGCTCGACGAGCAGCTCTGGTCCGAGCCGCTCGACGCCGGCATCGCCCGCGTGCTCGCCGCCAACCTTGCGCGCCTGACCGGCTCGGGCGCCATCCTGCCCGCCAGCGGCTTTGTCGCCCTCGAATACGACCGCCTGGTGGAACTGCGCATCGAACGCTGCGAACCCGGCCCCGACGGCAGCCTCGTCCTGGAAGCCGCCTGGAAGCTGCAGCCGGTGACCGGACCCGAGGCCCCGTTTCGGGCCTTCCGCACCGTCGTGCCCGCCGCCCCCGCCAGCGCGACCGCGCAGGTCGCCGCCACCAATGAGGCCCTGGCCCGGCTCGCCCGCGCCATTGCCGCCGGTCTCTGAGACCGAACTCCGCGGTTGCATCCCACGCCGGGTTCGTGGCAGACTCGTGAAATGAACGAAGCCGGCGCGCGCCGACCGTTGAAATCCCGGGGCACCGCCTGGGCGAGCGCCCTGTCGCGAGCTCTGCTCAAAACCGGTCTTCGACCCAACCAGGTGTCCGTGCTGAGCATCGTCTTCGCCGCCGCTGCGGCCGGTTTTCTCATCTGTCCGGAACCGCCCGCCTGGTGGCACTGGCTGGCCGCCGCCACCTGCATCCAACTGCGCCTGCTCTGCAATTTGATGGATGGCATGCTCGCGGTCGAGGGCGGCCTGAAAACGCCGAATGGCGAGTTGTACAACGAGTTCCCCGACCGACTGGCGGATCTGTGCATCCTCGCCGCCCTCGGCCTGAGCGACGGCACAACGGCCTCCGAACGCCTCGGCTGGCTCTGTGCCGGCGGCGCACTGATGACCGCCGCCGTGCGCCTGCACGGCGCGGCCCTGACCGGCCTGCATGACTTCCGCGGCCCCATGGCCAAACCCCATCGCATGGCCCTGGCCACCGCCGCCTGCCTGCTGCAGACCGGGCTGTTGCTGACGGGCGCGCCCGCCCTGCCGCTGACCTGGCTGCTGGCCGCGATGCTGGCCGGCATCGCCCTGACGCTGGGGCGCCGCCTGCACGGCCTCTCCCGAACCCTGCACCGCCGCACCCCATGACCCGCCGCCTGATCGCCGGCCTGACCCGGCTCGCCACCGGTGTGCGCCGAGTGGCCGCGCCCCCGCAGGGCGAAGGTCCGGCCATCTACTACGCCAACCACGGCAGCCACCTCGATTTTGTCGTCATCTGGGCCGCGCTGCCGCAAACGGCACGCGAACAGACCTCACCCGCGGCCGCCGAAGACTACTGGGGTCGCGGTGCCCTGCGCCGCCGCATCGCCTGCGACCTGTTCCAGTCCGTGCTGATTCCACGCGAGGGCATCACGCGCGACAACAACCCGCTCGACCGTCTCGGCGAGGTGCTGGAACGCGGTCGCTCGCTGATCCTCTTCCCCGAGGGCACGCGCCGCAGCGACGGCCAGGTCGGCGAGTTCAAGGCCGGCCTGTACCATCTGGCCAGACGTTTCCCGGGTCTGCCGCTCGTGCCGGTGCATCTGGAAAACCTCAACCGCATCCTGCCCAAGGGCACCCTGCTGCCGGTGCCGCTCATCGCCCAGGCCCACTTCCGCGCCCCGATCCGCCTGGGGGAGGGCGAGGCCAAGACCGACTTCCTGCGCCGCGCCCGCGCCGCCCTGCTCGACGAACCCGCTGCCTGACCGCCATGGACCCCGACCTGCAGCTTCTCTTTGGCGTCCTGCTCGCCGTGCTCGTGCTCGCCTCCACCATCGGCGCCGGGCTCGCCGTTCGCGCCCGCAGCGAGACGGCGCGCGCCACCGTCGCCAACCTCAATGCCCGCATCCGTTCCTGGTGGGTGATGACGGCGGTGTTCGCCGCCACGCTGGCTCTGGGACCGCTGGTGACAACGCTGCTCTTTGCCGCCCTGTCCTTCCTGGCCATGCGCGAATTCATCACCCTGACCCGGACCGACCGGGCCGATCACGCGGTGCTGTTCTGGGCCTTCTTCGTCATCCTGCCCCTGCACTACTTCTGGGTCGGCGCGCACTGGTACGGCATGTTCAGCATCTTCATCCCGGTCTACGCCTTTGTCTTCATCCCGTTCCGGCGCGTGCTGACCGGTGAAACGGCGGGGTTTCTGGTGAACACGGCGCGCATCCAGTGGGCCCTGCTCGTCTGCGTCTACGCGGTCAGCCACATCCCCATGCTGCTCGCCCTGCCCCTTCCGGGAGGCGAGTCCGCCAACGCCAAGCTGCTGTTTTTCTTCGTCGTCACCGTCCAGTTGAGCGACGTCCTGCAATACCTCTGGGGCAAGACCTGCGGCCGCCGGCCGGTCGCCCCGCGGGTCAGCCCGCACAAGACCTGGGAGGGCACGGTCGGCGGCATCGCCAGTGCCGTGCTCGCCGGCACCGCCCTGAGCTGGGTCACCCCCTTCACGCCCTGGCAGGCCGCCCTCATGGCGCTGCTCATCTGCCTCGCCGGCTTCTTCGGCGGCCTCGTGCTCTCCGCCATCAAGCGCGACCTCGGCGCCAAGGACTGGGGGGGCAGCATTGCCGGCCACGGCGGCTTCATGGACCGGCTCGACTCGCTCTGCTTCGCCGCGCCGCTGTTCTTCCACCTCACCCGTTTCTACTTCGGCACCGAAACCCCGCCGCCCGACTGGCTGCTGCGCCTGCTCGGTCGCTGATCCGCACACACACCCCTGGAAAGAACCGCCGCACCGGCGTCGATGACCTCTGTCGGCATCGCATGGGGCGGTGCCGGCTTTCCCGATCATGACCCACCGACCGCTGCTCCCGATCCTGCTCGCCCTCCTGTCCTGTCCCGCCCTGCTGCAGGCGGCGGAAGCGGCGCCGGCACCTCGGCACGGGCTGATCTGGATCGACTGGGTGGTGGTGGCACTGTACATGGCGGCCACCCTCTGGATTGGTTGGCGCTGCTCGCAGGGCGACCGCACCACCAGTTCCTATTTCATCGGCTCGGGCCGAATGAGTCCCGTGCTGATCGGTGTCTCGCTGTTCGCCACCCTGCTCAGCACGATCACCTACATGTCCCTGCCCGGTGAAACCCTCGGCAAGGGGCCGGCCTTCATCACCAACTACCTCTCCTACCCCCTGGTTTTCGCGGTCGTCGCCTTCGGCCTGCTGCCGCTGTACATGCGCCACCGCGTGCAGAGCGCCTACGAACTGCTCGAGGAACGCCTTGGCCTGAGCGTCCGCCTGCTCGGCGCCAGCCTGTTCCTGCTGCTGCGCCTCGTCTGGATGTCGCTGATGATCTACCTCACCTCGAACGCCATCGCCATCATGGCCGGTTTGGGCGAGGAATGGGTGCCACTCATCGCCGCCGTCAGCGGCCTGGTGACCATCATCTACACCTCCATGGGCGGCCTGCGCGCGGTGGTCATCACCGACTTCATGCAGACCGTCCTGCTGTATGGCGGCGCCCTGCTTGTCATCGGCACGGTGACTTTCAAAATGGGCGGCTTCTCCTGGTTCCCCACCGAGTGGCGCGGCAACTGGGATCGCCAGGTTGTTTTCAGCTGGGACTGGTCGGAGCGGGTCACGGTCGTCGGGTCCATCATCTCGGTGTTCTTCTGGGTGGTGGCGACCATGGGCGGCGACCAGGTCTCCGTGCAGCGCTTCATGGCCACGGAAAACCTCCGCGCCGCCCGCCGCGCGCTCGCCGTGCAACTCGGACTCAGCGTCATCGTTGGCCTCACTCTCGCCTGCGTCGGCTTCGCCCTGCTCGGCTACTTCGAGGCCTTTCCCGAACGCCTCGGCGAGGGACTCGACCTCAAGCAGAATGCCGACAAGGTCTTCCCGCATTACATCGCCTTCCACCTGCCGCCGGTCGTCTCCGGCCTGGTCGTTTCCGGCCTCTTCGCCGCCGCGATGTCCAGCCTCGACTCCGGCGTCAACTCGATCACCGCCGTCGTCATGCGCGACTTCCTCGACCGCTTCGGCTACGGGGCGAAAAGCGATGCCGAACACTTCCGCCTCGCCCGCTGGATGGCCTTCGGCATCGGCGCCGTCGTGGTGACCGGCAGCACCTTCATGAAGCATGTGCCCGGCAACTTCACCGCCGTCACCGGCAAGACGGTGAACTTCTTCACCGTGCCGATCTTCTGCCTCTTCGTCTTCGCCCTGGTCATCCGCTTCGCCTCGCCCATCGGCGTCTGGATCGGTACCTTCTGCGGCGTCATCGCCGCCGGCCTGATCGCCTTCTCCGGGCCGCTCTTCGTGCCCGGTTTCGATCCGAAAACCATGAACGATCCGGTCAGCTTCCAGTGGATGCAACTCGCCGCCTTCCTGGCGACGATGATCGGCGGCTGCCTCGGCAGTCTGATCTTCCCGCGCCGCGATGCCCCGCAAAACCCGCGCGCATGAGGACCCTCACCAACCGCGCGGCCCCTGCTCGAACGGATCCGGCGGCGGCGGCGGCGGCCCGAGCTCGGGCTGCTCCAGAATGGTGGCAAATTCGAAATCGATCAGGCAGAAACGACCGTCCGATGCCCGGTAGGTGACGTTGCGCAGGTAGGGATCCTCGTGGCGCACACCGTACTGCTCAAGCTCGGCGTAAATCTGGCGCAACTTGTCCTCGGTCATGTGATCCACACGCTGGCCGCAATTCGAAGTCACCAGATACAGCCGCTCCGGGTCCGCCTCAAGCACCCGCGGCACAAAGGGGCAGCCCATCTTCTCCAGGTACTTCAAAACCCTCACTTCATGCTCAAAGCGCTCGCGTGCCTGGTGCCCCTTGAACGTCTTGTGGACCCGGCCATCATAACCCAGTCGGACCGAGGCGCGGGCGGTGTTCTTGGCTTCCTGCATGCAGTCTGCACTAAGGCGGCGGCGGGACCTGAGGGCAAGCGGCCAGGACCGGAAAAACTTCCCGAAAAACCTTTCGCTTTTGGCACAAGACGTGCTTTTTCCTTCTGGCGCGCGTCCGGATCTTCATTCCGGCCCAACCGAACCCCGAACCCAACAACCATGGCCAAATACAAACTCGAATACATCTGGCTCGACGGCTACACGCCGGTGCCGAACCTGCGCAGCAAGACGCAGATCAAGGAATTCGCCAGCTTCCCGACCCTTGAGCAGCTCCCGAACTGGGGCTTCGACGGCAGCTCCACCCAGCAGGCCGAAGGCCGCAGCTCCGACTGCGTGCTCAAGCCGGTCGCCGTCTACCCGGACAGCACCCGCAAGAACGGCGTCCTCGTCATGTGCGAAGTCATGATGCCGGACGGCGTCACCCCGCATCCGTCGAACAGCCGCGCCACCATCCTCGACGATCCGGACGCCTGGTTTGGCTTCGAACAGGAATATTTCCTCTACCAGGACGGTCGCCCGCTCGGCTTCCCGGAAGGCGGTTACCCCGCCCCTCAGGGCCCGTACTACACCGGCGTCGGTTACAAGAACGTCGGTGACATCGCGCGCCAGATCGTTGAGGAACACCTCGACCTCTGCCTTGACGCCGGCATCAACCATGAGGGCATCAACGCCGAAGTGGCCAAGGGCCAGTGGGAATTCCAGATCTTCGGCAAGGGCTCCAAGAATTGCGCCGACCAGGTCTGGGTCGCCCGCTACCTGCTGATCCGCCTCTGCGAAAAGTATGCCGTGGACGTCGAATTCCACTGCAAGCCGCTCGGCAAGGACCTCGACTGGAACGGTTCCGGCATGCACGCCAACTTCTCGACGAAGCATCTGCGCGAAGTGGGCGGCAAGGAGTACTTCGAGAAGCTCATGGCGGCCTTCGCCAAGAACCTCAACGAGCACATCGCCGTTTACGGCCCGGACAACCACATGCGTCTCACCGGCCTGCACGAAACGCAGTCGATCGACAAGTTCACCTACGGCATCGCCGACCGCGGTTCCTCGGTGCGCGTGCCGCACAGCTTCATCAACAACGGCTACAAGGGCTACCTGGAGGATCGCCGTCCGAACTCCCAGGGCGACCCCTACGCCATCGCCTCGCGCATCCTCCGCACCATCGCGGAAGTGCCGACCGCCTGAAGCCTGTCGTCAGCTCTCTGACTCCCACAAACGCCGCCTGGCAACAGGCGGCGTTTTTTGTGCGCAATGACCGCGTGGATCGCACAGGTCGCCGCCCTGCGCGACAGCACCACCCCACCTTGACATTCCGTCTGCCGCAGCGATGGTACATTTCACCGCGCGGGTGTAGTTCAATGGTAGAACACGAGCTTCCCAAGCTTGATACGTGGGTTCGATTCCCATCACCCGCTCCACGTTGAGGATCAAGGGGACGAGCCAGGTTGAGGCCGGTGCTCTCCACCGCAGTCTCAACGCCGCCGTTCCAACGGGAAAGTTTTGCCGACCAGGGGTCGATCTCCAGACAGGTTCGTCAAGGGAAGCTTGAGCGCCCCATGTCCCCTGCCTTTGGGATGCCGGGAGACCGCCAACCGCCGCGGGCTCGCGGGCACCTTGACATGGCTTCCATGCCAGCCACGCTCAACCCCTCATGCGATCGCTCCTTCCCTTCCTCGCACTGCCGGCCTTTCCCCTCCTCGGCCTCGGTGCTGAGGCGGCTTCCATCGGACTCGGCGCGAGCAACCTGTCGATCGCGACCGGCCAGCCTTCCCTAGTGACGATGTCGAGCGGCTCCGTGCACGTCCCGGTGTGGTCGCTGTCGGGTGGCACCGTCGGACAGTCGGTCGCCGGGATTGTGACCGGGCTTCCCGAAGACTGCAGGGCGGTGCAGGTCGAGATCGTCGTGACCTCGACCGACAAGACCACGGGCCCCGCCTTGGAGGACGTGTACCGCGTTCACCTGTCGCAGCTGCTGGAGGGGGCGCCCTTCACGCAGCGGCATTACCAGGGCGCGGCCGTGCGCAGCGCCCTGCCAGCCGCGCCGTTGCACTCGCGCAGGCTTGTTCTGGAATCGTACTACGAGATCGAGCCGGGGGCACCCCTCTGGGTGCGGGTGCAGCGTGAGCCGGGCGATCCCGCCGACACCTTCACCAAACCCACGGGCCTGGTCCTGGTCAAGGTGACACCGGTGGCGGCCGTTGCCCGGGGGCAGGTGGTGCAGACTGGAGGCGGCTACAATTCCTGGCCGATGCTGCAGGCCATCGGCGACAAGCTGGTCTGTGTGTACAGCCGCGGCTCGGGACACACGATCGGCGAGGATGCACGCGTACTTTACGCGCGCACCTCCACCGACCGAGGCAAGACCTGGACGCCGGAAACGGTGGTCGCCAATTCACCCGGCTATGGCGACGTCGCCATCGGCAAGGGCCTGGATGCCGCGGGCGCCATGCTGCTCTGGGCGCGCCGGGTCGGCCGGGACTGGCAGCATGACCTGTATCGAACGACCGACGGCCTGACCTTCACCCGGGTGGCAACTCCGGTCCTGTCGCCGGTTCCGGTGCAGATCACCGACATCTTCACCGTCCCGGAAGTCGGTCTCATGGCGCTGTGGTTCGCCGGCAGTTACAAGGAGGATGACAACCACTCGTGGGGCACGCTGACGAGCCGCGACAACGGCCTCACCTGGACACAAACCCCCCACGAATCCGGCCTGAGCCTGGCGCAGTGGCCGACCGAACCCTCCGCCGTTCACCTTGGCAATGGCAAAATCCTTGCCATCGCCCGCACGGAGCAGCGCGGCTCGACCACCGAGCGGGCGCAGTTCCAACTCATGTCCAAGGACTCCGGCGCCACTTGGACACGCCGGCGCACCAACATCAGCGATGTCCTGCTCTCCACGCCCAGCCTGATTCTCGACACCCAAACCGGCCTGCTCAGCAACTACTACTATCAGCGCGGCGCCGGCGGTGTCCTGCGGCGCCGGGTCGTGGATGCCAAGCGCATCTTCGACCACCCTCTCCAGTGGCCAGCCTCCGAGGCGGTGGCCAAGGGCAGCACGGCCTCCATCGATGCCGGCAACGTCAACGCCACGGTGATTGGCGACAGACATTACCTGTCCTACTACTCCGGCAAGTCGCCTCAGACGTCTGTCTTCGTCTCGGAGCTGCCAGCACCAACTGTGACACGCTGAAGGGTGGAGATGGATGCCGCGGCAGCGATGTGTCGCCCCGGCCACCCACGCACCTCAAGCGTGATGCTAGCCGCAAGCAATCCGTCGCCGGGCCAACTCTGCTCCAGAACCCGGCTGACTGGCGAAGCGAAGGAACCGCCATCATGCCGTCGTTGAAGTGACATGGCACAGGAACGCTGGGTCAAGTCACTGGGCATCGCCTTCCTCCTGATCTGGGTGGCATTGGCGGCGGCCCCGTTGCACCGCCAGGACTGGGTGCTGGAAAACATCCTCATCCTGGCCGCCGTGCCGGTCGCGCGTGCCGCCTGGCGTCGCCAGCTGTTTTCCACCACGGGCTGGACCCTGCTCTTCCTGTTCATGGTCCTGCACCAGATTGGCGCCCACTACACCTACTCGGAGGTACCCTACGATGCCTGCTGGCAGCGGCTCACCGGCCACTCGTTCAACGCCCTGTTTGACTGGCAGCGCAACCACTTCGACCGCCTCGCCCACTTTCTCTACGGCGTCCTGCTCGCCCTGCCCTTCCGCGAAACCGTGCAGGGTCTGTTCGGCGCCCGCGGCTTCTGGAGCTATCTGCTGCCGCTCGATTTTGTCCTGTCGACCTCGGTCTTCTACGAACTGGTCGAATGGCTGGCCGCGAGTGTGCTCGGCGGCGATGCCGGCATGGCCTACCTCGGCACCCAGGGCGACATTTGGGATGCCCAGAAGGATGTGGCCCTCGCCGCCTTCGGCGCCCTGCTAACCCTGGGGGTGGTGGCGATCCTTGAGGGACGCCGGAGTGGCGCTGCCACACAAACGATTCGTTCCGCGGGGCCACCGCCCTGAGCGGCCCGCTCACTCCTTCCGCCAGGCCTGTTCCAGGACGATTTTGCCGTCCTCGCGGCGCCGGTAGCGGGCGCCGAAGCGCTCGGCCCCGGGCGGCGGTTCGCGGCGCAGGACAAGGTCGCTGCCGACGGGCACTTCCGCCAGTTGCTCCCCCTGGGCGCGCAGGGCGGGCAGTTCGTGCCAGGAACCGATGCCGAGGCCGGCAATCACACTGCCGGGCGGCAGCGGTGCGGGATCGAGGCACCAGGCCGGAGTCACGCTTGCCTGCAGATGCTCGGCGTGGGCCGCCCGCAGGCCGGCGATCCAAAAGGCGCGCAGGGCCGGCAGGTGCAGCAGGGCCTGCCAGCGTGGATCAAGCAGGGAGGGCAGAGGCGCGGCGTTGAGCCAGTCGCCCTCCAGGCCAAGCTCGAAGACTTCCGCCAGCGAACCCACGGGATCGCGCGGCAGCCAGCGATCCAGAAACGCCTGCAGGGGGGGCGCAAAAACCTGCTTGCGCCAGCGCGTCTGCAGCAGCGTCATGGCGTCGAGCCAGCGACTCGCCTCATACCCGAGCGGCGCGAGAGCGCGGCGGGCGGGATGATCCTCGGGCAGGGGCGGGACGTCGGGCATGGGCCTGGCACCTTGGCGGCGCGGCCGGCTCGCGCCAGTGAAAAGCTCAGTCGCGGTTGCGCAGAAACGGAATGCGGGCGGACGGCGAACCGTCCTTGCGGGCCTCGTCCTTCGCCGCACTGCCGGCCTTCTTTTTGCCGGCCAGCAGCGAACCGCTGGGCAGTTCCAGGTAATCGGCAGCGTCCAGGTATTTCACCGCCTCGCGCGGATCCTTGAGCGTGCTTGCCGCCTGGCGCAGCAGGGGGGAGCCGGCGGCGTCGCCGAGCGTCAGCACCCCCTCGAGGGCCGCGGTGCGCACTTCCACATCGGGATGAATCAGGTAGGGCTGGATCTTCGGCAGCTCCTTGGCGTCATAGGAAATGGAGGCCTCATGAATGGCCTCGAGGATCTGTGGCACGGCCAGGGTGACCGGCGCCGGGGTCACGGCCACCGCGGGAGCCGCGGCCGGCGACGCGCCGGCGGATGGGGTGTCCGTGGGGGCGGGAGCGCGGGAAGCTGCCTCCCGCGGCGCGGCGGCGGCCGGCTGGGACGGCGTGCGTTCAGGCCCTCCGGCACGGAAGGCGAAGAGGACGACGAGCAAGCCGCAGGAGGCAGCGGCGGCGAGGATCCAGCGGGCGTTCATGGCAAGAGAGGGCGCCACCAGAGGCATCTGGCCTCCAAGGTGGCGGCCCAAAATAACACACCGCGCGAGTCCGGTGCAAAAATTCGCCGGCGCCACCCTTAGCGGAGGTCTACCGCAGCCTCAGGGAACTGTTCGGAGATGTCTGGCGACACCTTGCCGGCCGCCGTGCTGAGCATGCCCTCCATGACTTCGCGAGGCCCCGCTGTTTCCTCACCGGAACCGGAGATCTTGTCGAGCTTGCTCGGCCCGCACTGGTAGACGGCGACCTCGGGATTTTCCGAATCACCGGTGCGGACCTTGGTCAGCTTCTTGGCATTGGTGTAGATGCCCTGGAACTGGCAGTCGATCTCCGAGTCGTCCCCCGCCTCCTGCACACCGTCGAAATCCACGACATAACGGCGTACCGACTTCCAGTTGCCGGAAGTGGTGAGGGTCGTGGTCTCGGTGTCTTTGACGAAGTCGGTTATATTGACGAGTTTGTAGTTCCAGTTTTCCGCATAGCTGCTGCGCACCTTGTCGTCGCTGTCGATGACCACGCCACTGAGCAGGACAACCTCGCCCCTCTTGGCATGTACGGCGTAGATCAGATCGGGCCCGGTAGACGGGCCTTCCCCGTCGTTAAAGGTGACAGTGACCTGTACTAGACTCCAGCCGGCGATGCTGGGTCCGCTTTCAGCCTCGGGCAAAATGCCAGCGTCGGCAAGATCCTTCAGGAACTCCTTGTTGCCGTACTTGTAGGAGCCGATTCTGGAGACGTATTCGTAGTGGTACTCTTCGGAGAGAGTCTCGTCCTGCTCGTTCTTCTTGGCGATCATCCATTGGTTGTAGAAAGTCGGGCCGCCTAGTGGAAAACCAGATTCGTCCTTGCCGGTGATGGGCTTGCCGGTGGTTTCGTCCTTAAGCACCGTTGCCTCCCTATTGAAGCTGAGGGTGAAATTGAAGATGACGTTGGCGACCGACCCGGGAACCTGGGCCAAGGTGGGGGTGGCGGCGCTGAAGACCAAGGCGGCGAGAAGCAGTGACGTTTTCAAGGAGGAGACAGGTTTCACTTCCGATTCGGAAGCAGATGCTTACATCTGCCCCGGTAGAATACCCGCCGCGTGGCGGATTTTCTCGAAGGCTGCGCGGATTTTGGCCGCTCCACGCCATTTCCCTTGCCGGCCCGGGCCGCTTCTCCATGGTAGCAGCCCCGCCATGAGCAAAGCCCCCCTCACCGTTGCAGTCACCGGCGCCGCCGGTCAGATTGGTTATTCCCTCCTCTTCCGCATCGCCTCCGGCGCCCTCTTCGGCCCGGACCAGCCGGTCAACCTGCGCCTCATCGAGCGCAACGACGAGAAGGCCTTGAGCGCCCTCAACGGCGTCTGCATGGAGCTCGATGACTGCGCCTTCCCGCTGCTGCACGGGGTCACCCCGACCGCCGACCTTGATGAGGGCTTCAAGGGCGTCAACTGGGCCATCCTGGTCGGCTCGGTGCCGCGCGGCCCCGGCATGGAGCGCAAAGACCTGCTCAAGATCAATGGTGGCATTTTCACCGGCCAGGGCAAGGCGATCGAAAAGAACGCCGCGGGTGACGTGCGCGTGCTGGTCGTGGGCAACCCCTGCAACACCAACTGCCTGATCGCCATGAACAACGCCAAGGGTGTGCCCTCCGACCGCTGGTTCGCCATGACCCGCCTCGATGAAAACCGCGCCAAGAGCCAGCTCGCCGCCAAGTCCGGCGCCCATCACAGCACGGTGACGAACATGACGATCTGGGGCAACCACAGCGCCACCCAGTATCCCGACTTCTTCAACGCCCAGATCGGCGGCAAGCCGGCCACCGAGGTGATCGCCGACCACGACTGGCTCAAGGGTGAATTCATCAGCACGGTTCAGCAGCGCGGCGCCGCCATCATCAAGGCGCGCGGCCTCTCCTCCGCCGCCTCGGCCGCCAACGCCGCCTGCGACACGGTGTTCAGCCTCACCCGCCCGACCCCGGCCGGCGACTGGACCAGCGTCGCCGTCTGCAGCGACGGCAGCTACGGCATCGCCAAGGGCCTGATGTTCTCCTTCCCGATCCGCACCGACGGCGCCAAGTGGGAGATCGTCCAGGACGTGCCGGTCAACGACTTCAGCCGCGCCAAGATCGAGGCGACCGAAACCGAACTCAAGGAAGAGCGCGCCGCCGTGCAGGAACTCGGCCTCATCTGAACGCCATCCGCTTCGCCCGTGCCGCGCCCCGCGTGCGGCACGGGCTTTTTTGTGCCAACCCGCGCTATCGGCGCCACGTTTCCCCTGCATGCCCTCCAACGTCCTCGGCACGCCCCTGCAGGGCTGCTGTCAAAATCCCCTCACCGGCTTCTACCGCGACGGCTACTGTCGCACCGGTCCCGAAGACCGCGGCCTGCACACGGTCTGCGCGGTGATGACCGCCGACTTCCTCACCTTCAGCCAAGCCCGCGGCAACGACCTCAGCACGCCAGCGCCGGAATACGATTTCCCCGGCCTGAAGCCCGGCGACCGCTGGTGCCTCTGCGTCGCCCGCTGGGCCGAGGCGCTGGAGGCAGGGTTCGCCCCGCCCGTGGTACTGGAAGCCACCCACGTGCACGCCCTGGAATTTGTCGACCTTGAGGATCTGCGCGCCCACGCGGCCGTCTGAGTTGGCTCCTTCGAAGAAAGCCGGGTGCCGGAGCGGCTTCAAACCAAGCCCAGAATCCAGCCTTCCACCCTGGCTTGGGCGCGTTCCTCGGGCGACAGGACCGGTTCCAGCCAGGCCTCCAGGCGGCCCTCCGCATCGGCCTGCGCCAGAACCTGAGCCAGCGTCCAGGCATCGTGCTGGTCGGGGCTGCGCCCCGCGCGCGGTAGCCTGCGGTTCCACAGCGACGGATAACCCTCCGCCAACACGCTGACACCCGCCGCCGGCCGCCAGCCGTCGAAGGGCCAGACATGCAAGCCATCTTCATTCTGGCAGAGACGCCGCAGCCAGGGCAGTCCGGCATGGGTCGAGCTGGCGACGCTGCCCGGCACACCGAAATGAAAGGGCGACTTCGCCCGCGCCCGGCGGTCGCAGAGCCGCCGCCAGCGCGCCTCGCCCCCGCGCCGGCGACCGCCTTCGCCCTGGCGCAGCTCGGCGACCCGTGCACCCGTTTGATCGGTCGGCCAGTGCCGGGTAAAATCGTCGAGCAGCGCCCGCCAGTCGGGCGGCAGACCGTGCGCGTCCACGTAGGCCTGCGGCAGGGAGAAGGCGTGGTCGATGGCGACCAGGGTCGGCGGTCCGTTGCGCAGTTCCGCTTGCAGCCATTCCGCCACCCCCCGCCGGCTCCAGTGGCGCCCGTCCGCGGGTCGTCTCTCGATCGCAGGGCCTCCGCTCACCGCCTCGTACACCCGCAGCCCGGCGAGCGGCGTCTCCGGCGTGGCGGCACCCGAGTAATCGATGCCGAGATGGCGAACAAAGCGGGCCATGGCTCAGGCCGGCTGCCAGGTCTGCGCGAACGCATCGCCGGCCAGCCAGGCGTCCTCAACCCGCGAACGGCGCAGGGCGTCGCCAACGTGGTGCAGGCCGGGCGGCAGTGGCGGCGGTTGCAGGCCACCGTGACTGCGGGCGTAGCGCCAGCGATGACCGAGTCCTTCGACAAAGGCCTCGGCGGGCACCTGCCAAACCGCCTCGACCGCGTCCCGCAGCAGGCCGGGGATCTCGGCGGCAGGACGTTCGAGATGGGCGCGGCTGAAGGCCTCGCCGGCATGGGCGACAAAGACCGTGCAGCCCGCGGCGACACGACCGGGCTTGTGGTTTTCGCAGGCGCTCCAGGCCAGGTCAGCGGCGGGGTCGCGCACCGCGTAGGCCGCGCGGGTGCGGCCCAACCCGTCGCCACGGTAGACCAGCACGGCGGCCAGGCAGGGAATGTCGTCGGCCGCCGCCTCCAGGCCGAACAGCTTCGCCGTCTGCGGCCAGGGTGCGGTGCTGATGACGGCATCAAACTCGCCACCCCCGGCCCGCAACAGGAGGCGGGCATCGGCCACCGTCGTTTCGGTGCGGATCTCCAGGCCCTCGGCGAGGCCGCGCACGAGCCGGCTGTTGCCCTCGCGATGAAACCAGCGGCCGTCGTCCGGCAGGGCGCGACCGTTGCCATCAAGCACCGGTGCCTGCAGACGCTGCAGGGCCTCGCCGCAGGCGGCGCGCGCGGCATCCGCGAAACGCGGATCGCGCAGGGTGAAGAACTGGGCGCCGTGATCGACGACCTGGCCCTGCCAGCGCTTGGTCGCGCAGCGACCGCCGCAGCCGCGCGATTTTTCCAGGATCGTCACGCGGGCGCCGCGGCGGGTCAGGCCGCGCGCGGCGGCGACTCCGGCGAGGCCGGCGCCGATCACGGCGAGGGAGAGGTGGCGGAGATCCTTCATGCGAGCAGGGTGTAAAGCAGGCCGGCGCGCGCGGTCCAGGCCAGGGTGCGCAGCCAGTTGGAGCGCACGAGCCGGCGATGGCACGCAGGATCCAACCCGCGTGCCAGCCGACCGTGCAACGGAACTTGAACGAATGCCGTGGCGATCCAGACGAGGGCAAGCGGGGCGAGGCTGGCCAAAAACAACGGCTCGCGGTGATCCACCACCCCCAGCAGCCAGAGGGCGCCGGCGAGTTCAACGAGCATCAGCGGCGCCACCACGCGGGTGATGGCCGCCGTGTAGGCGGCATGCCAGACCGGGAAGACGTCGCGTCCCACGCGGTCGAACAGCGGATACTGGACGATTTGAATCGTCCAGATCAGGCCGACAAGGGCACAGGTGACGGCAAAGTGCGCAAGCATGCATAGCTTACGCCGCCGCTGCCGGCTCGGAGTCGGCCGGCAGCCAGGCGGGGAACGGATCGTCCAGCCGCACCCAAGCTTCCGGCCCGGCCTCGAACTCGGCTTCCGACAGCAGGGCCGCCTCAAACAACGCGCTCAGCGCCGGCTTGTCGAGGTCGCGACCGATGAGCACGAGCTCGGTCCGGCGATCGCCATACGGCCCGTGCTGCTGCGCGCGGATCTCCGCCCGCGCGGTCTCATCCTCCGGCCACTCGGCCTCGTCGACGGCACTCCAGAAGAATCCAAAGGCGCGGGTGTCGCGCAGCACACCGGCCTGCGAGACAAAACCGGCCAATTCCATGCGCGTCGCCAGCCAGAACAGGCCCTTGGCGCGAATGACCCCCGGCCAGGACGCGCGCAGCAGGTCCTGAAACCGCTGCGGATGAAACGGCCGCCGCGCCCGAAAGACAAAACTGCCGATGCCATATTCCTCGGTTTCCGGCGTGTGGCCGTGCAGCGAGTCCAGCCAGCCTTCGCTCTGCTCGGCCTCGTTCAGGGCAAAGAGCCCCGTGCCCAGAACGGCCTCGACCGGCACCTCGCTCTGACGGGTCCGATGCACCCTCGCCTTCGGATTGAGTGCGCGGATGAGGCCCTCCACCTGCTCCAGCTCATCCGCGCTGACGGCATCGGTCTTGTTGATCAGGATGACGTTGGCAAACTCGATCTGGTCGGTCAACAGGTGCGCCAGCGTGCGGCCGTCCTCCTCTCCGAGCGCAAGCCCACGATCCTGCAGATCTTCGGTACTGTGGTAATCCGTCAGGAAGTTGCGCGCATCCACGACGGTCACCAGGGTGTCGAGCCGGGCGAGATCGTTGAGGCAGCGGCCCGATTCATCGGTGAAGGTGAAGGTCTCGGCCACCGGCATCGGCTCGGAGACGCCCGTTGACTCAATGAGCAGGGCATCGAAGCGTCCCTCTTGGGCGAGCCGGGCAACCTCGCGCAGCAGGTCCTCGCGCAGGGTGCAACAGATGCAGCCATTGCTCATCTCGATCATTTTTTCCTCAGTCCGCGACAGCTCGGCACCGCCGTGGGCGACCAGGCGGGCGTCGATGTTGACCTCGCTCATGTCGTTGACGATGACCGCCACCCGCCGGCCTTCACGGTTGCGCAGCACATGGTTGAGCAGGGTGGTTTTGCCGGCGCCAAGAAAGCCGGAGAGAACGGTGACAGGAAGGGGATTCATGGAGCAGCACCGATCCACCCAATTCCTATTAACGCAAGTTAATTGCGTTTTATAGGGGCGCAAAACCGTGCTGCCGTCAGGCCGTTTCACCCGACCCGCCGAACAACCGCCGGTGATTGTCCGCAAGCTGCGCCTCGAGCATGTCCAAGGGTTCAGGGCGCACCCGGGCGAGCACTTCCAGACTGACGCGCAGGTTGCCGGGCTGGTTCAGGCCATCCGGCAACGGCGCGCGGTCAAGCTCGACCGGCGGAGCCATGTCGGGGGCATCGGTCTCGATCAGCAGGCGCTCCAGGGGCACCTGCCGAAACACCGCCAATCGGTCAGCCTTGGCCGGGTGGCCAAACCAGGGCGACACCGAGAAATAAGCCCCAAGGCGGGCGAACACCGGCACCAGCTCGACCGGCCCGCCATACGAATGCAGCAGGAAGCCGCGCCCGGGTCGCGGCGCGGCGCGCAGCAATTCCTCGAGCAGGCCCCAGGCGCGCAGGCAGTGGATCGTCGCGGGGCGCTCGAGGCGCACGGCGAGATCCATCTGGGCGAGAAAACACTCCCGCTGCGCCGGCAGATCGGGATCCCGCATCCAGCGATCCAGGCCGAACTCACCGACCCCGGCCTGCGGAAACTGCCGCAGCCAGTCCTCCAACTCCGCCTGCCAATCCGGCCCGCGTCCCTCGAGGTACCACGGATGCAAACCGAAGGCCGGTTGCACGCGCGCGTCGGCGCGCGCCAGTGCGGCGACTGCGGGCCAGTCGGACGCGCGCGTGCCGTTGACGACCATGCCGGCAATGCCGTGGCGTGGCAGCTCGGCGAGAAGCGTCGCGCGCCAGGGATCGAGGCGCGGATCCTGCAGGTGGTTGTGGGCATCGAAGAGCATGAAGCATCGGCCTTTCGCCGGGCGGGAGGACTGGATCCAGCATGCCTGCCGCGACGGTTGCCTGCAAGGTTGACTCGCCGTCGCCGAACCGGTTCACTGCCGGCATGCGCCCGCTGCTTTTCGCCCTGCTCCTGTCCACACCCGCCGCAGCGGAAGTCTTGGATCCGGCAGCACTGAAGGCGCTCGACGCCTTGCTCAGCGATGCGGTGGGCGGGAAGACACCGCCCGGCGCCGTGCTCTGGCTGGAGCGCGACGGCCAGAGCCACACGACCGTCTTGGGCGCGCGCGCCCTGCAGCCGGCACGCGAGGCGATGACGCACGACACGATCTTCGATGCCGCCTCGCTCACCAAGGTCGTCGCCACCCTGCCCTGCGTGCTGGCGCTCGCCGAGGAGGGCCGGCTGCGCTTCGATGATCCCGTCGTCCGCCACCTGCCGGAATTCAGTGGCGGCCGCGGCATCCGCCTGCGCCACCTGCTCGCCCACACCTCGGGCCTGCCCGCCGGGGTGCCGAGGGAGCCGGCCTGGAGCGGCTACGACGAGGGCGTGCGGCGCGCCCTCGCCAGCCAACCCGAGGCGCCGCCGGACGCACGCTTCCGCTACAGCGACGTCAATTTCATCCTGCTCGGCGAGATCGTCTGCCGTGTCAGCGGTCGCCCGTTCGACGCCTACGCCCGGCAACGGATCTTCGCGCCGCTGGGCTTGGAGTCGACCGGCTTCCATCCGCCGGCCGAGTGGCTGGCGCGCATCGCGCCGACAGAAAAAGACGAAAACGGCGTCCTGCTGCGCGGCGTCGTGCACGACCCGACGGCGCGCCGCATGGGCGGCGTCGCCGGTCACGCCGGCCTGTTCACCAGTGCCGCCGATCTCGCCCGCTATGGCCGGATGCTGCTGGCAGGCGGCGAACTCGACGGCGTGCGCATCCTGCAACCCGCCAGCCTCGAAGCCGCGCGACGGGTGCAGACCCCGGCCACCGTGCTCGAGCGCCGCGGCCTTGGCTGGGATCTCGACAGCCCGTTCAGTCGCCCGCGCGGCACCCAGTTCCCGCTCGGCTCGTTCGGGCACACCGGCTTCACCGGCACGAGCCTGTGGATCGATCCGTTTTCGCGCAGCTTCGTCGTCTTCCTCAGCTCGCGCCTGCACCCGGACGGGGGTGGCAGCGTGCGCGATCTTTACGAGGCGGTGGGTACGGCGGCCGCCAAGGCGCTCAAAGGCATCGACTGGACCCAGGCGCCCGTCGCGCTGCGACCGCGCCAGCCCGGTGAGGTGCCGACCGTGCTCAACGGCATTGATGTGCTCCAGCGCGACGGCTTTGCGCCACTGACCGGCAAGCGGATCGGCCTGATCACCAACGCCACCGGCATCACCGTCCGGCGCCAGAGCACGATCGATGTCCTCAAGGCGGCACCGGGGGTGCAACTCCGCGCGCTGTTCAGTCCCGAGCACGGCATCCGCGGCGAACTCGACCAGGAAAAGATCGGCGACAGCAAGGATCCCAAGACCGGTTTGCCGGTGTTCAGCCTCTATGGTGAACGCCGGGCGCCGTCCGAGGCGCAGTTGCGTGAGCTCGACGCCCTGGTGTTCGACATCCAGGACATCGGCTGCCGCTTCTACACCTACATCTCCACCCTGCGCCTCTGCCTGGAGGCGGCGGCACGGCGCGGCCTTCCCTTCTTCGTGCTCGACCGAGTCAATCCGGTCGGCGGCACGGCCGTCGAGGGCCCGGCCGTTCTGGATCAGGAAACCTTCACCGCCACCCATGCCATCGCCCTGCGCCACGGCCTGACCACCGGCGAACTGGCGCGGATGCTGAACGCCGAGCGAAGCCTCGGCGCCGACCTGCACGTCATCGCCGTCGAGGGCTGGCGGCGCGACCAGCTCTTCGACGAGACCGGCCTGCCCTGGCTGAATCCCTCACCGAACATGCGCACCCCGACCGCCGCGCTGCTCTATCCCGGCATCGGCCTGCTTGAGTTCTCCATCAGCGTCGGTCGCGGCACCGACACCCCCTTTGAAATCCTCGGTGCGCCCTACATGGACGACCTGCGCCTCGCCCACGAATTGAACCGGCTCGGCCTGCCCGGCCTGCGCTTCCTGCCCGTGCGCTTCACCCCAACCGCCAGCGTCTTCAAGAACCAGGCCTGTGCCGGCGTGCGCCTGAGTGTCACCGACCGCCGCGCCCTCGAGCCCGTGCGCACCGGCCTGGCCATCGCCGCCACCCTGCAGCACCTTTACCCGGGCCAGTTTGACGTCGCCAAGGTCGGCACCCTGCTCAATCACCGCGGCCTGCTCGAAGCCCTGCGCCAGGGCAAGCCGCTGCACTGGCAGGCGGAGACCGACGCCTTCCGCCGCCGCCGCCAGGCCTTCCTGATCTACCGCGAATAAACGCGGTTGCCGGCAGCGCCGGAACCGGCCAGCATGCCGGCATGGACCCCGTGCTCGTCCGCCATCCCCTGGCCCGGATTCACCTGACCGCCCTGCGCGACGCCACCACGCCGTCGGCACGCTTCCGCTGGCACCTGCATCGCCTGGCGGAAATCCTGTTCTGGCAGGCAAGCGCCGACCTCGACACCACCGCCACCCGCGTGCAAACGCCGCTCGCCGAGACCGAGGGCAGCGCCCTCGCCCGCCCCGTGGTCCTCGTCCCGATCCTGCGCGCCGGACTCGGCCTGGAAGAGGCGGTCCTGCCCCTGGTGCCCCAGGCTGTGGTCGCCCATGTGGGCATCGCCCGCGACGAAAGCACCGCCAAGCCGGTGTCCTACTACGCCAAACTGCCGCCCGTGCTGGCCGAGGCCGACGTCTTCCTGCTCGACCCCATGCTGGCCACCGGCGGCAGCGCCGTCTGCGCGCTCGACCAGCTCAAGGCGGCCGGCGCCCGGCGCCTGCGCTTCGTCTGCGTGGTCAGCTGTCCCGACGGCCTGGCCGCCGTGACCACCGCCCACCCGGAGGTGCCGGTCTTCACCGCCGCGGTCGATGCCGGGCTGAACGAGCGGTTTTACATTGTGCCCGGCCTCGGCGACGCCGGCGACCGCTGTTTCGGCACCTGATTTTTTCAAAAAAAAGCGGCCGCAGTCCGGGATTGCCCTGTTCATCGGCGCTCAGCCGTGAAATAATGGGTTCCAATTGCCATGAAAGAATACGCCTACATCCATGAGGAAGGCAGGCTGCCTGCGCCACTGAGCGCGGTGCCCTTTCTCAACAGCTTCAGCGAGGATCAGCTCGATGAGGTGCTGAATTCCTCCAGCCTGCTCCAGTGCGATGACGGCGACGTCATCATCCGCGAAGGCAGCATCGATTCGCGCATCTACATCCTGCTCAGCGGCGAACTCGAGGTCCGCGTCGGCGGCAAAAAGGTCGCCGCCATCACCCGCGTCGGCGATGTCTTCGGCGAACTCGCCCTGGTCAACCACGACAAGCGCGCCGCCTCGGTGATCGCCGGCGGCCGGGCCCTGTGCCTGGCAGTCGATCAGAAATTCCTTCAGGACATGCACCCGCGCGAGGAAGATCCCGCCTTCCACGCCGCTCTTTTTGAATTTGTTGCCCGCCTCGTCGCCAAAAAACTCGACGCCACCTCCCGCCGCCTCGCCGAGGTCGAAAAAGAGCTGCGCACCCTCAAGGAGGAACGCGCCGCTGAAGCACCGACACCCGCTCCTCGTCGTCCGGCCGCCAAAAAGGCCGCTCGCGGCAAACGCCGGGCCCTGGCCTGAGCCAAAGATTGTGGCGCAGGTGATGCCAAACCCGGCCAACGCACATTGACCACCACGGGAGCGCGGGTGTGCGGCAGGCCACTCGCGAACGAACCTCCTCGACGATGCCCCTGCCCCCCCCAGCCGGGCCAACTCACGTTGGCCGCGACGCGGGGGACTCACTTGGCCTTCGGATTGCGCATGTAATACAGGTGGCCGTCCTCGGCGCCGCCGACGAAGTCAGGCAGTCCGTCGCCGTTGAAGTCGACCGTCGTCGGGCTGACATCATGGCCCTCGATGTTGACCGCGGCGAGCAGACCCAGATCGGAGAAGAACCACTTGCCGTCGGCCGCGCCGGTCTGGCGCAGGAAGTTGGCATTCGCGGAGTTGAGCAGGATGTCGAGCTGGCCATCGCCATCCCAGTCCATGATGCAAAGCTTGCGACGTCCACTCTTGCCGGCGAGACCGGCGTTCAGACGCAGGGGATCGCCGGGCCTCATCGCCACCGGATTGCGCACCGCCAGGTTGCCGAGGGTTTGGGCATCGGCTTTGGGCGCCTGCGGATCTGCGCAAATGACGCGGCGCGGCTGCTTCAGGACCAGCCGTCCGTCCTGCTTGGCGCGTTCGAAGAAGGCCAGGTAACCCTCCTGGTCGAGCATGACGAGGTCGGTCAGACCGTCCCGATTCCAGTCGACCGCCACCGGCGTCGTCCGCCACTGGGTGAGCAGGGCTTTGCCCTCCGGCACCATCCAACCGTAGGCAAGCCGCGGCTGTGGCCCCTGCCATTCAACCTCCATCGGTTGCGCCGCAGCAAGCTTGGGCGCGCTGCGCGTGCCGATGTTCTTGTACCAGACCACCTTGCCGAGGATCGAATTGAGCACGAGATCGGGCAGGCCGTCGCCATCCCAGTCAGCCACGGTCTGGGTCGTGTACCCCCACTTCGCCTCGCACGGCCCCTGGATCGAGCCGTTTGGACCCGCCATGGGCCGGATCACCTCGCCCTCGGCTTCCAGGTACTTTGGCGCCGCCCACTTGGGCTGTTCCACACCGGGGCCGCTGAGGTTCTCAAGGAAGGCGACGTAGCCGGCGGTGTTGCCGCAGACGATGTCAGTGTCGCCATCGCCATCCCAGTCGAAGCCAACCGGTGTCGCGAGAGCGCCAAACTTCACCAGGTGCGCCTCCTGCTGGAAGTAACGCGGGTCGCGAAAGACCGGCACCCCGGCCTCGAACTTGCCGGTATTTTCGATGAAGGCGACGCGGCCATCCTCGTCGCCGACAATGAGGTCGACGTCGCCGTCCTTGTCCCAGTCGATCGCCGTCGGCGTGATCATTTCCAGGTCCATGGTGAGGAACTGACCGGTCTCGTTCTTGACCCGCTTCATCAGGGCGTACTTCGGCTTTTGGCGCGTGCCGGTGTTCTCAAAGTAGGTGAAGCCATCGAGGAACTCCCCGCAGAGCAGATCGAGATCGCCGTCGCCATCGAAGTCAGCGAAATTCGGGCAGGGCCAGCCATAGGTCTCGACCGGGCGGTCGCCGCCGGCCAGCACCTTTTCCGGCTTGGCATAGGCGGGCTTGGCATTGCTGCCGGTGTTGCGCAGCACGTAAACGTAGCCGCGCAGGGGACCGTGCATCCAGCGGCCGTTGGCGTCATAGGCGTTGTCCCAGCCGTACTCGGTCCAGTCGCCGACCCCGACAATCAGGTCCTGGGCGCCGTCGCCGTCGTAGTCGACCTGGTGCCACATGTTGGCGCGCACCTTGTTCGGGTGGATGTTGGTCTTCAGACCGAGCTTGACCTCCTGGTCGATGCCGGTCTTGAGGAAGTCGGGATGCATGGCGTTCGGCGTCAGCACCACCGGTTTGCCATCGACGTAACTGACGCGAACGTTCTGGGCGCCCTTGCTGATGCGGACCCCGGGCTTGAACACCGGCAGGGGGTTTTGGGCGGTATCGCCGCCGGCATTCTCAAAAAAGTAGATGCCGTTGTAGGGCTTGTCCGGGCAGTTGACGACCAGATCCAAGTCGCCATCGCCGTCGAAATCCATCGGCAGCGGCCAGGCCCAGAGGCCGACTCCGAGATCAACGGTGAGTCCTGGATGATTGTATTTCAACGGCTCCAGGGTGGCTTCAGCGGCCGCGGCGGAGGCACCGAGGCAGGCAAGGAGGGGGATGAGGCAGGTCCGGAGCAGGTTCATGGCGGTGGTTGGGATACCCAGCATGCCGCACCTTGGCCGGGGTGCAAATCCGCGGCGCTGCCGATTCCTGGCAGGAGGTTGACGATGCTTGACTTGGCCCCGGGACCCGCTGGCGGGAAACTGTGCCATTCTTGTGTCATTTGCAGCCAACAGTTGATTTTTTTCGATTTTGCAGTCTTATGGCCGGCCTTCCTGCTCCCACAGACCCTCAGTTGACCACTTCTTTGTGACCCGTTCCGCCTACAAACCGACCCCCGGTGCCATTCTCTTTTTCGGCATTCACGTTCTCGCGATCCTCGCCTTTTTCGTCAAACCCGACCCGCTGTCGCTCGCACTGTGCGCGGGGCTGTTTCTGGTGAGAAAATTTGGCATTACCGGCGGCTACCACCGCTACTTCTCGCATCGCTCCTTCAAGACCTCGCGCTGGTTCCAGTTCGTGCTCGCTTGGCTCGGCGGCATGGCCGCCCAGAAGGGCGCGCTCTGGTGGGCGGCCCATCACCGCCACCATCACCAGCACTCCGACCAGCCGGACGACATCCATTCGGTCAAACAACAGGGCTTCTACTGGGCCCACGTCGGCTGGATCCTGGCGCCGGACTACGAGGACTATGACGCCAAACGCGTCAAGGATCTGACCAAGTACCCCGAGCTGGTCTGGATCAACAAGTACCACTTCGTGCCGCCGCTGGTGCTGGCGATCACCTGCTACCTGGTCGCCGGCCTGCCGGGCTTCCTTTGGGGATTCTGCCTGAGCACGGTCATCCTCTATCACACGACCTTCGCCATCAACTCCTTCTGCCACCTGCTCGGCAAGCGCCGCTACGAGACCGGCGAATCGAGCCGCAATTCCTTCATCCTCGCCATCCTCACCCTCGGCGAGGGCTGGCACAACAACCACCACTACTATCCGCACTGCGCGCGTCAGGGCTTCTTCTGGTGGGAGATCGACCCCACCTACTACGTGCTGCGTCTGCTGAAAATGGTCGGCATCGTCCACACCATCAAGGAACCTTCGAGGAAGGTGCTTGAAGGCAAGGAAGCGACCGCCGCGCTTGGCTGAACCGCCTCAGCGGCGCGGCCCGCGCAACGGCACCGGCGTGCCGCGAAACCCGCGCGGGATGACCGGCCACTCGGCGGTCAGGAAGTAGGCGTAGGTGCCCTGCGGAAATTCCGGGGTCACGCAAAACCGTCCGTTGCATTCGTCGAGGTCGCCGCTGCCCGGCACAAATTCGTAGTCCTGGATGAAGGCGCCATCGTGGCGTCCGCCCGGCCCCTGCGGCGGCGACGGCCGATCGCCGGGTTTCAGCTCATAGCTCGAACGCAGCGTCTTCATCCCGGAAGCCGGATCCTGCGGATCCTTGTAGCCGCGCAGGGCATAGATCGGAAAACCGTCGGCCGCCCAGCCCACCAGCGGCGAGTGCTGGTCCGGCGCCAGACCAAGCTGGTCGAGCAGCAGGGTCGGCAGGCCGTGATAGTGGTACACCCCGCCCGGCTGCACATGGGCGTGGCTGGCATCCAGCCCGAGCGGCACGGCACCGCCCAGCGCCTCGTAATTCCAGTCGAGCGAGCGGTCGCCACGCCAGAACTCGGCCGTGCCGGGATCAAACAGCACGCCGTTGAGGGCGATGCCAAACGGCAGGTTCGGCGGCCCGCGCTCGCCCTCGGCGGCGGGACGATGCAGCCAGGTGATCTGCGCCGCCGGCCGCGGATTCGCCGGCAGCCGGAAGTCATACTGCTGCGCCTCGATCGCATGCGGATTGCCGCGGTTCGGAAAACGCCCCACCGCGTGCTCCGGCAGGGCGTTCGACCGCACCTCCAGATCGGCGCCGCGGCGGTCGATGCGGACTTCGTTGCGACCCGGTGCCTTCTGCGTCGCCGGCACCAACTCCAGCGGTTGGGCTTCCGTCGCCCGGTGCTGGCGCATCGGTGGCCCGCCGCGCCCGCCCGGTCCCCCCGGAGGCGGACCGCCGGGCCCGCGCGGCGGTGGCCCCCCGGGGAACTGGGCGTTGACCACCAGGGCGATGAGACAAGCCACCAGAGCGTAGGTGCGCGCATTCATGCCCCCAGTCTGTGACAACCAAGCTTGAGCCAAGATGAAGGTCGCCGCCTTTTTTGACCGTCGTGGTCAGGGCGCGAAGACCGGGGCGAACAGCGGCTGCAGCAACCGGGAACCCGCTTCCGTGAGGTGATCGCCATCGGCATACAGCGCCTCGCCATCCACGGCAAGACGCGCCCGGCCATCGGTCTCAAACAGCAGGCTCGCCGGATCCAGCAGGCGGGCACCGGCGGCCTCAAGCTCGGGACGCAACGCCGTCAGCACGGCGTTGCGCTCGGCGTGTTCCGCCGGCGTCACCGCCAAGACGCGCGGGTCGCGAAACAGCCCGGGCCGCAGGGCGTGGTAGGCGAGCGCCCGCGGCGGTGCGAAATCGTGCACCGGCACGTCGAGCACGATCCAGACGCGCGAGCCGGCAGCGCGCAACTGCCGCACCGTCTCGGTGAGGGCGCGACCCAAGGCCTCCACCTCACGGCCGTGGCATTTGCTCCAGTAGGCCGCCAGCACGGTGTCGGGCACCCGCTCGCGGCGCACCACCTCCACCACGGCCTCGGCCCAGGCCTGGCTCGTCGCTTCATCGAGCCCATGCCGGCTGCGCCGATGAAAACCGAGCGTGGGCGCCGTGGCCGAATGCGCGACCAGCAGGCCCGCCGCACCGGCCTGCTCACAGCCCGTCGCCAGCGCCGGCACCAGGCTCTTGGCATGGCTGTCGCCCCAAAGCAGCACCCGCGCCGGGGCCCCGGGCAACGCCGAACCAAAGCGCGGGGGGCGACCGGCCAGCACCGCCTCAGCCGCATCCGGCCAGGCGGCCGCCACCGACGTCGCCGAAGCCAGGCGCGCCGCGCCGGCGGGCAAACGCTCCGGCAAACCCTGGCGCGCGCTCAGCCAGGCGCCGAGCGCGAACAGCAGCACGAGAATCCCACCCGAGGCCGAAAACAGCGCCCGCCGGCTTTTGAGGATCACCCGCGCACGCACGGGATTTTCGATCCAGCGCCAGGACAGCACGGCCAGAGCCCAGGCCGTCAGTACCAGGCCGACGCGCACCGCGCGTGAATCGGCATCCACCAGCGCCGGACTGAGGGCCGCGGCCAGGGCGA
This sequence comes from uncultured bacterium, assembly GCA_966252325.1. Taxonomy (GTDB): domain Bacteria; phylum Verrucomicrobiota; class Verrucomicrobiia; order Verrucomicrobiales; family Verrucomicrobiaceae; genus Prosthecobacter. The sequence continues at coordinate 7,831 of CBINON010000001.1, read as the reverse complement.
GCAGCGGCCAGTGCCAGAGGTAGAGCGAGTAGGAAAGGCGACCGAAATGCAGCAGTGGCCGCGACTCCAACAGGCGCGCCGCCGGCCCGCCACGACCGGCCCAGATCAGCGCCGCGGCCCCAAGGCAGGGCGGCAGGGCAGCGAGACCGGGAAAGGGGGTGTCGGCATCGTAGAGCAGGCCCGGGCCGAGGATCGCCAGCAGACCGGCCAGCCCCACCCCGCTGCGGAGACGCGGCGCAGCGGCCGTCACCGGCAGACAGGCGAGCAGCGACCCGATGAGCAGTTCCCAGGCCCGGGTCGGCAGCCAGTAAAAGGCGGTGTGGGCGTCATGCCGCACCTGCCAGACGGCGGCAGCCAGGCTGGCCAGGGCCAGGGCGCCCAACACGCGGCGGCTGCGCGCGGCGAAGTCGCCACGGCGTGCCAGCAGCAGGCAGAGCGGCGGCATGAGCAGGTAAAACTGTTCCTCGACCGCCAGCGACCACAGGTGCAGCAACGGCATCTGCTCGGCCGAACCAGCGAAGTAGCCGCCACCCTCACGCCAGAAGTACAGGTTGGCGACGAACAGCGACTGCGCCATGGCCGAGTCGCCCAGCCGCGCCAAATCGTCCGGCAGCAGCAACCAGGCCCCAGCGGCAAGCGTCACCAGGGCCATGACCGCCAGGGCCGGCAGGATGCGGCGCGCGCGCCGCTCCCAGAAGTCCGCCAGCCGGAACACGCCCGCCTCCAGATCGCGGCGCATCAGGCCGGTGATCAGGTAGCCGGAGATGACGAAGAAGACGTCGACCCCGATGAAGCCACCACGACAGGACAGCTGCGCATGAAACAGCACCACCAACAGCACGGCGACCCCGCGCAGGCCGTCGATGTCGGGTCGGTAGGCAAAAGACGCGGGCTGGCTCATCGAAGGCGCGAGCCAACCACCGCCGCCCGCGCCGCGCAAGCGCGACTTCCCTTGCTGTTCTTCACGCTTGCTTAAGGCGGCACGCGGCAGTCTCATCGCCTCATGAGGCTGCTCATTGTCGAGGACGAACCGGACCTGCTGCGCACCCTCGCGCAGGCGCTGCGCGAGGAGGGTCATGCCGTCGACGAGGCGGCCGACGGCGAGGAGGGATTGTTCAAGGCCCTGGAGACCGACTACGACGCCGTGGTGCTCGACCTCATGCTGCCGGTGATCGACGGCTTCGAGGTGCTGAGCCGCCTGCGCGAAAAGCGCCGCACGCCGGTGTTGGTACTGACCGCGCGCGGCCGGGTCAGCGACCGCGTGCGCGGCCTCGATCTGGGCGCCGACGATTACCTGCCGAAACCCTTCGACCTGCGCGAACTGGCCGCGCGCCTGCGCGCCCTGCAGCGGCGCTTGGCCGGTGAGACCCGCAGCGAGATCGTGCTCGGGCCGGTGCGCCTCGACATGCGCTCGCGCACCGTCAGTCGCGACGGCGCGGTGCTGCCGCTGACCGCGCGCGAATACGCGCTCGTCGAACACCTTGCCCTGCACCACGGCCGGGTGGTGTCGCGCACGGAACTCTACGAGCACCTGTTCGACGAAAACGAAAGCAGCCTGAGCAACCTGCTCGACGTGCACGTCTCCAACATCCGCAAAAAGCTCGGCCACGACTTCATCACCACCCGCCGCGGCCACGGCTACTGCATCGAGGCATGAAACTGCTGCCGCGCTCCATCCGCTGGCGACTGCAGCTCTGGCACGGGCTGCTGCTGCTGGCGGTCCTGTGCGGCTTTGCCTACACCGCCCAGCGCCTGCAGTGGGCTCAGGAACTGCGGCGGGTCGACGCCGAACTGCAGCAGCGCGTCAACGAACTGCTCGGCCTGATCGGCCGACCGCCCGGACCGCCCGGCGCTCCGCGCGAGCCGACCCTCGAAGACTTTTTTCCCCTGCCCGAGGACTCCTGGAACGCCGGCGGCCCGCGCGCCCAGCAAGAAAAACCCCTGCGCGCCTGGGCCACCGCGAACGGCGGCTGGTTCGCCGTCTGGGAACGCCAGGGCAGCGTCCTGCGCGCCAGCGATGCGGCCACCGCCGGCCGCCCCGCCCCGGCACTGGCAAAGGATCGGCCACTCACCCCTCACGGAGCCTCCCTGACCCTGGCCGACGGTCAGCCGGGACGCGAACTGGCGGCAGTCACGCCACGCGGTGAAATCGTCCTGGCCGGCCGCAGCCTGACAACCGAAACCACCGCCAGCCGGCGCACCGCCTGGCGGCTGGCCGGCCTCGTCGCCGGCATCTGGCTGCTCGGCATGCTCGGTGGCGGCTGGCTGACCGGACGCGCCCTGCGACCCATTCAAACCATCAGCGACACTGCCGCCGGCCTGTCCGCCGGTCGCCTCGACCAGCGCATCGAGGTCGCCGCCACCGAAACCGAGCTGGGTCGTCTGGCCACCGTGCTCAACGCCACCTTCGCCCGCCTGCGCCAGGCCTTCGACCAGCAGGCGCGCTTCACCGCCGATGCCGCCCACGAACTGCGCACGCCGGTCACCGTCATGCTCTCGCAGACCCAGCTCGCCCTGCAGCGCGAACGCACCCCCGAGGAGTACCGCGATGCCCTGCAGACCTGCCGGCGCGCCGCCGAACGCATGAATGGCCTGATTGAGCCCCTGCTCGAACTCGCCCAACTCGATGCCGACGCCGCCGGCCTGGAAAAACAGCCGGTCGATCTCGCCGCCGTGGCCGCCGACAGCGCCGCCCTCGTCGAGGGCCTTGCCGCGGAACGCGGCCTCACCCTGCAGCGCCAGATCGAACCCGCCCCCTGCCTGGGCGACCCCGACCGCCTCGGCCAGGTGGTGACGAACTTCCTCAGCAACGCTCTCCGCCACTCGCCGGAGGGTAGTACGGTCACCCTCGCCAGCGGTCAAACGCACCCGCGCGTTTGGGTGAGCGTCGCCGACCCGGGCACCGGCATCGCCGCCGAGCATCTGCCACACCTCTTCGAGCGCTTTTACCGCGCCGACGCCTCGCGCCACCGCGGCAGCGGCGGTGCCGGCCTCGGCCTGGCCATCTGCAAGGCGATCGCCGAAGCCCACGGCGGTGGCATCGAAGTGACAAGCGAGCTTGGCGTCGGCAGCACCTTCACCCTCTGGCTGCCGGCCGCCTGAGGCAGTGGCACAAACCAGCCGCCTCAGGAGCCGCCAAAACTGCCCAGCACCTTGGGCGCGTCGCCCTTCTTCAGGGTGAAAATCTCCGGGCTGGCGGCATGGGCATCGGCCCGGTAGCGCTCGGCGAGGTCCGTGCTGAACTCCTGCAGCGCATCGGGATTGGCGGGAAACACGAAGAGCGAATGCCGGTCGGGCAACGCCACCCAGATCTCGGCGCCAAACAGTTTTTCAAAGGTGACCGGCAGCAACGGCGCGGTGACCAGGCTGGCCATGAGCGGCAAATCGCTGCGATACACCGCGTAGCGCACCCGGCCCTCGGCATCCTTGACCAAGTCCGGCTGGATCGTGGCCAGCAGCCGGTCGGCCGCCGCGCGCGCTCGCTCGGCAAAGGTGTCGACGCTGACGCCGAGCTTCTGAAACTCTTCCTTGGTGTAGGTCTGGATGCCCGGGGTCTCGGCGATTTCGCGGGCGGGCGAAAACACCGTGTACCGGGCACCGTCGGGCCGGATCGACAAGTCCGTGCCAAGCACGCGCGGCTCCGGCAGCAGCAGCAGCAGCTCCAGGCGCCGGGGCACCGCCTCCTGCGCCGGCAACAGGGCGGCGCAGAGCAGGAAGAGAAGGTGACGGGGTTTCATGCCAGTGACAATTCCGCAGAGCCGGTCCATGACCGCCGAGCCCGTCGCGGGACCGCGGGCCGGCCGGTCCATCAAACCTCTTGCACTTACCATGCCTCCGGCCTTCATCAAGGCATGATCGCCTTCCTGCGTGGAAAAATCGTCGCCGCCATGCCCCACCAGGCCGTGCTGGATGTCGGCGGCGTCGGCTACGCGGTGAACATCCCGCTGTCGACCTTCGACCGGTTGCCACAGCAGGGCAATGAAGTGACGCTGTTGACGCATCACCATGTGACGGAACACGAGCACCTGCTGTTCGGCTTTTTCAGCGGCGACGAGCGCGACCTCTTCCGCCTGCTCATGGACCGCGTCTCCGGCATCGGCCCGAAGATGGCGCTGTCGGTGCTCAGCGGCCTGCCGGTGCCCGCCTTCAAGGACGCCGTCATCCGCAACGACACCGCCGCGCTCGCGCGCATCAAGGGCGTCGGCAAAAAAACCGCCGAACGCATCGTGCTCGAACTCAAGGACAAGGTCGGCGTCGTCGACGCCTGGCAGGCCGCCGAGGCGGCGCGCGGCACCCATGACCCGCGCCAGGAGGCCGTCTCCGACGCCGTGCTCGGCCTGATCGCCCTCGGCTTCAAGCAGGCCGAGGCCCAAAAGGCGGTCACCGACCTGCTGCGCCAGCCCGGTTTCGACCCCGCCGCCTCGGCCGACCGGCTCATCCGCGAGGCCCTGCGCCGGCTGCAGTGAGGGTCCGCGGCACAAAAGCACCAGTTTTCGGCACCCGCCGCCAAGAAAGGTTGCTCCTCCTGTGGCGTTTTTGCTAGGCTGGGATGAATCCGTGTCATGCGGGCCTGAACCCGTGCGTCCCAACCCTCCACCGCTCTTCCTTATGAACACCACCCAAACCAGCCGCCGCACCTTCCTGCGCGGCACGCTCGCCGGCGCCGCCGGTCTCGCCACCCTGCCCGCCTGGGCCAAACCCATCGGCGCCAACGGCGATGTCCGCGTCGCGGTCATCGGCTTCAAGTCCCGCGGCTCCGGCCACATCAGCAGCCTGCTGAAAATCCCCGGCGTCCGCCTCGTCGCCCTCTGCGACGTCGACAGCGAAGTGCTCGACAAGAAGGTCGCCGAGCTCGCCAAGAAGGACATCAAGGTGAAGGCCTACAAGGACTTCCGCGAATGCTGCGCCGATCCGGACATCGACGCCATCACCATCGCCACGCCGAACCACAGCCACACCCTCATCGCCCTCACCGGCCTGGCCAACGGCAAGCACGTCTACGTCGAGAAGCCGGTCTCCCACAACATCTGGGAAGGCCGCAAGCTCGTCGAGGCCGCCGCCATCGCCGCCAAGAAGGGCCTCGTCACCCAGCACGGCATGCAGCGCCGCTCCGACCTCGGCTGGGCCGCCGCCATGGAGTGGGTCAAGGAAGGCCACATCGGCAAAATCACGATGAGCCGCGGCATCAACTTCAAGGCGCGCAAGAGCATCGGCAAGGTCCCCGCCCCGGTCGCCCCGCCCGCCACCGTCGACTACAAGCTGTGGTCCGCCCCGCGCACCGAACTGCCGGTCAACCGCGAGAAGTTCCACTACGACTGGCACTGGCAGTGGGCCTACGGCAACGGCGACATCGGCAACCAGGGCCCGCACCAGCTCGACGTCGCCCGCTGGGCGCTCGGCAACCCGGACCGCCTGCCGATCCGCGTCATGAGCTTCGGCGGCCGCTGGGGTTACGACGACGACGGCCAGACCGCCAACAACCAGATGGCCTACTACGACTACCCCGGCAACGCACCGCTGCTGTTCGACAACCGCGGCCTGCCGATGAAGGATATGAACTGGACCAAGGGCTTCGAGCCGGTCTTCCGCATCAACGGCAAGACCGCCGCCCCGCGCATCGGCAACGTCATCCACTGCGAAGGCGGCTTCGTCGCCGAGTCGAAGGCCTACGACAACGACGGCAAGGCCATCGAGAAGTTCGACAACTTCCAGGACGGCCCCGACCACATGCTCAACTTCATTGAGTCGGTCCGCGCCGGCAAGATCACCAAGGACGTGCTGCACGTGGCCCACGGCCACCACGCCGCCGCCCTCGCCCACATGGCCAACGTCTCCTACCGCCTCGGCAAGAAGCTGAGCACCGGCGAGGTCAAGGAACGCCTGAGCGCCAGCAAGGCCGCCCAGGACACCCTGGCCGACTTCTTCGCCAACCTCGAGGCCAACCAGATCGACCTCAGCAAGGACCTGCCCGCCGCCGGCCCCTGGCTCGAGTTCGACCCGGCCAGCGAGAAGTTCGTCGGCGAGTTCGCCGACGAGGCGAACAAGATCGCCATGGACGACTACGCCAGCGGCTTCGAGCTGCCGACGATCTCCTGATCGGTCCCGACCTCACCCACAACCCGCGTCGCCCCCTGGCGGCGCGGGTTTTTTGTGCCCCGGGGTCAGCCCGGGCGGGCGCAAGTTGCGAGCCCTCCCTTCGTTGCCGTCTCTGCCATGATCCGCCTTCGTTTCCTGCTGCCCGTCGCCGTCCTGCTCGCCCACACCGCCCTGGCCCAGCCGGCCAAATCGAAACCAGCGAAGCCGAAGCCCGGCAATGACGACGCCATGTGGGTGGCCCAGCCGCCGTATGAGCTGCCTGCCGGCGTCAGCCATCACACCCTGCGCAGCGCGTCCATGGCGCGCGAGGTCGGCTTTTGCGTGTATCTGCCGCCCGGTTATGACCGCCACCCGGAGCGCCGCTACCCGGTCATCTACCATCTGCACGGCGCCGGCGGCAATGAGACCCGCAGCCTGTTCACCGCCACCGTGCTGCACGAGGGCATCCTGGCCGGCCGCCTGCCGGAACTCATCGTCGTATTTCCGAATGGCGGCCGGGCGACGATGTATCAGGACAGCGGCGACGGCCGTTTCCGCGCCGAGACCTGGATGATTCGGGAGCTGATCCCGCACATCGACGCCACCTACCGGACAATCGCCGATCGCAAGGCGCGCTGCATCGAGGGCTTCAGCATGGGCGGCCGCGGAGCCACCCACCTGGCGATGAAACACCCGCAGCTGTTCGGCTCCCTGTTCAACCAGAGTGGCAACGTCTACCACGTCTCCGCCCCTGAGCAGTTGCCCAACGCCTACCTCGGCGACGACCCGGACCGCCTGCGCGCCAACGATCCCTACCTCAACCTGCAGAAGAACCTCGACTTCATCCGCGCCAACCTGCGCATCCAACTGGCCTGCGGCACGGCCGATCCGGATCACCTCGGCACCGTGCGCGAGTTCCATGCCGCCCTGCAGGCCGCCGGGGTGCCGCACGAGTACTTTGAAGTCGAGGGCCTCGGCCACAACCAGAAGCAGATGATCGAGGGCCGGCGCGCCACCTGGTTCGACTTCCACCTCGAATCGCTGCGCCGACACGGCGTGCCCCTGCAGGGCGGACGCTGAACCGGCCGTGCGGTTCCGACAAGCCAGGGTGGACAAGTGCGGAAAATGCGCGCTAGATGCCGGCGTGATCCAGATCGTCTTCAACGAAATCAGCGCCGCCGAGCTCTCGCGGCTGCCCACGCAGATCCAGTTCCAATTGCTCGAGGCCCTGAACATCCAGCCCGGCGATCTGGAGCCGGAGCTGCTCGCCAAGCGCTTCGGCGTGCTCGATCGCGCCGGCAAAAAGCTGTACCGCTGCCGCGCCGGCGACCACCGCATCTACTTCGCCCTCGCCGAGGGCCACGTCCGGGTGCATCGCGTCCTGCACAAGAATACGTTCGCCGACTTCCTCTACCGCAGCAACCTGCCCGGCGGCGGCGAGGACGACGCCCTCAGCCAGTCGAAGCAGTTCTGGCACCTCATCGACGAGGGCGCCAACACGCTCAAGCCGGGTTGATCTTGGCCTGCTGATATCGCCCCCACTGATCCATGGGTTTGATATGCTGGGGGCCACCAGCCGGGCTCAGGTCACCGCATCGACCCGCAAGCGCCGGATCGCGTAGAGCGGCGACGCACTCTCCGCCACACGCCGCGCCCCCGATCGTCTTTTCGGCCCAAACTGCCCCCGGTTCGCCGCAAACGCCGCCTCCACAAACTCCCGGCTGCCCAAGACCAAACCGTCGCTGAAATAGCGCAC